>NZ_JACVQC010000001.1:541926-2176649 GCF_018881505.1 Polynucleobacter sp. UK-Mo-2m-Kol15 | reverse complement strand
TTATTTAATACCCCACTGTTTACTAAAAATCTGGAAACTGCTTATTCCAAAATGTATGAGTGTTATCAGGCAGATTTGCCGGTAGACCATATATCCATCTGCTAGGAAGATTTTGGGGGGTTGAAAGATTCAATAGTTTCGGACTACTCGGCTACTTTCCACTCCCCAGACTTACCGCCATTCTTCTCAAGTAGTTTTACCTCCCCCATCACCATACCTCTATCAACGGCTTTGGCCATATCGTAGATTGTGAGTAGGGCGACTTGGACTGCGGTGAGAGCTTCCATTTCGACGCCAGTAGGGCCAGTGGTCTCGGCTCTCACTTGGCAGGTAATGCTGCTGCTTTCTTTGTTCAGAGCAAAATCAAGGCTTACATGTGTTAGGGCTAATGGGTGACACAGCGGGATTAAATCCGGCGTCTTTTTAGATGCCTGAATGCCTGCAATTCTGGCAATACCCAAAACATCCCCTTTTTTATGGGTTCCTGCTTCAATCATGCTCAGGGTCTCTGGCAGCATAGTGATTCTGCCTGTAGCAATGGCAAGACGATGCGTATTGGGCTTGTCCCCAACGTTGACCATATGGGCTTGCCCGCTGGCATCAAAATGAGTTAGTTTGTTCATGGGATAAGTTTTACCATATAGGGATGAAAGTCATAAAGACATCACAAAAATCATCGATATTTAAGCGAATTTTGGCTAGCCAGCTCATTTTGGCCTTAGCTTGCCCTGGTGCCGGCTTTGTCTACGCGGCTGGACCTGTACCTTCACCAATCACGGGCGATGTATCGGTACAAGGTGAGTCAGCAGCTTTTCAAAATTTGGGCAGAGCTGTGCAGTCGCCTGATGCCCGCTCCTCTAACCTACCAGCACGTAATACACCCCAAACTCAACCAAGTTTTGTGCTCCCAGATATGGGCGATCCTGGTGGTGATAGTTTAAGCCGCTTGGATGAGAAAAAGTATGGCGAAATGATCATGCGCCAGATTCGTCCAGATGTAGATTATTCCAATGATTTACCAATCTATGATTATTTAAATCAAATGGAGCGACGCTTATTACAAGCAGCAAAACGTTTGCAATTGGCTGGCGCTAATGAGCTAGGTAGTGGCGCCTATAACTTTGAAGTATTCGCAGTTAAAGACAGCAGTATTAACGCATTTGCCTTACCTGGTGGATTTATTGGTTTTCATACGGGGCTACTAGTTAGTGCCGAAACAGACTCTGAAGTTGCCTCAGTTATGGGTCACGAGACTGGCCACGTTTTACAACGCCACTTGGCTCGCCAGATGGATAGGCAGACTACTAATACGATGATCGCTCTTGCGGGCATATTATTGGGTGCCTTAGCTGCTTCACGTAATCCAGGCGCAGCTGCTGGTCTGATGCAGGGTGGTCAAGCAGTGGCCGTGAATAACCAGCTTTCTTATTCAAGAGATGCTGAGCGCGAGGCTGACCGTATCGGTTTTCAGATCCTGGCGGCAAGTGGTTATGACGTAAATGGCGCCCCGGGGTTTTTTCAGCGCCTACAAAAAGCTACCGGAATTATGGATAACGGTGTTCCATCCTATGTACGTACTCACCCCTTAACAACGGATCGTATTGCGGACATGCAAGATCGTGCTCGTAATGTCGCCAATAGAAATGTGCCGACAGCACTAGAGTTTTATTTTATAAAAGCACGTGCTCGCATGGAGCAGTCTGGAAGTTCGAGCCAGATGTATGACTTAAAAAATATCTTTGAATCTTTGAGTAAGCAATCTAGTCCTGGCAAGCAAATGGAGGGTTTTTATGGACTTGCGCTAGTTGCTCAAAAACAGGGGAAGTTTGATCAAGCTGCAAGCTATTTGCAGCAAGCGCGTAATCTAGCCAATGGTGCTAGTGCGCCAGGATCACCGATACTGCAACAAAGCTTATCTTTGGATATTACAGCTTCCGAGTTAGCGTTAGCTAGAGGCAAGGGTGATGAGGCTTTGCAAATTGCTCAAGCGACTTTAAAGGCCTATCCACAGTCCTATGCTGCTGGTGCGGCGATGATGAGTGCCTACCTGAAACTAGGGCGCACTAATGATGCGATTAACTGGTTGAGAGCGCGCACCAGATTGCAGCCAAACGAAGTAGTTTGGTGGAGCATGCTTTCGAATGCCTATGATCAGGCAAAAAATGTGCCGATGCGCCATTACGCACTAGGAGAAAAGTATGCACTTGAGGGTGCTTGGCCCTCAGCAATCGAACAGCTCAAGATTGCAAGATCGTCTGGAGGGGCAGATTTTTATCAGGCATCCAGTATTGATGCACGCTTACGTGAAATGCAAAAGCAATACCAAGAGGAGTTGAAGGAGCAGGGTAAAAATATGCCCGGCTAATTAATTTCTAGGCGCTTTCACAAAATGAAAGCGTTCACTGAGTTCAATTGAGTGGATGGGTTCTATTGGAATTTTTTTCCCACTCCATAACCATAAACCTCTAAAGCTGCAGGCATCTTCATGGACTGTGGATTGCTCTGAGAAAATATCTAAATCATGATCGTGCAGTAACGCAACTGATGTCAATGCAGTTCTAGTGAATATCGTCTTATCGATTTGATCAGATAGCGATTGTGTAATTGATCCGGTGATGTAGACGTTACCCTTTTCATCAATTAGGGCACTTTGTGGCTCTATCTTTCCGCCACACTGATTTAATAGTTGTATGCCGCTTTCGCTGGGAATCATTCTGGCAATCCATGGCGTGGCATCCAGTGTGATAAATACCCTTTGAGCACCATTTTGAAAAAAATATCTACCCAGAGAGTCGCATGCATAATTTCTGGAAATGAAATCATTGAGGGCTGTATGCTGAATAATGGTCCCGGCTAATTGATTGGCTTGCGCAAATTCATCACGCATGCGCCATTGGCCTCGACGATCAAGTGCTAGCCAGCCAAAGCAGTGTGGTACATTGGGCCACTTAATTAGCGACCTAAGTACTTGCTCATCCATGAGACAGTAATTTTTTGATCGTCATGAATTAATGTAGACCGTGTGGAGTCGATGGTGCATCAAAAGTATCCTCAGTAGAATGACTTGCATGCAAGTGAGCAATTCGCCAGCCTTGACTATCTTGTAGTAAAACTAAAGTGATGTTGAGAAAGAACTCCGTTTCAATTTGATCATCACGTAGATGTACTGCTTCAGTAGTGTCGTATATTGCAGCACCTAAAATAGAGTGGCTAATACAGGCAATAGGTTCTAAAAAAAGTGCTTGTTTTGCCAAGAGGCGCTCCAAGCCTGCCCGAATTTCTGCATGACCACTTAGGCGCTGACCTTCTGGGAGTACGCAAGTAATCGAGTCATCATCTAACCAGATCGCCAAAGCGCCTTTGACATCGCGATGTTTTAAGGCATCACGCCAAGCATCTACTACTTCGTCTGCGTTATGAAATAGTCTGGCTAGTTTTGACATGGCTTACTTTCAATATATGACGCTACAAAATTAACGAAGTGTCTGAATGGCGCCCAATACGGTGGCTGGCGAAATATCTTTTAGGCATTTGAGATGTCCCAATGGACATTCTCTTTTGTGGCAAGGACTACAAGGCAGGTTAAGCCAAATCACTTTAGCTTTATCAGATAGCGGTGGAGTATGGTGCGGATCGCTTGAGCCAAAGATGGCTACTTGAGGAATCTTTAATGCAGCGCCGATATGCATTAAACCGGAGTCATTGCTGACTAAGGCTTTACTCATACCAATGAGTGCAATCGCTTCGTCAAGCGAAGTCTCGCCGCACCAGTTATGTATTTTCAGGGTATTGCTTTTTTGAGTCCTGATGCGCTCACCTAAAGCATGATCACTTTTACTGCCTAGAAGAATCACTTGAGCATCTGCCTCATTGACGATTAACTGCTGAGCTAGAGTAGCGAAGTGCTCGATGGGCCAGCGTTTTGTTGCTCCGTACTCGGCGCCTGGGCAAAGCACATAGATCGATTTTTCATCGATCGCGGCTGCTTGCAGCTTAGTGCTGATAAATTGTTTGGCTGAAAGTGAGAGGTTTAGCTTCGGATCCACGGGCTGATTGGTATCAATCTCTTCTGCATGATCTATGACATTGCAGAGCGCAAGGTAATGATTTGCCATCGGCGGACGATGTAGTTTGCTAGGATTATCCAAAGCAAAATTGATTAGCCCAAAGCGCATCTCTCCACGATAGCCAATGCGTAGTGGAATATTGGCGAGCCAAGGGATGAGGGCAGATTTCAAGCTATTAGGTAGAACAAAGCAAGCATCATATTGATTTAATTTGAGTTGCTTTGCGAGTTGCTTGCGTAAGCCCCATTGCAATTGCTTGTGCTCTAGGCGAGCCTCAATGACTTCATGGGCTTCTGCGCAGGCACGATAAATCGGTGTAACCCAGGGACTTGCTAGGACATCTATTTGAGACTGCGGGTAAATAGCTTTGAGATTCAACAGCAGCGGCTGCGACATTACAGCATCACCAATCCAGTTGGGGGCGATGATCAGAATACGATTCATATGAGGTATCCCGACACGGCACCCCGCTCTAGGGTGCCCATAGGATTAATGCCCGTGAGGCTCGGTACCAGGAATGAGCTTGTACTCAGTGCCACAGTAAGGACACTTCGCCCAACCCGTCTCAGCAACATCTAGGAATACACGTGGATGTGAATTCCAGCTAGGGGTTTTATTGGTTGGGCAATGCAAAGGCAAATCTGCATTGCCGTCAACCATGACAACTTGAGCTTCACTCATTCTCTGATTCCCTATTACTTAACGTAAGTTAACCAAGATTTGTACTTATCAGTTCTGCCGTACACCGCATCAAAATAGGTCTTTTGGATTCGCTCAGTAATTGGACCGCGTTTACCGTCACCAATAGTGCGGTCATCCAGTTCACGAATCGGCGTTACTTCAGCAGCGGTGCCAGTAAAGAAAGCTTCATCAGCGGAGTAGACCTCATCACGGGTAATACGTTTTTCACGTAATTCGAGACCAAGGTCTTTTACGATTTCAATAATGGAGTCACGGGTTATGCCATCTAGGCATGAAGCGAGATCCGGGGTGTAAACAATCCCATCGCACACCATGAATACGTTTTCACCGGAACCTTCAGAAACATAACCTTCTGTATCCAATAAAAGTGCTTCATCGTAGCCATTGGCAGTAACTTCCTGGTTGGCCAAAATGGAGTTGATGTAATAGCCAGACGCCTTGGCACGCACTAACGAGGAGTTCACGAAATGGCGAGTAAATGAGGAGGTTTTAACGCGGATACCCTTGTTAAGGCCATCTTCCCCCAAATAGGCGCCCCATTCCCAGGCAGCGATCGCCGTATGGATGCTATTACCTTTTGGTGAGATGCCGAGTTTTTCAGAGCCAATAAAGATAATTGGGCGGATATAGCAAGATTCCAGCTTATTGCTGTTAACAACCTCAATAATGCCGCTAGTGATTTGCTCAGGGGTCCATGGCATATTCATCTGGAAAATTTTAGTTCCATTAAAAAGGCGCTTAACGTGCTCTGGAAGGCGGAAAATGGCGGTGCCTTGGGGAGTTTTGTAGGCGCGAATACCTTCAAATACCCCCATACCATAGTGGAGACTGTGGGTTAGCACATGAATATTGGCCTCACGCCAGGGAACAAGCTTCCCATCGGACCAAATAAAGCCATCGCGGTCAGACATCGACATTTTTTCTACCTTTTAATAAGTAATAAATTGGGTAACTGAATTCGGTAAAACAGGACGCCAGCCGGGGATTTAGGCCCCTCTGCCTTTTAAAGCATCCCAGCCTTTATTGTAGAGCAGGGAGCGAAGCTAGGCAGCCCAATTCCTTTGGGGCGGGAAGTCCAGACGATTTAGAATGGAGCATTGCCCATAAATCATTAACTTTGCCCATTCTCATGCCGGAATCTCTCTTTAAAGTAAAACGCCTTAGTGAACTAGCAGCAGCAGGTCTTCTCAAAGGAAAGCGGGTTTTCATTCGCGCCGATCTCAATGTGCCTCAGGATGATGTCGGCAATATTACGGAAGACACCCGAATTAGAGCTTCCATGCCAGCGGTTCAGATGTGTTTAGATGCCGGAGCGGCGGTGATGGTGACTTCTCATCTAGGTCGTCCAACTGAGGGTGAATTTAAACCTGAAGATAGTTTGGCTCCAGTGGCGGATAGAATTGCAGCCCTTCTAAATAGAAAAGTCCCGCTTATCAGCGATTGGGTAAATGGTGGCTTTGAAGTGAATCCAGGCGAATTGGTATTGCTGGAGAACTGTCGTCTCAATGTGGGCGAGAAAAAGAATAATGATGAGTTGGCCAAGAAGATTGCCGCTCTGTGTGATGTGTATGTCAATGATGCTTTTGGTACTGCTCACCGTGCCGAAGCAACTACCCACGGTGTCGCGAAATTTGCACCGATTGCCTGTGCTGGGCCCCTAATGGCGGCAGAGCTAGACGCATTGAGTCGTGCACTCGCAAGTCCTAAGCGCCCTCTTATAGCGATTGTTGCTGGCTCTAAGGTATCTTCGAAACTCACTATCCTAAAGGCTTTAGCTGACAAGGTAGATGAGTTAATTGTTGGCGGTGGCATTGCCAATACTTTTATGTTGGCTAAAGGCTTGCCAATAGGTAAGTCTTTGGCGGAGCCAGACTTGGTGAATGAGGCGCGAGAAATTATGGAGATTATGGAAAAGCGCGGTGCGCATGTTCCCATTCCTGAAGACGTAGTTGTTGCGAACGAACTTTCTCCATTAGCGCGTGCAAATCGTGTTCCTGCAGATCAAGTTGCAGAAGACGACATGATCTTAGATATTGGCCCTAAAACTGCCGCGCGTTTATCGATCATGTTGGCGCATGCTGGCACGATTGTTTGGAACGGCCCATTGGGCGTATTTGAAATTGATCAGTTTGGCGGTGGCACTAAGATGTTGGCAGCAGCAATTGCCCATTCACCTGCATTTTCAATTGCTGGTGGTGGTGATACCTTGGCGGCAATTGCGAAGTACGGTATTGAGAATCAAGTGGATTACATCTCAACTGGCGGTGGCGCCTTCTTGGAGTTCTTGGAAGGTAAGACCCTGCCAGCCTTTGCAGTATTGGCTGAAAGAGCGAAAGAATAAATATGTTGAGAGCAACAAAGATCATTGCCACGCTAGGACCTGCGTCGGAAAAGCCTGAAGTATTGCGCGAGATGATTCGTGCAGGCGTAGATGTTGTCAGGATGAACTTTTCTCATGGTACGGTTCCTGACCACAAAGCACGTCATGATTTAGTTCGCAGTATTTCTGCAGAAGTTGGTAAGGAGGTTGGCATCATGGCTGATCTTCAGGGCCCAAAAATTCGCGTAGGTAAATTTGTCGATAGCAAAATTCTTTTGAAAGAAGGCGCGCAATTTATTCTAGATGTTGCCTGTGAGCTTGGTAGTCAAGAGCGCGTAGGCTTGGATTACAAAGAGTTGCCACAAGATGTCAAGCCTGGCGATCGCCTCTTATTAAATGATGGCTTGGTTGTTCTTCGCGTAGAGAGTGTTAAGGGTGGAGAAATCTTTACTCTGGTAGAGCAGGGTGGACCGCTCTCTAATAACAAAGGCATTAATCGTGCTGGCGGTGGTTTGACCGCGCCAGCGCTGACAGAAAAAGATATTTCAGATTTGGATGCAGCAATTGCGATGGGCGTAGATTTTCTAGCGATCAGCTTTCCAAAAGATGGCGCAGACATGGCCTATGCCCGTAAGTTGGCAGATGCTGCAAGTGCTAAGCATGGTGTTGGTAAGGTTCGTACCATTGCTAAAGTTGAGCGCGCTGAAGCGATCGAGCCAGATGCGTTAAATAGCATCATCGCAGAGAGCGATGGCATTATGGTCGCGCGTGGTGACTTAGCTATTGAGGTTGGTAATGCTGCTGTCCCTGCTTTACAAAAGCGTATGATTAAACTCGCGCTCGAGGCTGATAAATTTACGATTACAGCAACACAAATGATGGAGTCCATGATCAATGCTCCAGTGCCTACCCGAGCTGAGGTGAGCGACGTAGCTAATGCAGTATTGGACGGTACTGATGCCGTCATGCTATCTGCAGAATCTGCAGCCGGTATGTATCCTGTACAAACGATTAAAGCAATGGCTGAGATTTGCGTTGAAGCCGAAAAGTCGGATCGTGTAAAGCTGGACACTGATTTCCTAGATCAAACCTTCACACGTATTGATCAAACGATTGCTTTGGGCGCGCTATTTACGGCACATCATCTCAATGCCAATGCTATCGCCGCTTTGACTGACTCGGGATCTACTGCGGTGTGGATGAGTCGTCACAATATTCACTTACCTATCTTTGCCTTAACTTCCAAGATTGCAACTCAGCGTGCCTTGAGCACCTATCGCAATGTATTTCCCATTGGACTGGATTACACCAAGCAACGTGATACTGCATTGAAGGAGGTAGAAGATTGCTTGAAGAAGGTAGGCGCAGTGAAGCAGGGTGATGTGGTGGTGCTGACTTCGGGTGAGCCTATGGGCGAGCCTGGAGGCACCAATTCACTCAAGATTATTCAGGTGAAGTAATTCACTTTAGAGCATAACCCTTCAAATTCTTTATCACTAACATTTCTAATTAAGAGGTCATCATGGCTTTAGTATCTTTACGACAACTCTTGGATCATGCTGCTGAAAATGGCTATGGCTTGCCAGCATTTAACGTTAACAATTTAGAGCAAGTCACGGCGATCATGGAGGCTGCTCATGAGGCAGATTCTCCGGTCATCATGCAAGCATCTGCCGGTGCTCGTAAATATGCTGGTGAATCTTTCTTGCGTCATTTAATTTCTGCGGCAGTTGAAGCTTATCCACATATTCCAGTCGTAATGCATCAAGACCATGGCCAAAGTCCAGCAGTGTGTATGGCTGCTATTAAGAGTGGCTTTACTAGTGTGATGATGGACGGCTCTTTAGAGGCTGACGGCAAAACTGTTGCTAGTTATGAATACAACGTAGATGTGTCTAGAGAGGTGGTGAAGTTCTCTCACTCTATTGGGGTTACTGTTGAGGCTGAGCTAGGCGTTCTTGGTTCTTTGGAGACTATGCAGGGTGATAAAGAAGATGGTCATGGTGCTGATGGCAAAATGACGCGCGAGCAATTGCTAACAGACGTTGAGCAAGCGGCTGATTTTGTAAAGGCTACACAGTGCGATGCCTTGGCGATTGCTATTGGCACTAGCCATGGCGCATATAAGTTTACTAAGAAGCCCACTGGTGACATCTTGGCAATCGAGCGTATTAAAGAGATTCATACACGGATTCCGAATACGCATTTAGTGATGCATGGTTCGTCAAGCGTTCCGCAAGAGCTGCTCGCCGAGATTCGTGAGTTTGGTGGCGATATGAAAGAAACTTATGGTGTGCCGGTTGAAGAAATTCAAGAAGGTATTAAGAACGGTGTTCGCAAGATCAATATTGATACTGATATTCGGTTGGCGATGACTGGCGCGATCCGTCGCTATCTGTTTGAGAACCCGAGCAAATTTGACCCACGTGATTATTTAAAGCCTGCGCGTGAAGCAGCTAAGAAGGTATGTATCGCACGTTTTAATGCCTTTGGTAGCGCAGGCCAAGCATCTAAAATTAAGCCCATTCCCCTGGAAAAAATGGCTGAGCTGTATAAGAGTGGCAAATTAGCCCAGATCGTGAAGTGAAGTAACTATGCCAGCTTTGTATGCCACCTCTATTAAGTCATTGCCTTTGCTCTCCAAAGGGAAAGTGCGTGATGTCTACGCATTGGGTGATGACAAGCTACTCATGATCACTACGGATCGCTTGTCTGCATTTGACGTAGTGATGGGTCAGCCTATTCCCGAAAAGGGTATTGTGCTTAACCAAATGGCCAACTTTTGGTTTGCTAAGTTAGCTAACGTAATTCCTAATCACTTGACGGGCATTGATCCTGAAAGCGTTGTGCCTGCCGATGAGGTGGATCAGGTTAAAGGTCGTGCAGTAGTGGCCAAACGACTGAAGCCAATTTTGGTTGAAGCGGTAGTGCGTGGTTACCTAGCTGGTAGTGGTTGGAAGGATTACAAAGAAACTGGCAAGGTTTGCGGCATCACATTGCCAGCAGGTTTAGAAAATGCACAGAAGTTGCCTGAACCTATTTTCACGCCTGCCGCTAAAGCAGAGTTAGGTGAGCATGATGAAAACATATCCTTTGACAAAGTCATCGAGATGATTGGTGAGAAGTTAGCCAATCAAATTCGTGAGGTCAGTATTCGCTTATACAAAGAGGCTTCGGAATACGCCGCGACTCGCGGCATCATCATTGCTGATACCAAGTTTGAATTTGGTTTGGATGATGCTGGCCAGTTGGTGTTGATGGATGAAATCCTTACTGCCGATTCTTCTCGATTTTGGCCGGCTGAAACCTATCATGTGGGCGCAAACCCCCCTTCCTATGACAAGCAATTTGTTCGGGATTGGCTCGAAACGGCCATGGTCGAGGGTAGGCTTTGGCCAAAAACCGCACCAGCACCTGCGTTGCCAGTAGATGTTATTGATAAAACAGCGCAAAAGTACCGCGAAGCCCTCGCTCGCCTCACTAATGCCTAATTTCCTTGGGGCTCTAAAAAAGGCTGGGATAATAGCTTCTTAGTTAGATTAACGATGTAAATCAGGGCATTTGGAGAGGTAAATGAGCAAAAAGCCGGTAGTCGGAATAGTAATGGGATCCAATTCAGATTGGGATACCATGCAACACGCCGCTCAAATACTGGAGCAATTTGGTATTGTTCATGAGGCCAAGGTGGTATCTGCCCATCGTATGCCAGATGACATGTTTGCCTACGCCGAGAATGCCTCCAAGAATGGTCTAAAAGCCATCATTGCTGGTGCTGGTGGCGCTGCGCATTTACCGGGAATGTTGGCATCAAAAACCATTGTGCCTATTTATGGCGTCCCAGTTGCCAGTAAGTATTTGCGCGGAGAGGACTCTCTCTATTCCATTGTTCAGATGCCAAAAGGCATTCCAGTTGCGACATTTGCCATTGGTGAGGCAGGGGCTGCAAATGCAGCACTGCACGTGATTGCTAATTTGGCAGTCAACGATTCTGCCTTAGCAAAACAGTTAGAAGAGTTTCGTGCGAAGCAGTCCGATACCGCGCGTTCCATGAATTTGCCTGGATATTAATCAGATGGCAGATCGTATGGAGCCTATTTTGCCGGGCTCATATTTGGGAATATTGGGTGGTGGTCAATTGGGGCGAATGTTTACACAAGCCGCTCAAGCCATGGGGTACAAGGTCTGCGTTCTTGATCCTGGATCGGACAGTCCTGCTGGATCGATTGCGGAAAAATTCATTCAGGCTGATTACACAGACTCTGCTGCTTTAAAAGAGATGGCTGCCCTGTGTAAATCTGTCAGCACCGAATTTGAAAATGTTCCAGCGCAAGCCTTGGATGAGCTGGAGTCTTTAGGTGTCTTTGTAGCGCCTCGCAGTAGTTGCGTTTCATTGGCTCAAAACCGCGTTGCTGAGAAAAAGTTCTTAGCCACCTGGAAATCTGAGACCAATATTGGCCCTGCACCTTACTGTGTTATTGAGCATGATGCTGATATTGAGCATGTGCCAGCCGACCTATTCCCAGGTATTCTGAAAACTGCACGAATGGGTTATGACGGCAAGGGTCAAATTACTGTTTATGACTCTAGTAACTTAGTTGCAGCTTGGGTAGGGTTAGGAAAAGTGCCTTGTGTTCTTGAAAAGCGCATGGATTTAGATTTTGAGGTATCTGCTTTGGTGGTTCGTGGATATGATGATGCTGTAGTGGCATATCCTGTATCTCAAAATATTCACCGCAACGGTATATTGCATACCTCTACTGTGCCAGCGCCATCACTTAAGCCTGGACAAGAGAAAAAAATGATTGAAGCTGCTAAAGCGCTGATTCGTAAGATTGATTACGTGGGTGTTTTATGTGTAGAGTTCTTCGTTCTAAAAGGCGGAGATATTGTTGCAAATGAAATTGCCCCGCGTCCCCATAACTCTGGTCACTACACCATGGATGCCTGTGTCAGCAGTCAGTTCGAGCAACAGGTTAGAAGTATGGCTCGGTTACCCCTGGGTGACACACGCTTGCTAGCCCCTGTCTCTATGCTCAATATTTTGGGCGATCTTTGGTACGAGGGTAGCGAAGATAAGGCAAGAGAACCCGCTTGGGATAAGGCGCTCTCTCACCCGGATGCCAAGTTACATCTATATGGCAAGTCCGATCCACGCATCGGTCGCAAGATGGGGCATATTAATTGTTTAGGCGAGTCACTTAGCCAAGCGCGTAATAATTGTGCGGTGGTCGCTGTTGAATTAGGGATCGAGCCCTAGCAATGTCTGGTGATGGTAGCGTATTGCATACAACTGCGGTAATTAAAGAAGCAGTACAAACTCTACGAGACGGTGGTTTGGTCGCCTTTCCGACCGAGACGGTTTATGGCTTAGGAGCGGATGCTAAAAACCCTGAAGCAATTAAACAGATTTTTACCGTTAAGGGCAGGCCATCTAATCACCCGCTGATTGTGCACTTGGCGGCCCCCGATAAGTTCGATGAAGCTCAAGTTGATTGGGTGCCAGTGCTAGCGCCATGGGTAAGGGATTTATCAGAAGATGCCCTCAAACTTATTCAAGCTTTTTGGCCGGGCCCACTGACCTTAGTCTTTAAAAAAGATAAAAGTGTTTTAAATGAACTGACTGGTGGTCAGGATACCGTTGCGATTCGTGCACCTGCCCATCCGATTGCACAAGAGTTGCTTCGGAGGTTTAAGGGTGGGGTGGTTGCTCCATCGGCCAATCGTTTCGGAAAAGTATCTCCCACAAGTGCTGCCGACGTGCGAAGTGAGTTTGAGGATATATTGGACTTGATGATTTTAGATGGCGGTGATTGCGAAGTTGGGATTGAGTCGACCATTATTGATCTATCTTCCGGTGATCATCCGATCTTGTTGCGGCCAGGCCTCATTACTCCCGGAGAAATTTTTAGCAAGACTGGTATCAAAGTCTACTTACCTAGTGAGCTTGGCTCAATAAAACAGAATAGCGATACACCAAGAGTCTCTGGCAGCCTACGAGCTCATTACGCTCCGACAACCTCTTTGAGAATGTATGCACCAGGCAGAGTCTTGGATGCGCTTAGTGAATTCCCCGATATCAAGTCAAGAGTGGCGGTTGCCGTATGGGATTCAGACTCTTCGTTAGGCGAAGATGGGCATCCATCCGTGCATTTTGAGGAGGTGATTGTGCCTAGTGATAGCGCTACATTTGCAAGTCGTTTATATCGATCTTTGCGAGATTTAGATCAGCAGGGCTGGGATTTGATTCTGTATCCAGAACCGCCAGCAGGCGAAGAGTGGGATGGCGTCCGAGATCGACTTCAGCGAGCGTGTTTTGGTTCTGGACCATCATCAAGTAGCCACGATAAAAGTTGATCATGCGCGTCTAAACCTCTCCACGCATTGGGGTGATTAATGAATGAGGTCACCGCATACATCTTTCCAGACTTACTCATTACATAGCCTGATATAGCCCTGACATCAGCAAGTGATCCTGTTTTGATTCGAGCCTCAGGTTTTTTCTTTAAGTGCAGAAATTTCCGTAAATGTGCCATCAGCCGATTGCGCATCGTACCATCTGTACCCGCAATCGGTAGGCTGTTGTAAAACGTTTCCGCTACGGATAAGTTGCGAGCTACAACTAATAGTTGATTCATATGCTCAGCTGAGATTGCCTCATTACGTGATAGACCGGAGCCATTTTCAATTACGAGTTCTGGGAACTGAAGCCCTAAACCCTTTAGCCAACTCTGAATGACGAGCTCCCCATTTTCAGTGCTCGCCGGTTTACCCATCTTCTCCAGAGCTAAAGTCAGCATCAGCTGTCTAGCCATGACGTTATTGGAATACTTATTAATATCTTGGACGTCATCAGCTAAAGGAATTCCCTCAAACTGCAGCAGCATTCGCGCCGCTAGGGGAACGGTAGCAGACTTGCCGGTGGGTGCTTGAGTCCAAGTTCCACCTGCCAATTCCCAGGCTGCAGTGAATCCTTGAGTCAGAAAAGTGTTGGCATCTAAAGCAACGACGTTGTAGTTCACGCCTTTACAAGTATTTGGAAAGCTGCCAGAGAACTGCGCAGTGATGAGTCGGTTGGTGATGGCTCTATCGCCCTCGGGATCTAAATTAAAGCGAATATTACTTTTCCAGCTATCGCAAGATTGATTAACCAATTGCATTTGATTAATTACTTTGAGTTGGGATAGAGGTGGAGTGTAGCTAATATCAATAAAGTCGGCAGTGCGCGATTTACTTAGTTGAAATGCAAGGGTTCTAAAAGCATATAGCAGGGGATCGGGAGGCACGTTGTAGGCACGTAGAGATTCGCCATCAATTGTATTGTGTTCCATCACGCTGGGAGCATAGGCACTTCTATCAAAGAATAGGTTGCCATCAATTTTTTGGATACCTAGATTTTGTATCGCCTTCATCATTTTGGCGAGTTCTTCTGGAACTAGCTTTGGATCGCCGGTACCCTGTAAATACAGATTACCCTTAAGGATGCCTTGACGAATGAATCCATCGGTATAGATATTTGTACGCCAACGATATTGAGGGCCCAGCATATCCAAGCCTGTTAGGGTGGTGATGAGCTTCATAGTCGAGGCTGGATTCATGGCCTGCTTGGAGCGCCAGTCTAATTCTGTTTTTGCCTTCACTTTTCCTGGACGCTCTAGCTCAATTTCTACCACTGAAATACTGATCGCCTCTTTGGGAATCTGATTCTTTTCAAGGCTTACAGCTACAGCCTTAGGTATGTACCGAATTGCAGCATCTTGGGAGGTCGATTCAGCAGAATGCACTTGTGGGCTGAATAGCAAACATGCTGATAGATTGGCTAACAGGGTGGCGATTATGAGTGAGGAATTTTGGGTATGCATTTCCAATAGGATAAACCTTGTCGCACATCAGCTTATAACGACCCAAAATCACCGGTGATATCTTTTCTTATAAGCCTTGATAGTTTGATTTTGTTTTTCTAGAAGGGCTATGAATCGTTCAATACGTTCTAACAGAGGCCCCTCAACTTCAAGTGATTTACAGGCATCGATAAATTCATTAGCCTGTAATAGTTGTGACCCACCTTTGACTTTATGAACTAGGCTCTGAAAATGGGCTTCATTAGTTAGGGCATGATTATTGTCTGAGCGCAATTGAATCAAGGTCTCCAGGTGAACTTTTTCGATTTCTTCCAATATCACAATGATTTGGTGAGGATCATTTTTGATGAGATTAGAGAAGGCATCAAATGAATAAGGCTCATCGGTGCAGATGGAATTTTGGCTGGACTCAAAGTAGCGCATGAGCTCATTCTCAAGAGCGCCTAAGCTGAGTGGCTTGATCAGTACTCCGTTCATGCCAGAGGATAAAAATTGATGACGTGAGTCTAGAGCGTAAATATCAGCAGTGACGCCAATAATGATTAAGTTACGGTTGCCTAGGGATCGAATTTGTTTGGCTAATTCGGAGCCCTGCATACCAGGCATCGATTGATCTGTCAGCATCAGATCAAAATGATGGTCTTTGATTAACTCTAGCGCAACAGTAGCGTTCTCACAAACACAAGTATTGATCCCAAGCGCTTCTAACTGTAGCGATAAAATTTGGCGACTAGCTGGGTGGTCTTCAACCACCAAAGCATAAATATCGCAGTTTTTTTGCCCGGATTTTTTCGACACCAAGGTCCTAGATGAAGGTCTAGACGAATCAAAGCCTGGACCCCGTGGAGCCGCAACACTAGTTCTGGGAAGTGCTACTGAAAAGTGGATATTACTTCCAAAGCCTGGAGCACTATCAAAATAGAGATGGCTATTCATGGAGTTTACTAGGTGATTGGTAATAGTGAGCCCAAGGCCAGTCCCCCTTGTTTGCTCCGATAGATGGGAATCTTGAGTAGCGGGTAATTGTTCAAAGGCTTGTAGGGCTAATTTAATTTGCTCGCTCCCCATGCCTACCCCAGTATCGATGACCCTGAATTCAAGTAATTGACCCGCGTGATCATCTGCCAGGACGGTAATAGAAAAGTAGACTTCACCCTCGGTAGTGAATTTGATTGCGTTACTCAGTAAGTTCTGAAGAATTTGTCTTAGGCGCAAGGAATCAATCATGAGTACTTCCGCGATTCTGGGATCAACTGAAGTGTGGAGTAGTAGATTCTGTTTCTTAGCAACTGTTGAAAATGCTGCATGAATATCCATGATCAATTGATGAGGATTGCAAGGCTCCAGATTCAGGGTAAGCTTGCCAGCTTCAATCTTAGAAATATCCAATACCTGATTCAGCATACCCAAAAGAGATTCGGCAGAAGCTTGAGCACTCTTTAATAGTGGTTTATCTTTTTTGGGAAACTGCTCGCTACTAAGTAGTAGCTCTTGAACCCCCAAGATGGCATTCATCGGCGTACGAATTTCATGGCTCATAGTTGCCAAAAAAGCAGACTTGGCAGCATTCGCTTTTTCTGCCTCCTCTTTTGAGTGCAATAGGTCAAGAGCAGCTTGTTTCTGATAGAAATACTTTCTTTGGAGCTGGTAAAACATTGCCCCGCCAATTAGGAGGACGAAGATAGCGCTGAGCCAGGGGGCGATGTTTGACTTTGCTTCAGTTTCAATTCCTAAGGCAAAGAGTTGGCGCGAGGCCATCGGATCTAGGTCGCTTAGAAAGTGGCTCAATACACCATGCAAAGGGGCATCTTGATCTGGGATTAGCCAGCGATAGGCAAAAGGAGTCCGACTGTATAAACCATCTATTTTTAGATCTGAACTGTAAGTTTCGCGTATAAGTTGGTGAGCCAAGCGAATAGGCATGACTAGTGCCTCGATATCATTTTTGATGAGGGATTGAATTAAGTTATGCGTGGACCGTATTTCTTTACCCTCACTGCGACCATCAATGCTCGAGGGTGCATTCTCAAGGCCCCGATCAAAGTATGCAATCCTTAAATCAGGCGAATCTAGTCTGCCTGAGGATTTGGTGATAACGGCATCATGCCCCCAAAAGATGGGCTCAGAGAGGGATCCAAATTGCAGTACATAGTTATTAATGCTTGGCGGATCAATGATGAAATCTACCTCGCCTTTGCCAAGCTGCCTTAATCCCTCCGAGTCAGATTTTCTCCATACTGGTATGTATTGCTGTCGAGTACATTCTTCAATTTTTGATAGTAGCACCTGAAAAGGCCCTGCAGACACTTGATTTTTGGATGGCGTGAGATAGGGTGCATATTTTTCGTGAATACTAAATCGTACGACTGGATGGGCATCGATCCATGATTGTTCTACCGCACTAAAGGAGCCTGCATGTACCAGACCCTCATAGACACAAAAGAGTGCGAATATGTTTTTCAATATGAATCGATGCATACCGTCTTTAGCTTTCGATGATGTTATTCATGCGGCAGAACAAGATCAAATCTGCAATATTGTTAATACCTAATTTATCGAAGACTCTGGTTTTATAGGTTGCTACCGTCTTATTGCTAATGTGTAGCAAGTCCGATATCTGCTGATTTGTATTACCTTTGCCAAGATACTTCATGACCTGTAGCTCGCGATCGGATATCAGCGCCAATTTGTCGTTATCGCTCAGGGAGGTATTGCCATTCTTCCCATGCGTGAAAAAGGTATATCCCTGTGAGATGGCAACGCATGCAGCCAAAATGACATCAGCTCCAGCCGTCTTATTAACAAAACCATGTGCGCCTAAGGATCGAACTCTGCCACCATAGACTGCCTCATCTAAACTAGAGAGGACCAGAATTCGGACCTCTGGGTGCATCAAGCCAATTCGGCGTATGACATCAAACCCATCTGTCTTGGGCATATCCAAATCTAAGATCACCATATTGGGATTTACTTCTTTGATTGAGCGTAGGCACTCTTCTCCATTCTGTGCCTGTCCTGCTATCTCAAAAAGTAATTGATCCTGCAGCATACTTTTTAAAGCCATCAGCATAGCTGGATGGTCATCTACCAACATCACGCGTTTTCTCATTACTTGTCTCCGTTTTGGTTTTTATGAGGGTGCAGCGAAAAAATGGCCTTAGCGATACGGCTATCACTGGTGTGTAGCATTTGATGTCGGCTTATCGGAGGCATCATGAGTCCGCCATAGCAGTGTTGTGCTCCGATTGCCATGACATTCTCTAAATCCTTCACCAGGGTGACGTTGCTCGCATAGATTTGAGCGTAAAATTTCTGGTCAAGGGACATCATTTCGTTTGGCAAGCCCTTGGTTCGGAATTGGCCTATCTCGATATGAATGCCCTCGGGCTCAATTTCCTCAATCCAGCGGATTTGTAAGCTGGAGCCAGAAAAATGTAGGAGATGAATGAGGACTCCAAGGCGACGCATTCTTAGTAAGCCTTCGTTACAAGAATTGATGGAATCAGCTTCATTTAGCTTCTGAACTCCTAAGCTCACTAGCCCAACTGGAAGCCTAGAGTTGAGGATGAGATCGCTCAAAGCGTCTATGAACTTACTAGATGCCAAGTATTTCGCTGGCAAAGGCAGGATGCCCTGAATGAACCGACCACTGCGGTACCAGTACGTGATCGTGTCCAGCCCCTCCATGAACAATCGAAGGAGCTGCGTTTCAGTGGCGGTAAGTAATGGTGTAAATAAAGAGCTCGTCAGCTTAGTTCCTTGGCTATTAAAAATGGGTTCGTTACTAATCGCTTGTCGTTGGGACCAGGATTGGTGTTCTTCGAGCGCTTCGCTGCTAAGACCAAGCCAAGGCTGGCCACAGGCATCGCGCACTTCTTGGAAGGGTTTGTTCTTCCAGGCCTTTACAAGCGTGTACAGCCGGGATTTCGGGCTCATCAGCATTCTCCAGTCATTGAATAGCCAGTCTAGGCAGGTCAGATTGGAGCGGTAAGGGCTTAAGGCTTATTTATATGTAGGAAATCACCTACTTGCCTGACTCCATTATAGAAAGCCTGACAACCCATTTGAAATTTAAGATGAATTTGCTCTTGAAATCCCGAGAATCAGGCCTATATAATCAGCACTCCTTACACGCGAGTGCTAAAACAAACTAATTAAGCTCCATAGTTTGTTACCTTCGCGTTAAGAGATTGCATCACATTGATTTATATTGGTTTTTTAATTAGTTAACACTTACTAACATAGGAGAAGGAATGAATCTGCGTCCTTTACATGATCGCGTAATCATTAAACGTTTAGATCAAGAATCAAAAACTGCCTCTGGAATCATCATTCCGGATGCTGCTGCTGAAAAGCCAGATCAAGGCGAAGTATTGGCAGTTGGCCCAGGCAAGCGTGATGACAGCGGCAAGTTGAATGCACCAGACGTCAAAGTTGGCGATCGCGTGTTGTTCGGCAAGTATGCAGGTCAAACAGTTAAGGTCGGCAGCGATGAGCTTCTCGTCATGCGCGAAGAAGACATCATGGCTGTTGTACAGAAGTAATCGCTACCTAAGAAAGGAATTCAATCATGGCAGCAAAAGACGTCGTATTTGGAGATAACGCCCGTACCAAGATGGTAGAAGGCGTAAATATTCTTGCTAACGCAGTAAAAGTAACTTTAGGACCAAAAGGTCGCAATGTGGTTATCGAGCGTTCATTTGGCGGCCCAATCATCACTAAAGATGGTGTGTCCGTAGCAAAAGAAATCGAACTTAAAGACAAGCTCCAGAACATGGGTGCTCAGATGGTGAAGGAGGTTGCTTCTAAAACCAATGACATCGCTGGTGACGGTACTACTACCGCTACTGTATTGGCTCAGTCTATCGTTCGCGAAGGTATGAAATACGTAGTATCAGGCCACAATCCAATGGACTTGAAGCGGGGTATCGACAAAGCGGTTACAGCGGCACTCGAAGAGCTCAAGAAAATTAGCAAGCCTTGCACAACCACTAAAGAAATCGCTCAAGTTGGTTCTATCTCGGCTAATAGCGACCAAAGCATTGGTCAGCGAATTGCTGAAGCCATGGAAAAAGTAGGCAAAGAAGGCGTTATCACTGTTGAAGATGGTAAGTCTTTGGAAGATGAGCTTGAAGTTGTTGAGGGTATGCAGTTTGATCGCGGTTACCTCTCCCCATACTTCATTAACCAACCTGAAAAGCAAGTTGCCGTATTGGAAACTCCATACGTTCTCTTGTTTGACAAGAAAGTTAGTAACATCCGTGATTTGCTCCCAGTGCTCGAGCAAGTAGCGAAGTCTGGTCGTCCATTGTTGATTATTGCAGAGGATGTTGAAGGTGAAGCCTTGGCAACCTTGGTTGTGAACAATATTCGCGGCATCATCAAGACCTGCGCTGTTAAGGCTCCAGGCTTTGGCGATCGTCGTAAAGCCATGTTGGAAGACATCGCAATTTTGACTGGTGGCACTGTGATTGCTGAAGAAATCGGCCTCACACTTGAGAAAACAACTCTTGAGCACTTAGGTCAAGCTAAGCGTATCGAAATCGGCAAAGAAAACACCATCATCATTGATGGTGCTGGCGATGCTAAAGCAATCGAAGCGCGCGTGAAGAACATCCGTGTCCAGATCGAAGAAGCGACTAGCGACTACGACAAAGAAAAATTGCAAGAGCGTGTTGCGAAGTTAGCAGGCGGTGTTGCAGTGATTCGTGTTGGTGCTGCTACTGAAGTAGAGATGAAAGAAAAGAAAGACCGCGTTGATGATGCATTGCATGCAACTCGTGCAGCGGTTGAAGAAGGTATTGTTCCTGGCGGTGGCGTTGCTTTGTTACGTGCGATGCAAGGTATCAAGGGCTTGAAAGGCGATAATGCTGACCAAGATGCTGGTATCAATATTGTATTGCGCGCAATGGAAGAGCCAATTCGCATCATCGTTTCTAACGCAGGTGATGAAGCCAGTGTAGTTGTTAATGCAGTATTGGCCAGCAAGGGTAATAACGGCTATAACGCAGCAACTGGTGAGTATGGCGACCTCGTTGCTCAGGGTGTGATCGATCCAACTAAGGTAACAAAAACTGCATTGGTTAATGCAGCCTCTGTTGCCGCCTTATTGTTGACTACTGATTGCGCAATCTGCGAAGCTCCAAAAGATGATTCCGCTGGTGGTGGCATGCCTGATATGGGCGGTATGGGCGGTATGGGTGGAATGGGTGGCATGATGTAATTGCCCCTAACTTCGCCAGCTATCAAGCTGTAGAAACTAAAACGCCTGGTTCACAAGACCAGGCGTTTTGCATTGGTGCCTCTTAATCATTAATTTGGCTGAATTCCACCATCTTTTATCACTTTCTCATTTTAACTAGACCTTGTGCAATCCTTTCTTTTAGATGATGAGGTTTTTGAGATTCATTTTTTTCTCGTTCTAATGGTATTTTTTAGAGCTGAGGTATTGAAATTTACATTAAGGTAATAAAAAACCTCTCGAAGGCGAACTTTTATTTAATGCACTTGAATCTGGGGATCACTTCTCGCGAATCGTTAGGAGGGTTCCAACCGTTCCCGCGTAGACAACGACTAAGTCAATCGTTTCAGCCCCTGGATTTAAGCCACAGTGCCACTCTTTAAAATGTTCAACGAGGGGTTCGCCAGCCTTTAGTGTTATTTTTTCACCTATTGTGAGAAAGCATTAGTGCAAAAGCGACTAGAAAATATTTCAGGAATTTCATTTGGCCTTCTCGCCTTTGAGAATAAGAAAATGGCTAGTAAGTTTTACTAGCCATCTTAATTCACTACAGTCTGAACTTAGTTTGCCTGCATTAACTGACAGACTTCACCATATCTTCCACAACCTTCTTTGCATCACAGAAGACCAGCATAGTTTTATCCATGTAGAAGAGCTCATTATTAAGACTAGTAAAAATAGAGACTTAGCGCAGCGTTAAAAATAGTAAGAAAAACTAAATTCTGTCAGGTAAAAAAAATTATAAAATTAACTTCAGCGGGCCAAATTTGGGCCTGAAAAAAGAATGGCGCAGGAGTTATATAAGGTCAAATCCATCAACATATTAGCTAAGCGCAATTTGATGTTCATGGCGGCAAAGTAGGGCGCATTTCAATAAAAGAGGGGCACCCCTTTTTGATTTTCTAGAAACCGACCCCCACCATACCCCCACTCCCCATTTTTTAAAAAATGGTCCCATCTATCTACCTTCGTAAACTGTTTTGTGCGGCTGACCAGTTATTTTGTAAATTAATGTTCATTTAAGAGCTTTGATAATAAAATAGCCGGCTATGAACCCTCTTCAAATAGCCATACAAGCCTTTCAGGCTGAAAATTTTGAGAGTGCCAATTCAATGCTAAGGGTAGCTCTTCAAAAGGATATTAATGCTGCCAATGCTATTTTTGAAGTAGCGACTCATTTTGCAGAGAATGGAGGGGTTAAAAACGCATTAGTAATATTTGAGTGCTTAAAGACATACATCAAAAATGATGCCCAAATTCCATACAATTTAGGATGTCTTTACAGCATGCAAAGCAACTATGAAAGTGCTTATGAAAATTTTTACGAAGCACTTGCAATATCTCCAAAAGATATTGCTTCATTAGTTAATTGTGCGAGCGCTCTCCATGAGCTTAAACGTTTTGATGAGGCTATTTCCTATTTCGATATAGCCTTAAGTCTTGAATCTAATTACGCTCAAGCTTGGTCTAATAAAGGCAATTCATTATATAAGCTGAAGCGTTATGACGAGGCCATTACCAACTTGGATAAGGCGCTTTACCTTAATCCTGATGACTATAAGGCTTGGTCCAATAAAGCGCTCACCCTGCACGAACTTAAACGGTTTGATGAGGCAATTATTCACCACGATAAAGCGCTAAGTCTTAAACCTGACTATGCGAAGGCTTGGACTAATAAAGGTATTACATTAAGTGAACTTAAACGGCATGACGAGGCCATAGCTCACTATGATAAGGCGCTTAGTCTGAAGCCTGATTATCACGAGACATCTTGGAACAAAAGCTTATCTCTGCTATTGCTGGGTAATTTTGAAAAAGGTTTGCCACTATACGAGAGTAGATGGGATTTGGATGAAGTCAGCAAAATTGCAGGAAAACGTTACTTTGATAAGCCCACTTGGCTTGGGGTTGAATCGCTTCAAGGTAAAACAATCCTAATTTATGGGGAGCAAGGGCTAGGCGATTTCATTCAATTTTGCAGATACGTTAAATTGGTTTCTGATTTGGGCGCCAAAGTCATTTTGGAGACTCCAAAGCCACTTGCTAGTTTGATGGAAAATTTAGAAGGAGTCTCACAATTGGTCATTAAGGGTCAAGAGTTGCCACTTTTTGATTATCAGTGCCCTCTTTTGAGTCTTCCTTTGGCTCTTAATGTAAATATTTTTACAATTCCAGCGGATGTGCCTTATTTAATCTCCAATCCATCTAAGGTGGATAAGTGGCGGCTCAAGTTAGGGGAAAAAAAGAAAAAGCGAGTTGGCATAGCTTGGAGCAGTATGTCTGAATTTAAGGATGACCACAAAAGAAGCTTGTTACTTATGGATTTTGTTCAGGCACTTCCTTTAGGAGAATTTGAATATATCTGCTTACAAAAAGAAATAAAAGATTGCGACAAAGAATTTTTTGAAAATTATAAAAATATTAGATTTTTTGGGAATGAATTGAGAGATTTTTCAGATACAGCGGCTCTGATTGAAAATGTTGATTTAGTTGTTAGCACCTGCACAAGCATTCCTCATTTAAGTGGGGCTTTGGGCAAGGAGACGTGGATTCTTTTGTCTTATGTACCTGATTGGCGATGGCTGTTAGATAGAGTTGATAGTCCTTGGTACCCGTCAATAAAGTTATATAGACAGCCTTCTATTGGTGACTGGGGCAGTGTTTTAGGTAAAGTCAATTTCGATTTAAATCATTTTTAAGTTTTTCGGTATGAGTATCAGATACCGCCTAGTTTTACATGTTATTTACTTGACTGCGTTTTGATTATCGCAAGTGCTAATTGTTTAGGGTCGGCCCCATGTCTTGATTTGTCTATAGAACATATTGCCATGGTTCCCAATATCCGTTAAGTGTCGAAACATCGCACTCTTTGCACTGCCCTCTGCCAGCACTAGATTGGTGTAACCACCCTTATCCATTTCAGAATCAAGCTGCCTAGTCCACTTCTCTGCATCTTGTTTGGATTAGAACGACTTAGTGACGGGCTGCCGCCCTTTGCGGTGAACACGGGCTTACCATTTCCCGTGCCTATTTCTAAATGTTGCCATGTTCTACCCCTCAGTGGGGCAGATTTGAGCCTTGCACATCCTTCTCCGCCTCTAAGCCTTACCTAGTAAGGCCAACACTATTTAGGATACCGATTTCACCATATCTTCCACGACCTTCTTTGCATCACCGAAGACCATCATGGTTTTATCCATATAGAAGAGTTCGTTATCCAGACCAGCATAACCGGCGGCCATGGAGCGTTTGTTGACAATAATTGTTTTGGCCTTATATGCTTCTAAAATTGGCATGCCAAAGATTGGGCTGCCTGGAGTGCGAGCAGCAGGGTTGACCACGTCATTTGCGCCAAGGACTAAGACTACATCTGCTTGACCAAAGTCACTATTAATATCTTCCATTTCGAACACTTGATCGTATGGAACTTCAGCTTCGGCCAAGAGCACATTCATGTGGCCAGGCATACGACCTGCAACTGGGTGAATCGCATACTTTACTGTCACACCATGATGGGTCAACTTCTCTGTCAATTCTTTTAGCGCGTGTTGAGCTCGTGCTACGGCCAAGCCATAACCAGGAACAATCACCACAGTGTCAGCATTTTCCATGAGGAAGGCCGCATCTTCTGGAGAGCCAGTTTTGTAATTCTTTGGACCACCATCATCAGTGCCGCCAGCAGAAGCCTCGGCACCGAAGCCGCCAAGTAAGACTGCCAAAATAGAGCGGTTCATAGCCTTACACATGATGTAAGACAGAATTGCACCAGAAGAGCCTACGCAAGCGCCAGCAATAATTAACACAGGATTGTTCAAGGTAAAGCCAATACCAGCGGCTGCCCAACCAGAGTAGCTGTTGAGCATCGATACAACCACGGGCATATCTGCGCCGCCGATTGGGATAATTAAGGTCACACCCAATACCAAAGCAATCGCGCACATCACCAAGAATGCCTCGTGACTGCCAGTCATAAAGTACATGACGCCGCCAGCAACCATGCCGATTGCTAGGATCAGATTGAGTAAGTGTTGGCCAGCAAATGTCACCGGCTTGCCGCTAACCTTGCCAGAAAGTTTTCCGAAAGCGATGACGGAGGCTGTAAAGGTAATTGCGCCGATAAATGCCCCAATAAAGAGTTCAATCTTTTGTACACCAGTATGGTTTTGTGCTGGATTAAATACCGCTGCAATGGCGATTAATACAGCTGATAAACCTACAAACGAGTGCATAAGAGCTACAAGCTCGGGCATCTTGGTCATCTGTACACGTTTTGCTGCAAGAATTCCAATTACAGCACCGGCAACAATGGCGCCGATAATCAATGAGAACACTGGCTTAAAGTCAGGAATCATGAAAGTAGTAATGACGGCAAGCAACATGCCGACCATGCCAAAGGTATTACCTTGGCGTGAGGTTGTTGGTGAAGACAATCCACGCAATGCGAGGATGAAGAGCACCGATGAAATAAGGTAGGAAATCGCGGTTATGTTTGACATTATTGTGGTCTCTATAAGATCTTGTTCTAGTTTTATTTAGTGCCAGCTGCATCAGCCTTGGGGGCTTTTTTCTTGAACATTTCAAGCATGCGGCGGGTGACCATAAAGCCACCAAAAATATTGATTGAGGCTAAGAAGACTGCCACCGCACCAATGATGCTGGTGAGGGTAATCTCATCACCACCAATCACTTCAGTTTGAAGTAGTGCGCCAACAATAATGATTCCTGAAATAGCATTAGTAACAGCCATCAGTGGGGTGTGTAGTGCAGGAGTAACGTTCCAAACTACGTGGTAGCCAACAAAAATAGCCAGTACAAACACAGTGATGTTTTGGACTGTAAGGATGCTTTGAAAAGCAGCGAGATCCATGATATTTCCTTCGAATGTTCTTTATTAGTTTTTACGGACGGCTTGGCCGTCGCGACACATGAGACAAGCAGTAACGATGTCGTCATCCGTTGGGATGACTAACTTCGCCTCTGAGTCAACGATTAGCTTCATAAAGTCGAGCAAGTTGCGCGCATACAAGGCAGAAGCATCTGCAGCTACCATGCTGGCGAGGTTGGTGTAACCAATAATTTTTACACCATTTTTCATAACGATCTTGTCTGCTTCTGTCAGTGGGCAGTTACCTGAACCGTTATCCCCGCGACCAGCAGCTAAGTCGATCACGATAGAGCCAGGCTTCATATTCGCAACAGTATCGCTGTGTAACAAGACTGGGGGTTTGCGACCTGGAATCAAGGCAGTGGTAATTACAATATCTGCTTGTTGAGCGCGTTCTGCAACAAGGGCAGCTTGACGCTTCATCCAGGCTTCTGGCATTGGACGGGCATAGCCACCAACACCTTGAGCAATTTCACGCTCTTCATCAGTTTCGTAAGGAACATCAACAAACTTAGCGCCAAGAGATTCAATTTGCTCTTTGGCCGCAGGGCGAACATCAGACGCTTCGATAACTGCGCCTAAACGCTTTGCAGTTGCAATCGCTTGGAGGCCAGCAACACCGGCACCTAAAATTAGTACGCGTGCAGCTTTAACAGTACCAGCCGCAGTCATGAGCATTGGCATGAAGCGTTGGTATTCATTTGCAGCAACCATCACTGCTTTGTAGCCTGCAATATTGGCTTGTGAAGACAAGACGTCCATGCTTTGGGCGCGAGTAGTGCGTGGTGCAGCCTCTAATGAAAACGCAGTAACACCTTGCGCAGCCATGGCTGCAATATTGTCGTTATCAAATGGATCGAGCATGCCAAGGAGCACGCTGCCAGATTGAATTTGTTTGAGCTCTGCAGCCTCAGGCGCACGCACCTTGAGAACAATTTCTGCTCCAAGGGCATCGGTAGCGCTACCGATAGTCGCGCCAACAGCTTCATAAGCCGAATCTGGCTGGCTAGCTGTAAGGCCCGCATCTTTTTGAATAACGACTGTATGGCCTTGACCAATCAGCTTCTTAACGGTTTCCGGTGTGGCGGCAACACGAGTTTCCCCGGGTCTGATTTCCAGCGGTACTCCTATGCGCATGGCATGTCTCCAAATGCAAATTTTTCAAAAAATCTATTTTAATTAATTAGGCATGAGGCTGCCTATTAATTACCCCTGATCACCATTCCTTAAGGTTTCCTTCCAATCTTGGTAAGTTTGAAGGAAGACTTCTACAATGGGGTTTTTCAGCTTATATCGAATTTTCGCATTTTTTGATGATCCCGTTCAATTCTTCCGCAATCCCTGCCTCAAAACGTCATAAAGTCGTTATTGGGATGTCTGGAGGCGTAGATTCATCGGTTGCGGCTTGGATGCTCAAGCAACAGGGTTATGAAGTTATAGGCCTTTTCATGAAAAACTGGGAAGATGATGACAGTGATGAGTATTGCTCTGCACGTCAGGATTGGTTAGATGTGGTGTCAGTGGCGGATCTAATTGGAATTGATGTTGAGGCAGTCAATTTTGCCGCTGAATACCGTGAGCGGGTCTTTGCGGAGTTTTTACGGGAATATGCTGCTGGCAGAACACCAAACCCCGATGTTTTGTGCAATGCAGAAATTAAGTTCAAGGCTTTTTTAGATCACGCGATGAGCTTAGGTGCCGATGCTATTGCAACCGGCCACTATGCGCGGGTTCGCCATGAGGGTGGTAAAGTCCAGCTTTTAAAGGCCTTAGACGCCAGCAAAGATCAAAGTTATTTCTTACACCGATTAACTCAAAGTCAACTTGCCAATGTTCTTTTCCCACTTGGAGAGATTCCAAAGACGGAAGTACGCAAGATTGCTGAGCAAATTGGTTTACACAATGCACGTAAAAAAGATTCGACTGGCATTTGCTTTATTGGCGAACGCCCTTTTCGTGAATTCTTAAATCGCTACTTGCCGCGCACTCCCGGCCCTATTAAAACCCCTGAGGGTAAAACGGTCGGAGAGCATATGGGGCTTGCCTTCTTTACCTTAGGGCAGCGTAAGGGTATCGGTTTGGGGGGCAGTCAAGATGGCAATGGCGATGCTTGGTATGTTGCCCGCAAAGATATTGCCAACAATACTTTGTATGTTGCCCAAGGGCATGAGCACCCTTGGCTACTAGCGAATCAACTCTCTGCCATTGATGCCAGTTGGGTTGCTGGCGTCACTCCTGTGTTGGGACAGTATTCCGCTAAAACTCGCTATCGTCAGGCTGACTCCGCTTGTTCCATTACCACCGGAACTGAAGGGCCTCTTAGTTTTGCATTGGCTTTTCCACAGACTCAGTGGGCAGTGACACCAGGCCAGTCTGCCGTTGTATATGACGGAGATATTTGCTTAGGCGGTGGAATTATTTCCGCCTAAGTGCTCATAAATGGTTCAACAGTAATTTGCCAATTTAGGCTGCTGGGGGTGCTGTTTCAATAAAGGAAGGCCTTTGGATCAATTTTTGATACAAAGCATCCAGATTGGGATATTGCGCTTGCCAAGCAATAGTTGGGAAGCGGAATAGTAGATAACCTAAGGCGCATCCCACTGCAATGTCCGCCAAAGTCATCTGATTGCCATGGCACCAAGAGTTTTCGCCTAATTCACGGGACATTTGCTCTAAAGCTGCCTTAATTTTGCCTATTTGGCGATCTACCCAGACTGGACTTTGTTGCTCAGGTGGGCGCAAAGTTGCCTCTAGGCGGGCCAAAATTCCCGCATCTTTTATGCCATCAGCCAAGGCTTCCCAGGTTTTGATGGTGGCGCGTTCGCGACTTTCGGTTGGAATGAGCCTGCCGACCGGACTGAGCGTATCCACGTACTCTGCAATTACCCGCGAGTCATAGATGGCCTCGCCATCATCCAAAAGTAGGCAGGGAACCTTGCCCAAAGGGTTGTAATTAGTGATTTTTGTATCTGCAGCCCAGACATTCTCAATTTCTAGGTCTATATCAACCTTTTTTTCGAAGAAAACAATACGTACCTTACGTACGTAGGGGCTAGTGAGGGATCCGATGAGTTTCATAGGGTTTAGTATAGCTACCCCAGTCATATTGGGTTGCCCTCAACAACGATTAAAATCGGGGTTTATTGACACATTCAATGTAAAGGCGATATTTGTGAGTCAGCCGATTTCTACCCTAAATGCACTTTCCCCTTTAGATGGCCGCTATGCCGGAAAACTAGATGCCTTGCGCCCTTGGTTGTCTGAGGCTGCATTTATGCGTCAGCGGGTGTTTGTAGAGATCCATTGGCTGCTAGCTTTGGCATCAGCAGGCCTGCCAGATATGCCGAAAATTAGTACGGCCGATGAGACTTTTTTATTATCCTTACCAGAAAACTTCTCTGATGAAGATGCACAGCGCATTAAAGATATCGAGGCAGTTACTAACCATGATGTCAAAGCGGTTGAGTATTTTTTAAAAGAAAAAGTGGCCGGCCGTCCAGACCTCTTAAAAGCTAGTGAGTTTATTCACTTCGCTTGTACTTCTGAAGACATTAATAATACTTCGCATGGTTTGATGTTGCGTGGTGCTCGTGATGAAGTTCTGTTGCCACAACTCAGAAAAGTACTTTCTGTATTAACTGATCTTGCAATTGAAAATGCTAAGGTCCCCTTGTTGTCACGCACCCATGGTCAGCCAGCTTCTCCAAGTACATTGGGTAAAGAGTTAGCAAATATTGCTAAACGGCTAGAGCGTGCGATTACGACCATTGCAGCAGTTCCACTCCTGGGAAAAATGAACGGTGCAGTTGGTAACTACAATGCACACTTATCCGCTTACCCTAATTTTGATTGGGAAAACTTTTCTAAGAATGTGGTTGAGAAGCGCTTAGGACTGACATTTAATCCCTATACGATTCAGATTGAGCCCCACGATGGCATGGCCGAATTGTTTGATGCGATTGCACGCGCTAACACGATCTTACTAGATATGGACCGTGATTTTTGGGCCTATATTTCTATTGGCTACTTTAAGCAACGCACTAAAGCAGGTGAGATTGGTTCTTCAACCATGCCGCATAAGGTGAATCCAATCGATTTTGAAAATTCTGAGGGTAATTTGGGGGTTGCCAATGCTCTACTGCGTCATTTAGCAGAGAAGTTACCGATTTCTCGCTGGCAGCGCGACCTCACCGACTCTACTGTGCTGCGGAACCTTGGCCCAGCCTTTGGCCACAGTGTTTTGGCTTATGACAGTGCTTTGCGCGGTCTGGGTAAGTTGGAAGTAAATCATGCGGCAATTGCTGCTGACTTAGACGAGTGTTGGGAAGTATTGGCAGAGCCTGTACAAACTGTAATGCGTCGTTATGGCATCGAGAATCCGTATGAGCAACTTAAAGAGCTCACCCGCGGCAAAGGAATCAATCAGGCTGATTTACAAACTTTTATTCGTAGCCTACAAATTCCAGACGATGCAAAAGCATTGCTACTCGAGATGACACCATCTTCTTATTTAGGTAAGGCGGTCGAATTGACCGAACGTCTGAAAAAGTGAATTTGACTCCAAGCCTTGAGCGTACACCGCAGGATTCACAATACGGTGTCCGCCCCAAGATCTGGTTTGCTGTTTATCAATTGCTTTGGCATCTTCTGCTGCCATTTGCATTTATTCGCCTGGCTTTGCGCACTCGACATTCAACTGAATATTTAAATCATTTCTCTGAGCGCCTAGGCTTTGTTGATGGCAAAGCAATTGCCCGGGGATCCGTTTGGATTCATGCAGTATCTGTTGGTGAGACTAGAGCTGCTCAGCCATTAGTTGAAGCTTATTTAGCGCGTGGCGAAAAGGTTTTACTGACGCATATGACGCTCAATGGTCGGCGAACAGGTGCTACTCTATTTGCAAAAGCAATTACTGCAGGTCAGCTACACCAAGTCTATTTGCCCTATGACCTGTGCTGGTCTGTCGCTAATTTCATTCGTGTACTAAAGCCAAAGCTTGGTTTATTTATGGAAACCGAGGCCTGGCCAACCGTAGTATTTTATTGCGCAGAAATCGGCCTGCCATTATTTTTAGTAAATGCGCGTCTATCTGAACGTAGTGCTTCTCGTGTGAATAAGTTTGGTAAAGCAGGCAGAGCGTTATTTCAAGCATTTGCTGGTATCTTGGCTCAAACGCAACTTGATGCCCAGCGCTATCGTAGTCTTGGCGTCAAGCAAGTTCAGATTGTGGGTAATCTCAAGTTTGATGTTCCGCTTGATCCAAGTCTAGTTCAACAAGGCAAAGCTTGGAAAGAGAGGCTACATGCCAAGCAACGTCTTATGGTCTGTGCTGCAAGTACTCGTGATGGTGAAGAAGTAATTATTCTCAAGGCCTGGAAAGATCTCTTGCTTACTAATGCTTTTGAGATTAACCCTTTGCTGTGTCTCGTTCCTCGGCATCCAGAGCGATTCTCTGAGGTGGCAAGTCAAATTCATGGGGCTGGTTTGCAATTTCGACACCGTACGGCATGGACTGAAACGCCGAATGGAGAAGTCGATGTCGACGTGATTCTGGGTGATTCAATGGGTGAGATGCCGATGTATTACAGTGCGGCTGACTTGGTGGTCATGGGTGGCAGCATCCTTCCCTTCGGAGGTCAAAATTTGATTGAGGCATGTGCTGCTGGCTGCCCCGTATTGCTTGGTGAGCATACTTATAACTTTCAGCAGGCTGCTCTTGATGCGATTGAGATGGGTGCTGCAAAGCGTATTCAGGGCGAGCTTATCTTAAGCGAGTCAGTTGCCCTGATGGAGGCTTTAAAAGAATTGCTGCTTAATACGGTCAAGCTGGCAAAGATGTCGAGGGCTGCAACAGCCTACTCTATTGAGCATCAAGGTGCAACTAAGAAAATATTAGCCGCTCTCGAGCATCAGAATTTCACACTAAATTAAACTTGGGCTCCAAAGTTTGGGTCATCGCTCCGGGTAGTGTCTTCAGGTTTGCGCTCACCCTTTACTAAATCCTCTCGAGTAACACCAAGCCACATGGCTAGCGCTGCTGCCACGAATACTGAAGAGTAAATACCAAACAAAATACCGATGGTGAGTGCTAAGGCAAAGTAAAAGAGTGTGGGGCCGCCAAAAATCAACATTGCTAAAACCATCATCTCAGTGCTACCGTGAGTAATCACGGTACGGCTGATGGTGCTGGTAATAGCGTTATCGATAATCTCGCGAGTGTCCATCTTGCGGAACTTGCGGAAGTTTTCGCGAATACGGTCAAAGATCACCACAGACTCATTTACTGAATAGCCTAAAACAGCCAATACCGCAGCTAATACCGAGAGTGAGAACTCCCATTGGAAGAAGGCAAAGAAGCCAAGAATAATCACGATGTCATGTAAGTTCGCGATGATGCCTGCAACAGCAAATTTCCACTCAAAACGGAAAGAAAGGTAAACCACAATACCAATGATCACAAATAGCAGAGCCATCAATCCATCTATTGCCAGCTCTCGACCAACCTGTGGACCAACAAACTCGACGCGTTGAAGTTTCGGGCCAGAGGTGGTCGGTTCCAGTGCTTGCATGACAGACGCGCTTTGATCTGCTGAAGAAATTATTTTTCCTTCAGCATCTTTTTGAAGTGGTAGGCGAATCATCACATCACGTGAGCTACCAAAGTTCTGAATTTGGGTATCGGCGTAGCCAAGCTTTTCAACCTTCGATCTAATTGAATCCAGAGGCGCTGTCTGCGGATAAGAAACCTCCATCACTGTGCCGCCGGTAAACTCAATCGAAAGATGCAGGCCGTTCTGCCATAGGAAGAATACAGCCGCTAAAAAGGTGATTAAAGAAATTGCATTCAGCGCCAATGCATGGCGCATAAACGGAATATCTTTTTTGATTCGGAAAAATTCCATGGCTTATTTCTCCTTTGCGCGCCAAACTTGGCCGATAGCGAGTTTTTGAACTTTTTTACCTCTGCCGTACCAGAGGTTAACCAGGCCACGTGAGAAAAAGACTGCTGAAAACATGGAAGTCAAAATACCAAGGCAGTGCACTACCGCGAATCCCTTAATGGGGCCAGAACCAAAGGCTAGCAATGCAAGACCTGCAATTAAGGTCGTGACATTTGAATCTAAGATCGTTGCCCAAGCTTTATCAAAGCCAATGGCGATCGCAGTTTGTGGGGCGGCACCATTTCGTAGTTCTTCGCGAATACGTTCATTGATTAACACGTTGGAGTCAATCGCCATACCTAGCGCCAATGCCATCGCGGCAATACCTGGCAAGGTTAAAGTAGCTTGTAGCATCGACAAGATAGAAATCAAGAGTAGTAAGTTGACTGCTAGAGCGATTACTGAGAATGTGCCAAATAAGAGGTAGTAAGCAATCATAAAAATAGAGATTGCTCCAAAGCCAATAATCAGGGACTTAAAACCCTTTTCAATATTTTCTGCGCCTAGGCTTGGTCCAATCGTACGCTCTTCAATGATTTCCATTGGTGCTGCTAATGAGCCCGCACGCAATAAGAGTGCTAAGTCATTGGCACTCTCAGTAGTTGGTTGACCGGTAATTTGAAATTTAGAGCCAAACTCACCTTGAATCGTTGCAATTGTGAGAACCTCACCTTTACCTTTTTCAAACAAGATCATGCCCATCGGTTTACCAATATTTTCACGGGTCACTTCTTGCATCACGCGACCACCAGCGGCATCTAAAGAGATGTTGACTGCAGGACGTTGATTTTGATCAAAGCCGGCGCTTGCATCAGTAATGCGATCGCCGCTAAAGATGACTGATTTTTTGAATACACCCTGACGGTTTTCTCCGAAGCGGAATACATCCATGCCTGGAGGCGGGGTCTCACCAACTGCAATAGTTGAAACAATGGGATCTGCTAATCTGGATTCGAGGGTGGCAGTGCGGCCGATAATATCTTTGGCGCGAGCAGTATCTTGAACACCAGGTAGCTGAACAACAATACGCTCTGCACCTTGTTGTTGAATCACTGGCTCTTTAACGGCCAACTCATTCACACGCTTATTCAATGTAATGATATTTTGCTTTACTGCGTTATCTTGAATTTCTTTCAAGGCGGTGGCTTTAAATTCACCCACTAGTTTTGGGGATAAGCCGGTAGGCTTGATTTGCCAGGTTAGATCAGGCTGACTGGTCATTAAGACAGAGCGTGCTTTTTCAGCATCTTCAGTGCTACCGAAAGTCAAAGTGATGGAGTCTTGGCCGCGCTCAATACCTTGTTGCCGAATGGATTTGTCACGTAATTGACTGCGAATATCGGTAGCTAAAGAAGTGACCTTCTTTTGAACTGCACCCCTCATATCAACTTGTAACAGGAAGTACACACCGCCACGTAAGTCAAGACCAAGAGGCATCGGCAATGCATTCAAGGCATTTAACCAGCTTGGTGTATTGGAGAGCAGGTTTAATGCAACCGTGAAATTAGGATCATTTTGATCGATGTTTAATTTCTGTTGAAGTAAGTCGCGAGCACGAAGTTGGATATCGGTATTGTCAAAACGAATTTTTATTGAACCTACATTGCCTGTAGATTCAAAAAATATACCGGTGTTACTAATATTGTCTTCAGTCAGAATCTTTTCAACGCGAGACTGAGTCGCCAAATCAACCTTGATGGTTGGTTTGGCAGACGAGACTTGAACTGCTGGAGCCTCTCCGAAGAAATTAGGTAATGAATATAGTCCCCCGATTAATAAAGCAAACAGGATGACTATGTATTTCCAGAGAGGGTAGCGATTCATATTGAGTTACTTTTAAAAGCTTATTAAGAAGACTTCAGCGAGCCTTTTGGCAATACTGTTACGATGGCGCCTTTTTGCATTTGTACTTCAGTGCCAGTAGCAATCTCAACAGTCACAACTTGATCTTTTAATGCAGTTACTTTACCGATGATGCCGCCAACAGTGACTACTTCGTCGCCAACAGAAAGAGACTCAAGCATTGCTTTGGTTTCTTTTTGACGCTTCATTTGTGGGCGAATCATGATGAAGTACAGCACTGCAAACATCAAAATAAGGGGAAGGAAGCTCATCAAGCCACCGGAATCTGCACCCGCGGCTGGAGCCTGGGCAAAAGCGTTACTAATCCACATATAAAACCTCCATTAAGTACCAATTGGAAACTGCTTTAGTTTTAGGCTTTTAAAGCCAAGCCGTAACTCACAATTCTAAACTGTATGGGGGTTTGGGGCTGATTTAATGGCCTAAGGCCATTAATCCTGTCCGGGCTCTACGCCCCGTTGGCGATTTTGATGAAATTCCTCGCGATAGGCGCTAAAACGATCTTTGGCTAGAGATTCTCGAACCTCTTCCATTAGTTGGAGATAGTAGGAGAGGTTGTGGATGGTATTGAGCTGTGAGCCAAGGATCTCATTCGCCTTTTGGAGGTGATTTAAGTAGGATCTAGTGAAATTTTGGCAGGTATAGCAAGCGCAGGTTGGGTCGACAGGACGGTCATCGTCCTTGTATCCTGAATTACGTAGTTTAAGATCACCAAAGCGGGTAAAAAGCCAGCCATTGCGGGCATTTCGAGTCGGCATCACGCAGTCAAACATGTCAATGCCTAGGCTAACGCCCAACATCAGATCCTCAGGGGTCCCAACACCCATTAAGTAGTGGGGCATGTGTTCTGGTAACTTGGGGGCAGTGAAATTCAGAATGCGCTCAAATTCAGGCTTTGGCTCTCCAACAGACAGACCCCCAATGGCAATTCCATCAAAGCCCTGCTGACTTACTGCATCTAGGGAAAACTCACGCAGGTTTTCAAACATCCCGCCTTGAACAATACCAAAGAGGCCATTACCCGTCTCAAGCTCACGAAAGCGTTTTAAGGAGCGATCACCCCAGCGCAGCGACATTTCCAGGGAAGCGCGTGCGGTTTTTTCTGAAGTTGCTTGTCCCTTAACTTCATAAGGGGTGCACTCATCAAACTGCATAGCGATATCGCTATTAAGTACCGCCTGAATTTCCATCGACACTTCTGGAGACATAAATAACTTATCCCCATTGATTGGTGATGCAAAGGTTACCCCCTCTTCGGAGATTTTTCTCAGAGCGCCCAAACTGAAAACCTGAAAGCCACCTGAGTCTGTGAGGATTGGTTTATCCCAGCCCATGAAACGATGTAAGCCACCATGCTTCTTGATTACATCTAAACCAGGCCGAAGCCAAAGATGAAAGGTATTGCCCAAAATAATTTGGGCTTTAGCCTCATTTAAATCGCGAGGTGTCATAGCCTTCACCGTGCCATAAGTACCCACTGGCATAAAGATTGGTGTCTGCACGCTACCGTGGGGGAGGTCAAGCTGGCCGAGGCGGGCAGGGCTTGCTGAGTCGCGTGCCAGGATATTAAAGTGAACGGGTTTTGTCATGAGCTTATTTAGTTATTGCGGCTTAAGAACATCGCATCGCCGTAGCTAAAAAAGCGATATTGATTTTTAATGGCATGTTGATAGGCATTACGGATATTGTCTACCCCAGCAAAGGCGCTCACCAACATCAATAAAGTGGATTTTGGTAGATGAAAGTTTGTGAGCAGGCAATCTACAGACTTAAAGGTATAGCCCGGCGTGATAAATAAATTGGTTTCGCCACTGGTTTTTTGTGTCTGAGCATAACTCTCAAGGGCTCGCAGGCTGGTTGTCCCAATCGCAATGACTCTTTTTCCTGCTTTTTGAGTAGCCTGTATCGCTGCAATCGTTTCCGTAGGGACTGAGAACCACTCGTAGTGCATTTTGTGTTTACTGAGATCTTCCTCTCGGACCGGTGTAAAGGTTCCTGCACCCACGTGCAGAGTGATGCTGGCCTGTTTGACACCGAGTTCGCCTAGCTGCTTGAGAATAGCTTGATCAAAGTGCAAGCCTGCCGTAGGGGCTGCGACAGCACCGGGGTATTTGGCAACGACTGTTTGATAGCGAGTGGCATCTTCTTGATCTGGCTGATGTTCAATATAAGGGGGGAGTGGTAATTCGCCGAAGCGCTCAAGTAAATGAAATACATTCTCGGGGAAACGGACTTCATAAAATCGGCCGTCATAGCCAATCATCTCTACAGGAAAGGTCTCACCCGCTTTGTTATGCACATGAACAATGCTGCCGGTCTTAGGAACTTTGGAGGCTCTGATTTGTACCCAGGCCTGCATGTCTCCACTAATGCGCTCAATCAGGAGCTCAACATTGCCACCCGTCTCCTTTTTGCCATGAAGGCGAGCAGGAATGACCTTGGTGTCATTAAAGACCAGTAAATCCCCAGGTTTGATAAGGTTAAGAATGTCCTGGAACTGCCGATCAATCAATTGGGCGACATTACCCCCCTCTATATTTAGCTCTAAGAGGCGACTGTCCGTCCTATTAGCCAGGGGATGCTGGGCAATTAGTTCGGGTGGGAGGTCGTAATTGAAGTCGGAAAGTTGCATAGCATTACCATCAGGTATTGGATTTTAACGATGACGACTAAGCGACCGCCAACTGCACTCGAAAAGATGGGTTTAAACAGCCCTATGGCACTTGCTTTGCACTTGCCATCCCGTTATGAGGATGAGACCGAGCTCTTTACTATCGAGGAAGCCTTGGGTCTTGGAAGATTTCATTCCATTCAAACTCAAGGTACCGTGATTCGAAATCAGGTGATGTTCCGGCCTAGAAGGCAGCTTTTAGTCACGATTGAAGATGACACTGCCTCGCTACAACTTCGCTTCCTCAATTTCTATCCTAGCCAACAAAAGCAAATGGCGGTCGGTACTCATATACGAGTTCGAGGTGAGATTCGAGAGGGTTATCAAGGGGCTGAGATGGTTCACCCTACGGTTCGGGCTGTGACCTCAGATGCGCCATTGCCAGCGAGTTTGACTCCGGTATACCCAGCTAGCGCAGGAATCTCACAAACGATTATTCGCAAGGCCGTCTTACAAGCTTTGCGTGATAGCAGTCTGAAGGAGAGCTTGGCAGAATTCTTACCACCCAAACTGATGGCTGAAATTTTGCCTACACATGATTGGCCGCCACTGCAAGATGCCATTACCTTTTTGCACCAACCGCCTGCCGATGCCAATACCCAATCGCTTCTAGAGCGCACGCATCCTGCATGGCGCCGGGTGCAGTTTGAAGAATTGCTGGCTCAACAAATTTCTTTAAAGCGGGCTCATGCCATTCGTAGAGAAAGACGTGCTCCTTCATTTACTAAGGATTCGCAAGTAAGTAAGCAAAACAAAAAAAATGCCAGTATTGAGAAGGGCTTATTCAAAGTCTTACCCTTTGAGCTGACTAGCGCCCAAGCTCGTGTCTGGTCCGAGATCGGTCTTGATCTGTCGAATGCCTATCCAATGAATCGCTTATTACAGGGCGATGTTGGTAGTGGAAAAACCGTCATTGCAGCATTGGCTGCTGCGCGTGCAATGGATCACGGCTATCAAGCTGCCATCATGGCACCTACAGAAATTTTGGCTGAGCAACACTATCTCAAAATGCAGGAGTGGTTTGAACCCTTGGGTATCAAGATTGCATGGCTATCCGGTAGCTTGAAGGCTAAGGAAAAAAGACTTGCACAACAAATGATTGAGAATGGCCAGGCTCAACTGATTATTGGGACGCATGCTCTGATTCAGGATAAAGTGAGTTTTGCAAAGTTAGGTTTAGCGGTGATTGATGAACAACATCGTTTTGGAGTGAGGCAGCGTTTAGAGATTCAGCAACGGGTTGGCTCTGAATTGTTTTATTGCCATCAGCTCATGATGTCAGCTACGCCAATCCCTCGCACCCTGGCGATGACTTATTACGCTGACCTAGATGTATCTGTCATCGATGAATTGCCTCCCGGGCGAAAGCCTATTTCTACCAAGGTGTTGAAGGCTGCCCGCAGGGATGAAGTAATTAGCGGTCTACATGATTGGCTAGCCAAGGGATTACAAGCTTATTGGGTCTGCCCTTTGATTGAAGAGTCTGAGGTATTGCAATTACAGACTGCTGTTGAAAGCTTTGAACAGCTCACACAGGCATTGCCGAATTTCAAGGTTGGTCTGGTACATGGTCGCTTAAAAAGCGAAGAGAAGGCTGCAGTGATGGCTGCATTTAAGGTCAATGAGATTCAGTTGCTGGTGGCGACTACGGTGATTGAGGTTGGTGTAGATGTATCAAATGCAGCTCTCATGGTGATTGAGCACGCTGAACGTTTTGGTTATGCGCAGATTCATCAGTTGCGTGGGCGCGTAGGACGAGGTTCGGCAGATTCGGTCTGTATCTTGATGTATGCAGAACCTTTATCTTTAGCAGCTAAAGAGCGCTTACAAACCTTACGAGAAACTTCGGACGGATTTTTGATTGCGGAGCGCGACTTATCACTACGGGGTCCAGGCGAGTTATTGGGGGCAAAGCAATCAGGCGATGCGATGTTGAGATTTGTTGATCTTCAGCGTGACGCATGGCTGATCGAGCTAGCGCAGACTGCGGCAGAGCGTTTGCTAGCTGAGCATGGTGATCTAGTGGAGAGGCATTTAGAGCGCTGGCTTGGATCTCGCACAGAGTTTTTAAAGGCCTGATAATTAACTCATGAATATAAAACGACAATTTCTCTGATGCGTGATCGTATTGTTGCTTACGCCTATTTGATTCGTCTAGATAAGCCGATTGGCACTCTACTGCTATTGTGGCCAACCTTATGGGCACTTTGGCTAGCTAGCGGCGGCTTTCCTGTATGGCATCTGCTCATTATTTTTACGCTGGGAACATTTTTAATGCGAAGTGCGGGATGCGCTATTAATGACTATGCGGATCAAGATTTTGATCGTCACGTCTTAAGAACTAAAGATCGACCCATTACGAGTGGGAAGATTTCTGGAAAAGAGGCATTGGTCGTTGCTGGTTCTCTTGCACTAATAGCCTTCCTGCTCATTCAGCCCTTAAATGTTTTAACTAAAGAGCTTTCATTCTTTGCCTTGGCAGTTGCGATTTTCTATCCTTTTACTAAGCGCTTTTTTGCTATTCCGCAAGCGGTTTTAGGTATTGCCTTTGGCTTTGGCATTCCGATGGCTTATGCCGCGGTATTAGATTTCATTCCAATGGAAGCTTGGATTTTGTTTATTGGCAATATCTTTTGGGCTATCGCTTATGACACCGCTTATGCCATGGTCGATCGCGATGATGACCTGCGTTTGGGTTTGCGCACATCAGCTATTACTTTCGGTCGGTTTGATGTTCTCGCAATTGCACTGAGTTACGGCGCATTATTTCTGAGTCAGATTTGGGTTGCGCAATTGGCAAATCTCAGTAATTACTTTTGGGTGGGATGGTGTTTGGCTTTAGCTTGCGCTATGTATCACCTCAAACTAGTGGCTACTCGCAAGCGCGAGGATTGCTTTAAAGCTTTTCGCCACAACAACTGGTTGGGCGGATTTCTATTTCTAGGAATCCTCTTGGGTTTAACGCGTTTTTAGTTCTTACCTAACTCATCACCCATGGCCTTACTACGTTGGCTGGCGGCATCAATTGCTTTTTCAAGTGCGCCTTGCCAATCAAGTTGCTTGAGCATATCTAGGGCAGCAGCTGTTGTGCCACCTTTAGAGGTGACTCTTTCACGAAGTACACCTGCATGCTCATTGGAGTTATGGGCAAGCTGTGTTGCACCTTCCAAGGTGGCGTAAGCTAATTTGCGAGCAGTGGACGCATCAAGCCCAAGCTGCTCACCGCTTGATTGCATTGCCTCTAAGAAGGCAAAGACATAGGCGGGACCACTTCCAGAAACGGCGGTAACAGCATCCATCAGTTTTTCTTCATTAACCCAGACTGCTTGACCTACTGCATTACAAATAGTTTCCGCTAAGGTGCGATCTGATGCATTGACTGCGGAATCGGCGAATAAACCAGTAATACCCTTACCAATTAGGGCGGGGGTATTAGGCATCGCACGCACACAGCGCTCATATCCAAGCCAGCGAGTCATGTCTTTAAGACGAATTCCAGCTGCAATACTAAGGATGAGCGGACCTGAATCAGTTGCATGCTGAAGTTTTTTACCCAAAGACTGGGCAACCACATTGAAGTCCTGAGGTTTGATCGCCATGACTACAACATTAGTCTTGGAGAAATCAAAGGCGATTTGATCTAAAGCGCTGATGATCTCTACATCAAAATCTTGATGTAATTGCGAGCCAGTACTGGCATTAGCTTCGACTACAGATAGTTGATGGGCCCCAAAACCGTTGGCTAGTAAGCCGCTAATCATGGCGCGGCCCATGTTACCGCCGCCAATAAAAGTGATGTGGGCATTTTGGTTTATTTTTTGCGTGCTCATACTTTGTTCCTATCGCGCTTCCCAAAAATGGCGCTTCCTATACGTACCATAGTACTGCCTTCGACAATTGCAGCTTCCATATCGTCTGACATTCCCATGGAGAGGGTATCGAAGAAATCATACCCAAGGTCATTGCTGTGCTTTACTTTAATTCCAGTAAAGCACTCCCTAACGGCCGCAAAGGCCCTACGTTGTTGGCTGATATCGTTACTGGGTGCTGGGATGGCCATGAGGCCGCGAAGAATGAGATTGGGCAATTTAGCAATCGCATCACAAAGAGACTCCACTTCTTCAAGTGGGAGACCACTCTTACTACCTTCTTCACTGACATTAACTTGGATGCATACCTGAAGTGGGGATAAATCAGAAAATTCTCCGCGCTGACTTGAGAGTCGTTCTGCAATTTTGAGGCGATCAATGCTGTGCACCCAGTCAAAATGCTCTGCGACATCGCGCGTCTTATTGCTTTGCATTGGGCCAATAAAATGCCACTCTAGCCAAGGGCGCAATTTAGTAAGTTGTTGAATTTTCTCAACACCTTCTTGAACATAGTTTTCACCAAAGGCGGTTTGGCCAGCATGCATTGCTTCCTCAACCGCTATTGATGGAAAAGTTTTGCTTACTGCAAGCAGTTGAATATCTTCCGGATCACGTTTGGCTGCTAGGGCTGCTAATTCCAGTCTTTGCTTTACCAACATCAGGTTGGCGGTAACTTGACTCATTATTTGGTTCGATTGTTTTGGTTAATAAGTTGATCAACGATCTCGATCCAATGCAGGACTGGTATCTCATCTTGCTGGAGGTGTGTAATACAGCCAATATTTCCAGAAACAATCACCTGAGCACCTGATTCTTCACAAGCAGCATTGAGGTGAGTCAGTTTGTTATGGCGCAATTGTTCCGAGAGCTCGGCTTGGGTTACCGAATAGGTTCCCGCAGAGCCACAGCAAAGATGGCTGTCAGCACAGAGGCGAACGCTAATACCAATACTAGATAGAAGGCCTTCAACCTTACCTCGAATTTGCTGACCATGTTGGAGAGTGCAGGGTGGGTGATACACCACACCAGGCTTAGGATCCACGCCTACTAGAGCGATAAGCTCTTCTTGAAGTGCGGGAAGTATTTCTGAAATGTCTTTAGTTAGGCTCGATATTTTCTTTGCCTTAGCAGCATATTGCGGATCGTTGGCAAATAAATGTCCATAATCTTTCACCATTACGCCGCAGCCTGATGCGGTCATCACAATGGCTTCTACTCCTTGCTCAACTTGTGGCCACCAGGCTTCGATATTCTGTTTGGCATTATCTAAGCCACCAGCTTGATCATTGAGGTGGTAACGTAATGCGCCACAGCATGTAGCATTGGACGCACTAATCAATTCAATTTTGAGTGCATCTAAAACACGTGCCGTTGCTGAATTGATATTTGGTAGCATACCCGGTTGGACGCAGCCTTCGAGCAATAACATCTTGCGAGAGTGACGCGCTTGGGGTCTGGCGTAGGGATCGGTATTGCTAGCTAAAGCTTTATTTTTAGCTTCTGGAATCTTGCGTTGGATACCATTTGGCATGAGAGGGCGGACCAAACGACCAATTGCCATTGCTGAATTAAATAATTTTGGACTAGTTAAACCTTCTTTCAGAGCCCAACGAGTGAGACGCTGACCAAGGGGGCGCTTAGGCGTATTTTCTTCCGCCCACTTACGGCCAATGTCGATCAAATTGCCGTACTGCACCCCGCTTGGACAAGTACTTTCGCAATTGCGGCAAGTCAGGCAGCGGTCTAAATGCATACGTGTTTTGTCGGTCGGCACTTGCCCTTCAGCCATTTGCTTGATGAGATAGATGCGACCACGTGGACCATCAAGTTCATCGCCTAGAATTTGATAAGTAGGGCAAGTAGCAGTGCAGAAACCGCAGTGCACACATTTTCCAAGAATTCTGGCAGCCTCAATACCGTCGAGGGTATTGGCGAATTGGGGGGCGAGTTGAGTTTGCATAGGAATACTAAATGAGGTGCTTAAGGAAGGCGCGAGGTAGCAAATATGCCTGCTGGATCGAAAGAAGCTCTCAAGCGCTGTTGAACCGCCTCGAGTGCCACTGAGTGTGCTTGTTCGCTCAGTAGAGTGAAGCGTTGCTTAGATTGATCTACATTAACGCCTTGTTTAAAGCGAGTGGCGTGTCCGCCATGAGTACTGGCCAATGCTTTAATGGATGCAAAGGTTAGATCATCTCCTGGCGCCTTTAACCAACGTTGCTGCCCATGCCACTCCAAAATAATATCGTCCCCGATATTGTCCAGGACAAGAGGTCCGCAGGCAGCAGGCAGCGCTAGACGATATAGGGTATCGTCAGCCTTTAGATTTGTAAATGCAGATAATTCTTGCTCGCGTAAGTGATTCCAAAAAGTTTGTGCTGTGCTTGGATCTAATTCTATTGAATTGACTGCTGCACTCATTAGAGGAATCGCCGACTTAATAGCGGCGGCGGCACCAGCTAAGCGAATAGTCAGCTCACCATCACCACCTTTTGGGCTTCCAATCCAGCAGCTGGCTGATAGCGGTAGAGGTTGACCCGCCCATTCATTTAAGAGTTGCAGTGCACGAGCTTGAGTAATGTGACAGCGAAGAGATGTGATGGCTGCTGGACGTGGTAATACTTTTACGGAGGCCTCGAGCAATAATGACAGTGTGCCCATTGATCCTGGCAATAAGCGTGATACATCATATCCAGCAACATTCTTCATTACTTTGCCGCCAAACGATAAGTCTTGACCTTTACCATCTAAGATACGTGCACCCAAAACAAAGTCACGCAAGTTGCCAACACTAATACGGGCTGGACCTGCTAAGCCTGCAGCAATCGCACCACCGAAAGTAGCGGAGTCGCCAAAGTGTGGAGGTTCAAAAGCAAGTACTTGATTTTTTTCGGCGAGAGCTGCCTCAATCTCCTTTAATGGCGTGCCGGCGCAAGCCGTTATCACAAGTTCCTCAGGTTGATATTCTAGGATGCCAGAGTAGGGGCGGGTATTTAACTTGGCATATAAATTAGCATTGCCATACCAACACTTTGTGCCACCACCTTGGATAGATAAGGGAGTTTTATTTTTGGCTGCCGCCTGAATTTGCTCGCGAAATAACTCAATATTCTTTGTGTTAGATGCCGACATTAGAAACGCTCCAACTCAGGATACGGTAAGTTACCACCACTAATACGCATCCGGCCATATTCAGCGCAGCGGTTTAAGGTGGGAATCGCTTTGTCCGGATTCAATAAACGAGCTGGATCAAATGCTGCCTTAACACCCCAAAACGATTCACGTTCACCCTCGCCAAATTGAACGCACATGGAGTTAATCTTTTCAATCCCAACACCATGCTCACCAGTAATCGTACCATCGAGCTCAACACAGGCCTCTAAAATTTCAGTACCAAATTCTTCAGCGCGATGCCATTCTTCTTGATCGGCGCCGTTAAACAAAATAAGTGGATGCATATTGCCATCTCCCGCGTGAAATACATTCAAGCAAGCAAGGCCATATTTCTTTTCCATACCCTGAATACGTCGTAGCAGGGTACCAATGTTTCTGCGTGGGATGGTGCCATCCATGCAGTAGTAGTCTGGTGCTAATCGTCCCGCCGCAGGGAAGGCATTCTTTCTTCCGCTCCAAAACTTCAAGCGCTCAGCTTCATTCTGGGAAATCTGAATGCCGCTAGCACCGGCTTGTTCAAGAACTTTAGTCATGCGCTCGATTTCTTCTGCAACCTCTTCGGGAGTGCCATCGGACTCGCAAAGGAGAATAGTCTCAGCTTCAAGGTCATACCCTGCATGAACAAATTCTTCTACTGCACGAGTAGTGGCTTTATCCATCATCTCTAAGCCGGCAGGAATAATGCCGGCAGCAATAATGGCCGCAACTGCATCGGCACCTTTTTCAATATCGTCAAAACTAGCCATGATGACACGGGCCAATTTTGGTTTAGCAATCAGTTTGACTGTGACTTCCGTTACCACCGCCAGCATGCCTTCGCTACCCATCACAATTGCCAATAAATCCAGACCTGGAGAGTCTGGTGCAAGGCTACCGAATTCTACAATCTCACCGTTCATCAAAATGCCGCGAACTTTTAATACGTTGTGAAGTGTTAAACCATATTTGAGGCAGTGCACACCACCAGAGTTTTCATTCACATTGCCACCAATAGAGCAGGCAATCTGTGAGGATGGATCTGGGGCGTAATACAAGCCCAGGTGGGCAACTGCTTCTGAGATCGCTAAATTACGAACACCGGGCTGAACAACTGCAGTCCTAGTAAATGGATCAATATTGATGATCTTTTTCAGCTTGGCCAGTGAGAGTACCAATCCTTGGGAAATGGGCATCGCGCCACCAGAAAGGCCGGTGCCAGATCCGCGTGGGACGATGGGTACCTGCATTTCAAAGCAAATCTTCAAAATCTGGACAACCTGCTCCTCAGTCTCTGGTAGGGCTACTGCCAGTGGCATGCGTCGATAGGCAGCTAAACCATCACATTCATAGGGAATCGTGTCCTCAGGCTCCCACAGCAAGGCATGCTCTGGGAGGATGGGGCGCAAGGCTGATACCAGTTTGGATTGGAGGGCTGTAATAGCCGCAAGCTCGGGGGGTGGGATCACCATATTCATAAGAATCATTTTAGCCATTTACCTATAATTAGTTTCATGGGAAATCGACTTTCAAAAATAGCCACCAGAACTGGTGATGCAGGTATGACTGGACTTGGCGATGGCAGCCGAGTGGAGAAGGATCATTTGCGCATCTGCGCTATGGGTGATGTGGATGAGCTGAACTCTGAAATCGGTGTTTTGATGACTGAATCGATACCCGAAAGTCTTGCAGAGGAGCTCAAGAACCTCTTTTTGCAAGTTCAGCATGATTTATTTGACCTTGGTGGGGAGCTTTGTATTCCTAATTACACCTTACTCAAACCTGAACAGGTAGCCCAGCTAGATGTTTGGCTAGAAAAATATAATACGACTTTGCCCCCTCTAACTGAATTCATCCTTCCGGGAGGTACTCGTGCCGCTGCTCAGGCGCATGTTTGTCGCACAGTATGTAGACGTGCCGAGAGATCAATTGTGCGCTTGGGCTGGGAGGAACCGTTGTACGATGCTCCGCGTCAATATGTCAATCGTCTTTCTGATCTCTTATTTGTACTGGCGCGCGTACTCAATCGTGCGGCAGGTGGTCAAGATGTTCTATGGAAGCACGAAAAAAAAGAGACTAAATAAATTAGTCTCTTTTGAGGTTAATAAAGCTGCCTTACTTTATTTCTTTGCTTTTCTGCGATTCTTTACGGCTAGAGCTAAGCGTTGCAATACATTAACTGAATCTTCCCAGTTAATGCAGGCGTCAGTAATACTTTTGCCATACTCCAACTTGTTCGGATCATCTTTTCCTGGTGAAAATTTCTGTGCGCCATCATTTAGATGACTTTCAATCATCACACCAAAAATTTGATCTGAGCCAGATTCAATTTGCTCGGCAATATTTTCTGCCACCACAATTTGTCGCTCATGTTTTTTGCTAGAGTTTGCATGCGATAGGTCAACCATCAAACCGGCTGGAAGCTTTGCTGCTGCTAGCTCAGAGCAGGCTGCTTGAACATACTGCGCTTCATAGTTAGGCTCTTTACCACCGCGCAAAATAACGTGACAATCTTTATTGCCTTTAGTTTCAACGATAGAAACCTGACCATTCTTATGAACCGATAAAAAATGGTGCGGGCGGCCAGCTGCTTGAATAGCATCGGTCGCAATCTTGATATTGCCATCAGTGCCGTTTTTAAATCCGATTGGTGCGGAGAGGCCTGAAGCCAGTTCGCGATGCACTTGGCTTTCCGTTGTGCGTGCTCCGATAGCGCCCCAAGAAATAAGGTCAGCAATATATTGCGGAGAGATAACGTCCAAGAATTCGCTACCAGCTGGCATACCAAGGCGATTGATTTCCATCAGCACCTGACGAGCCATTCGTAAACCTTCTTCAATACGAAAGCTTTCATCTAAGTAGGGGTCATTAATCAAACCCTTCCAGCCAACGGTTGTGCGTGGTTTTTCAAAATAGACGCGCATCACAATTTCGAGTTCACCAGCAAAACGATTACGTTCTGCTAGTAGTCGCTGGCAGTACTCTAAGGCAGCACGTGGATCATGAATGGAACAAGGTCCAATGATGACTAAGAGGCGGTCATCTTTGCCATGAATAATGTCGCGAATCTTTTTGCGAGTCTTGCTGATGAGCGCTTCAGTAGGAGTCCCAGAGATTGGGAAGAAGCGAATCAAATGCTCTGGCGGTGGCAGGACAGTAATGTTCTGAATACGTTGATCATCTGTATCTGACGTTTTATCAACGGCAGAGTACCAGTTTGCGGGATTGGTATTTTGTTGGCTCATAAGACTATTTTAAGCCGTATTAAGCAGTTCCTCCGACAGTCAGGCTATCGATGCGTAAAGTTGGCTGTCCAACGCCCACTGGGACGCTCTGCCCCTCTTTGCCACAAACCCCAATACCGCCGTCTAATTTCAGGTCATTTCCGATCATAGAGACCTGTTTTAGGGACTCTGGGCCACTGCCGATAATGGTGGCGCCTTTGACGGGATATTGAATTTTGCCGTTTTCCACCCAATAGGCTTCTGAGGCTGAAAACACGAATTTACCGCTAGTGATGTCGACCTGCCCACCCCCAAAGTTCACTGCATACAGGCCACGTTTAATGCTGGCTACGATTTCTTGGGGATCATCCTTGCCGGCCAACATATAGGTATTAGTCATGCGGGGCATTGGTAAGGAGGCAAAGCTCTCACGTCGACCATTGCCGGTTAGGGGCATATTCATGAGCCGGGCATTCAGACTGTCCTGAATATAGCCCTTCAAAATACCATCTTCGATCAAAGTGGTGCATTGGGTGGGTGTGCCTTCATCATCAATATTGAGTGAGCCGCGGCGACCGGACAGTGTTCCGTCATCTACTACGGTGACGCCCTTAGCGGCAACGCGTTGTCCAATGCGACCAGCAAAAGCGGAAGAACCCTTACGATTAAAGTCACCTTCAAGGCCATGACCTACCGCTTCATGCAGCAGCACTCCAGGCCATCCTGGCCCCATAACTACCGTCATTGGGCCCGCCGGAGCAGGGCGAGAGTCTAAGTTAATCAATGCACCATCAACAGCCTCATCAACATATTGATTAATGAGTTCAGTGTTGAAGTAGTGATAATCATGACGAGCACCACCCCCTGATGATCCAGATTCGCGACGACCATTTTGCTCAGCAATCACATGAACCGATACCCGCACCAGTGGTCGCACATCAGCAGCCAATAAACCATCAGCCCTCACTACTAGCACTACGTCAAACTCGCCGGCTAGGCTGGCCATGACTTGAATAATGCGTGGGTCACGCGCTTTTGCGCGACGCTCAATTCCTTCAAGTAAAGCAATCTTTTCTTGAGGGGCGAGAGAGTCTAGGGGATTTAGGTCTGAGTAGAGGCCGTTAGAGACGGGGGTAAATATTTTGCTTGCAACAGCCCGTGTTCCGCCTTGAGGCCCAATAACTCGAGTGGATTTGGCTGCCTTATTGAGAGCCTCTAAATTAATTTCGTCAGAGTAAGCAAAGGCAGTTTTATCTCCATAAATCGCACGCACACCAACGCCTTGGTCAATATTGAAGCTACCCGATTTAACAATGCCCTCCTCAAGACTCCAGCTTTCGCTTCGGGTATGTTGGAAATACAGATCGGCATCATCGAGCTGATGCGTAAACATATCGCCAAAGGTGTGATGCAAATCTTGCTCAGACAGGCCGGTTGGCTCCAGCAAAATAGATTTAGCTAGCTTGAGAAGGTCGGCCTGTTTCTTGGGCTTAGTCCAATCACTTGGAAATAATGCTTCTGGTGCTCTCATTTTGATTTTGCTGAACTTTCTGTTTTAAAGCTTGCGATGATTTAGTGCGGGTAGCTTAGAGCGTACCTCTTTTAATTTATCTTTGCTGAGTGTGCCCTGAATAAAGCCTTCGCCTTCGGGCAGATTACTTAATACCTCACCCCAAGGGCCAATAAACATACTCTCGCCCCACGTGCGTCGGCGATTCAGGTGGAGACCACCTTGCGCTGAAGATAGTACGTAGCATTGGTTTTCAATAGCGCGTGCACGCAGAAGAATCTCCCAATGATCTTTGCCAGTAGTGTAGGTAAATGCGGCTGGAAGGATGTGGCAATCAACTTGTCCAAGGAGGCGGTACAGTTCGGGAAAGCGTAAGTCGTAGCAAATACTCAAGCCAAAATGCCATTCAAGCTCATTGACTTTGATTGTGAAGTGACATGGATTACTGCCTGCCGCAATAGTTTCAGATTCTTCATAGCGCTCGGTTTCAGTTTGAAAACCAAACAAATGTATTTTGTCGTAGCGAGCGATTTGTTTTCCCTCTGGATCAAACACTAGAGAGGTGTTGAGAACTTTGTTGGATTGTTTAGCCTCTAGGGGAATGGTGCCTGCAACAAGATAAATATTATTTTCTTGAGCTATTGCAGCAAGACGCTCTTGAATCGGGCCGGAACCTGCGACTTCTCGCACATGTACCTTGTCGGTATCTTTCAGGCCCATTAAGCAAAAATATTCTGGTAGCACGGCAAGCTGAGCCCCATTATTTGCTGCAATTTTAGTTAAACGTGCTGCAACGTCTAGATTCTCATTAATGCTAGGGGTCGATACCATTTGTATCGATGCCATATTGAGTTCAGAATTACTTCTTGGCATATTCATTTGCTTATCCTGATGTTTCGGGAGAGATGCTTTAGTTTACGGGCAGGCCTGCAGGGGTTGAATTCGGCGAGCTTGGCTTAGCTTGTTCGATTAGTAGATTTTTAGTGCGAATTGTCTCTAGAGTCTTGGAGTCTAGAGGTTGACCCTGCTGATCAAGTGGAATCACCTCCGGATTTTCCCAGGAGCCCTGAATCAAATAATCTGTTTGCATCGTACGATTAATTTGATTAGTAATGAGGTATTGGCCCAACACAGCCCCTAGGCCAATGATGGGGTTAATTACAAATGCTGCCAGCGAGCCAGCCGTAGCATCAATCGTGGGGAAGATGGTGATTCGTAAATCTTGAGTTTCTTTGGGGACGTTAATTTGTCCCGTCATGGCCACACGAGCCTGATCCAAAATCATGGTGAATTGCTTGGTTTGTGCGATTCCTTGCGCTATCTCAAAATTACTAGTGATGGAATTAAAAGGAGTACCTTTAGTAGTCAGGTTACCAAGGCTGCCTTTTAGGTCTAAAGTTGCAAATCTGAATAAGCTTTGTAGACTAAGAACATCAAGTAACTTTGCTCCGTCAGAATTCACCTCTAGTAAACGACCTTTAGCGAGATCAAGGCTGGCCTCGCCAGCAAGAGAGTCAAAATCTGGGGAAAAGAGCGTGCCAGACCACGAGAGTGAGGCATTGAGCTTGCCTTCTCCGCCCTCCACAGATTTGGTATTGCTCCAGTGCGCAATAATTTGACCTGCATCTTTAATGTCGGTATCCACGATTACAGAGCTCTGTTCTGCAGTATTTGCATTACGAGCATTCCATTGACCTTTGATGATGGAGTTTCCTTGTGGATTATTGATCTGAATTGACTCAAGCTTCATTAGGTCGTTGCTAGTTTTAGATTTAATCTTGACCGCACCCAATCTTGCCCTTGTCCAACTTAAATCATCGATCGTTAAATCTAAGCTCGGAATAGCATTTGGGCTGACGGGTGTTTTAAGTGCAGTCGATTTTTTTGTTGAATCTTCCTTAGCGACCAAGTCGGAAGATATGCGTTGATCTGAGACATTGAGTCGCGCAAGCTTTCCAGAGATGAATCCGCTAGGGTGATCACTACTGCTTGGATGCCATTGAACTTGGCCAGCAATTTGAGGTGAATTCAAGCGCAGTTGCCAGACAGCATTTTTTTGATGGGATTGCATGCTGAAATCGGGCCATTCACGATCCATGACGATTAAATTTTTAACTTGAGCAGAGATTTGTATATCGTTTTCCTCGGCATTCAAATGCTTGCTATCACTCGTTATGGTTTTTGGTTTTCCTGTTCCTATAAATTCTATCCACTGATCAAGATCGAGTTCATTACTGACGAGGTGAAGTGAAAGACCTTGCTGAGGTAATGATGCTGGAGATCCTATTCCCAATGCATTTTTTATCTCGTTAGTGGAATTAAGATTTCCTTGGAGAAAATATTGATCTCCCAATTTTCCTGTCCAGTCGGCACTTATTAGATTGTTTTTACTTACAGCATAGGTTTTTAGGTTTAGCTCGCCTAACATGGGTGCGCCGACTAATTTCTGGGCGGGTACGGGGGCGGCACTCGACCAATTGCGTAAATCAAACTTCAGGTTGGTTTGACTGCCTGTTTTATTAACATTAATTAGGCCTTCGTATTTGGCTGATCCACCCATCGCAGTGAGTAGCGCTGGGTGCACTTGAGATTGTAAATTTCCTGAAATGTAATCTTTGAGGAAGCTGGCATTGATGTTGCCTCCGATACTAAAGCTTGTATTACCAGCTGAAGATGGCGCGCTCGCTATCTTGAAGGACCCGCCTAAAAAGTTTGCCGTTACATTCTCAAGCTCTGGATTGGTCTCCGTAATTCTTATCTTACCCTTCAGATTTTCCAGTGGAGGAATTTCCCCCCATTGCACTTGATTACCGGGAAGGTTAATTTTTGCGTCGAATTTGACATCGTCATTTCCGGATAGCGGGATATTTAAGTCAAGACCTAAGTTAACTGGACCTTTTAAGGCGAGATTCTTGGCTAAGCTGGCTTGTTGTATGCCTATAGGCGATGCAAATAGATAGTCGAGGATTTCAGAGCCATCACCATCCGCCAAGCCATGGATTTGTATGCTTAGATTTTTGGCGCTTAGATTGGCAATTTGGGATTTGACGTTTGTCAGAGCTACTTTTTTATAGTCTGCTCTATCGATATCGATGTTTAAGAGTGCTTGATTGATGTCGATATTGCCGCTGACATTGCTAAATGCTTGCCAAACACCTTGGGCGCTTGGTAGCAAGGGACTTGGTTTAAAGATGGCCTTGGAAAAAGGGAGATGGAGTGTGAATTGTCCAATCTTTTCCGTGGGAAAAGGGATTTGATCGGGGTCTCCCTTGATGTGAAGGGTACCATTCTGGATGTCTCCAGCTTCAAACGCTTTGCTGAGATATTGCCTGATATCTTTATTGATAGTGGCTGGTAAATATCGATGCGCTGTTGCCAGTTTGGCTTTAACAAACTCCATATTTAGGGTCATGTAATCGGGTTGTTTGAGAGCGCCGATCAGATAGCTCAGATCAAAATTGGTGGTGACTTCAGAATTACTTAATTGCAGTTTCTTGGCATTGATTAGCCAACCCTCTTTTTGCTTAGACCAACTGATTGCACCCTTTGCACGATCTAGTTGAATTTCCGATGCAGTTAGAAAGTCACTCATCTCTAACCCTAGATTGCTGGAGTCTAGTGTGAAGCTACCTTGTTTTTGATTACTCAGGAGATTGCCAGATAAATTCGATGCTGAGGGCATGGATTTATTGACTCCAGTGAAGCTAATGTTGTTGAGCTTTGCACTGATTGTGAAATCGAGCTTATTCGCAGAAAACCAATTTCCGGGAATTGGCAGAGCTGATAAAGCGGATTGGCTTTCGGACCAATTCATCTCCACATTCTCTAGCTCGCCATTGGCTTTTGAAATTTTGATCCACTGATGAATCTTTTTTGATAAGGGAAGATTGAGTGCGAAGAGCGCAATATTTTCAACTTGTATTTTGGGTGATGAGAAACCAAACTCTTTAATTTCTCCACCATTCTTTGGTGGACGCCAGCGAAAGGTAATCGGGCTTAATTTATCCAGCGGTGCTGTTTTGGGGCTATCAATATTGCGCCATGCCAAGGTTTTTGTTGTGATGGAATTAAGGCCGCTATCCGTCTCTTGTACTAAATCAGTTTCCAGCCTACCAAACTCTAAAGGCTCCTCATTTTTATTTAATTGCACTCTGAGGCGATCTGCAGTAAGAGACAGTTGACCGCCATTAGTTATGCCACCATCTAGTTTCAGGCTGCCCTTGGAGTTGAGCTTACCCTCCAAGTCATAAAGTGGAAGGCTCAAGTCTTTTGAAATTTGGCTGAGGTTAAGCTCAGCCAGATCCCATGAAAAATTTCCAACCCAGTCTCGCCAATCACCCATCTGTCCGCCAAGATGGTGCACAAAGTCGACCTGGAGTTTAATTGGGCTTGGGCTCCAAGGTGTTTGTGCCAGTAGCTGGCCTTGATGACTGCGAATACCGTTTTTTAGATGTGCATTTTGAAGCTCAATAGAGGTTTTTAACTTTCGACTTTGTTGGTCTTCCCAAAAAATTTTGGCATTATTAATTTGGATATCGTTTTGGGAGAGCAGCCAGTTCTCGGTAGCAAAATCATTGTTGTTGCTGTGAATTGGAATTCCGGCAATCGAAACCACACCTTTCGCATCTCGCTGTGCATATAACTCAGCTTGATTAAGTGTAATCTCGTGAAAATAGGGAGCCAGGTGGTAGAGGGAAAGCCAGCTCAGTTGCCCGCTGATGTTTTGAATGAGCAGTGGTGGGTTAGGGGTGTTTGCACTATTAAATCGCAACCCTTTAATCGAAAAGCTTGGGCGCATTCCAGTCCACGATACTTGCACGTCATCCATCGTGACATTGGCACCCAAGCGAGCACTCATTAAACGTTCTAAGGTGGGTTTAGATTTCTCGATCTGGGGCCATAAAACAAAACGAACTCCAAGATGACCCAGGACAAGAAAAGCAACGGTTACTCCAGCAAGAATAAGGGCACGCTTACGCCAGGAGCCACCAGAACCTGGAGGACGTTGTTGAAGCAAGCTCTGCAGGCGAGTTCGAATGATGTTGCTAAGCATAGGCTCTATTATCGTTCAGCATTTGGTTGATCGCCAAGCTTCTGTGGTTTCAGTCTAGAGTCGGATTAAGATGGAGAAATGACCGATTTTGCTACCCAGATTGAATTTTTAAAGCATCACTCCAGCTATGCTCAGCGCTGGCTGAATTCTCGACCTGAGTGGGTGGATTGGCTGCAGTCTCAGGGCGCTCATAAAGTCGATATTGCTGGCATTCGGGATTTATTAAGACCCTGTCAGGATGCTTTGGCTATTCCGGAGCAGGATGAGGCTCAATTTATGGCGGATTTGAGGCTCGCAAGACAACGTCTGATGCTCTGGATTGCCTTCCGAGACCTCAATGGTATGGCTGATCTCAGTGAGGTGACGCATGGCTTAAGTCATTTTGCCGAGGAGGTGGTGGCCCTATCCATTGCCTATATTCGCGTAGACCTCCAGCGTCGCTTTGGTATCCCATGGAGCAAGGTCACAGATTCCGAAATGCCTTTAATGGTCGTGGGTATGGGTAAGCTGGGTGGCTTAGAACTCAACCTGTCTTCTGATATCGACCTCATCTTTTTGTATGAGCATGAGGGCGATACTCAGGATGGGCCTAAAAGCTTGTCTTATCACGAGTGGTTTAGTCGAATGGGCAAGCGCTTAATCAAACTATTGGCAGAGCACGATGCAAATGGTTTTGTATTTCGGGTGGATATGCGCCTCAGGCCCAATGGAGATTCCGGCCCCCTAGTTTGTAGTCTTGACATGCTTGAGGAGTATCTGTTGGTGCAGGGTAGAGAGTGGGAGCGCTATGCTTGGATCAAGGGTAGATTAATTTCACCCTTGCCAGAATCAGCCGCCTTTGCCTATTGCGAGAGGGAGCTCGATCAACTTATTCGCCCCTTTGTCTATCGTCGCCATTTAGATTACGGTGTGGTTGCCTCCATTCGCGAATTACATGCGCAGATACAGCATGAAGCTGAGAAGCGCTCATCCAATCATCATGGCCGATCTCGGGATATTAAGTTGGGTCGTGGCGGTATACGTGAAATTGAGTTCTTAGCGCAAATGTTTCAGTTAATGCGTGGTGGCACAGATCCTCGCTTTCGTATTCGACCCACCCTTGAAGTATTGGATTTGGTAAAGCGCCAGGGTATTTTGCCCACAGCAGAAGTTGACGATCTGAAGGCGGCCTATGTTTACTTGCGAAACTTAGAGCATCGTATTCAGGTGTGGGAAGACCAGCAGACACACTATCTTCCTGAAGATGCAGATGCTCGCTCTCGCTTAGCTGCAAGCATGCTCGGCCCCAATCAAATTCAAGATCAGGCTACCTTTTTATCCGAACTCGACAAATACCAACTCTCGGTAGCTCAGTATTTTGAAAAAGCTTTTGTGCTCGATGATGCTGCACGCCTCGACAATACTTCATTGCCAGCTGGGTGGGAGCCTAACGATAGCCTTTTCCCACAGTCTGTGGCACGTTGGTTAGCCTGGACTGATAGCTCCAAGCAAAGGCAGTTACCAGAGAAAAGTAGAATCATTTTCAACAATCTCATTCGCAAAGCTGCGGACGGCTTGCAAGTAGATCCACCTACTGCCATTAGTGCAGATCAGGCATTGCTACGTTTCTTTGATTTATTGGAGGCAGTTGCTCGACGTAGCGCCTATCTATCGATTTTGTCGGAGTACCCTCAGGCACTATTTAATGTTTTGGCTTTACTTAAAGCCTCTCAATGGGGTGCAGAATATTTAACTCGGCATCCCCATTTGTTGGATTACTTACTCAACTCGCGTACTGAAAAGGCGCTAATTGAAGACCCCGAGCAGTATTGGCGTGAAGTAAAGGCGACTTTAGATATGCGTCTTGATGACGTGATGGCGGATGGTGATGGCTCAGAGCAGGCAATGGATATTCTGCGCGTTACTCATCACACTGAAACCTTTATCACTTTGCTAGCCGACTTGGGAATTGGAGTTGATCAAGAGCTTTCTGTGGAGAAAGTGAGCGATCATTTATCTGCCTTAGCAGACTTAATATTACAGACTACCTTTGAGCGTGTTTGGCCTGGTGTTGCTAAGAAATTTGATTTACCTCCAGATGTCCCGCTATTTGCTGTGATCTCTTATGGAAAGTTGGGCGGCAAAGAATTGGGATATGCCTCTGACTTAGACCTGGTTTTTTTATATCAAGCCAAAGAATCCGATTTTGCGGCTCAAGAAATTTATGCCTTACTGGCTAAACGAATGATTAACTGGTTAACTGCTTACACATCGACTGGCACCTTGTTTGAAATTGATACCCGTCTTCGTCCAAATGGCTCGGCAGGATTTTTAGTAACCAATGCTAATGCGTTTATGAAATACCAACTGCGCGAGGGTGATAACGCTGCATGGGTTTGGGAGCACCAAGCTTTAACCCGAGCAAGATTCTCGGCTGGGTCAAGAATCGTCGGCGAATTCTTTGACGGTGTTCGTTTTGAGGTTTTAAGTCAGGATCGTGATGTAGATGTGCTACGCCATGAGATTTTAGAAATGCGTCGTAAGGTTCATGCCGGACATCCAAATCCTAGCGCCGATTTTGATTTAAAGCATGATGCTGGCGGTATGGTTGATATTGAATTTATCGTGCAATTTTTAGTCTTAGCATTTTCAAACACCTATCCACAATTGATTGGTAACTTGGGAAATATTGCCTTGCTAAGAATTGCTGGCGCAGCGGGCTTAATTCAAGCCTCAATAGCTCTTCAGGTGGGAGATGCATATCGCTTGCTCCGAGCGCGTCAACATCGCTTGCGTTTAGATGGCGCAGAAAAGACTCGGGTAGATTTGGGGATTGAACCTCAACTGATAGAAGCAAGAGAGGTGGTGCTGGCTTTATGGCAAGAAATTTTTCTTGCCCCTTCAGATGCTTGAAAAAATTAGTTTGACTCTAAGAGCTCTCGAGCATGGCGACGTGTAGTATCGGTAAGAGTCGTTCCTCCTAGCATGCGAGCAATTTCTTCAACTCGCTCAGCTCTTCCTAGCGGTATAACCTGGGAGAGAGTTTTATCCCCCGCATGTGATTTGCTGACTTTCAGGTGGTGATTACCTTGCGCTGCTACTTGTGGCAAATGGGTTACACAAAGAATTTGATGTGACTCACCAAGTTGGCGCAATAATTTTCCAACGGTCTCTGCAACAGCGCCCCCAATACCTGCATCCACCTCATCAAATATGAGGGTTGGTGTAAAGGAGGCTTTGCTTGTGATTACGCTAATGGCTAGGCTAATGCGAGCCAACTCACCGCCAGAGGCTACTTTCGCTAGAGGGCGTGGGGTACTACCGACATGGCCTGCAACCAAGAATTCAATTTGCTCAAGTCCATTGGCACCGCCTTCGGCCAAAGGCAGCAGAGCTATATCGAGTTGTCCACCCGCCATCGATAAATCTTGCATTGCGGCAGTAACTTGCTTGCCCAAATCTACTGCCGCCTTTTTACGTTTTTGTGAGAGCTGCTTGGCTTGCTTGAGGTAGACAAGCTCTTCTTGCTTCACCTTCTCACGTAAAGCCTCGATATTTTGCGAGGCCGTTAGGGCCTCTAAACGCTCGGTGGTGTCAAGAAGTAGCTTTGGTAATTCATCTGCTTCAGTACGGTATTTTCTGGCTGCGCTATGGAGGGCTTGCATGCGCTCCTCTACTTCACTGAGGCGTGCAGGATCTAAGTCCAGTTTTTGTAAATATCGATTGAGGGTATGTACCGCCTCATCTATTTGAATTTGTGCCGACTCTAATGCTTGGCTAATATCGCTTAGTGCGGAGTCATGTTCTGCCAGTGCAGTCACATTAGAGCTGGCTTTAGAAAGAATGGACTCCACCGAATTGTCTGAGTCGCTCAGTACATCAATTGCCTCTTGGCAGCCACTAATAATTTTTGCGCCATTCGCTAGGCGAGCATGCTCACTCTGAATTGCAGTCCATTCACCTTCTTGTGGGGAGAGTTCAGTGAGCTCCTCTAATTGCCATTCTAGGCGCTCACGCTCACGCTCAATATCTTGCCCAGCATTTTCAGCTTGCTCTAATTTACGACGTGATTCACTCAGGGTTTTAAATAATAGAGAAATCTCTGCAACAAGATCCAAATGATTCGCATGGCGATCGAGAAGTGCACGCTGCGCACCACCTTTAAGTAATAGTTGATGTGCATGTTGCCCATGAATATCTACCAGCTGATCACCCGCCTCACGCAGCTGCGCTAAGGTTGCTACGCTGCCATTAATAAAGGCGCGGCTTCTGCCGCTAGCCTCTATAGTTCTTTTCAGGAGCAGGCTTTGTCCTTCATCTTCAGTGGGGAAGCCTTGTTCGTCAAGCCATTGATTGAAATGCTCAATTTGTTGGCGATCAATCCGAAAAAGAGCGCTAATTTCTGCTCGGTTGCAGCCCTCACGGATCTGACTGCTATCCGCACGCTCACCCAATACCAAGCTGAGCGCATCTAAAAGAATGGATTTACCGGCACCAGTTTCACCGGTGAGGACTGTAAAGCCCGAGGAAAATTCTAGCTCTAGCTGATCAACAATGACAAAGTCGCGAAGCGAAAGTGTTTGAAGCATGCCTTAGCGTACCAAAAAATTCGACATCAGAATGTCGAGGGATACTCATTCCAATGCAGCTTCTCTCGCAAGGTTTTGTAGTCACTGTGACTGCGAGGGTGAAGTAGGGTGATGGTTTTCTCAGACTGGCGTACTTCGATCGTATCGCCTGTTTGCAGATCGGTTTGGGATTGCATATCAAAGTTCACAATGACTTCTCTGCCATCAACCACCTCAATGCTGACCACAATCTCTTGTGGCAATACGATGGGGCGATTGGATAAGGAATGTGGGGCAATTGGCACCAAGAGGATTCCTGCTACCCGTGGATGTAGAATGGGGCCGCCGGCTGATAGGGCGTAAGCGGTAGAGCCTGTAGGGGTCGACACAATCAAACCATCAGAGCGTTGGTTGTACATAAATGAGCCATTGACGCGCACTGCCAGCTCGACCATTCCAGAGATTCCGGAACGATTTACAACTACGTCATTTAGAGCCAAAGCCTGGTTAATCTTTTTGCCATTGCGTATGACTACTGCATCCAATAATGTTCTAGTATCGGCCTCATACTCGCCAGTAATAATTTGCGGCAAGACTGTTTGAACATTTTGAATGGGGATATCGGTCATGTAGCCTAATCGACCCATATTGATGCCCACTAAGGGGACATTGCTGCCCGCAAGCTGCCTTCCAATGCCAAGCATCGTGCCATCACCCCCCAAAACTACCGCCAAATCTATGGTGTCAGTGAACTCCTCCACTTTTTTGATGGGAAAGGCGGTGAGCCCAAGATGGCTTGCGGTAGAGCTCTCGACATAGACTTCGCAATTTTGCTGGCGAAGAAGGGCCGCCAGGTCCTTGAGGCGCTCTTGGATGCCGTCAGCTTGATATTTGCCGACAAGCGCAACCCGGCTAAATGCCTTTTTGCTGGAATTTGGGGATGGGCTTAACATATAACGATTAAACCATACGCATAAAATCCCTTCAAATATGGATGATCGTTCACGCGCCTTACTAAAAACCCTCATCGAGCGCTATATCGAAGAGGGGCAGCCTATTGGCTCAAGAACCCTGTCTCGATTCTCGGGGCTGGATCTTTCTGCGGCCACAATTCGCAATGTTATGGCTGATTTAGAGGAAATGGGCTTAGTTACTAGCCCCCATACCTCAGCCGGCCGTATTCCAACCCCAAGAGGCTACCGTCTCTTTGTGGATACGATGGTGACAGTCCGCCCTCTAGAAGAAATTGCCACTCGCGAGATGGAAAAAGGGCTTTTGCCAGATTCTCCACAAAGGGTGCTGAACTCCGCCGCACAAATTTTGTCTAATTTGACCCATTTTGCTGGGGTGGTAATGACACCTAAGCGGGCACAAGTGTTTAAACATATCGAGTTCTTGAGGCTTGGTGAAGGGAAGATCTTGCTCATTATGGTGACCCCAGAGGGCGACGTTCAAAACCGCATTCTCCCCACTACGCAGGACTACACCCCAAGCCAGTTAGTGGAGGCGGGTAATTACATCAATACGCAGTTCGCTGGTAAGAGCTTTGCTGAGGTACGCGCACACCTTGCCTCCGATCTGGATAACTTGCGTACTGATATTTCTGGCTTAATGGCCTTGGCCTTGCACAGTGGCGTGAGCGATTACGGTATGGGTCAAGGCGATATGCTGCTATCAGGCGAGCGGCGCTTGCTTAATATTGGTGATCTCAGTACCAATTTAGATAAGCTGCGTAAGATGTTCGATATGCTTGAGCAAAAATCGGTTCTCATGCAGTTGCTTGATGTATCCAGTCATGCCGATGGCATTCAAATCTTTATTGGTGGTGAAAGTGATTTACTACCATATGAAGATCTCGCCGTCATTAGTGCGCCATACAGCGTAGATGGTCAGATCGTAGGAACTCTCGGTGTGATTGGCCCCACTCGCATGGCATACGATCGGGTGATTCCGATTGTTGACATTACCTCTAAGTTGTTATCTGGCGCATTGAGCTCTTCATAAGCAGTCTATATTTTTAGCCCCCATTTAATTAAGACGGATCTTCCTTGAATCAAAATCCCCACTTACGCCCCTCCAAGACAGCAGTGCTATTGCTGAACTTAGGCACGCCTTCCGCACCAACCGCTAAAGCGGTGAGGGTTTATCTCAAAGAATTTCTATCTGATCCACGCGTCGTAGAAATCCCCCGCATTATTTGGTGGTGCATTTTGAACGTTATTATTTTGCCAATTCGCAGTAGTGCGTCCGCAAAGAAATATGCATCAATTTGGTTGCCAAAATTAGGTTCGCCATTAATGCACTACTCCCGCCTGCAAGCCAAAGAGTTAGGTGAAAAATTCGCTAACCATGGTGAAGTGGTGTTGGTAGATTTAGCGATGCGCTATGGTGAGCCCTCCACTCAGCAAGCCTTGGAAGCCCTACAGGCTCAGGGTATGGAGCGCCTTCTATTGTTGCCACTATATCCGCAGTATTCAGCAACAACTACTGCCTCTAGTTTTGATGAGGTGTTTCGTATTCTTGGAACTTGGCGCAATCAACCTGAGCTACGATTGGTAAAGTATTACCACGACAACCCTGCCTATATTGCCGCACTGCGCGACCAAGTGCTCGGCGCATGGGATAAAGATGGGCGTCCAGATTTCGCTGCTGGCGACTATCTTGTGATGTCTTTCCATGGTTTGCCTAAACGTAATTTAATGAAGGGTGATCCATACCACTGTGAGTGCTTAAAAACAGGACGTCTGCTGGGTGAGTCATTGGGCTTAGAGCCTGGACAGTATTTGGTGACCTTTCAATCTCGTTTTGGTAAGGCGGAGTGGCTTAAGCCTTACACGGCTCCAACGATTGAAAAGTTAGGCAAAGAAGGCTGCAGAAGAGTGGATATTTTTTGCCCAGGTTTTCCGGCGGATTGCTTGGAGACATTAGAAGAGATCGCCATGGAGGCGCGCGAGATTTTCTTGGAGCATGGTGGCAAAGATTACCGCTATATCCCTTGCCTAAATAGCAATCCAAAGTGGATTGATGCCATGTACGAGATTGCCCAGCAGCATTTGTCTGGCTGGAGTTTAGGCGCAGAGTCTGATGCAGTATTGCACGAACGTGATCGCCTAGCTGAGCTGGCAAAAGCCAAAATTGCTTAAACTCCATTGCACTTGAAATTACCTTAGTCGGCCCCATACTGTTGAGTAGTAGACATCCTGATAGAAAAGTGAATTTGTACCCATGACCCAAGATAATCAAAATCCATCTCCTGAGCAGGAAAATATTGCCGCCGATTCTCAGGCTGAGGGCGGTGCCGATGCGGTTCCTGCAGATGCCGAAGTAAAGACACCGGAGCAAGAAATTGCTGAGTTAAATCAAAAGTTAACAGAGATGCAAGATAACTATCTTCGCTCAAAAGCTGAAGGTGAAAACATTCGTCGCCGCGCTGCTGAAGATGTCTCTAAGGCGCATAAGTTTGCGATTGAAAGTTTTGCTGAGCATCTTGTGCCAGTAACGGATAGCTTGTATGCAGCTCTGAACGCAGAAGCGGTGGATGCTAAAGCGTTTAAAGAGGGCCTAGAAATCACCCTCAAGCAGCTACTTTCAGCCTTTGAAAAAGGTCGCATGACTGAGATTAATCCTGCCATTGGCGACAAGTTTGATCCTCACCACCACCAGGCGATTGCTTCAGTGCCCTCAGAGCAAGAGGCCAATACCGTAGTTTCAGTGCTTCAGAGGGGCTATTCGATTGCGGACCGTATCCTGCGCCCTGCCTTAGTCACTGTGAGCGCACCTAAATAAGCTATAAAACCCCTAAACCAGGGGATTTTTAACAAAAAGCGGGCTAAAAAAGGCAGATTTCTGCCTTTTTTGCTTATTAGCCCTTGAAATAGCTCTTTTCGACCCCATTTATTGAATATCGATTTATTCGCAGTTTGACGAGATTACACATAACTTAATTTTTGGAGCCATTATGGGAAAGATTATCGGAATTGACTTGGGAACCACGAATTCGTGCGTTTCCGTTGTTGAAAACAATGCACCTAAGGTTGTCGAGAACGCTGAAGGCGGTCGCACAACTCCCTCCATCATCGCCTACGTAGAAGACGGTGAAGTATTGGTTGGCGCGCCTGCAAAACGCCAATCAGTTACGAATCCTAAAAACACCATTTATGCAGTGAAGCGTTTGATGGGGCGTAAATTTACTGATGCGGAAGTGCAAAAAGACATCGGTTTAATGCCTTACAAAATTATTCAAGCGGATAACGGCGATGCTTGGGTTGAAGCGCGTGATAAAAAAATGGCGCCGCAACAAGTGTCAGCAGAAATTCTGCGCAAAATGAAAAAGACTGCCGAAGATTATCTTGGTGAAGAAGTCACTGAAGCAGTGATTACTGTTCCCGCTTATTTCAATGATAGTCAACGTCAAGCAACTAAAGACGCAGGCCGGATCGCTGGTTTAGATGTGAAGCGCATCATCAATGAGCCAACTGCAGCGGCATTGGCATTTGGATTGGATAAGCAAGATAAAGTGGATCGTAAGATCGCTGTATATGACTTGGGCGGCGGTACATTTGACGTGTCCATTATTGAAATTGCCAACGTGGATGGAGAGAAGCAGTTTGAAGTGCTCTCTACTAACGGCGACACCTTCTTGGGTGGTGAGGATTTTGATCAACGCATCATTGACTGGATTATTGCTGAGTTCAAAAAAGAGCAAGGCGTGGATTTGAGTAAAGATGTATTGGCATTGCAACGTTTGAAAGACGCTGCTGAAAAAGCTAAGATCGAGCTCTCATCTGCACAGCAAACTGAAATTAACTTGCCTTACGTTACTGCAGATGCAGGCGGCCCTAAGCATTTGAACTTGAAGTTGACCCGCGCTAAGTTGGAGTCTTTGGTAGAGGAGTTGATTAACCGTACAGCTGGTCCTTGCTTAACTGCAATTAAGGATGCCGGTGTGAATGTGGCTGATATTGACGACGTGATTTTGGTTGGCGGTCAGACTCGTATGCCTGCTGTTCAGGACAAGGTAAAAGCAATTTTTGGCAAAGATCCGCGTAAGGATGTGAACCCAGACGAAGCGGTCGCGGTTGGTGCAGCGATTCAGGGCTCCGTGTTATCTGGCGATCGCAAAGACGTGTTGCTCTTAGATGTAACCCCATTGTCATTGGGTATCGAAACTTTGGGTGGCGTCATGACTAAGATGATCCCGAAAAATACAACCATTCCTACTAAGCATTCGCAGGTTTACTCTACAGCGGAAGACAACCAGCCAGCGGTAACAATTAAGTGCTTCCAAGGGGAGCGTGAGATGGCTGCTGCAAACAAACTACTTGGTGAGTTTAATTTGGAAGGTATTGCTCCAGCGCAACGCGGTATGCCACAGATTGAAGTGACCTTTGATATTGATGCCAACGGTATTTTGCATGTAACTGCAAAAGACAAAACGACTGGCAAAGAGAATAAGATCACCATTAAGGCAAACTCTGGCTTGACTGAAGAAGAAATTCAACGCATGGTGAAAGACGCTGAAGCGAATGCCGATGAAGATAAAAAAGCATTGGAATTAGTAACAGCGCGCAATACTGCGGATGCTTTGGCTCACTCAACCAAGAAGGCTTTGGAAGAGCATGGCTCTGCCTTGGAGGCTTCTGAGAAAGAGGCAATCGAAGCTGCCCTGAAAGAATTGGATGAGGCCATCAAGGGTAGCGATAAAGCTGCAATTGAAGCTAAGACTGAGGCTTTGGGTAAAGCAAGTCAGAAGTTGGGTGAAAAAGCCATGGCTGCTGAACAAGCTAAAGCTGGTGCTGCTCCTGGCGCAGCTACTGGTGGTACGCAAGCTGCCGCTCCGGATGCTGACGTGGTGGATGCGGATTTCAAAGAAGTGGATGACAAGAAGTAGTCCCTTAATTGATAGCCATTTAACGTAGTTTAGAAGTACTTAAATAACAAGTCGGCCCCGTGCCGACTTGTGTCATTCAGGTTGTTGAGAGGAATTTTGTGCCTACAAGTAAACGCGATTATTACGAAGTGCTTGGTCTTGCGAAGGGTGCCAGCGATGAGGAGCTAAAAAAGGCTTATCGGAAAATGGCGATGAAGTATCACCCTGATCGCAACCCTGATAGCAAAACGGCGGAAGCGCAATTTAAAGAAGTTAAAGAAGCCTACGAAACCCTCACGGATCCGAATAAGCGTGCCGCTTATGATCAATATGGTCATGCAGGCGTGGATCAATCCAGCGGCTTTGGTGGTGGTGGCTTTGGCGGCGGCGGTTTTGCGGATGCCTTCGGTGACATCTTTGGCGATATCTTTGGGCAAGGAGGTGGACGACAGTCTGGACCGCAGGTGTACAAAGGTGCTGATTTACGTTACAACATGGAGATCACTCTCGAACAGGCTGCTGAGGGTTACACCACGCAAATTCGAGTCCCAAGTTGGAGTGACTGTAAGCCATGTCATGGCACTGGCGCTGAGCCTGGCAGTAAAGCTGAGAGATGTACTACTTGCGATGGTCATGGCCAAGTCCGCGTCCAGCAAGGCTTCTTCTCGATGCAACAAACTTGCCCTAAGTGCCGCGGTACTGGTGAATATATTCCTAAGCCATGTAAGACTTGCCATGGTAGCGGTAAGCATAAAGAACAAAAAACACTTGAAATTAAAATTCCTGCGGGCATTGATGACGGTATGCGCGTCCGCTCTGTTGGAAATGGTGAGCCAGGCGTAAATGGTGGACCATCCGGCGATCTGTATGTCGAGGTTAGAGTCAAGCCTCATAAGGTATTCGAGCGTGATGGCAGTGATTTACATGTTCAGATGCCAATTTCTTTTGCTACTGCAACGATTGGTGGTGATATTGAAGTGCCAACTCTTTCGGGGCGCGTCGAGTTTCCGATTCCTGAGGGTACGCAAACTGGTAAAACATTCCGTTTGCGCAACAAGGGGATTAAGGGGCTACGCTCCACGATGGTGGGGGATCTCTTTGTTCATGTTGCCATTGAGACCCCAGTTAAGCTAACTGATGAGCAGAAAAAATTACTGCAGAAGTTCGATGACAGTCTTAAATCAGGTGGCGATAAACATAACCCCCATCAAAAGGGTTGGTTCGACGGCGTGAAGAGTTTCTTTAGCTAATTCTTTAGATGAGCTGGTAGCTCAAAACACTTAGCCAGCAAAGCCGTGTTCGGGTCCGGGGAATTTTCCAGATTTTACTTCTCGAACATAGGCTTTGACTGCTGCCTCAATCGAGGTATGCCCATCTAAAAAGTTTTTAACAAACTTTGGTGCCTTGCCTGGGCTGATGCCAAGCATATCTTGCAGAACCAAGACTTGGCCGGAGCAATCTGCGCCTGCACCAATTCCAATCGTTGGGATATGGAGTTCAGCGGTAATTTTTTCACCTAGAGATGCAGGAATAGCTTCAAGCACCACCATCTGTGCCCCGGCTTCCTGGCAAGCAAGTGCTTGTTCAAGCATATGGGTGGCAGCATCTTTCGATTTACCCTGTACCTTATAGCCGCCTAAGAGATGGACTGATTGTGGCAATAAACCTAAATGAGCGCAGACAGGAACACTTCGTTTCACTAAATAGTGAATGATGTCCACTTGCCAGTCACCGCCTCCTTCAAGCTTGACCATATCGGCTCCAGCACGCATGAGTGCTGCAGAAGAATCTAAAGCCTGTTCGGGGTCGCCGTAACTAGCAAATGGTAGATCGGCAATGAGAAAAGCGGAGGAGTTAGCCCGATTTACGCATTCTGTGTGATAGGCCATCTGCTCGACTGTGACTGGGGTAGTGCTGCTATGGCCTTGAATGACATTACCTAGTGAGTCTCCAACCAGGATGACTTCCACACCACAGCGATTCAATAGTGCGGACATCGTTGAATCATATGCAGTGAGCATCGTAATCTTTTCACCCTCGGCGTGCATCGAGAGGAGCTTTGTAATGGAGATTGGCTTTTCGCCTTGTAAGTAACTCATTGCCTGAGTTTAATGAATTAATGTGCGGATTGGCTATAAACGTCTTTTTCACCACAATTACAGTTGCGGCAAGGGAGTTTTTCAATGCGCTGATCCGCTACCTTGGGTAAATAAGCTTTCAGTTCACCCCAGTTAGGTAAGAAGAAGTCTGGGGCAATTTCTAGCAAAGGCAGCAGGACAAAAGAGCGCTCAATGATTCTGGGGTGGGGGATGGTGAGTTCGGTATCAGCTTGGGATACACCTTCAAATGCCAAGATATCTAAATCAATTGTGCGGGGGGCATTGGTGTAAGGACGCTCGCGACCGAATTCTTGCTCGACTGCTTGGCAGACGTGTAATAAGCCATATGGACTTAGTTGGGTTTCAATTTCAATTACTGCATTGATATAGTCTTCGCCAGTAGCTTGGAAGGGCGCGCTCTGGTAGAAGCAGCTTTTGGCTAGGATTTGGAGTTCGCAGCGCTGTGCAAGGCACACAATCGCGTCAGTAATAAGCTGACGCGTGTCACCGATATTTCCACCAAATCCAATAAAAGCTCGAGCCATGCTCATTCCAAACGATAGAAAGCTAAATGAAACTACCGAATCTACTTTACTGAATTTTTCTCAAGTCTGCTTAGTCTGCTGCACCCTCAGTGGGAAGGGCTGATTTGGCTTTTCTGCGGCGACGTCGTTTTGCGGGGCCGGCACTATTGCCAACCTCATTTTTGATGCCAGCCATTAAGTCATCTTGCCCTGCTGGATCGCTAGCGATGAAGTTGGTCCACCACTCTCCTAAAGCGGGATTTTTCTCGCCCGAAGCACAACGCAGGAGCATGAAGTCATAACCCGCTCTAAAACGTGGGGATTCAATGAGCCGGTAGGGATAGCGTCCAACGCGTTTTTCGAAGCGGGGCTGCATAGACCAGATTTCTCGCATATCGCTTTCAAAGCGACGTTGAATTACCATGCCGCTACTTTGGCTCGCAATGGTCTCATCCATGGCATCATGCAGCGCGGGAATATTGGCAATCCCCTTGGCAATATTCTTTTTCCAATTGCTCAGTAGGTCTGGCCAGAGCAAAGTCGCAAATAAGAATCCTGCTGAGACACTTTTACCTGATTGAATGCGTTGATCTGTATTAGCAAGTGCAATGCGAACAAAATCATTCGCCTCTTTTGAATCTGCGCTCTCATCTAGGATGTGATCTAGTAAAGGTAGTAGACCATGATGTAGTCCCGCCTCCTTAAGGCCTTGAATCGAAGCCCATGAATAACCAGACATGAGTAGCTTGAGGATTTCATCAAAGAGACGGGCGGATGGAACATCATTAAGCAACTTACCTAACTTGGCGATGGGTGCGCGAGTCGCTTCGTCTAAAGTAAATCCTGTCTTTGCAGCAAAACGAATAGCACGCAACATCCGAATTGGATCTTCGCGGTAGCGCTTAGTAGGGTCACCAATCATGCGCAATGTTTTCTTTTGCATATCGGCCATACCGCCGTGATAATCGAGTATGGTTTCAGTGGCGGGATCGTAGTACATTGCATTGATGCTGAGGTCTCTTCGAGCAGCATCTTCATGCTGGCTACCCCAGACGTTATCACGCAGGATGCGGCCATTTTCAGCCAGATGCTCACCAGCGTTTTCCAGTAAGGCTCTGAAGGTTGATACCTCAATGATCTCAGGCTGGCCTTTGCCAAAGAAGGTGACATGCACAATCTGAAAGCGACGACCAATCAGACGTGCCTTACGAAATAGTTTTTGTACTTGCTCGGGCGTAGCATTCGTTGCAACATCAAAATCTTTGGGGCCAATTCCTAAAGCTAAATCTCTTACTGCACCACCAACAATAAAAGCATCATAGCCAGCTTGTTGTAATGTCTGGGTTACCTTCACCGCATTTTTAGATAGCAAATGCGGATCAATACGATGTGTTTTTTTGGGGATTCGTTTCGGTGAACCTGAGCTATGAGCCACAGTATGTCGGATCATGGGGTCACGACGAAAAATGCGTTTAATAAATTTGGTAATCATGCGAAAAGTTCAAGTATGGGCCAGTGACGTTTTGAAGCTTCATCACGCAGGCGAGCATCCGGATTAGTGGCAACGGGATTGCTCACTTTTTCCAGGAGGGGTAAATCGTTGATGGAGTCAGAGTAAAAATAACTCTTTGGTAAATGATCTAACGCAAGGTTTTGAGTGGAAAGCCAATCATGCACTCGTTGAATTTTCCCTTCTCGGAAACTAGGTATACCTTTAACTTCACCAGTGAAATTAGCGAGAGGGTTATCTCCTAGGGTCGCGGGTTCAGTGGCGACAAGGTGTTCAATGCCAAAACTTTCTACGATGGGCCTAGTAACAAAGCTATTGGTTGCAGTGACAACGCAGCAAAGATCACCGGCATCTTGGTGACGCTTCACTAAATCAATTGCCTGTTGACGAAGTTGACCAGTAATCACTTCTTGCATAAAAGCGTCATGCCATTCTTTGAGTTGTGCACGAGAATGCTCTGAGAGCGGTTTTAATGCAAAGCGTAAGAATTCTTGAATGTTGAGCTTGCCATCTTTGTAATCTTGATAGAAGCGTTCATTTTGCTGAGCATAGTATTTGCTATCGACTACGCCAATACGCGATAAGAACTGACCCCACTCATAATCGCTATCGCAGGGAAGAAGGGTGTGATCTAGGTCGAACAGTGCTAATTGAGTCATTAATATTTATTTTGGCTGCAAGAGCTCTCTCACAAGAGGTAGGGTGACAGCACGTTTTGTTTCTAGTGAATAGGAATCCAAAGCATCAATCAATGCCATCAGGTTTGGCATATCGCGATAAAAGCGATTTAACAACCAAGGCAATACATCTGGCGATAAAACCAAGCCGCGCGCTTGCGCTGCTTGGTGAAGCGCCTCTATTTTCTCACCATCGCCCAAAAGGTGAGTTTGAAAGACTAATCCCCACCCTAGGCGAGTGCGAAGGTCTTCTCTGAGCCTTAATACGCCAGGGGCGGCATTGCCTGACATGAAAATATGAACCGCTTTACTGGCCTGGATGGTATTCAGAATGCGAAATAAAGAGGCTACCAAGCGCTCGTCAAGTCGATCCACATCATCTACGGTGATGACAGAGGGCTGTTCACTTTCGCTAAGCGACGGCAAGCACTCCTCTAGGCGCACCCAGGAAATTGGTTCATTTGGGCTCAGGGAAAAGCGGTCCAAACCAAGTTGCTGAGCAGCATCGCCAATTGCGCTGAGTAAATGACTACGACCAGAGCCTTCTGGGCCCCACCAATAAATCCAGCGTTGATTTAACGGATTCTCACTTACCAAGCTTGGCGTCTTCATTTCCCAGGATTTGACTAAAGCCAATAGGGCGGAGTGCAGTGCTAAATTTTCCCCGGCTAAAAAATTACTTAAGCTGGGTTTGGGCGTGTGACCTATGTCGAGCGCAAACTGTTTTGGTAGTGAGGAGCTATTCATTGCTACTAAAATTTACTTCTGATACCACGGGCTTTGGGTATAGCGTGACCAAGCATATTGCAAAAGAACTAAGCCGACTGCACTCGTTGGTAATGCCAGAAGTACGCCAAAGAAACCAAACAATTTTCCAAATAACAATAAAGCAAATAGTACGGCAACTGGATGTAGGCCGATGCGCTCGCCTACTAGCCGTGGTGTGAGGAAGAAGCCTTCAATAAATTGGCCGAGCCCATAGATCACAAGGACGCCAATAATTGCACCTCCAGGCCCAAACTGCAAAAGAGCTGCAAGGATTGCCAAGGTGAAGCCTAATGTAATGCCGATGTAGGGAATCACAATCATTAGTGCAGTAAAGACGCCCAATGCCGCCGCACCCTGAATGCCAAGCAAACTTAAGCCTACGCTATAGAAAACTGACATGATGGAAATGACAATCAGCATGCCTCGGAGATATTGTGATAGCAGTCCGTCAGCATGCATGGCTAAGCCATGCACCGTTTCTTGTGCTCGAAGAGGTACGATTTTTCTAATGAGTTTAAAAAAGTGATCCCAGTCAATGAGTAGATAAAACATGACAAAGAGAATCAGAACTGCATTGACGAATCCAGCAATCACCGAGCTACCGGACATTAATACCGTCTCCAGAGTAGAAGACATCAGCGCATCGGAGTTGTCATTGAGGTGCGTAGTAATTTTTTGGGTAGCACTATCTTTCAGTGTGCTCCAGTCAAGATTGATGTGAAATTCGCTTAACTTGGGCCCAAGCCATGATTGGGTATTTTGAATCCAGGTCGGAAATTGCGCCTTGATGAGGGGAATTTCAGTTTTCAGGAGGGTAATAAAGAGGGTCAAAATCGAAAATACGACTGCCAGGCCAATAATCATGGCAATCCCAGCGGCTGCTGCGCGGGGTAGGCGATGCCTCTCAAGCCATAGGCATACTGGGCGCAGGGCATAAGCCAAAATAAATGCAGTTAGAAAAGGGGTAAAAATTTCAGCCATCGTGCTCGAATCCTCTAGAATTCAATGATTCTACCGACCAAGTTACGTTTCTTACTAATCTTCTATCTCTGCCATGAACTCATCTACTAATTCCCCCTCAAAAGGCCTTTCCTACCGTGATGCTGGTGTCGATATCGACGCTGGGGATGATTTGGTAGATCGTATTAAGCCCATGGCCAAAAAAACTATGCGAGAAGGCGTTCTGGCGGGAATTGGTGGCTTTGGAGCCTTGTTTGAGGTGCCAAAACGTTACAAAGAGCCCGTATTGGTATCCGGCACCGATGGTGTTGGCACAAAGCTTAGATTAGCCTTTGAGTGGAATCGTCACGATACGATCGGTCAGGATTTAGTTGCGATGAGCGTGAATGACATTTTGGTCCAGGGTGCCGAACCCCTCTTTTTCTTGGATTACTTCGCTTGCGGCAAGCTTACTGTAGATACTGCAGCAACTGTAGTTGGTGGCATCGCTAAGGGTTGTGAGCTATCTGGTTGCGCACTGATTGGCGGTGAAACTGCTGAGATGCCCGGTATGTATCCTCCGGGTGAATATGACTTGGCTGGTTTTGCAGTTGGCGCAGTTGAAAAATCCAAAATCATTACTGGCGCAACAATTGCTCCTGGAGATGTGGTCTTAGCAATTGCCTCAAGTGGCGCACATTCAAATGGCTATTCATTGGTTCGTAAAATTATTGATCGCGCTGGCGCCAAGCCGACCGATGATTTGGGTGGTCGTCCTTTGGGTGATGTCGTGATGGCGCCTACACAAATTTACGTGAAGCCACTACTTAAGCTTATTAACGAAATTAATGTGAAGGGTATGGCTCACATCACTGGTGGCGGTTTAGTGGATAACGTGCCACGTGTGCTTCCAGAAAATATTCAAGCTGTTCTCCATCGTGATAGCTGGAAAATGCCAGAACTCTTCCGCTGGTTACAGATGAAGGGTGGCGTAGCCGATGCAGAAATGGTACGCGTATTTAACTGCGGTATTGGCATGGTGGTAATTGTGTCTGCTGAGCAAGCTGATACCGCAATCCAGTCTCTGAAAGCTGAAGGTTTGCATGCTTGGACTGTTGGTGAGGTTGTAGAGCGTCCTACTGGAGCGCCGCAAACAATCGTTATTTGATTTCAGTAAAAATCTATCTACTGAGGCTTTGTTTGCAGTAGTCTAGCGCTGCCTGCAACTCATTTGGATTGAAGGGGTCATATATTTTTCTTCCTGCGATTGCGCGCAACCAAGTCAATTGTCTTTTACCAAGTTGCCGAGTAGCTGCCAGAGCCTTGGAGCGCATTTCAGTTTGATCTACTTCTCCTGATAAATACTCCCAGACTTGTCGATAGCCAACGGAGCGAATTGCTGGAAGGTCACCATGCAGATCCGAATTTTTTCTCAGTAGCTCAACCTCTTCTAACAATCCTCCCGCAAGCATTTCATCAAAGCGTTTTTCTAAGTTTTGATGCAAGCGTAAGCGATCGCTGGGCTCCAGTGAGATCAGGTCAATCCACTCTGGAATGGCTGAACCTTCTCTACCATCTTCGCTTGGTGAATCTGCCAGTAGCTCTGACATCGGCTTTCCCGTAATTTCATAAACCTCTAAAGCACGTTGTACTCGTTGAGAATCGTTGGGCTGTAAACGCGCAGCAGTGATGGGGTCAACTTTGGCTAAACCAGCGTGCATCGCAGGCCAGCCAATCGCCTTACCTTGCTCATCGAGACGGGCGCGGATCTCTGGGTCTGCTGGCGGTAGGGATGAAAGGCCATATGCCCAGGCCCGCCAGTACAGCATCGTGCCCCCCACTACAACGGGAATATTTCCGCGATGACGAATTTCTTCACTTAGTCTTTTGGCATCATTTGCAAAGCGCGCCGCCGAATAGGATTCAGTAGGCTCTAAGATATTAATCAGGTGATGCTGAACGGCAGCCTGTTCAGCCTGAGTTGGTTTGGCGCTACCAATATCTAATCCGCGATATACCAAAGCCGAGTCCATACTGATTAATTCAATGGTTTGGCCTAAAGATTGAGCATGGTCTGCCAATGCCATCGCGAGATGGGTTTTGCCTGCGCCTGTGGGGCCAACAATACAGAGTATGGGTGGCTTATGAGGTAAATGCGAAGGCTGAATGTGAGGTTCAGTTTGCATATCTCATTATAAGAATGAAATCTCGCAATCTTTGCGGAGATTGCAAAATCTTCGCTTAATGAAGCTTAGTTTGACCCTCTAGAGTAGCTATATGTTCACGAATATCTGCCGCATCTTCTGCGCCAGGCATCTCGCTTAAGTAGTGATGAAGATCAGCTATTGCAGGGCGTACATACTCTAGTTGCGCAAAGATCAAGCCACGGTCACGAACCTCTTCGGATGAATCTGGCAGCAAAATCACTAAACGTTCCTGAATTCCCAAAAGACGCTCCCAACGTTCATCTTCCGAATAAATCATTTTGAGATTTCTCATAAAGCGCGAGAGAATTTCTCGAGAGCTAGAGACCCTCAAAAAAATATTGAGTGGCAGACTGAGTTCGCCGCGATAACCTTTGGCATCTAGGTAAGGATCCAACATTTCTTGTAATTGATTTTTGGAGAGTGACTCACCATTTAAAGGGTCCATGATAATTTCCCCTTGCTGCAAGGAGATGCGCATCATGAAGTGATTTGGAAAGGATACTCCGCGAATATTTAAACCAATTTGCTGTCCGAGTTCCATCATCAAGATTGCCAATGAGATTGGAATACCACGGCGATTCTCAATGATCTGGTGAAGATAAGAGTTTTCGGGCGCGTAGAAGTCATTCGGGTTAGGGCCAAAACCTAACTCGTTATAAAAGAAATGTTTGAGCAATTGCAAACGCTGAATCGGTGGCGTATCAGGAGTGATGCGCTGCTTGAGTTTATTGCCCCACTGATCAATCTGATCGAGGACTCCCTGAACATCGAGATCGGGATACGCATGTTGTGCAACGGCTACTGTCGCCTCAGTTAGAGGGAGGTGTTCGTCTTCAGCAACGAGAGATGTGAAATAGTCGAGTTGTTGTGTTGGCATAAAAGCTATTTTGCATGACGTAAGAATTTTTGCCAGCGGATACCGACAAGACCTAAAGAGACAAAATAAACCACTGCAGCCACGGCCAGCCAAGCAGCAAGCAATCCAACGCGAATCCAGGGGCTTGATTGCAGTGCAATCCAATCATGCGCTGTAGCTGCGTAGTACAAGAGCATTGCAAAAGGAATTAAAGCAAGCAAGAGTTGCCCTAAATACTTTAACCATGCAGCGCTGGGCAGGGCGCCGCGCTGATGCAGGCCCACCCACAGTAGTGCAGCATTTAGGCAGGCTCCAGCGCCAACGGAGAGTGCTAGCCCGGCATGCCCAAGCCAAGGCACAAAAGCTAAATTAGCTAATTGGGTTGCCACTAGGACTAGCAAGCCAATCTTTACTGGCGTACGAATATCTTGCCGCGAGTAATAGCCAGGAGCCAAGATTTTTACCAAAATGAGGCCAATCAGTCCAACACCATAGGCTGCCAGCGCACGCTGTGTCATTAATACGTCTAGGGCATTGAATTTACCGTAGTGATATAGAACTGCCGCCAGTGGCTCCCCAAAGATAAAGAGGGTGATAGCGCAAGGTGCTGCCAATAAAAATGTTAGCTGCAATCCCCAAATTAACAGTTCTCCAGCATGTACCAAATCATTTTTTGCATTTGCTTTACTCAGGCTTGGAAGCAGCACTGTTCCAAGCGCCACCCCCAAAAGGGCAGTTGGAAATTCCATGAGGCGATCAGCATAGGAGAGCCAGGAAACGCTGCCTGTTTGTAAACGAGAGGCAATATTGGTATTAATGATGAGAGAAATCTGGGCGACTGAAACTGCAAATACTGCAGGCCCCATTAATTTCATGACGCGTCTAGCATCTGGATTGTTGATGGCTGCTTTGATGGCTCTCGGTAAAAGGCCTACCTTAGGCAATAAGCCAAGGCGGGATAACGCTGGAATCTGAATTGCGAGCTGTAGCACCCCCCCTAAAAGCACGCCGATGCTCAAGGCATAGATTGGTTGCTCAAGATGGGGTGCTAAAAAGATAGCGCTGCCGATGAGGGCGAGATTGAGCAAAACCGGAGTAAATGCTGGAATGGCAAAGCGGCCAAAGGTATTTAGGATTCCGGCTGACAGCGAAACCATCGAAATGAGGCCAATGTAGGGGAACATGATGCGGGTCATGACTACGCTCGCCTCATATTCTGGGCCACCCTCAAAGCCCGTAGCAATGGCAAAAATCAACAGGGGGGCGCCAATCACCCCAAGGAGTACTGTGAGTAACAAAGCCCAAAATAAGAGCGTAGCTACGGCATTGACAAGGATTTGGGACTGTTTTACATCCTCTTTGCTCGAGATTTCTCCTAAAATCGGGACAAATGCCTGAGAAAAGGCCCCTTCGGCAAAAAGTCTGCGAAGCAAATTGGGGATTCTGAAGGCCACATTAAAGGCATCGGTCCACTCTGAGGCCCCAAAACTACGGGCAATCAGGGTCTCCCGGAGTAGTCCGGTGATCCTGGAGAGCATTGTGAGGGAGCTGACCTTAGCAGCAGCAGAAAGCAGATTCATGGGCTAATTTTCCCCTATTTATCAAGCTACTGGGCTTTTTTAGTCCTTTAATGTAAAATCTTGGGTTTTGGTGGGCTAGCTTATGAATTTAGCGAACCACGCAGATTTCCAGTTAATCGTATTTTGTAATTTTTATATAGCAAGGTTTAGAGATGGCCAATACCGCACAAGCGCGTAAACGCGCACGGCAGGCAGTAAAACAAAATGAACACAACTCCAGTTTGCGTTCAAAGCTTCGTACCTCCATCAAGGCGGTTCGCAAAGCAATTGAAACTGGCGATAAGGCTGCTGCAGCCAAGATCTTCGCAGCAACTCAATCAACAATTGACAAGATTGCTGATAAAAAGATCGCTCATAAAAATACTGCATCACGTCAGAAGTCACGTTTGTCTGCAGCTATTAAGGCAATGGCAGCATAAGGTTTTTATAGTTTTAGGCAGGCTCTAGAGTAATCTGAGTCTAAGCCCGCTCCTTATCAGAGCGGGTTTTTGTTTTTAGGACTGGGATTGAGAATTCGGTTCGAATTCGCAGGCCTCTTCGATTGGTAGGTAATTGTCTTTGGCAAAGTTCATGACAAAGTCAAGCGCTCTCGGATCAAGATTTCTTAGTCTGGTATCAATAACAACGCATTTCACGTTTGCAATAAGCACTGGTCTAACATAAGGCGAGTAAGTGAAGCGGGGGTCACCAGTATCGCCTGGTGGGCGAAAAGTAGCCATAACTCCGCAAAGACGCTCTGCCCAGTCACTAGGGCGAAAAGGTTTGCCGGACGTTGTAATGCCTTGAATGAAAAGCTTTTTGTGGTTCAAGTTGGCGTAGAAATCGTTGTAAGGAATCAGTGTTGCTCAGCCCTCTAGCTTAACAGTCTGCGAAGGCCTTAAGATGACTTTAGGAACTATTTTCGTGCAGTTCGATGTCTCAAACAAAAAATGCAAGCTAAAACTCCAGTAGAAAGCTCAACAATGACATCTTTGGCAAAGCCTCAAGTGCCTGGCCAGGTTAAGCATTACTTGCAGTTTGCTGACCTGACACGCGAAGAGTATGACTATCTCCTCAAGCGCTCTGCTTGGCTCAAGACGAAATTCAAAAGTTACGAGACTTGGCATCCTCTTCATGATCGCACCTTAGCAATGATCTTTGAGAAGCATTCGACTCGTACTCGTCTTTCTTTTGAGGCAGGCGTACACCAGCTTGGCGGTCACGCTGTATACCTAAACACCCGAGATACGCAGTTGGGTCGTGGCGAGCCGGTAGAAGATGCTGCACAGGTGATTTCTAGGATGACCGACATCATTATGATTCGTACCTTTGGCCAAGAGATTATTGAGCGCTTTGCAGCAAATTCTCGTGTGCCAGTAATTAATGGTCTAACTAACGAATACCATCCTTGCCAGGTGTTAGCTGATATCTTCACCCTTGTAGAGGCACGTGGCCCAATCCAGGGTAAAACAGTTGCTTGGGTCGGTGATGCTAACAATATGGCCTATACCTGGATTCAGGCGGCTGAGTGTTTGGATTTCCAAATTCGTTTCTCTGCTCCAGAAGGTTATCAGTTGGACGACTCTAGATTGACTGAGAAAGCTTCAAAGCACTTGACTATATGTGCTGATCCAAAAGATGCCTGCAAGGGCGCTGATTTGGTCAGCACTGATGTTTGGACCAGCATGGGCTATGAGGATGAAAATACCTCTCGTATGGCTGCTTTTAAAGACTGGAAGGTCGATGAAGAGTTGATGTCTTTGGCCAAGCCAGAGGCTTTATTTATGCATTGCTTGCCAGCACATCGCGGTGAAGAAGTTTCTGCAGAAGTGATTGATGGTCCACAAAGTTTTGTTTGGGAAGAGGCTGAAAATCGTCTGCATGTTCAAAAGGCTCTGATGGAGTATCTCCTCTGCGGCCGCTTAGATTAAGTTATTTTTAAGCAATTTGTTTTGGTTGTTATTGGTTAATTTTTTTGATTGAATAAAAATCATGTCTGATATTAAAAAAGTAGTTCTAGCTTATTCCGGTGGTCTTGACACTAGCGTAATCTTAAAGTGGCTTCAAGATACCTATCAATGTGAGATTGTTACCTTCACTGCTGATTTAGGTCAGGGTGAAGAGTTGGAGCCGGCTCGCGCCAAAGCGCTGCAGTTTGGCATCAAACCCGAAAATATATTCATCGACGACTTGCGTGAAGAGTTTGTTCGCGACTTTGTGTTCCCTATGTTCCGCGCCAATACGATTTACGAAGGCGAGTATCTGTTAGGCACTTCCATCGCACGCCCACTGATTGCTAAGCGCCAAATTGAAATTGCTCGCCAGACTGGTGCGGACTCCGTATCACACGGCGCTACCGGTAAGGGCAATGATCAGGTGCGTTTTGAATTGGGTTACTATGCACTCGAGCCAGGAATCAAAGTAATTGCTCCATGGCGTGAGTGGGATCTCCTCTCGCGTGAAAAATTGATGGCCTATGCGGAAAAACATGGCATCCCAGTCGAGATGAAGCATAAGCAAGGCGGTTCACCCTATTCTATGGATGCTAACTTATTGCATATCAGTTACGAAGGTCGCCACCTCGAGAATCCAAATGCTGAAGCAGAAGAGTCAATGTGGCGTTGGACCATATCCCCTGAAAAAGCGCCGGATGCTCCAGAAGTAATCGAAATTGAATTCCGCGCTGGTGATCCAGTTGCGATTAATGGCAAAGCCTATAAGCCGCATGAGCTGTTGGCTGAACTCAATCGCATCGGTGGTATGCATGGTATTGGCCGTCTGGACTTAGTGGAGAACCGCTTTGTTGGTATGAAGAGCCGTGGCTGCTACGAAACTCCTGGCGGCACTATCTTGTTAAAAGCACATCGCGGTATCGAGAGCATTACCTTGGATCGCGAAGTGGCTCACCTCAAAGACGACTTGATGCCACGTTACGCTAGCTTGATCTACAACGGTTTATGGTGGGCTCCAGAGCGTCTTGCCTTGCAAACCTTAATTGATCATACTCAAAAGATGGTCAATGGTGTTGTGCGCTTGAAGCTCTACAAAGGATCTGTCTCTGTAATTTCACGTGACTCAATAAATACTTTGTTTGACCAAACTATCGCCACCTTTGATGATGATGGCGGCGCTTATAACCAGGCTGATGCTGGGGGATTCATTAAGCTCAATGCCTTACGCATGCGGATTGCTGAAATCGCAAGACGTAAGCGCGCCAAGTAATTAAGACAAACAACTAGCTAGTAACTCAGATTAGAAGGAATAAAGATGCAATTTGATCAAGTTTCTGTAGGAAAAAAAGCCAATGTATTTTTTGATGGTAAGTGCGTGTCCCATACCGTGACCTTGCCAAATGGTAATCGTAAGTCGGTCGGCGTTGTACTACCAAGCACCTTACGTTTTGATCTCAGTACCAAAGAAATCATGGAAGTCATCGATGGTAATGCTTTTGTCAGCATTAACGGCGCCCCAGAAGTCGAGTTCAAGGCGGGTCAAAGCTGGGAAGTAGAAAAAGGTGGTTATTTCATCATTCGTGCCGAGTCTCCAGTGCATTACGTATGCCATTTTGAGTAAGTGATTTGGTGAGCAAGGCGATCATTTCTATTTCGCCCAAAAGAAAACGCAGACCGAGGTCTGCGTTTTTTGTTTTATAGCTACGATCACCCTCTTATTTTTTAGGTAGCCCTTGAATAACGGTGCCGGGTAAGATGACTCTCTCGGAGAACCACTGTTTATTCATCTCAAGCGCATAACGAACAGCTGCTTTAGGGCAGTGGTTGTTAGTAGTTTCCGCTTGCATCTCTTCGATATTCACAATCTTGCCGTCATCAGCAATGAAGGCAATCGATAGGGGAATCTTCGTATTGTTCATCCAGAAGCAATGACCAGCTTTTTGCTCAAAGATAAAGAGCATGCCGGAATTGGTGGGCATGCTGATGCGATTCATGAGCCCAACTTCACGTGCTTTAGGGGTGTCAGCTAACTCTGCCTGAATGCGATAGATTCCAGCCTTGAGTTCAATTGTAGGTAGGCCAATGTTCTGTTGAGCATGTGCAGAAGTTGAGAGGATGCAAGCGATTGCCGCGAGTGAAAAAATGCATTGCTTGAGCTTGAGTAAACACATGATGTTTTGTCTGATGGGTGTAGGTGAGGTAATTCTAAGGTAGGGTCAGCTAAGCTAGAAAATATGGACGAAAAAAAACCCAGGAACAAGTCCTGAGTTTTTAATAATGATCTAAAGCAGATTAAGCTGCTTGGATATTAGTAGCTTGTTTGCCCTTAGGACCTTGGGTAATGTCAAACGTTACCTTTTGGTTTTCCTTGAGTGTTTTAAACCCAGGCATTGTGATTGCGCTGAAATGCGCAAACAACTCTTCTTCACCATCATCAGGTTTGATAAAGCCAAAACCTTTTGCATCATTGAACCACTTAACAATTCCGGTCGCCATGCGAACTCCATTACATAAACTTAAAACAACCGTGATGAGGGTGAATACTTTTTAATCAGTCTCGCTCTACAACACGCCTAAATAGGACTTCAAATGAAGCCTACCCCCTGATTGTTTGCCCTTTATGGTGGGGTGTCAAGGGGGTGGCTAAATATAGTTACGATTACCCCCCCCTTTTTTTATCGAAAAATGCCCCAATATAGTGTTTAAGGCCCTTTCTTGATGGTTTTTTTGCAACAAAGCCCTCAAATCCTAATTTTTTACATCTGTGTTTAGAATGTTTCACATGAGTCGTACAACGAAAAACCCCACGGTTGGTAATCCAAACAACCCTCACATTGAGGACACCATTCTTCTCGAAAAGCAGGCCGAGAAGCTAAAGGCGCCTTCGATGTATAAAGTTTTACTATTGAATGACGATTACACGCCAATGGAATTTGTGGTGATGGTAATTCAGGAGTATTTTAATAAGGATCATGAGACGGCTACACGGATTATGTTGCAGGTTCATTTAGTTGGCAAAGGCATTTGCGGTGTATTCACGCGAGATGTTGCGGCAACAAAAGTGCATCAAGTTATCGAGCTATCCCGCGAAGCGGGTCACCCACTACAGTGCACTATGGAGGAAGCATGATTGCCCAGGAACTAGAAGTCAGTTTGCATATGGCGTTTGTTGATGCGCGAGCTTCAAGACATGAATTTATTACAGTAGAGCATTTGCTTGCTGCCTTGTTGGACAATGCAACCTCAGTTGAGGTTTTAAAAGCCTGTGCTGTCAATATTGCTGAGCTCCGTTCTCAGCTTAAGAATTTTATTAATGACAACACACCAGTTGTTCCGGGTAACGATGAGGTTGATACGCAGCCAACTTTAGGTTTTCAGCGGGTAATTCAACGCGCCATCATGCACGTGCAATCCACTTCAAATGGGAAGAAAGAGGTTACCGGAGCCAATGTGCTCGTAGCCATCTTTGGCGAAAAAGATTCACATGCGGTCTACTTCTTGCAGCAGCAGGGCGTTACTCGTCTAGATGTGGTGAACTTTATTAGCCATGGTGTACGCAAAGATCAAGCTGAACCAGTCAAGCCTGCTGAATCTACTCAGGAGACGGAAGATGCAAGCTCCGGCGGCAAAGAGAGTCCGTTGGAGCAGTACACCCAAAATCTCAATGTTCTAGCTAAGCAGGGCAAGATTGATCCGCTGATTGGTCGAGATAGCGAAGTTGAGCGCGTGATTCAGGTGCTGTGCCGTCGTCGCAAAAACAATCCGCTATTAGTAGGTGAGGCTGGTGTTGGTAAGACTGCGATTGCCGAAGGTCTGGCTTGGAGAATTGTGAAGGGCGATGTGCCTGAGATCTTGGCTGATGCCACAGTCTATTCATTAGATATGGGTGCCTTATTAGCGGGCACTAAATACCGTGGCGATTTTGAGCAGCGCTTGAAGAGTGTTCTGAAGTCTTTAAAAGATAGCGCCCATGGTGTTTTATTTATCGATGAGATTCATACCTTAATCGGTGCCGGTGCTGCATCTGGCGGTACATTGGATGCAAGCAATTTGTTAAAGCCTGCCCTATCGAATGGCCAGCTTAAGTGTATCGGTGCAACAACCTTCACTGAGTACCGTGGCATTTTCGAGAAAGATGCCGCATTGTCACGTCGATTCCAGAAGGTAGATGTGGTTGAGCCAACCGTTGATCAGACGGTGCAAATCTTGCGTGGCCTCAAATCTCGCTTTGAAGAGCACCATGGAGTTAAATACGCTTCCGCTGCTTTAGTGGCTGCCGCTGAGCTATCTTCACGTTATATCAATGATCGCCATTTGCCAGATAAAGCAATTGATGTGATTGATGAGGCTGGTGCGGCACAACGGATCCTGCCCAAGTCAAAACAGAAGAAAACTATTGGTCGTCCAGAGATTGAGGAGATCGTAGCAAAGATTGCTCGGATACCGCCACAGTCTGTAACTGTAGATGATCGCAGCAAGCTACAAACTTTAGATCGCGATATTAAGAGCGTGGTATTTGGCCAAGATCCAGCAATTGAGGCCTTAGCCAGTGCTATTAAGATGACCCGGGCTGGTCTTGGTAAGATCGATAGACCGATTGGCTCATTCTTATTCTCTGGCCCAACTGGGGTTGGCAAGACTGAAGTTGCCAAGCAGCTGGCTTATATTTTAGGTATCGAGCTCCTACGTTTTGATATGTCGGAGTACATGGAGCGCCATGCGGTCAGCCGTTTGATTGGCGCACCCCCAGGATATGTAGGCTTTGATCAAGGTGGCTTGCTAACTGAAGCCGTAAATAAGAAGCCGCATTGCGTTCTCTTGCTTGATGAGGTTGAGAAAGCCCATCCGGATATTTTCAATATTCTCTTGCAGGTAATGGATCACGGAACCCTCACTGACAACAATGGGCGAAAGACTGATTTCCGCAACGTCATCATCATTATGACAACCAATGCTGGTGCAGAAGCAATGCAGAAGTCCACCATCGGCTTTACCAATGCTCGTGAGTCTGGCGATGAAATGGCAGATATTAAGAAGTTCTTTACGCCAGAGTTCCGCAATCGTTTAGATGCGATTGTTTCCTTCAAGGCGCTTGATGAGACCATCATCATGCGTGTTGTTGACAAATTCTTAATGCAGTTAGAAGAGCAATTGCATGAGAAGAAAGTGGATGCAACCTTTAGTCCAGCATTGCGTGCGCATCTGGCTAAGCATGGTTTTGACCCACTTATGGGTGCAAGACCAATGCAACGCATTATTCAAGATACGGTACGTAAAGCCTTGGCTGACGAGCTACTTTTCGGTAAATTGGCGCAGGGCGGTCATGTCGCGGTTGACATCGATACAGATGGCAAGGTTCAGCTTCAGTTTGATGCCCCAGTAGTTCCTGGCAAGCGGCCTAAGGCTGATGTGGCTCCGGTTGAGGAAATTTGACAGAAAATAAAAAACCACCTTCGGGTGGTTTTTTATTGGGTAATACTATTCGGATTAAATCAGCTGCGTCCTGTACTTCCAAACCCACCAGCGCCACGACTACTCTCCGTGAATTCCTCAACCACCTTGAGCTCCACTTGTTGCACTGGCATCACCACTAATTGAGCTAAGCGCTCCATCGGCTCTAGCTTGAATGCTGAAGAACCGCGGTTCCAAGTGCTCACCATGAGTTGACCCTGGTAATCCGAATCAATCAATCCCACTAAATTGCCGAGAACGATGCCATGCTTATGGCCTAGGCCTGAGCGCGGTAGGATGAATGCCGCATAGCGTGGGTCTTCCACGTAAATTGCTAAACCCGTTGGGATAAGGACTGTGTGTCCCGGGGCAATCTCAATGGTTTCATCAATACAGGCGCGAAGATCTAGTCCAGCACTACCAGGAGTTCCATATGCAGGTAATTGGTCGCGCATACGTTCATCGAGAATTTTGACTTGAAGTTCTTGCATGGAGTTTCCTAAAACTGGTTTTGAGTTTTATATTTTTTTGGCAACTAATTGAATGAGTTGACGTGCAAGCTGAAGCTTTTCAGCTTTAGCAATTTTTTTACTACCGCTTTCATCGACGATGAGTAGCTGGTTGAGATCGCTACCAAAGGTATCTGGACCAATGTTGCCGATGATCATCGGAATACCTTTGCGTTTACGCTTTTCTTCTGCATGCTTTTGAAGGTCCGTAGATTCAGCTGCAAAACCAACGCAGTAAGGATATGACTTACCGTTTTTTATTTTGACTATTTTCGCGACATCAGCCAGGATATCTGGGTTGGCTATGAACTCTAGAGTTGGAGCCAGTTTCCCCTGGCGCTTCATTTTTTCTTTAGCTGGCTTGGCAACTCCCCAGTCTGCAACAGCGGCTACCGCAAAGAAAATATCGCAGTTTGCAGATTGTATTGTGGCTGCGTGCATTTCTTTAGCGCTAACTACATTCGTGCGCGTAATTTTTCCAGTCGCAGCCAGTGGTGTATCTAGCTCGCAAGGACCGGCTATCAGGTGAACTTCCGCACCAGCCTCTACAGCAGCGCGCGCGATTGCAAAACCCATCTTGCCAGAGCTACGATTGGTAATGCCACGTACGGGATCGATTGCTTCAAAGGTAGGCCCGGCAGTAATTAAAACTCTCTTGCCTAACAAGGGTTTCTTTTGGAAGAAGGCAATTAATTGCTCGGTAATTTCTGCGGGTTCGAGCATGCGACCAAAGCCCACTTCGCCACACGCCTGAAAGCCACTTGCAGGGCCGAGTAATGTGACATTGTCTTTAATTAGTCGTTCAGCACTTCTTTGGGTAGCATCATGCTCCCACATTTGTTTGTTCATGGCGGGAGCAAGTAGTAAGGGGCAATCTCTCGCCAGGCAAAGCGTGGTCAGTAAATCATCAGCCAGGCCAAGAGATAGTTTAGCCATCAGATCTGCACTTGCTGGCGCAATCAAAATCGCATCAGCAGCTCTTGAAAGCTCAATATGTGCCATGTTATTGGCAATGCTGCTATCCCATTGACTGGTGTAAACCGGATTGCCTGTGAGTGCTTGCATGGTGACGGGCGTCACAAATTGCTGGGCAGCTTGCGTCATTACTACTTGGACACTAGCACCCTCTTGTATCAACTGGCGCGCTAGCTCGGCAGACTTATAGGCCGCAATGCCCCCAGAAATGCCGAGAACGATTTTCTTATTTAAAAGTGATTGCATGGCGCCAGCTTAAAGGGAATGGGGGGTTTTGCCAAATGACTTGCGTAATTCACCCCAAATAATGAGGGTCGCCCCAATGCAAATGGCACTATCAGCAATATTAAATGCTGGCCAATGCCAATTGGCGTAGTGCAGGTCAATAAAGTCCACTACAGCGCCATACATGATGCGATCTAGGACATTGCCTAGTGCGCCACCCAGAATGAGGCTGAGAGCCCAGCAGAGCATTTTGTCATCAAGGCTCTTGCGTAATAGCCAAAGAATATAAACAGAAGCCGCTAGGCCAAGGACTGTGAAGAACCAGCGCTGCCAACCAGAGCTCTGCGCTAAAAATGAAAACGCTGCCCCTGGGTTAAACAGTAACAACCAGTTCATAAATGGTAAAACAGGTTCGGGTACGCCTAACTGCAAATTACTCAAGGCAGACCATTTGCTCAGCTGGTCTAGCAAAAGCGTAACAATTGCAATCACTAGGTAACGGAGAAAGGAGAGATTTTTTTTCATGATGTATTGACAATCTTTTCGCTATTTTGTTTATGCGAAAAGACGGGATTCACCACTTCCAAAAAGATTGCTGATACAACGACTACACAATTCTGGGTGCTCGGCATTAGCGCCAACATCGGCGGTGTGATGCCAGCAGCGCCCACACTTTTTATATTGACTACCTCTCACCAGGACTTCGAGGCCACCATTACTCAATTCAATGTTGGCACTAGACGTAATGGTCACAAAGCGTAAGTCATCTTCAAGAGAATGCAAAATTGCAAAATCGATATCACCTACTTTGATGGTGAGCTCTGCCTGTAGCGATGAACCAACATTACCTGCTTCACGTTCAATTTCAATTGCTTTAGTTACTTCGGAGCGAATTTCACGAATACGGCTCCACTTAGCAAGAAGTTCGGTAGCTTGAGTGATTTCTGGAAAAGTGCCAAACTCTTCCATGAAGATGGACTCCTTGGTTTTTTCATCTGAACCATGCGGGAATGATAACCAGGCTTCCTCAGCTGTAAAGGAGAGAAATGGGGCGAGCCACTTGAGTAGATTGCGGGTGATATGAAAGAGGGCATTCTGCGCCGCACGACGCTCTTTTGAATCTGGTGCGCTGGTATAGAGACGGTCTTTCAGAATATCTAAGTAGAAGCCACCCAAATCTTCCGAGCAGAAAGTCAGCATGCGCACTACAGCAGGCTGGAACTCATAAGCCTTGTAGTGAGCCTGAACTTCATTTTGTAATTGATTGGCGAGAGCAACAGCATAGCGATCAATCTCAAGCCACTCGCTTGCAGGCATGCTGTGCTTTGATGGATCAAAGTCGGAGAGGTTAGCCAGCAAGAAACGCAAAGTATTGCGAATACGACGATAGCTTTCCACTACCCGTTTCAGAATCTCATCGGAAATGGTCATCTCACCGGAATAATCGGTAGACGCTACCCACAAACGAATAATCTCCGCGCCCAGCTTGTCGGCAACCTGTTGAGGAGCTATGACGTTACCCACAGACTTGCTCATCTTGCGGCCTTGACCATCGACGGTAAAGCCATGCGTTAGGAGTGCTTTGTATGGTGGCTTGCCATCGAGCATTGCGCCAGTAAGCAGAGATGAGTGGAACCAACCGCGGTGTTGGTCTGAACCCTCAAGATATAAATCAGCTAAACGACCATCAGCGCTTTCGGCTTCAGGGCGATAGAGCTCATCACGGTGTGAGCCACGAATGACGTGCCAATGCGTGGTGCCAGAGTCAAACCAGACGTCTAGAGTGTCACGATTCTTCTCATATTGAGCCGCTTCTTCGCCAAGCATTTCAGACGCTTCTAGTTTTTGCCAAGCTTCAATACCTTCTTTTTCAACGCGCTTGGCAATTTCTTCAAGCAACTCCACTGTACGTGGATGGGGCTCTCCACTTTCTTTATGAACAAAGAAAGCCATTGGGACGCCCCACTGGCGCTGACGTGACAAAGTCCAATCTGGACGGTTGGCAATCATACTACTCAGTCGTTGTTTACCCCAAGCTGGGAAGAAATCGGTGTTATCAATACCTGCTAATGCAGTCTCTCGCAAACTTGTATTGCCATCAGAAGGTTTCTTATCCATACTCGCAAACCACTGTGAAGTGGCGCGATAAATAATCGGAGATTTGTGACGCCAGCAGTGCATATAAGAGTGGGTATAGGTCTTATCTCGCAAGAGGCTTCCCGCCTCACGCATGGCCTCTACAATCTTCGGATTGGCTTTCCAGATATATTCATTGGCAAAGAGTGGCAACCAAGAAGCGTAGACACCATTACCCATGACTGGATTCAAGATATCTTTATCTGCGAGTTTGTTTGCTTTGCAAGACTTAAAGTCTTCTTCTCCATAAGCCGGTGCGGAGTGCACTACACCAGTGCCTGTGTCGAGCGTGACATATTCAGCAGGATAGATTGGTGAAAGTCGCTTATAGCCTTCATGTAATGGAGCAAGCGGATGCCAGAAAGAAATATTGGCTAACTGACTACCCAGGCAAGTGGCAACCACTTTTCCTTCAAGACCGAAGTCCTGCAAACAAGATTCCACTCGATCCTCTGCCAGGATGAGTAACTTGTCACCAGTATCGACCAAAGCATAGGTAAGTTCAGGATGAACATTGAGTGCTTGGTTTGAAGGAATGGTCCAAGGTGTTGTTGTCCAGATCACGATCATTCCAGGCTTAGTTGGAATTTCAGTCAGACCAAATGCTTTTGCTAGCTGAGGACGCTGTGCATCATCAAAAGCAAAGCCAACGTCTACGGTTGGATCAATCTTATCTTGGTATTCCACTTCAGCTTCAGCCAATGCGGAGCCGCAATCGAAGCACCAGTTCACTGGCTTTAGACCACGGAAAACATAAGCTTTTTCCCAGATTTTCCCAAGCGCACGAATCTCATCGGCTTCATTGCGGAAATTCATGGTGAGATAAGGGTTATTCCAATCACCTAAGACGCCTAAGCGCTCAAAGTCTTTCTTCTGCTTATCTACTTGTACCTTGGCGTAGGCACGTGCTTTTGATTGGACTTCAGCAGTCGGTAAATTTTTGCCAAATTCTTTTTCGATCTGAATCTCAATTGGCATACCGTGGCAATCCCAACCTGGGACGTATACAGAGTCAAAGCCCATCAGCCAGCGGGACTTCACGATCATATCCTTCAGGATCTTATTTACGGCATGACCAATGTGAATGTCACCGTTTGCATAGGGAGGGCCATCATGCAAAATAAATTTTGGCTGATTAGCATGCGCTGCACGAATCTTTTCGTAGAGTTTATTTTTCTGCCACTGTGCAACCCATTGTGGCTCACGTTTCGGCAAATCTCCCCGCATCGGAAATGATGTTTCTAGAAGATTGACGGGATAAGAGTTTTCTTTTTCAGACATAAGTTTTTTTCTGGAAATAATTTCTGGCATGCGCTGCATCAGATGCAATCGCTTTGGTAAGGGTATCGAGATCAGCGTACTTTGCCTCATCACGAATTTTTTCTAAGAGCTCTACGGTAATAATTTTTCCGTAGACATCACCGTTGTAATCAAAGATATGGGTCTCAAGTAATACGCGACCCTCATCTTCTACCGTTGGTCTTACGCCGAGACTGGCAACAGCAGGGAGTGGCTTGTCTTCAAGCCCCAAGACTTGTGCAGTAAATATGCCAGAGCAAGCGGGCTTGCGGTGATGTAGGTGATTGGCAACTGCAAGATTGAGTGTTGGAAAGCCTAGTGTGCGTCCCAATTTTTGTCCATGAATAACATGCCCAGAGATACCATAAGGGCGACCTAATAGTTTTCTGGCTTGATCCATATTGCCATTGGCCAAAGCATTACGTAGTGCTGAGCTAGAAATTCTTTCACCATCTTCTTGTACGGTGAGAATACTAGAGACTTCAAAACCAAATTGTTCGCCAGCTGCTTTAAGACTTTCAAAGTTACCAGCGCGTTTTGCTCCATAGCAAAAATCATCCCCGATCAAAATCCATTTAGCATTAAGCTGTTTGACAATGATTTCAGAAACAAATTCTTCAGGAGTGAGGCGAGCAAATGCACTGTTGAAATGCTCCACCACTACACGATCAATGCCGATGTCGGCAAATGCAGCTAGCTTATCGCGTAAATTTAAAATGCGCGGGGGAGCTTGCTCTGGAGAAAAGAATTCCTTGGGGTGCGGTTCGAAAGTCATTAAGCAGCTAACCAAGCCACGTTCTTGGGCGCCATCTTTAAGTTGTTTCAGTAGGGCGAGATGACCCCTGTGCACGCCATCGAAATTACCGATGGTTAAGGCACAAGCTGGTCCTGCAGAAAACTGGGTAGGGCCACGGAATACGTTCACTAAATCACTTTCAGGGTCGCTTTCGGGGTAACCATCAATTATATTGTGGGCATGCCATCTATCGTCACCTTAATCTCAGGCCGCGGATCTAATTTCGAGGCCATCGTCAAAACAGCTCAAAAAGAGCGGTGGCCGGTCACTTTTGCCGGGGTTATTGCCAACCACTCTGCAGCTAAGGGCCTTGATTTTGCTCGTTCTCAGGGTATTCCAGCCTTTAGCATTGAGCACCGAGAGCATGCTTCGCGTGAGTCGTTTGATGCTGCTCTCATCGCGAAAATCGATGAACTAGGGGCAGATTTAGTGGTATTAGCGGGTTTTATGAGAATTCTGACCCCAGGCTTTATCCGTCATTTTGAGGGTCGCCTGATGAATATTCACCCCGCCTTGCTCCCTGCCTTCCCAGGTTTACATACCCATGAGCGCGCTTTGGAGGCTGGAGTGGGCGAACATGGTGCCAGTGTGCATTTTGTTACTGAGGGTGTCGATGAGGGCCCCATCATCTGCCAGGCCTCAGTTCCGGTACTTCCAGGTGATGATGCTGATAGCTTGGCAGCGCGAGTTTTAGCAGCTGAGCATCAGATTTATCCGCGGGCCGTAAAATGGTTCCTAGATGGACGATTGCGAATAGAAGGTAATCAAGTTCAGGTTCAACCACCGGAGTCGCAATTAATAAAATTATGAGTAAAGAACGTTCATCACGCGGAGCTAGCCCCGGATCAAAATCTGGATCCCGCTTGGGCCCACAAAAAAGTTATGCCGCTAAATCAAAAGATCCATTGCGTCGCCCAGAGCGTCGCAATGCGAGTGGCAACATTATTGCCCTTGAAGGTCAGAAAAACTTTTCAAATGCCAAGGCTTTGCCTCAGCATGCCATTCATTTAGAGCGTTTAATTCCAGAGTTACTCAACTTTGAGCAGCCTGCTGATCGTGTGGTGAGTCGGTATTTCCGCTCAGAACCGCAGTTAGGAAATCGTGATCGCGCCTTGATTGCTGAGAGTGCTTTTGCCATCCTACGTCGTAAAAATGAGTTCTCACAATTTGCCTCAAGCGGCGAGGGATCCCAAGCTAGACGATTAGCCCTGTTAGGCTTGCTGTCTGCTTTGTCTGAGGGTGGTTTAGGTTCTGCTAATCGTGCAGAGAGTGCAATTGCCGATTTGGCGCACGTGTTGAAGACCGGTGAGTATGAATGGTTACAACGTTTTGCAACGGTTGACCCTAGCGCCCTCAATCCATTAGTTCGCAATAATTTGCCCGAATGGTTGTGGGAGGCATTTGGAAAATATCCCGGTGAAGAGTCACGTGAAGCACTGGCTAAATCACTCATGCATCCAGCCCTTTTAGATTTACGTGCCAATACGATGAAGACGACTCGTGAGCAATTGCTTACCGAGATGAATGCCCTTGGTGGTCGCTATCAAGCCATTCCAACTCCTTACGCTCCTGATGGTGTTCGCATCATGGGTAAGCCTGCTTTACAAAATACCATTGGCTTTAAAGCGGGGATGTTTGAAGTTCAAGATGAAGGTAGTCAGTTGTTGGCTTACTTACTTGCACCTAAACGCGGTGAGATGGTGGTAGATTTTTGTGCAGGTGCCGGCGGCAAGACTTTAGCAATTGGCGCAATCATGCGATCCACAGGGCGTTTGTATGCATTGGATACATCGGAGCGTCGTTTGGCCAATTTAAAGCCACGGCAAGCCCGTAGCGGCCTCTCTAACGTTCATCCTGTTTGGATTGATAGTGAGAATGACACCAAGATTAAACGCTTGGCCGGTAAGATCGATCGCGTTTTAGTGGATGCCCCTTGTAGCGGGATGGGTACTTTGCGCCGCAATCCTGATCTCAAATGGCGCCAAACCCCAGAAGGCGTTCTGGAGCTCAATCAAAAGCAGATGAATATTTTGGCATCTGCAAGTCGCTTGCTAAAGCCTGGCGGACGCTTGGTTTATGCCACCTGCAGCCTATTACCCCAAGAAAACCAGCAAATTGCAGAGGATTTTTTAGCAAAGCATCCAAATTTTGAGGTTGTTCCAGCTGCTGAGGTTCTTAAACCTTTGTTTCCTAAGGATAAAATTCCTTTAGGCTGCACTCCAGATAATCCTTGGTGGCAGTTATGGCCACATATTCATGGTACGGATGGCTTCTTTGGTGCTGTTTTCCAAAAGAAGGCTCTTGCTCCCGTAGAGATGAGTGATCAGGGCAAAGCTAAAGATGGGGAAAAAGAGATCAAGATCAAAGTCAAGAAGGTTGCTAAAGAATTAAAATAAGGGTTTAGATCTCCTTCAGGGAAACCCTTTTGAACACAGCTTCTAATTTTGATTTATTCCTTAATTGGCTATCCCATGGCTATTTAAATTGGGCATGGTGGCAGATCCTTATTTTTACTTTGCTAGCCACTCACATCACTATTGCTAGCGTCACCATTTTTTTGCATCGTTGCCAGGCGCACCGAGCTTTGGAATTGCACCCCATCATGTCACATTTTTTCCGTTTTTGGCTATGGCTAACAACGGGCATGGTTACCAAAGAGTGGGCGGCCATTCATCGCAAACACCATGCTAAGTGTGAGACTGAAGATGATCCGCATAGCCCGCAAGTTCTGGGTATTAATACTGTGCTTTCTCGTGGTGCTGAGTTGTATAAAAAAGAGTCACACAATCAAGAGACTTTAGATAAGTTTGGCCATGGCACGCCAGATGATTGGCTCGAGCACAACATCTATTCGAAGTTTTCTTGGCAAGGTGTGGCCTTGATGTTGATCATCGACGTCATTTTGTTTGGCGCAATTGGTTTAACCGTATGGGCAGTACAAATGCTGTGGATTCCAATTACTGCCGCTGGAATTATTAATGGCATTGGTCACTACTGGGGTTATCGTAATTACGACTGCGAAGATGCCTCAAGAAATATTTTGCCTTGGGGTATTTTGATCGGTGGCGAAGAGTTGCATAACAACCACCACACCTTTGCTACAAGCGCTAAGCTCTCTAGCAAGTGGTACGAGTTTGATATTGGCTGGATGTACATTCAGATGTTGAGTGCTGTGGGCTTGGCCAAGGTGAAGAAGACTTCTCCTAAGCCAGTATTGAGTGACTTACGTCCTGCCGATCAAGGCACGCTAGAAGCTATCATCGCAAACCGTTATGAAATCATGGCCCGCTATAGCAAGACTCTGAGCGCCTTCTTTAGCAATGAGGCTCAACATATGCAGGTGTTAGCAGCTCATTTAAAAGATGTGCGCGCTTGGTTAGTCAAAGATGAATCACGTTTGACTGCAGAAGAAAAAATCAAGCTAGAGGAGTTGATGGCCAGCAATGCGCAACTGCGCAAGATGATCGAGATGCGTCGTGATTTGCAGGCAATCTGGGGTCGTTCTAATGCCACAGGCGATCAATTGGTTTCTCAGTTACATGCTTGGTGTCAGCGTGCAGAAGAAAGTGGTTTATCGAGTCTGCGTGACTTCTCTTTAAGATTACGTCGATACGCTTAAAGGATGATTTAACTTTGATCTTGGTAAAAATCAAGACAATAAAAAACCCGCTGGTGTAGCGGGTTTTTTATTTGCTGTAAATAAATATCGAGTCAATAAATTATTTGAGCTTTGTTTCTTTGTAAGCAACGTGCTTGCGAATGGTTGGATCGAATTTCATGATCTCCATTTTCTCAGGCTTTGTACGCTTGTTTTTTGAAGTTGTATAGAAGTGACCAGTACCAGCTGATGACTCTAATTTGATTTTTTCTCTGCCGCCTTTAGCCATTTGTGCGCTCCTTAAATTTCGCCACGAGCACGGAGATCAGACAACACAGCATCGATGCCGTTTTTGTCGATAACGCGCAAACCAGCATTGGTTAAGCGCAAGCTAATCCAACGGTTTTCAGATTCAACCCAGAAACGGCGATTTTGCAAATTCGGCAAAAAGCGACGCTTCGTTTTATTGTTTGCATGGGATACATTGTTGCCAACCATCGGCTTCTTCCCAGTGACTTGGCAAACTTTTGCCATGACATAACTCCATTAATTGCGAAAAAAGAAGATTGTATCAGTCTCCGGGCACTTTCATCTACCCCTAATTGACTTTAGTTTTAGGGGTGAGGTGTTTCAGCCTCGAGTATTGGTTAAAAATTGCTATTAAGTTAGTAATCACTTCTATTTAAAGTCATTTTTCATAAGACCTGCATCTGAAAATGAGAAAAAACCGCTGTCACTGACAATACAGTGATCTAAGAGCGGAATATCCACTAATCGCAAGGCTTTGGCTAGCAATTTGGTTAATTCTTGATCGGCGGGACTGGGTTCTGGGTTTCCGCTGGGATGGTTATGGGCCACGATGAGGGCGCTGGCATTCCTAGCCAGAGCCTCCTTGAGGATTTCTCGGGGGTATACAGCAGTGTGAGTCAGAGAGCCCCTAAAGAGCTCCTGGCACTCGATTAGATGCAGACGTGAGTCGAGGTATAAACAAAGGAAGACTTCGTGTGGCAGGCGCCCAAATCGGGCTTGCAAGAACTCCCTGACATAGCCTGGCGATGAGAAAACAGAGTTTTGGGAGAGGGTTTCCTCAAGGCTGCGCTTGACGAGCTCATAGGCCGCCTGAATTTGTGACCATTTGGAAATACCCATACCGTGAATCTGGGTTAACTCCTCTGCAGAGGAGGATAGTAGGCGTGGCAAGTTACCAAAATGGTGAATAAGGTCTTCAGCTAAGGCCACTGCAGTTTTCCCTTTGAAGCCAACCCGCAAAAAGATCGCAAGTAACTCAGCATCGCTGAGGGCTGACGCACCAAGATTACGAAGTTTCTCCCTAGGCTGCTCCATTTTGGGCCAATCAGTAATGGGTGAGTGCATGCTAGGGCTGGGCCTAGATACAATTACCTTATGACTAAGCTTACGGTGCTGCCCAATTCCTTCCTGACCCTGAACTATCGGCTGACTTTGCCTAGTGGGGATGATTACATCAATACTTTTATCGATCGTCCTGCCACGGTGATGATTGGTTCGGGTCAATTTGCGCCTTGTTTTGAAAAAGTATTAATCGGATTGGGTGTGGGTGAAAAGAAAAGTGCCTTACTGCCACCAGAAGAAAGTTTTGGTGAGCGCAAGGAGGAGTTAATTCAGTGGGTTTCTTTGGGTGCACTCAAGGAAGGTCGCGATGATGATGTGGAATTTAATCCTGGTGACGTAATTGAATTTAATGCGCCCGGTGGCGCCCAATATGCCGGTGTGTTGCAATCGATTAATGAAGAAGGCGCCTGGTTTGATTTCAATCACCCGCTTGCTGGAAGGGCTGTCACCTTCGAAGCTGAAATTATTGCAATTCTCTAAATGATGAATAAGCAAATATCTTCGCACACTGCTACGCAAGACGTCCCAGAAATCGTGATGGCGCAGCCCCGCGGCTTTTGTGCCGGCGTTGATCGTGCAATCAATATTGTGAATGAAGCACTGACGCGTTTTGGCGCACCAATTTATGTGCGCCATGAAATTGTTCACAACGCCTATGTTGTCAATGGTCTGCGTGAAAAGGGTGCTGTGTTTGTCGAGGAATTGCATGAAGTTCCCAAAGGCGGCATCGTCGTGTTTAGTGCCCATGGTGTTTCTCAGGAGGTACGTCAGGATGCAGAGGCGCGCGGACTGCAGGTGTATGACGCTACATGCCCTTTGGTTACTAAAGTACATCTTGAGGTCGTCAAGATGTGTAAGGATGGTTTTACAGTTCTGATGATTGGCCATGCTGGACATCCAGAGGTTGAGGGTACGATGGGACAAGTCAAGGAAGGTGTTCATCTAATTGAAAAGGTATCTGATGTTGCTAAGCTACCTTTTAGTGAAAATGAAAAACTTGCTTTTGTGACGCAAACTACACTCTCCGTAGATGAGACAAAAGAAATCGTCGATGCTTTAACTCAGCAATTTCCAAATATTGTCCGGCCTCGCAAACAAGATATTTGTTATGCAACTCAAAACCGCCAGGATGCCGTCAAATTTATGGCGCCTCAAGTGGAGATTGTGATTGTGGTGGGAAGCAAGGCAAGCTCGAACTCCAATCGTTTGCGTGAATTGGCTGAAAAACTGGGTGTACCGGCTTACATGGTTGATGCACCAGAACAGCTTGAGGCTGAATGGTTTGTTGGTAAAAGGCGAGTGGGTCTCACTGCAGGTGCATCAGCCCCAGAAAGTCTAGCGCTCTCGATTGTGAAAAAGATTCAAGAGTTTGGGCCACGCAGCATTCGTAACTTAGAGGGCGTGGTTGAGGATGTCACCTTTTCACTGCCAAAGAATTTAGTTGGCTAACTACAAAAAATAAAGGAGCTTAAGGCTCCTTTATGACATTCCATCTGATTGCTTTTATGCAACTTGCTTGAGTAACTCTCTCAAGATATTGCACATCTGAAGAATTTCGTCATCGGAAACATTGAGTGCTGGCATAAAGCGCAACAGATTAGGTCTTGGTGAATTAATCAGCAAGCCTTCTGGACCTCTATCGCGAGCTAGCTCAACCAGTTTGCCACCAACATCACTATTCAATATAAGGGCGCGCAACAAGCCTTCGCCACGTTCACCATTGAGGTTAAATTCTGCGGATATAGAAAGCAATTCTTTGCTTAGCAACTCACCCTTAGCGCGGACTGCATCTAAAAATCCTGGTGCCAATAATTGCTCGATGACACTAATACCTACTGCAGTCATGAGTGGGTTACCGTTATAGGTGCCACCTTGATCGCCTGGCACAAAACAAGCAACTGCATCAGTTGCCATCAGGGCTGCCAAAGGAACGCCACCACCAATACCTTTACCTAAAGTCATGATGTCTGGTTCGATGGCGTAATGCTGATAGGCAAAGAGTTGCCCGGTCCGACCACAGCCTGCCTGGACTTCATCTACGATCAGCAGGATGTTGTTTTCTTTGGTGAATTTACGCAAGCCTTGCATAAATTCTTTAGTGGTGGGAATGACGCCGCCTTCACCTTGAACTGGCTCTAGCATGACCGCAACCGTTTTATCTGTCACTAGTCTTTTGACAGAATCCAAATCATTCAAATCCGCCTTGAGAAAGCCAGAAACTTGCGGGGCAAACATAGTGTCCCAGCCCGGCTTGCCTGATGCACTCATGGTTGCTATGGTGCGACCATGAAAACTGTGATCAAAAGTAATAATTTCAAAGGCACCAGATTTATTAAGCTGCCCCCATTTGCGCGCTAGCTTGATGGCACCCTCATTAGCTTCCGCCCCGCTATTGGCAAAAAATACTTTGTTAAAGCAGCTATTTTGGGTCAGAAGATTCGATAGGCGAATCATCGGTTCGTTGTAGAACGCCGGACTCGGATTAATCAGTTTCTTCGCTTGCGTATTGAGTGCCTCAATCATGCCAGGGTTGCTATGTCCTAGGCAGTTCACAGCCCAGCCCTGTAAGAAATCCAAGTAACGCTTGCCGTTGTTATCAGTCAGCCATGAGCCTTTACCTTCAACCATTGCCAACTCTGGCCGTGGGGTAATAAACATCACTGAGTGGGCATCTAAGGATTGGGCTGGCTTATTCATATCGTATGCAGAGGAAGATCAAATGAGTATTCTATTATCGCGCTTAGTGGCAGAGTTAGTTTATTGCGAGATCAGCAGCGCTAGTAAAAGAGTCTGCAAAAAATTCTTCCTCAGGTAGGCGACAAAGGGATAAAAAGTCCTGGCGGGCTGCATTGACCATAGCGGGGGCACCGCAGGCATAAACCTGATAGGGGCTCATGTCAGGATGGTCGGTCATCACAGCTTGATGAACAAAGCCTGTTCGACCAGTCCATTGGTCCTCTGGGAGAGCGTCCGAAATAACTGGGATGTATTTGAAGTCTGGAATATCCCTTGCCCATGATTGACAAAGTGTCTGAAGGTAGAGGTCGCTTGGGCGTCGCCCTCCCCAGTAAAGATAAATCGGGCGCGTAATCTTTTTGATCTGCATTTGCTCGATGATCGATTTGATGGGAGCAAAGCCGGTACCCGCTGCAACAAAAATGATGGGCTTCTTGGAGTCTTCCCTTAGAAAAAAACTGCCTAATGGACCTTCAAAACGCAGGATATCTTTTTCCTTTAACACGGGATCTTTTACGCCAAAAACAAAGTCGGTAAAGCGGCCGCCTGGTAAATGGCGAATGTGTAAATCGATTGGACCCTCTTGATCGGGTGCGTTAGCGATAGAGTAGGCGCGGCGCTGCCCATCTTTGAGTAAGAACTCTAAATACTGCCCCGCCAGAAACTGAAAGCGCTCCGCAGCTGGTAATTGCAATTGAAGAATCGCCACATCCGCAGTGGGTTTGGAGATGGTATTCACGCGACAAGGCACCTTTCGAATCGCCATATCGCCAGCTACTTGAACTTCACGTCCCTCAATCAGAAGGTCTGATTGAGGGAGCGCACAGCAAAACAAGGTGCCGCCAGCAGCTTCATCTTTCGGAGTTAAAGCAGTAGCACTATGTTGGCCGTGTTCCACTATGCCTTCTAGAATCTTGCCTTTACAGGATCCACAGGCGCCATTTTTGCAGCCATAAGGTAGGGTAATGCCTTGTTGTAGTGCCGCCTCCAGAATAGTCTGGTCCTTCTGGACAGTAAATTGTTTGCCGCTCGCCTTGAGCGTGACTTGGTAAGACACTCTCATTCCTTTCAATAAATCGTTACGATATAAGCTATGCAATCTTTCAGTAAACCTCGAATCCTGATCATCGGCTGTGGTGACATTGGCCTGCGTGTTGCCAAGCAGCTTGCTCGAAGTCATCGCTTATATGCCTTAACTTCCCAGAAAACTCGTTTTCAGGAGTTGAGAGCGGTTGGCGCGATTCCAATTTTGGGGGATCTGGACAAGCCTGATAGCTTGTGGCGCTTAAGTAGCCTGGCTCAAACTGTGATTCACTTGGCGCCACCCCAAAATACAGGTCATCGTGATTGCCGAACTCGCAACCTTCTTCGAATTTTAGCCCAACGCCCTAATACTGTTAGCCGCCTGGTTTATGTGAGCACTACGGGAGTTTATGGGGATCATGCAGGCGGTAAGGTAAGCGAGGTGACTCCAGTTAACCCTCAAAGTGAGCGAGCCAAGCGCAGGGTGGATGCAGAAAATTATCTCCGTCTTTGGGCTCCAGCCCATGGAGTCGCACTTACCATCCTGCGAGTTCCAGGTATTTATGCTGCCGACCGATTACCAGTTGAGCGCATACAGGCCAGAACACCCACCTTAAATCCAGCTGAGGATGCTTACTCAAACCACATACAGAGTGATGATTTGGCGAGATTGGTTTGTGCTGCCGTCTATCACGGTAAGCCACAGCGTGTGATTAATGCCTGTGACGGCGGTGAAAGCAAGATGGGCGATTATTTTGACGAAGTCGCTGATGCATTTGGTTTAGAGCGACCACCCAGAATGCCAGCCGAGGAGTTGGAGAAAATCGTATCCCCAATGCTGTGGTCATTTATGCGGGAGTCAAGGCGTGTAACAAATGAACGACTGGCAGAACTAAAAACTCCACTACGCTATCCCAGCGTGGCAGAGTTTCTAAAAACTATTTCCAAGAATCCTTAAGTCCGACTGTACGATTAAATACGGGCTGACCTGGTTTGGAATCGCTTTGGTCTGCAACAAAGTAACCATGGCGCTCAAACTGGAAGCGATCCTCCGCCTTAGCATCTTTCATACAGGGCTCTAAGTACGCGGTAATGGTTTGCTTAGAGTTGGGATTGATTGCATCAAGGAAATTCTTGTCACCACTATCTGGATGTGGATCATTAAATAAATGATCATAGAGGCGAACTTGCGCTGGTATAGCCTCTACTACGCTAAGCCAATGAATGTTGCCCTTCACCTTGTAATTGTTGGAGCCAGGAGTGCCGCTTTTGCTATCTGCAAAGTGAGTCGCATTAACTTGAATCACATTGCCATCAGCATCTACTTCAAATCCGGTGCACTCAATGACAAAACCGTACCGCAAACGCACTCGTCCTCCGGGCTGATCACCAATTGGTGGGTAGAGTCTGAAGAACCCCTTGATAGGTTCTTGCATAAAGTCATCTTCTTCAATCCACAATTCTTTTGTGAAATGAAACTCACGATTACCCCAATCAGGATGCTGCGGATGGCGTGGCGCTGAGCAAGGTTCACTCGCCGATATATCAAAGTTGTCAATCACTAGCTTAAGTGGCTTGAGGACAGCAGTAGCCCGTGGAGCCTTGGCTTCAAGATCATCCCGGAGGGCTTGATCCAGAGTGCTCATATCAATCCAACTATCGGCTTTAGAAACGCCAATACGTTCGCAGAATAAACGAATACTCTCTGGCGTATACCCTCTGCGACGGATACCAACGAGGGTTGGCATCCTTGGATCATCCCAGCCATCGACCTGTTTTTCTTCTACTAATTGCAGCAGCTTGCGCTTGCTAGTGATGGTGTAGGTTAAATTCAGGCGAGCAAATTCGTACTGATGTGGCACGGGATTTTTAAAGACCCCCAGCTCTGCTAATGAGGCAACAATCCAATCGTAGAGAGGACGGTTATTTTCAAACTCGAGCGTACAAATAGAATGCGAAACATTTTCCAGGGCATCAGAAATGCAGTGCGTGAAATCATATAGAGGATAGATACACCATTTGCTACCAGTTCGGTGGTGATCTGTGTGACGAATTCGATAGATCACAGGATCACGCATCACAATATTGGGATGCGCCATATCAATTTTCAGGCGCAGAACATGTTCGCCATCTTTATATTTACCATCACGCATCTGACGGAACAAGGCAAGATTCTCATCGGCGGTGCGATTGCGATAAGGACTATTTTTTCCAGCTTGACCAAAGTTACCGCGATTGGTGTGAATGTCATCCGCACTCTGACTATCCACATACGCTTTGCCATTCTGAATCAGAATTTCCGCAAACTCATAGAGTTGATCAAAGTAATCACTTGCGTGATAAAGGTGAGTACCCCAATCAAAACCTAGCCATTTGACCGCATCCAAAATGCTGTCAGCATATTCAACATCCTCTTTGACGGGATTGGTGTCGTCTAGTCGCATATTGCAACGTGCACCCCCAGTTTGATTGTTGTAATCAGCAGCTAGGCCAAAGTTGAGGCAAATACTTTTGGCGTGACCAATATGGAGATAGCCGTTAGGCTCAGGGGGAAAGCGTGTAATGATAGAGGGGATAGCTTGGCCATCACGATTGCTGCGGGATTGGTAGGCGCCACTTGCTAGGTCGTGATCAATGATCTGGCGTAAAAAGTTAGAGGGCTCAGCAGCAGTGCTGGCAGGCGATTTGGTAGGTTTGCTATCTTGGGACATGCGCCCATTGTAGAGAAAAGCCCCGTCTATAAAGAAAAAAGCCCGCAAACTGCTGCGGGCTCGTTTTTGGGAAGCATTCGAGAGTTAATCTTCTACGAAAGCCTCTTCACGGGTTTTCTTAACGGCCGGTAGGGCAACGATCACGACCAAAAGGGCTGCAGCGATCAGCAAACCTAAGGACAGTGGGCGGGTTAAGAAGGTAGTGAAATCACCACGGGATAGCAATAGGGCGCGGCGGAAGTTCTCTTCCATCATTGGCCCAAGAACGAAGCCAAGGAGTAATGGAGGAGGTTCGCAACCTAGTTTAAAGAAGATGTAACCAATAATACCGAAAGCGGCGGTTACATAAACGTCAAACACGGTATTGTTCACGGTATACACACCAATACAGCAGAACACTAGAATCGCTGGATAGAGGAGGCGGTAAGGAATTTTTAATAGCTTGATCCAGATGCCAATCAAAGGCAAATTCAACAGGATCAACATCACGTTACCAATCCACATGGATGCAATCAGACCCCAGAAAAGGGATGGATTGCTTGTCATCACTTGTGGACCAGGCTGAATATTATGAATGGTCATCGCACCAACCATCAAAGCCATCACAGCATTTGGTGGAATACCTAAGGTCAGCAATGGGATAAATGAGGTTTGAGAAGCAGCATTATTCGCTGACTCTGGACCTGCAACACCCTCAATTGCACCTTTACCAAACTCATGGCTGTACTTGGAAGATTTTTTCTCTACAGAGTAGGCACCAAAGGCTGCCAAAGCTGCGCCACCACCAGGCAGAATGCCCAAGACTGAACCAATTGTTGTGCCACGCAAGATAGATGGAATCATGCGCTTGATATCTTGTTTGGTTGGGATCATGGTGGTCACCTTGTTCAGGAAGCCCTCATCATCAGCTTTCTTCTCAAGGTTGTTCATGATTTCAGCGAAACCAAATACACCCATCGCCACAGAAACGAAGCCAATACCGTCACTCAACTCAGGTACATCGAAAGCATAACGTGACACTCCAGAATTGACGTCAGTACCAATTAAGCCCATCAAGAGGCCTAGGATGATCATGCCGATTGCCTTGATCAAAGAGCCGGATGCTAAAACCACGGCGCCAATTAAACCCAGAACCATGAGAGAGAAGTACTCCGCTGGACCAAACTTAAAGGCTAGCTGTGACAGTGGGGCTGCAAATGCAGCCAAAATCAATGTAGCAACGCAACCCGCAAAGAATGAACCCATACCGGCAGTAAATAGGGCAACACCACCGCGACCATTCTTGGCCATCTGGTAACCGTCAATTGCCGTGACCACCGAGGACGTTTCTCCTGGGATATTTAGCAAAATCGCTGTTGTTGAGCCACCGTACTGGGAGCCGTAGTAAATACCAGCCAACATAATTAAAGCGGCAATTGGGGGCAATGCATAGGTTGCTGGTAAAAGCATGGCGATCGTAGCAACTGGCCCAAGACCAGGAAGCACGCCAATTAAAGTTCCGAGAACGCAACCAATAAAGCAATACAGTAGGTTTTGGAGCGTAAACGCCGTCTCAAAACCGAGAGATAAATTAGCAAATAATTCCATTTTTCAGTGTCCCGATTTTATTGTTGTAGGAAGAATGGTAGGAGGGGGAACTGAAGCTTTAGACCTATCACAAATACGGAGTAGGTAAAGGCAATCAGAACCACAGCATTAATTAGCGCTACTTTCCAGCTAAATTCCTTGCTAGCGCTAGAGGCGATCATGACCAGAACTAAAACAGCAACAATAAACCCCATTTTTGGTAGGAGTAATCCGTACAGGATGATTGAGCCAGTAATGAGACCGATGACTTTAAAGTTGAATTTAGGAATTGCCTCAATTGTGGCTTTTGCTCCCAGGGATCTGACCAAAACTAGTAGGCCCATAGCAGCCATTAACATACCGAGCCAGAAAGGGAAATAACCTGGCCCCATCTTGGCTGCAGTGCCGTACTGGTATTTTGTTGCCACGCCGGCAAAAAATAAGCCAATGAGCATATACATAACCCCGGCGCCAAAATCTCGTTGATTACGAATTTTCAAGTTGAGCTCCTTATCGTATCGACTTTGAAGTCGATCTATTTATTGATGTTGAGGGATTGTAAGGCAGAATTGTGCAGGATTACATAGGTTTTGCCCCCAACAAGTGCCAATGCGATAATTATTCTCATGAAAGTCTCCCAAATTCGCCAGGCATACCTGGACTACTTCGCCCAAAATGGCCACCAAATCGTCCCCTCTAGCCCCGTGGTGCCTGGGGATGACCCTACCCTGCTCTTTACCAATGCGGGGATGAACCAGTTTAAGGACGTCTTTTTGGGCTTTGATAAGCGCCCTTATAGCCGCGCAACTACCGCCCAAAAATGTATCCGAGCGGGCGGGAAGCACAATGATTTGGATAATGTTGGCTACACAGCCCGTCATCACACCTTCTTTGAGATGCTGGGTAACTTCTCTTTTGGTGATTACTTTAAGAAAGATGCTATTCAATTCGCCTGGGGTTTGTTGACCGAAGTCTTCAAATTACCAGAAGAAAGGCTGCTAGTAACCGTTTACGCTGAAGATGATGAGGCTTACGAGATTTGGAATAAGCACATTGGCGTGCCTGCCGAGCGCATTATTCGTATCGGCGATAACAAGGGCGCACGTTACGCTTCAGATAACTTTTGGATGATGGGTGACACCGGTCCATGTGGCCCTTGTACCGAAATTTTCTACGACCACGGCCCGCACATTGCTGGCGGCCCTCCTGGGAGTCCGGATGAAGATGGTGATCGCTATATCGAGATTTGGAACAACGTATTCATGCAGTTCAATCGCGATGAGGCAGGCAATATGCATCCCTTGCCTAAGCCTAGTGTGGATACTGGCATGGGTCTTGAGCGTATTGCAGCTGTGCTACAGCATGTGCACTCCAACTACGAGATTGACCTCTTCGTAAACTTACTCAAAGCGGCTAAAGAAGCTGTTGATGCAGCGGGTGGCGAGAATTGCGATCCAAGCAGCCCATCGCTTAAGGTGATTGCCGATCATATTCGTGCTTGTAGTTTTATCGTGGTGGATGGCGTGATTCCAGGTAACGCTGGCCGTGGCTATGTACTGCGTCGTATTACGCGCCGCGCAATTCGTCATGGCTATAAATTGGGTGCACGCAAACCATTCTTCTATCAACTTGTTCCTGCTCTTGTCAAAGAGATGGGTCTCGCTTATCCAGAGTTGCAAGCAGCAAAAGATAAGGTGAGTGATGTAATTAAACAGGAAGAAGAGCGCTTCTTTCAGACAATCGCTAATGGTATGGAAATTTTGGAGGGCGCACTTGCCGGTGGCGCCAAGACGGTTGATGGAGAAACCGCTTTCCGTTTGCATGACACCTTTGGCTTCCCATTGGATTTGACTGCGGACGTATGCCGCGAGCGCAATGTCACAGTTGATGCTGAAGGTTTTGATTTGGCGATGCAAAAGCAGCGTGATCAAGCAAGAGCGGCTGGCAAGTTCAAAGTCGCGCAGGGCTTGGAGTATTCAGGTAAGCCGACTCAGTTCCATGGTTATGACACCTTAAGGCATGAGGGCGCCAAAGTGACGGCGCTTTATATTGATGGTGCTGCCGTGTCATCTGTTAAGGCTGGCGATGCGGCAGTGGTCGTTTTAGATAACACCCCTTTCTATGCTGAATCTGGTGGGCAGGTGGGTGATAAGGGTGAGTTACGCAATGAAGTAGTGCGCTTTGCAGTTGAAGATACCTTCAAGATTCAGGCTGATGTTTTTGGTCATCAGGGTGAAATTCAAGAGGGTGAGCTGAAGGTGGGTGATGTACTCAATGCCTTAGTAGATGCTCAGCAAAGAACAGAAGTCATGCGTAACCATAGTGCTACACATATTCTGCATAAAGCATTGCGTGAGGTTTTGGGTGATCACGTACAGCAAAAAGGCTCCTTGGTTGATGCCAGTAAAACCCGTTTTGACTTTACTCACAATGCCCCTATTACTGCTGCAGAGATTCGTCGGGTAGAGGATATTGTGAATGCCGAGATTTTGGCTAATACCGCCACTTCCGGAAAAGTCATGTCATTAGATGATGCGCAAAAAACAGGCGCCATGATGCTTTTCGGTGAAAAGTATGGCGATGAAGTTCGCGTACTGGAGATCGGCACTTCTAAAGAGTTATGTGGTGGAACCCACGTAGGTCGTACTGGTGATATTGGCAGCCTGAAGATTGTTTCTGAAGGTGGTGTTGCTGCTGGTATTCGTCGTGTTGAGGCGATCACCGGTAGAAATGCCTTGAATTTCCTGCAGGGTTTAGAAGACAAGATCAATGAAGCGGCGACGATTCTCAAAACCCATCCTGGTGATTTGGTGAATCGGGTTGCACAACTCCAAGATAGTTTGCGTCAAGCTGAGCGCGAGTTAGATAAGGTCAACTCCAAACTCGCTGCTAGCCAAGGAGACGATTTGGCAACACAGGCGATTGATGTCAACGGCATCAAAGTCTTGGCTGCCCGCTTGGACGGTGCGGACTCTCAAGTCCTACGCGAGACCATGGATGCCTTGAAAACGAAGCTGAAAACAGCAGCTATTGTGCTGGCCTCCGTTCAAGGCGATAAAGTCAGTTTGATTGCCGGTGTAACTGTAGACTCGATTGCAAAAGTCAAAGCGGGTGACCTAGTGAATTTTGTTGCCCAGCAAGTAGGTGGCAAAGGTGGTGGTAAGCCAGAGATGGCGATGGCTGGTGGTACTGATCCCAGTAAATTGGCCGCTGCCTTGGCTGGTGTGAAAGATTGGGTGGCCTCTAAGTGAGTGATGCAATTGAATTTAATCTCGAGGTCGATGCCATTGGCATGAACTGCCCACTTCCGATTTTGCGCACCAAGAAAGCGCTAGCCACCATGCAGTCTGGCCAAGTTCTGAAGGTAAAGGCTACGGATGCTGGTGCGGCTCATGACTTTCCTGCATTTGCTAAGCAGACGGGTAACGAACTACTCTCTAGCACTACAGAGGGTGATGTATTGGTATTTTTCCTCAAAAGAAGATAAGGTGCTTGGGGTGTTATAACCCCTAGCTCCAAAGAGAAAAAGGCAGAAAGTGATTTCTGCTTTTTTGCTTTCTCCTGCTGGATATTTATCCAAAGCTTAGGTTAAAGAGCGACTCTTTAGATAAGCTGCAAACTCGGTACGCACTTCTGGGTGACGTAAAGCAAATTCTACTGAAGCCTTGAGGTAGCCTAGCTTGCTACCGCAGTCATAGCGAACGCCGTCATATTCATATGCGAACACAGGCTCTTCTTTAAGCAAGGAGGCAATCGCATCAGTAAGTTGGATTTCGCCGCCAGCGCCAGGTTTGAGTGTGCGAATGTGCTTAAAGATCTCCGATGAAAGGACGTACCGACCGACTACAGCTAAGTTGGATGGCGCATCTTTAGGCTGTGGCTTTTCCACAATCCCATTTAAGCGATGGATACCTTTAGATACCTCTGCTCCAGAAATAATTCCGTAAGAGCTACTTTTGGATGGATCAATTTTTTCTACTGCCAAGACCGAACCATTTTGCTCATCAAATACTTTGAGCATCTGTTTGAGTACTGGAGGTTGACCGTCAAGCAAGTCATCGGCAAGGATGATGGCAAAAGGCTCATCTCGCACTAGTTTTTCTGCGCATAAGACAGCATGACCTAAGCCAAGCGCTTCAGGCTGTCGTACGTACACACAGTCAATGTGGCTTGGTTTGACGCTACGTACAATTTCCAGCAATGCTTGCTTATTCTTTGCTTCAAGTTCTGCCTCTAATTCATAGGCTTTGTCAAAGTGATCCTCGATTGCACGCTTGCTGCGACCAGTTACAAAAATCATTTCAGTAATGCCGGCAGCAATCGCCTCTTCAACCGCATACTGAATGAGGGGCTTATCCACCACATTGAGCATTTCTTTGGGGCTAGCTTTAGTAGCTGGTAAGAAACGTGTGCCAAGGCCCGCAACAGGGAAAACAGCTTTGGTAACGGCTTTAGTGCTTAATGGCATGACGATTCCGATCGTTTTATTGCTGCTTTATTTCAGTCGCTCTAATTGTGCAACAAGCTTCTCATGATTTTGCTCAAAACCAGCAAGGCGTTGTTTTTCTTGAGCAACTACCTCCTCTGGAGCTCGAGCCACAAAGCTTTCATTGCCAAGTTTACTGCGCGCTTTCGTGATTTCATTGGCCAGGCGCTCAATTTCTTTGCCAAGACGAATTCTTTCGGCAGCGACATCTACTTCAATTTTGAGTAGTAACTTGAGATCGCCAACCAAGGCCATAGGGGCGCCAGGAGCATCTTTTTCTAGAGCAGACTCGTCATCGTAGATTTTGACTTCAGATAACTTAGCCAGTGCAGTTAAGTATGGGCTGGCCTTTTTCAAGAAATCCTCTGGACCACTAATCCAGAGAGGTACCTTAAGCGCAGGAGAGACTTGCATTTCACCGCGTAAATTGCGGCAAGCGTCCACAATCGATTTAATCTGAGCTACCCACGCTTCGCTTTGCTCATCAATCTTGTCATACTGCGCAACAGGGTAGGGCTGCAGAGCAATGCTTTGTTTATGTTGTTGCGCTAACTCTTTACCAACCTTAGGCCCAACGGTTTGCCACAGGGTTTCGGTAATAAATGGAATCAGTGGATGAGCCATGCGCAAAATAGTTTCCAAAACACGTAACAAGGTACGACGAGTAGCACGTTGCTGTGCGGTGGTGCCGGTTTGCAGTTGAACCTTGGCTAACTCAAGGTACCAATCACAATACTCATCCCACACAAACTGATAGATACTAGTAGCAATATTGTCAAAGCGATAGTTTTGGAAGCCTTTAGCAACATCAGCCTCGGTTCTTTGTAATAAAGAAACAATCCAACGATCTGCCGCTGAAAAATCGAGGTAACCTTCTGGCCCGCATTGGTTGTCACAAGGTGCAAAACCATTATCTTCATCATTGCCAGGACAGTTCATGAGCACAAAGCGCGTTGCATTCCACAGCTTGTTACAAAAGTTGCGATAACCTTCGCAACGCTTTTGGTCAAAGTTAATATTGCGTCCAAGCGATGCGAGTGAAGCAAAGGTAAAGCGTAGGGCATCCGTACCAAATGCAGGAATGCCTTCCGGGAACTCTTTTTTGGTTTTCTTGCCAATACTTTCTGCTTGCTTGGGATTCATCAAGCCTGTTGTGCGTTTCGCAACTAAGTCTTCAATCTGGATGCCGTCAATCAGGTCAATGGGGTCCAAAGTATTTCCTTTGGACTTACTCATCTTTTGACCTTCTGCATCACGTACTAAGCCGTGAACATACACAGTATTAAATGGTACCTTGCCAGTAAAATGACAAGTCATCATCACCATTCTGGCCACCCAGAAGAAGATGATGTCAAAGCCAGTTACCAATACTGAGGATGGCAAGAAGTGATTGAGTGCTGGCGTCTGTTCTGGCCAACCTAGCGAGCTAAATGGTACCAAGGCAGAGCTGAACCAAGTATCTAAAACATCAGGGTCGCGGTTGAGTTGGCCGGTATAGCCAGCAATAGTGGCTTTAGATTTAGCCTCCTCTTCAGAGCGGGCTACAAAGATCTGGCCATCATCACCATACCAAGCAGGAATTTGATGACCCCACCAGAGTTGGCGAGAGATGCACCAGTCTTGAATATTTTCTAACCACTGGGTGTATGTAGTAATCCAATTTTCTGGAACCAGCTTGATATCACCCTTAGTGACTGCATCTAATGCTGCGCCTGCAATCGAGGAGCCCGGCTGATATTGATTATCAGGGCTCGGCTTAGACATTGCCACAAACCATTGGTCGGTTAGCATCGGCTCAATAATGGTTTGAGTACGATCACCGCGCGGTACCATCAATTTATGAGGCTGAACTTTGTCTAGCAATCCGGCCGCATCTAAATCAGCAACAATTTGTTTGCGCGCTGCAAAGCGTTCAAGGCCTTGATAAGCATTCGGTGCATTCTCATTAATCTTCGCATCTAGGGTGAGGATATTAATGAGTGGTAATTGGTGCCGTTGTCCAACAGCGTAGTCATTAAAGTCGTGGGCAGGCGTCACTTTGACTACACCAGTACCAAAGGCTAAGTCCACATAGTCATCTGCAATGATCGGGATCTCGCGATTACACAGTGGTAGCTGTACTGATTTGCCAATAAGGTGTTTGTAGCGGTCGTCTTCTGGGTTAACCATGACAGCGACGTCACCTAATAAGGTCTCCGGTCGAGTAGTCGCAACAGTCAGGTATCCGGAGCTATCTGCTAAGGGGTAGCGGATGTGCCACATAGAGCCATCTTCTTCCTCACTCACTACTTCTAAATCGGATACGGCAGTTCCTAAAACCGGATCCCAGTTGACTAAACGTTTACCCCGATAAATTAACCCCTGCTCATGCAAACGAACAAATACCTCAACCACTGCTTTGGACATCTTACTGTCCATCGTGAAATATTCTTTACCCCAATCAATCGAAGCGCCTAAGCGACGAATCTGTCGAGTGATGGTGTTGCCCGAAGTTTCTTTCCACTCCCATACTTTTTCTAAGAATTTCTCGCGACCTAAGTCGTGACGAGAAATCTTCTGTGCATCGAGTTGACGTTCAACGACAATCTGCGTAGCAATACCAGCATGATCTGTGCCTGGAACCCATAAGGTATTTTTGCCAGACATGCGGGCATGACGCACCAAGCCATCCATGATGGTTTGATTAAAGGCATGACCCATGTGCAAGGTGCCCGTCACATTCGGTGGTGGCAGTTGTATCGAGAAATCTCCCTTGCCCTCATCTAGGGTGGCGTCGGCAATACCTCGGCGTTCCCATTCCGGACCCCAATAAGCTTCAATTGGGGCGGGTTCATAGGATTTGGCTAGTTCCTCTATAGAACTAGCTAATAGGGAGTCGGGTGAATTAGGGGTATTGGAAGCATTTGGCATAAGAGGCAAATTATAATTGGGGCGATGTACTCAGACCTACTCGCAAACCTTAATCCAGAACAACGCGAGGCAGTGACCCTCCCGTCCGTAAATGAAAATGGCCAGGCTCAGTCAGCCCTGATTTTGGCTGGTGCTGGCAGCGGAAAGACCCGTGTCCTCACCACCCGTATAGCTTGGTTGATCCAAACTGGCCAAGTTTCGCCAATTGGCGTCCTGGCGGTGACCTTCACCAATAAGGCTGCTAAGGAGATGATGTTGCGCTTAAGCGCCATGTTGCCGATCAATACCCGAGGTATGTGGATTGGTACTTTTCATGGCCTTTGTAACCGTTTACTGCGTGCACATCACAAAGAGGCTGGTTTGCCATCCACTTTTCAGATTCTGGACACTCAGGATCAGTTGTCTGCTATTAAGCGCCTTTTGAAGGGCTTAAAGGTCGATGACGAGAAATATCCCCCTAAGCAATTGCAATATTTCATTGCACATGCCAAAGAGCGTGGTCAGCGTGCCAAAGAGCTATCTGTGGGTGATGACTTCCAGGCAAAAATGGCTCAATTGTATGAAGCCTATGATGAACAGTGCCAACGCGAGGGTGTAGTCGACTTTGCCGAACTCTTATTACGTAGTTATGAGTTACTCAAACATAGCGAAGCCATTCGAACTCACTATCAAGAGCGCTTCCGTCATATCTTAATTGATGAGTTTCAGGATACCAACGCCTTGCAATACGCTTGGCTCAAATTACTCTCCGGTCACGATGCAAGTCGTGTCAATGTCAGTGGTATGGGAAGTAGTGCGGTTTTTGCGGTGGGCGATGATGATCAAAGCATTTATGCTTTCCGCGGCGCCGATGTGGAGAACATGCGCCTTTATGAAAAGCAATACCACCCGATGATGGTAAAGCTCGAGCAGAACTATCGCTCGCATGGCCACATCTTAGATACAGCCAACTATCTCATCTCCAACAATACTGATCGCCTTGGTAAAAATCTACGTACCGATGCAGGACATGGTGAGCCTGTCCGAATCTATGACGCACCAAGCGATCATGCAGAGGCGGCTTGGCTTGTAGATGAAATCAAAGCCCTAGTCAGTAGCGGTATCAAGCGTACTGAAATCGCTTTACTCTATCGCAGTAATGCGCAGTCACGCATTATTGAGCACGCTCTATTCTCTGCAGCGATTCCATACCGCGTTTATGGTGGTTTACGATTCTTTGAGCGCGCTGAAATTAAGCACGCTTTAGCCTATCTTCGTCTTTTGGAAAATCCGAATGACGATACCTCTTTCTCACGTGTGGTCAATTTCCCGACGCGTGGTATTGGGGCAAGGTCAATTGAGGCGGTGCAAGATGCAGCTCGTGCCCAAAATAGCTCTTTGTATTTGGCGGCATCGACATTAGATGGCAAGGCGGGTGCTGCATTAGGCGGCTTCGTTCGTTTGGTAGATCACATGCGTGAAGCCACTCGTTACAACACCCTGCCTGAAACAGTCGAGTTTGTGATTCAGAATAGCGGTTTGATTCAACACTACCTCTCAGAGCGGGAAGGCCAGGATCGCGTAGAAAACTTACAGGAATTAATTAACGCTGCCACTGCATTTATTGCAGAAGAGGGTTATGGTCAGGATGCAAGCGCTGCCACACTCCCTGGCGAAAATGCACCTGGTTTAATAGAGGTATCACCGCTAGCAGCATTTCTCTCACACGCTTCACTCGAGGCTGGTGATAACCAAGCTCAGGCAGGTCAAGATGCCGTACAGTTGATGACGGTGCACTCTGCCAAAGGCCTGGAATTTACCTCCGTATTTATTACGGGCTTAGAGGAAGGTTTATTCCCACACGAGAACAGCATCAATGAACAGCATGGTTTAGAAGAGGAGCGTCGCTTGATGTATGTTGCGATTACCCGAGCTAAGGAACGTCTCTACTTATCTCATACGCAGTCACGCATGTTGCACGGCCAAGTGCGCTACAACATGCCTTCTCGCTTCTTAGAGGAGTTGCCATCCGATTCATTGAAGTGGCTCACCCCAAAAGTGAAGGATGCCCGTTGGGGTAGTGCTAGTGGTGGGAATAGTAGTCGTTCAGGATCTACTTGGCAAGATGGCTATACCCGTCAGCGTGAGTTTGGGTCGAATGATTTTTTTGATAGCGGCAATGAGCGTGAGCGACCTGCAAGACAAATTGGGCGCGTTGGCTCCGTCTCAACTTCAGTCAGCCGAATGGCCTCACCACCCCGAGGTAATTACCCTTTTACGATCGGGCAAAATGTTTTCCACACCAAGTTTGGTGAGGGGCGTGTGACTGGTTTGGAGGGTAATGACGCAGATGCGCGCGCTCAAGTGAATTTCAAGCGCCATGGCGTGAAATGGTTGCAGCTCAGTATTGCGAAGCTTGCTGCGATAGATTAAGCGATTAAAGTGGCTGACTCTTTTTCAGCGAAGCACGCTTTCCAGGTCGCAAAGAAAGAACAATGCATCACCGTAAGTCCTGCCATGGAAATCGGGGCAATGATGAATGATGCTGCCTGACCTAAATCTAGCGCATCAAAGATGGCGCCAATTGTTAATGGAATAGCAATTAAGATCGCACCCCAAATGGCCAGGTACAAAAAGAAAGCGCCGCGATTTGTCCAGCAAGCAATTGCGCTGGAAAAAAGTGCCTGTGGAACTGACATATCAGCCCAAGCAATAAGTACGGGGGAGAACCACATTAACATTGCCACTGGAACATACAGTAGACCGCCAAAAAATAGAATCAGATAAATTTGATTGATAGCATCAGGTGTAATGGGTTTATCGTTTGCCATCAGCGGGATTAACAGCTCAAAATCCACCAACAAACTCAAGATAAAACTCAGTGTCAGAATGAGTGCAGCGTAAATCAGACCCAATTGCAGAATGCGCTTACGAATCAAGGGTGTTGATTGAAGTGCAGCCAAATACACTGTCGGACGAATACGTTCTTTTTGAATCGCAAAGCGGCAAGCAGTCATAAAGCCAACCGATAAAGTGGGTGTGAGTAATAAGACAGCAAAAACGCCAATCACGGGTACGAGTACCGCTAGCTGTGCTGCAAATATGTACATAAATACCAACATTAAAAACCCCAAAGGGTTTTGTTTGAACAGCCAAATTCCTTGACGTATCCAGGTGTGGCCCTCTTTTGGGGCGACGGAGTTTAGTTTCATATGGCTTTGCGGCTTAAGAGAATATTTTCAAAATGACGAGGGTCATGTGGAGTAAGCATTTGCGCATCACGCGGCAAGTAAAAATCCCACAAGCGGGAAATCCAAAAACGTAGTGCAGCAGCTCGCATCATCAGGGGCCAGCTTGACTGCTCTTCACTGGTGAGAGGGCGAACAGACTGATATGCATCGATCAAGGCCTGAAGGTGAGCGGGATCCAAATCTTTTTTGTTATCAGCAAGACACCAATCATTTGCGGTGACTGCTAAATCAAATAACCACTTATCAGTACCGGCAAAATAAAAATCGAAGAAGCCACCGAGCCGATCTTGAGAGTGATCACTTGCGCTTTGGGGATCAAACAGTACATTGTCTCTAAATAGGTCGCAATGGCTTGCCCCTTGCGGCAGCAATGCATAGGCTGCAGAGGCAAAGAATTGTTCTTGCGTAGCAAGTTCGGTTGTGAGTAGTTCTTTTTGCTCATCGCTCAGATGTGACAAAACTTGTGGAACAGTTTTCTTCCACCAAGAAAGACTGCGAAGATTTTCTTGGGCGTGTTTGAAGTCGCTGCTGGCTAAGTGCATCTTTGCCAAATTTTCACCAACTAGGGCGCAATGCTTTACTGCGGGCACTAGTCTGGAAATGCCTGGGAGCTTGCTCACAATGGCTGCAGGCTTGCCTTTGAGGGTGAATAGAATCTGCCCTTGTTTATTCTCCAGCGGCTTGGGCACTGGAATACCTTTATTAGCCAAGTGGCGCATCAACTCCAAATAGTAAGGGAGTTGCTCTGCTGACAGTCTTTCAAAAAGAGTCAGAACGTATTCTTGTTTTTTGCCACCCTTCTCGGTGTCGAGAAAGAAATTGGAGTTCTCAATCCCACCATGAATGCCGCGAATATCAACCGCTCGCCCAATCTCAAAATTGCTTGAGATCCAATCGGAGATATCGCTCAGTTCAATAGGTGTAAAAACGGCCATTGCTAAAAATGAATTATGCGAATTGAGGGTGTACTGATTACCATTTAAAAAGGAATTTTGATACTAGGTACGCTGATGAGATCAGTTTCTTTTGGTACGCCGGGCATCACTGTGGCTGGAGGTGCCATTTCATAAGTGGTGTAGCGTGTCTTCACATCGACCTGAGTAGGTGCATTTGCATCTTTATATTCGGTAATTTCAGTACCAGTTGCTTCTTTGTGCTGAAAGGTCGGTTTACGACCTTCAGGTGCATTTGTACCTTGAGATGCGCTGACTGCGGGCGCTAAGGGCTGATTATTAATACGCTGTAGCTCTGATGGGCTCAGCGCTTGAGAATTATTTTGGGCATATGCTGAATGCGGGCCAAAAGAGGCAAAAGCTACTAAAAAGCTTGCCAGAACAAGAGCTTGGCTCAAAGAGGGTTGGAGTAATTTAGTTAGAGCATGCATCATTTTTCACCTTTTTAGGCCTATTTTCAGGGGGATTTGAATCTGATCCATAGGCAGTTAGCAACTAGATTGTACGATTGCGGTATGACTAAACATAGACTCTTGTTGGTAGACGGCTCTAGCTACCTCTATCGCGCCTTTCATGCCATGCCAGACCTTAGAAATGGGGCGGGAGATCCCACCGGGGCAATCTATGGGATGGTAAACATGATGCGCCGGGCTCGTTCGGAGCTCAAGGCTGACCACATTGCCTGTGTTTTCGACGCCAAAGGCAAGACTTTCCGGGATGAAATGTATTCTGAGTACAAGGCGCATCGCTCGCCCATGCCTGAGGATTTGGTTAAGCAGATTGAGCCGATTCATGCCATGGTGAGGGCTTTGGGTTGGCCTGTATTGATGGTTTCTGGGGTTGAGGCTGACGATGTGATTGGCACCTTGGCTTGCCAAGCAACTCAGGCTGGCTGGGAAACCATTATTTCTACTGGAGACAAGGATTTAGCCCAGCTAGTAAATTCCTCTGTTACCTTAATTAATACGATGACCGATGAAAAGCTGGACATCGAGGGTGTCATTGCAAAGTTTGGCGTGCCTCCCGAGCGTATCGTAGATTACCTTTCAATTATTGGTGACACGGTTGATAACGTGCCTGGCGTTCCCAAGGCTGGCCCTAAAACAGCAAATAAATGGTTAGCTGAGTTTGGTGACTTAGACAGCTTGATGGCAAATGCCGATCAAGTAAAGGGTGTTGTAGGTGAGAACTTGCGTAACAGTTTGCAGTGGCTCCCACAAGCTCGTCAGCTCATTACCGTCAAAACTGATTGTGATTTATCACTACATCTCCCTGGCTTGGATGACTTGCACGCGAAACCAGAGGATGCCCCGCTCTTACGCGAATTGTTTGAACGTTACGCATTTAAGACTTGGTTGCGCGATGTAGAGAGGCAGTTGGGGGGAGCGGTTCCTGATGCTGGCGGTGGTTTTGATTTAGCCGGCAGCCCCATCAAGAATAGTTCCGAAGAAAATGTAAACCTGGTAACCAAGAAGTTTGGCCCAACGGCCACAGAAGCAACTACCGCTCTATCTCAGGAAACGAGTGACTTGCAGGGCGCAATAGTCAAGAAATATGAATGTATTGTTGATGAAGTCGAGTTAGAGCGCTGGATTAAAAAAATTGAGGGTGCATCACTAACGGCTGTTGATACAGAAACCACCAGCCTAGATGCGCTAGCAGCTGAACTCGTTGGCATCTCTCTTTGTGTAAATCCTGGGGAGGCATGCTACATACCATTAGCGCATCGTAACGAGGGGACTCAACTCAGTCGTGAACTCGTTTTAACTCGTCTAAAAACCTGGCTTGAAAGCGCAACTCATTTAAAGGTTGGTCAAAACCTCAAGTACGACAGTCATATCTTTGCGAACTATGACATTGTTTTGCAAGGTATTAAGTTTGACACCATGCTGGAATCTTACGTACTCGAATCGCATATGCCGCACAATATGGACAGCCTGGCTGAGCGGCATCTCGGCATGAAGACTATTAAGTATGAAGAGGTATGCGGCAAAGGTGTGCATCAGATTGGCTTTGATCAAGTGGATCTGAAAGTTGCCACAGACTACGCGGCAGAAGATGCGGATATCACTTTGCGCTTGCATCAAGTTTTGTGGCCACAAATTCAAGCCAGTCCTGGTTTGCTCTATATTTATGAATACATTGAAATGCCTGCAATGCGTGTCCTCGGCATTATGGAGCGCAATGGCATTCGGATTGACTCGGCCTTACTGTCTCAACAAGGCCAAGAGCTTGGGAAGCGTCTGCTTACCTTAGAAGGTGAAATTCATAATCTAGCTGGACAACCTTTTAATATTCAATCCCCCAAACAGATTGCTGAAATTCTCTTCGGGCAGTTAGAGCTTCCTGTGATTAAGAAGACGCCATCGGGCGCGCCATCTACTGATGAAGAGGTGCTGCAGAAGTTAGCTGAAGATTATCCTTTGCCTGCGCGAATTTTAGATTACCGCAGCCTTGCTAAATTGATGTCTACTTATGTTGAGAAACTGCCGCGGATGGCTGATCCGAAAACGGGGCGTGTGCACACAAGTTTTTCTCAAGCAACTGCAGTGACGGGACGTCTGGCTTCGAGCGATCCAAATTTGCAAAACATTCCAGTGCGCACAGAAGAGGGTCGTCGCATTCGGGAGGCATTCATTCCTGCCGAGGGTTGTAAATTACTCTCTGCTGACTATTCGCAAATTGAATTACGCATCATGGCGCACATTGCCGAAGATGCAAATTTATTGGCTGCATTTGCTGCAGGTAAGGACGTACACCAAGCTACAGCGGCCGAGATTTTTGGGGTGCCATTAGAAAGCGTTACTTCCGAGCAACGTCGCTATGCCAAGGTCATCAACTTTGGCTTGATCTACGGCATGAGTGCTTTTGGTCTGGCTGGAAATCTGGGTATTGAGCGATCTGCAGCCCAGAATTACATTGCCAAATATTTTGATCGCTATCCTGGAGTCGCTCAATACATGGAGCGTACTCGCCTGGAGGCCAGAGAGAATGGCTACGTTGAGACAGTGTTTGGTAGGCGCTTATGGCTTCCAGAAATTAAGGGAAGCGGTCCCCGTCGCCAGGGCGCGGAGCGAGCTGCGATTAACGCCCCAATGCAGGGAACAGCAGCTGATCTGATTAAATTAGCCATGATTGCCGTTGAAAACTGGTTGGAAAAAGAGCAATTAAAGACCCGAATGTTGCTTCAGGTACATGATGAGCTGGTATTTGACGTACCCTTAGATGAGCTGGAGCTCTTGCAGGCAAAGCTACCAGACTTGATGTGTCAGGTGGCTAAGTTAAAGGTTCCTTTGGTGGTTGGGATTGGGATTGGCGATAATTGGGAAGAAGCACACTAAATTAGGAGACTAAAAATGACGGCAAAGAAAGATCAAGATGCAGTAACGGTATCTAGGGATAGAAGAGGCTTTATGAAGGCCTCAGCTGTGACTGCAACAACTATAGGGATTGGTTTTGTGGCTGCTTCCGAGCCAGTCCTGGCCGCAGCGATTGAAACCGATTTCACTGGAATTAAAGCGGGCGAGCAAATGATTCCGGTGGGAAGTTTCCAGTTGCCAGCCTACGTTTCTCGTCCAGAGAAGGCTAAGGGTAATTTACCGATCATCATTGTTATTAGTGAAATCTTCGGTGTGCACGAGTACATTGCAGATGTCACAAGGCGTTTTGCCAAGCTTGGATACCTTGCGATTGCCCCGGAGAAATTCATACGTGCTGGCGATCCCAACTCGTATGGAACCGTAGCAGAGATTCAGAAAAATATTGTTGCCAAAACTCCTGATGCTCAAGTCTTAAATGACTTACAGGCTACTTTGGTGTGGGCTGGTAAAAATGGTGGCGATCTCAAACGGGTTGGCGTAACTGGATTTTGTTGGGGCGGTCGCATTACTTGGCTCGCTGCTACTTTGCCGCAAGTGCGCGCTGGTGTTGCTTGGTATGGTCGTTTAGTGGGTGAGAAGACTGAAGGTAACCCAAGACATCCCGTTGATATTGCCGCTGATCTCAAGGCTCCAGTTTTGGGTTTATACGGTGGGGCAGATACTGGTATCTCTCTCGAGAGTGTTGAGCAAATGCGTACAGCTCTTGCAAATGCGGCTCCAAAAAATCCAGCAGCTAAAGCCTCTCGCTTTGAAATCTATCCTGATGCGCCGCATGCCTTTCATGCTGACTACCGGGCCACCTATCGTGAAGGTCCTGCTAAGGATGGTTGGGAAAAATGTATTGCCTGGTTTAAGCAAAACGGGGTTGCATAAGCTTCATGTCAGTACTGCAAAGCATATTGTTGGTAACGGCGCTAGCGGGAACCGCTAGCGTTCTGGTTGCTGCGAGTTTTTCTTTGTCTTTGCTCTCAAAGATGGTTGATAACATGGTGAGCGTGTCGGTCGGCATCTTGTTGGCTACCGCGCTACTTCATTCTCTGCCAGAGGCATTTACGATGGCGGGTGCAAGCCCCCAGCTCTTATTTGCTACTTTGCTGGCAGGCCTATTAGGTTTTTTCTTACTCGAAAAAATTGCTTTACTCCGTCATAGCCATCACCATGAAGGTGATGGTCACGGCCATCACCATGGTCATGATGCCGAAGTGGCTGGCCGCAGTGGTTGGATGATTCTAGTTGGCGATGGATTGCACAACTTTGTTGATGGTATTTTGATTGCCGCCGCTTTTATGGCTGACTATCAATTGGGTATCTTTACGGCGATTGCTATCATTGCCCATGAGATCCCTCAAGAGATTGGGGATTTCATCGTATTGCTTAATGCTGGATTCACCCGCACTCGCGCCTTGATGTACAACTTCATTTGTGGCTTAGCTGCAGTGGTGGGTGGTGTATTGGCTTACTTCTTTTTGGAGAAAGCTAACGCAGCAATGCCTTACTTGCTAGTTATTGCCTCCAGTAGTTTTATTTATATTGCGGTAAGCGATCTGATTCCGCAAATGCATCGACGTCCACACTGGGCGGAGTCCTTGCGTCAAACCATTTTGATTGCTTGTGGAGTTGGCTTTGTAATTCTGCTTTCGCTCTTACATTAAAGTGCAATTGGCCGACTTGGATCGGCGCACCATTCACTCCAGCTACCTGCATACAGGCGAGAGCCTTTAAGTCCAGCAACTTCCATAGCTAGAAGGTTTTGACAGGCCGTAACCCCGGAACCGCATTGATGAATTACTTCGGAAGCTTTGCTGGATCCTAGAAGACCATGAAAGTCTTTGTAAAGCTGCTCCGGAGTCTTAAATGATTTACCGGAGAGATTTTCTCTAAAACAGTAATTGATTGCATTGGGGATATGCCCAGCAACTGGATCTAATGTTTCATTTTGACCATGAAAGCGATCGTTTGCGCGAGCGTCAACTACCACATTCAATTTGGTCTGCAGATTGTGAACAAGCTCTTCAACGGTTACTAGGCCAACATAAGGCATTACTGGTACAGGCGTGCTTGTAGCTTGAGCTTGGCGCGGCAGCGTGCCGATGGGGCCATTCCAAGCATCTAGACCACCATCTAATACTTGAACATTGGCATGGCCGGTAGCCTTGAGCATCCACCATAAGCGACTGGCATATACGGAGCCCTGATTGTCGTAAGCAATGACTAAAGTTTTGGAGTCAATGCCTAGACTGGATTTAGTTTGTGCCCATGTCTCTGGAGTGGGAAGTGGGTGACGACCATTTTTACCGGTCTTTGTGCCCGAGAGATCCTGATCTAAATCGACGTAGAGCGCACCCGGAATGTGACCCTCTAAATACGACTTTCGGCCTGCTAGGGGATCAACCAAGTCATAGCGGCAATCGCACAGCAAGACATTTTCACCGCTATTGATGATTTCTTCTAACTGGTTTGCAGTAATGAGAGGCGTCATGGTAGCTTCCTATTTGGTGCGATATGGGTGTTACTGAATTATGCGCCCTGATAGTTCATGGCACGACGGTACCACTCATGAAAATGCTGCATGCCGTCTTCCATCGGGCTTTGATAAGGCCCCACTTCATTATGGCCTCGGGCTAGTAGGGCAGCACGACCAGCATCCATGCGTTCTGCAATTTCATCATCTTCGATACAGGTTTCCATATAGGCTGCACGCTCAGCTTCTACAAATTCGCGCTCAAAAAGGGCGATCTCTTCTGGATAATAAAACTCGACGATATTGCGAGTCTTGTTGGGGCCCATCGGATGTAATGTCGAAACACATAAAACGCCTGGGTACCACTCCACCATCACATTGGGGTAGTAGGTGAGCCAGATGGCACCATGGCGTGGAGTCTTACCCCCATGGTGGCGCAACACAGCTTCGTGCCACTTTTGGTAGACCGGTGAGCCAGGTATCTCTAAGTTTTTATGAATACCGACGGTTTGTACGCTGTGCCAGTCGCCGAATTCCCAGCGTAAATCCTCGCAAGAAACAAACTTACCAAGCCCAGGATGAAACGGAACAACGTGATAGTCCTCGAGGTAGACCTCAATAAAGGTTTTCCAGTTGTAATTGCATTCGTGAACTTCAACATGATCCAATAAATAGCCTTCAAAATTGAGATCGTCAGCTACGCCGAGTTTGGCTAGATCCGCCCGAACATCCCTTGGACCCTCAAATAAGAGTCCTTGCCAATTCTGTAGGGGTGATTTGCCAAGATGAAGACAGGGCTTATCTTCAAAATGGGGTGCACCCATTAGTTGACCATGTAAATCGTAGGTCCAGCGGTGTAAGGGGCAAACAATATTATCTGTCTTACCTTTGCCGTTGAGCATCAATGCCTGGCGGTGACGGCAAACATTAGAGAGGAGTTCAACGCCTGCTTGGTTTCGAACCAAAAGACGACCTTCGTTTTCTGCGCTCAGGGTTTGGAATGAACCGAGCTCAGGAACCATCAGTTCGTGACCAATATAGCCTGAACCCTGCTTGAATAGCAGTTCAATTTCACGCTGATAGAGATCAACGTCAAAATAGGCCGAAACCGGCAGTTGTAAATTGGACGGCGCAAGCTGCTGCGCGGTAGCCAGATTAGTCATTCTCCCCACCCCCGAAAATGTCAGCCGAAGCTAAGCGGAATAACCAATCCAACCATCGACGGATCGATATTGGAAAGGAAGGAGGGGATTATACCCATCTGGCCCCCGTCTCGCTTTAATATGTAGGCCTATATCTGTAAGAAATTTGAGGGAAACAAGCCAATGCCAGCGAAGAAATCTGAGGGTCAGAACCCCGGTCTTGAGGTGCAAATCGACCCAAGCCTGCGTTATGAGCAGGCTGTAAAGGAGTTAGAAAAGCTGATTTCTGATATGGAGTCAGGCAAATTTTCTCTGGAAGAGACTCTTTTGGCTTACCAACGTGGTGCAGCACTTTTGAAGCATTGTCAGGCTATGCTTGCTCAGGTTGAGCAGCAAGTTCGGGTATTTGAGGCGTAAGCCGCACTAAGAAGTGACCTTTATGAGCCATACACATTCATTTGACGATTGGGTTCGCGTTCACGGGCAGCGAACTGAATTGGCGCTCGATCATCTGCTCGATCTTGCCAATGCTAATCCCGCTCGTTTGCATGAAGCAATGCGCTATGCCGCTCAAGGTGGCGGCAAGCGTATTCGCCCTTTATTGGTTTATGCGGCTGGCGAGCTAAGCAATGACTCCGGCGAAGAAAAAAAATCCGCTTTAGATTCTGCTGCAGTTGCAATTGAGTGTATTCATGCCTATTCATTGGTGCACGATGATCTACCTTGCATGGATGATGATGATCTTCGTCGTGGACGACCTACTGTCCATAAAGCCTACGACGAAGCGACTGCTTTGTTGGTTGGCGATGCATTACAAACTCGTGCCTTTGAAGTCTTAGCAAATACACAGTGTGCTGCTGATATGCGATTGGCGATGATTAGTGCCTTAGCTAGTGCATCAGGCTCTCGCGGGATGGCTGGTGGCCAAGCAATTGATCTGGAAAGTGTTGGCAAGAAATTAGATCTTGCTGGCTTAAAACAAATGCATGCGATGAAAACAGGGGCTCTACTTTCCTGTTCGGTTCAGATGGGCGGTATTGTAGCCAAACTGAATTTCACTCAAATGCAGCATCTCCAAAGCTACTCCAAGGCTTTAGGTTTGGCCTTTCAAATTGTCGATGATGTCCTCGATGCAACTGCTGATAGTCAAACCTTGGGTAAAACTGCAGGGAAAGACGCTGCCAACGACAAGCCGACCTATGTAACCTTGATGGGTTTAGACTATGCCCAGAAAGCAGCAAAAGATTTGCAAGAAAAAGCAATTGCTAGCTTGGAGAGTTTTGGAGCTCAAGCCCAGGCTCTCAAAGATTTGGCTCTGTTAGTGGTTAATAGAGGCAAATAAGATTACTGAAGATTTGATGACTTTAAATTCTATTCACTCACCTGCAGATTTAAAAAAACTTCCTCGCGAGCAGTTGCCTGTTCTCGCAGATGAGTTACGTCAGTTTGTATTGGATTCTGTTTCCAAAACGGGCGGGCATCTTTCCTCGAACCTAGGAACAGTTGAGCTATCGATTGCTCTGCACTATGTCTTTGATACGCCGCAAGATCGAATTGTGTGGGATGTGGGCCATCAAAGTTACCCACATAAAATTCTGACTGGTCGGCGTGAGCGTATGAATACTTTGCGTCAGTTTGATGGCTTATCTGGTTTTCCACGACGCATTGAAAGTGAATACGATGCTTTTGGTACGGGCCATTCTTCTACGAGTATTTCGGCGGCCATGGGAATGGCGCGTGCTTTCCAAACCAAAGGGGAGCGGCAAGTTGCGGTTGCTGTGATTGGCGATAGTGCTATGACTGGCGGTATGGCATTTGAAGCGATGAATAATGCAGGCGTTTACGACGACTTGCCATTAGTAGTTATTTTGAACGACAACGATATGTCGATTTCGCCAGCCGTAGGTGCATTGAATCGGCATCTCGCCAGATTATTGAGTGGCAATATTTACTCAGCCACGAAAAAAGGGATTGATAGTGTTTTATCAATTGCTCCCCCATTGCGTGAGTTTGCAAAACGCTTGGAAGATCATGCAAAGGGTATGGTCTCACCATCAACTATCTTTCAAGAGTTTGGTTTTAATTACTTTGGACCAATCGATGGTCATGATTTAGATGCTCTCATTCCGATGCTGCAAAACGTACGCCGCTTAGCGCTTGAGGGCGGCGGCCCGCAGTTTTTGCACGTAGTGACTCGTAAGGGTCAAGGCTATGAGTTAGCCGAAGCAGATCCAGTTCTGTATCACGGGCCAAGCAAATTTAATCCAGAGGAGGGTATTAAGAAGTTCGCTACCCCTTCTCCAAAAACCTTTACTCAAGTGTTTGGTGAATGGTTGTGCGATATGGCGCATGCCGACCCATTGTTAATTGGTATCACGCCAGCAATGCGCGAGGGCTCTGGTCTCGTGGAGTTTGAAAAGAACTTCCCTAAGCGTTATTACGACGTCGGTATTGCTGAACAGCATGCGGTGACTTTTGCTGCAGGTATGGCATGCGAAGGTATGAAGCCGGTGGTAGCGATCTATTCAACCTTCTTACAACGTGCTTACGATCAACTTATTCATGATGTAGCGATTCAGGATCTTCCGGTACTGTTTGCGCTTGATCGTGCTGGTTTAGTTGGGGCAGATGGTGCAACTCATGCAGGTGCATACGATATTCCATATCTTCGCTGCATCCCCAATATGTTGGTCTTGACGCCGGCTGACGAAGCCGAGTGCCGTGATTTATTGACAACCGCTTTCCACCAGCCTCACCCAAGCGCAGTGCGCTATCCACGCGGTGCTGGTGTCGGAACTATACCTTCAAAAGAATTGCGTACTGTTCCCTTAGGTAAAGGTGAAGTGCGGCGTAAATCCAGCGCTCCTGCTGGTCAGCGGATAGCGATTTTGGCTTTTGGTACCTTGCTTTATCCGGCGCTCGAAGTGGCTGAGCAAATCGATGCCTCCGTTGCGAATATGCGTTTTGTAAAGCCGCTGGATCTGGAGCTTCTCAAATCCCTGGCTCAAGACCATGATTACTTTGTGACGATTGAAGATGGTGCAGTTCAGGGGGGTGCTGGTAGCGCCTGCTTAGAGGCGCTCTCTGCGATGGATATCAATAAGCCCCTATTACAACTAGGCCTTCCAGATCAATTCATAGAGCATGGCGATTACCAACTTTTGATGCGCAAGTGCGGCTTGGACTCCGAGGGCATTGCAAAGGCCATTTCCCTACGTTTTCCAGTGAAAACTACTGCAAATTCTGTGGACGCAGGCAAATAAGTCATTTTTGCTTGAAAATAGAGTTATGAACGACATCAATACCGCCTTTCTCAAACCGCAAACCATGCCGGATATACAGTCCTCGCATGATGAGCGCGCCTTGCCAATTGAGCAGGTGGGGATTCGTGGTTTGCGTCATCCCTTGAGCATACGTACTCAGACAGGTGTAATGCCAGCCGTTGGTAATTTTGAGATGGATGTCGCTTTGCCTGCGCATGTGAAGGGCACACACATGTCCCGCTTTATTGCACTCTTACAAAAACACAATGAACCTATCGATAGCGCATCTTTAGTTGCCATGGTGCGCGAGATGCTGCCATTACTCAATGCGAGCGAAGGTCGTATTCAATTTACCTATACACATTTCGTAAAAAAAGCCGCGCCTGTATCTGGTGTGGAGAGTTTGATGGATTACGAAGTGACTTGGACTGCAAAAGCAAAACAAAATACGTCTAGTGCAATCGATGTTGAATTAAATCTCCGTGCTGTAGTCCCAGTCATGAGTTTGTGCCCTTGCTCCAAAGAGATTTCTGAGTACGGTGCGCATAATCAACGCTCTCATGTGACGATGTCTGTAGATTTAGATCCGCAGACCAAGATGACGGTGGAGGATTTAGTTGCTGCCGCTGAGAGTCAGGCTTCTAGTGAGTTGTGGGGTTTGCTCAAACGCCCTGATGAGAAATGGGTTACCGAGCGCGCTTATGACAATCCAAAGTTTGTAGAAGACTTGGTGCGTGATGTGGCTGGTCAACTAAAAGGTAATGATCGTATTTTGTCTTTAGTAGTTGAAGCTGAGAACTTTGAGTCGATTCATAATCACAGCGCCTACGCTAAGATTAGTCTTACTAAATAGCCCTAAGCAAGATTATTGCTTGCCAAATCCCATCGGGGTTTGATGTCAAAAGCACCTGAAGTAGTTGAACCATTGTTTTCTGCAAGCATGCGCAGTGCGCCAGCAAAAGCAATCATTACGCCGTTATCGGTACATAGATCGACTGGCGGGTAGTGCACTTGAAATTGATTCTTTTTAGCGCTGGCATTGAGGGCGGTGCGCAATTGCAAATTTGCCCCTACGCCGCCTGCAAGAACTATATGTTTGCAGCCGGTTTGTTTGAGTGCTTTCTCTGACTTACTGACTAATACTGCTACCAGCGAATCAACAAAGCTTCGCGCAAGATCCGCATGAAAGGTCGCAATTTCTTCAGAATCAGTAATCTTCAAGGCTTCAAATTTTTTCACCTGGTTGAGAACCGCTGTTTTGAGTCCAGAGAAGGAAAAGTCTAAATCCCCTGAATGGAGCATTGGTTTTGGTAAATCAAATCGTCCAGATTGACCTTTTTCTGCTAACTTGGAGATGGCAGCTCCGCCCGGATAATCTAAGCCCAGTAATTTGGCGGTTTTATCGAAGGCTTCGCCAGCGGCGTCGTCTAAGGTTTCCCCTAGAAGTTGGTATTTACCAACCCCGCTCACCAGCATTAACTGGGTATGCCCACCCGAAACCAGTAGGGCAATAAAGGGGAATTCCGGTACGGTGAGACCTAAAAGCGGTGAAAGCAGGTGACCTTCGAGGTGATGAACCCCAATCGAGGGTAAGTTCAGGCCTTGGGCTAGGGATTTCGCAAAAGCACTGCCCACAAGCAAAGCACCCGCTAATCCAGGACCTTGGGTGTAGGCTACGGCGTCAATATCCTTTAATTGGAGCCCGGCTTCCTCTAAAGCATCATCTAAAAGGGGCAAAACGCGTCGTATATGGTCTCTAGAAGCTAATTCAGGGACAACACCCCCATAATCCCGGTGCATAGCGATTTGTGAGTGCAGAGCCTGACCTAGGATGCCCTGATGGGCTGGGGCGTGGTTTTCCCAGGGGGTGGTGTTGTATAGGGCCACCCCGGTCTCGTCACAAGAAGTTTCTATACCTAAAACAATCATTTTTTTGCTTGGTCGTGCTAGAATCGCATTTCAGTTAATTTTTCGATATTTTTCGAGCATATACGAGTTAAACAAGTATGACTACAGTCCGCCTCCGTGAGAACGAACCTTTTGAAGTGGCATTGCGCCGTTTCAAGCGCACCATTGAAAAAAATGGTCTTTTGACAGACTTGCGTGCCCGCGAGTTCTACGAGAAGCCAACGGCTGAACGTAAGCGTAAGAAGGCTGCTGCTGCTAAACGCCATTACAAGCGTATTCGCAGCCAGATGTTGCCTAAAAAGCTTTACTAATCGAATTTAAAAGCTCTCCTCACCGAGAGGCTTTGAAACCCGCTGACGGTGAAACGCAGCGGGTTTTTTCCTTTTGAATCACCAGCAATTTATTAGATACTGAATACCGGGAAAAATGCTATGAGTCTGAAAGATCAAATCACCGAAGATATGAAAAACGCGATGCGTGCAAAAGAAGTAGCGCGCCTTGGAACAATTCGTCTTTTATTGGCGGCTATCAAGCAGCGTGAAGTGGATGATCGTATTGTGATGGATGATGCGAGTGTGATCGCTACCGTTGAGAAGATGATTAAGCAACGTAAAGACTCTATCTCTCAATTTGAAAAAGCAAACCGTGATGATTTAGTTGCAATTGAGGCGGCCGAGATGGTCATTCTCCAAGATTATTTGCCTGCGCAGTTATCCGATGCAGAAGTAGAAGCGGCCGTAGCTGCAGCAGTTGCATCGACAGGCGCCGCTGGTCCGCAAGATATGGGTAAAGTCATTGGCGTTCTCAAAGGTCAGCTAGCTGGTAAAGCCGATATGGGCAAAGTTTCTGGTTTAGTCAAAGTTGCGCTTACGAAGTAAGTTAAAAATAAGCTAAAACTGCACATCTAAAAACTCAGCCTCATCCACTACTGATGGCTCTCATACCTCAATCCTTTATTGCTGATTTGTTAAATCGGATCGACATCGTGGATGTGGTTGGGCAGCACGTAAAGTTAAAAAAAGCGGGCGCGAACTTTCAAGGTTTGTGCCCCTTTCATTCTGAGAAATCCCCCTCATTTTCAGTATCACCCACCAAACAGTTCTATCACTGCTTTGGTTGTGGTGCGCATGGGTCTGCCATTAGTTTTCTCATGGAGTACTCGGGCCTTGGTTATGTAGATGCCATTGAAGACTTGGCGCGTTCTGCAGGCTTGGATGTGCCACGTGAAGAACGCACTGCCAATGATATTGCGCGCCAACAGCAGACTATGGCATTGAGTGAAGTCATGAGTGCCGCCGCTGATTGGTATCGTCAGCAACTCAAAGTCGCACCACGTGCAGTGGAATATCTCAAGGGGCGCGGTCTCACAGGTGAGATCGCTAAACGCTACGCCTTGGGATATGCACCCGATGGTTGGCAAGGTCTTGAAGCAGTTTTTGGCACTTATGCCAATGATGAAGTGGCAAAGACTTTGCTTGAGGGTGGTTTACTGATTCAGAGTGAGCAAGGTGATAGCAATCAAACAGCGCGTCGCTATGACCGCTTCCGTGATCGCATCATGTTTCCGATTCGTAACCCTAAAGGGCAGACGATTGGATTTGGTGGGCGCATCTTGGATCAAGGCGAGCCAAAGTATTTAAATTCTCCAGAGACACCACTATTTTCTAAGGGCAATACGCTCTATGGATTGTTCGAGGCAAGACAAGCCATCCGCTCTCAAGAGTTCGTTCTTGTATGTGAGGGTTATATGGATGTGGTGGCACTCGCACAGCTAGGCTTTCCGAATGCGGTAGCTACTTTAGGGACGGCTTGTACTGCGAATCATGTGCGCATGTTATTGCGCCAAACTGATCGCATTGTATTTTCTTTTGATGGCGACTCCGCAGGTCAGCGCGCCGCCCAACGTGCATTAGAGGCATGTCTACCCTTGATGTCCGATGATAAAGAGATTCGTTTCTTGTTCTTGCCAACTGAGCATGATCCTGATAGTTATGTACGAGCCTATGGCGCTCCTGCCTTTGAGAAGGTGATCAAAGAGGCCATGTCGATCTCGAGCTTCTTCTTCAAGATTGCCAGCCAAGACCATGAGTTGACAACTCCGGAAGGAAGAGCGCAAACGCATCATGCAGCAAAACCATTGCTGCTATCTATGCCGCCAATTGCTCTGCGTACACAAATTTTACGTGAGCTGGCTATTCGCACAAATTCAACGCCAGCAGAATTGGAATCCTTCTGCGGCTTAACTGTCATACCCCCACCAGTGCCGCAAGGTTCTTATGCAGGTATAAGTCAACGCGTACCTAACTTTGTGCAAGCCAATAGTGGTAACAGAACGCAGGGCGCACCTTGGCAAGTCTCTAAAGGTTCGGCGAAAAGAGCCCCCGTATTAAATATTTCACCCCCTCAGGCTCCCACAGATTTGGCGGAGCAGATGTTGCGAGTGTTGATTCAGTTCCCGCACCTAGGAAAAGCCTTGGATACCAACAAGCGAGCACTAGCTTTGCAGGCGTCTGAGTTACGCTCAGAAAAAGCCTTAGAGCTCATGAAGGATTTATTAGCTCAATGCGACCAGATTGAATTGATTCCCGGTGAAAATGGTAAGCCGCCAACGGTGGGTGCTGGAGCATTTGCCTTGTTTCAGGATCAGTTATCTCGGAGCGAATTAGCTCCGCTATATGAGGTACTTAGAAAGCGAGTGATGGGTTCGGATTTAGATCTCGAAGGTGCGATTGCCGACCTTGAGGGGGCCTTCAAAAAGCTTGAACTGACCCATTTGAAAACAGAAATGACGGAAATTGCTCAAAAGATAGCTGCTAGTACCGCAACAGAGCAAGATCGTGCTCGATACCGCGAGTTGGGCGAAAGATTGAAATTCTCTTAGAATTTTCTGATTTAGCCCTAGAAAAACCCGAAATTTGCCCCATCTTTTGAGTATGGCAGGGGGTAAAAAAGCCGCAATCGACTATAATCCTCTATTCCCAGAAAAAAACCGATTTAATTCAGCCACTTGCGCTTTATTTTGAAGAAATTTGGGGCAAGTGGACAAAGTGGCTGCATTTAATCAGTCGAGAACAATCATCAGTAACGTGAGTAAGTGCTAATAAATGCCTAATACCAAGAAAAAACCAGCCGCTAAATCAGCAAAGCTAGCAGTAAAAGCAAAAGCACCAGCTAAGCCAGTAGCAAAAGCCAAGGCGCCGGTTAAGCCAGCGACCAAAGCAAAGGCTCCGGCCAAAGCAGCTAAGCCAGCAGTAAAAGCAAAAGCGCCTTCCAAACCAGCGGCAAAGGCTCCCGCCAAAGCAGCTAAGTCTGTAAAAGCCCCAGCTAAAGTGGCTAAGCCAGCAGCAAAAGCACCCGCTAAGCCAGTGATGAAAGCTGTAAAGGTAGCTAAGCCAGCAGCAAAAGCACCCGCTAAGCCAGTGAAAGCTCCTGTAAAGGCGGCTAAGCCGGCAGTAAAAACCCCAGCCAAGCCAGCAACGAAAACTGTAGCTAAGCCGACAGCAAAAGTAGAAGCTCCTAAAAAAGGTAAAGCGGCTGCAGCTCCTAAGCCTGTAGCAGAAAAGCCAGCTAAGCCTGCTAAAGAAACTAAGGCAGCAAAAGAGATTCAGCCAGCAAAAGAGGTTAAGGGCAAAAAAGCAAAAGCAGTTGAGGTGGAAGCTGAGCTTGTAGCGACTGAAGAGGTAAAAAAAGGTCGTAAGCCAAAAGCTGATGCTCCTGCAGAAGGTGCTGAGCCAGTATTGACGGATCGTCAAAAAGCGCGCGAGCGTAAGGCAAAAGAGAAAGCACTCCTAAAAGAATTCGCAGCGCAGCAGTTGGGCTCTGAAGAGCAGCAAGAACTACGCCGTACCCGTCTAAAGACATTGATAAAGATGGGTAAGTCCAAGGGTTATTTAACTCATGGCGAAATGAATGACGTGATGTCCGATGAGTTGTCTGATGCGGATGCTTTAGAAACATTGATTAGCCTCTTAAACGACATCAACATTACCGTGTATGAGCAAGCTCCAGATGCTGAAACACTTCTCCTGAATGAAAATGCCTCAGCAACCACTTCCGAAGAAGAGGCCGAAGAAGAAGCAGAGGCCGCTTTAGCTACTGTTGATTCAGAGTTCGGTCGTACTACCGATCCAGTGCGTATGTATATGCGCGAAATGGGTACAGTCGATTTGCTAACTCGCGAAGGCGAGATCGTCATTGCGAAGAAGATTGAGGCTGGCCTGAAAGACATGGTGATGGCTTTAGCTGCTTGCCCAGTCACCATTGGTGAGATCTTAACTAACGTAGATAAGATTGCCAGTGGCGAGATAGAGATTGATCAGTTCGTGGATGGATTAGTTGATCCTAACGCCGAAGATATTAAGCTTGGGCCGGAAGAGCCAGAAGTTGACCCAGATGCTGAAGAGGGTGATGAAGAAGGTGGCGATGATGAAGGCGGTGGTGGCGGCGGTGCTGCTACAGCTAACGCCAAGCAATTAGAGGAATTGAAACAAATCTCTTTAGAGAAGTTTGCAATTGTGCGCACCCAGGCTGACAAGATGCGCCGTGCTTTTGATAAAGAGGGCTATAACTGTCCAGCGTATATCAAGGCACAAGAAGCTATTCGTGGGGAGTTGCTTGGTTTCCGTTTGACTGCAAAGAGTGTTGAGAAGTTATGCGACACCATGCGCTCACAAGTAGACCAAGTTTGGAAACTCGAGCGCGGTATTGTGAGCTTGTTGGTAGATAAAGTGGGCGTTAATCGTGGCGAAGTATTAAAAGACTTCCCGAAGATGTCGATGAACTTAGAGTGGGTAAATAAGCTACTCAAAGAAAACAAGCCCTATACAGCATTGTTGCAGCGTAACGTTCCAGCCATTCAGGAATTACAGCAGAAGTTGATCGATATTCAGACGCGTGTTGTATTACCACTCCCAGAATTAAAAGAAGTAAACAAGCAGATGATTGCTGGTGAGAAGCGTGCGCGTGAAGCGAAACGTGAAATGACTGTTGCTAACTTACGCTTGGTAATCTCGATTGCTAAGAAATACACTAACCGCGGTTTGCAGTTCTTAGACTTAATTCAAGAGGGCAATATCGGATTGATGAAGGCAGTAGATAAGTTTGAATACCGTCGTGGTTATAAGTTCTCCACTTATGCAACCTGGTGGATCCGTCAGGCGATTACCCGTTCTATTGCTGACCAAGCCCGTACGATCCGTATTCCAGTTCATATGATCGAGACGATCAATAAGATGAATCGCATTAGCCGTCAAATCTTGCAAGAAACTGGTCATGAGCCAGACGCTGCAACATTAGCGCTCAAGATGGAGATTCCTGAGGACAAGATTCGCAAGATTATGAAGATCGCAAAAGAGCCAATCTCCATGGAAACACCAATTGGTGACGATGAGGATTCTCATTTAGGTGACTTTATTGAGGACGGTAATACTCTAGCTCCAGCTGAAGCAGCATTGCATGACTCTATGCGCGATGTGGTTAAGGATGTTCTCGATTCCTTAACACCACGCGAAGCAAAAGTATTACGTATGCGCTTTGGTGTTGAGATGAGCACAGACCATACTCTTGAAGAAGTTGGTAAACAGTTTGACGTTACTCGTGAGCGTATTCGTCAGATTGAAGCCAAGGCCTTAAGAAAAATGCGTCATCCAAGCCGCAGCGACAAACTCAAGACTTTCCTCGAAGAGGATTGATTGCCAATAGTTGAATATCGTGAATTCCTTATAAAAAAGGATTCATGATTTGTAGTCTTTTATCAATTATTTGCCGGTGCTGCATATCTTCTGAGTATAGTTTTTCACAGCCAGCTTGTAGGGCTGCAGCAATAATCATTGAATCATAATGATGGTATCCATATCGTCTGGATACCATCAATCCGGTTTCAAAAGTATCTATATCAAGCAATCTTACGTTGAATGTAGACGTAAATAGATCCAAAAATTCATCTAGTTCACTATTAGATATTTTTATTTTTCTAATGCTGGCAGAAGTAAATTCATTAAGTACTTGAACGCTTATCACGTTTGATTGCTGTAAATTTTGACTAACCCAGTCTGCTTTTTTTGTATCTGATGATAGTAAATAAAGTAGGGTGTTGGTATCAAAAAATATCTTCTTAGCGTTCATTTAATTCAGATCTGTCAAAGTGAAAATCCGCGGGCATACGACCACGAAATTTTCTCAAACTTTGAATCCTATCCTGTAAAGAAGGCTTCTTCTTAACTTGGAAATGCTTTTTATCCGCGACATGAACCTCAATGTCGTCTCCTTCTTTCAGGTCTAAAAATTCGACTACTTGAGCGGGTAGACGAATGGCAAGGCTATTTCCCCATTTTGATACGACCATGATTTTCATCTCCTATAGATATACATATAATAATGTATATCTACATAAAAACCAACAATTCATCAAGCGCATGCCAATCAATAATTTAAAGAGCCCCTTCAATTACAATGAGAGCTTAGGGCCTATAGCTCAGTTGGTTAGAGCAGAGGACTCATAAGAAAGAAGCCCAAGGGGTCTTGTAACAAAGACCTCAATAGATTCAAGAGGTTAGTGGTGAATTAGGCAGTCAAAATTGCTTACACACCGCTTACACACCGTAGCAAAAACCGAGGTGTGTAGTAAATGCGGTTTTTATGTGGTTTTGCAGTGGTAAACACCAGCAGTAAGGTGTGTAGTAAATGTAACGATTTAGGGCCCATAGCTCAGTTGGTTAGAGCAGAGGACTCATAGCGAAAGTTGTGCCTTATGCGTGGAAACTGCATAAGGGATGGTGTCAAATTCGGAGAAAGCTAAATGCAGCCAAAAGCTGCACAAGCTAACGCCGAGCCAAGCTTCAGCGTGAAAGTGCTGTTGAAGGTGTAGAGACTAGACGGCACCCATCTAAGTCGAGTAATCGATATGATGAAGGCATAGTCCAGGGAGTAATGAAAATTACACAAACCGGAATCCTTTGGTCCCAGGTTCAAGTCCTGGTGGGCCCACCAGAAAAGCAAACCCTCATCAGTAATGGTGGGGGTTTTGTCTTTTGAACGTTGCTTAAAGTAACGGTCACTGCAAATATCGAGTTTATTTCTGTTCAGGGAAGTAAACTTATATTCGAGGTCGAGGCACACGATGAGGTGGACGTCATTTCGCGAGGCAGATATGAAAGAATGATTATTAATAAAGAGCAGTTTGAAGAACGTATGCGATCAAAATTGATTTGTTCTCAATAAATTCGTGAGGCTCGCTTAATATTTGTTGTGCCCATATATGAAAAAGAGTGAAAGAGTAAAAAGAACACATGGAATTCGAAATACCAGAAACCCTGGCCGATGCGCTACTTGGAACGATCAATGAGGATTCTCTGCTTGCTAGGCGGCTGAGGGAGTACGGCCTTTCCCGAGGCAAACGTGTGGTGCCCAGCCGCCTTTTCGATGCCGACTCACTCAACACACTCTATGACCTGTGCCGTACGGCCAACGAGCGTGAGCTGTTGTTCCAAATGCTGGCGCTAGATAATATCCACTCTGCGCCGGCTGCCCGAAAAATTCCCAGCTTGGAGCATCTGATCCCCGGTCTGATCGCTTGGCTGTCGCGCGACATGATCGATGGCTGGCTTTATAAGCTCGGCAAGGACGGTGTGTTACAGCCTTGGTTGGTCCATTCTATGCGCCATGTGCAGCCTGTCGATAGCGCAGCTTACGTCATCATCGGCCTGCTGGCCAATACCTTGCAGGCTGCCGGACGGGGGCCGGTCGCCGATCCGAGGCTAAGGTACACCGCCATGACCAATAGCATTAGCTTTCATGCCGAGGATATTTTGGATTTCACGATTCCCGAATTGATGACGGGTCATGGTTACTTCAAAGAATGTACAGAATTCAAAAATGAATACGAGACACACTTAAAGCGTTTCATGCAGATGCAGCCAAAGTTTGGTGCGCAGTTTACTGTTTCTGGCAATGTCTGGATGTCCAGCGAAGGGCCTCGTCCACAACTTGAATGCATGCGGCTGCAGGCAGGCACAACGGTGCGTTGCGTAAATGACGAAGAGCTGCTGGAACGTCACTTTGACACCACCGCCGATGCAACCTTCTGGCGCGGAAGCGGTATCAGCGAGGGTTTTGAACGGATTCCCCAACATTGCTATCTACACCTATTCCACCTAGATTACCACCGCCACATATGGGCGCATGTACAAAATGTTAGTGCGTATCGTTACAAGCCGGAATTGCGTGACAAGCTGGTTTTGCCGCATGCTCATCGCGACTTGATTGATATCTTGACCGCTGATCGTAACTTCCTGATGGAGGACATTGTGGAGGGTAAGTCGGGCGGCACAACTATCCTGTGCAAAGGCGCGCCTGGCCTAGGTAAGACGCTGACAGCAGAGGTCTATGCCGAGGTCGTCGAGAAACCACTATACCGCGTGCATTCTGGTCAACTCGGCGTGACGGCAAGCTCAGTGGAAGCCAACCTTTCGAAAATCCTGCGCCGCGCGGCGCGCTGGGATTCGGTGCTGTTGCTCGACGAGGCCGACGTCTACATTCGCCGCCGCGACAACGATCTCCAGCACAACGCCATCGTGGCTGAGTTTTTGCGTACACTCGAGTACTTCAACGGCTTGCTGTTCATGACCACGAACCGGGTAGCCGATATTGATGACGCCGTCTTGTCTCGCTGCATCGCCATCATCCAGTTTGAGACACCGACACAAGTGCAGGCGAAACAACTATGGAAATCGCTAGCGCAGCAGTTCAACACTGAACTGCCTGATGACCTGGTTGAGCATTTGATAGTAACCTATGCAGCTGCCAGCGGCCGCGATATCAAGGAGTTACTCAAGCTGACGCTCAAGTTTTGCAAGGGTAAGAATTTGTTACTCAGCGAGGAAGCCTTTGCTCAGTGCGCGGCTTTCCGCAGTATCGGTAAACCCGTCTAAGATGGCAACGTTTGACACGTCTTTCCTAGGAGGTTCGCTGCTGGGCCGGCTCAGTTTTCGACCCGGCACTGTACCCGACAAACCAGCTTTGCCCGCTGGTCGTCACGACCTGGGTATTGCTAGCGAGCGCGACGCCGTATTGATAGTGCCGGATGGTCTGCAGCCTGGAGTTCCAGTCGCTTTGCTCGTGATGTTTCATGGTGCCGGTGGTAGCGCCGACAAAGTGCTGCCATTCTTGATCGACCATGCGTGTCAGCGTGGCTTTTTGCTTCTGCTGCCGCAGTCTCAGTTTCCAACTTGGGACTTGGTCGTGGGCGGTAACGGCCCAGACCTGGAGCGGCTGGACAAAGCATTACACGAAGTGGCATCACGTTTTTCTATCAATCCATTCTATTTGGGATTTGCTGGCTTTTCGGACGGAGGCAGCTATGCGCTGTCAGCAGGCGTGACCAATGGCGACGTCGTTAGCCACGTGATCGCATTTTCCGCAGGCTTCATGTCAGTCTTCCAGCAAAACGGTCTCCCCCGCATTTTCATCGCCCACGGTTTGCAAGACGAGCAGCTGCCAATTGAAACTAGTGCGCGTCCTCACGTAGCCAAACTTAAGACCGCAGGTTATGACGTAACCTCCTTGGAATTCAGAGGTCCGCACCACATCGAGCCGCCAGTGGTTGCATTGGCAATTGATTTCTTCCTGACACCGACAGCGCAGCCGTAACAAGTCATGCCTCGGAGTAGTAATAGATCGGGCTAATAATTTGACTATAGAGTACATGGGAGTGCGGTCATGTTTAGGGGATGAGCGCCAAAGTGTTGCTTGGAAAACAATGCTAAATTTGGTGAAGGCATAGTCCAGGGAGTAGTGAAAGCTACACAAACCGGAATCCTTTGGTCCCAGATTCAAGTCCTGGTGGGCCCACCAGAAATAAAAGTACCAACCTTCGGGTTGGTATTTTTTTGTTCTAAAAATGAGGATTTACTTAGTGATAGTCCTGATGTTTAATTTGTTATGTCTTTGATATTAACTTTTGATAAATCTTCTCTACAGCGACTAAGTCATGATGAGCTTATAAAGCTCTCAACTTATTACATGGTGTGCATTCCTCATGTATTGATATTTGAGTTGTTGGGTGATTTATCAAAAGACGAGGCATCCTCTGAGAAGTCCGAAAAAATCGTTCAAAGTCTTTCACGAAATCTTCGCGCAGTAATACCAAAAATATGCGCTGATTCAAGAGGTTTAGCCGTTGGGAATCTTTTGGGGCAGCCCATTCCTATGGACGGACGAATCCCAATGGCGGGCGGAGTGCAGTATCTTGATCACGAGGGCAAATTAGCTGTTGCCTACGATGTACCTCAAGAGATGGAGGCAATGTTTCGCTGGCATTTGGGAAAATTCAATAGCGATGAGAGAGCGACATCTCTTCATTGGCGTCAATCTATAAAGGCATTTGATGTTGAGCGTTATAAAAAATATCTAACTAAATTGCATCCAAAAATAGATGGTCTTAAAACTATCTCAGATGTTGTGGGTTTTGTTGATAATTTATTAAAGTTACCAAATTATCAACGGGAGTTGATAGTAATACTGTGTGCTGAATCCATGAGCGGGGTCCGGATAAAAGATGAAGCATTGAGTCGATGGGACAAGGGTGGGTGGAAATCTTTTGAGGCTTTTGCTCCTTATGGCTTTCATTATTTAAGGATTAGCCTCTGTTTTTATATTGGTCTTCAAGTTGGGGCTATTTCTACTAGAAAATCTAATTGGGTAGATATTGAGTACTTAAGGTATCTGCCGTTTTGTAATGTCTTTTCTTCAGGGGATAAATTACAAATTGACCTAGCCAATGCGTTGCTAAGAAAGGATCAAGATTTGATAACAGCCGATCAACTTAAGTCTGATATGGCGAAATTACTAAATTGGTGGGATGGGCTTTCAAAAGAGGCCAGGTTTGAGGAGGCTGCAGAGTATGGAAGTCAGCCACCAGAATTGCCTGAGTTACATACCTTCAGTATTTGGAGTAAGAAGCACGGGAAAAGAAAAATAGGCAGGGGTAATTTGGCGCTAAAGATGACGGAAGAAGAAAATAAAGCATTGTTCGAAAAGCTTCGCCCTCAAATGGAGGTTATGGAGACTGCATTAAAAAATGCAAAAAAATAGTTGGTATTTCAAGCGTTACTTTAAGTAACGCTCACCACTCCATTCTTCACCAATAATCTCCACTCTTAGCCATACTTTCTTTTGGCTAAATTGACCTGAATTATTCAGCCAACTTGGTTGCTCTAGCTGGAGCTCTGAAGCTAAAGTATATGTATGGCAATTAAAAAAGAAAGTACACATCAAGTCATACACCGTAACCTAACCCTCTATCAACGCGAGCATAGTGCAGTATGGCAATGCCGCTATAAGGTAGATAACAAGTGGATACGGGCAACTACTAAAGAAACTCAACTTAATTTAGCCGTCAATAAAGCCAAAGAGCTTTTAGTAGAGGCAGAGATTCGTAAACGCTCTGGCATCCCAGTAGTGACCAAACGCTTTAAAGATATCGCCATGTTGGCAATTGATCGCATGGAGCGGGATTTGAAGGGTGGCTTAGGTAAATCAATCTACAAAGACTACATTCGTATTATTAATGAGCACTTCATACCCAGTCTTGGGCAAAGGCTAATCACCAATATTGATTACGATGCCCTGCAGCAGTACTACGATGATCGTGAAGCTAGGTATGGCTTGGCAATATCCAATAGTAATCGTAAAACTCAAAATGCCGCATTTAACAGAGTATTTGATGAAGCTATCGTGCGAGGTTACTTAACTGAGAGTAATCGCCCTAAGTTAGATGGCAAGACTAAAGAGAGTATACGTCGTCCGGCATTTGAATTGCATGAACTTAGAGCGTTACTGAAGCTCTTGGGTCCATACATAGAATCAGGCAGAACCAAGGATGTTCGGGAACGTCGTGAAATCTTGCGTGACTATGTAGAAATGTTGGTTGATACAGGGGCAAGGCCAGGTATTGAGTTACTTGATATGAAATGGAAGCAAATCCGATTCATGATGAACCCTATTAGTACAGTGACAGATCAATTAGATGAAGATGGTGAAGTCATTGAAGTGCATAGCCTGAACCGTAGCTGTGAGATGACAGTAAAAGGTAAAACAGGGCAAAGACAGATTATTGGGCGCTTACCTAGCATTAGGGTTTTAGAGCGGATTGCCATGCGGAACTATGGGGTGACTAGCTCAATTAAGGATCCATTGGCTGAGCTCATTAAAGCTACCAATGATGACTATATCTTTAGAACCAAAGAGGGTAGAGATTTAAGTGATGTCTTAAACCATATGTTCGATGGTTTCTTAGCGGACCATGGATTACTGATAGATCCCAAGACCAATCAAAAGCGGGTGTTCTATAGCTTGCGCCATACCTATGCCACGTTAGCGCTTACTCACGATATGGTGCCTATTCATACGCTAGCTAAACAAATGGGTACAAGTGTATTAATGATTGAGCGGCACTATAGCCATTTACAAGTAATACAGGCTATAGAGCAATTACGTGGAGCTAATACAAGAAAGCTCATTGAGGCTGATAACAAGGCTGCGGATAACTATCCAAGTAAGAAAAGGGCTCAAAAGAATGAGGCGTTAAAGATAGGGGCTGTGTTGGCCTAGATTGCTGAATTTTTGTGCAAAAAAGGTGTTGGCCTGTTAAAAAACACTCTTTTCTATATAGATAGATGCTAACATGTATAAAAATATCGATTTTCTATACATATTAAAAGAACATGCATACATCCAAAATACAGCCGCTTGAAAGTCTAGATGGCGCAAGATTTGATACTCCCGTTATTTTAAAAAAATTAGCGGAAAGCAGCAGGCTGCTTGCTGAGCTAAAAGGGGTGGCGGCAACCATTCCAAATCAAGGCATATTGATTAATACGCTTGGTCTGCAAGAAGCTAAGGATAGCTCTGAAATTGAAAATATCGTAACAACTCATGATGAGCTTTTTAAAGATGATCTGTTGCCAGAATCAGTTGATGGTTCTGCTGCCAAAGAAGTCTTACGCTATAGACAGGCATTAAGGGTTGGTTTTGCGCAAGTGTGTGAGTCAGATTTATTAACTAGTAATCATATTTTGCTAATTCAGGCAGAGCTTGAGCGAAATAATGCAGGTTACAGAAAATTGCCTGGCACTAGCCTTAAGAACTCCCAAGGCGATGTCGTATATGAGCCACCACAAGATCCCGAAGAAATTATTCAATTAATGAATCAGCTTGAACGTTTTATCAACGATTCTGATTTATATCAAGTTGACCCATTGATCAAAATGGCTTTGATTCATCATCAATTTGAGAGTATTCATCCGTTTTACGATGGCAATGGCCGTACAGGCAGAATTATTAACGTGCTCTATCTAGTTAAAGAACGGTTGCTAAACATACCCGTTCTCTACTTGAGTAACTATATTGTTCGCAATAAGTCTGAATATTATCGACTGTTGCAAGCGGTGCGTGATGATGGTGCTTGGGAAGAATGGGTGCTGTACATGCTAGAGGCTGTGCGCGATACCTCAGGTCAGACTATTAAAAAAATTAATGAAATAAAAAATGCTCTATATGACTACAAACATCGCATTAGGGATAAGCATAAATTTTATAGCCAAGATTTAATCAACAATCTATTTGCTCACCCATATACAAAAATTGAATTTGTTATGCGTGATCTAAAAATTTCCAGACTTACAGCAACCAAGTATCTTGATAAGCTTACTGAGGATGGATTTTTGGAAAAGAGAAAAATTGGGCGCATTAACTATTATATTAATATCGCTTTGAATAAAATCCTTTTAAGTTAAGAACCCAAAGCCTTCCGTAAATAGGGATCAATATCCCCTTGAGTCAGTAGCCACTCTTTGTAGTCACTAGGCACATCTGCAAACAACGCGCCTTTATATTTGCCAAAGGGCATAGTGGATGGGGTTCTAGCTAATTCAGATTCCCTATACAAATCCTCAACGGTTTGAATGCCTAGCTGCTGGCAAATGTGATCCAAGATCACAGCACAAATACCCACATCAGCAATGGCTGAGTGTGCGCTACGTAATTGCTCGCGTGCTGTATCGCGTTCCAAGTAATACATAAGCGCACTTTGATTGTGGCTATCTAAATTAGGCCATAGTTTGCGAGCTAGGGCTAGCGTACAGATACGTTTGACTTCAGGCTTATCAATCACTTCCCAGTCAAAGTCCACGTTATGCCCAATCATGAAGTCCACGTGACCGGGCAGGCAAAAACTAGCTGCCTGCGGGCAATCAATCAAATCCTCATCCATGATGTGATGGGTAGCTAGCGCGCCGAGGGTAATGGGTTTGCCAGGGTTATAACGCTGCACAAAGGGGTTGGTAACAGCAAAGGGCTCAAGGGACTCAAGCTCAACCCAAGCAGCTTCTATTAATACGGGTTCTTTAATGCCTGTGGCTTCGGTATCGAAAATAATGGATTTTGTCATTGTTAATGGGGCTAGTGGTTATGGGTGTAATTATGAGCGTTACTTTAAGTAACGCTTGGGATGGCTATATGGCTTTAAATAACCTTAGATATTCTCAAGCGGAGTAAACCACCATCTTAGCGCTATCTACAATTTGCACTGCAATAGACCCTTGCTGTTTCTTTCTCAGTGCCGCAGCTAGTGCATCATTAAATGAGCCATAGGTGCCAATAGCAATCCAAGCAGAGTAAGGGTTATTGAGTTTATGTAATGCTCTAAAGGTTTTTGACATTGAATGGCCTTCTAGTTGATTGAGGGTGGTTTGAGCGGCCTGTATCTTTTGCCTTGCACGCTCGGCTTTAACTGCTGCTTGCGCTCGTTTAGCTTGATCTTTAAGTGCTCGAATGCGAGCCTGTGCTGGGGTTAATGGTTTAGTTGGACTAGATTTAAATTCATAAAATCGCATACTGATATTTAGCTGCTGATTTTTAGTTATCAATACTCTGTAGGTAACATTAGGATCCAACGCTCACTGTCCCAGCAGGCGTAGAGAGCTATGGAATCGAGCGGAAAGGTCGTATAGGTAATTTTCTGAGTGGCTAGTACATTGCCATTGCCATCATCGAGCACTAGCTTAGCAGTACCGTTTTCTACTGTTAACTTACAACTGACAAATACTTCTGCTTTAGGTAAATGCAGGATATGACTGGCTATGGCATCCATCAGCCAATAGCAAGCTGCCTCTTGTGCCAAAAACTGAGCACCATCCGTTAGAAAGACTTTAGGCCAGAGAGGGTAGTAGTACTGCGTTCCATAAAATTGCTCCAAATGATTCAAAATCTGGGTTTTAGATAGATTCATTTTTGCTATACCTCACCATCATTTATTTATGAATTGGGTTTGCGCAATAGATCTAGTCAAAACCTTGCTCTTCTGACTCGTTTTCGGGATTTTCAATTCAAAGCGACTGCGTAGCTGTAGGCTCGCCGCTTCGATGGCTTCATCAAAAGTACCTATTTCAGCTTCACGCTTGAGTAGTTCAAGTACTTCAATGACATTTTCTAAATTAGTAGCCTCTACAGCAGTTTTGCCATTAGCTAGCTCTAAAACCTTGCTGCCGTAAAACACATTGATACAGAGCGATCCTGCGCTGCTGGTAAACCACCAAGGTTTAATACGCTTAAGCTTTTCAATGCTCTTGATATTGCCTTCTAGATCTTTGACGTTTTTATAGCGCTTGATAACAAAGTCTTTACCGTTATGTTTTGCCCTGGCTAATTCCAGCTGTTCCCATAACTTGCTAATCAGCTTGTTTCTACGCTGCACTATAGGGGGTTGATTTTTAGGCCGTTTTGCATCGGTAAATTTGAGGGTATTGAGGTTCTCTAGTGTTGCCATCGTGTTCTCCACAAGTTATTAGGACAACACAACAATATGATCAGAAAACCCCTTTGGACAACCGAAAAAAGGCCGTTCTTGAGCTCTTTTTTGACCTTAGAACACATAGGCACTTTTTTTACTGATCTTTATGTTCAAGCTAAATAAATTCATAAAAAGCAGTAAAAACAGTAAGGCATAAAGGTTGGCACGCCGAAGGTAATAGTGCTGCGAAACCCGTTCTGATGTGTGACGGTACGCAATTCAGATCCCTTACTATCTGGCCTCATTGCACTACCCAAGACCCTGGTTGTTTTGGATGCTTTAAACGACGCCCCTGTGTGGCAGTACCGTTTGCGATGTTGTATTAGTTGGTAGCGTAGAAATACGTGAATGTAGGCTAAATTGTCGAATGATTGATTAATTCGTCTAGGCTGAAAGTGAGTGGGAAAGCCAATGAAATAAACCCACAAGCTAGTTTGCAATGGTTCCTGATATAGACCGCAAACTAGCTGCGTATGACGGCACGTAATAGGTGATAGCAATACCTACCTATCTTGCTTCTTGCAAGTTGTGTGTATATCAGTTGAAAACCTCAGTGAAAGAGGCTTGCATGAGTTGAGCCCTTTATCAGGGCTTGGCTTGTGCTTCCTAGTGAAAGATCTTGAAATTGAACACTTTCAATTATGACTATAAAAAACAAAAAAAGAAGAAAATTGCGATGAGCGCAAGCGAAGAGCAGGCTAACGCAGTTAGCTTTAAAACACATCAATCAAAAGAGCTTAAGTAGATTGCTGCTCTAAAAAACCACGCCAACAGTAGCTACCATATGATTTTTCATTTTCCTTGGTTCTCTTTTGATCAATACAGTCTTTAAGTAGAATTTTTGAATCAAACCATTTTTTCCCATTCCAATATGCATAGCCACTATGCTTAGGTGATTGGTAATCCATATCGGATATTTCATAGATACCAGTTCTTAATGGATTTATATCACTTGGGAACCAAATAGTTTTTTTGTTGTATTCGTATTTCTTTTTTGTTTCCGTATCTTCTTCAAGGTAGGTATGCATCTTATAGTACTCAATATCTCGTTGATCTAAGATTTGATCAGACACACCATCTGTATTCCATGTATCCGAATGGATGCAGTGAGCGATCGTATTTCTAAAGTCTTGAATAAATTGCTCCTCTTCATCTGAGTCAATAAATCCAAATAACACGCTGACACTTGGCGTGAAAAAATCATCATCGAACTCTTCTGATTCATCATCTTCATTTTCTTCAGTAGAGAATTCATCGCCTCTTTCATAAGCAGCATATTTCTTAACTGCAGATGGATATAGCTCAGACATAATTGAATCAAGATTTTGGTGGATTTCTTCATGAACCAATCCAAAACCTTCAAGTTGATCAAGTAAGCTGTAAAGCTTGTCAAGATTCCTGCTTGGGCTATTTGTATATCGTGGATGCTGCGGCATTTTCTCTCCTCATTTGATCGGTTTGCATAGATTAATCTGAAAATATTACATCAAGCATAAAACTTGTGATTGCGCCTTTGTTTGAGACGAGATTACTTAGCTGCAGATATATTTTCGTGGCAGATCTGCCACGAAATTCCATTAAATTCCATGATTTTTCCACTCAACACATTACTTACGTTAAGTGTTGAGTGCATGTAACCACTTGAAAATCAAGCAGTTATTTTTCGGTAAATTTCACTTGAAAAACCCATCAATGTGAGTGTATTTGTGGCCATTTCCGGTAGGAATATGGCAGTTTTGACTACAAAATATAAGTACATAGATGGCAATACAAGGAGAGACCATGGCACAAGCAAAAACATTAAGCGATACAGAATTACAGCGAGCACTAGATTACACAGCAACTACTAAAGCAGCAGTGCGTAATCGCGCAATACTGCTGTTAACGCACTGGGCGGGTATGCGTATAGGTGAAGTGGCTAGCGTGCGCTACAGCGACGTTTTAAACGCTGATAAACAGGTATTAAGTGAGATTCACTTAGCGGCCAATCAAACTAAGGGTTCTAAAAGTAGGGTAGTACTCTTATCTGAAAGGATGCAGCAAGAGTTAGCCATCTATATCGCAGCGCATCCACCAAAGGATATGAATCGTCCATTGTTTCCCACACAAAGGGCTTTGGGATTCACACCAAACACCTTAACGCATGTGATTAATGGCTTATATCGTCAAGCAGGACTCAATGGCGCTACTAGTCATAGTGGTCGTCGTGGCTTTTTGACACGACTCAGTGAGAAGGGTGTATCAGTAAGGGTGATGATGCAGTTAGCGGGCCATAGTCAGATGAGCACCACACAGCGCTATATTGACACTCGTCCTGATATCCTGCGCAATGCGGTGGAGCTCATTTAGCCTATTTTGATTTTGTGGTTTTGCCTGCTTTGAGCTGCGAATATCTTGCCTGTAGTCGTTTGAAAATAGCATCCAGATCAAATGTGGGCAGTACCAACTTAGATGAACTTGGAAATTGTCCTCTCGCTGCTTGTTCAGCAACGCATTTGGCTTTGAGTAAATAGCGACTTGTCAAAATACTCAAATGAATCTTAGCGTCAGCATCTTGCAAGCGTTTTTTATTGAGGGTGATTTCCGTTTGGGCGTATTTTTGACTCACACCTGCATGTTTGCCAATCCGCCATAAGGGAATTTCTGGATATTGGGCTCTCGCCATCAATATGCGCAACATGATAAAGAGTGGCGCTGAGCGTAAGCGTTTGGCTACAAGTGGCTTGATAGCCCTTTGGGACTTACTAGGTAAAGGAACTGCCTCAGCATCAATCAGTTTAGAGATATACGCGAGTAATTGCCTTTTAGGTTGCCCAAGAGGAACTGCTAATAGTAAAGCCGGTGGATTGCCTTCACCAGCTCGCTGTTTATTAAAGTAATGCTCCAATGCTCTTCCAAAGAGGGGTTCGTACAGCTCTCCTTGACTGATGCCGGCAATCTTCTTAACGATGGGTTTGTTATGGGGTGATCCATACATAGCTAAACCTCGATTAGCCCACCACTCTTCAAATGAACATTGGAATATGTCGCCGTATTCATCATAGGTCGATAGCACTCGCGCAAAGTCACTAATGACATCGCGCTCTGCTTGTTTGGTGAGCGGTTTATCCGTATCTCGGTAAAGCTTAAGAATGAGTGGAGCTTGTTTTGATGGGGCTATCTTCTTAGTTCTAATCTCATGCGCTAAGGCATAGCTTGGGCTGATCCGCAAAAATTCCACCATCAGCATGACGTAGCCCTGGATGCCTTTAGTCGACCAATCTTTGGTGGTTCGTCCCGGAATAGTGGTGTTTTTAGGTGCTGTAGCCATTCAAATATATTAACACTTAAAGGTGACAATAAACAGGCAAATCAAATAGTTGCTAATAGATTCTACACTCATTTCATGGATCGAAACACAGTGTCTAGACCATAAATGAGGAGAATTAAAGATGAGAAATACAGTGAAATTGGGGATGGTCAGTGCAGACAAAATCATGTTGTCCGGCACTGGAATTGGATTGCTAGATGTTCATAGCACCATTGAGGAAGGCTTAAGCCAAGAAGAATTGGCACTTTATACAAAAGCCATTAACAAGGTCAATCAAAGTGAAAAATTGAACCGTAAAGACCTAAAGGTACTTGATCGAATTGATCGGCTCACCATGGACGTACATGGTATCTGCTTAAAGGATTCGAAGGTGACCAAGGCGCGCATAAAAGCAGCCAAGCGCTATGGCGTGCAATTTATTGATCGGGATGGTTTAGTCGATCATATGAATATGGCTTTGGGGCTTACGGACGACTCTAGTGAGGAAGAGGCTTTTTTTGACCCAATCATGGAATGCCTAAATGCCAATATGTGCTCGGACTGCATGAATAAAGTACATCACGCGGCATTTAAGATCGCCAATCAAATTGCACTCACGGAAGACGACGTCTGGATTATGCAGGAAGCATCAAGCATCCTATTTGAGGAGCTGGGATTCTCATTTGATGACTCGGAAATTGGCGATGCATTAATCGAAGCTTGCGATCGCTTGGGCATTAAATACAACCGCCATTCAGAAATGAACCCGGATAGCTCGATACGCCCAAATGCCCATCGCTACCACTAATAGTAAAGAATGCAGCGCCGCTATTGGCGCTGCATAAGCAAACCAATAAGGAAATCAAAAATGAAAAATAATCAATTAGTTGTGAATAAATCACTAATTAGCCAAGCTGAAGAGTTGGCCACAGAGCATGATCTATTTAATGACCAATACATTGTTACTGGCAGACGAAAACTCTATGAGTTATTGTCAAAAATTATGGGATTGGCTGAGCAGTTTGAAGCCAGCCCAGACAAGGAAGATCTACTCTTTAATATACGTTATAAGCTCAAAGAGGCAAACATTAAGGTGCAAGAAAACACCAGCGATGTTGCCTTGCTTGTCAAATACATTACTAGGGCTGACCGTAAAACGGCGCATGTCTATACCAGGGCAATCGAGACTGCTATGGCGTGCCACTTTAAGGCGGCCGAATTACCGCAAGCAATTATTGAGGCAGGCGGCTTGGAAAAAATGCGTCTAGCTGGGGTAGATGATGAGAAAGTAGACGAGAAGCAACAGCTTGAGGATGAGCGTTTAGAACTTACGCGTACTTATTTGCAGTCACGTGGCTACTTTCCATTTGCTAAGTTTGCGGCGCCCAATCAGTTCGATGGCATTAATAACGACAACTGCGAATTTGAGTATGTGGTGTGCACTGTTAGTAATGGGCACTACAACGTCGTCTGTAAGTTGCCAGCTGAAGTCGAGCTTGAAAACTATGCGCTTAAAAAATTAAGTGCCTATCTTTGTAAAGATATGGATACAGCTCGAGAAGGCGTTGCGAAAATGCGAATCAAGGCAAATGAAGAGCGAGAAAAGCTCAATCAAGGCAGTCGGGCTGTAGAGCAGATTGAGCTTGTTAACGAAGCCACTGTCATCTAAAAAAGGAAATGATCATGAACTTAGCTTTTGAAACCGCACTTAAAAACGATGTCAATCAAATAATTAATGCATTAAAAAATCATGAAAGCGTTATTTTGCAGTTTGAGCATCTTTCGCCTGAGGTACTGATTGATACGCCTGAGCATTACCGTGCTAGGTATACAGATCGGTATGGTGATTATGAATTTGAAATCACCAAAACCAGTGCTGGGTGGAAAGTTACTAGCTCGGGAATGGTGATTGGTACATTTAAAGATGCTGACTACATAAAGTGGGATTTTGAATCACAGCTTGCAAAATACACGCCAAAGGTCTTAGGCTAGGAGGTAACGTATGTGAATTGCAACCGTTACGTAAAGTAACGGTTGCTTTCGGGGGTTGTGGCAATACAGCAGCTATGTGAGTGATTAATCCATTTGACTTGTATGGAAAAGCTCTAAATGCAAAATACGAAGAAATATACTATTATTAGCTAATGAGAAAAATCCTGATAATTCTGGCCCTGCTAGCTTTATCGATACAAACATCCTATGCTACGGTTTCTGCTTACTGCCAAGAAGAGCAGGCAGCAGCTTCTCATGTTTCACATCACGAGCATGAGAAGCCAGTCAGTATTGCCTCAGCTAGCGATTCTGCAAGCTACGATTCTGATTGTGGAGTCTGTCATTTGGCGCATTCTCCAGCATTGCACTCCACTTTTACCATTTCAATTGCCACTACCATCTTTCATTATGAAGATGCTCGAGTGGAGTTTTTAGTCAATATTTCTCCTCCCCCTCCTGAAAAACCCAATTGGTTCGCTCTCGCCTAAGTTAGCGAGAGCCTCAACCTAATTCTTCTTCTCTCGCTAACTCTGTTTTGAACAAACAAATGGAGTTTTTATGTTGCGAGAGTATTCGGGCGTAGTTCGTCGCTGCGTCATTCAATTTACTGGATTGGTTTTTATATTGGGATCGCCAATAGCGTTTGCTAATGCCGAGCTTAAAGGTGGATCGACCTTAAAGTCCTTCTATGAATCTTCATGGGAGCGCCAACCTGACTATAAGTCCTATCAGTATCGAGTAGAGGCCGCGCTTGCTAAGCAAAAAATTGCTAGCAGCCTTTTGGTAAGCCCAGCTTCGGTTGAAGTGTCGCAAAAGACCGATAGAACTAACAGCAATCAAGGCGCTAGTGAAACCATACTGGGTTTAGATATCCCCCTGTGGTTATGGAATGAGCGGTCAAGCTCAATTAAATTAGCGGATGCAGAATATAAAAAGCTTTTGTCTCAATACTATCTATCCCAATTGAGAATTGCAGCTGAAGTAAGGGATGCCTATTGGAATTACCAGAAATCAAAAATTGAGTCTGATTTAGCGCTACGCAGAAATGAGAATGCAAAGAGCTTAGCTCTTGACGTTGAAAAGAGATTTAAGGCTGGAGACTTATCTCGCGCAGATCTTCATCAGGCCAATGGCGCCCTCGCATCATCAGAAGCTTTTTTGGTCGAAGCACAAGCCAATGTCATTAATGCTGAGCAAAGGGTGCGTTCTTTATTGGGAAGTGAGTATCTCAAGAAAATCCAATTCGGTGACATTGCTAAAAATATTGAACCGTTACCTAAGGTTCCTGAAAACCTGTCAGGACTAGATTCCAGTTTGCCAATCGTTACAGCACTTGTAGATCAGTTAGAGGTTGCCAAAAAAGCAGTTGACTTAGCAAAGTCTCAAACTCGGGCATCCCCACAATTGCAAATATGGACTACTAAGGGCCGTGAAGTCTATGGCGTTCCCTATCAGCAATCAGTTGCTGTTGGGTTAAGAATTCCTTTTGGCTCTGATGCTCGCAATACCAATAGATTGGCCAGTGCTACTGCTGAGATGGTCGATTCAGAGGTTCGATTGTCCTATGAGCGAGAGTCTGCATTAAGTAATGTGGAATCAAATGTGGCTTTAGTGAAGTCGGCAAAAATGAAGCTTGACGCCGCAGATAAGAGGTCTAACTTAGCCAATGAAACACGTCAATTTTTTGACAAATCATTTCGCTTTGGTGAAACCGATTTACCTACAAGATTACGTATTGAGCTTGAAGCAGTAGATGCAAGCAGACAGGCAGCGATTGCAAAAATCAATTATGCAGTTTCAGTTTCAAATTTACGACAGGCTTTAGGTCTGTTACCAGAGTAAGGTCACTTTAGCTATGAATTTATTAAATAAATACACTCAGTTGTCATCAAAACTATTAATTGCACTATCTCTGACAATCACATCGGTAGCTTATGCAGGGCCTGGTCATGATCATGGGGAGGAAAAACTCACTACGATACAAACTCAAGTATCACCTCGCTTTTATGCTGAATCTGATCTCTATGAGGCGGTAGGAGTGATCAATGGAAAGGAAATCACACTCTACCTAGATCGCTACTCCTCCAATGAATTGGTCAAAGGAGCTAAGGTTGAAATTGAGCTTGAGGGCTTTAAAATTAGTTCAGAGCCCCATGGTGATGGAGAGTATCTTTTTCGCCTAAAAAATAAAATTAAAGATCAGCCTACTGCGATCACCATCACGGTTAACGATGATGATGTTACCGACATACTAGCAGCCACTATCGATCTAAGTTCCTTTGAACGCCCCTCATTGATCACTTGGAAATCAGCAATAAAGATCTTGCTTTATTTCAGCCTCTTGATGGCAGTCGCCTATTTTTCTTATCGTAAGAAAGAGGTGTTGATGACGCATGCAAAAAAATTAATCAAACAAATAAAGGAGCGGGTATGAATCGCAAACAAAGAGATTTTGGATTTCGCTCTATTGTCCTTATTGGTTTATCTGTGACGCTATTTGCTTTTAAGGTTCATGCTGGGCAAGGTCATGGCGAGTCGGAAGCATCCCAAGTTCAGGGCGACGTCCCGAAAAGACAGTCGGACGGCAGTCTTTTTATTCCCAAGCCTGCGCAACGCCAGTTACAAGTGATGACAACTCCTGGCCAGTTCGGTGAATATGCCAAAACCTATGATTTAGCTGGAAAAGTCATCATGGATCCCAACTTTGGCGGTAAGGTGCAGGCGATTGTTGCTGGCCGTATTACGCCGGGACCAGCTGGTTTTCCATTGCCCGGACAGAAGGTTAGTAAAGGCGATGTCCTGGCGTATGTAACGCCAGAGGCTGGCCCAGGAAAATCAAGATCACTTGCGGAAAGTCGACTAAAGCGTTTGCGAGATCTTAGCGATACGGTTCCACGTAAGACTATTGAAGAGGCAGAAGCGGCTGTCGCGAATGAGGAATTAAGAGCCCCAGTCAGCGGAATTATTTCTACTACGGGTGTTGTATCTGGCCAAGTAGTACAAGCAAGAGATTTAATCTTTGAGGTTGTTAATCCATCCAAGCTATTAATAGAAGCGCTTGCCTACGACTCAAATCTGAGTAAGAACATTGCTGATGGCAAGGTGGATGTCAATGGCAAAGTGATCGAGCTCAAGTATCTCGGTGGTGGACAGACCCTCAGAGAGCAAGCTTTACCTCTTACTTTTTCTGCTAAATCGGATGATCTCCAATTTTTACCCATAGGCCAGCCCATTCGAGTATTCGTAAATACCGATAGCAAGGTCACTGGAGTAAAGGCGCTTTCAAAATCATTAGTCAAAAGTAGCTCGAACCAAACAATTGTCTGGATTAAAAAGTCCCCAGAAATATTTGAGCCAAGAACAGTTGTATATGAGCCTTTAGATGGTCAGAACATTGTTATCACTAGCGGTATTAAAGATGGTGAACGAGTCATTACTGATGGGGCATCACTCATCAATCAAATTCGTTAGGGACTAAGACATGTTTACTTGGTTATTAGATTTCAGCTTAAAAAATCGCATGATAGTGATTTTGCTTAGTGCTATATCTATGGTCTATGGTGCTTACACCTTAAGCAAGATGCCTGTGGATGTCTTTCCCGATCTGAATAAGCCTACTGTCACCATCATGACTGAGGCTGGCGGAATGGCTTCAGAAGAAGTTGAGCAACTCATTACATTCCCACTCGAAACGGCTATGAATGGTTTACCGGGAGTAGAGGCCATTCGCTCAGTATCTAGTGCCGGCCTCTCTTTCATATACGTTACTTTTGACTGGTCTGTAGACATCTATCGTGCTAGGCAAATGGTTTCAGAAAGACTCTCATCTATGGACGGAGCAATTCCGGATGGCATTGTTTCGCGTATGGGGCCCATTAGTTCGATCATGGGTGAGATTATGCAAATTGCCATTCCGATTGATGAATCTAAAATTTCATCCATGCAGGTTCGCGAGTATGCTGATTGGGTTTTGCGGCCCAGATTGATGGCTATCCCCGGGGTAGCGCAAGTCATTCCTATTGGCGGGCAGGTCAGGCAGTTTCAAGTACAACCCAATACTCGTCGTATGGCGGAGCTAGGTCTTAGCATATTGCAGATTGAAGATGCATTGCGGGGCTACTCTGCAAATACGTCTGGTGGATTTCTTGAGTCCAATAATCGTGAGTATCTTATTCGTCATATAGGGCGAACTTCTAGCCTTGAAGACTTAAAGAACATTGCCGTATCAAACCGCAATGGACAAACAATACTTTTAAGGCAAGTTGCGGATATTACCTTTGCACCAGCAGTTAAGCGAGGTGATGCCGGTTATGAAGGTGGGCCAGCAGTCATTCTAGGTGTACAAAAACAACCTTCAGCAGATACGGTAGCGCTAACAAAAAAGATTGAATCAGCTATTGCAGAATTAAAGCAGGGCTTGCCAACTGGCATGGAAGCTCCAAAAGTAACATTTAGGCAGGCGAGCTTTATTGATGCATCCATTAGCACTTTAGAGGGTAAGCTCATCGGCGCATCAATCTTTGTTGCTGTAGTGCTGTATTTCTTTTTAGGAACAATTCGCCCGGTCCTCATCTCATTAACAGCAATTCCAGTTTCAATTCTCTTAACTGCCCTGGTTTTTAAGTACTTTGGTTTATCAATTAATACGATGACCTTAGGAGGCCTAGCCATTGCAATCGGCGGCCTGGTTGATGATGCAGTAGTTGATGTGGAAAACATAATTCGTCGCCTTAGAGTAAATCTAGATAAAGCATCTTTAGACCAATTAAGTCCACTAGCGATTGTGAGAGCCGCATCGCTTGAGGTAAGAACCGGAATTATCTACGCAACAGCCATCATCGTTTTGGTATTCATCCCATTATTTGCATTACCAGGTATAGAGGGGCGACTATTTGTTCCTTTGGGTATTGCATTTATAGTCTCCACTCTTGCATCACTTTTAGTTTCAGTCACTATCACGCCAGTACTCTGCTTTTATCTGCTGCCCTCAATGCAGTCTCTGAGGGATCACGATACAAAGATTGTCACTTGGCTTAAAAGCCATTATGAGGTTCAGTTATCAAGGTTATTGGCGGCGCCTAAAAAGCCTCTGATGTATGCTTTTGCATCTGTCATCGTAGCTGCTGCCAGTGTTCCCTTTATGGCGAGCTCATTTTTACCGCCCTTTAACGAAGGGACTTTACTGATCGGGCTGCGTTTAAATCCTGGTGTCTCTCTCTCTGAATCGGCAGGCGTAGCTAGCCAAGCAGAAAAGTTAGTCAGGCAGGTTCCTGAAGTGACTTATGTTGGACGCAGGAGTGGCCGCGCAGAATTGGACGAGCATGCGGAAGGTGTACACGTTAGCGAGTTAGATGTTGGTTTTAAGCCTGCGGGAGATTTAGACCGCTCCATGGCTGAGATACAGGCAGATATTAGGTCAAGATTAGTTAACTTACCCGCTGCAATTGCGATCGGTCAGCCAATTTCACATCGAATAGATCATATGCTTTCAGGAGTGCGATCGCAAATTGCGATTAAGATCTTTGGCGATGATTTAGACGTGCTGCGTAGCCAAGCCGATCTTTTGAGATCCAAATTAGCGGGCATTGAAGGCTTAGTTGATTTGGAAATTGAAAAGCAGGTTTTAGCACCACAAATTAAGGTGCGAATTGATTACGATAAAGCAGCGCAATACGGAGTTTCAACATCTCAGATTATGGCCACCTTGCAGGGCATGGTTGAGGGGGAGAGACTCTCACAAATTATTGAGGGTAATCGACGGTTTGCCTTGGTGATCAAGCTACCAGACTCAGCAAGAAATTTAGAAGGTCTTGCTGATATCTTGATTGATACGCCAAATGGAAAAATTCCACTCTCAAAAATTGCTAGCATTGAGGATGGGGATGGCCCAAATCAAATTAGCAGAGACGGCGGTAAGCGAAGAATTGTCTTATCGGCTAATGCCTCCAAGCGTGCCCTGTCGGATATCGTGGCTGACATTAGAGCTGTTATTTCTAATCAGACCCTTCCAGAGGGATACTTCATTACTTTAGATGGTCAATTTAAAGCGCAAGAAGAGGCATCTAAAGTAATTGGCTTGCTATCAATTGGCTCATTTCTCTTGATGTTTGCGGTTTTAAATAATCGCTATAAGTCCATACGCTTATCTTTAATGATTATGTCTAACATTCCATTGGCTATGGTCGGAGCAGTGATTGGTTTGTGGATTTCAGGACAGCCACTCTCGATTGCTGCACTAATAGGATTTATCACGCTAGCAGGAATATCTGTGCGTAACGGAATCTTAAAAATTAGCCATTACCTAAATTTGATGCAGTCAGAAGGTGAATCGTTTAGTCTGGCAATGATTATTCGCGGATCAATTGAGCGCTTAAGTCCTGTACTAATGACAGCTTTGGTCACAGCTTTTGCCTTGGCACCATTGTTATTTGAAGCAGAGCGTCCTGGTACAGAGATATTGCATCCGGTAGCAGTTGTTATTTTCTCTGGGCTCATCAGCTCTACCTTATTGGATACTTTTTTAACGCCAGCCATGTTTTGGCTTTACGGGAAAAAAGCATCTGAAATAGCCTTGAGCAATATGAAAACTAACGAAGTATTTTAATTTAAAGGGGTTTATATGAAATCAATGATGGTGATTGCAACCTTGCTCATCAGTTTTACTGGCTTAGTTCAAGCTGGAGCTGGCCATGAATTAAAACCAATGCATGGCGGTGTCATAGTAGAGGCTAAGGACATTGATGTTGAATTGGTTGCAAAGCCTGATAGCTTATCGCTGTATTTGATGGACCACGGTAAACCGATACCTATAGATGGTGGGACCGCAAAGCTGACAGTCTTAATTGGATCAGATAAAAAAGATTTCGAGCTACTGCCTAATGAAGGGAAATTGGAAGTGAAAGGTAATTTCGCTATTCCCAAAGGGGCTAAGGCCATAGCAGTTATCAAAATAAAGGCGAAAGTGATTACAGCAAGATTTAATTTATAAGTTAAATCACCTCAATCTAGCCTATAGATTGGGCTGTTGTTAAGTAATCGGATTGCTATCGTTGATTAGTGGAGCCATGTTCCGCCAAGGTTCGCTTTGGGTCGTAAGCGGTCGTTGAATATAGTCTCGGAGTGGTAATGGATCGCACTAATAAAATCTCTATGAAATTCTGATTGTTAGAGTATTTTTACCTCAATGTGTAACAAAATGTCGTTTTAAACGACAAATCATCACAATAGTTGAACTCCAAAGCTTTTCATTAATAAAGCAAAAAGCCCAAAACTGACAACAGTCACCACAACACTTGCTCCCATAGTTAACCAAAAACCTAATTTAGGAAGCAGGTATGGAAATAATAAAAACATTGGTAGCGTAGGAATCACATACCAAAAAGTGTAATAAGCGTGGTTTGCTATTTTTTCTTCTGATTGATTCTCAATAAAAAGCCAAGTTAAGGTAAGTAGAGTTATCAAGGGCAGTGCAGCAATGAATCCTCCTAACTTATCGCTTCGCTTTGCCACTTCGCTAATGAATACAACTACTCCTGCTGTTAGTAGGTATTTTGTAATGATCCAAGTCATAAAAGTCCCAATAATTTTAAATGTTCATATTGTAAAAATATTTGATTGGTGTTAAAGTCGAATCATGTTGAAAAAGTTAATCCTTATTCTTTTACTTGTTAGTGCACCCTTGCAAGCATGGGCTGCATCGCAGATGCCTTTCCAACATTCTTCCTTGACGCTCAGTGTTGAAGCAACTGATGCATCACAACATAATTGTCACCAAAAAACCTCAGATTCTTCTGCTGATGACAACCACTCATCGCCCCAATCTAATAGTTGTAACTCTTGCGCTTTGTGCATGGCTTTTGCCTTTTTTTACTCAAAGCCAGCCATAACTCCGACTTCATACTTCGCATCTTTTAAGTCTAGAGATGTAAGTTTCATTAGTCACGACATAGCCGCACCAATCAAACCACCCATTCTTTAACTCTTCTAGCATAAGTCCGCCCAAAATTTGGGCTAGATTCTTATTGGAGAGTTAAATTGAAAAAAATTGTTATTGCTGTACTAAGCCTTGCTATATCTCAGGCATTTGCTAATCCATCTTCATGGATTGAGCAAAACAAACTTGTTGGTGAGATAGGTGGTTGGAGGGTTTACTCAAAGGAGCAAGTCTCACGCGAGAGCCCTGCCAATCAAAATGTATTTACTTTGAACCAGGCAATTGAGAGGGCATTAAATCAACAGCTTGATTGGACTAATTATCTTCGTGGCTCCGAGTCAACATCTGACTACTATCTCTTAACGCCTGCGCAACGCTCAGCATTACAAAAGCGTTCATCAATTATTTACGATACGACCAAGTCATATTATGAGCTGGTAGCACTTAAAGAAAAGCTGATACATATGGAAGATGTTCTTGATGCTGTAGAGGCAGCGTCTGAGCTCAGTGCTCGTATGTATAAGGTCGGGAATATTAATGAGCTGGCGCTTTTAAAGCAGAACAAGGCTTTATACAAAAAAAGGCTTGAATACAAAGCATTACAGGGCAAATATCTAGAAGCAAAGGAGCGTTTAATTCAGCGCATGAACTTTGATAGTCGCGATGTCAGAGTGGATGTTGATGCTCGCTTACCAGAACCGCCCAAAGAGCAAAGAAAGTTAAGCGCTAAAGAGTTAAAAGCCATTGGACTAGGGGACATCAATAATCCAGAGTCAGTAAAAACTCGCTCAACAGCGCGCCTCTCTTACGAAGGCTATTTAGAAAAATATCAGGGCGTTAAATCATATAAAGAAGAAATCTTACCAACTCAGAAGAAAATTTCTGAAGAGAATTTACTGAGATACAACGGCATGCTCATTGATGTGTTTCATTTGCTAGAAGATGTAGAAACTCAAAGTAAAACTGTGATGGACTATATCGATGTCAATACAGCTTTTTTAATTCAGTCTGCTCGATTAGACAAAGATCTAATGGATGTCCAGATGGATTTCTCAAATATTAATGTGAGGTAATCAATGAACACACGCAGAAAATTTTTAACTGGGGCGGCAGTGACAATGGCTGCGGCTGGTGTAAGTCGTCATGCTTTAGCAGGTTTGCCCGAGCCAGTAATCCAAAATAGCCCAAATACACAGAAACCATTGATACCTAATAGTGGCCGAGACTACAACCCAGTTGTGACTTTAAATGGATGGACCTTGCCATGGAGAATGAACAATGGCGTTAAAGAATTCCATCTTGTTGCTGAGCCTGTAGTGCGAGAAATGGCCCCAGGATTTAAAGCACATTTATGGGGATATAACGGACAGTCGCCTGGCCCAACAATTGAGGTTGTTGAAGGAGACAAGGTGAGAATATTTGTTACCAATAAACTGCCAGAGCACACATCAATTCATTGGCACGGCCAGCGTTTGCCAAATGGTATGGATGGTGTAGCTGGTTTAAATCAGCCAGCCATTCCATCAGGCAAAACTTTCGTTTATGAATTTACCGCTCGGCGTCCTGGGACGTTTATGTACCACCCGCATGCCGATGAGATGACTCAAATGGCGATGGGTATGATGGGTTTTTGGGTAACGCATCCAAAAGTCAAGAATCCCGACATTGATGAAGTTAATCGTGATTTTTGTTTTCTGTTGAGCGCTTACGATATCGATCCAGGAAGCTTCACCCCAAAACCAGCAACCATGCTCGACTTTAATATCTGGTCATGGAATAGCAGAGTCTTTCCTGGAATAGACACATTGAATGTTCGATTAAATGACAAGGTTCGGATTCGTGTTGGTAATTTGACAATGACAAACCATCCAATACATCTTCATGGCCATGAATTTCAAATTACGGGCACAGATGGTGGGCCCACTCCAAAAGCAAGTCGTTGGTATGAAGTTACGGCTGATGTTGCTGTAGGGCAGATGCGCCAAATTGAATTCTTAGCAGATGAAGAGGGAGATTGGGCATTTCATTGCCATAAAAGCCATCACACCATGAATGCGATGGGTCACGATATGGCAAATTTAATTGGGGTTGATCACCGCGGATTAGCTGGAAAGATAAAAAAGATTATTCCAGACTACATGGCTATGGGTGAGCGAGGTATGGCTGATATGACTGAGATGGAGATGCCATTGCCAGTTAATACCATTCCAATGATGACAGGTGATGGCCCTTATGGCTCACTTGAAATGGGTGGCATGTTTACTGTATTAAAGGTTCGGAAAGATCAGGCGCCTAACGACTATAAAAATTCTGGTTGGTTTAAACAGCCAGCAGGCACTAGGGCGTATGAGTGGAAGGGCGCCATGCCCGCAGCCAAGCGCAGTAATAATGCTGGCGAATCAGCGATGAATCGCGTTCAACCCAAACCCGAGGTAGAAGTACAGGTTAAAAAGCCAGGTACTAATAATCACAAACACTAGGAGCAAAAAATGAAAATAATTTATTTAATGATTGGTTTAGCAATATCTCAGCTTAGCTTTGCTCATGGGGATCAGCATAAAAAAATGAATCAACAGGCATCCTTTCAACAAGAGGAGTGGGGTATTGGCGGCACAAAGAATGAAGTGAATCGAACCATTGCTATATCAATGGGTGATGATATGAAATTTAAGCCAGAAAAAATCAATATCAAGGTTGGTGAAACTATACGTTTTGAGATTAAAAATAACGGAAAGCTGTTACACGAAATGGTAATTGGCACAAAGCAAGTGCTTGATAAGCATGCCGAGATGATGGTAAAGCATCCCAATATGGAGCATGATGAACCCTACATGGCACATATCTCACCTGGTAAAAAAGGTGAAATTATTTGGAAATTTAATCGTGCTGGAAGTTTTGATTTTGCTTGCTTGATTGCCGGGCACTATCAGGCTGGAATGGTTGGAAAGATTGAGGTACAGCAATGAAAAAAATAATAACCTTAATGATGTGTTTAGTAAGTTTTGCTGTTGGAGCTACCGAGTGGACTAAGGGCGAAATTCGTCGTGTTGATGCTGAAAATAAGAAAGTCACCATCAAGCATGAGGAAATTAAAAGTCTTGATATGGCACCGATGTCCATGGTTTTTAATGTTGAGACTACAGAAGTTTTAAAGGGAGTTAACCCTGGGGATCAAGTTGAATTTGTAGCGGAGCAAAAAGGCACTAAGCTATTCGCAAAGCAGTTTAGAAAAGTTCAGTAGGGGGCCTAGTTGAATTTAATTAAAGATGAAATGATGAAAACTGTTAGATCAGTAAATCAACAAAGAAGGCTTATTTCTTTTGGCCTAGCTTTGTTGCCGACATTGAGTTTTGCTGTGACTGAAAAGCAAGTTATCACGATGTGGCGCGGCCCAAAATGCGGTTGCTGTAAAGATTGGGCGGCGTACTTAGAAAAAAATGGTTTTAATGTAAAGGCAATTGATATCGGCAATACTGAAATGCGCCAAAAGCTGGGGATGCCAGTTCAGTTTGGCTCATGCCATACCGCTCAAATCAATGGTTATGTTATCGAAGGACATGTACCTGCTAAAGAAATTAAGCGACTCTTGGCAGAAAAACCCAAGGCAATTGGGCTCGCTGTTCCTGCTATGCCGATTGGCTCACCAGGCATGGATGGCGCTGAATACAAAGGCAGAAAAGATCCATACGATGTTCTAATAATTGGGCTGAATGGCGAGCCTTCTGTCTATCAGTCCTATAAGTAGATTGATATCCAAAATTCTGGCTGACTTTGCTCTAGGATGCCAATCTATTGAGCGTTACATAAAGTAACGCTTACTCCTCTTTAAATACTTTGGAGCAACGAAGTACTAAATGGTTGCTCCAAAATTCCTTTGGTTTTCAATACCAAAGAGTGAGCTAGCTCTTCTAGTAAATGAGTGAATTCGCTTACACATTTACTTACACACCGACATTGACCACCCGCAGAGCCCCTGTTTATGTGGCTCTATTAAGGGCTTCTGCTCTCATAATCCTTTGGTCCCAGGTTCAAGTCCTGGTGGGCCCACCAGCAATATCAATGACTTAGCGTGAGAGCGCTAGGTCATTTTTCATTAATGCGTAGTCGGTGTGTAGCAAATATCACCGTTAGACCCCAATACATATATGGCTCTAGCTTGGAGCAATGAACTACTTGTAGATTGCTGTGGGTGGGTAGATTTAACCTTTTTAAGTTTTTCTTTGCCAGGGGAGCTACGTTCCACATAATCGGTAAACTGTTACTAATTAAAGATAGTAGTTCTAATTAATACATAAATTTAAAGGGTTTGGGATGTCAATATTCTTAAAAAGAATGCTTATTGGGATTTTGTCCATTTCAATCGCAGCTTCACCAGCGTTTGCACAGACCATTTCTGAGTCCAAGCAAAAAAAACCAAACATCGTTTACTTTCTGGTTGATAACACTGGGTGGGGTTCTTTTGGTGTATATGGTGGAACAGTAGCAACGCCAAACATTGATAAGTTAGCTAGCCAAGGTATTCGCTTTAATAACTACAACGTTGAGGCTCAGTGCACGCCATCACGTTCCGCCATCATGACGGGCCGTCACCCCGTTCGATCTGGAACTACTTCAGTTCCTTGGCCCGGTCAAGGAAAGGCTGGCATGGCGCCTTGGGAATACACCATTGCTAAGCTACTTTCTGATTCTGGCTATGCCACTGCTTTATATGGCAAATGGCATCTTGGAGATACCCAAGGACGTCTTCCTAATGATCAAGGTTTTGATGAATGGTGGGGCATCCAAAATACTTGGTTTGAGGCAGGCTATACACAGTGGCCATTATTTAAAGAGAGCGGTCTTCCTGTGCCAATGATTTGGGAGGGCAAGAAGGGGCAGCAATCTAAACCAGTGATGCCGCTTGACCTCAAGATTCGTCCAATCATTGATGAAAAGTACATCATTCCTAAGACCGTTGAATACATCAAGAAAAATGCAGCAGCGGATAAACCATTCTTTGTTTATGTAGGCTACTCAGAAATGCATGAGCCACCCATGCCAAATCCAAACTTTTCCTTAAAGTCAAAAGCTCGTGGAGGTGTCTTTGCAGACTTAATTGCCGAGATGGACTATCGCGTGGGCCAAGTCATGGATGCTGTTAAAGAAGCCGGCGTAGAAGACAATACAATCTTTATTTTCAGTAGTGATAATGCTGGCGGTGGCGCAAGCCCTCAAATTGGTGGGGCAACCAATGGACCATTTCGTGGTGATTTCTTCAACACTCCATTTGAGGGAAGCATGAGAGTTCCTGCAATGATTCGTTGGCCAGGAAAAGTACCCTCAGGCGTCGTTACCGAGGAGATGTTTGCTGCCGTTGACTGGATGCCAACAATCGCCGGAATGGTTGGTTCATCTAATTTGGTTCCTAAGGATCGACCGATCGATGGTATTGATGCCTCAAATTTCATGTTTGGAAAGAGCAAAACAACGGGTCGTGAATATTATCCATTCTTTGGTATTGATGGTCAGTTGATGTCGATTAAATGGAAGATCTATAAAACTATCTACAGGTATGCGCAGTCTCCCGTATCCATACAGCAGCCCTTTGTGACAGCTCAGATACCGATGATTTATGACTTAAGTAGTGATCCGCATGAAGATAACAATCTCATGTATACGGATCTGACCTTAGGCTGGGTTTATGCTCAGAACTTTAAATGGATTGATGGCTACGAGCGCAGTGTCAAGGAGTACCCCAATATTAAGGTCGGTGAAGACTTCAAGGGTTACCCGAAAAAGTAATGACTGGGTATTCAGACTAGAGAGTATGGAGAGATAAATGTTATTAAAACAAATGTTGATTGGTATCTTATCCATTTCAATCGCTGCGCCAACCGTATTTGCGCAATCAGCCCCTAAACCAAAAAAACCGAATGTTGTTTTCATTCTTGCTGATAACGTAGGTTATGGAGACATGGGGCCCTACGGTGGCGGTGAATTAAGAGGCGCTCCCACGCCACGCACTGATGAATTAGCTAAGAGTGGGCTGAAGCTGACTCAGTATTTGGTGGAGCCAGCATGCACACCATCTCGTGCTGCATTAATGACCGGGCAATACTCCATTCGCAATGGTTTATCACTTGTTGCAGAGACAGGAACTCCTAGTACTCTGCCAGGCAAAGCTTACACAATGGGTAAATTGTTTAAAGATGCAGGTTATGCAACCGCAATTTTTGGAAAATGGCATTTGGGCGCATCACCTCAGAGTTTGCCTGGTGCTCACGGATTTGATCAGTATTACGGCTTACCACCAGATGTCTCTTGGGACTCTGCCACCTACGTTGCACAAGCTATACAAACACATTCCTATCCAAATGTACCGGATAAGGTTTTGTATGAAAAAGGGCCATGGATTACTCAGCAAAAGGGAAATGGACCGCTTCAGCGTGTGAAGCCATTTACGATGGAGGTCAGAGCAGAGATTGATAATGAATTGACTGAAAAATCAATTGCATTCATGAAGCAGGAGAATGCAGCTGGCAAACCATTCTTTCTTTATCTGCCATTCTCAATGGGTCACTCACCGAATCTTTCTTCAAAGCAATTCGCTGGCAAGTCCCGCATTGGTCAGTACGGTGACAAATTGATGGAGGGGGATTATCACGTTGGCCAAATCATGGATGCCCTCAAAGAAATGAACATTGAGGACAATACTATTTTGGTTTTTGCCTCTGATAATGGTAGTACTGGACAATACATGATGACTTATGATCGATTGGGTCTTGGTGCTCCTGACATGGGATCAAATGGTCCATTTCGTGGGGATTTAGGCGAGGCTACTGAAGGCGCTGTTCGGACTTTTTGCTTTATTCGCTGGCCTGGTCACATCACCCCAAATACCTCTTCATATGCCATGTTTTCGATCATGGACTTTATGCCAACCTTTGCCGCTATCTTAGGCGCTAAGCTACCAACAGATCGAGCCATTGATGGAGTGAATCAATTGGGCATGCTTACCGGTAAGAATAAAACAGGTGATCGCGAACATTTAATGTCATTTATCGGCGCGGATTTGGTGGCAGTTCGTTGGAAGCAGTGGAGAATGTATTTTAGGGATATGAATCGCACGGGCACTGGCCAGCAAATGCTTGGTGGCATAGCTGCTAATTCAGTTCCAATGTACTACCCAAAGGTTTACAACATCGAAATGGATCCGCATGAAGATTTGCAATTAGTAAATTACGAATCAATTTCAGTTAACGCATTCAAAGTAATTCAAGAGTATCTTGCCTCGGTTCAGAAGTTCCCTAACCCGCCACCTGCTAACTTGACTAACTTTAATCAGCGTTAAGAAAGAATGTTGAGTGCATAGCCAGATTTGCAAAAGAAGTTTAGGAATTTTTTCTAAACTTCTTTTGATTTCAATCAACTTCTTTTCATCACAATCAGCATTAGCGGACGAGGGAGGCGTTCCCTTCTGGATGTCTGGTCAATACGCCAGTATGGCGGCAGTCCCAATGGCAACTGGATGGTCTTTGGTGGCGATCCCTTATGTCTATAGCGGTAAGGCAGATAAATCAAAAACTTTTCAACACGGCACAAGTCTTAATGCCGGAGTAAGTACAAGAGAATCTTTGATTTTGATGCAACTGGGCTATGTTGGAGAAGAAAAAATTCTTGGTGGGCAATCTTATATTGGTTTTGGTTGGGGTCCAGGATCAAATACCACGACTGCATCTCTAAGCACTACAAATCCAGGCACGCAATTTAACCGGGCCAATACAAGCAATGGAAGTACTGATATCTACCCACTGGCTAGCTTGACATGGAACCAAGGCAATAATAATTACAAAGCATATGTAACAGGTGATATTCCAGTAGGTACCTATAATCGAACAAGTCTTGCGAGCATTGGAATTGGTCATGCTGCATTGGATGCGGGCGGTGGCTATACCTACTTGAATAGCAAGACTGGCCTTGAATTTTCTGGAGTACTAGGCGCCACTTATAACTGGATGAATTCCCAAACTAATTATAAGAATGGCATTGATTCCCACTTGGATTGGTCTGTTTCACAATTTCTGTCTCAAAACTGGCAGGTGGGTATCGCAGGATATGGCTACTACCAGCTCACGGCTGATTCTGGCAGTGGAGATAAAGTGGGGGCTTTTAAATCTCGCATCGCAGCGATCGGCCCACAAATTGGCTATCTATTTAATATAGGGAAGAATCAGGCTTACATCAATTTGCGCGCTTATAAAGAGTTCTGGGCGCAAAATCGAGTAGAGGGATATGCAACGATTGCAACGATTAGTATTCCGCTTGGAAATTAATGAAATGAAGAATTCGCAGCGAAGCATTTTATTTATTGCAGCTCTGTTGTTGCTGGTTTTCGGGGCCTACTTTTTTTGGGGCGGTACTTTATCTCAAAATAACAAAGCTATGCCCGCGATTAAGATTGGTGATGGTACGAGTGGTCCTAAAGGAATGGCGTGGATTCCTGCTGGTGAATTTCTCATGGGTAGCGATCATAAAAAAGCGCAATCAAACGAAAAACCTACGCATAAAGTGAGCTTAGCTGGATTTTGGATGGATACCACTCATGTCACTAATGATCAATTTGCACAATTTGTTAAAGAAACTAATTACAAAACAACTGCCGAGCAAGTTCCCGACTGGGAAACGATTCGAGTGCAACTCCCGCTGGGAACGCCCAAGCCACAAGCTTCAGTATTTGTCCCTGGGGCCATGGTTTTTGTTGGTACAAAGGCTAAAGTGAATCTTAATGATTACTCACAGTGGTGGGCCTATGTGCCTGGTGCAAATTGGAGACACCCATCGGGTCCAAAAAGTGATATTGATGGCAAAGGAAATCATCCGGTAGTTCAGGTGAGTTACGAAGATGCTTTGGCATATGCCAAATGGGCAGGCAAGCGCTTACCTACAGAAGCGGAGTGGGAGTTTGCTGCACGAGGCGGCTTGAATCAGGCCACTTATGTTTGGGGTGATCAATTGGAGCAAGAAGGAAAATTGCCAGCCAATATTTGGGATGTGAGGAAGCAGGCTTTTCCAGTAATCAGTCCTAAGGCTGGTGGTGCACTAGGCACTAGTGCTGTTGGAACCTTTCCTCAAAATGGCTATGGCCTATTTGATATGACTGGTAATGCTTGGCAGTGGGTTGCTGATTGGTATCGAGCGGACTATTTTGCGATGCAGTCAAAAGAGTTTGGCAATAATGCAATTGATAATCCCTTAGGACCTATTAATTCATATGATCCAGATGATTACGGTGTCCCACTCAATGCTCCTAAAAGAGTTATTCGCGGCGGATCTTTTTTATGCAACGAAGATTACTGTCAATCCTATCGCCCAAGTGCAAGGCGCGGAGCAGACCCGTATAGCCCAATGTCTCACTTAGGGTTTCGCTTGGTAAAAGACTAGGGGTGGTACTTCAGCCAAAGGCGCTAAGCTAATGAGCGTTACTTTAAGTGACGCTTACTCTCATAGCAATCTGTCTGGAGCAACGAAGTATTAATTGCTTGCTCCAAAAATCCTTTGGTTTTGAAAACCCAATAGTGAGAGGCTACTTCTTTTAAATCCATGAATTTGCTTACTTATCTGCTTGCACGCCGATACTGACTACCCGTATACACGCTATTTATGGGGCCCTATCATGGGCTTCTGCTCTCACAATCCTTTGGCCCTGGGTCAAAGGCCCTGGTAGGCTCTGACAATAAATTCAAATATCCCATTCCTCGCCAGCCCAGCCCATCTGCAAAAGGATAAATATTAGGAGCCTTGAGGACATATAAAGACTATCGTGGTAAATTTATCCATGATGAATTTATGGTTAACGTGAGCCCTTAAAGGCGCTCAATAAAATAGGAAAAAGAGGATAAGAATGAACTTACTAATACTTTCAATCTTATCTTCTTTCACCTTGTTGAGACGTACTTTTGGTTTGGCCTAGAAGTGGAAATCTGAGGATATAGTTATATGACAAGCCCAATATATTTGAAAGTAAATGGTGTAGATCATTCCATCGTAGCAGATCAGAACACCCCGCTTTTATACATTCTGAGAAATGATTTACAACTGATGGGTACACGTTTTGGGTGTGGCCTTGGCTTGTGCGGAGCTTGTAGCGTTTTAATTGATGGAAAAAAAATACACTCTTGCGATGTTCCTTTGTGGGATTGTGTAGGTAAAAATATACAAACCATTGAGGGGATTGGGACACCGGATAATTTACATGCCCTTCAGCAAGCTTTTATTGATGAGCAAGCTGCTCAGTGTGGCTATTGTGTCAGTGGCATATTAATTTCAGCAAAAGCATTGCTGGATCAGAATCCTAACCCCACTGAATCTGAGATACGCGAAGCCCTTGATCGAAATTTATGTCGTTGTGGCACTCACAATCGATTTGTAAAGGCAATAGAGAAAGTGGTAGCAATGGGGAGGGGGTCTTAAATGTCTCAGCAAATTAAGGCTTCTGTGCCTATGACTTTCTTAAGTAACACGCGATTAGGTCAGCGTGTGAAATTTAATCAGGATGGCACTGTAACCATTCGACCTGGTAAGGTTGAGATTGGGCAGGGCATTGTTTCTGCAATTGCGCAAATTGCCGCTGAAGAGCTGGATGTTAGTTATTCCAAAATACAGATTTCTCCTGTCGATACAAGCATTAGTCCAGATGAGGGCGCAACAGCCGGTAGTCGATCAATTCAGGATGGCGGAGGAAGTATGCGCTTCGTCTGCGCAGAGATCCGACAGTTATTTTTAGAGACGGTTGCAGCTAAGTTCAATATTCCGGTTGATTCTCTAAGGGTAAGTGACGGACTTATCTATAGTGAAAAAAGTGAACCAATATCCTCCTATTGGCAGCTTTTGGATGAGGTAAATTTAGAGCTTGAGCCTACCGGCAAAGCGCAGCCTAAAGATTCAGGTGCCTATGAACTCATTGGTACGCCAGCTCCACGAAAGGATATTTTAAGCAAGGTTACCGGGGCAGCTTTTTTGCATGATATGGTCTTGCCTGGCATGTTGCATGGCCGAATAGCTCGTCCCCCATCATTTTATGCAAAGTTAATTTCTTTGGATGAGTCCTTGATTTTGGCAATGCCAGGAGTTAAAAAGTTGCTGCGAGATGGAAGTTTTATTGGAGTTGTAGCCCAAAGAGAAGAGCAGGCTATTAATGCCATGCTAGCAATAAAAAAACATTCCATATGGAGTGAAGTAGATTCATTGCCTGACATGAACAGCATAGAGCAATTTTTATATGCCCAAGCATCTGAAGATGAAGTTGTACATGACACAACAACTGAAGCTCATCCTCCTGGGGAGAAAATCTCTGCTACCTTTACTAGACCTTATTTGGCACATGCATCCATCGGGCCTTCATGTGCTTTAGCTTGGAAGCGCGATGACTGTCTAGAGGTTTGGGCACATAGCCAATCTATTTTTGCACTAAGACTAGAGCTTTCCAAAGTATTAAAGCTTGAATTAGATAAGCTTATTGTTCGTCATGCGGAAGGTGCTGGATGTTATGGTCACAATGGCGCTGATGACGTCGCCTTAGATGCCGCTTTGCTGGCGATATCGATGGACGGAATTCCAGTGCGTGTCCAGTGGATGCGCGAAGATGAGTTTGCTTGGGAGCCTTATGGCCCGGCTTCGGTTGTAAAGCTTTTGGGGTCCGTAAATAAGGAAGGCCAAATTACATCATGGCAAGAAGAAATTTGGGGTAATCGGCATAGTGGCCGCCCTCGTGGTCAAGAAACCCCGGGGCTATTAGCTGCTTGGCATATGGGTGATGGAATACAAGCTCCAATGCCGGTCGACATTCCTTTTGCATTGGGAGGCGGCAGTCATCGCAATGCCGTCCCATATTATGAGCTTCCAAACTGTAAGGTGGTGAATCACGCAATACAATCGATGCCAATTCGGAGCTCATCCCTAAGGGCATTGGGCGCACATTTAAATATTTTTGCTATCGAGTCGTTCATGGATGAACTTGCTGCTGAGGCAAGCCTAGATCCTATTGAATTCCGTCTTCGTCATCTGAGGGATGAGAGGGCTATTGCGGTATTAAAGGCGGTCAGCGCTAAAGCCCAGTGGAAAATGGATGCAAAAGGCGATGGGACCCATGGATATGGCGTAGCTTTTGGACGTTATAAAAATAGCGGTGCTTATGCGGCGGTTATTGCAGAGGTTGTGATGGAGGATACTGTTAAAGTTAAAAAGATCTTTGCTGCTGTTGATTGCGGTCTCATCATTAATCCTGACGGCGTATTGAATCAAATTGAAGGCGGAATTATTCAGGCTTCTAGCTGGGCACTAAAAGAGCAATTACAGTTTGATAGAACCAGAATTACCTCGCTCAATTGGGAGGACTATCCCATACTCACTTTTAAAGAAGTTCCTCAGCTGGAGATTGAATTGATTAATAGGCCCTATGAGCCTTCTCTTGGGGTTGGTGAGTGTATGCCTGGTCCAGTTGCCGCTGCGATTGCCAATGCTGTGAATAGTGCTATGGGAGTTCGCGTCCGTAATTTACCAATGAATCAAGCGAATGTTATTGCAGCCATGGATTTATAAATCGCTTGGATGGAACGCTAAGCTTGATACAGTTCCATACACAAACTTTATTTATTCTGCAAGATAAGCATTATCAATATACATTTTGGAGTTAAGATGACATTAATAAGCTTAGAAGAATTTACAGAGAAAACAAAAGCTATTGGATATGATGAGGTATCTGTCCGTAAATGGGATCCCAATCAAATAAGCCATACGCATACGCATGAGTTTGCTGTCCATGCTGTAGTAGCGGAGGGAGAAATGTGGCTTACACGTGGTAATGACACTGCGCACTTAAAAGTTGGGGATACCTTCACAATGGATTCTGATACTCCCCATGCTGAGAAATACGGACCAAATGGTGCCGTTTACTGGGCTGCTAGAAAATTCCCTAAAATTTAAAAAACTTTTTAATGGTATCTGGAGATTCCTTGAATTTTAGGAATCCCTTAGCAAAGAGTTCTTCAGCTAAAGTATTAAGAAAAAAACGTCAGTGATTTGATTAAATGATCAAATCACTGACGATGTTTTTTTGTTACTTGGGTTGATATCCAATTGCTTTGACGATATTGCCAAACCGCTCATATTGCTTTGTAAAGACTTGTTCAAAATACTCTGCCGATTGAACAATTGGTGTAAGTCCAAGGCCTGGAAGTTTTTCACGAACTTCTGGAGATTGAATCGCTGTATTAATTGCATTGTTCAGGATGCGAATATGCTCTGGGGACATTTTGGCTGGCCCAACGAAGCCGAATTCGCCGGCAGCAGAAAAGTCTGGGATCGTTTCTGCAACTGTTGGTGTATTCGGAAACTGGGGAGCTCGTGCTTCACTGGTTACAGCCACCAATTTAATTTGATTGCTATTGATGAATGGAACCATTGCAGAAACGCCATCAGCAGCCACCATAATTTGACCAGAAACTAGATCCGTAGCAACCTGAGTAGCGCCCTTGTAGGGTACAAAGGTGAATGTGAAGCCCGCCTGTTTTGCGAGATCCTCAAACCAGAGATGGGGAAATCCACCCTCTCCATTTGTGCCTAAAGTTAATTTCCCTGGATTTGCTTTAGCCCAGCTAATCATTTCTGGAAGGGTGCTAAATGGAGTGTTATTGGTGCGAACAAGTACATTAAAGTTACGCACCGATAATGCGATTCGAACGAGATCTTTTGAGGTATCGAATTGACTATCTTTGGTTGTATGAGGCTGAACCCAAAGAGTTCCAGACTGTCCGGCGCCAATCGTATAGCCATCAGGATTGGCTCTTGCAACTGCTGCCATACCAATTCTTCCGCCAGCACCAGAAATATTTTCAACAATGACGCTTTGCCCAAGCACGCTTGACATTTTGCCTTGTACTAATCTGGCTAATATATCGATCGTGTTGCCTGGTGGAAAAGGAACGATAATTTTAATTGGCCTATTTGGGTAGGCCCCTTGAGAAAAAGAGGTCAAAGGAAACCCAAGCAAGCTCCCTGCACCAGCCTGGAGAATTAAGCGACGTTTTTTTGATAGCAAATTCATTTGTTGCTCCTAAAAGTTATTTCAAGATCACAAAAGCAAAAATCTACTCTACATTAGTTTCTATAAATTAAGCATCCTTGTAAAGATCTAAATTCAATACCCTATTAGCGTTACCCCCTAGTATTTGGAAACGCTCATCATCAGTTAGCTCAGGTGTATTCATGATGTGACCAACTGGATCTAACTCCCATGGAATGGGCCAGTCAGTACCAATCATGATTTGACTCGCCCCAACTTGGGCAGCTAGGTGGCGCAGGGCTTCACCAGTAAATACCAAAGCATCAAAATAAATTTGATTGAGATACTCAGATGGTTTTTTCTTGAGCTTGATATCCGGATTGCAGTTTGTGGGCGAGATGCGGCAACTCACATCCATACGCGGGGCATAGGAACCTAAAAAACCTCCGCCATGAGCTGCTAATACTTTCAACTTAGGATACTTATCAAAGATCCCTTCAAAAATTAATTTTTCCAGGGCAATGGTGGTATCCAGTGGATTACCGATAGTATTCGCCAGCCAACCATTTCCTTTAAATCGCGAAGCTAACTGAGGCGTGCTTTGAGGATGAATAAATAAGGTAGCCCCCAACTCTTCAGCCTTAGCTAGCACCGGATGAAAGCGCGGATTTGCAAAGTCATCTCCCAAAACGCTACCACCGATAGCTGCACCTTTTAAGCCATGTTTTGTCATAGCCTCTTCCAACTGCTTTACAGCCAAGTCAGGGAATTGCATGGCTAAGGAGGCAAAACCATAAAGTCGATCGGGGTATTTATCGTTTAACTCCGTTAGGCATTCATTGTTAATGGCGCAAATTTTCTCTGCACGTTCACGGTCAAGTCCATACCAGTACGGGTTTACGCTAATAATCTCTACATCTATCCCCATCTCATCCATACCGCGAATGCGTTCTCTTAATCCATCTTCCGTACGAATGAAATGCTCTTGAGCACCTAAGGTTGGCGGGATAACAGACAGGCCTTTGTCATCCAGTAAGTCCATCGCTTCTTGAAAAAGGCAATGAGCATGTATGTCAACAGTTTTGGCTCGTTTCCCATTGATGATGACTGGGCTTCTTTTAGCCGACCTCGTAGAGCCGCCGCCCTCATTCGGGATGATTGGGCATAGGGAGCATCCGCAAAAAAGTATCCCACCTAAACGCTTTGATTTTTTTCCAAATAAATTCCAATTGCTTGTCATTGAAGTCTCCGTTGATTATTGTGGATATTTGTTGTTATGATCCTAGCATGAAGTTTGCTAGGCTTATTTTTTTAGTGTAATTTTTTTTACTTATTCGGATAAGAGGGGTATCAGTTATGCTTCTGAGTCAATGGGTTGGATCAAGACAATTCTTAAAAAACTGTATTTTTGTTTTATCAGCTTTTAGTTTCTTGAATACACAGACTGCTCTCGCGCAGACTGTAGAGAATGTGCAAAACTACCCCTCTCGTCCAGTAAAAATTATTGTTCCCTTTGCGCCTGGTGGAGCAACAGATATAGTGGCTCGTTATCTTGCTAGCAAGATGGCAGAGGCAACCGGTCAGGCATTTATTGTTGAAAATAAAACAGGAGCCTCTGGCAATATTGCACTTGAGGCAGCAATTAAGTCCCCGCCTGATGGCTACACCCTTTTTGTTGGCAATGTCACTACAAATGCGATCAATGAAAGTGGCAACGGAAATGTCAAGCCTTCCCGAGATTTAGTTGGGATTACCGAGCTTGCAGAAATTCCTCATGTGCTTGCTGCTAGTGCAGATTTTCCAGCCAATACTGTGCCTGAGGCGATCGACTACCTTAAAAAAAATCCAGGTAAGGTAAATTATTGCTCTGCAGGAATCGGATCATATCCACACTTGGATATGCTTAAGTTTGCCAGAACAACGAATACAAATATTGTGCACATACCTTATAAAAATGGTGCTGCCGGTATGGTTCCATCGCTAATGGCTAATGAAACGCAATTAGCATTTGTTAATTTGGCCTCAACCAACGAGCAAATTAAAGCTGGAAAGATCAAGGCTCTTGCCACTACTGCGCCAGTGAGATTGGTGGAAATGCCTAATGTGCCAACTATGGCAGAGCTTGGTTATCAGGGTGTTGGCACCAATGCATGGCAAGGAATTTTTGTCGCATCTGCAACGCCTAAGCCGATCATTGATAAGTTGTATAGCCTGATTGTAAAAGTCATGTCTACCCCTGAGACAAAGGAAAGAATGAGTAAAGGCATGATGACTGTGGTACTGTCAAAGTCACCGCAAGCATGGACCGATCAAGTTAAATCTGAGACAGGCAAATGGGCTGAATTTATTTCAGAAAATAAAGTCAAATTTGAGTGAGCATTTATCAAGTTTGAAAAATGAATAAACCCTGCTCGTATCGAAGATTCACAGAATCTAGTATGGCTGTGCAAGTTTTCTGATCCACCCAAGAGTATTTTTTCTTTTTAGGTGTTAACTTTTATAACTTGTAGAGTGGCAGCGAAGTTCAAATCAATATAACTATTTTTAGGAGACGCAATGTTAAAAAAACTGAGGACTGAGCGCGATAATCAACAGTGGATGCTTGATCTCGCATTAAATATGCGTGGTCGTGTGCAGAATTTTGAGCGCGATGATATTGAAGTGCCTACAGGAAAGCGCGCTAGAAACTATCGAATGTTGCCGAAGGTATGGCTTGAAGCAGCTGAGAGGCATGAGCGCCTAGGAAGGGCCGCTATGGCGCGCGGAGCAAACTCTTCTGCGACTTACCATTTCGATCATGCGATTGAATCTTATCGCCATGCACAACACCCTATTTATTTTGATGATCATCCTGTTAAGAAGAAGCTAAATGCAAAGTTAGCCGAGGTGGTTGATTTGCGAAGTCAAACTGCAGACTATCCTATTGAGCGGGTAGAGGTTGAGTTTGATGATGGTAAAACAATATCTTGCCTCCTACATCTTTTGCCAGATCGTCGGAAAGCGCCTGTGGTGATCTATGTACCAGGAATGGATCAGACAAAGGAAGTGTTTCCGAAGGCTTACCATAATATTGGCTTGGCACGTGGGTTCCACGTACTAGCGATGGATGGTCCTGGTCAAGGAAATTCGAACATTCAAAAAATTAGAGCGGTGGGCGATAACTATGAGCGCGCAGGAGCGGCAGTTATTAGTTATTTAATGACCCGACCAGAAGTTGATAAGGATAAGATTGCCATTTACGGCATTAGCATGGGGAGTTATTGGTCACTGAGATTATCAAGTTATGATCATCGAGCTGCTGTCGTTGTCTCTTCAGTTGCTTGCTTTAATCCTAATAATACGATCTTCACTCAATCTTCACCCCGCTTCAAACAAATGTTTATGTATATGGCTGGCTATGAAGACGAAGCCCGTTTCGATGAAGAGGTTGCTAAGGATATGACTGTCAGGGGTCATTTGGATAAAATTAAGTGTCCAACCTTGCTGGTTACTGGAGAGTTTGATCCTCTCTGCCCTTTAGAGGATGCTATTGAGGCCTATGAAGACTTAAAAGTTCCTAAGGAGATGTGGGTTTTTGAAAACCAATATCACCCGCTATGGAGTATTGCAAATTTAGGCGGCATGGATTGTCACGATTATGTATTTGATTGGCTGCAAAACTTTTTCAATGGTTCCCATAAGCCAACTAAAGAAGGTAGTATTTCTTACATTAAAGAAAATGGCGATGGCCCATGGTCAGATTGTGAGTGGGAGCCGCCAGTTGAGCGTGGTCAAGCCTATTTCTAGCGCATCATATTGTTAGAGATATCAAGGCATTTCCAATAGGGGCTACAGGTTATCTTGCAGGAGGTTAAATGCAATTGGTAGCCCCAACTTTTAAATCATCAGAGGTGCTTTTAACTCATGAATATATGGAGTTAGGTTCGCTGATGGCTCAATTAGTCTCGGTTCTTGATGGTCAGCACCCCATTTTTTCAATGGGTGGGTGCCTCGCGTGACCCTTTAGATTTTGCTCATTACATTCTTTCTGAGGTATTAGTACTGAGGATAAATAGTGGTGCTGAGCAGGTTGGTTTTAGTTGACGGGAGTATGCTGATCCCAATACTCACTTTGATCATATTGGGCCGCTCCTCCTTATAAGCGTTACTTTAAGGAGTGCTTATAAATCGCTTAAAAAGTACTTTGGGGCAGAAAAATGTTGATTGAGGGCATAGCTAATTTATGGGCAACTTATCGCGAAACTTTAGCTTAAGATTAGATCTAAAGAGAATCTCAGCCTTATACTCAAAATTACATTTTATTTCTTTAGGGGTAATCTTGCATGCATCAAATGCTTAGTGAAAATTCTTTGCTTGATATTCTGGGTGAAGTAAATACAAAGCAACTTATCGCCTTGGATAAGTTGGGTAAACTCAATGCGAACATGGATATTTCTCAATTGCCATTTTGCCTGAGGGTTGTTTTAGAAAGCAATCTGCGTCATTCCAAAAGTGAGCAAGAATTAAAATCTATAGTTGATCTATTTGTTAATTGGCAGGAAGCTAGTAAAAAAGGTTCTCCAATAAATATCTATGCCACTCGTGTTTTAATGCAAGACTACACGGGTATACCAGTCTTGGTGGATCTTTGCGCGCTGCGCCAAGCTGCAATCAATAAAGGCATCAATCCTGAGCAAATTAATCCGAAAATTCCAGTGGATCTTGTGGTCGACCACTCCATTGTTGTCAATAGCTCAGGTAGCTCTTTGGCAGCTGCTGAAAATTCAAGGCAACAGTATGAACAAAATATTGAGAGATTTTCATTTTTAAAATGGGTTTCCCATGCTTTTGAAAATTTAAGAATTATTCCTCCTGACTCTGGCATTTGTCATCAGGTTAACTTAGAGTCTTTGGCGACTGCTTATGTATTGGAGCAGGGGGATAAGACTATCAATATCTTCCCTGAATTGGTGATAGGAGCAGATAGTCACACGACAACAATTAATTCTTTAGGTGTACTTGGGTGGGGTGTAGGCGGGATTGAGGCCTTAGGTGCATCCCTAGGAGAGTCATTGAATATGCCCATGCCTGAGGTGATTGGCGTTCGATTATCTGGGCAATTGGCGGCTGGTGTAACAGCCACCGACTGCGTCCTTACTGTTACTTCATTATTGAGGTCAGTTGGAGTGGTGAATAAATTCGTAGAATTTTTTGGGCCTGGAGCTGCCAGTCTTCCAGTGCCAGATCGTGCAACTATTGCAAATATGGCTCCAGAATATGGTGCTACCTGTGCCTTTTTCCCATGGGATGAGCGGACGCTTGAGTATTTGTTGGGAACAGGTCGGGATCAAGAAGGCCTGTTCAAGCAATATGCTCAAGCTGCCTCTTTATGGTCTGATGGCAATGTACAGCCTACATACTCTCAAGTGATTGAATTTAATCTTTCTGAAGTTGAGCCTCGAATTTCTGGCCCCAAAAAACCTGAAGAAAAGAGGGCGTTATCCGAAGTTCCAAGTTCTTTTCCTAATCACGATACCTTAAATTCTGATCTCAATAAATCAGGCATCCCAAATGGGGCTGTATTGCTTGCTGCAATTACTAGTTGCACGAATACATCTAATCCCCATCTAATGATTGCCGCTGGACTATTGGCAAAAAAAGCTGCCCTTCTCGGCTTAACTGTGCCGCCCTGGGTGAAGACGCTCTTCGCACCTGGAAGTCTTGTTGTGGGCGAGTATCTTGAGCGTAGTGGCCTGCAACATTTCTTAGACCAGCTTGGCTTCCAGTTATGCGGCTTTGGCTGTACTGCCTGCATCGGAAATTCAGGCCCACTTTTACCGCTAGCTCAAGAGGCAATTGAAAGTGACGGCTTGGTTGGTTGTGCAGTTCTATCGGGTAATCGTAATTTTAGTGGTCGTGTTCAACAGCAATTACAGTTCAATTATTTAGCTTCCCCTCCACTTGTTGTGGCCTATGCCTTAGCTGGCAAGATTACAGCTGATTTGAAGAGTGAGCCATTAGCCACGATTAATGGGTCTGATATTTACTTGGCTGATATTTGGCCAAGCAATCAAGAGATTAATGAAGTCCTATCAAAATGTCTGAAACCGGAATTATTTAATATTAGAAGAGCTGCTTTAAAAAAAGGGTCTGACTTATGGGAAGCATTAAATATTTCTAACTCTAAGAATTATGATTGGGATGATATTTCTGGTTTTGTTAAGCAGCCCCCATTCTTTACTAAAGGTTCGGCGTCATCCCCCCCAAAAATGCTAATCGAAAAGGCGAGAATTTTATTATTACTCGGAGATGGTGTTACGACTGATGATATTTCACCCGCTGGAAGAATTCAGCCCGGAAGTGTAGCTGGTCAATATTTACAAAAATTGGGTGTTTCTTTGGAGCGACTCCATACCTTTGGGGCTAGAAGAGGCCATTGGGACGTGATGCTCAGGGGCGCCTTTACGAATCCAAATTTGTTGAATGAGTTGGCTCCAGGAAAAAAAGGTGGATTTACCAAGGCCTTTCCTAGCGGGGAAATAACAGAAATTTTAAAAGCCTCGGTCGATTATCAAAAACTCGGCACCCCACTGATTATTATTGCAGGTAAAAATTACGGCACAGGGTCATCCCGCGATGATGCAGCTCGAAGCACAAGATTGCTGGGTGTTGCCGCAGTGATTGCTGAGAGTTATGAGCGTATTCATCGGTCTAATTTAGCTGCTTTTGGTGTTATGCCTTTGCTTTTCAAGCCGGGTGAATCACGTAAGTCTCTTAACTTGGATGGCTCAGAAACTATTACCATTTCTATGGGCGATTCTCCTCCATTGACTGGTGAGTTGGTCAAAGGTTCAGTCGAGAGAGTTAATGGGGAAAGGTTCGATTGTGATTTTATAAGTGCACTCCGGCTTGAGGAGCTGCCTTACTTTCAGTGCGGCGGAATTCTCCCATTCTTGGCGTATAAATTAACTGCTTCAAATTCTTTTTAAGGTGAATCTATGAAACGGATTTTTTACTTTTGCTTATTGCTGATCTTGAGTGCTAACGTTGTTGCGCAATCAAAGCAAATTACAATTTATGTGCCATTTTCTGCGGGCGGCTCTGTTGACATCATTGCACGAATTATGGGTACTCAAATATCCCAAAAAATGGGCATACCCGTCCTGGTTGACAATAAGGTAGGTGCCGGTGGAAATATAGCGACAGCCCTCGTAGCTCAGGCCAAGCCTAATGGATTGACATTATTAGCCCATCATCAGGGGATTACCTATAGCAATGCGCTATCTGACAACTTATCTTTCAATGCTCAGAAAGATTTCGCACCAATAGCAACAGTTGGTGTTACCCCCAATGTGCTACTGATTCCAGCAAGCTTGAAATTTAAAAATCTTCAAGAGTTTGTTGAGTTTGCAAAAGCAAACCCTGGGAAATTAAATTATGGTTCTGCTGGTATAGGTAGTAATGGACATTTGGCAATGGAGTTATTTCAGTCTGCCGCAGGTATAAAGCTGACGCATGTTCCCTATAAAGGAATGCCTCAGGCGATTAACGATCTTGCGGGAGGGCAAATTCAAGCTGTTCTAACAACTATTCCTGCTGCCTTACCTTTTATTCAGGGTGGATCAGTTAGGGCATTGGGTACATCCGGTCAAAAACGATCTTCAGTTTTGCCAGATATACCAACTATTCAAGAGGCTGGTATTAAAAATTTCTATTATGAGCCTTGGTATGGATTTTTTGCTCCCGCTGGAACTCCAGAAGCAGACCTTGATAAGTTAAGTGCAATTATTGTTGAGTCTTCAAGTTCTCCAGAAATTTCTAAAAAATTTACTATGGATGGGATAGATGTAAAGCCACTTGGTAGACAAAAATTTACCCCTCTCTTTATTGCTGATATTAAAAAGTGGGGAGACGTAATTAAAGGCCTGGGTTTGAAGGGGAGTGATTGATCATAGGACCCTGATGGATTTTTACTGTACCAAGAAATCAACTTTCTACTAAAAAGATATATGAGATTTTTTGGTGCCACAGTAATTACATAAAATACTTTGGCCCTAGGCTAAAGTCTTGGTGGATCTATCAGCAATATCAGCGACCAAGGGATTGGTTCTAAGTTATTTTTTCTGACTCCCGGCATGCATGATTGCAATATCTATTGAATTCAAAATAGAGAATTGCTAAATATATTCCTCTAGATAAGGATGTTAATTTTTTTAAAGTAAAAAGACGGTCTTCATGGTGGTTGGTTATGAGACTAAGGGTAGTACATCGAAGCAATTAATGAAAAGAGATCAAAATGAATATTGTGTATTTCAATAAAAAAATAGCACTTAGCCTTTTACTATCCTTGAATTTAATTACCCCAGGATTGGTACTTGCACAGCAAAATTCTGCTGCCCAAATTGAGGGAGAAAAGCTTACTCAATTATTCTGGGAGCAACAGAAAAATGTTGATTTAGTTGGCTTTGAAAAAACTATAGGGCCAAGTTTCCAGCAGGCAATATCAACGGGCGTACAAAACCGTAGCCAATGGATTGAGTTAATTTCAAAGGCAAAGATTGGTACTTATAAGCTCAGTGACATTAAGGTGACTCAATCTGATAATGTCTACACCATTTCATACAAAGTGAGTACCGGGACTGAAACAATCGCTGGCAAGAAAATGTCCACGGAGCCGCATTATCGGCTGGATGTTTGGCAGAAGAACGCTAAAGGCTGGCAAGTGATTTCTCATGCTAATTTAAATCCAGTACCATAGCCGTTATTTCTTAGAGTCACTTGCTTAAACTGTCCTTGAACTTCGTTAACAGAAGGTCTTCTTAATCATCAAGCTTATATTGAATCTAAACTTGGTTTTTTCGGGAGTAGTGTTTTACACATCCTTCTTGGTTTGTCAGGATTCAATTTCCCTGTACAAAATATCTAATATGATCTCGTTGGTGCGAGACCATCTTTAGCTAGACGCTTAAAAATAAAGGCTAAGCTATTTCTTGATAATGGATATAGATTCAAGCGTTTTCTGAAATGGGGTTGGTTGTATCGTACTAGGACCCCAAAAAGGATTGTTATAGATGACTAAGAGAAAGAACATTACGCCAAGTGATCCGCCAACCAAAGCGATCATCACAGCATGAATGCGAATATTTTTTGTTTTAAAGAGGGCTGAAAATATGATCAATAAAACTGCTGAAATAATTAGCGCTGCCCACATCGGTTTTGCAAGAAAGGATTTCGCACTTTCAATTCGATTGCGACGTAAGTCCGTATAGTCCGATAGCAAGCTCAGGCCTTCATTGTGGATTGCTGTCCCTTCAAAATTGGATGGTTTGTGATTTACAAAAATATTCTTGATGCGATCAAGACTTTTAAAAGCATTAATGTCAAACTGCTGCTCATTCAAAATAGGCCACTCTTGCTTAATGACTATATTGGCATATTGAATTATTTCAGCTTGGCCAGCTTTTTTTGCCTCACCTGGATAGGCATCCATGATTTGATAGAGATTAAATAATGTGTGTGCTTCCTTTGAAACCGTATCACTTACAGAATTGTAGTTTTGCCAAGCTGCAACAGTCACAAATGCAAATACAAACCCCACTAATGTGGGCATAGTGTTGGCAAAGATGGTTCCGAAAATACCATCATCGTCTAGACTTAGCCAGGTGCAATATTTTTGAATTAAAAAGAAGCACAAAAGGCTCAAAGCGATAGAGCCTAGCAGTAGGATGATAAGCAAACTAGCTTCAGATAGATTGGATATGTAGATCATTTTTATTTCCGATTATAGATTTGATCAAGTGTATACCGATGAGGGGCGGTAATGAGTGAAACTATGCATTTATATTCTGCCGCATTTAATCTGGCTTTAGAATTCTATTTTTGAATCGCCAAATTGACTTCTTCAAGCTCTTGAAAGTAATTTTCTAGTGCCATATATTCCTAGTATCTGTAAATTGGTATATTTTAATTATGGTGCTTAGACCTTGTTACAAATTACTGTTTTTCTCAACAATTTTGAGTTTTCTGCGTTAAAACTTACTGGAAAAGCCAAAATAAAGCAGTCTAGAGTCCGGGCGATTTGGGCTTGGGCTTAATGATCTCGCTTGTGCTAAATTTTATTCAATGAAAACATTTGATTACTTAGGCCTAGTCCTAAAGCATGAGCTTATTGCAATCAAGGAATCTCTGGTTGAGCTCCGTATATCCGCAATTGTGATTTTGCTATTCATTGGCGGAGTCATTGTGTACCTGAAGCCATTTCCTTTTACCGGTATTACGATAGCCACCTCTTATAAGGGGGGAGATTGGTACCAATTCGGTGAGGGTGCTATCGCCCCATTAAAGGAGCATGGCATTACTGTAGAAGTAGTTGCTACTAACGGGGCGATAGAAAATGCCGAAGAGTTAACTGATGCTAAGAGTAAGGTGAATGCTGGATTTGTATATGGTGCAGCGCTATCTGAGGATCAAAAAAAGCAGCTTTATTCTCTTGGCAGTGTTAGTTATGACGCAGTTTGGATTTTTTATAAAAATGAGCTGGCCACTAAAATTACCACCTTACAAGATTTAACTAAATTTAGAGTAGTCTTGCCTCCGAAAAAAAGTGGTTCTTATATTTTGACTAAAAAATTATTTGAGGCTAATGGAATTAACATTGATACCAACTCTCAATTTATATCAAGGTCATGGGAAGACTCAAGAGAGAATTTTTTATCAGGTAAGGCCGATGTCTATATTTTTATAGCAACCATGCTCGATCCACTTGTGCAAGAGTTAATACACTCCCCAAATATGGCTCTGTTTAATTTACCAGATGCCATCGCTTATCAGAAAAAATTTAATTATCTTGATGCAGTCATCATCCCTGCTGGATCAATTGACATTGAAAAAAAATTACCGGCACGTGACATTTCTTTAATTGCTACTACAACCACTCTAGCTGTACGTAAGGATCTGCATCCCGCGCTACAGCTGGCTTTATTAATGTCGGGCAAGCAAATCATCCAAGATTCCTCGCGACTATTTTTCTCTAAGCGCAATGAGTTCCCCGCCTATGTTGATCCTTCTATTCCCATTAGCCCTATAGCTAGGAATTATTACAACTATGGACCCCCAAAAACTGCAGAATACTTACCTTATTGGCTTGTAGTATTTATTGAACGATTTTGGTTCGTAGTATTGGCAGCATTTGCAGTTATTTATCCCTTATCTAAGCTCAACTTTCATTTACGTCGGTTTCGCTTCATCATTCGCGAGCGGACTCACTATGCAATGCTCTTAAATATAGAGAAAGAAATAACGGGCAAGCCACTCTCAAGCGAGGAGAAAGAAAGGCTGCTCAAAAAATTAGAAATGATCAATAAGCAAGCTCTTCAGCATTTTGTCCCTGTTGGTGATGAGCCTAACTATTTTTTATTCGTGAATGCACTGCAATTACTGAGAAATAAGATCGAGCGAAATTGATAACCATTTTTTTACGGATTGCTTTGGTTTAAGATTGCGCTAGTCTTTGATTCAAGTCTAGGCGGGGCCATCTGAAAAGAAAACTCTCCACAGAAATGGTAAGAGTTTAATTATTCCGACGGATTCTGAGGAATGGAGGGAAAAAGAGTCTCAGTGAATCCAAAGTTACTAAAATCTTTCACTCGCATTGGAAAGAGCGTGCCCAGGAGGTGATCACATTCATGCTGCACAACGCGCGCATGAAATCCCTCCACCGTTCTATCAATTAGTTCTCCGGTGCGACTGTATCCTTGATAACGAAGTTTTTTGTAGCGCGGGACTTTTGCTCGAATTCCTGGAACAGATAGGCAGCCCTCCCAGTCTTCCTCCTCGTGATGATCAATGATGGTGATACAGGGATTAATGAGAATAGTTTTTTCTATAGGTTCAGCATCTGGGTAGCGCAGATTTTTTTCGAAACCAAATACAACAATTTGTTTGTTAATGCCTAACTGTGGAGCAGCAAGCCCTGCGCCATTTTGACTATGCATCGTCTCTAGCATGTCATCTATTAATGTTTGAATCTCAGGAGATAGAATTTGATTAATTTGGACGGGTGTAGAGGCTCGAAGTAAGAGCGGATCACCCATTTTTAAAATTGATCGAATTGCCATGGGTATAGTTTATGTTTGCTGAATATATTAGTCAGAGATCAATAGCTGCGCACCCTAATTCAAATAAAGTGACTTCCCATATGAAACACATTTACTTTAAATAATCAAATACAACCTCGCCCGTATCGAGCGTCATATCGCATAATAGGTGCTTTGCACTGATAATCTCCAGAACGGGTAGATCGGCAAGAGGTGCAAGCGCGTGCTCAAATAGTTGAAGTCGCGCAGGCCCTGACCAGGCGCCATGCATTTTGACGTTCTTACAGTAGTAGCGCACCAGCTCACAAATGCGCGGAGTACCATCCACATGAGGAATAATTTTCAGCAAGTACCCAGGCGTAGTAGAGATCTTGCGTTCTTCTGCGGTAACATCCAATTCAGTGTATTTGAAGCCCATAGTGCCGGTAGCAACGCGTACCGTGCCGTAGTCTAGCGTTCCCACTAGTGCATCGAGCTCAACTCGCAGTTTTGGATTAGCTAATTTCTTAGGAAACCCCCAGATTTCACGGCCGGCTGCAAGCGGAGCTTCATCATCTAAATACATCATGTGGGAATAGGTGCCGGGTTTACCATCGGGCCCCATTACATGAATTACTTGGCCACTTTCTGTGAAATTGCCAAAGCCACTGGAATCTGGCATACGAATAAACTCAAAACTCACAAGTGGATCTGTAACTGTGAGAGGTTCTGGCACCACTGCTTGCAGTTTTTTTAGATCAGTACGGTAAGTAATAATAAAAAATTCCCGATTTACGAAATGGTATGGGGGCTTAGCGTATGCAGGGCTTCTGATGGGTACTGCAAAGGCATTATTGCGGATATCAGAAATATTCATATTGGCTTATCAGAAAAGGGGCGGAAGCATTATTACCTAAATAATTGATTCAAATTTCATTGATGTTACAAAATTATTATACGGAGAAAATAGACTCATCAAGCTAAAGAGTTTTTCTTAACGGTGCTAGCAACGAGCCCCTTACTTATTTTAGGGTGTAAATTTTGAGTGTCTTCAAACGGGAATATGGAATCATTAAAAACCATAATGCAAATCACATTCCAATTAAAATATGAGTTCGATGCTTTCTTTGTCCGCTACATTTAGCTTATTTATTTTTATAAGGTTCTTTATGAAAAAAATACTACCCACTTTAATTTTTGGATCCTTACTGAGTTTCAATACCTCGGTTATTTATGCCGATCCGCCTGTACAGTCATTCTATGCGGCTGTCATGAAGATGGTGCCAGAGGGTCAATTGGGGCAAGTTATCAAGCAGGAAAAAATTACTACCTCTGTCAAAGGGGCTCAGGCCTGGAGGATTGCCTATATCTCTTCTGATATTTCAGGTCGCAAAACAATTTCAACGGGTTTAATTGTGGCGCCAGTAGGATCAGTTCCAGCCGGTGGTCGCCCTGTAATGAGCTGGGCCCATGGCACAACTGGTGCAGCTCAAAACTGCGGCCCATCCCAAGTTCTTGATCCAGCAGTGCCTTTGAATGAGTATTTCTTAGTGGGTGGAAATTCTTGGACTGATTATGGAATTCCTGCTGTGGAGGAATTTATTAAAGAGGGTTATGTACTTGTAGCCACTGATTATCAAGGTCTTGGAGGCGGCGGTAGACATCAATATAGCGTTGCAGCAACTAACGCTATGGATACGATGAATGCTGCGCGTGCTGCAGTCTCAATGAAAGATACGGGCGCAAATAAAAAGACAATTGTCTATGGTTGGTCTCAAGGTGGTGGAGCGGTAATTGCTTTGGCAGGAATGCCTGAATATATTAAGCAAAAAGGTACCGTAGCAGATAATCTAGATATGATTGGATTTGTCGCTTTAGCACCACAAGATATTTCGATACTAGCGCCAGCAGGCAAGCTGGATCAGGCAGCCGCGGATAAATATTTCCAGGGATCACAAAAGATGTTTTTGGATAATGTCTTTAATTTTACCCATGCAACAATGTATTACTGGGGAACGCAAGCTGCCTTTCCTAATCTGAAGTTGGCTGATATTTTTACTGATGAAGGGGTAAAAGTTGCTAATGAGATTTATGGTAATAAATGTATGCATGCAGCTAGCGATACATTGAATTTTAACTATGGCTCAAGCTATGCAACTTTATTAAAGCAAGCTCCTACTAATTCGGTCGCATGGTCGCAGGCAATGCAAAAAGGTGGCGTTCCAGTAGTTAAACCTGTTGCACCAGTACAGGTCTACTTTGGATCTAAGGACACCGCTGTTCCACCGATGATGCACAAGCTTTATCAAGATCAAGCGTGCAAACTGGGTGGTAATGTGGGAAGAATGCAGTTACCTGGTGAGCAATCTCACTTTACGACTCCCGGATCATCTAAGTCATTTTATTTGGCTTGGGTCAAAGATCGTATTGCTGGTAAATCATTGGCTAATGCATGTTCGCAAAACTAGCATAATAAATTGAGTCAAAAGGAAGCCGCCTCTTTGGGCGGTTTTTCTTTGCATGGCTCCTCTGATGATCCTTTGGTTCCCTTGTGTTCTTTCTGTGCAGCTTAGTCTATCGCTAATAATTGGAAGCCCCAGGCCGTAGCCCCAAAAAATAGGCCTACTGCTGGTGTAAGGATCAGTTTTTTTTGATTATTAAGAGACTTTTATTTTTTTATAGCTATTATTGAGCCATGAAAATCTTAATACTCCGTTTGGTGTGGGTTTTGATTGGTTCATCAGTAGCAATTACTTTAGCTTTATGGGTTACGAAAGCCAACTCTCCACTGTTATTGGCCTCCTTAGGTGGAACTACCCTGTTTTTATTTGCACTTACAACCGCTCCAGCTGCGCAGCCAAGGGCGGTATTTGGTGCACATATTATTAGTAGCATTGTGGGAATATTGACATATCAATTGTTTGGCGACACTTTTTGGGCCTACGTCATTGCCTTGGTTGTAACGATAGGAGCCCTATTAATTTTGAGATGTGTACATCCACCTGCTGGCGCAAATCCTCTTATTATGATTCAAGCACATGCCAGCTTTATTCATCTTGGGGTAACAGTATTAGTCGGTGTAAGCATCATTTTTATGGTTGCGTTTATATGGAGTCGCCTTGGTATTGGAGTGAGAAAGTATCCAGTATCTTGGACTCAGCCTTCGCCTGCGTCCATCAACTGGAGTATTTGGGACGATTAAATTAAAAACTAAAATCACTCAGTGCGGGATGGTCATCCGGCCTTCTCCCTAGTGGCCAAAAGAATTTTCTACCCACTCCTTGATGGGTAAATCATTAATGGTGACAATGAAAAACTTTTTCTAATACTATTACCAAAGATTACGTTGCATGGAATAGAATTGTTAAGGAATCAGGAGTGGCGATTGATTAATTCTGTATGCGCCTTCTGTTGATAATGTAATTTATAAATATAGGGAAAAAATAGTGCCAATTACTAAGCAAACTATCTCATTGAAGAGTGCATTAACTATTGCCCAGACTGCACTTGAGTGCGGGAAAAGTAATGGGTTTAAGCCATTAGCTGTAGTTATCTTGGATTCAGGGGGACATTTAAAAGCCTACTTGGCGGATGATGAGACTAGTTTATTGCGCTTCAATATTGCTTTCGGAAAAGCATGGGGTTGCTTAGGTATGGGTTTTGCGGGCCGTGAGTTTGAGAGAAGGGCTGCAGCTCAGCCACAGTTCATTAACGCCTTACAGGCAATGTCTGATGGTAAGGTGGTGCCGGTTCGGGGTGGTGTATTAATCCACAGCCAGTCTGGTCAAATCATTGGTGCAGTTGGCATAAGTGGCGATAACTCCGCTAATGATGAGTTGTGTGCCATCCATGGCATTAAGGCTGCCGGCTTGATCGCTAATCATGGGGATTCCGAATAGATTTGGATTAGCAGGCTTTATGAAAGAGAAAGCCACCTTAGGGTGGCTTTTCTATACCGAATATTTCAGGCGAGCTTGATTTACTGAAGCTTCGTTTTGATCTCTTAATATATGCTGTCGCAATATATTTACTTGATCCAGTGTATGAAGCTTTCTTTGGTTCTCCTCACCTTTTTCAGGTTTATCAGCCAATCTTCATCTGCCTTCCTGTATCCCAGCGGAAGAAGAAGAACGCTGCGCAATGATTGTTCTTTTAGGTTCAAAATTTCATCTAATGCAGCTGGATTAAAGCCCTCCATTGGGGTGCAGTCTACGCCTTCTTCAGCAGCTGCAATTAATGCGGTACCCAAACCGATATAGGCTTGTTTTGCTGTATGAATAAAATTGATCTCCGCGCCTCTTGGCGGATAACCATCCAGGAGCTTGTTGCGATAAACCTCACGGTCTGCAAGCACAACATCGCGAATTTTATTTGTTAGATCAAATGCTGCATTGATGCGATCTACAGTGTAGTCATCCCAGGCTGCAAATACGAGTAAGTGGGAGCAATCTGTTATTTGCGACTGATTGTTGGCAATAGGTTTAATCTTTTCACGGATGTCTTTATTAGTGATGACTAATATTTCATAGGGTTGTAGACCGCTTGAGCTTGCAGTTAATCGAATGGCCTCAAGAATTTTATCTACCTTTTCTGGTGGTACAGATTTAGTCGGATCCATCTTTTTTGTTGCATAGCGCCACTGTAAGGTATCAATAAGACTCATTTGGGTTTCCTCTGGTTTTAATTAATACAACAAAATATTTACTCTAAGCTACCGTTGATTTTGCAAAGTCACCTGCGCTAGGTAGATCTGCCATGTGCCATGTATTCGTAAGGAGCTCCCTACATTGAACAAGGGGTAGGATATCTGCAGCGAGATCTAAGAATTTTTCGTCCAGTTGTTCATTTGTCATCGGGTTTTCAAGGCCACCAACAGCGCTCTCGATCACTTTATTGAGTACTCGACCATCATTCAAAGTGATTGTTACTTCACCAGATTTTTTGTGAAGTCTGTTATCAATTTCAACGACAATCTTTTCTCGTAGCGTAATCGTTTGAGGATTATTAACGGCATCATCGGAATATTGTTTTTCGCCTGCGCGGCCATCAATCAAAGCAATGGCAACAGAGTGGTAAACACTAAACTTCCCTTCAAGCCCAGTTTGAGGTGTTTTTTTGCCGCAAAGCTCGAGTTGATATGGGTTAGCTTTGATGTGAATCGATTTGATTTGATCTGGCTGAAGATGATGTTCGTTTCTAAGTTGTATAGCGCCATCGATTGCAGGGTGAATCACGATGCCACAAGCATATGGTTTGTAAGTGTCCTTAGCAATTTCAAAGCGTGAACCAAGATCTCCCAGCATTTCCTGATAATCTTGTTTGGTACTCATAGAGTTTGCCCAGCCAATACGAGATTCGATCATTTGATTTGAGCTCGTAAAATTATTCTGCGCTAATAGTGCTGAGAAGAATCCGTTCTCTGCAGCACGACCAGGGTTAAAGCTCTTATTCATGGATCCGAAGGAGTCGCGAAAGCCAACTGGTTGTGATGCGGCCAGACCAAGCGCCCAAATCATTTGTTGCTCACTGAGACGCATTAGTCTGCCAATGGCCGCTGCAGCGCCTATTGTTGGGTGGGTGCCAGAGACATGCCAGCCTACATCCGCGTGGTTTGGTGCTAATGAATTTGAGAGGCGAATGGTGTACTCAACTCCTAAATAAAATGCATTCATAAATTCACGGCCGCTGACAGGCTTTAACTCTGCATAAGCGAGTAATGCGGCAGCAATTGGTCCGGCAGCATGAACATTGGTTACTAGATGAGTATCATCAAAATCGAAAACATGACTACTGACCCCATTTATAAATGCTGCATTTAATGGGTCAAACCGCTCTTTTCGTCCTAATACCGTCGCTTGGTTTGAATTTGATATTGGTCTGAGGCTATTAATAGCGATATTGACAGCTTCATGCTGGCAGCTGCCAACAGTGACCCCAACAAAATTAACAAACGCTCTAGAAGCCTCTTGATGAATCTTCTCCGGTAGATCTTCATACCTCGTGCTTAGAGCATATTGCGCGAGAATTCTAGTCGCATCTTTGCCAGATTCAAATTGCATTTGATTGCCACTCATTAGTAGTCTTTCTAGATATTTAAATTTGATTTTTCACAGTATACTAATTTAAACGGTTGTTTAAATACGTCATTTTTTGATATTGCAAAGCAGCATTTATACCAATTTTTTATATTGAATACTGTTGCAATAAACACAATACTTATCCAATAATAAAAGCCGTGGATTGATGTGGCTAGTGAGTAAAAATGGTGGACTTTTGAAGTATTGCAATTTTGCAAGAATCCAAAATGATAGAGAATATATATGAGTCTATTTTTTGAAAAAACCATTAAATGTTATGGTGCTCGCATTGGTTTGCTGGCACTACTAATTAGTCTCTGCTCAATAGTTCATGCTCAGGACTACCCCAATCGCCCTATCAAAGTAGTCATTCCATCCTCTCCTGGTGGACCTTCTGATATTTTTGGTCGATCACTTCTGCAGCAGCTTGGTGAAAATCTTGGCCAATCCTTTGTTATTGAGAACAAGCCGGGGGCCGGCTCTAAGATTGGCATTCAACAGGTTGCCAAATCCGTACCGGATGGTTACACGCTGTTGATGGTCAGCAGTACCTTTGTCATCAATCCCTCTCTCTATTCAGACCCAGGCTTTGACCCTATTAAAGATTTTGTCCCTGTTGCCTTGCCGGTGAGCTCTCCAAATGTGATTGTTGTGCATCCCAGTTTTCCAGCAAAAGATATTAAAGAATTTTTTGCAATTATTAAAGCTAATCCTGGTAAATATAACTATGCGTCTCCAGGCGGTGGCACTGGACCCCATTTAAGTGCTGAATTATTAAAGCTCAGAATGAATTTGGATATTGCACACATTCCTTACAAAGGAGGTGGCCCTGCATTACAAGCGGTGCTTGCCAATCAAGTACCAATTGGCCTATCGGCCATTCCTCCAGCGACGCCTCAAGTGAAAGCGGGCGCCCTCAGAGCGCTAGCCTTAACGAGCACTAACCGCTCAACTTCACTGCCAGACGTACCAACCCTCAATGAATCAGGGGTATCTGATTTTGAAGGAGATACCTTGAGTTTTATTATGGCACCAGCAGGCACGCCTACAGCAATTACTCAGAAATTAAATCGAGAAATTAATAAGGCATTGGAAAACCCAGAGCTACGGAATAAATTGACGGCTATGGGTTATCAGATCTATAACAGCAGCCCGGAGCAGGTTACCCAAAAAATTAAAGTAGATATTGAGAAGTGGGCTAAGGTCATTAAAAGCGGCAATATCAAGCCAGATTAATTTCATTAGTAAGGTAGCTATTGTGGGTATTGAGTTTATGGATACATGTAGACTCTAAAAATATAAGCTTAGCAAATCAAAAGAAAATACTATTAAGGGAGACAGTTTTGAAACTAGTAACTTATGAATTAAATGGTGCAATGCGTATTGGGGCTGAGGTGGATGGTCGAATTATTCACCTGAATAGTTTTTTGGGTGCGAATGAGCAACTGCCAGAAAATATGGTGAGTTTTTTGTCTTTAGGGTCACCTGCGATGCAGTCAGCACAAAAATCGATTGCAAATTACCAGGCAAAAAATGACCCAAGTTTGGGTATTCCGACTGAGCAGGCTAATCTCCAGTCTCCTATCTTAAATCCCAGCAAAATTATGATGGGTGGTAGAAATTATCTAAAGCATTTAGATGAGTTGCGCAAGGAAGGGGCAAGTCGACAAGAAAAAATTGTTACCCCTCCAATGCCGCATATCTTCTCAAAATATCCTACAGCAATTACTGGCCCAAATAAGCCAATTATTTATCCGAAGATTGTTAAGCAGCTTGACCTAGAGGGGGAGTTAACCGTCATCATTGGTAAGCGTGCTTACTATGTTGAAGAAGATCAGGCTCTGGATTATGTTGCCGGCTACACCATCATGAACGATGTGTCTGCACGCTGTCTTCAAGCTCAAGGCTTGCTCTTGATCTCAAAGGGATTTGAGACTTTTTGCCCAATGGGTCCATATCTTGTTACTAAGGATGAAATCCCAGACCCACAGAACTTATCTGTTAAGACCTATCTGAATGATTTGGAGATATGTTCTGCCCATACATCTGAGATGTTATTTTCAGTAAAGCAATTTATCGCCAGCTTATCGAGAATCTTCCCGCTAGAGCCGGGTGATGTTTTAGCCACCGGATCTCCTCCTGGTCCAGGGATGTACCACAATCCTCCATTGCTTGCGAATGTGGGTGATGTCATGCGTGTCACGATTGAGGGAATTGGAACGCTTGCAAATCCAGTTGTTGCAGCAACCCGCTAATACACATAGGGAGTTCGCAATCATGATATGCCTTAAGAAGATATTTCATTGCTGGAAACAATTTATTACATTAGCTGTATTTGCATTTACTCCGGTAATTACCCTGGCGCAAGCCTATCCTAATAAGCCAATAACTATCGTAGTGCCCTTTGTTGCAGGTGGTAGCACTGATGTTACGGCTCGGGCAATTGGTCAAAAGCTATCGACGCAGTTGGGGCAACCTATCGTTGTTGAAAACAAGCCGGGTGCTGGTTCTACGATTGGAGTTGCTTATGTCGCTAAGGCGCCCTCTGATGGATATACGCTTTTGTTCACAACCATTTCGATGGCAATTAATGCAAGTTTGAGGCCTAAGTTGACCTATGACTCAATCAAAGACCTGCAACCCATTATTCAGATATCGTCTTTACCTTTAGTGCTGGTTATTAACCCTAATCTTCCCCCTAAAACTTTTCAAGAATTTATTGCATACGCCAAGGCAAATGCTGGGAAGTTAAATTACGCATCTTCTGGATCGGGAACTTCTCCTCATTTAGCTGGGGAGATGTTTAAAACCATGACGGGCATCAGCATGACGCACATTCCCTACAAAGGAAATGCGCCAGTGTTAAATGATTTGTTAGCAGGCCAGGTAGATGCCCATTTTGGTTTGGTCCCAGGAATGTTGCCGTATATTAAAAGCGGCAAATTACGTGCTTTAGCAGTAACCACTAAAACAAGAGTGGCCTCCTTACCGGATGTGCCTACCATTATGGAATTAGGCTATCCAAATTATGAGATCAACTCATGGCAAGGTTTGTTTGCGCCTGCCAATACTCCGCCAGACATCATTACTAAATTAAATGAAACGACCAATCGGATTTTGAGTGATCCAGAGTTTCGTGCAGTCTTGGCAAAAGAGGGTTCAGATCCTGTTGGCGGTAGTATTTCACAGTTCAGTACCCATGTAGTTAGTGAAGTAAATAAGTGGGCTAAGGTCGTCAAAGATTCTGGTGCTCAAGCCGACTAGTTAATCATGAGGGCGATTCAAATCTTTGCCTACGGAGGCCCTGAGGTTCTTCAGTATGGTGAGGTTTCTACTCGCGCCTTACGGGCTGGAGAAGTTCGAGTTCAGGCTAAGGCAATTGGTGTTGGCAAGCCGGATGCCTTAGTCCGTAAAGGTATATATCGCTGGCAACCACCAATGCCAGCGATACCCGGAAATGAGTTATCTGGTGTAGTCATTGAAATAGCAGGTAATACTTGTGGAGATGTAAAGATCGGTAACCGTGTCTTAGTTAGCTCTCGTGAGTTAACTGAGCGAGGTGGATGTTATGCAGAAGAAATCATTGTTCCCGCACAGTCCTTATTTAAGTTACCCGACTCCATTTCTTTTGTTGATGCAGTTACTCTTCCTAATTACCAACTGGCCGGAGCACTTTTATATGAGTCTGGAATAAAAGCACCGAAGTCTTTGTTGGTGCATGGTGCTGCTGGCGGTGTAGCAATTGCAGTAATTCAGTTGGCTCAATTAGATGGCATTACCGTCATTGGAACGGTGAGTAGCAATCAAAAGAAGATCTTTTCTGAGGCTGCAGGTGGCAAATATATTTTTAATAGAAATACGGAAGATATTGGACAGCGTGTTCTTGAAGTAACTTCTGGAGTAGGTGTTGATTTAGTCTTGGATCACCTGGGTGGCCCTGAGTTCTCCAGCAATATGAGCTATCTCGCTCCTTTTGGAACCCTGCTTTCCTACAATATTATGGGTGGGCTTCCCGACGATAACTTACTGGGCACGATGCGCTCCTTAGGCGCGATCAGTCCGGCTGTCAGATGTTTTACGATTCATACTTTAGATGCATTTCCCTTGGTAAGAAGAAATCTCATGCACCGGGCAATTGCTTTAGCTGCGGATGGAAGAATTTCGCCTCCCGCCGCAACTATTTTTCAGTTATCTAATGCAATAGAAGCTCATGAATTGCTCGATAGTGGCAATTTTTTGGGTAAGATCGTACTTACCCCTTAATGAACTGGCTCCAAAAAATAGTGAAGGGTTTATCTTTTAGTTTTTTTGAATTAGCCGTTCAAATGCATTAACGAATGACTCAGACGGCTGAGCGCCTTGTAAAAGATATTGATCGTTAAGAATGATTGAGGGAACGGAGCTAATGCCTAAATTTGTATAGTTAGTCTCTGACTCACGTACTTCCCTAGTAAATTCATTATGATCGAGTACCTCTTGAGCTCTATCCCTATCTAACCCAGAACGGGTGACTGCATCTAGTAGATTTTTCTGCTCATCTAAATTAACCGCTAAGCAAAAATAAGTGTTAAGTAATTCCTTTTTGAGAGCTGCTTGCTTCTCTAAGCCAAACTCTTTCCCCGCCCAATATAAAAGACGGTGAGCATCAAATGTGTTGTAGACCCTTTTGCGACCCTCTGGATGAAATGCAAATCCCGCCTCTAAAGCCTTGGTCCTTATATTGGCTTGATTGGCCTTAACCTGCTCTACGCTTAAGCCATACTTTTCGGTGAGATGTTCAATTGCATCTTGACCGCCCAAAGGCATATTGGGATTGAGTTCAAAAGGATGAAAATGTATTTCAAAATTCGCTTTATCACTGAATTGATTCATTGCCTGATTTAGATTCCCCAATCCAACAGCACACCAAGGGCAGGCTATATCCGATATATAGTCGATTTTGATCGTGGGTTTCATAGATTTTCCTAAAGGGGTCTATTAATGATCAGATAGGTATCAACAATTAATCTTAATTGACAGATTCTCGTAAGGCTTGAATAAAGTCAGTTGCGGCAGGGGTTAAGGGTCTTCCGGGTACCGATATTATCCCCACTGGCCCCGATGGTGTTGGCGGCTTTACCGAAAGTATTGCTAACTCATCTAGATTGGCATAATGCTTTGCTACTCTGCTGGGCATGACTGCCAACATATCACTTTCTTTTATTAGCAGCATATTGGTCAGTATCGATATAGACTCTACAACAACGCTTGGTGGATTGGCACCACTTTTTCTAAATGCTTCATCTAAGCGCTTGCGATAAATTGAATCTGGTGTCGGAACAATCCATTCTTCTTTTGCAAGAGTGGAGAGTTTAATGTATTTGCGTTTGGTGAGCCGATGATCTTTTTTGGCAACAATACTCATTGGCTCCTCATAAAGGGCTTCGAATTTAAGGCCTTCTCCCGCAAGATTATTTGATGCTCTTCCTACAAGTAGATCAAGCTCCCCACGCCAAAGCGCTGGAAGTAAAGTAGAAGTTGTGCCATCCCGAACAAGTAGAGTGTGATTGGGGTGACTCTTTTTAAATCGAAGTATTCCTCTGGGAACCAGCATTGGGGCAGCAACCTGTAGTGTGCCGATTGCAGTTCTCCCAGTCGTCCCCGAGGAAATCGCATTAATTTCATCGCGCGCATGATCAAGTGTGGTTAGGATCATGCGGCAATGTCTAATGAGGCTTTGACCATAGCCGTTTGGAGATACGCCTCTAGTATTTCGCTCAAACAAGTTAATTTTTAAAAGTCGCTCCAAATCACTTAGCAATCTTGTGGCAGCTGGCTGGGTCATTCCTACATGCGATGCTGCTTTATGAATATTGCGATGATCATCTAGGGCCACTAAAAGGAGGATTTGCCTCATTTTAAGACGCGTCCGCAGATACCAATCTGGCAATGCGATGCCGTCTTTTGTAGGGGTGTTTATAGATTTATTTAGCGTCATGGATAAAGTGATGCAAAAATTGGTATCGGTGGGGCTATTAATTGTATTGGTAATCTATAGGGCCTGTATCTAGAATGGTTTAATGAATGGTCTTGCTTACTTTAATGGGGGATTTATGTGGCGCCGTATCGGCAATAAAGGGGTTGGATTAATGATCGCCCTTACTAAACATTTTGTTATTCTGCTTGCATTGGCATTTCCAATGATGCCAATTGCCATGGCAGACGATACCTATCCTAATAAGCCAATACGGATTATTGTGCCCTTCACCCCAGGGGGGAGCCCTGATATTTTGGCTAGAGCAGTTGGTCAAAAAATCACAGAATCTACTGGGGTTGCAGTCGTCGTTGAAAACGTGCCGGGGGCAGGTGGAACTATTGGTGCCGATAGAGTCGCTAAGGCTACTCCAGATGGATATACTCTTTTAATGGGGCATGTGGGTACTCTAGCGGTCGCACCATCCGTCTACCCTCAATTACCTTACGATCCCATCAAATCTTTTGCGCCGGTAGCCTTGGTAGCAAAGGTACCTAATGTATTGGCCGTTAATGCTTCGATGCCAGTAAAGAATATTCCAGAGCTTGTCGCCTTTTTGAAGGCAAATCCTGGGAAGGTTAATTATGGCTCGGGTGGAAATGGCAGTGCAGCACACTTGGCGATGGAGTATTTTAAGATGAATACTCAGACATTTATTGTTCATGTGCCTTATCGTGGAACGGCGCCTGCAGTAATGGATACGGTAGCAGGACAAATTCAGATGGTCTTTACTGGAGCCCCTGCAATCATACCAATGGTTAAGAGTGGAAAATTAAAAGCGCTGGGTGTTTCCAGCTTGAAGCGCATGGATTCCTTACCTGATGTTCCTACTTTGTCGGAGTCTGGCGTCAAGGGTTTAAATGGGTTTGAAGCCGATCAGTGGTATGGTCTAGTGGCTCCAGCAGGCACACCGGCAGCTATTACTCAAAAGCTAAATCAAGTGGTAAATAAGAGTCTTTCTGCTCAAGATGTAAGTACTCGCCTGAGATCTGAGGGTGCAATTGCAGCGCCTACTACGCCTGAGAGTTTTGAGCAGCTGATTCAGAGTGAAATCAAACGTTGGCGCGCGGTTGTAATTAAAGCGGGCATTAAGTCGGAATAAGTTCTCTCACCACATGAGCTTAGTGGGTGAATAAATATATTTAGGAGATAAAAAATGGACGCAGTTAAAAGAATGCTGATTGTGCTTGGCTTATTGCTCAGTTTTAATTCGTATGCGCAAGAGTTTCCAACCAAGCCAATTAAAGTAATCGTAGGTTATGCGCCCGGGGGCGCGGTAGACTTAATTGCAAGAGCGCTAGGCAAAAGTATGTCTGAGATTCTTGGGCAACCTATCGTTGTGGAGAATAAACCCGGCGGAGGAACTAATATTGCTACTAAATTATTGATTGATAGCCCATCCGATGGATATACCTTGATGTTGGCTGCAAATGCCTTAGCCGCAAACAAGTCACTTTATAAGCCTCAGCCGTTTGATCCTGAATCGGATATAACGCCAATTGCCCTGGTAGGCAATGTCCCAGTTGTGTTGGCAACTACGATCAATAGTAAGTACGCGAATATCAGTGATTTAATTAAGGCTGCAAAATCCAGGCCAGATGACATTACTTTTGGCTCGCCTGGTAATGGGGCAACTCCACATATGGCAGTGAAATTTTTTGAGCAGGCTGCCGGCATTTCCTTAAAGCACGTGCCGTACAAAGGGGGGTCTGCAGCAATTACCGATTTAATTGGGGGGCAAATCGATCTAGTAGCAACCAATATGCTAGAGATTGCTCCTCAAGTGAAGGCTGGTAAGTTAAAGATATTGGCAGTGATGAGCCCAAAGCGCTCATCATTATTTCCAGAAGTGCCGACAATTGCAGAAAGTGGATTTCCTGGGTTTGAGGCATTTGTTTGGTATGGCTTAATAGCGCCCGCTAAAACCCCTACAGCGATAGTCAACAAGTTATATGCCGCAGTAGAAAAATCATTAGCTAGTAAGGAGATGATCGAGCGACTGAGTTCAGCTGGCGGCGAAGTGACGCCAGGACCAAAAAATCAGCTGGGTAATTTAATTAAATTTGAATCTAGGCGCTATGAAAAAATGGTGCGCGAAGCAAATATTCAACCTGACTAAATCAATTAAAAAGAGGCAATATGTTTAAGACTATTCGTAGGCTCTCAAGCCTTAGCAGAGGTTTGATTGTGGGATTTTTTGCAGCAAGTCTTCTTGCTGCATGTGCAATGGGTATAAAAAATGATGTTGCCCCTACCGGTGCTCTTCGTATGGGCTTATACCAGGGCTCACCAACCTCTTATCTGGCTGATGGCAATTTAACGGATAACCGAGGCATTGGATTTGGACTTGGAAAGGAATTATCTGCTTCGATGGATTTGTCTTACAAGCCGATTGTTTATGGCAAAAATGCCGATGTTATGGATGCCATCAAAGCTGGCAAGGTTGATATGGTATTTACCAATGCTACTGCGGCAAGAGCAAAATTTATTCAATTTTCTGAGCCGGTTATTAGATTGGAAAAAGGATTCTTACTTTCACCAAAAAGTAATGTTAAAAATATTGCTGAATTAAATAACGCCAATATAAAGATTGGCGTTAGTGTGGGTAGTAGTTCTGAACGCGAGGTGGCAGAGCTTCTGAATAAGGCTAAGTTGGTGAAGATGGCTTCTACCAAAGAAACGATTGAGCAGCTTATCTCCGGAAAGATCGATGCTTTTTCTAGTAATAAAGGCATCCTCTTTGAGCTCTCTGACCAGACTCCAGGGTCTAAGGTGATGCCAGAAGTTATCGGTTATGAAAGTATGGCCTTAGGTGTACCGATTGATCGCCCTAATGTAAAGCCCGAGTTAGACCAGTTTATTCGATCTATGCAGGCCTCTGGACAGCTTGCTGCGATCATTAGTAGATCAGGTTTGCGTGGCGTAGCCAAGTAAATAGTGGTGAATTTAGAAAAGATAAACCGATGATTATTGATTGCCATGGCCATTACACGACTGCTCCAAAAGCTTTAGAAGAGTGGCGTAACAAGCAAATTGCAAACTTAAATACGCCAAGTTTGAGCCCTAAAGTTTCGGATCTCAAGATCAGTGATGATGAGCTTCGAGAGTCGATTGAGGTCAATCAGTTAGCTAAGATGCAGGAACGGGGTATTGATCTAACTATATTCTCACCTCGTGCTAGCTTTATGGCTCACCACATTGGTGATTTTAATACCTCGGCTACATGGGGCTCGATTTGTAATGAACTTTGTTACCGAATTTCTCAGTTATTTCCGGATCAATTTGTTGGTGCTGCAATGCTTCCACAATCTCCAGGTGTAGATCCAAAGTCGTCACTTCCGGAGATGGAAAAATGTATTAAAGAATATGGCTTTGCTGGTATTAATCTCAATCCCGACCCCTCTGGTGGTCACTGGCAAGAGCCGCCTTTGTCAGATCCCTATTGGTTTCCGATTTACGAAAAAATGGTTGAATACCAAGTGCCGGCCATGATTCATGTGAGCACAAGTTGCAATACGTGTTTTCATACAACGGGAGCGCATTATTTAAATGCGGATACGACTGCTTTTATGCAGTGCCTTACTTCGGATTTATTTAAAGAATTTCCAGATCTCAAATTTCTAATTCCGCACGGTGGCGGTGCGGTTCCATATCATTGGGGTCGCTTTCGTGGTTTGGCGCAAGAGTTGAAAAAGCCTCTGTTGAGCGAGCATCTGCTTAAAAATATTTATTTTGATACTTGCGTCTATCACCAGCCGGGAATTGATTTATTAACAAAAGTAATTCCTGTGGATAACATCTTGTTTGCTTCAGAAATGATAGGGGCAGTTCGAGGTATCGATCCAGAAACGGGTTTTTATTTTGACGACACAAAGCGCTATATAGAAAATTCGGTGCAGCTCTCAGAGTCTGATCGTCAGAAGATTTATGAGGGCAATGCACGAGGATTATTTACCAGACTAGATCAACAACTGAATGCAAGAGGGCTGTAAAAGATGGGTATGAATAATTTGGGTATCGTAAAAAGAAATATCACGAGAGCCGATAAAGCAGTTATTGAGAAACTATCTAAGTTTGGTGTAGCTACAGTACATGAGGCTATGGATCGGACTGGTTTAATGAAAACCTATATTCGACCAATATATAAAGGCGCCCATTTCTGCGGTCCCGCAGTAACTGTTTTATTGCAACCGGGTGATAACTGGATGTTTCATGTGGCTGCAGAGCAGATTCAACCGGGTGACGTGGTTGTTGCGGCGGTAACCACAGAAAATGTAGATGGATTTTTTGGGGATTTATTAGCTACCTCTTTTAAGGCTCGCGGAGCTAAGGGTTTGGTGATTGATGGTGGCACCAGAGATGTTGAAGAGCTCGAGAAAATGAACTTTCCAGTTTTCAGTAAGGATATTTCTGCAAAGGGTACTGTGAAGGCCACTATTGGCTCAGTCAATATCCCAATCATCTGTGCTGGTGCTATGGTTAATCCCGGTGACGTAATACTTGCTGATGCTGATGGTGTAGTTGTTGTGCCTGCAAGTATTGCTTTGCAAGTAGCTGAGGCAGCAGAGCTCCGTGAAAATTTAGAGACTGAAAAACGTGCTAAATTGGCATCAGGAGTATTGGGTCTAGACATGTACAAAATGCGTGAAGCACTTGAAAAAGCTGGCTTGAAATATATAGATTAATTTCTAGTTAGATGAATTGCCTCTTTAAATCTCGTCAAATATTTACTGGGGCGATCTCTCTTTGGCCGCGGATCTAGATAGACAGCAGTTAAAGTCAGATCACCTTTCTTTTTAGTGGGTATTAGCGGTTCTGCGAGATTTGGCGTCACCGAAACTCATTTTCAAACTTACTACAACGGGTTAAAAGCGCTGTTTTAACTCCAACATTCTCAATTCAGCACAGAAAAAATACTGCAGTATTGCGAAATTCATACTGATATCCCGCTTAAACCATTTCATTTAATTCCAAAAAATGCATTGGCTTCATCAATGATTGAATCATATTCCCTGAGATTAGGTTTATCAGGATTGCCGCCCTCAATAAAGGTGCCGCCGATGACTCCAATATCTTGGGGTGCTGAGTCTGGCAAGTGCTTAGGAAAAATGTAAAAAGAGCGTTTTACCTTTTGACCGGATTCCGTCACCCCCTCGCCGAAATAAACCAAGATCATATAGTTCATATTTTCAGGGATTTGGTTTTTCAGCATGATCAAATGGCCTTGAACTGGAACTAGGGCTTTATCTTTAGTTAATTCTGCTGCACCCAGTCCGCTGCAGTTAAAAATGAACTTTTGCTCTAATTCATCAAAGGCATGAATTTTTCCTAAAACGATGTTGATGTGGTGTACATTTATGAAATCATGTAATTCGGCCATGAGTAGCGCTGTGTTCATAAAAATACCATCGTCGTAAACTACCATCTTACGAGTCGTACCATTACCAAAATCGAGCATCACCTCTTTGGCTGGATTCATGACTTTACCTACATAGGCCTCTAGACCAGAATCTTCTCGGCTATTGAAGTAGCTAGGGACTAAGCGGGCACCTTGTTTGAAATCACTGTTTTTATTTCTGGCGACATCATCATAAAAGCGATAGGCATCAATCCCGATTTGATCGATAACGGCCTGCATCTCGTGATCGTTATCCATGGAGACTGGAGCTAATAGACCGCCGGCGTAATGGGAAGCTAGGGCGTCCAACTTTTCAGCATAAATGGTGATATTGCGATAACCGCGTTTCACTAAATCATAGGCGGTAAAGAGCCCGACTAAGCCTGCGCCAATAATGGCAATAGGAGCTGACTTATCGGTTAAGGCGTTTCCTAGTGCCGAATCAATCAGTAAAGAATTAACGTACTTTGCTGACCCTGGCCCTAGAGTCCAGCCACTCCCACCATGCCCATAGTTATGTGCAATCACCTTGCTACCCATTTGTTCGATACTTAAATTAGGCATCCCATGCTTCATGGGGCGATAGCATAGAATTTTTTCACCCAAATTGGTTTGTTCAAATGCAGGCGGAATAATCTTTCGCATTTCAATGGGGTTAGTCATGAAAATCCTTGGCTCTGTTATTTAGTAAGCTACTAAAACGGGTGTGGGATGAGTATGCGCTTGAGTGTGTGCTTGATCTTAGAAATTCTCGGTAGCACAAGAGACTTTGCCTGATTTAATCGCCTTTAAAAATGTGGCGTAGTCAGCCTCATTTTGTTTGCTGTAAGTAATTGAAAACTTGACGAGAGCATCATCTAGGACTTCACTTTTTCCACAGTAGCCAGCTAGAACAGCAGGATCTCCTGAGCGGGCATGGGCGTTGGCTAATGCCCATCCAAAGAGTTTTGCAAAATCAGGGAATACTTTGGTGTTGATGCCGTCTCCCCCAACTGAAATTCCACCCTTCATATCGCGTAGCTGCCTTACATAAAAATCTGTTTCTGCTGTTTTGCCAAAACCGAGAAAGAGATCCGGTGCCCCTTGTATTAAGCATTGCCCATGAACGACACGCTCTCCTTCTGACTTAAATTGCGTATCTGGAAAAAAGTCAGCTAGAACTGATTTTTGTGCCTGTTTGGTTTGAAGGAAAAGCGGGTCATTTGCATCGAGCCCCTCAAAGTACATTACCCAGCAACCAGTGCCTACACTGCCAACCCCGACAACCTTTCTGGCCCAATCAATCCATTTATAGCGTGCTAATAAATTTCTGCGATCTGGTGCTAAAGACTGAATATAGGAATTTATTCCTTCATCATTGAGCTCGGTAATTTTTCTTCCATGAGGCGAGAATTGAGGATGTTCTATGAGTGGGGGGTTATCAATAAGTCGAATTCCCTCATCACTTAATTCTGTTAATTTTCCAAGCATGCCATGGCCAATATTTTTTCGAGCTTTATCTAATAAACTCTTTAAATATGCTTGACTTGCCGCATTTGCATTTTTTGCAGCAATACTTTTTAGCGATTTCTCATCAATATACATGCGCTTGAGATCAATATAGGGTACAGAAGCATATTGGTGAAGATTATTTCTGTATGCCCTGGAAATATTTCGCACAATATCCTCTCCATAAGCTTGATCTTGACCAAGCAACTTTGAAGCAATCATCGCACTAGCAGTCAGCCGCTTTAAATCCCAGTCAAAATTTCCAGGAAGAGTTTCATCAAAATCATTAATTCCAAAGACTAATTGATGTTCTGTTGTGGAAAAGAATCCAAAGTTGCTTACGTGCATATCTCCACATAATTGAACTTGAATGGAAGGGCTTGGGAGTCTGGCTAAGTCATGTGCCATGGTTGCGGCGCCGCCTCTAAAAAACGCAAAGGGGTCGGCCGCCATTCGAGCGTGGCGAATTGGGACGTACTCAGGAATTCTGGTTTTAGCTTGAGCAAGCAGAATCTCAATTGGGTCTTGGCGTTTACTCACTTCAGTAAATTGCCCAATTGAGGAACGATTAACCTCTTTGCGAATCGTTTTTCCTAAGCTAAACCGCTCTTGAGGGCTTGGATTCTTTTTAAGAAATGATTCGTAGAGTTTGCTAGGCATCGTTCTATGATCTCATAGATTTTGGACAGTAAAAAGCCCCGCAGAGCGAGGCTTAGTAGTACTTGGTAGGTCGGGCGAGATTTGATCTAAAGCCCCAATAAATTGAGCTTCAATCTAATCCACTTTACCCATGGACTTGACTACTTTAAGCATGCGATCGCCATCTTCCTTGGCAAACTTTTTAAAGTCATTCGAATCACGGTAGTCAAAAATCATGCCCCGCTGATCCATAGCAGTTTCAATTTGCCCAGATTGAACAGCTTCCTTGACCGCCTTACTCAAGGTATCAATGATTGCTTGTGGAGTGCCGGCTGGAACGAATAAACCATTCCAAATATTGTACTCAGCATCGAATCCCGCTTCGCGATAAGAGGGTACATTAGGCAGCAGCTTGATTCGCTTTGGGCCAGAAACTGCAATCGGACGAACTTTGCCGGATTCAATTTGGGGGATTGCAACCGAAGGGATGGCTGTAGTCATATCAACCTGTCCACCCAATAATGCAAGCATGGATGGTCCACCGCCACCAAACGGAACCTGTAAGAACTTGGCGCCAGCAGAGAATGCGAGCATTTCAACTGATAAATTAATGGGGCCAAAGTTACCAGAGGAAGAGTAGGTTAAGCCATTTGGTTTATCTTTGGCAGCCTTCATCAGATCATTTAAATTTTTCCACGGCGCATCAGTCTGCACCAACATCACCATGGGGTCATTTGAGATCATTGCGATCGGTATCAGTTGATTGACTTCGTATAAAGATGTTTTTCCTTGAGCACGCTCTGCATCTGGGGACACCATGATCGAAGAAAGTCCCATTAGCAAGGTATAGCCATCAGGTTTTGATTTGGCTACAAATGAATTGCCTACTTGACCACCAACACCAGGCTTAAAGTTCACTATTACTGACTGCTTTAAAACTTTACTTAAGGCATCTGCCAGAATACGTGCATTGGCATCCGAGGATCCTCCAGGAGGATTAGGTACGACTAAGGTAATAGCTCTATTTGGGTATGGTTCTTGTGCAAATGCATTAGAAATGCATAGGGCTAAGAGCAAGAGCGCGGGGGTAAGAATTTTCTTAATAATGATGATCTCCTTTATTTATTCGGTTAAATCTATTTTTATATGAAAAACTAACCCATTCATATTAATATAGATTTTTATTGAAATCTATGGGTTAAAGTGCGCTGATCGTACCTTAACCTGTTCATGGGGTTTTACTATGGCTATTTATCCGGAGATTACAAATCGTGCGGTTGTCATTACGGGTGCTGGTGCAGGGATAGGTGAGGCAGCCGTAAGAGCGTTCTATAGCCAAGGCGCCCATGTATTTCTGTTGGATATTGATCGGAAAAAAATTGAGGATATTGCCAAGGACTTAGGTGATAGAGCTCATGCAATCCAGACAGATATTACCGATCCCAAGGCAGTTTTGTCTGCATTTGAAGCGATAGATCAAATGGGCCACGGTGTTGATATTTTTATCAATTGTGCTGGCGGCTACCAAAAACTACTTACTGTAGAAAAAATGGATTTAGAGGAGTGGGATCAAACCATTGCCCTTAATCTAAGGGCTGCCTTTTTATGCTGCCAAGCGGCGATTCCGAGGTTAAAAAAATCAAATGCAGGTCGTATCATTAACGTGACTTCTATATCTGGGAGGACGGTGCATGCAGCCTCTTCCCCGGCTTATGGAGCAGCTAAAGCAGGGGTTACCCAATTAACGCGATTTTTAGCTTATGAACTCGGACCCTTTGGAATTACAGCAAATAGTATTGCGCCGCTAACCACTTTGACGCCCAGAGTAGCTGCTCTTAGGTCGGAGGAGGATTTTCAGCGTATCGCAGCACAAGTTCCGCTGGGTAGATTGGCTTGTGTTGATGATCATGTTTCAGCAATGTTGTATTTGGCTTCTGATGGAGCGGCCTTTGTTACTGGTGTTGCTTTAGATACCAATGGTGGCAGGGTCATGATGTAGTACTGATCAATTCAGAACTTAGGGGGACTAGCGTGAGAATTTCTAATATTGGCAAAGTATTTATCTGTGTGTGCTTGGCAATGGGCGCTTCTCAGCAATTGTTTGCCCAATCCTGGCCAAGTAGGCCCGTCACTTTTGTTACGCCATTGGCAGTAGGTAGCGCCTCAGATGTGGCCTTGAGGATTGTTTCAGAGCAGATTGCAAGTACCTTGGGTCAGTCAATTCTAATTGATAACCAAACGGGTGCATCTGGTGCAATCGGCGCAGAAAAAGTTGCTAATGCAACGCCAGACGGCTCTATTTTTTGTGGTTGCAACAATGCCATTTTGGGGGTGCTTCCTCATTTAAGGAAGGTGCCTTACGACCCATTAAAAAGTTTTAAGCCAATCGGGATGGTTGCAGTTTTACCAACTGTACTCGTCGTGAATGCGAATTCACCTTTTAAATCAGTCAAAGAGATTATCGAGTTCGCAAAAAAGAATCCTGGAAAAATAGAATATGCATCTGGTGGGGTAGGCAGTCCACAGCATATTGCCATGGCCATGTTTGAATCTATGGCGGGAGTTAAATTTACTCATGTTCCTTATAAGGGGGCGAGCCAGGCAGCGGTTGCTGTTGCAGGCGGAGAAGCTCCAATCATGTTTAATGCAATCGGTACGGTGCTGCCTCTGATTAAGTCAGGAAAGTTGCGCCCAATTGCTATTGCAGGATCGCAGAGAACACTGGTGATGCCTGACATACCAACGGTGAGTGAATCAGGTGTTGCGGGTTATAGCTATGCATCTTGGGTTGGTATTGTTGGACCTGCTGGAATTTCTGATGAGATCGTCACCAAACTCTCAGGGGCTATTCTCAAAACACTTTCTTCGCCAGAAGTTGTGAAGCGACTAAATGAAAATGGTATTGATCCATTCCCAATGGGCGCTTCTCAGATGAGTACTTTTATCGCCGCAGATAATCAGCGTATGGGTAAGTTAATTAAAGATGCGGGGATTACTAGTGAATAGCAATCAACCCAAATGGCATGGGCGGCAATTTCACTATCAGCCAGAAAAAAGTCATGTACATCCATTTTTAGTGGCTTTATGGAATGCTGTTAAAGAAGAAACAGATGGATCTGTTGATATTGAGGTCTTGGCCGATAATGGCGGATTAAAGCTTTCTCATCTAGAAATCGTTGATCGAGTCACTCGCGGAGAAATTGAGTTTTATGCCTTGATGGGCAGCATCATGGGCCCATTGGTTCCCGCAATGAATATACAAAGTCTCCCTTTTATCTTTAGAAATAACGATGATGTTTATAGTTCTATGGATGGCCTATTAGGGGATTTCTTGCGCAAGGAATTACAAGCTAAAGGTATATATCTACTGCCCTCTGGGTTGATGGAGAATGGCTTTCGTCACATAGTGACTAATAATCGGCCAATTTATACGGCTGCAGATTTAGAGGGATTATCCATTCGGATTCCTGAGGGGGCAGTCTTTGAGGATACATTTAAAGCCTTTGGGGCAAACCCCGTTCAACTATTTGTGCTTGAGTTGTATGAAGCCCTTCGAATAGGAAAGCTACATGCCCAAGAAAATCCATTGGCGATTATTGACTCTCTAAAGCTTTATGAGGTCACCAAGTATATTTCGATGACATCGCATATGTGGTCTGGATTTAATATTATTGGCAGCTTAAGTTTTTGGGAGTCCTTACCTACGAATTTTCAACAAATTATTCTTAAAAACGTGAAGAAATTTGTAGATTTGCAACGGCAACACACCATCAATCTGAATCACACACTATCTCAGTCTCTTCAGACTAAGGGCATGCTGATTAATGTTGCGGATACTTCTAGTTTCCGCGCTCATTTAGGTAAAAGTTTTTATCAAAAATGGAAAAATGAAGTTGGTGCGCAAGCTTGGGATCTGCTAGAGGCCCAAGTAGGTAAGTTGACCTAAGTATTGCTAGCTAGTTGCGCCAGCATCTGTCCAGCTTGCTACACGACCTGCACTGACCGCCTCTTCCGCAGTAAAGTTGAGTTCAACCTTGATGCCGTTGATTGGTTCCCGCATAAATAACTGATAGAGATTGGAGTTATGGGCCTTGCGTTCACTAAATTCAATACCATGATCAGTAAGGCGTTTAATAAACTCATTGATTCCATCGCAGTTAAAGCAGACATGGTCAATGCGCCCAGATCCTAATGCACCTGCCGCTGAAAAATCTTGACCTTCTCGATCGCTTGGAGTCTGTAAATAGGTGTTTTGATGTTCTGAGAACTTCGCCTTGCCGATGTGAAGAACATCCTGATCGCCGATATATAGCCAATACACTGGGAACCCAAAGTCTGGGTGGTCGCCACTGCGAAATCCTAGATTTTTACAAAACCAGTCTCTTGTACCCTCTGGGTCATGAGTGAGGATGAGGATATGCTCCATAAACTTTAAACCCATTTTTTACCCTTTCTACTGATTCGAAACGTATTGCGCTGCGGTCTATATGGCGCCATGACTAAAGATGATTTTTCTATAGTAAATCATTACAAGGAAATGGGTCAATTTTGGATGAGTTACTTAGCTGGCGATCTTGGAGCTAATTCATTATGCGGCCCATGTAGCAACGGTGCCCCATTGCTGTAGCGCTATCTGCTTGCGAAACTTAGTGATGCTGGTGGGTCGGGCGAGATTGGCCTCGTCGAACTTTGTTTTCGAACTCGCTACCAATAGATTGAAAGAGCTTATGTAACGACGACAGGGTCAATTGAACACAAAAAAACACGATAAAGCTCATTATTTGAATATCTACTTTCGGCCAATAAGAGACTTTAGATTAGTAGAGGTAAGGCTCTTCTAAGGCGTAGGTCGCACGTTCGAATCGTAATATCGGAGATATGTTCCGCCAGGGTCTGCTTTGAGTCGAAAATTGACCGACGGATCATGGATGGTTGATCCGTTAGTTAAGTTTGCTACCAATGGACTGATGCGACGATGCACATTGGTTAAGTGGATGCCAAATCGCTATACTGATTGCAATATTAAAATTAGATAAATGTCCATTTAAAGCCATGTCAACGATTCTAGGTACCCTTCTATTAGTATTAGCCACTTTTCTTGGGATTTCGTTAACTCTATTTTTTATCACGAAAAAATATTTATCCTTCTTCAAATTTGAAAATAATGGTTACCCAGCTATTTTCTCATTTGCAATTGGCACGACTTTTGGCCTGACTCTGGCCTTTATTTGCGTCTCTACTTGGCAAAACTACAAACATATAGATTCTGTAGTTTCAAAAGAAGCCACGACACTTACCACCATATATAGATCTTTGGAGGCATTCAAACCAGAGTTTCGAGATTCCTCTGCCAAGCTTCTTACTGCATATACTAAAAAAGTGATTGAGCAAGAATGGCCATTAATGTCAAATGGTCAGTTTGATCATGATGCCTACAAGGAGTTCCATCAGTTTCAGATTGGCTTACTCAACCATATCCCGCTCAATAATGCTGAGTTGCTAGCCCAGCAAGAGGAGTTGAGATTGATATCTGATTATTACGCGCTTCGCTTGGAGCGAATTACTAGTGCCAAATCAGCCTTAGATCACTCTATGATATTGACCTTAAGCTTGGGTGCTTTCATCTTTATCTTGTATCAGTGTCTTCATGCTATGTCAGATAATCGTCAGCATTTGGTGATGATTTCTTTACTTTCGATATCAATCAGTTTAATTTTCTTTTTAATTCTCAGTTACAACACTCCATTTTCGGGGCCGAATGCTATTTCTCCAGAGGCCATTCGAAAAGCGTTGGCATTATGGCAGATCGATTCTGTTGCACCATTACGCTGAGCTTGATTGAAACGTAAATAAGGAGCTTTGATTGAGCAAGCAAAAAGATGTCACTGAAGTTGATTGCGCACTAGTTGGCGCTGGAATTATGAGTGCTACTTTAGGAGTTTTCCTAAAGGAACTCTCTCCAGGCCTCACAATTGAGTTGTTAGAGGTGCTTAAGCATGAGGCTCTGGAAAGTTCCAACAGCTGGAATAACGCTGGTACTGGTCATGCAGCAAATTGTGAATTAAATTACACACCGTTACAGTCTGATGGCACTGTGAATATTTCCAAAGCCCTAGAGGTCAATACCGAATTTGATCTATCAAGACAATTTTGGTCTTACCTTACTAAAAAGGGAGTCATTAAAGATCCCGCCTCTTTTATTCATCCAGTGCCTCATATGAGTTTTGTATGGGGTGAAGAGCATGTCAGTTTTTTAAAGAAACGTCATGCTGCCATGAGTGCCCACCACTGTTTTCGGGGTATGGAATATTCAGAAGACCCAGCTCAGATTGAACAGTGGGTGCCTTTAGTAATGAAGGGAAGGGATCCTACTGAAAAGATTGCCGCCACACGAATTATTAATGGCGCTGATGTGAGTTACGGATCATTAACATCAAATTTATTGACGTATTTAAAAACGGTTGATGGTTTTAAGGTGTCATTTTCAGAAAAGGTGACTCATATAAGTCGCACCCCCGATGGGCGTTGGCGCCTAAGCATTAGAAACCAAATTACCGATAGCTTACGTTTTGTTATAGCAAAGTTTGTATTTTTAGGCGCTGGTGGAGCGGCCTTAACTTTATTGCAGCAGTCAGGAATCCCAGAGGCTGATGGATACGGCGGTTTTCCTGTGAGTGGAATATGGTTGCGCTGTGATGATCAGGAGATTGTGAAACAGCACGAAGCTAAAGTGTATGGCATGGCATCCGTAGGTTCCCCTCCAATGTCTGTTCCTCATCTAGATACAAGAATTATTGATGGGAAGCGTTCTATCCTTTTTGGACCTTATGCTGGTTTTTCTTCTAAGTTTCTGAAGCACGGTTCTTACTTTGATTTAATCAACTCTATCCGCCTAGGAAATATTCTGCCCTTAATGGCTGTTGGGCTGAGCAATTTTTCTTTAGTGAAATATTTAATCAAGCAAGTACTCCAAACTCAAAAAGAGCGCTTTAATAGCCTAGCGGATTTCTATCCCAATGTTGATCCAAAGAATTGGCTTGAAGAAACTGCAGGTCAACGAGTGCAAATTATTAAAAAAGATCAGAAGAGCATTGGGGTTCTGGAATTTGGTACAGAAATTGTAGAGTCTGCTGACTCTTCGATGGTTGCCTTGCTTGGTGCATCACCCGGTGCCTCTACTGCGGTTTATATCATGATCAATGTGATTGAGAAGATGGGGCCAACAGGTTTGTTACCAGCTGGTTGGAAGCAAAGAATGCAGACTATCATTGAATCATATGGGGAGTCCTTGATTACTAACGAAGCTCTTTGCAATAAAGTCAGGGCTGAGACTGCAGCAGTATTGGGTTTGCACAACATAAACTAATCAGCATTGAATCTGCAAATATTGCACTAGAACAGTGAGATGAAACCAAGCAGATGCTTATCCCATCTCCTGGGAGCAATTCAGGGTTTTAGAAAAGAAAAAGCCCCGCAAGAAGCAAGGCTTAGTAAAGCTGGTGGGTCGGGCGAGATTCGAACTCGCGACCAACGGATTAAAAGAAGTCATGTCCCTTCAAAAACCTATATAGCGTATGGCTTTGAGCGACCAAAAAATGAGCGTGCAATTGACTGTGCGATTGCTTTTTTGGTGCATAGCGCTAAATCTCGTTATTACATCAAGTCTCGGGTAATAGTAGATCAACCCCAATAAATAATTGTGTAATATATTACACAATTTATGCTATAGTGCACTTATGAACTTACGCGAAATTGGTCTCAAAGTCGGGCAGCGTCGTACTGATCTGGGCTTATCCCAGGAGCGGTTGGCAAAACTATGCGGACTATCAAGGTCAACCATCCATCATCTAGAGAAAGGTAGTTTGAATGATTTGGGCGCAGCTAAATTGCTGTCCTTGTTATCGCTCCTAGGGCTAGATGTAATTACGCAAGAGCACAGCAAAAAGCATCATGGCTTAGATATGGCCAGTAAGACAGCCAGCGTTAGTTATAAGACTAAATTACAAAGTGGTGATTTATCTCATTCGTTGGCCTGTGGAGATCTGCCTGAAAGTATTTATCCTCATGTGGCAACGCTATTGGATGAGGCGCCACTAGAAATTATTGTGTCTGCGGTTGAGGAGGCTGCCAAAAATAATCACGTTGCACCCAAAGTAATTTGGAAAAATATTAATCGGTGGGCGCACGAGATGCATTCTCTCAGATCGGCTTGGACTTAATTCATGAATAATATTATTGAACGTGAACTTCCCGAAGGGGTGTGGAGAGATTTACTTCCGCATGCGCTTTCTATTATTGATGATATTAAAAATCACGGAACGCCCGATCCATTTTGGACTTTTGGTGGTGGCACGGTATTAATGTTTCGTTATCAGCATCGGCTTAGTAAGGATATTGATATCTTTGTTCCAGATCCACAGTACTTAGGTTTTGTCACGCCACGCTTAAGTGATGTGGCTGCAGCCGTTAGCACAGACTACGTTGAAGATCAGAGCTCTTACGTGAAGTTAATTCGTCCAGAAGGGGAAATTGATTTTGTGGCATCCCCAAATCTCACTGATACACCTTTTGAAATATGGAATATTGGCGGCCAGCAGATTCGGGTAGAAACTGCTGTAGAGATTGTGGCAAAGAAATTGTGGCACCGAGGTGACAGGGCTACTGCTCGTGATTTATTTGATCTGTCATTAATTATTGAGCGAGAACCCGAAGCCTTAGTAAAAGCTGCCAAATTCTTGCGAAAGAATGCTGAGCCATTTATTAGTCAGATATCTAGCAGGGCAGCGGTATTAAAAGTGCAGTTCGCTGAGATTGATATCTTGAATTACAGGCCAAGCTATGACGAGGCAGCGCAGAGGGCAGTCACATTCCTAGGTTCACTTAAGTAAGAGTGATTGATAGGTACACAGGTAATAAAAAAGCCCCGTAGAGCGAGGCTTAGTAATGCTTGGTGAGTCGGGCGAGATTCGAACTCGCTACCAACGGATTAAAAGAAGTCATGCATCTTCAAAACCCCATATAAATCGATGGTCTATACGGCCAAAAAGTTATTGTGCTATTGAGTATGCGATTGCTTTTGGTAATGCTTAAGGTAATGCAGGAATTATTGCATGCTTGACTTTGGGAAGTCCAAATTTACGTACCTGCCATAAGTCATAAGATGCTTGTAGGGCAAGCCAAGCGCCCGCACTACCACCATGCTTCTCGCCAAGCCAAGCTTCAATACGCAAAGCCATTTCTGGAGAAATGCCAGCTTTGCCATTGATCACCCTGGAAAAAGCAGCGCGAGTTACGCCAAGCTGTTCCGACGCTTCTGTTACGGTGAGATCTAATGCTGGAAGAATGTCTTCCTTTAGCGTGAGGCCTGGGTGGGGTGGGTTGTACATTTTAGTCATCATCATTCCTATTCTTTTAGTGGTAATCCTGGTAGTCAACTAAAATTACATCTTCACCATCAAATTTAAAAGTCATGCGCCAATTTCCATTTACTGATATCGAATAATGGTTGGCTAGCTTATTTTTTAAAAGATGTAAGTTCCAGCCAGGAATATTCATATCCTCCCATTTCTTTGCAACATGCAATCTAGCTAATTGCCTAGCAAGCTTATTAGCATGGACGGCTTGGATTCCAGACTTTTTACCTGTTTCAAAAAAGAGTTGTAAGCCCTTATGGCGAAAAGTTTTAATCATGATTTAGTGTATACTGAAACTATACACTATGCAAGTAGTTTAGTTACCCAGCAATCTACATTCTCGAACAATTCGTTTTAACCAAAAGAAAAGGGACCACATTTCTGTGATCCCTTTGTATAACTGGTGGGTCGGGCGAGATTCGAACTCGCGACCAACGGATTAAAAGAAGTTGTGACTCTTCAAAAGCTCATATAAATCAATGGTTTGTATGTTCAAAAAGTCACTGTGCGATTAAGTGTGCGATTGCTTTTTAGTACAAAGTTCGATTCTGTGAACCAGATTTTGAAATCTTTAAACGGCACATAAATGGGGTATTGACATTTTGTAATCGATCGAATACAATTTCATATGTTTAAAGTTTTAGAAACTAATAATTTCCTTGAGTGGTTGGGTAGCCTTAGAGATCTACCAACTCGAATTAGATTGGCCAGGCGCTTAGATAGGGCTAGATTGGGGAATTTGGGGGATGTCAAGGTATTGACTGATGGCGTTCATGAAATGCGCGAAAAATTTGGGCCTGGTTGGCGCATGTATTACGTATTGAGGGGTAAAACAATTATTGTGATGTTGGGTGGTGGAGATAAGTCCAGTCAAGCCAGCGATATTAAAGCGGCAAAAAAATTAGCCAAGCTATTGGAGGATTAAATGAAAACTGTAAAAACAGAAAAGAAAATTAAAGTCAGTGATTTAGCTGAATTTGACATGACTCGCCATCTCAAAAGTAAACGTGCGATGACTGAGTATTTGAATCAAGTTATTGCTGATGGTGATGATGCTGAATTGGCTACTGCTTTAGGGCATATTGCTAGAGCAAAAGGTATGGCTGAGATTTCTAAATCAAGCGGCATTACTAGAGAAGCCTTATATAAAGCCCTAAAGCCTAATACAAAGCCACGTTTTGACACTGTATCCAAGGTCCTTGGCGCCTTAGGTATGAGAATCACAATCCATGCCTAATGGTTTGATAATAAAAAAGCCCCGTAGAACGAGGCTTAGTGATGCATGGTGGGTCGGGCGAGATTCGAACTCGCGACCAACGGATTAAAAGTCCGCTGCTCTACCGACTGAGCTACCGACCCAGTAAAACAAAGATTATAGCAAGAAGTTTATAGACGCTCCTTGGGTCTATAGGTGCCTACCTTCAAGCCCTTGTAGTTACAAGACAGCTATGCGTTTGCCCGTCTGGCAACTGGTGGATTTTTCGAGAAATAGTCCTTAATTCCCCTCAAAATCGCTTCGGCAATACGGTCTTGATAAGCATCGTCATTGAGGCGCGCCTCCTCCTGGGGATTGCTGATAAAGGCTGTTTCGACCAGGATAGAGGGGATATCCGGAGCCTTGAGAACTGCAAAGCTGGCTTGCTCAACTTTTGGTTTATGTAAGGGCGCAAATCCACTAATTTGCTTCAGAATCGATGTGCCCACTTGAAGTGAGTCTTTGATCTGGGCAGTGGTCGACATATCTAGCAATAGGTTGGCTACTTGCTTATCTTGAGTCTTGATATTGATGCCGCCAATCAGATCTGAAGAATTTTCTTTATTGGCCATCCAGCGTGCAGTAGTGCTAGTAGCCCCCATTTGCGATAGGGCAAAAACTGAAGCACCCCTAGCTCTTGGTTCGATAAAAGCATCCGCATGAATTGAGACAAACAAATCCGCCTCTACTCTACGGGCTTTTTGTACCCTGGTATGAAGGGGTACAAAGTAGTCGCCATCTCTGGTAAGAAAAGGGCGCATATAGGGATCATTCTCAATCTTGTCGCGCAGGCGTTTGGCGATGGAGAGTACTACATGCTTTTCTTTGGAACCCATGGCGCCAATTGCACCTGGATCTTCACCACCATGACCGGCATCGATTGCAATCGTGATCAAGCGCTTCTGTTTAGCTTGTGTAGGCAACTCTTTAATATCTGGAATTGCTTGGGCTACTGGCGCTCGTGGAGCATCTTTCCCCTTTTTTACTGCAAACTGCGCAATTAAGTCGATTTCTTCATTGGCTTTTTCTAAGGCGCTTTCTTTGCGGGCGCTACTCTTCACTAATTCCATTAAAGGATCTGGGGCGATCGCTGGATAGAGGTCTAGCACCATGCGGTATTGATACTCCGCAATCGGATCAAGCGTAAATAGCTGCGGCTTCACAGGCTCTTTGAGGTCAAATACTAAGCGCACCATGCCGGGTTGAAATTGCCCTACGCGAATTTGTGAAACATAAGGATCGTTCGGCTTCACCTTGGCTACCAAGTCCTTCAGAGTGGAATTGAATTCCATGCCTTGAACATCCACTACTAAACGATCTGGATTGGTGAGCAGCTGTTGGGTAATGGGTAGTGCTTTATCGGACTCAAGGGTGATCCGAGTGTAATCTTCTGCTGGCCAAATACGCACACCTAAGATCTTGGCACCCCAGGCAATCTCTGCTTCACTAAAGAAGAGTATGTATCCCAACATCTTTGCGGAAGTCTTGAGATGTTTTCTTCTGGAGGGGTTGATGGGGGGCTTGCGCATCGCTATTGGAGAAATATTGTCTCTAAGGCATTGTGTCCTTGGATTGAGATTGCCTCAATGGTAATGTTTCTTTCATTTTCATCATCGCCAGCCTTGAGGTGAATCTGAATATCGAATGCTGGAAGGGTGCCCTCAGCTTTTTCTGGCCACTCCACTAAACAAAATCCAGGCTCATCAAATAGTTCTGCAAAGCCAGCCTCTTGCCATTCCAGCGGATCTTTCATACGGTAGAGATCAAAGTGATTGGCTGTGATGGTTGCTGTGATAGTTACTGTAGTGGGTGGATTGCCACTCTTAATCTGAATGGGGTAAGGCTCACACAAGGTATAGGTTGGACTCTTCACTCGACCCACATATCCCAAAGCTTGTATCAGATGGCGGGCAAAGGTAGTTTTGCCGGCCCCAAGATCCCCCTCTAGGGAGATATTGAGGTGAGTATTTTGATCTGATTGAAAGAAATGGCTGAGACTGAGCGCAAGTTGTTGCGCTAAGGTAGCCGTACCTGCTTCTTGCCTACAATGTTGTGTAAATGAATTCTGAGCCATTTGCCTAGTTTATTCAATTATTGAGCTACATTCTGTATTCCTAATGACTTCTTCCTCAATACCGAGCCCTGTCGATCAGGCCAATCTTCGTGAATGGTTGGATGGACAATCTCGTCAATTGGGTTTTGATAGCTTGCGTATCACTGATACCCATCTTGGATCTGCTACGGATAGGCTTCAGGAGTGGTTAGAGCAAGGTAGACATGGGCGGATGGAGTATATGGCTAGACATGCTCAATTACGTTCTGATCCAGCCCTCTTGGTCCCGGGTGCAGTCAGGGTGATTTGCGTCACCATGAACTACCTCTCCCCTGGAATCAATTTTGATGATGAGTGGCAGCGTTTAGCAAATCCTACCCAAGCCGTGGTGTCGATGTATGCCCGTGGTCGCGACTATCACAAGGTGATGCGCAACCGTTTACAAGAATTTGCTCAGATGATTGAGCAGCAGATCGGATCATTTGGTTATCGTGTATTCACCGACTCGGCGCCATTAATGGAGGTAGAGTTGGCTCGTAAGGCGGGCTTAGGCTGGCGAGGTAAGCATACTTTGCTGCTGAATCAACATTCTGGCTCGACATTCTTTTTGGGAGAGATCCTAGTAGATGTTCCTTTGCCAATAGATCAGGAAGAGGAGTCGCATTGTGGGACTTGCCAAGCTTGTATCGAGGTTTGTCCTACGCAAGCGATTACTGCACCATATCAGTTAGATGCCCGTCGTTGTATCTCGTACTTAACGATTGAAAATCCAGATAGTATTCCAGTAGAGTTTCGTAGGGCGATGGGAAATCGTGTTTATGGTTGTGATGACTGCCAACTGATTTGTCCTTGGAATAAATTTGCACAACGTTCAGCCTTGCCAGATTTTGCAGAGCGTCATGGTCTTGGGAGGGCGAGTCTCTTGCAACTTTGGTCTTGGACTGAGAATGAATTTAATCAGCGTCATGAAGGTAGTGCTATTCGTCGTATTGGTTACTCTAGATGGCGCAGAAACTTAGCAGTAGCGATGGGAAATGCCTTGGCCGCTAGGGGCGCATCTCAGGTAGAGAAAGATTTACTGCGCCAAGCTTTACTTAATGCCTTACCCTTGGCGGATACTTTAGTCGCTGAGCATATCGAGTGGGCCCTGAATAGTTAACAAATTTTGGCAAAGTTTATCGCCAGCTCTTACAATCAAACCATGTCATCAGCTGATCAACCATCCATTGACCCTAGCGAAATTTTGCAAGAAGCTGCAGCGGCGCAGCGCTTTAAAAATCGTAGCGAAGCTTTTTGGGCTGGTATTCGGGATGCTTCAGGTGTACCTGCAATGGTCCTCTTTGCCGGTATGGTGGGGTTTGGTGCGATGGGTAAAACCAACGGCGTAGATATTTGGTTTACGACTGCTACTAGTTTCTTGATGTTCGCATTGCCTGGGCAAGTTGTTTTGCTAGAGATGATTATTACTGGATCTTCCATTCTGGCTATTGCGCTTGCTGTGACTTTAACTGCCACACGTTTTATCACAATGACCGTGACACTCTTTCCTCAGTTTCATCAAAAAGATCGCAATCATGGACTGTATGCATCCGTGCATTTTTTAGCTATGACGGCTTGGGCTATTTCAATGCGTGAGTTTCAGACGATGGAAGCGAGGCATCGATCAAGTTACTTTATTGGTCTTGGTTTACTGTGCTGGCTTGTTTCTATTCCGGCCACAATGCTGGGATATTTATTAGCGGGTGTAGTGCCCCCGTACATTACGCTTGGCCTAGTGTTCATCAACCCCCTATTCTTCTTACTGGCATTTACAGAGGTGGGATCTTGGACCAATCGAATCGCTATTGGTTTGGGTTTTTTGCTCGGACCACTCTTCTTTATCTTGGATAGCGATACCAGCTTGCTCACGACTGGCTTGGTAGCAGGTACTATTGCATATTTAATTGATCTTAAAATTCTGCGTAAGAGAGCGGGAGTGATGAGTTAATGAATGCTGCGCTAGAGGGATGGGGATTATGGATTGCCTTAGCAGCCGCGACTCTGGGCACTTATTTTTGTCGTGCTATTGGTGTACTACTCGCAAAAAAAATTAATCAAGATAGCGAAATCTTTCGCTGGCTTGCAGCTGTGACTTATGCGATGGTTGCGGCTCTCGTTGTCAGAATGATTTTGATGCCGCTCGGTCTCTTATCCACAGTGCCTATTTGGGTTCGTATCTTGATCTGTATCCTGAGTATTGCCGTGATGGTATCTAAGCCAACCCGCCGTCTAGTGCCTGCCTTATTGACTGGAACATTGTTGATAGTGGCATATGGCGTGATTCGTTAAGACATCATCACACTCCATCTGACAGATGCGCTGCCAAGATCTTGGCAATATGGACTGCTCCCTTTTGTGTACCATCGGCGATCTGATGTCGACAACTGGTGCCATCTGCAACCACCCAGCTGTCTTGTGCTTTCCGTATCGTGGGCAATAAGCTCAGCTCCGCCATTTGCTTTGATACTTCAATATGCTCCGTTTCATAACCAAAGCTACCTGCCATGCCACAACAAGAGGACTCAATGAGTTTGGGTTGCGCATTGGGGATTAACTTTAAGAGCTCGATTGCTGGTGTAACAGCATCAAATGATTTTTGATGACAATGACCATGAAATAGCACAGGGCGCGAGGCCGGTTTCAGTTGCAGCTGGAGCTTTCCATTTCTGAATTCGCTAGCTAAGAACTCTTCCAAGAGTTGTGCGTGCCGACTTACAGTAATTGCACGTTCACCAAAGCCCATGACTAGTGCTTCATCTTTCAGGGTGAACAGGCATGAAGGCTCAAGACCAATAATCGGAATGTCTTTTTCTGCAAAAGGCGCCAGATGATCTACTAACTCATCTAAGCTTGCTTTGGCCTGATCAACCATGCCAGCAGCCAGATAGGTGCGACCGCAACAGAATTCCTTGGAGCAGGTATTGGGTGTTGCGTTTACTTTTTGTTTATTGAAGCTCTTCTGCGGAATATGAACGCGATAACCGGCAGCCTTTAAAACTTGTAGAGCTGCCTGTAGGTTTTCATCTTCAAAATAGGCATTAAAGGTGTCGGCTAACAGCACCACACCCTGGTTGCCATTCGCATCTGGAGTGCTCAGTTCTGCTGGCGTAAATTGATAAGGTCTAATTGCATTCTGCTTACTCCAAAATGTATTTGCTTTCCAAGTTGGCAAACTTCTTTGTGCAGAAATGTCCATAAGCCATTCTTGCAATTTGGCGATAGGGGCAATGTGATTACGTAAATTTAGTAATGCAGGTAGCCCCGGAATACTACTGATGATGGGGGCATATTTGGGTAGATAGGCAACTGCTAGATCCCGCAGCGTATGTCCAACCCGTTTCTTATACGCCGACAAAAACTCAATCTTCATCTTAGCCATATCAACGCCAGTAGGACATTCGCGGCGGCAAGCTTTGCAGCTGACGCAGAGTTCCATGACTTCCTTGATGGCGTCACTACCGAGGGGTGAACTTTCGTCTTTGATATCCAGTTGATTAGAGAGTGCAAGGCGCAATGTATTGGCGCGGCCACGGGTGAGGTGCTTTTCATCGCGAGTAACCCGATAGCTCGGACACATCACTTCAGCATCAAACTTTCGGCAATGACCATTGTTATTACACATCTCAACTGCTTTGGCTAAACCCATCGCAGGGTCACCGCCGGTACCTGGTGCAGTGGTTTCTTCAGTGGCGGTATCATTCTGTACATTCCATGCGGACCAATCTAAAGCTGGTTGCAGCGGAATCACTTTGTAGCTTGGTGGAAAGCGGAAGTAACTCGCATCATCCATCTTGGGAGGGTTAATGATCTTGCCTGGATTGAACAGCCCGGTTGGATCGAAACGATACTTGATTTCAGTAAGCGCTTCAGTAATCTTTGGGCCAAATTGCCAAGAGATCCATTCGCCACGAGAAAGCCCATCACCATGTTCACCGCTATAGGCACCTTTATATTTACGCACTAATTCAGAAGCTTCTTGGGCAACTGCACGCATCTTCTGCGCACCATCCCGGCGCATGTCTAGGATGGGTCGGACATGCAGAGTACCCACTGAGGCATGCGCATACCAAGTACCACGTGAGCCATATTTTGAAAATACATCTGTGAGTGCTTGGGTATATTCAGCAAGACTTTCTAATGGGACTGCGCAGTCTTCGATAAAGCTGACAGGCTTGCCATCACCTTTGAGGCTCATCATGATGTTTAAGCCGGCCTTACGCACTTCCCATAAATTCTTTTGCAAACTAGCATCAGCCATCGGAACTACGGAGCCTGGAAGCCCGAAGTCGCCCATGAGATTTTCGAGTAACTTTAATTTCTCTAGAAGGGGGGCATGCTCTTCGCCTGAAAATTCCACCAATAAGATTGCCTCAGGAGTTGTACCGCCAGAGTCGATGAGAGCGGTTTCGATAGTACTTTTAAAACTAGGATTGTGGCGCGCTAAGTCAATCATGGTGCGATCCACTAATTCAACTGCAGTTGGCCCAAGCTTGACGATATGCTGCGCACTGTCCATTGCTTTGAAGAAGCTCGCGAAGTTCACTACCCCAAGAACTTTATGTTGAGGTAGGGGTGATAGTTTTAGTTCAAGCGATTTGAAGTAAGCCAGGGTGCCTTCACTACCCACTAATAGGTGCGCTAAATTAACGCTGCCGTCTTGGGTATAGGGGAGCTCGCTCTGGGGATGAAATATATCGAGGTTATATCCAGCTACGCGACGTAAGACTTTAGGGAAACGTGCTTCGATTTCTGGTTGAAGTGTAGTAGCAAGACCTTTTACAAAGTCACCTAATTGCCTTGCAACACCAGAGCTATTGGCATAATTTCCAAAGTTTGCAAGCTGGCCATTTGCTAACCAGGCGTCAATACCCAACACGTTATGTACCATGTTGCCATAAGCAATGGAGCGACTACCGCATGAGTTGTTACCCGCCATACCACCAATGGTTGCCTGCCCAGAGGTAGATACATCTACGGGATACCAAAGTCCATGCGGTTTTAGGGTTGCATTGAGGTGATCTAAAACAATGCCAGGCTCAACTAGTGCGGTCGCTTTTTCAGGGTCTGCATGTAAAAGCTTGCGAAAGTATTTAGTGTTATCGATTACTAATGCGGTACCAGTAGTTTGGCCGCACTGGCTAGTACCTCCACCACGCGGAAGAACGGGTACGCCAAGATCAGCTGCAATCTGAATAGCCGTCGCAATGTCATCGGCGGTTTTTGGTACAAACACGGCGACCGGCATGGTTTGGTAAATCGATGCATCTGTTGCATAACGTCCGCGACTGGCGATGTCTGTCATGACTTCACCAGAAGTTTCTTGTTGAAGACGCTTCGCTAACTCTGCCTTGTTAGCGACGAATTCTGGGGGTGGAAAATCCAGTGGCTTATTCATGCTGCAACTTTCTCTTGGGATTCTGTATCAACTAATTGAATAACAACATCACGTTTATTCATGACGTGTTGCATCATGACTGCGCGCATGCGAACGCTGTCACGTGCTTTTAATGCATCCAACATTTCTTGGTGTTCACCAACAGCCTTTTCCCACTTGACGCCATCCTGATTGGAGCGAAAGCGAAGTGCTTCAATGCGCGCATTCACTTGCGCAAACAACTGGCTCAAGACAGGGTTATTCGCTGCTTGATTAATGGCTTGATGAATTTTGAGATTCAGGCGGTAGTAGCTAGAAAGATCTCTACGCGCATACGAAGCCATCATTTCATATTGAAGCGCTTCAAGCTCGTTCAGCGCCTGATCGCTAATATTTTGTGCTGCCAATTCTCCTGAGTAGCCTTCTAAATTAGCAATCACATCAAAGGTATGAATAATGTCTTCGCGGCTTAGTTGGACTGCAATCGCACCTCGATTGGCAATCAATTCAACAAGGCCATCAGCAGCCAGGCGTCGAATCGCCTCGCGTATTGGAGTGCGGGAGACATTCAGTTGTTCTGCCAACTCACGTTCATTGAGTTTGCTACCGGGCATGATGGCGCCTTCCACCAGTAAAGATCGGAGCTTCTGGAAGGTTGCTTCGTGTAAGTTTTGGGTATTGGGTGGTGCCATGAGCATCATCTGAAATGCCTTAAATTTGTATACATATTTACTATAACCGATGAATAAGCATAAATAACGCTATAAAACGCTTATTTTATGAATATTTTGCATACAAAATTGTAAATTGCCAAAAAGTGCCTTACACTGATTCGTAAGATTAACAACAAAACCCAATGAGACTTCGCATGCTAAAACTGGATAACCACACCTCAGGACGTCATTTTTTACACATTCCCGGCCCAAGCCCGGTTCCTTCACGCATTCTGCGTGCCATCAGCTATCAAACAATTGATCATCGTGGACCGGAATTCGGAGCGTTTGGTCTCAAGGTTTTGGGTGGCATTAAAAAGCTATTTAAGACTGAGCAACCCGTCATTATTTATTCCGCTTCTGGAACCGGTTCATGGGAAGCTGCCTTAGTGAATGTCCTTAATCCTGGTGACAAAGTCTTGTTTTATGAAACTGGCCACTTTGCTCACTTGTGGCGTGTCTTGGCTAAAAAGATTGGCATTGAAGTTGAGGTGACAGGCAAAGCGGGCGCGGATACTTGGCGCTGGGGGATTGATGCATCTGTAATCGAGGAACGTTTGAGTAAAGATACTCAGCACGAAATCAAAGCTGTCTGTGTTGTTCATAACGAAACTTCCTCTGGCATTACATCGAATATTGCTGCAGTTCGTAAGGCGATTGATGCTGCGAAACATCCAGCGCTATTACTCGTTGACAGCGTTTCTGGTATTGGTTCGGCCGACTACTGTCACGATGCCTGGGGTGTTGATGTGACTGTAGCGGGCTCACAAAAAGGTTTGATGTTACCTCCCGGCATTGGTTTTAATGCTTTGTCACCAAAGGCCATTGAGGCAAGTAAGCACAGCAAAATTCCAAAGGCCTATTTGGCTTGGGATGAAATCTTGGAGTCAAATAAAACAGGTTACTGGCCCACTACTCCAAGCACCAATTTGATGTACGGTTTACATGAGGCAATCGATATGATTCAAACCGAAGGTTTGGACGCGGTATTTGCTCGCCATCAACGTCTGGGGGAGGCTTGTCGTCGTGCAGTTGCTGCCTGGGGTCTTGAGAATCAGTGTTTAGATTCTGACGCCTATTCACCAGTACTGACTTCGATCCTGGTTCCGGAAGGAATGGATGCGGATGTACTTCGTAAACATGCCTTAGAAAAGTTTAATCTTTCACTGGGAACCGGCCTCGGCAAGCTGAAAGGTAAGGTTTTCCGTATTGGCCATCTGGGTGATTGCAATGAACTAAGTCTCATGGCGGCCTTAAGCGGGGTTGAAATGAGCTTGGGTACTATGGGCTTTAAACCCAAGGCCAGTGGTGTAGTTGCGGCTCAAGACTACCTAAAGTAAGGTTTGGTCGGCAGACTCAACCTATAATTCACCATATATATCAATAGTATTAGAGATAGAGAGATTAATTATGTTGGCAACTAAACCCTATTTAACCCAGGCGGATGTTCAAAAGATATTGGATGCGGCTAATCAACATGCTGCTAAAAATAATTTTGCAGTGACGATTGCTGTTTGTGATGAAGGCGGTCACATGATGGGTTTAATTCGTCGCGATGGTTGCGCTCCACTGTCTTCATACATTGCACAAGAAAAGGCGCGTACTGCTTCCATGGGTAAACGCGAGACTCGTGTTTACGAAGAAATTATTAATAATGGTCGTCATGCATTTTTATCTGCCCCGCACGTATCGGGCATGTTGGAAGGTGGCGTCAATATCGTGGTAGATGGGTTTACCATCGGCGCAGTCGGCGTTTCCGGCGTTAAATCGGCGGAGGATGCTGAGACCGCTAAGGCCGGCATCGCAGCCATTCTGTAAGTTACCTTGACAAATACTGTTCCTGAAATAAATTCACCTACCGGCGCTACAGAGAGTAGCGCCACCCCAGCAATAATTACCTTTGCTGACTTTGGTTTAGATCCAAAGATTCAAAAAGCGGTATCTGAGCAGGGTTATAACACCCCAACTCCGATTCAAGCGCAATCTATTCCGCACGTTTTGGCGGGTAGCGATTTGATGGGTGCAGCGCAAACCGGCACCGGTAAAACGGCTGCTTTTGTATTGCCAATTATTCAAAAGATTCTGCGTCATGCTAGTAGCAGTGCCTCACCTGCTCGTCATCCAATTCGCGCCTTGGTATTAACGCCGACCCGTGAGTTGGCTGTTCAGGTTGCTGAGAATGCGGCAAGCTACTCCAAGTACACCGATTTGCGTGCTGCCGTGGTCTATGGTGGTGTAGATATGAAGGAGCAGGTTGCTACATTGCGTAATGGTGTGGAGATCTTGATTGCTACCCCAGGACGCTTGCTTGATCACATTGGCTCTAAAGTGGCTAATCTCTCTCAAGTAGAAATTCTGGTTTTAGACGAAGCAGATCGCATGCTTGATATGGGCTTCTTGCCAGACTTGCAGCGGATCATTGATTTGATTCCAGCGCAGCGCCAAACACTCTTATTCTCGGCCACGTTTTCACCAGAGATTAAAAAATTAGCGCAAAGTTATTTGCGTACACCAGTGACTGTTGAAGTGGCGCGCCAAAATGCAGCCGCAGATACTGTCAAGCAAGTAGTACACATGGTATCGAGTGCTGACAAGCAACGCGCGATTGTGCAAGTGCTTGAAGCGCGCACGCGTCAAGGTTTGTCTCGTCAGTGCATCATCTTTACTAATAGCCGTTTAGGTTGCGCAAGACTCGCTCGCTCTTTAGAGCGTGATGGTATCAAAGCGGGTGCGATCCATGGTGACAAGAGCCAGGGCGAACGTACTCTTACTCTAGATGCTTTTAAATCTGGTGTGATTGAAGCTTTGGTTGCCACTGATGTAGCTGCCCGCGGTTTGGATATTCCCTCAATGCCTTGTGTAATTAATCATGAGTTGCCATTTAATGCGGAAGATTTTATTCACCGCATTGGTCGAACGGGTCGCGCTGGTAGCAAAGGTGATGCAATTGCATTGGTTGATGCTAGTGAAAAACGCTTGCTCGACGATATTGAAAAGTTGATGAAGCGCAAGCTGGATATTCAACCTTTGCCTGAAGGTAATCCCAGCTATAGTCCTGCGTCTAGTAGAAACTCATCAAGATCAGATGCGCCAGCAAAAATGTCAGACCCATTTTTCTATAAGCCTTACGAGCCTAGCGCTGCTCCACAATCCAGCTCTAGCGCTACAAAGACGGAAGAGAAAAAAGTTGGCATCACTCCTGCAAGACCCGCGGTTGGTGCTTTGCTAGGTGGCTTTAAGAAGAAATAATTTTTCTATCCCAAGCCTGGGTGGCCGCCAAAAGCCACTCAGCAATCGAAGTGGCTTTTCCATCTGGAAGATCCCTTAATCCTAAATGTTTTGCGGCCTTACGTAATTCTTTTAAAGCCTCCTGCGTATTCTCAGTATTGATGGCACTCGCCAAAGTTTGCTTACTCAGTTTTTCGCCATACTCATCAAGTACCAGAGGTAAGTGTATGTAGTTTGGGGTTGGGTATTCCAAAACACTTTGTAAATGTATTTGCCGTGCCGTATTGCTGAGTAAATCTACGCCGCGCACAATGTGATTGATTCTTTGTTCGGCATCATCTACCACGACGGCTAGTTGATAGGTAAACACGCTGTCCCGGCGACGCAGAACAAAATCACCCACGTCTCGATTGAGATCTTGACTTTGCTTGCCTAAGGCTAGATCTTCAAACTCTATAGTGAGATCGATTGGTAGGGCGAGTCGTAAAGCTGCTTGGGTTAAGAACTTGTTTTCATCCTGGTGTGTGGCTATTTTTTGGGGGCGGCAGGTTCCCGGGTAGACCATTTCTTGATTCCGGGGTGTGATCACGCCCTGAGCCTCTAGGGTGCTGACAATACTTTGACGGGTGCAAGTACAGTAATAGACGATTTGGAGCTCATTTAGACGCTCTAGAGCCACTTTATAGCGCTCTAGGCGCTTGGATTGCCAGGTGGGCTCCTCGTCCCAGAAAAGGCCGCAGGATTGCAATTGGCGCATGATTTCTTGATCTGCCCCAGGAATGCAGCGGGGTGTGTCTAAATCCTCGATTCTCAGGAGCCATTTCCCTTGGTTTTGTCGGGCATCTAGCCAACTCCCGAGGGCGGCAACTAGCGATCCCGCATGAAGCGGTCCGGTAGGCGAGGGGGCAAATCGCCCGCGATAGCCGTCTGCTGGGGATGAAGGGTTTTGGAGGTTCGGCACAGCTAAAATGATCTCATGGCTTCACCCCGTTTTGTTCATCTTCGCCTCCATTCCGAGTTTTCAATTACGGATGGTGTCGTTCGCATTGATGATGCGGTAGCTGCAGCTGAGAAAGATGGCATGGGAGCCCTAGCGCTCACTGATTTAAGTAATTTATTTGGCTTGGTCCGTTTTTACAGCGCCGCACGTTCTGGCGGAATTAAACCGATTGCAGGTGCAGACATTTGGGTGAGTAACCCACAGGATCCCGATCAACCCTATCGTTTGTTACTCTTGGTTCAAAACCACTCTGGCTATCTCAACCTATGCCAGTTATTGAGTAAAGCCTCACTAGAGAATCAATCCCGAGGTAGGGCTGAGGTAGATCTCAAATGGTTTAGTGAGCCCGCTTCTAAGGCTGAAGATAAAGCAGCAAAAAGAACGCTGGCTCATGGATTAATTGCGCTATCTGGCGGACGCTGGGGTGATGTTGGTTCCGCACTTTTAGCTGGCCAAGAAGATCAGGCCAAAATTGCCGCTCAGCAATGGGCAAAGTTATTCCCCAATTCTTTTTATCTTGAGGTGCAGCGCGGCGGCCATCCTCAGGATGAGCAGCAGTTGCAGCTTGCCTGTCATCTTGCCAATGAATTGGATTTGCCGATTGTTGCTACGCATCCAGTGCAGTTTATGCAATGTAGTGATTTCACGGCCCATGAAGCGCGGGTGTGTATTGCGGAGGGCGAGCTCCTAGGCAATCCTCGTCGGATCAAAAAATTCAATGAAGAGCAATATTTCCTATCTCAGGAGGAGATGGAAAAGCGCTTTGCAGATTTACCAGTGGCGCTTGCAAACTCAGTAGAGATTGCCAAGCGTTGTAACCTGTCCTTGACACTGGGTCAACCTCGTTTACCAGATTTCCCAACGCCGCCAGGCATTACGCTCGATGATTATTTGTTACAGCAATCAGAGATTGGTCTAAAGCGCCATATGGAGCGCAATTTCCCTGATCCATCAGAGCGCGCTAAAGAAGGTGCTCGTTATCATGAGCGCTTGGTCTTTGAGGTAAAGACGATTGCTCAGATGGGTTTCCCGGGTTACTTTCTCATTGTTGCGGACTTCATCAACTGGGCAAAAAACAATGGTGTACCAGTTGGCCCTGGTCGTGGATCTGGTGCAGGCTCCTTGGTAGCTTACTCACTAGGCATTACCGATCTGGACCCTCTGCGATACAACTTGCTCTTTGAGCGTTTCTTAAATCCTGAGCGGGTATCCATGCCCGATTTCGATATTGACTTCTGTCAGCATGGGCGCGATCGCGTTATCCAGTACGTAAAAGATAAGTACGGAAAAGATGCGGTTAGCCAAATTGCTACCTTTGGAACGATGGCTGCAAGGGCAGCAATTCGTGACGTGGGTCGCGTACTTGAACAAGGCTATAACTTCGTTGATGGTATCGCTAAGCTGATTCCAAATAAGCCGGGTCAGTACATGACTATTGAAATGGCGAAGAAGGAAGAGAAGCAATTAGGCGAGCGCGAAAAGAATGAAGATGAGGTACGTCAACTACTGTCTCTTGCGCAACAGCTAGAGGGAATGACTCGCAACGTTGGCATGCATGCAGGTGGCGTGTTAATTGCACCCGGGCGCTTAACGGATTTCTGTCCGCTCTACACACAAGAAGCAAAAGACTCTAAAGATCAGGAGAGCGGCTCAGTCATTAGCCAGTTTGATAAGGATGATGTCGAGGCGATCGGTCTAGTGAAGTTCGACTTCTTGGGTTTAACGACGCTTACGATTTTGGCAGCTGCTGAGAAGTGGATTAAGACGCTACATGCCGACCGTCAAGATTGGAATATCGGTGAAATTCCACTCGATGATGAAAAAGCTTTTGAAGTTTTAAAGAATGCCAATACGGTCGCGGTCTTTCAGCTGGAAAGTCGAGGCATGCAAGGCATGCTTCGTGAAGCTAAACCTGACCGTTTCGAAGATATTATTGCGCTCGTCGCGCTTTATCGTCCAGGCCCAATGGATTTGATTCCAGACTTTATTGAGCGTAAGCATGGACGTCAAAAAGTAGAGTATCCAGATCCCCGTATTGAGCCTGTTCTGCAAGAAACTTACGGCATCATGGTCTACCAAGAGCAGGTAATGCAAATGGCCCAGATGATCGGCGGCTACTCTCTTGGTGGCGCGGATATGTTGCGTCGTGCAATGGGTAAGAAAAAGCCAGAAGAGATGGCGCAGCATCGAAAGATTTTTAGTGATGGTGCAAAAGCAGGCGGGATTTCAGAGGGCAAAGCCAATGAGATCTATGACTTGATGGAACGTTTTGCGGGCTATGGATTTAATAAATCGCACGCAGCTGCCTATGCGCTCTTGGCATACCAAACTGCATGGCTGAAAGCATACTATCCAGCTGAATTTATGGCGGCCAACTTATCGCTTGCAATGGATGACACCGATAAGGTCAAAATTCTGTACGACGATTGCTTAGCCAATCAGATTCGTGTGTTCTCGCCCGACATTAATACTGGTGTTTATGTATTCACGCCATTACGTGCGCCAGATGCTGCCCCTGATTCCCCAATCAGCCATATACGTTATGGTTTAGGTGCTGTAAGGGGCACTGGTGAAGCAGCAATCGAAGTTATTGTGAAGGCGCGTGAAGTTGGTGGACCGTTTAAGGATTTATTTGATTTCTGCGCACGCGTGGATCGTAGACAGGTGAACCGTCGGGCAATTGAAGCATTAATGCGTGCCGGTGCCTTTGACAGTTTGTATAAAGACGCCATTCCAAGTGATGGAAATCTTTACGATATTCGATCTACTTTATTGGCTTCTCTTGCGCGCGCAATTGAGGCAGCAGAACAGGCTGAGGCTTCAATTAATCAAGTGAGCTTGTTTGAGGTGGCAGGAGAAGATGATCGTCACTTACCGGAGTTGGTGCGCGAACTGCCGTGGTCTGAAAAGAAACGTTTACAGGATGAGAAAAGTGCTTTAGGCCTCTGTCTCACGGGTCATATGTTTGATGCCTATCGTGACGAGACTGCACATTTCATACGCCAGCCCTTAGCTAAGGTGACAGAGGGTAAGGACCAATTAATCGCTGGCATTATTACTTCTGCCCGAATGTTGACAGGACAGCGTGGCCGCATGATGATTGCCACGATTGATGATGGCACCGCTGCAATTGAGGTGACGCTATATAGCGAAGTTTATGAACCTAATCGTTCTTGGCTTAAGGAAGATGAGTTGCTAGTGGCTAAGGTTAATGTCACTCCTGATAAGTTTTCTGGTGGGATGCGAATAGTCTCTGAGGCAGTGATGGATATCACTGGCGCTCGAATGCGTTTTGCGCGTAACGTACACCTATCTATTGATTCTGCGATTGATATTAAGTCCTTACGGAGTCAAATTAACCCCTATCTCATGAGTAATCGCGTCCGAGACCCTAAGCTGGGGCCTGCGGCTGCAACTGGGTCAAGTAGTAGCGAGGGCTTGAAAGGATTGATGCTAACGGCTGCTGTCACTACAAGTGGTGGCGCTTGTCTAATGCAGTTCCCGGAAGATTTGCGCATCTATCCGGACGATGCTTGCTTACATAGCTTGTATCAAATTTTAGCAGCCAAGCAATCCCATGCTGTTCAGGTTCAGTACCACTAAATTGCTTTAGACAAAGCCAGTTAGGCTGTTTTATTTATGGCACTTTGCAGCGCTTCTATAACTTGATTTGGATCTAGCTGATCCAAACATTCACTATGACTACTTGGGCGATCTTCGCAGCCTGCTTTGCGGCAGGGGACGCATTCACCAGGCCCTTGCAAAATGGTGACATTACCAACTGTTTGCGAGCGCGCTCTTAATTGATAAGGCTGCTTGCCAACAAATCCATTAGGCCATGGTCCAAAGTTAGTGGGTGGCGTAGGACCAAACAAAGCAATAGTGGGCGTATTACATGCTGCTGCTAGGTGTGTGATTGAGGTATCCACGCCAACATAGGCAAGCGCTCCACGAATCAGAGTACCCGCTTGCGGGATGGAAAGTAAACCAGCGGTATCCACAATCTGCTTACGCGTATCTTCATCAAGCAATGAAAGAATATCTTTGTTGAGTTCAAGATCTTGCTTAGCAGAAGATGCACTCAGTACAATTTGCCAACCTTGTTGTGTAATCCACGTTAGCAATGTTTGCCAATAGGTAAGCGGCCAACGCTTGTAAGCAGTTAAGGGTCCGGGATGCACCACCACATAAGGCGAATGAATTTGAGTTGCAATACTGGGGGTAATCGGATCACCAGTAGGCGCACTGACAGAAATAGGCTTGCTAAATAGATCTTGTGGTTGTCGATAAAAGACCTCAAGCAGACGAAGCTTTTCCGTAATGACATGTTGCGCAAAATAATCTACAGCAACTGTATGCAAGCAAATGGATTTTTTCCAGGCATTCTGTTTATCACTTTTATTTCTTTTTGCCTTATCTTGTTCCGTGATACCTTGAGGGTGACCACCTAAGACTCCTACTCGTCGATGAGCTGCTACTAGACCATAAAAATAGGCGCGGTCACTCGGTTGCGTCACTACAGCTAAGTCGTAACGTTGAAAGAGTCTAAAAAATAAGGAAAGATATTCTGTGAGCTTGGGTCGATCTGAAGTTTCAATCGTCTGGGTGATATCGGCATTGCCCTTGAGCATCTCGAGCTTGCCACGATATCCTAAAAAGTGAAACTCAGCATTAGGCCAAAGCTCTCGTGCTTGTGAGATTAGTGGCGTAGTCACAAGGACATCCCCAATTTGGCGTGTCGCAATAAATAAAATTTTCTTAGGTTTTAGTTCTGAGAATACGGGCATGGGGCTAATGTAACTCAAACCTACTGTGCTTTAGCTAGAATTTTTTCACGTACGCGACGCGCATTTTCTGCAGCATTAGATTGATCGTTGATGCGATGGTAGAGGTGCAATACCTCTGTAGACCATGACCCAGATTGACGAATCAAACCTCTATTTTGTAGCCGGAAAACAAAATCAGCATCTTCATGCCCCCAGCCAGTCATGCTCTCGTCAAAGCCGCCAATGGCCAAGGCATCTTCTTTCCAGCAGGCTAAATTACATCCTTTGATGCGGCGCCAGACAAACTTCTTATAGTGTCGCCAAACGCCTGCTCTGAGTTTAATTTTGAGTGGCCAATATTTATTAATCCCACCAGAGAGTCGATAACTTAACAGCTGATTTGTAAATTGATTGAAGTCCCAGCGGGGCCAAGAAAGAATATTTTTGGTTAATTCCTCATTGAGCAACACTCGACTACCAGTAGTGAAATAACCTTTTTTTGCTAACTTGCGGTGTTGTGAAACAAAGTCGGGCTGCACAATGCAGTCTCCATCTAGAAATATAAAGTACTGGCCGGAGGCCTCAGCGCTTGCCAGATTGCGAATCAAGGCTAAACGAAACCCTAAATCTTCATGCCAGATATGCTTCATTTGCAGCTTAGACTTCAGCATGAAGTTATCAATAAAATTCTTGGTATCTACTTTAGATCCATCGTCCGCAATTAATACTTCAAATTCAGGGTCGGTTTGGGTTTCTAGGGACTGCAAAACAAAATCGAGTGCATCGATTCTGTTGTAGGTTGCAACAATAACGCTGATCTTCATTTTTCTGTTTGGTTTTGAATGAGCCAAATTTTTATGTAACGATAGTAGCTACCTTCAGCATTGGAGATTGCTAATGCAAGGCCCTGGTAGCCATCTAGAAATCCCGCTCTAATAAAATAAGTTCTAATGAATGCCCATAAGCCGTGCAGAATTGCTTTAAAAGGATTGCTTCTTCTGCCTTTAGCAAAAGCTTGTTCTGCTGAGGCCGTTGAATAGCGATCAATTTTTTGCAGAACTTGTGAGAAGTTCATAAAACTGAAGTGCAGCATTGGGTTTTCCAGTTTGGCTACCTGGCCATTGGGGACTAAGCGTTCATGAACCAGATCATCTGAAAAGCGGGCGCTACCCCGCTTAAATAATCTATCAACATAATCTGGGTTCCAGCCAGAATGACGAATAAATCGACCGCAATACCAAGAAAGACGTGGAATTGCAAAACAGTCCACTTGGGCTGGGTGATTAATCGCAGTCAGAATCTCACTTCTAAGGGCTGGGGTAAGGCGCTCGTCTGCATCCAGAGAGAGAACCCACTCTCCAGTTGCTAATTCGAGGGCACGGTTCTTTTGGGGGCCAAAACCAGGCCAATCTGCTGGCTGGACAATCACGGCACCATGGTTTTTAGCGATTTGTAGGGTGAGATCGGTACTATTGGTATCAACCACCACGATTTGCTCGGCAATCCCGTCTAGGGACGCCAAACAGTCGGCCAAATTGGCCTCTTCATTGCGAGTAATGAGTATGACGGATAAGGTGGGCATAATTCATTATATGAATGCTCAAGACCGTACCTCCTTAAATCGCTTAATTCAGTACCTCAAGCCCCATATTCGCCTGATTATTGGGTCTTTATTGGCCATGGCCTTGGTGGCAGGAGCTGAAACCTCGATACCCGCCCTGATGAAGCCTTTGCTGGATCGAGGCTTTACTGGGCAGATGGATGACAAACTTTGGCAGGTTCCTGTTTTCTTAGTGGGTTTAGCTTTGGTTCGCAGTTTGGCCCAATTTCTATCAAATTATTTGCTAACTCGCGTAATTAACTCCGTCTTGCTTAAATTACGTGAACAGATGTTCCAAACCTTATTAAATGCATCTACTACTTTTTTTCAAAAGAATTCTGCATCAAATTTAATTAATGCGGTTGTGTTTGAGGTGAATAACGTTCTTTCTATTATGGGAGGAATGTTGATTAGTTTGGTGCGGGATTCCCTCACTGTGGTCGGCTTAATTGGGTATCTCATTTATTTAAATTGGCAACTGACTTTAGTTGTCCTGATTATTTTCCCCATCATTGCTTTCATCATGGGCAAAATTAATAAGCGTCTGCGATCTTTAAATCGTGAGCAGCAGACCCTAACTAGCGAGTTGGCTTATATCGTTGAAGAGTCTGCAGCTGGATATAAGATTGTGAAAGTACATGGCGCCGAAGAATACGAGATGCGACGCTTCATGCAGAAGGCGGAACGATTGCGTCAATTTGCCATGAAGTCTGCGGTAGCGGGTGGCTTGAATCAACCAATCACTCAATTGGTTGCCTCTATGGCCCTGTCGATCGTGCTAGTGATTGCCCTGATGCAATCAGCTTCCGAGGGTACTACTGTCGGAGGTTTCGCTGCCTTTATTACCGCCATGATGTTAGTGATTTCGCCGATTAAGCACCTCGCTGATATCAATCAACCCTTGCAGCGTGGCTTAACTGCTGCTGAAATGATTTTCTCGCTCATGGATCAACCCTTTGAGGAGGATGAATCCCGCAAAGAGAATATGACGACTCTTGACAAAACTCGAGGTGGGATTCGATTTGAAGACGTTGGGTTTTCTTACCAACAAGAGGCTGGACGCAAGGATGCCCTCACCGGCGTCAATTTGAATATTAAGCCTGGCGAAGTGGTTGCCTTTGTTGGCCCATCTGGCGGAGGAAAATCTACCTTAGTAAATTTATTGCCTCGCTTCTTCAAACCCACTAGCGGGCAAATTTTCTTAGACGATATTCCGCTTGAGAATATTGTTCTAGCCGATGTGCGTAAACAAATTGCTTTTGTGAGTCAGGATGTCATTTTATTTAATGACAGTATTGCTGCAAACGTAGCCTATGGTGCTGTAGGTCTCGAGGGTATTGACCGTGGGCGTGTGATGGAGGCTCTCGAGGCTGCTAATTTAGCCGCACTGATGAGAGAGATGCCTGAGGGAATTGATACGCAAATTGGCGATAACGGTAATCGTTTATCTGGCGGTCAGCGTCAGCGTTTAGCGATTGCGCGGGCGATTTACAAGGATGCACCTATTCTTATCTTAGATGAGGCCACTTCAGCATTGGATTCTGAATCAGAGCGTCAGGTTCAAGATGCTCTAGAGCATTTAATGGCAGGCAGAACTACTTTGGTAATCGCACATCGCTTATCAACTATTGAGCATGCAGATCGGATTGTCGTGCTAGAGCATGGTCATATCATTGAGAATGGCTCGCACGAGGAGTTAATTGCTAAAGATGGCTTATATGCCAACTTGCATCGTATCCAGTTCTCCAATGCTTAATCTCTGAGACTTAACTCTTCTTGGAGTTTTTGATCCAAAGCCAAGAGCTATTGCAGATATCCGATAACGTTTTTTTGGTTTTCCATCCAAGCACTTTCTCGGCTTTATCGGCCTTGGCATAGTACTCGGGAAGATCGCCTGGCCGACGCTCAACCACCTGGCGTGGGATTTTCTGACCACTGGCTTCCTCAAAGCGATTTAGTAGGTCTAGTACGCTGTAACTAGACCCGGTACCCAAGTTGAAAGTATGACAGCCGAGATTACTTTGCAGCCAGATTAGTGTTGCTAAATGGCCTTCTGCAAGATCCATCACATGAATATAGTCGCGCTTGCCTGTGCCATCATGGGTTTCATAATCATCCCCAAAGATATTGAGTAATGGAAGTTTGCCATTAACAACCTGTCCAATGACTGGCATCAAATTATTTGGAATACCATTGGGATCCTCTCCTATCAGTCCAGTCTCGTGGGCGCCGACTGGATTGAAATATCTCAGGCAGCCAATTCTCCAGGAACTATCACTTGCACTAAGATCTCTCAGAATTTCTTCTACTTGGAGTTTATTGCGACCATAGGGATTGGTTGGGTTAGTTGGATGGTCTTCATCGTAGGGTAGATAAACTGGGTCACCATAAACAGTAGCGCTACTGCTAAATACCAAGGTGTTAATACCGACTGCCTGCATCGCCTGTATGAGGCTAATGCTACCTTGCACATTATTTGCATAGTACTCAATTGGCTTTTGAGATGACTCGCCTACGGCCTTTAATCCAGAAAGGTGAATGACCGCATCAATTTTTTCGTCGCGCAGTACTTTGGTGAGTTTTTCGGTATCCCGAACATCTCCCTCTGTAAATCCAATCACTTGTGAGGCAATTTTCTGAATGCGATCTAGGGTCCCAATATTGCTATTGCAGAGGTTGTCATAAATATGCACTCGATGGCCAGCGCTCGCTAAAAGGGCGGCGGTATGACTGCCTATATAACCCATGCCGCCCGTCAGTAATATATTCAAAAGAGCCTCGTAAAATAATTAACTGAGAACGATATCGTACTGCTCTTGGCGGAAGCTTCCTTCGGCCTGCAGCTTGATCGGTTTACTAATGAAATCACCGAGTTGTGCTAAAAACTGGTTTTCTTCCTCTAGAAAAAGATCAATCACATCAGGGGCAGCTACGATCCTAAATTCCCGTGGATTAAATTGGCGATGCTCGCGCACAATCTCCCGCAAAATCTCGTAACAAATAGTTTGTGCAGTTTTAACCTCGCCCTTGCCCTGGCAAGTGGCACATGGCTCACAAGTAATATGAGCGAGTGATTCTCGAGTACGCTTGCGCGTCATCTCCACCAAACCGAGCGAGGAAAAGTCGCTTACTGAGGTTCGCGCATGATCACGATCTAAATTACGATTGAGTTCATGTAAAACCGACTCTTGATGATCTTTGCTCAACATGTCAATAAAGTCGATGATGATGATACCACCAAGATTACGTAAGCGCAGTTGTCGAGCAATAGCTTGAGCTGCTTCAAGATTCGTTTTAAATACGGTGTCATCCAGATTGCGTGCACCCACATAACTTCCGGTATTGACATCAATCGTGGTCATGGACTCGGTTTGATCAATCATGAGATAGCCACCCGATTTGAGATCCACTCTTCTACCAAGCGCTTTGTTGATCTCAGCGTCGACATCAAATAAATCAAATAGGGCACGCTCGCCGCGATGAAGAGTGAGTTTGTCTATCAGATTTGGCATATATAGCGCAGCAAATCCTTTTAGCTTTTCAAAGTTTTCTGCAGAATCCACTCGAATTTGCGTTGTCTCCTCCCCAGCAACATCACGCAATACGCGCTCGGCCAGACTGAGATCCTGATAGAGTAGGCTAGGTGCAGCCTGATGATTCACGGCCTCCCGGATTTTTTCCCAGGTAGTACGCAAGTAATGCATGTCGTACTCAAGCTCCGTATCGCTGGCATCTTGTGCGCTAGTGCGCACAATAATTCCGCCTTTTTCATTGGCAGGCATGAGTCCTGCAAGGCGAGCCTTGATGGCTTCTCGTTCTTCGGGCTGGTCAATGCGTTGAGATACACCAATATACTTTTCTGTGGCCGCATCTGTTCCAGCTGGCGGGAGGTAAACCAAATTACGGCCGGCAATACTTAATTGCGTGGTGAGGCGCGCACCTTTTGTTCCTAGAGGGTCCTTGAGAACTTGCACTAAAACATTTTGCCCCTCGAAGAGTAATTTTTCGATTTGTGCTTGAGGGTTATTTTGAGTGATATCGGCAACGTGCATAAATGCAGTGCGCTCTAAACCAATCTCAATAAAAGCAGATTGCATGCCAGGCAATACTCGTACTACTTTAGCCAAATAGATATTGCCAACAATGCCGCGTTGACGCGTGCGCTCAATTTGAAGTTCTTGAACGGCGCCTTGCTGAATTAATGCTACCCGTGTTTCTTGGGGGGTGATATTGATCAGAATTTCTTCATTCATATGCGGGCAACTTTAGCGAAATCCAATAATTGATTAACTTCGAAAATAGGTAATCCCATGATACCGCTATAGCTGCCTTTAATTGAGGGAATAAAAGCCCCGCCAAGACCTTGAATGCCATACGCCCCAGCCTTACCAAAGGGTTCGCCACTCTGAATGTAGTTGGTGATTTGTACTTCGGTAAGGTGGGCAAACTCCACCTCAGAAACTTGAACCAAGCAAAGGGGGCTAGTTTTAGGGTCGATTACCAGTACAACTGCGCTCAATACTTCATGCACTTTACCGCTGAGCATTTGCAGAATACGTGCAGCATCAGCAGCATCCTTAGGTTTTCCGAGGATTTCGCCGGCGGGGTTGCCGGGTAAGCTGACGGTAGTGTCAGCGCATAAGATTGGCGCCCAAGGTTTGCCGCTGTTTTGCCACCTCGCTAATGCCACAGAACTTTTAGCAAATGTGACTCGCTCAACATAGTCACGAGCCTTTTCATGGGGCAGGGCGATCTCAAGAGACTCTGTATCTTCGCCCGGGGCAGCAGTCAACATTTCAAATGGGATGCCAATTTGCTTGAGTAACTCTTGGCGTCTAGGGCTTTGTGATGCAAGATAAATATAGGAAAACATCAATAACTTACTCGCGGTGATAGGGGTGGCCTTGCAGGATGGTCCAGGCTCGATAGAGTTGCTCGACTAGCAAGACTCTTGCCATTGCATGGGGTAGCGTCAAGCTTGAGAGGCGCCACATCGCTTGGGCCTTTTCTTTGAGGCTGGGGTCTAGTCCATCAGCACCACCAATTAAAAAGGTGATGTCAAAACCTTCTTGTCGCCAGCCTGCTAATTGAGTTGCTAAATTTTGCGTGGTTTGATCTTTGCCGCGCTCATCAAGAGCGATGATACGAGAGCCCTTAGGAATGGCTGCTGTAATTTTGACGGCTTCTTTGGCTGGGCTGAGATCAGGTTTAATCTCCTTGATTTCAATACTGCAATCAGCGGGCATGCGCTTAATGTAATCATGGGTTGCAGTTGCAACCCATTCCGGCATTTTGTGACCAACAGAAACAATCGTTAAGCGCATTGTTAAAACATTAATCTTCGTCGTCGGTCTCGCTTGCCTTCACAAGCCCTCTATCGGCAGCCAATTTGACGCGTACAGGTTTAGCCCCCCACATACCTTCAAGCTGGTAGTAAGCACGCAGTGCAGGTTGCAGAATATGAACGACGATATCTCCACAATCAACGAGCACCCATTCACCTGTCTCTAGACCTTCTACAGAGATAACTTCGCCACCTTTTGCATTGACCGCCTCTTTAACCGACATAGCCAAAGATCTAGTCTGGCGATTAGAGGTACCCGTTGCAATGATGACTCGATCAAACAGTTCACTGAGTTTAGTAGTGTCATAAACACGAATATCTTGCGCCTTGACGTCTTCTAGAGCATCGATCACGACACGTTGTAATTTTGTTAAGTCCATAGTTTCTTTAATATTTTTTCTACGATATTTTGTATATAAGGATGATCTTAGCCTGATTATTTATACAGACCCAGATTTGTGATGATTTCTAAAGCATGAGACGGAATGTGCTCTGAGGCGATATCGCTACGAGAGGCACTTTTGAGCTGATTTCGAAGCTCGGTGGACGATAGGTCTACTGAAAGACTGTTATCAAGGTAGATGCGGCCAAATAGGCTATTTTCAAGGGTATCTGTATCAATACACTGATGTTCTTCCAATAAGTTCGTAATTTCAGGGCTTATATGCGAAGACAGTGCATGCTGAGGTCTACTGGCCACAGCAAAATTTACAAAACCAAGCAATTGGTCCCATAAGTTCCAAGAGTGCAGATTTGCAAGTGAGTCAGCCCCCATTAACCAAGTTAAGTTGACCCCAGCCCCAAATCTTGCTCTGAGTGCTTTGACGGTGTCGATAGCGTAGCTTGGTCCTGCCCTATCAATTTCGATGCGATCTACCCCAATTTGAGTTGGGATTTTTAAATACAGAAATGCTCTCGCTAGATCAACAGCAGCCGCCTCTATGAGTTGTAGGCGGATTTTTGCAGGAGTGATGCCAGTGTCTTTTTGCCAAGGTTCACCACTTGGGATGAGAAGCAAGGTATCGAGATGTAATGCCTTTGCAAAATGTGTAGCTAGTTTGAGATGGCCAAGATGTGGCGGGTCAAATGTACCACCCAGAATGCCAATTTTTTTTGGGGTATTCAAATGCGCTAAGATCAAGTTAGGCGAGCCAGTCGCGCGGTTTAAGGTAATAGTCGTAAAGCTTGGCTTCGGGTGTTCCTGGTTTCGGCTGCCAGTTGTACCACCACTGCACTACCGGCGGCATAGACATGAGGATAGATTCTGTCCGTCCACCAGAGTGCAGGCCAAAAATAGTGCCACGGTCAAATATTAAGTTGTATTCCACGTAACGACCGCGACGGTATTCTTGAAACGCTTTTTCTTCAGGTGTGAAGCTATCTTTGTAGCGACGCTCGACAATCGGCAGATACGCATCAATAAAGGCATCGCCAACAGCGCGCGTCATCGCAAAGCTTTTCTCAAAACCAAGCTCATTAAAGTCATCAAAAAAGACGCCGCCAATGCCGCGGGGCTCTTCGCGATGTTTTAAATAAAAATACTCATCACACCATTTTTTAAAGCGAGGATAGAGCTCCTTACCAAATGGATCCAAAGCATCCTTAGCGGTTTGATGAAAGTGTTTGCAATCTTCATCAACACCGTAATAAGGGGTGAGGTCAAACCCCCCTCCAAACCACCAAACTGGCTCTTGACCGGGAGCTTGTGCAATAAAGCAGCGCACATTCATATGGGTAGTTGGCGCTTTAGGGTTGTTTGGATGAAAGACCAAAGATACCCCCATGGCCTCAAAGCTACGTCCTGCAACTTCTGGACGATGGTGTGATGCGGAAGGAGGCATTTGATCGCCACGAACGTGTGAGAATCCTACCCCACCTTTTTCTAATATATTGCCCCCATCCAAAGTGCAGGTGCGCCCATAGCCTTTGAGTTTGCTGTCTTCAGGCTTATGCCATTCATCAGCAATAAAGGCTTTGCCATCAATTGCACTCATGGCTGTAGTAATGCGATCTTGTAGCCCTAAAAAGTAATCTTTTAAGTCCGCAATATTAATTTGTGTGTGTTGAGATGTTGACAAGGTGAAATGCTCTTCGTATTGGGTGATATAAATTGGTTTGGTTACTTCACTGCACGATAGCCAATATCTTTGCGATATTGCATGCCATCAAACTGGATCTGAGATATCGCTTCGTATGCTTTTTGTTGTGCGCCACGAACGGTATCCGATAGACCCACTACGCACATCACTCGCCCGCCTGAGGTGAGCAGCTTTCCATCTTGTAACTTCGTACCAGCATGAAAAGTTAATTGATCTTCAGTATCAGTAGGTATGCCGGTAATGAGGTCGCCACTGCGTGGGGTATCAGGGTAGTTATGGGCTGCAAGCACTACACCTAAGGCAGTACGACGATCCCATTCCAAATCTACCTCATTTAGGGTGCCATCAACTGCATGATCTAATGCGTTGACTAAATCGCTCCGCAGGCGCGCCATGATCGGCTGGGTTTCTGGGTCACCCATGCGGCAGTTAAACTCCAAAGTCTTAATTTTGCCGTCAGGAGAAATCATGAGACCTGCATAGAGAAAGCCAGTGTAAGGAATGCCATCCGACTCCATACCTTTGACGGTAGGCATGATGACCTCGCGTAAAGCCCGTGCATGAATTTCTGGGGTCACGACCGGGGCGGGTGAGTAGGCGCCCATACCGCCCGTATTGGGACCTTGATCAGCATCGAGTAAACGTTTGTGATCTTGGCTAGTGGCCAAGGCTAAAACGTTCTTACCATCAACGAGCACAATAAAGCTAGCTTCTTCACCGCTTAGAAATTCTTCAATTACTACACGTGCACCAGCATTACCCAGCTTGTTATCAGCGAGCATCATATCGACAGCCGCATGCGCCTCTGTCAGATCCATTGCTACAACCACGCCTTTACCTGCAGCAAGTCCATCTGCCTTGATAACAATCGGTGCACCTTTAGTATCAATATAAGCATGTGCCTCCAATATATTTGAAAAGGTTTGATATTCCGCTGTTGGAATGCCATGGCGCTTCATAAATGCTTTAGAGAAATCTTTTGAGGACTCTAATTGGGCTGCGAGTTGAGTTGGCCCAAAAATACGCAAACCATTGTTGCGGAATAGATCGACTATACCCGCGGCTAAGGGTGCTTCTGGACCAACAACCGTGAGATGAATCTTTTCTCGCTTGGCGAAGTCTGCTAACTCTTGAAGATCTGAGATCGGTAAGTTTTCAATCCCAGCGGCGGCCTGCTTGGCTGTTGCTGTACCGCCGTTACCTGGCGCTACATATACGGTTTGTACTTGTGGGGATTGGGCTAGCTTCCAGGCCAATGCATGTTCGCGACCGCCGGATCCAATTAGGAGAATTTTCATAAAGAGCTAAAAGGTTTATTGATGAAGGGTGATTACAAGGAGGCGTTTGTGAATACTTCTTGAACGTCATCTAAGTTCTCAAGCGCATCTAATAGTTTTTGCATGCTCTCAGCTTGTTCGCCTTCGAAGTCGGTTTCCGTTTCTGGGCGCATCGTTACTGTAGCTAACTCTGCTTTTAAGCCTGCGTTAGCCAGGGCATCTTGCACCTTAGAAAAATCAGGGACTGGAGTGAGAACTTCAAATGAACCATCTTCGTGGGTGATGACATCCTCTGCACCCGCATCTAATGCAATCTCCATGAGCTGATCTTCATTAGTACTAGGAGCAAATAGCATCTGACCGCAGTGCTTGAACATAAAAGCAACTGAGCCTTCAGCGCCCATATTGCCACCATTTTTTGCAAAAGCATGACGGACCTCGGCAACAGTACGAGTGCGGTTATCCGTCAGGCAATCGACGATGATGGCAGCTCCATTGAGGCCATAGCCTTCATAGCGAATTTCTTCATAGTTAACTCCCTCTAGAGAGCCGGTACCGCGCTGAATTGCCCGCTGCACGTTGTCATTGGGCATATTGGCATCTTTAGCCTTATCGATTGCTAGGCGCAAACGGGGATTTGTAGCAATATCGCCTCCACCTAATTTAGCTGCAACCGTGATTTCTTTGATGAGTTTGGTCCAAATCTTGCCGCGCTTTTCGTCTTGACGTCCTTTGCGGTGCTGAATATTAGCCCATTTCGAATGGCCGGCCATACGGGTAAGTCCTTTTGATTAATTTGGCTTCAAGACCTCATTTTAAGGGCTTCTGAGCTCAAGAATGGGGCTCTAGCAACTTTTTTGTTACACTCTGACCTCTTAGTTCGCTTCAATGCAGTTTTTCCACTGCAAACACCTGCCCCGGTGATGGAATTGGTAGACGTGCCGGACTCAAAATCCGGTGCCGCAAGGCGTGGCGGTTCAAGTCCGCCCCGGGGCACCACTCTTTTCTTATCTTTTTCTGATTTACAGGCTAATCAAACCATTGTTTCCAATGGAAATTTCTCTAGCCAAGCTTGGTAATTGCGCCAACAGCCTTAAATAGAGATTCAATAGTTTCTGCGGAAATATTGCTAGTGATAAATACTGCTCTAGACGTGTGATCATCGCTTGGCCAGGCATCGAGCTTCACAGGGGGGTGAAATATATGCTGTACGCCCTGTATTACCACAGGGTTTCCTTCGATATTCAGAATACCCTTGACCCTCAAGAGATCGGCTCCCCTTAGTGTGGTTAGCAGCTCTAATGCAGACGATGCTGCTTCCCATGTAAAGGGTTCTAAAAACCTCAGTGAATGCGTTTTGATGTTCCGATTGTGTTTTTGAGAAAAATCGCCAAGATATTTTGGGGGCGCATTGCTTTCATCATTGAGAAACGTACCTAAAAAGCTCAGAGTTTTAGCGCTTGCTCTAGCTGAGGACAATCCTAAATTAATCAGGCTATAAGGATCTAAATCACCATTGATGACCAAGAGGATTTTAGCGCTCGGGTTGATTTCGGCAATTTGAGATTTGAGAAGATCAAGATCTGAAGAGGTGATCAGGTCAGATTTACTAATGAGTACTAGGTCAGCGATGGCAAGTTGTTTTACAACTTCCGCTTGATGTTCAATTTGGTACAAGCCATTAAAGCCATCTACCAGGGTGACTAATCCGTCAAGTCGATACTGAGCCTCTAGCATGGTGTCGCTTACTAGCGTTTGAACTACTGGGGCTGGGTCGGCTAATCCAGTGGTTTCAATAATGACTCGATCAAACTCAGGGATTTCTCCGGTATGACGACGGGCGAACAGATCTCGCAATGTCTCTTGCATATCCGTTCTCACCGAACAGCAAATACAGCCATTAGCCAACAAAGAAATATTCTCGGATGACATCGTCACCAAGTCATTGTCAATACCAATTTCTCCAATTTCATTAATTACTACTGCAACCCTGTTCATATCAGGGTGCAGGAGTAATTTAGAAATTAGTGTAGTTTTACCACTCCCCAGAAAGCCTGTGATGATGGTGACAGGTATTTTTCCAGATAGGTGGTCTCTTTGAAACGACACAATCTTGCTTAAATATTCATTTCAAGTATGTACAAGCCGCCACCAAATCGATCAATGGTGTAGACAATACGTCGATCATCAACGAACACATCATTTAGTTGGATTGCGCCGGAGGGGCTGAGCTTAGGTGCGCCTGGGACGTAATACGCAATTTCCTCAACCTTGTAAGGATTGGTCGTATCGTAGACACGAACACCCGCATTAAAGAAAGTTCCAATAATGATGTTGTCTGAAACAAAGGAGCATGGACCGGGTAGATTCTCATGCAGGTTATGCGCTCCAAATCGGCCGCCACGCTTTGCAAAGGCATCATATGAAGGGGCTGGAAAGGTGCCGATAGGAACTGGATTGCCTTCGTTGCGGGCATCCAAAACCCAAACTAATTTTGGCCAATCTGCGCCATTGTCACGCACACATTCGTCACTCACAATCCAAAGACCTCTATCGAATAAAGGCAAGACGGTGTGAATAAATCCATTGAAAGGTGGAGAGTGATTCCACTTGGAAATAACCTTAATATTACTTTTATCTGAGATATCCAAAACAAATGCGCCACCATCGATGTAGCCTACATACGCACGATCTGGATGTTGTGGAAATACATTAGTGTTGTGGGCTCTAAATCCAGTATCAAATTCCTTTGGAAGACGTGTTGGCTCAGGTTCTGGATCACCAACTCGAGTGCCGGGGTACCACCAGCGCCCAGCCTCTACTGGCTTGAGGGGGTTAGAGACATCAATAATTTGATAAAACTGATCATCTAGTGGGTTTTTTGGTTCAAAATCTGCGGCACCTGAAGACATGTGCACAAAGTTTTCATCAACAAACCACAATGCATGAACTCCGCGGGAGTGCGGTCCTGAGCAATCATAGTAGGAAAGTAATTTAGGTTCTTCGGGAACTGTAATATCAAAAAGATAAAACCCGACTCCCGGCATTCCTACCTTTTTTCCTTGCCTTGCAACTACCATCTTGTTGCCCACAACATCCAGGGAGTTTGAGCGAACCTGCATATCGGGCAAATTTGTTTGAATAATTAATTTAGGATTTTTCGGGTCAGTTACATCAACGGCCGTGAAATCTTTTGGAGCTGACTCATGGGCCATCCACAATATACGTCTGCCGTCATCTGTTTTTTGCATGGCAATACCTTCACCCATGCCGCCGAATCCCGCTAATTCATGATGGGCGAGCAGCTTCATATTAAGTGATAAGGTTTGGTCAGGGCGGGATGTGGGGGTTGGGTTGTTCAACATAAGAGCCTTTTGTAATAAATGTATTGAGGGTTATCTTTTTTAAATTTAAACGTTATTCTGATCTAATTCGATTATCTCTGATCAATTTTCCATATCTAGCATTCTCACTGGCTAAGAATGCTTTAAATTCATCGGCAGAGATATTTTGAGCCTCAAAGCCCATCTCTGCATAGCGTTTGACTAAGTCCGGATCGGTCATTGCCTTCTGAATCCCCGCTTGCATTTGGCGGACGATTGGCGCAGGGGTACCAGCAGGCGCATAAGTACCCCAGGAATTTACAGTAATGAAATTAGGTACTCCACTTTCAATAAAAGTGGGCACATCTGGCAATAAAGGAAAGCGTTTTGCTGATGTCACCGCTAAGGCTTTTAATTTTCCAGACTTAATAAATGATAAAACAGGCGCAGGATCCGTAAAGCTGAATTGGATCTGATTGGCTGCCAGGTCATTAATTGCAGCAATGCCTCCTTTGTAAGGTACATGCACTGTTTTAATTTGAGCTAGATTATTAAACATCTCTGCACCAAGGTGGGCAGCCGTACCAACACCGCCACTACCGTAATTAATCTCATCAGGCTTTGCTTTTGCTGCAGAGATCAGGTCTTGAGCGGTGTTGTAAGGCGATGCCGCATTCACCATCAATACGCTTGGACCGGTTGCAATGAGGTTAAGTGGAATAAAGTCTTTGGCCATGTCATAAGGAACTTTTGATAGCAAAGGTGTGACGATGGTGGAGCCTTGGGCGCCAAATAAAAAAGAATATCCATCTGGCGGCTGGCTTGCTGCATAGACCATGCCGATACTGCCGGCTGCACCAGGTTTATTTTCAACTAAGACAGTTTGTTTCCAAACATCACTCAACTTTTGAGCAAGTATTCGAGCCATGATGTCTGAGCTACCACCCGGCGGGTTGGTAACAATCATTTTAATTGGTTTATTTGGATAGCTTTGCGCTAAGACTGTGTGCGAAAAGAATGCCGCAAAAAAAACAATAAATATATATTTACGCAAGGCCATTGTCTCCATCGATACAGTTTTTCTTTGAGAACTTCTTTTTATCGAATTAGCATATAGGAGGCCTCAGCCTCAGTCAACACCAAACAAGTTCCGCACAAGTTTAATATTTGTTTTCAGAGTCGCCATTCCAACTGAAAACTGAGAAGCTCAATAACTTTTATATTTCGTAAGACTCCGATTCATTATTCATTGCCTGCTCAACAATTTTCTTTGTGAGTGTTGGTGAGAATAGCTCTATGAATGTGTACACAAAAGAGCGCAGGTAGGCTCCTTGCTTAACGCCCAAATGGGTCACATTATTTCCAAATAAATGCCCAACTGGGATGACTCGCAGATTGCGATCTCGATCTGCGTCATAGGCTAGTCCAGCAACAATTCCAACACCCATCCCAGTCTCTACATAGGTCTTAATCACGTCTGCATCAATCGCTTCTAAAAGAATATCTGGATTGAGATTGCGTTGTGCAAAAGCGGCATCAATCTTACTGCGGCCCGCAAAAGCTCTGTCATAGGTAATTAACGGATACTTTGCAATTTCTTCTAATGTAATAGTGGACTGATTAAGGAGTGGGTGACTTAGGGGCACCATGATGACGTGTTGCCACTGGTAGCCAGGTAGTGCCAGCACACCAGGCGTATTGGCAATACCTTCGGTTGCAATTGCAATGTCAGCGCGATCATGAATCAACAGTTCCGCTATTTGTCCAGGATTACCCTGCTGAATACTTACCCGCACCTTTGGAAAACGTTTTGTAAATTCAGTAAGCACTTTAGGAAGGGCGTAACGGGCCTGAGTGTGGGTGGTCGCAATCACAAAGCTTCCCTGATCTTGACTAGCAAAGTCTTTTCCTACCCGTCTTAAGGTTTCCACTTCATCCAGAATTCGCTCAATGGAGATAAGGATGCGTTTGCCTGGCTCTGTAAGCGAGCGGATGCGTTTACCATGCCTGCGAAAGATCTCAACACCAAGCTCATCTTCAAGCTCGATGATCGCTTTGGAAACCCCTGGCTGAGATGTAAAGAGGGCTTTGGCCGCCGTAGTCAGATTAAAGTTCTGTCTTACGGCCTCACGAACAAAGCGAAATTGGTGCAGATTCATATGGATTCCATTCTTTATATCAATTAAGATATAGGAATTAAATTCTATATGATTTTGATATATTAAGCTCTAGACACCCAACGCAGACTAGCGATTGCAAAAATAAAATATAGCAATGGTGGGGTAAGGGCGGTCAGTAGTGCTGGCCATGCGCTTAGAAGTCCAACGTTAGAAAATAGCGAATTGAAGAGCTGAAAGCTCATTCCCAGCATGATGCCGCCGAATACCTTGATACCTACGCCGCCGGCCCGGGCCTTAAGGTAGGCAAACGGCAGCGCTAATGCCAGCATGACAAAAATCGTAAATGGATAAATCACTTTTTTCCAGAAGGCAATAGAGTGACGTTGTTCATCTTGCTTGTTATCCCTGAGGTGGGAGATAAACCTACCAAGATTAAAGATAGACATTTTTTCTGGACTTACTAATAGAACGCTCAAAATCTGGGGTGTGACCTCTGATTGAAGGCTGACGATTGGGTGCGTAAAAGTTTGCGCTGAATATACTGGGTTAAGTGGGTCAGCTGATTTAGATTCTTTAAAACGGGTTTCAATCACGTCATCTAAAACCCAGGTGCCCTCTTGGTCAAAGCGTCCTGATACTGCACTCCGAATCGAGAGTAGACGATATACATCGTCAAACTCATACATCCGGATATTTTTAATTTCGCTGTCATGATCAATTTTTCCTACATTAATATAGCGGACTCCTGGTCTAATTGGTCCGCTGCCATCTTCATCGCGCAGACGATCTTTTACCCACACCCCAGTTTTAAATTGAGAGCCGTAAGACGAGCCCAGCGCCTTCATTCGAATTTGTTCTGACAGTTTTTCGGTGTAAGGTCCAATCCCTTCACTCATTACCAGCGTGAGAACTACCAGGGGTAATGAAATTTTAGCCAGGGTACTTAAACCCCTTCGCATATCCAATCCTGCAATCCGTAAGATTGTGAATTCGGACTGGCTAGCTAGCATTGCAAAAACATAAATACTTCCAATCAGGCAGGCGATTGGAATGATTTCCGAAATACGACTTGGCGCTTTTAAAAAAACATGTAGGAGAGCTAGTGGAAGGGTGTATTGACCTTTTACTGAACCAAGCTCGCTCAGGGTGTCAAAAAATAAAAATAGCGCGACCAGGGCAAATAAGATGAATCCAAAAGCTGAATAAATCTGCCTTGCTAGATAGCGTTCAAAAATGTAAGGGAATAGATATTTCATCTATTGGCCAAAAAAGAAGGTAGTTGACGGCGCCACCAGCTCAAGGATGGGTTGATGCGATTGCGAATCAGTAAATAGGCTATACCGAAGGCTAGGGCATGTATAGGCCATGCCGCCACAAAAACATTCATCTTGCCCTGGGATACCAAGTTTTGTGTGAGATTCAGTATGTTGCTATAAATTAGATAAATCAACACTGCGTAAAACATTGCAGTGTAGCTACCCAATCTTGGGTTGACATAGGCAAGTGGGATGGCAATCAATGCTAAGCCTAATGCCATTAATGGTAGACCAATTCGCCACAATAGTTCCGCTCGATTGGCATTGATTAACCAAGGTTCACTAGTATCAAGAAGCTGTCCAACAGTTTTTTCCCTATCTCGGTGCGGCGGGTCGAGTATCTCTTTGCCATAAACATTAGTAACGTAATTGGAAAATTCTAGGATTCTAAAATCTGGCTGCGTTGGAAGTCCGTCATATCGCCGACCATTATTGAGGACAATCGATTTTCCGCCACCCTCCGCATTTTCAATAAATCCAGTGGCAGCAATGGCGACGCTCAGTCGACCGTTTTTAGTTTCAGCGGTAAAGATATTTTTAACTTCACCTTTATCGACATCAAGACTTTCAATGAAAAATACACGCTCTGCTTTGGCCGATTCCCTGAACTGTCCTGCGGCAACCATAGAGACATCGCTACGCTGCTGAAAGCGCTGACTGATCAGGGTGGATTCACGGTTTGCCCAGGGCCAAACAAAGAGTGCCAATAAGGCAATGATGATAATCAGCGGGATCGCAAAACGCAGGATTGGTCTTATGAGGCTGGCGATACTCAACCCACTGGCGAACCAAACAATCATCTCGGAATCCTTGTACCAGCGTACCAATACGATTAAGACGGCAACAAACAGGGAAACAGTCAGCAGAACCGCCATGTAACCTAGGGTCGCTAGCGCTATGAGAACTAGAGCATCCTCTGGATTTACGGCTCCATTTGCTGCAAATCCTAGGATTCGAATGACTAGGGTGGTGATCATGATGGTTACCAGGACCAAAAAAACCCCACCAGTAGTAAAACTGAGTTCTCGGCGAAGGGCTTGGTGAAAAATCATGAGTAGATGATGAGTTAGCTGTTATTGGCCCACTCAAGAGGTGAACCTGCATCTCGGAGGATAATGGATAAATACCCATTTTTTTCCTTGAATTTGCTTAAAAATACCTTAAGACATCATGACTATTCAATTTAGCACCAAGATTTTCGCTCAAGCCGATCTCAATAACCCCAAGCAACTCAAGCCTTGCCTTGCTACCTTATTGGCACAGAACTCCGATTGCTTGGTTTTGGCCTATTCAAAGGCAGATTTAGATACTCTGGCAACCGCCAAAGGAAAGTCAGGGCTTTTGGTCGAGCTTGACCACTTGCTCGGAAATTCAGTTACCCATGCCAAACTCGTTGGTGATTTAGATGCTCAGCAGGCCTCCACCTGTGTCATTCGTGCTGAAAAATCCTGGGCTGCATCCGGAGTAAAAGTAAAGCGCATTCTTCTGGTCTCTTTGGGCGATGTTGCTTCTGCTGAAGCGCGTAACTTAAATTCTTATTCAAAAATTGCGCGGGCTGCTTTAAAGCAGTTAAGTGGTGGTTCTATTCAAAGCGCTTTGTGGTTTATCCCCAGTTTTGCTTTAGGGCATCGCGCTGATTTCATTGCTGAAGAGATTCGTTTGACCATTCAGTATGCAGGCGACCATGCTTATCGATTTGGAGTTCGTCAGCCTGCAATGAAGTTCAAAGTTAAAGACAAAGCTGATACCTTTACGCATCTTATCTTTGCTGGTAATGACGCTTGTGCAAAAGAACTCAAGTCTTCTGTACCAGAGGGTGCAGCGATGGTTGAGGGAATGAATCTGGCAAAAGATTTGGGTAATTTGCCTCCCAATATTTGTACGCCGACTTACTTAGGTAAAGCGGCGCAAGGATTAACTAAGAAGACTGGCTTAAAAGTTGAAGTCTTGGGTCGCAAACAAATTGAAGCCTTAGGAATGGGATCTTTTTTATCTGTAGCCAAAGGGTCCGATGTGCCGCCCCAATTTATTGTGATGCGTCACTTAGGTGGCAAAGCAGGTGAAGCTCCAATTGTGTTGGTTGGAAAGGGGATTACCTTTGATACCGGCGGTATCTCATTGAAGCCTGGTGAGGCAATGGATGAGATGAAATACGACATGTGTGGTGCTGCGTCTGTCATTGGCACTATGTATGCAACTGCCCTAATGAAGTTAAAAAAGAATGTCATCGGCGTGATCCCAACTTGTGAAAATATGCCCTCTGGTCAAGCAACTCGTCCGGGTGACATTGTGAAGAGTATGTCTGGGCAAACGATTGAAATTCTGAATACTGATGCCGAGGGTCGCTTAATTTTATGTGATGCTTTAACTTATGTTGAGCGCTTCAAACCTCAAGCAGTGATTGATGTGGCCACCCTCACTGGCGCTTGTGTCATTGCATTGGGGCACGTGCATAGCGGCGTTTTTTCCGATGATGAAGGTTTGGTTAATGCACTCACTAAAGCCGGCCACGCTTCTTTGGATACCGTATGGCGCCTACCTTTAGATGCTGCTTACCATGAACAGCTTAAATCCAATTTTGCCGATGTGGCTAATATTGGCGGCCGTCCAGCAGGTAGCGTTACCGCAGCCTGTTTCTTATCGCGTTTCACAGAAAAATATAAATGGGCTCATTTAGATATTGCCGGTACCGCTTGGAAGAGTGGCGCCGCTAAAGGTTCGACTGGTCGCCCAGTACCTTTGCTTGTGAATTACTTGTTGGCACAAAAGTAAATACAGAAGGCAATTCATGGCCCGTATTGATTTTCATAGCAACGTGAGTGATAAGTTGGAATACGCTTGTCGACTAGCGCGCAAGATCTGGAGTGCCACACCTGTTGGCGAGCCTGTGCGCAACATCGTGATGGTTGGCGAAAAAGCAGATCTCAAAAAGTTAGATGAAATTCTGTGGACATTTAGTGCTACGGATTTTTTACCCCATTGTTTTATTGAAGATGAGTTGGCAATCGATACACCAATTTTGCTAACGGATAATTTCCTATCGCCCGCTTTGTCTCATCTTCCGCATGCAGATGTTTTGATTCATTTGGGAATGCGCATGCCTAGCGATGTCTCTGCAATGCTTGCACGCTTTCCTCGGGTTGTCGAGGTTGTTACTACTAATGATGCCGAGCGTCTTGCGGGTCGTGAGAGATACAAAGCTTATCGTGACTTGGGTCACGAATTGCATAATTTTGATCAAGCTAAAGCATGATGATTCACCCAGAATTTGACCCTGCTGCGATTCGCATAGGTTCATTTGCTATTCACTGGTATGGCTTGATGTATCTCTTTGCTTTTGCGCAATTCCTCCTATTGGGTCGTTTGCGTATACGTGCTCCGCAATGCCAATCCTTGGGTTGGTCATACAAAGATCTTGAAGATCTTTTATTTGCTGGTGTTTTAGGTGTGGTCTTGGGCGGACGCTTGGGTTACACCATCTTCTATATGCCCGCTTATTACCTTTCTCACCCCTTGAGCATTTTTAAGATCTGGGAAGGTGGCATGTCTTTTCATGGTGGCCTCTTGGGTGTTTTGTTGGCATTGCTGTGGTTCGCTTATCGGCGCAAAGTTTCATTTTTTATTGTTAGTGATTTGGTTGCGCCGCTAGTCCCATTTGGCCTGGCATTTGGTCGCTTAGGTAATTTCATTAATGGCGAGCTTTGGGGAAGGCCAACTGACTTACCGTGGGCTATGGTGTTCCCGATGGTCGACTCCATCCCCCGCCATCCTTCGCAGATCTATCAATTCTTTGGGGAGGGGATTTGCTTGGGTCTAGTCCTATGGATCTACTCCAGCAAATCACGCAGGCTGGGGCAAGTTTCAGGCTTATTTTTGCTGGGGTACGGGATTTGCCGGTTCTTGGCTGAATTTGCGCGTGAGCCAGATGCCTACTTGGGGCTTCTAGGTCTTGGTCTATCCATGGGGCAGTGGTTATCGATCCCTATGATCATTTTCGGAATTTACCTTATAGTGAGAGTAAATACGAAAAAAAGCACTTATCAGTAGTTAAAAATCGGTTTTTCTGGGGCTTTTGTAGTCAATTTCTAAAAAATTGATAAATTTCCTATGAGAGCATCGATTTTTGGCTGAATTGGCTCAATTTCCGACTATTTCCACCCCCGCTGAAAGAGTTCCATGCTCGAGAAGTTAACTAAAGCTCGCAATTTGTCTAAGGCAAATAACGCTATTAAGCGTTTGATATCAGAGCGGGGGGAGTCGAATGCGCTCAGCATGGCAGATGATGTCGTGAATAACTATCGCAAATTAGGAAAAGATCAGCATGTCTCATTTTTTACCTTGCTGTTTGAGAAACTAAACCCTAAAGCGGATGAAGTGCTCAAGGCAGCACAAAATTTTGTTGCGGACTCCAGTGCGCGTAATTACATTCAGTTGCAGAAAGTTTCGGAGTCTCCTCGCCAAGAATTTTTTCGGCGCCTGAATCGTGCCAGTCAAGGTACTGCGGCAGTAGTTCAGATGCGTCGTGATTTACTTCAGTTGTTGGATAAGAAACCAGAGTTGGCTGCAGTAGATTTCGATATGCGCCATCTCCTCTCCTCTTGGTTTAATCCAGGCTTTCTGAAGATGCATCGGGTGGATTGGAAGTCCCCAGCAGATGTACTTGAGAAGCTCATTCAGCATGAAGCAGTTCACGCCATTGATGGTTGGGATGATCTGCGTCGACGCCTCCAACCCGATCGTCGTTGCTTTGCATTCTTTCACCCTCAGCTGCCAAGTGAGCCTCTCATCTTCGTAGAAGTTGCGCTCTTGCCTGAAATCCCAACGGTGATCACACCATTGGTTGATAAAAAAGTAGAGACTGTAGATCAGCCATCTCAATATAAGGTTGCTGCTTTTTATTCCATCAGTAACTGCGAGTCTGGTCTTCGCGGTGTCTCCATGGGTAATTTTTTAATTAAGCGGGTGGCAGAACAATTGCATGCTGAATTCCCTGGAATCAAAACATTCGTGACTTTGTCACCGATCCCGGGGTTTATGGATTGGGTTACTGCTGGTGCAAATTTAGGGGAGGGCGTGCCTGCTGAAAGATTAAAGCCCAATCTCAAGGTGGCCCGAGATGCTGCTTTGGCGGCGCTAAAGCTCGACAATCAATCATGGAGCGAGCGATTGAGTTCAGGTTGGCATCCCGACCTAGCTTCTGAGAAAGAAAAAGTAGCCTTATTGAGCTTGGCAAGCATGTATTTAGGGCTTGTTTCTACTGGGCGTCAGGGCAATCCAGTGGCGAAATTTCATTTAGGTAATGGTGCTAAGTTACACCTGGTTAATTGGGCGGGGGATTTGTCTCGCAAGGGCTTGCGCCAATCTGCTGGTTTGATGGTGAACTACCTCTACGACTTGGCAAGCGTAGAAGATAACCATGAGCGCTTTGCCAATGGTGAGATTGTCTATTCTAGGGCGGTAGGACGCTTAATGGCACCCTAGTGTTTACTCTGAGGCTAATTTCCGCTTTTAAGCGAAAGTCCTCGTAGAATGTGACTTTAGGACTTAGCTAAAAAAATGAAACCAGCGCAATAGTTGGTAAAAATAAAGGAGACAACTATGTTTACCAAAACAAGCAGAAACTCTGCATTCCCATTAAATGCTTTGAAAAAAGCGCTTTTCTTAATTTGTGCCGCTCCTCTCGCTGTGATTGCTCAAGAGTGGCCAAATAAGCCCATTACTTTTGTCGTACCTTTTCCCGCAGGCGGGGGTACGGATGCTTTTGCTAGGCCACTGGCAGCTCAGCTTACTGAGCAACTGGGCAAGCAGTTCGTGATTGACAATCGCGGTGGTGCGGGTGGAACAGTTGGTGCATCAGTGGCTGCAAAAGCAGCCCCAGATGGCTATACCTGGTTTATCGGTGCAACACATCACACAATCGCGCCATCCATGTATAAAAATTTGGATTACGACATTGAGAAGAGTTTTGTACCAGTAGCAATGATTGCTAACGTGCCACAAGTTTTAGTAGTAAATCCACAAAAAGTGAGCGCTCGTAATGCCAAAGAATTTGTTGAGCTCATGAAGAAAAATCCTGGCAAATATAATTATGCTAGCGCAGGCAGTGGCACAGTCCATCACTTGGCGGGTGAGCTATTTAAGATTCAAACAGGTACATTCATAACTCACATCCCTTACCGTGGAGCTGGTCCAGCGATGAGCGACTTGTTAGCTGGTCAAGTTGACTTGGAATTTGATGGTTTAGCCACTTCTGCTGCGCAAATTAATGGAGGCAAGCTGGTAGCGATTGCTTTAGCATCTAATAAGCGCTCATCTGCTATCCCGAATGTACCTACATTCCAGGAGGCGGGCCTGCCTGACTACGTGGTATCGACTTGGTATTCTATGTTCGCTCCAGTTGGCACTCCTAAGCCAATAGTGGACAAGATGATTGTTGAAGTGCAAAAGGCCTTAAATACGCCTAAGCTAAAAGGCATTTGGGAGAAGAATGGTTCCGATACTCCTTCTCTGACTGGTGAGGCTTTTGGAAAGCAGGTACAGGCCGATGTTACGCGTTGGTCTGCAGTAGTGAAGAAGTCTGGCGCCTCCTTGGATTGATTCGCAGTTTTATTTGATTGGTTTTGAGGCTCTCATGAATTTATATTCTTTGTTGGAAAAAGGTTTTCCAAAAGATAAGCAAGCATGTGCACTAGAAACGCATGATGGACTGTATTACTCCTGGAGTGATCTGGAGCGCGCCACTGCCAAGATGGCTAACTTGCTTAAGAGCCTCAAATTACCCGCTGGATCACGAATTGCTGCTCAGGTTGAGAAATCGCCTGAAGCACTCTTTCTGTACTTGGCTACGATTAAGGCAGGCTATGTTTATTTACCTCTAAATACGGCTTACCAAGCAGCGGAGATTCAATACTTCCTGGAGAATGCTGAGCCTGCAGTCGTGGTGTGCAGTAGTAAAAATTTCTCTTGGGTATCGAAGGTGGCTTTTAAGGCGGGCACTAAACATGTGTTTACCTTGGATGAGGATCGTAAGGGTACTTTATTAGAGCGTGCTGCTGGTCAAAGTGATCAGTTCAAAACAGTTGCTGTGAATGATGATGATTTGGCTGCTATTTTGTATACCTCCGGCACAACTGGTCGTAGTAAAGGTGCAATGCTTACCCATAAGAATCTGGGTAGTAATGCGCAAGTACTGCAAAAGTTTTGGGGTTGGAAAAAAGGCGATGTTTTATTGCACGCACTCCCAATCTTTCATGTTCACGGTTTATTTGTGGCTGCACATGGCGCTTTGATTAACGGTAGCAAAATGATCTGGTTGCCTCGCTTGGATACATCCCAATTGATTCATCACATGCCGAATTCCACTGTGATGATGGGTGTACCAACTTTCTATGTGCGACTTCTTGCAGATAAAAACTTCAATCGGCATGTCACGCGTAATATGCGCTTATTTGTTTCTGGTTCAGCACCTTTGCTGACTGAAACATTTAATACCTTTAAAGAGGTAATTGGCCAGCCAATTCTTGAGCGTTACGGCATGAGTGAGACCGTGATGTTGGTGTCTAATCCTTACAAGGGGGATCGTGTAGGTGGATCAGTTGGCCTGCCCTTACCAGGAGTTAAGGTTCGTGTAGTCGATGAAAAAAATAAGCCCTGTGGTGTTGATGAAATCGGTGGTATTCAAGTGAAGGGCCCAAACATATTCAAGGGCTACTGGCGTATGCCAGAGAAAACCGCAGAAGAATTTACTGAAGATGCTTGGTTTAAGACTGGTGATGTCGGGCGTTGGGGTGGTGATGCCAATGGTGGTAAAGCCCCTAAGAACTACCTCTGTATCGTTGGCCGCAGTAAGGATCTGATTATTTCTGGTGGCTATAACGTATACCCAAAAGAAATCGAAAGTTTTATTGATGACATGGACGGCGTAGATGAGAGTGCTGTGATTGGTATTCCACATCCTGATTTTGGTGAAGCAGTAATGGCAGTGGTTGTACCAAAGGCGGGTGCTAAATTAGATGCGCAGGCGATGATCGCAACTCTCAAAACGCAAATTGCGAATTTCAAGATCCCAAAGCGTTTAGAAATTGTTTCTGACTTACCTCGTAATGCGATGGGCAAGGTGCAGAAGAATATTTTGCGTCAGCAATTCACTAGCTAAGAGCAGTAAGGATATCGTCTTAAAATCCAAATGCCTTGCGGCTCTCATTAAACATGAATACTGAGAGCATAAAGAGCATCACGCCAAAGATGCGCTTTAGCTGAGCTACATTGAGCTTTCTGGCCATTTTTGCGCCAAGCGGAGCGGTGAATATGCTGAGTGCCACAATACAAAGAACCGCTGGAACATAGACAAATCCCAATGAGCCTTCTGGTAGATTCGGGTTTCCCCAGCTTCCATACATGTAGCCAATCGTCGCTGCAGCTGCGATCGGAAATCCCAGGCCAGAAGAGGTGGCCATCGCCGTATGTGTTTTTACATTGCACCAAAGCATAAAAGGAACAGTAATAAATGCTCCGCCTGCGCCAACCAGGCTTGCCAGGACGCCCGCTAGGGCCCCGAATGAAAAAAGACCAACAGAGCCGGGCAACTCTCGTACAGCCGTAGGTTTTTTATTGATGATCATTTGGATCGAAGTATGAACAATAAAAATGGCGAAGAATAAAGATAGCCAAGATGTATTGATTGCTTCGAAAATCTCGCTACCGCCAATGAGACTACCAATGACTAAACCAGGACTAAGTGCTGCTACTAATTTCCAGTCTATGGAGTTGTGTTTGTGGTGTGCCCAGATAGCCGAAGTGGTGGTGAAGAGAATGGTTGCCATGCCAGTTGCAATAGCCATATGGACGATGACGCTCTGACTAAAGCCCAAATGATTGAACACCGCAATCATGAAAGGGACGAGAATCATCCCGCCTCCAATACCGAGGAGTCCTGCTAGGAAGCCTGATATGCTCCCACACAACATCAACATGACTATATCGGCTATTGGCATGAATTCCCCGCCTTAGCCGCTAGGCCGTCATCCTGAACCCTAGGGTTCAAGGTGGAACGGCTACTCTGCTTCGGGTGCATTAAGAAGTTCAGGGAGTGAACAGCGCGAAGCTGCCACTTTGAAGATTCGAAACGCTCACGCCCACAGTGTAAAGATCGTTCCTGATGCTTGCGCATCGGTTCAAGGAACTATTGGCCTTGGCGAACCAGGCAGGGAAAGGCTTTGCATTAGAGCGTCCACTTGATCTTCCAGGGTATGAATTTCGCTCTGGAGTCGAGCAATCTCTTCAGGATTGGTGTGGGATGAAGTGCTCTGCGCAGGAGTTTGTTGGGTTGCAGTTTGCAATTGAATGAGATCTCCGGCTATCTTGAGGGCAGCCATCATACTGGCGCGTTCAATACTGCGATTACCACCATTAATTGCTAATTGAATTTGCTCATCGACCAATGTGCAGGCTGCACGAAGTAATGGCTCATGTTCGGTACTCGTTGCTAATGTGATCTTTTGACCGGCGAGGGTTACTTCAATGCGTTGTTGGCTCATTGTCATCCTCTGGATTGGTTGGTGTTGCGGGCTCACCGAGCAAGTTCAATTGACGTCCATCACTTTGTTCTGGCAGACGACTCAAGATATGCTGAATCCGTTTTTGTGCATCATCAATTTTGGTTTCAAGCTGACTACGATCTTGATGTAACGCCTTAACGGCATCGGAGATCAGCCGAATTTTTTTGGAGAGCCTTTGCAACGATGCGGCTATCGGATCAGATTCAGCGGGGTCGCTTGGGACTTGAGGGGTGTACTCGGTCATGTGAGCATTGTAGCTCTAGGGAAATACTTTGTGAAATCCCTGATTTTGGGCTTAATTGGGCAAGGCGACCCAATCAGCCCCCAGCTTTTCTAGGCGAATGCGATTATTAAATAAGGCTATAAGGGCTTTATGAGTGTCGGGTTCTTGACTCCCCCCTTGAAAATACAGTTTGCCTTCATTCAGCATGACTACATGATCAGCTCGGAGTGCAAAATGAATTTCATGTAATACAGTCACCAAGGTTTTGCCCTGAGTCAGCAAATTATCTTGCCATTGCAAGAAATCGGCTTGATGAGGAGGGTCTAAGTTGGCGAGCGGTTCATCCATCAGGAGGATATTAGAGCCCACAGCAATAAGACGTGCTAGTAGCACTCTCTGACGTTCACCTCCTGATAGTTGCTGCAGAGGGCGTTGGCGCAAATGCCAAATGTCGGTCTGTTGTAAAACTTCCTCAACTACGATGTGATCGGTCTTGGAAGGTAGGCATAGCCATCCTTGGTGAGGGATACGCCCCAGCATCACGGTGTCATACACACTAAGAGAGTCGCCAAATTCTCCCGGCGTATTTGAGACTTGATCCAACCAGGCAATTTTCTTTGCAAGATCTTTTGGGGTAAATGATGCAATGTTGATCTCATCTACCGTGATGGATCCATTCCAGCGGAGTAGACCAGCCATTGCTTGCAATAGTGAGGATTTCCCCGCGCCATTAGGCCCAATAACGCTAGTCCATTTTCCTTGGGGAATATCTACATTGAGCTCAGAAAGAATGGTGCTGGGACCTCTAAATACATTGAGTTGACGGATTTTCATGGGCGCATCCCTGCATTGCTTCGTCTCAGTAAAACCAGTAGATATAGTCCGCCCAAGACCGCCGTCACAATCCCAACGGGAATTTCAATCGGCGCAAATATGGTGCGCGCAAGTAGATCCGAACTGAGTAAGAGGGATCCACCTGCCAGACAGGAAAGCACAAGTTGTTCTCGTTGCCGTCCACTACAAAGCCTTCTAATTAAGTGGGGAGCCGCCAGCCCAACAAAGGCGATCAAGCCTGTTTGTGCAACAGCACAGCCTGTTGCAAGTGCCAGAACGCCAATCAGTACAAGGCGCAATCGATCTAGTGCCAAACCTAGGGTACGGGCAGTATTTTCACCAAGAGATAAGGCATCGAGTACGGGACAGATGATGAGGGTAATAATTAGACAACATGCTAAAGCGCTGGCCATGATTGCTGCACCAGACCAACTCAGCAATGTGGTGTTGCCAAGCATGAAAGACTGAATGCTTTGAAATAAATCAGGGCGGATGAATGTAAATAATGAGTTTGCCGCACCTAGAATCACACTGATTACTACTCCAGATAAAAGAAGTCGCAAGGAGCTGCGATAGCCGCCCGCTAAAAGTAGAGAGGCGAATACTCCAAGCAGCGCCCCAAGAAAGGCGCCACCATTTAAGCCCAGAATATCTAGCCAAGAGTTTCCAAGATAAGCAAAGCAGAGAATGCTGCCAACCCCTAGTAGTGCGCCCGATGCGCTTCCCAGTAGATAGGGGTCAGCTAATGGATTGCGAAACAGGCTTTGGGCAATACCACCAGCAAGTCCCAATAAGGCACCTGCAAGATAGGCGCCCAATGATCGTGGTAGCCGAATATCGAATACAACAGCTTGATCAGATCCCGATAAGTTCCAGCTGCCCCCGGTACTTCCGAGTAATGTGCCAAGCAATACCAAGAGCAGACTTAGACCGAGCAACAAAGACAAGCTGACCAGAAAATGATTTTTTTTCATTATTTAGATGATGACATCTTCTCTTGAATGCATTGAGAAATAATTAAGGCTGCCTCACCCATTCGTGGGCCAGGACGAACGAGAACATCATTTTGGTTGCCGGTAAATACACAAATTCTATTTTTAGAAACAGCCGGAATGGACTTCCATCCTGGACGCTTCAGAATATCGGCCACCGTCGATTCGGTGAGGAGAATAACATCGGGCTTAGTCTGAACCACGAACTCAGGATTAATTTTGGGGAATGGTCCAAGTGTCTTTGGGATGATGTTGTCCAGATTCAATTGAGTCAAGATTTCTCCAATAAAAGAGGTGCTTCCTGCTGCAAATGGCGCAGGATTTACCTCAAAGTACACGCGGATACTTTCATCCTGAGTAGATAGCTGTTTATTGGCGCGCATGATTTCTTTTTCAATTTGATTCCAAACTCGAGCACTTTCAGAGCTGCCCAAGATAGCATCAAGTTTCTGCAGAGCTCTTTTCTCATCGTTCATAGACTTCACCTCTAAGGCAAAAGTTTTAATGCCCAATTGATTTAGGCGTGCAATGACAGGTGAGGCTCTTTCTAGTAGAACAACATCTGGTTTGAGTTGCACTATTCGTTCGATATTGATATCTCCCATTCCACCAAGCTTAGGCAATTCTTGAATTGCTTTTGGCCAGTTTGAGAAGCGATCTGCTCCAACTAAAGCGGCACATTTTCCAAGGGCACAGACAGATTCTGTAAGTGAGGGTAAAAGACTCACGATGCGTTGTGGCGGCTTATCAAAAGCCACCACAATGCCTCGGTCATCCGATACTGAGATAGACGCAGCAAAAACAGGAAAGGAAAATCCTAAAATCAATACAGCAACCCCGACAGCTAAATAGCGGGAGCGGTTCCAGGGCTGCATTCTTTTACGTTCTCTCTCTTAGGTTTAAAGACTATATTTTGCTGTTATGAAGTAGGTTGTTGGTGTCGTGGGGTAATAGTAGTAGCCACTGCTTGAGTTATATCCGCCCGTAGTTGCATAAGAATTTCCTCCGATGTTCTTAATCATGAATTTAGTGTCCCATGACTTGACTCTGTAGCTAGCGTAAATATCAGCAGCTACATAAGAAGGAATTTTTGCTAATGAATTTGTGATAGACGGGTCTGCATCGTAGTTTTGATTACCAACGTAATTCACTACAGCTCCAGCACTCCACGAACTATTAAACATATATTGTGCGCGAGCATTTAATAGTAAGTCTGGAGCTAAGCCAACGCCAACCCCGGATATTGATCCAGTCGTGTAAGTAGATCTTTGTATTTTTCCGCCACCAGCAATAGTTAAATTTTTGGTGATATTGCTTGAGGAGTCAAAAAGGAAGCCAGTGCGATTAATATTCCCGGCAGTATTGATGTTGCTGCCAGAAGATGGATCGTAGCGAATTTCATTTTGAGTAATTGATTGAAATACAAGCGCTGAAAGATGGGCTTGACGGAGATTCCAATCTCCTCCGGCTGAGTATGTTTGTGAGATCTGCGGCTTTAAGATGCCATTGAAAACAGGGGTGTAAGTGTTTGGATCAAATCCCCAGAATTCATCAGTATTTGGGAATCGATAAGACTGATCCCATTTAATAAATATTTTTTGCCCTGCTTGATAGTTGTAGTTAAAAGCGACATCTCCAGCGTTAGCAGAGTACTTTTGATTTGCGCTAATAGTTGATCCGCTGGAGAGATCATTTGCCCTTGCATTTTGTGCTTGATGTCTAAAGCCCCCGCTAGCCTCTAATCCATCAACTACCTTTACCGGAATTCGGGATACGAGATATGCGGATTGATTGAGGATGCTGACGTTTTGTTGGAGGCTTGTGTTTCCAAAAGTGGATCCAGAAGAGCTACTTTGAGAGGCTTGATTAAAGTCATAACCTATCACTGTGCTTCCCCAATCCCCAAAATTCGCTTTGATCTTTGGTGCAACTGCAAGCTGCCAGTTAGGATATAGAACGTAGTAAGGATAGGCAGGGATGTTGGAGCTGGTATTTTTATTGGAATACGTTCCATCAATGTCAAACGTGAGACGATCATCAATTGCCTTGATAAAGCCAGCTCTGATTCCGGAATTATCGGTAGTGATTGATGAGCCAATGAATGTTGGCCTGGCTGACTGTGAGTTACCTCTTCCCGCCTGACCAAGTACAGCCCCCGGAGTTTGAGAGTTAGAGTGGTTAAAGAATATGTCAGCGTAAACCTGATCAATTCCGCCTAATGATTGCGTTACTTTGCCGTCAAATGAGTAGGCATTTGCTGCAGAGTTTTGTCTCCAGCCATCCGTGTTCGAGCTATTGGCTGTTAGTTGAATTGTTGTGTCATTTATTTTGTTGCGCAAAATTGCATTACCAATGACAGTGTTATAGCTTCCGTATGTAACTGATGCCTGATTGAGGTTTTTTACGCCACCATTGGTGATGATGTTAATTACCCCACCTACAGCCCCATTTCCGTACTGCACGCTTGCGCCACCTTGCAGGACCTCAATGCGTTCGATGGAGTCGATGGGTATAGATTCCCAGTTAATAGTGCCTAAATCAATCGGGTTTAGTCGTTGACCATCAACCAGAACCAGGGTGTTGCTATTTGCGCTAGCCCCATAGCCACCCATATCAATAGTGGCATCCAGATTTAAGGGGTTGCCACTAGAGCTTTTTACGTTTAAGCCCCCAATTTGAGAGAGCACCTCTGGAATATTGTTTGAACTTGAATTTGCAATTTCATCTCGCGTAATGACTTTTACGTTTGCCGGAACCTCATTGAGGTTTTCTTGAAAACGTGAGCCAGAGACAATGACTGTCGATGGAGAGTTTTGTGCTGCTGCGTTAAAAGATGTGACTGCGCCGCAAAGTAGGGCGACAAGAGTTTTACTGCTGAACTGCTGTTTCATGATGAACCTTCTGCCTTCGAATCACCTAGCTCACTTCCCCGTAAGCTGGGTCGAACAGAATTTCACATTGTGAGAGCTCACGCGTCAATTGGACATCCTGCCGGCTTGGCTGGAGATGCTTCATCGGCGCGCGAAGGTCCCCGTCCGCAAAATTCCACCTGTCTTGGCCGGTATCCGGGCTAGTAAATCTCAGAATCTGGCCTTCCCATGCTATTGACGCGCACAGTGGCTTATTCAGATTCCTGACACCTTTACCTTAAAGTTAGGGCGCATTTACTTACCGTTGCGGGGGCAGCACACGTTTAGTGTTTCCCGTTTAACTTTATTGCACTGCAATAAAGCACCACGACCCCTCAATTATATCCTATCGGTAGGGCTTAAACCGTTTGGAATGACAAAAAAGCCTACAATGCTCTTTCTAGGAGTAAAGATTCATGACGGTATTAGATAAGCACCCCGAAAAAAACCTGATTCGCTTGCAGCTAAGCCAAAACTCGGTCTTAAAAAGTTTGGATGCTGAAGCGATGGCCGATTTAGAGCGCAATTTAGTCATCTCGGACCTGAAGAAATCAGAAATCTTGCTTCATCAGGGTGATCATCAGATGGAGCAGTACTTTGTGCTTGATGGAATTTTGAAGCGCATTGTTTCAAGCGCGGATGCAAAAGAGATGATTCTTCGTTTTGCCATCGAAAAAGATATCGAAACGAGTTATGCGGCTTGGCGCCTTAAGACGGCAGCTCCTTATAGTATTGCCTCGGTGACCAAGGCTCGAGTGGCCCGCATGCCCCTGAAGAAATGGGCTGAATTCTTGGAGGTCCACAAACCCCTCAAAGAAAGCTTTGAGTTTGAAGTCATGCGCTTGATGAGTGAGATCATGGCTCATACCATTACGCTGCATATGCTGGACGCACCAGGTCGTGTGGAGCGCTTTTTACGCAAATATGAAGATTTATTTGAGCTTCTTCCCAAAAAAGAGCTTGCCGCCTACCTCAACCTCTCCCCGGAGACTTTGAGTCGCCTCAAAACAAAGCATAAAGAGCTCTTCGCATAGCCGGTCTCAGTTATTTCTAGAATTTAGGGGAAATTGACCGAAGTCAATGATGAACCCCATCCCCAAGCCTAATATGCATACCAGCCTTAACGGGAATATTGATAGTTACCCGTGGCAATACTAATAACTTAATTGGAGACAGTTGGCGCAAGCTAAATTGCACCGAACAAGCTGTGTGTTCGGGCGGTGTAATTAACTATAAATTTCTATGACAACAGACAATCAAAATACCCAAGTCACTGATGGATTTCATCTTGTCATTGACGCCTTAAAAGCAAATGACCTAGATACTATTTTTGGTCTGGTTGGTATTCCCATTACCGACTTGTGCCGTTTAGCGCAAGCAGAAGGGTTGCGCTTTATTGGTTTCCGTCATGAGCAGCACGCTGGTAACGCTGCAGCAATTGCGGGTTACATGACACAAAAGCCTGGTATCTGTATGACTGTTTCAGCACCAGGTTTCTTGAACGGCTTAACAGCATTGGCAAATGCTACTGTGAACTGTTTCCCAATGATTTTGATTTCCGGCTCAAGCGAGCGTGAAATTGTTGACTTGCAACAGGGTGATTACGAAGAGATGGATCAGCTCAATGCTGCTAAGCCATATTGCAAAGCGGCATATCGTATCAACCATATTGAAGACATTGGCATTGGTTTTGCGCGTGCCATTCGTGCAGCTGTTTCTGGTCGTCCAGGCGGTGTGTACTTGGACTTACCTGCACAACTCTTGGCTCAAACAATGCCAGTTGAAGAGGCTAAGAAATCTATCTTCAAGGTAATCGATCCAGTGCCACGTCAAATCCCTGCTGCTGATGCAGTGGAGCGTGCATTGAATGTGTTAAAGGGTGCTAAGCGCCCATTAATTTTGTTGGGTAAAGGCGCGGCTTACGCTCAAGCCGATGCTGATATTCGTGCATTGATTGAAAAGTCTGGTATCCCTTACTTGCCAATGTCAATGGCAAAAGGTCTATTGCCAGATAACCATCCACAATCTGCTTCTGCAGCTCGTTCATTTGTATTGGCTGAGGCGGATGCTGTGATGTTAGTTGGCGCTCGCTTGAACTGGTTGTTAGCTCACGGTAAGGGTAAGACATGGGGCAAAGATCCTAAGAAATTTATCCAAATTGATATTCAAGCGAATGAAGTGGATAGCAACGTACAAATCGATGCGCCATTAATCGGTGATATTGGTTCCTGTGTTGGTGAACTCTTGAAGGGTATTGCAGCAGTTCCAAAACCAGCTGCTGAGTGGATCGCTGCGATCAACGAGAAGAAGGATAAGAACTTGGCAAAGATGGCTGAAACATTGGCCAAAGAAGCTTCACCAATGAACTTCCATGGTGCATTGCGCGCTATTCGTGATGTGATCAAGAAGAACCCGGATGTGAACTTGGTTAACGAAGGTGCAAATACACTTGACTATTGCCGTGCAATCGTTGATATGTATAAGCCACGTAAACGTTTTGACTCTGGCACTTGGGGCATTATGGGTATTGGCATGGGTTACGCCATTGGTGCTGCTGTAACGAGTGGCCTACCAACAGTAGCTGTTGAAGGCGACAGTGCATTTGGCTTTAGCGGTATGGAATTAGAAACCATTTGTCGTTATAACCTGCCAATTACTACAGTTGTGTTTAACAACAACGGTGTCTACCGTGGTACTGACGTGAACCCTACTGGCGGCGCAGATGTTGCCCCAACAGTATTCGTGAAAAATGCTCGTTACGACAAAATGATCGAGGCATTTGGTGGTGTTGGTTATTACGTTACTACCCCTGCAGAGTTAGAGGCTGCATTGACTAAAGCAATTGCTGAAGGCAAGCCAGCCTTAATTAATGCGGTAATTGACGAGACAGCTGGTACGGAGAGTGGGCGCTTGACTAACTTGAATCCATCCACTGCTGGTAAGAAGTAAAGCTTAGGTAATAAATACATAGGTAATAAATACGTAATTTTTTAAGAGTAAATTTAGTAATAAATACGAAATACTTTAAGGAGAAGTAAACATGACTAAACCATTAGACGGTATTCGCATCATCGATTTCACACACGTGCAAGCTGGCCCTGCATGCACTCAGTTATTGGCTTGGTACGGTGCTGACGTGATTAAAGTTGAGCGTCCAGGCTCTGGTGACGTAACTCGTAGCCAGTTACGTGACATTCCAGGTGCAGATGCTTTGTATTTCACGATGTTGAACGGTAATAAGCGTTCTTTGACCTTAGATACTAAGACTCAAGAAGGTAAAGAAGTTTTAGAGAAGATGATCAAGACTTCTGACGTCATGGTTGAGAACTTTGGTCCAGGCGCTCTGGATCGTATGGGTTTTAGCTGGGCGCGTATTCAGGAATTGAATCCAAAGATGATTATGGCTTCTGTAAAAGGATTTAGCGATGGCCATTCATACGAAGACTTAAAGGTATACGAGAACGTTGCTCAATGTGCTGGTGGTGCTGCTTCTACAACTGGTTTCTGGGATGGTCCTCCAACAGTTTCAGCTGCTGCTTTGGGCGATAGCAATACTGGTATGCACTTGGCCATTGGTATTTTGACTGCATTAATGCAGCGTCAAAAAACTGGCAAAGGTCAAAAAGTATCTTGCTCAATGCAAGATGCTGTATTGAACTTATGCCGCGTTAAATTACGTGATCAACAGCGTTTGGATAAAGTTGGTTACCTCGAAGAGTACCCACAGTACCCACACGGTACCTTCTCTGACGTAGTTCCACGTGGCGGTAACGCTGGTGGTGGTGGTCAGCCAGGCTGGGTGTTGAAGTGTAAGGGTTGGGAAACAGATCCAAACGCATACATCTATTTCACTATTCAAGGTCATGCTTGGGAGCCAATTACTAAAGCTCTGGGCAAGCCAGAATGGGCGACTGACCCAGCTTACATGACTGCAGAAGCGCGTCAAGATAAGATTTTTGATATCTTTGCAACGATTGAAGAGTGGCTCAAGGACAAGACTAAGTACGAAGCTGTTGACATTCTCCGTAAATTTGACATTCCTTGTGCACCAGTTCTCTCGATGAAAGAATTGGCTGCCTCTCCTGATCTGCGTAAGAGCGGTTCAATCGTTGAAGTGGATCACAAGGTTCGTGGTAAGTATTTAACAATCGGTAGTCCAATCAAGTTCTCTGATTTGGAAATCGAAGTGAAGCCATCTCCAGTATTGGGTGAGCACACTGATGAAGTGTTGTCTGACCTTGGTTACAGCGCCGATGACATTACTAAGTTGCATGCAGCAAAAGCGGTTTAATAACAATAAGCACTATTTGTTTTAGCTTCAAAGGCGCTCCTAGTGAGCGCCTTTTTTATTAACCTAGATGAACTTAAAGTCTTTAGACTGATGGTATGAAAACAACCGTAGATTTACCCCAATTAATCGACTGTATTGGTGATGCCGTCATTGTTGTCGATGCCCATGAAAAGATTGTTCTTTGGAATCCTGCGGCAACCCGAATCTTTGGCTACTCTGAGGAGGAGGCGCTGGGCAACACCTTGGATTTGATCGTTCCTGAACGGCAGCGTCAAAGACATAATGAGGGTTGCAGGAAGTCAATGGAGACGGGTACCACGCGCTACGGCACTTCCTTACTTAAAGTACCAGCCAAACATCAAGATGGTCGCACCTTATCGATCGCCTTTACCGTAGGTATGTTGTTTGATGAAAAGCATCAAGCTAATGGCGTAGTGGCGGTAATTCGGGATGAAACTGAGCGTTTTACTGAAGAAAGGGCTCTCAAAAAACGTCTTTCTGAGCTTGAAGCTCGTTAAATTTCAGGTCAGATAGGGAATCTGAAGTATTCAGAGCGGGTGTGCCCAAAAAACAGGCATCTCATATCGCACCACAATCGGTCGCTGGTAAAATCGAAGTAATTCAAAATTTCAATCTTATTAGGACTTAAATCATGGCAAAAGCATTAGAAGGGGTGAAAATCCTCGACTTTACGCACGTTCAATCTGGCCCTACTTGTACTCAGCTGCTCGCTTGGTTCGGTGCAGACGTAATCAAAGTGGAGAAATCTGGTGAGGGTGATGCAACTCGTGGTCAATTACGCGATATCCCAGATGCTGATAGCTTGTATTTCACGATGTTGAATCACAACAAGCGCTCAATTACGGTCAATACCAAAACACCTCGTGGCAAAGAAATTCTAGAGCGTCTTATTAAGGAATGTGACGTATTGGTTGAGAACTTTGCACCTGGCGCATTGGATCGCATGGGTTTTTCTTGGGAGCGCATTCAAGAATTGAATCCCATGATGATCATGGCCTCAGTAAAAGGTTTTGGTCCAGGTCCTTATGAAGATTGCAAGGTTTATGAAAACGTAGCACAGTGCGCTGGTGGTTCGGCATCGACTACTGGTTTTGATGATGGCCCTCCCATGGTGACTGGCGCTCAAATTGGAGATAGTGGCACTGGCCTACATTTGGCATTGGGAATTGTGACAGCGCTGTATCAGCGTACGCACTCTGGTCGCGGCCAAAAAGTATTGGCTGCCATGCAAGATGCCGTGTTGAATTTATGTCGAGTGAAGTTGCGTGATCAGCAACGCTTAGAGCGTGTTGGTTTGATGCAGGAGTATCCACAATATCCTAATGGCGAGTTTGGTGACTCTGTACCCCGTGCTGGTAATGCTTCTGGCGGCGGTCAGCCTGGTTGGATTGTGAAATGTAAGGGCTGGGAAACAGACCCAAACTCTTACATGTATGTCATCGTGCAAGCTCCAGTTTGGGAAGCCATTTGTAAGGTAATCGGTCGTGAAGATTGGATTACTGATGTGCGTTTTGCATCACCGATGGCTCGCTTGCCGCACCTGATGGAAATTTTTGGTGAGATTGAAAAGTGGACCATGACTAAGACAAAGTTTGAAGTCATGGATATTCTGAATAAATACGATATTCCTTGTGGCCCAATTTTGTCGATGAAAGAAATCGCTGAAGAACCTGCACTACGTGCCACTGGCACTGTGGTTGAAGTGGATCATCCGATTCGTGGCAAGTATCTCACGGTTGGTAATCCAATTAAGATGTCTGATAGCCCAACCGATGTAACTCGCTCACCATTGTTGGGTGAGCACACTGATGAGATTCTTACCGAATTGGGTTACTCAACTGATGAATTGATTAGCCTTCGTCACGATAAGGTGATCTAAGATGCGTGTTGCTCTAATCGGGAGTGCGGATTTTGGTAAGGCTGCATTAGAGGCCTTTTTAGATCGCGGTGACGAAGTGGTTGCTGTTTTCTGTCCACCCGACAATCCCAAGTCAACTAAGCCTGAAGTGCTTAAAGAAGCGGCTATTGCAAGAGGCTTAACCCCCTTGCAATTTGCCTCACTCAAGGGTTCTGAGGCAGCGCAAGCAATGATTGATGCTAATGCAGATATTTGCGTAATGGCATATGTTCTGCAGTTTGTGCCGCAAGAACTCTGCAAAATTCCAAAGCATGGAACCATTCAATATCATCCTTCGCTTCTACCGAAGTACCGTGGCCCTAGCGCTATTAATTGGGCAATCGCTTTAGGTGAAGAAAAAACAGGTCTTACCATCTTCCGCCCATCTGATGGTTTGGATGAGGGTGAGGTGATATTGCAAAAAGAGGTTGCGATTGGACCAGATGACACTTTAGGTAAAGTCTACTTCGATCATTTATTTCCTGTGGGTGTAAAAGCCTTGCTGGAAGCAGCTGACTTAGTGGTCGCCGGCAAGTATCAAGAAATATTGCAAGACGAATCACAAGCCAATTACGAAGGCTGGTTTGGTGTAGATGCGGCACAGATTCATTGGGCAACACACATCACTCAAATTTATAACTTGATTCGTGCATGCAATCCTGCACCTGGAGCTTGGACTAAATTTGGCGAGCACAAGGTACAGATCTATGACTGTCATAAGCACGTAGTAGCGACATTTGGTGCCGTTAAAGGTAAGCCAGGTGAAATCACTCAAATTACTTTGGACTCATTCTTTGTTGCCTGTCATGGTGGGCAAATTGAGGTCCTCAAAGCTAAAGGGGTAGCTGGCAAAGTATCCGGTGCTGAACTCGCTAAAGAGTTAAATCTAGAGGTGGGGCAGTTCTTTACACTCTAATTAACTTGCTTAATGTGGAATAAAGCCATGCTATGGCCAGCATTTAAAAGTTGGGTATGTATGCAAACAATCGATTCTCTTGTTAATGACCTTAAGCTTCTTCCTCATCCTGAAGGTGGCTTTTATAGGGAAATGTATCGATCACCAACCATTGTTAATTCTGATGGCTTAGTGCAAAAGAGTGCTTACACCAGTATTTACTATCTCCTATCGGGCGATGACTTTTCCTCTTGGCACCGGATCAAGTCAGATGAGACTTGGTACTTTCATAGTGGCGGCGATGTAACCATTTATTTTTTTGATGAAAATAAGGCGCTACAAACCATTCAATTAGGGTTGGATTCAAAATGCTTGCAGGCCACTATTCCTGCCAATACATGGTTTGCTGCTAAGCCATTAAGTCAAAACTCATTCTGTCTGGTAAGTTGTGCAGTTGCACCCGGCTTTGAATTTACCGATTTTGAAATCGGTCAGCGGAATAGTTTATTAAATGAGTTTGGCAGATCGCTAGATGGCGTTAAAGCAATTGAGGGTCTTACAAGGGTTTGATAATCCTCGACTATATTTCGAGGTTATCAATCAAACGTGTTTTGCCAAGCTTAGCCGCAGTCAGGATGACGAGTGGCTCACCCGCTTGCAACTGTTCATTGGACGCTGGCGCTAAATCACTTTGCTGACGAATAGCAATGTAATCAGGCAACCAGCCACGTTTCGCCAATGAGGCGACGGCTGCTTTTTCAATTTCGGAGATAGATTGAGTATTACGGTCTTTCAATTGCAGGACGCGATCGCGAGCCTCTTTGAGCGCCTTCATTAACTCGGGTGCTTCAGCACGCTCTTCGGTAGAGAGATAGCCATTGCGAGAGGAGAGGGCTAGGCCATCTTCGGCACGAATCGTTTCTCCTGGAATGATGTCAACTGGCAAAGCAAACTGTTTCGCCATTTGGCGAATGATCATCAACTGTTGGTAATCTTTTTTTCCAAACACGGCTACTTTGGGTTGCACGCACGAGAGTAACTTGAGTACGACAGTGCAAACCCCTTTGAAGAAGCCAGGGCGGAACTCGCCTTCAAGAATGTCGCCTAGTTGCTGTGGTGGATCTACGCGGTATTCCTGGGGTTGAGGATAGAGATCACGCTCAGTTGGCGCAAACAAGATGTACACACCTTCTTTTTCTAGCTTATCAATATCGGCCTGCATAGTACGTGGGTAGCTATCAAAGTCTTCGTTTGGACCAAATTGCAGGCGGTTAACAAAGATGCTGGCTACTACTGGATCACCATGTTGTCTAGCAAGGCGCATGAGAGATAAGTGACCCTCATGGAGGTTACCCATGGTTGGCACAAAGGAAGCGCGATTTTGTCCGCGCAAGTGATCGCGTAACTCCTGTATATCGCTAATAATTTTCATGCAACAGGGGTGTAGGCGAGTCGAACGTAAATTGGAGCATATGGCTCAGCTTGGGTAATTTCAACTAAGGCTTCACGAGAGAGTTCTAGCATCGCAATGAAATTCACGATGACTACTGGTATTCCTTTGCCAGACTTAATGGCTTCTTCAAATAACTCACCGAACTCTACGAATTTAGTGCTTTGCAAGCGACGCAAAATTCGGGTCATGAAGTCACGCACAGATAGCTCTTCGCGAGTAATCGTGTGGTGTTGGTTCAGTTTTGCGCGGTGGAGCACATCACGCCATGCCATTTGCAAGTCATCTTGATTAACATCTGGCCAAGTTACTGCAACAGTTGTATCAACGTAGCCATGAGCAATTTGGAAGTCACGTCCTTGTTGGGGAATCTGATCAAGTTCTTGTGCTGCCAATTTCATGCGCTCGTACTCTAAGAGACGGCGAACGAGTTCTGCGCGTGGATCTTCAACATCTTCATCGCTATCAGCCTTCTTCATTGGTAACAGCATGCGAGATTTAATCTCGATCAACATTGCTGCCATGAGAAGATATTCTGCAGCAAGCTCTAGGTTGTGATGGCGGATTTGATCAATGTAGCTCAGGTACTGTTGAGTCACCTGCGCCATTGGAATATCGAGTACATTGAAATTCTGTTTACGAATCAGGTAAAGCAGAAGATCAAGGGGGCCTTCAAATGCCTCTAGAAAAACTTCTAGCGCATCAGGCGGAATATATAGATCTGTAGGGAGTTTAAATAGCGGCTCACCATATAACTTAGCAAATGCAGACGACATTCCATCGGTAACCGATGGGGTGCTATCTAATAACTCAGATTGAGCGCCTGGCTCAGCTCCTAGCTCAGTCATTCGAATAGACGTAAGCACGCTGCTTCAATTTTGCAGCTTTAGCTCGTCGCTGATCTTCGGTGCTCAGAGGCTCTTTATCCCAAAGGAGTGCCCGACCCGCCTGCTGGCCTGCTTCAATATCCGGTTTCTCGGATTTGAGTTCATTTAAGAACTGGGTGAATTCCGATGTATATCTAGCCATCATATTTCCTAAAATTCTCAATTAATTCAATAACTTACATAAATTACAGCGCAGCAACATTCTGCTTAGGTCATTATTATTAACGATTTTTCCTACAAACCAGCCGACTTTTTGGCTAATTCCTAAAAATTAGTCCTTTTGAGGCCATTTTTATAGGTTTGCTGCCAATAAAGTCTCGATTTGAGCGGTTTCAACGCGGGTCATCAGGTGCTTGTAGACTTTGATCGGATTTTGGCTGGAAAGAGGTGCTTTAACGTCATTCCAGCTCATGGCTGGCACCGAGAGGAAGTCCTCAACCTCTGCGGTGACTTGAGGTAGTACTGGCTTGAGATAGAGGCTCAGCAAACGGAATGCCTCTAAGGTGACACTGCAGACTCGCTGCAAATCAGATTCGCGTTCAGGATCTTTGGCAATTTCCCAAGGTTTGTTTTCATCAACAAAAGCATTGACCTTATCCGCTAGCTCCATGATGGTGCGCAAAGCTTTGGCATATTCACGGGCTTCATATAGTTCGGCAATTTTTTCGCTGACAGAGGCAATGTCAGTGAGCAGTGGATTATTCATTGCTGCGTCAGAAACCACACCACCAAAACGCTTTACTAAGAAGCCTGCACTACGACTCGCAATATTGATGTACTTGCCTAGTAGATCGCTGTTGACTCGAGCGACAAAGTCTTGAAGATTTAAATCTAAATCCTCCATGCTGTCATTGAGCTTAGTTGCAAAGTAATAGCGGAACCATTCTGGATTGAATCCAGACTCAATTACGCTATGTGCAGAAATTAAAGTGCCGCGTGATTTACTCATCTTCTCGCCATCAACTGTGAGAAAGCCATGCGCAAATACATTCGTTGGTGTGCGATAGCCTGCAAAGTGGAGAGTTGCCGGCCAAAAGAGGGTATGGAAATACAGAATATCTTTGCCGATAAAGTGGTACTGCTCGGTCCTTGTATCCGGTCTAACCCATTCCTCAAAGTTCATGCCTTTAGCCTGGCAGTAATTGAGGAAGCTAGCGTAATAGCCAATTGGCGCGTCAAGCCACACATAGAAATATTTACCCGGCGCGTCAGGGATTTCAAAGCCAAAATAGGGGGCGTCACGTGAGATATCCCAGTCGCCGAGCTTACTCTCGCCAGGCTGTCCAACCCATTCTTTCATCTTGTTGCGAGCTTCGGGTTGGAGCGGGGTCTTGACTTGTGTCCACTCGCGTAAGAAAGTTTCGCAACGAGGATCAGACAGCTTAAAGAAGTAATGGTCGGAAACTTTTTTAATGGGTGTTGCACCACTTACCACTGAGAACGGATTTTTTAAATCCGTTGGGGAATAGGTTGCTCCACACTTTTCGCAAGAATCACCGTACTGATCTTTGGCGCCACACTTGGGGCACTCGCCTTTAATGAAGCGGTCTGGTAAGAACATCTCTTTGACAGGATCGTAAGCTTGTTCAATAGAGCGCATTTCAATTAAGCCAGCATCGCGCAACTTGAGATAGATGCTTTGAGACAATTTTTCGTTCTCAGGGCTATCTGTGGTGTAGTAGTTATCGAAAGAGATTAAGAAATCATCAAAGTCACGCTTATGCTCCTTCCAAACATTGGCGATTAACTCCTTAGGTGTGAGGCCTTCCTTTTCAGCGCGCAACATGATGGGCGTGCCGTGAGTATCGTCTGCACCAACGTAATGAACTTCATGGCCACGCATTCTTTGGAAGCGAACCCAAATATCCGTCTGGACATATTCCACTAAATGCCCAATGTGAATCTGACCATTGGCGTAAGGCAAGGCGGAGGTAACTAGCAGGCGACGTTTGGGGCTACTCATGCGGGCTTAAATAAAATATTTCAATAATGGTTAATACAAGATTATGGGGCTTGGGGCCCTACTTCAGCACCAATTTTAGACTGCGGTTAAAGTTAACATCGATTTGAACCTATTTAAGAGGCGTTTTATGGCTTTGCCCCACAACATTCAGATGTCTCACGCCTCCGTGCCCTTGGTGCACGAGGTGCAGATTATGGATGAGGCAGGGCGCATCAAGACAACCCACATCCCCGGTGAGCGCCCTTTAACTATTTATCTGGATAAGCGAGAAGTTGTCACTCTCATGACCTTAGGAAGTGCTCCTGAGGCACTGGTATTGGGTTACTTGCGCAATCAACGCCTAGTAGAGTCGCCAGACGACATAGCCAGCATTCAGGTAGATTGGGAGACCGACTCGGCAGCGGTGAAGACCCATCGCAGCACGGTAGATATCGATGCCCTCACCAGTAAGCGGGTAGTGACTACGGGTTGTGGGCAGGGTACGATGTTTGGAGGCTTGATTGAGGAGATGGCAGAGATTCGCTTGCCAGATGGCCCTCAATTAACCCAAGAGGCAATAGTGTCGCTCATCGATAGCATTCGGGTGCACGACACTATTTACAAAAAATCTGGCTCTGTTCATGCCTGTGCGGTTTTTGAACGGGATGGCAATGACAGTGTTCGTCTACTCCATTTTATTGAGGATGTCGGGCGTCATAACGCCGTTGACTCGATCTCTGGTCTGATGTGGCTTGCAGATAAGCCAGGCAAAGACCTGATTTTCTTCACTACTGGGCGCCTTACCTCAGAGATGGTGATTAAAGGTGCTCAGATGGGCATCCCTTTCTTAATGACGCGCTCCGGTATGACCTTAATGGGCTTGGAGCTTGCCCGCAAAACTAATCTCACCCTGCTATCTCGCTGCTCTGGGAAGCATTTTGAGATTTTTAATGCCCCTGAGAGGGTCATTTTTACCTCCCCGCCGATTGCTTCGTAAATTCGTGGGCATATGGTCTGCGATGGTTTTACAATTCGCCCATGACTATTAAATCTGACTACTGGATCCGCCGCATGGGCGAGCAAGGCATGATCAGCCCATTTGAACCTGGGCAGGTCCGCCAAGATGCTGCCGGACAAAAAATTGTGAGTTATGGCACTTCAAGCTATGGCTATGACATTCGCTGTGCTGATGAGTTCAAGATTTTTACGAACATCAACAGCACCATTGTTGATCCCAAGAATTTCGACGAGCAATCATTTGTGGATTTCAAGGGGCCGGTTTGCATTATTCCCCCAAACTCTTTCGCTTTAGCTAGAACTGTTGAGTACTTCAAGATTCCACGTAGTGTATTAACTGTTTGCGTTGGCAAAAGTACGTATGCACGTTGTGGAATTATTGTGAACGTAACTCCTTTTGAGCCTGAGTGGGAGGGTTACGTCACGCTTGAGTTTTCAAATACGACTCCACTGCCTGCAAAGATTTATGCCGGCGAGGGGTGCGCGCAAGTACTGTTCTTTGAAAGCGATGAAGTGTGTGGTACATCGTACAAAGATCGTGGTGGCAAGTATCAAGGCCAAGTCGGCGTCACTTTGCCGAAGACTTAATCTGCTTAATCTGCTTAATCGCCATATTGGCGAATTTAAAGGGTACTCATGAAATTTCGTTTTCCAATCATCATTATTGATGAGGACTTTCGCTCTGAAAATATTTCAGGTTCTGGTATTCGCGACCTAGCGGAGGCGATTGAAAACGAGGGCATGGAAGTGATTGGCTTAACCAGCTACGGTGACCTCACATCCTTTGCACAGCAGGCCTCCCGTGCCTCCAGCTTTATTGTGTCGATCGATGATGAAGAGTTTATTTCCGACTCTGAAGACCATGACTTACCTGCATTAAATAACTTACGTGCTTTTATTACCGAAGTACGCAAGCGTAATGAGGATATTCCGATCTTCTTGTATGGTGAGACCCGTACCTCACGTCATATGCCGAACGATATTTTGCGTGAGTTGCATGGTTTTATTCATATGAATGAAGATACGCCAGAGTTTGTGGCTCGTCATATCATTCGTGAGGCGAAGGTATATTTAGATTCATTGGCGCCACCATTCTTCCGTGCACTTACTAATTACGCTTCTGAGGGTTCTTATTCTTGGCACTGCCCAGGACACTCTGGTGGTGTGGCTTTCTTAAAGAGCCCAGTTGGTCGGATGTTCCATCAATTTTTTGGTGAGAATATGCTCCGCGCTGACGTCTGTAACGCAGTGGAGGAGTTAGGTCAGTTGTTGGATCACACTGGCCCTGTCTTGCAAAGCGAGCGTAATGCAGCACGCATCTTTAATGCTGATCATTTGTTCTTTGTAACCAATGGCACCTCCACTTCAAACAAGATTGTTTGGCACTCTACTGTTGCCCCTGGCGACGTGGTGTTGGTTGACCGTAATTGCCATAAGTCGGTGATCCATTCCATTACGATGATGGGCGCGATTCCTATTTTCTTAATGCCAACCCGCAATCACCTTGGCATTATTGGCCCAATTCCAAAAGAAGAGTTTGAGTGGAAAAACATTCAGAAGAAAATTGATGCTAACCCATTTATCAAAGACAAGAACGTAGTGCCTCGCGTCATGACGCTTACGCAAAGTACCTATGACGGTATTGTCTATAACGTCGAGATGATTAAAGATATGCTGGATGGCAAAGTAGATTCATTGCATTTTGATGAAGCTTGGTTGCCGCATGCTGCCTTCCACCCCTTCTATAAAGATATGCACGCAATTGGCTCTGATCGAAAGCGCACTAAGAAGAGTTTGATGTTTGCCACACAATCAACCCATAAGCTATTGGCTGGTCTCTCGCAAGCTTCACAGGTCTTAGTGCAGGATGCCGAAGATACTAAGTTGGATCGTGATTGCTTCAATGAAGCCTATTTGATGCATACCTCTACCAGCCCGCAGTACGCCATCATTGCTTCTTGCGATGTGTCTGCTGCCATGATGGAGTCTCCTGGTGGTACTACCCTAGTTGAAGAGTCGATTGCTGAGGCGATGGATTTCCGTCGCGCGATGCGTGAAGTGGATGATAAGTTCGGGGCAGATTGGTGGTTCAAGGTTTGGGGTCCAGATCATTTGGCTGATGAAGGTATTGGTGAGCGTTCAGATTGGATTCTGGAGCCTAATGCGAACTGGCATGATTTTGGCAAGGTTGCCCAAGACTTCAACATGCTCGATCCCATTAAGGCGACTGTGGTGACGCCTGGTTTAGACATCGAAGGCAACTTCGGCTCTATGGGTATCCCAGCAAGCATCGTGACAAAGTATTTAGCCGAGCACGGCGTGATCGTAGAGAAGTGCGGTCTGTACTCCTTCTTCATCATGTTTACTATCGGTATCACTAAGGGTCGTTGGAATACCTTGGTAACGGAGCTGCAACAATTTAAAGACCACTTTGATAAGAACGCTCCCCTATGGAAAGTGTTACCAGAGTTTGTTACTAAACATCCTCGCTATGAGCGTGTTGGCCTCAAAGATATCTGTCAGCAGATTCATGAGTTTTACAAGGGTCGTAACGTGGCCCGCATGACTACTGAGATGTATACCTCAGACATGGTGCCAGCCATGATGCCTTCAGAGGCTTGGGCAAAGATGGCGCATAAGAAAGTGGATCGTGTTCCCTTGGATCAACTTGAAGACCGCATCACAGCAATGTTGGTAACCCCATATCCTCCAGGCATTCCGTTGCTCATTCCGGGTGAGCGTTTTAACAAACGCATCATTGACTATCTCTACTTTGCCCGTGACTTTAATGAGCAGTTCCCAGGCTTTGAAACGGACATCCATGGCTTAGTCAAAGCGGATATTGATGGACGTAGCGAGTACTATGTGGATTGCGTAAGACAAGAGCCAGATATTACTTTGTAAGGAATATCTACTTCATAAAAAACCACCTACGGGTGGTTTTTTATTTACCGGGTTTGTCTAACTGAAAGACTGCAGGCGCATCTTCATCTGCCTTGCTGGATGATTCTTCCGATTTGGTCTCATCACCCCCAGTGAAATTAAAGTCCTGACTTTCTGCTATGGCAGCAGGTTTATCCAAGAATGTGGTTACTAGTGCTGGGAATGCGGCCACTAAAACCACCATGATGAGTTGCAGGGCAACCCAAGGTAAGGCCCCCCAATAAATGTCACTACTCTTGACTTCTTTAGGCGCAACCCCACGGAGGTAAAACAGTGCAAATCCAAAGGGCGGATGCATAAATGAAGTTTGCATATTGACGCAGAGCATCACACCAAACCATACTAGTGCCGCGCTGGCAGCAGCTTGGGGGTTGCCGTTCATGGAGGCGAGCAGTACTGGTGCGAGTAGTTTGACTGCGACTGGTGCAAGTAGCGGCACAACGATGAATGCAATCTCAAAAAAGTCTAAGAAGAATGCCAAGAAGAATACAAATAAATTAACGACCACCAGGAATCCAACCCAGCCACCTGGAAGATTGGAAAATAACTCCTCCACCCAGTGACCGCCATCAACACCCTGAAAGACCACTGAGAAGCAAGTCGAACCAATCAAAATGAACACCACCATGGCGGTAATGCGCATCGTGTTTTGATAGGCCTGTTGTATTAATTCCTTGAGATTAGGTATGCTTGCCCTACGAATCCAGGCAAGGAGCAATGCACCTATTGCGCCCATGGCACCAGACTCGGTTGGAGTGGCGATACCAGTCATGATGGTTCCCAGTACCAAGAAGATCAGGACAGCCGAGGGGATAATTCCTATGAGGCATTTTTTCCACAGCGCCCAGCCTTTGAGGGTGAGTTCATTTACTGGGGCAGCGGGCAGGTAGTCGGGTTTAAGACGAGAAAGGAAGAATGTGTAGAGGGCAAAAAGACCAATTTGTAAGAGTGATGGGCCCCAGGCGCCCAGATACATACTGCCCACATCTGCACTACCACTTTGGGTTTTTAACTGATCAGCCAGCACAATTAACACTAAGGAAGGTGGAACGAGTTGGGTAATAGTCCCAGAAGCTGCTAAAACGCCCGTAGCGTAGCGCATGTTGTAGCCATAACGCATCATGACTGGCAAGGAAATCATCGCCATAGCGATCACTTGAGCAGCCACTGTACCGGTGATTGCCCCCAGTATGAAGCCCACAATAATTACTGAGTAGCCAAGACCGCCTCGAATACGCCCAAAGAGCTGCCCCATCGAATCCAGCATTTCTTCTGCAAGGCCGCAGCGCTCCAGAATAGCGCCCATGAATGTAAAGAAGGGGATTGCGAGAAGTAAGTCGTTAGCGAGGACGCTACCAAAAATGCGCTGTGGGATGGCTTGCAGAAAAGGCATGCCAAAGAAGTTTTCACTAATCGCAATACCAGCAAAGAATAATCCTGCAGCCATCAAAGAAAAGGCCACCGGAAATCCGATCAACATAAATACAATGAGCCCGCCAAACATCAGCGGTGGCATCCATTCAAGCGGAATCATTGCAGGGGCTTTTCATAATAGAGATCGGCAGCGGGTAATGTTTCTTTACCTTTGAGGGCGCCAATGCGTTTAATAATTTCCGATAAGCCTTGAAGGCTCAGCATGAAGAAGCCAAATGGCACAATAAATTTAATGGGGTAGCGTGATAAGCCACCTGCATTGAGAGAGCGCTCTGAGACTAGCCATGAGGGGTAAAACAGGGTGGTCCAGGATAACCAGGCAAAAAGAATACAGGCTGGCATTAAAAAAACCATCAAACCAAAGAGATCTACATAAAGACGTCCATGCTCAGAAAGTTGTGAGTAAATTACGTCCACTCGAACATGTTCATTGCATTTGAGGGTGTAAGCAGCACCAATCATTACGGCAGCAGCAAATAGATACCACTGTAATTCCAGAGGCCAGTTGTTGCTCATGTCTAGACTGTAACGAAGTACTGCATTAGCAGCTGACACTACGCAAGACAGTAGGATCATGATGCTGGCTATCTTGCCCAGGAATTGATTTATTCGGTCAATTCCCGTTGAGAGTGTTCCCCAAAAGCCCATGTGGTCTAGAGATCTGCGCGACCCCGTTTGATTGCAGCAAGCACTTGCGTCGGAGCAGTGCCACCAGCATGTTGGCGAGAGTTGACTGAGCCATCTACAGTCAGTAGAGCAAAGACATCATCACCCATTAACTCAGGGCGATTATCTAGGCCGCAGGCAAAGCGCAGTTCAGGGAGCGTGAGGTCAGTGAGCATGCAGTTGCGTCCTACGCAAGCTTTTACCGCATGGGCTACCGCTTCATGAGCGTCCCGGAAAGCCAAACCTTTCTTAACTAAGTAATCAGCTAAGTCGGTAGCAGTTGCAAAACCTTCTTCAGCTGCCGCCTTCATGACATCGGCTTTAACCTGGATATGTGGAACCATATCAGCGAAGATGCGCAAAGTATCTTGTACGGTGTCAACAGCATCAAATAAAGGCTCTTTGTCCTCCTGATTATCTTTGTTGTAGGCTAATGGTTGGCTCTTCATCAAAGTTAATAAAGAAATCAAGTCGCCATAAACGCGACCAGTTTTGCCACGAGCTAACTCTGGCACATCCGGGTTCTTTTTCTGCGGCATGATTGAGCTGCCGGTACAGAAACGGTCTGGCAAGTCAATAAAACCAAAGCGTGGGCTCAGCCACAACACCAGCTCTTCAGATAGGCGTGACACATGCATCATCAAGATCGATGCAAATGCACAGAACTCGATTGCGAAGTCACGATCAGATACCGCATCTAGAGAGTTGTTACAGATGCCATCAAAACCCAGAATCTTGGCAACTTGCTCGCGATCGATTGGATAGGTTGTGCCAGCCAATGCTGCAGCACCTAAAGGCAAGCGATTAAAGCGGGCGCGTAAATCGGTTAAGCGACTCGCATCACGACTAAACATTTCGTAATAGGCCATCAAGTGATGGCCAAAAGTGATTGGCTGAGCAACCTGTAGGTGAGTATGGCCAGGCATGATCGTGGCAGAGTGGGTCTCTGCAAGGTCAAGCAGGGCGATACGTAGGGTTTTGAGGGTCGCTGCGATTTGATCAACGCTCCCACGCAGCCACAGACGCAAATCAGTGGCTACTTGGTCATTGCGTGAGCGGCCGGTATGTAGGCGCTTGCCGGCATCGCCAACCAATTCGGTTAGGCGCGCTTCAATATTGAGATGCACATCCTCTAAGGCGAGTTGCCAGTTGAACCCCCCAGCTTCGATTTCACCTTTAATCTGCGCCATACCCCGTTGAATATCGGCCAAATCTTGTGCGCTAATAATCTTTTGGGTAGCCAGCATTTCAGCGTGAGCCAAAGATCCAGCTATATCGACTAAAGCAAACCGTTGATCAAAGCCGATAGAGGCGGTATAACGTTGAACTAGTTCGTCAACAGGTTCGTTAAAACGGGCCGACCAAGCTTGGGCTTTGTTGGAAAGGGAATTTTTTGATGAGCTCATAAACGCAGTATATTGGTGTAAATCTTTGATTATTTTAAATGTTATGTCACAAACCCCTATTTCTAGCCCTACATCCCCCATCCTTGCTGCCCCTGAGCGCCTAGTAATCGCCTCTCGCGAGAGTCGTCTTGCTATGTGGCAGGCTGAACATGTTCGAGATTGCCTCAAAAAGCTTTACCCAGCCTGCGACGTGCAGATTCTGGGTATGACCACCCGGGGCGACCAAATACTGGATAAAGCCCTCTCTAAAGTGGGGGGTAAGGGCTTATTCGTGAAGGAGCTCGAAACCGCCCTAGAGGATGGTCGAGCTGATTTGGCGGTACATTCCCTTAAAGATGTACCTATGGTCATGCCAGAGGGCTTTGATTTATCTTGCGTGATGGCGCGAGAAGATGCGCATGATGCTTTTGTCTCAAATGATTACGCCAGCCTCGACGACCTGCCAAAAGGTGCCATAGTAGGTACTTCTAGCTTGCGACGCGAGTCGGTATTGAGGGCTAAGTTCCCACATCTAGTGATTCAACCTTTGCGAGGTAATTTAGATACCCGTATGGGCAAGCTGGATCGTGGCGAATATCAGGCCATCATTTTGGCTGCTGCCGGCCTCAAGCGATTGGGTCTAGGTAGTCGTATTCGTGCCTTGTTGCCAATTGATCCTTATACGCCGGCTGCTGGACAGGGTGCACTAGGTATTGAAACCCTTAGCAAGCACCCCAATATTAAAAGTTGGCTTGCTCCACTGAACGATTTGCCAACCCTCTATGCTGTCACTGCCGAGCGTATGGTGTCACGTCAACTAGGCGGTTCTTGTGAGGTGCCTTTGGCTGCCTACGCTACATGGGACAAAGATCATATGAATATCCGATCTTTTGTTGCTAGTGTCGATGGCACTGCCAGTTGCCTAGCTTCCGCTCAAGGCCCTGTTAAGAGCTTGGAAGATGCTGAAGCATTAGGTCTTTCAGTTGCTCAGGATTTAATTTCTCAAGGCGCTGAGCGTTTATTGCCGAATGGTTTGCCGAAGTAAGATTTAATGAGAAATAAGACTATTGTCATTACTCGTCCAAGTGGTCAGGCACGTCATTTATCAGAAGCGTTACTGACAAGCTTGCTTAAAAGTGGATTTACTTCAGAAACCTCGCCTCAGATTATTTCTTTACCTCTTCTCACAATTGCCCCAAAGGGCGATGATGTTTTATTGGGGCAAATAACTGCAGCTCTGAAAACTGCAGACTTGGCAGTTTTTGTGAGTCCGAATGCAATTGAATGCACGATGCGTTTACTGGAGCAATCTTGGCAAGATTTATCTGATAAACCTTTGCCGGTTGGAGTCATGGGGGGTAGCAGCATGGCAGCCCTCGAAAATCATGGTGTCGGTATTGAGTCCACACCCACGAAAGTGATTCTTCCCCAGAGCAATGCTCAATGGGACTCCGAGGGCTTATGGGCTGAATTGCAAAAGCTGAACTGGGATTGGTCTTCGAAGCGGGTGATTATTTTCAAGGGTGAGGGTGGCCGTGATTGGTTAGCAGAAACCTTAAAGCATGTTGGCGCGAAAGTTGAAGCATTTTCAGTCTATACCCGTGTACCTTTGGATCTGAATAGCCCTGCCTGGAGTGAAGTGCATGAGATGGATTTTTCTAAATCTCTTTGGCTCCTCACCTCATCTGAGGCAGTGCGTTATTTGGGTCAAGCAAAATTACCACTTGATCTTGCAACAGCCATTTGCCCCCATCACAATATTGCTGATGCCGCCGAACAAATTGGTTTTGGTGAAGTGCTTACTTGTGCGTCTGGAGATGAGGCTTTGATTGCCGCATCGCAAGCTTGGCTATCTGCTTAATTGCTGGGATAGTTTAGTAGGGCCGGAAGAAATACTTCGCTCACTAAGAGTGGGCGCCCCTGAAGTTGATAGAGTGTCCGCCTTGCCCAACTGACAGGCGGTAGGTCTGGATATTGATGAAAACATTTTTTCCACAAGGCACTCTGTTTATCTAGGCGAGCAATCTCTCGCGGTGATTTCTTTTTAGAGTGCATGCGCGTTTTGGCGAAAAGTACGGCCCCCAATGGTTTCCTGCCTAAACGTAGAATTTCATGGTTGCTACCGCTTGAGCTAGTTGTGGGGATGATGCTATGTGCCATGACCAGTGGAATGCCATTGGTACAAAGTAATACCTCTCGGACGCGACAACGTTTGATCTTGAAATGAAAATAGCGACTCTCGTCGCTATTTAGATTTTGCCGGCAATCTCGCAAAACTAGTACTTCTAGTTTTTGTCCAATAACACGTTCAATTTTTTGGGTTAAAGAACCGGTATCGCTAAGCCAAGGCTGCCACTTACGTGGCGCTTGATGTAATTCACCGGAATCGACTCGATTCCATGCAGAACGGAGACGACGACGGTGAAGCATTTTTAGTTACCGCTAAAGCTTCTGCGTTGACCACCAGTTTTGGGTTTAGCAAAACGTGGACCAGCAGATGGACGTGAATCTCCAGAACGTGCAGGACGTGAATCAGCAGAACGCGCAGGACGCGAATCAGCGGAGCGTGCAGGACGTGAATCGGCAAAGCGATTGGCACCAGCCGGACGTGAGTCGCCAACTGGGCGTGAATCGCTAGAGCGAGATTCAAAATGGTTACCGGAGCGATTGCCACCGCCGCCACCAGAACGAGACTCTGAACGAGCACCAGAACCATAACGACCGCCACCGCCACCAGAACGATTGCCGCCACCAAATCCACCACCAGAGCGACCGCCACCTGGGCGACCGCCGCCACCACCAAAGCTAGGCTTTGCTTGTGGCTCAAGGCCAGCAATGACTGAGGCCACGATGTCTTGCTGTGTAAAGCGTTCGATATTACGGATCTTGGCACGATCACGATGTTCAACTAAAGTAATAGCAACACCATTACGACCAGCGCGACCGGTACGGCCGATGCGATGGGTGTAGTCCTCTGGTTTCATTGGAAGGCCAAAGTTAATCACGTGACTAATACGTGGCACATCGATACCGCGAGCCGCTACGTCAGTCGCAACTAAAATCTTGGTATGACCCTTACGAAGAGACTCAAGACGGCGCATACGAACAGCCTGAGGCATTGCACCGTGTAAGGCGCTAGCTTCGTAGCCATTAGCACGCAATGTATCGGCAATTTTTTCACTTTCAACTTGAGTGCTTGCAAACACAACTGCTTGATCCAAAGAGGCATCAGCCAAAATGTGCTCGAGCAATTTATGCTTGTGTGACATGCTGTCAGCCCAATGGAGCTTCTGCTCGATATTTGCGTGCTTTTCACCTGCATGGGCAAGTTCAATGCGCTTAGCGTTAGTAGTCAACTCATTGGCCAAGGACATAATCTTTGGTGCAAAAGTTGCAGAGAACATCAAGGTTTGAGTACGACCAGCGCAACGCTTGTCAATCGCCTCAAGATCATCAGCAAATCCCATGTCGAGCATGCGATCGGCTTCATCGATAACGAGTTGTTTGACATCATCCAAGCGAATTGCTTTGCTATCAGTCAGGTCGAGTAAGCGACCAGGTGTTGCCACAACTAACAATGCGCCTTTCAGGGCTTGGATTTGCTTGCCGTAAGGCATGCCACCCATGACGGTTGCAATACGGATACCTTTCATGCCACGAACTAAGTTCACTGCATCTGCGGCAACCTGTTGGGCTAATTCGCGAGTAGGGCAGAGCACCAACACTTTAGGTTGTGCGCGGCCTGGTACAGGTGAGCCGTTAGGGTTATCTTCGATAAGCTGATTGATTAAAGGTAGTAAAAAGGCAGCAGTTTTACCGCTACCAGTTTGGCTGCTGACTAATAAGTCACCGCCAGCGAGAGCAGCAGGAATAACCTGCGCTTGCACTTCGGTAGCTTGGGTATAACCCAGTTCAGCAACGTTTTTAAGGAGTGCCGCCGCGAGGGCGAAAGACTGGAAATCATTTCCAGCGGGATTGGTTTCTTTAGAAAAAGTCATGCTATTACACATCCCTATCAAGGGATGTCTCCGTGTATACACTCGTTGTTTTTTACTGAGTGTGATGGTCAAAGGCATCGACCATCAGACAGGCGGCAGCGCGTTTTGGTAACTTCGGTGTTTATGACTTCTAAACGATGCGCTGAAATATAGCTGGGGGGCGATGAATCAAATTGCTTTAAAAAGCCATTCATTATGGCATTTTAAGAAGCTAATTACAAGGGTTTTCCCGAATTTAACTATGATGTGGTGATGGACTGGTTTATTTCGCCTGCGAGCGTGGGTATTGTCGATTTCCCAACCTATTTCGTTGGCGTCATTTTTGTCATCCTTTTTCCGGGTCCGAATTCTCTTTATGTACTGACGATTGCTGGCCTTAAAGGTTGGCGTGCGGGAGTTTTAGCATCATTAGGCATCTTTATTGGCGATGCCATCCTCATGATGGCTGTTGCCTTAGGGGCGGCATCTTTACTGCAATCATCGCCATCGATATTTAATCTCATACGCATACTTGGTGCTGCCTATTTAGCTTGGATGGGCTATGGTTTTATTCGAGGTGGTCTTGTTCGTTGGCGTGGTGCCCAACTCTTTGTTGCGGAGGATGGCAGTGCGCATTATTTAAATACCCTGCATCCATTCTTGGTTGCGCTGACTTTATCCTTAACCAATCCTAAGGCAATCTTTTTCTTTGTATCATTTTTTGCGCAATTTATTCAGCCGGGGTATGCGAAGCCGGGACATACTATTTTGTATTTAGCTTTAGTGTTGCAGGCGATAAGCATGAGCTATTTAGCAGGCCTGATTTTTACAGGACAATTTTTTCTGAGCTTTTTTAAAACACATCCGCATTACGCCGCAGCTCTTTGGCTGATTGTTGGCGTACTCTTAATTGCATTTGCTGGCAAGCTTTTGCTCTAATTGCAGATCTCGGTCAGTAATTATTTAATCCAACGCAGTACGCGTTCAACACCTTTGCCATAAGGTGGTCTCGCTAATGTTGTACCGCGCAAGAAATTAAAACCAAATAGACCCCGCACTTCCAGGACCGATTTGCGATGACTAAATGCGTCAAAACCTGCCTTACCATGGTAAGCGCCCATACCACTTGGGCCAATACCGCCAAAAGGTAAATCCTCTACCGCTATATGAAGTAGCGTGTCATTAATTGTTACCCCACCAGAGCGAGTCTCGCTGAGTATTTGCTTCATCACATCTTTGCTCTTACCAAACCAGTAGAGTGCTAGTGGTGTCGGACGACTATTGATATAGCGGATGATGGAATCTACGTCATTAATTACTATGATTGGGAGAATGGGGCCAAATATTTCCTCCTGCATGATGAGCGCATCTTCAGAAACATTTAAGAGTGCTACCGGGGTGAATGGTATTACGGTATTAGCAGGGGACTGAATTAGTGGAATTGCTTGTGCTCCACGATCTACTGCATCTTGAACCAGTTGATGCCAGCGCGTTAGTTGGCGTTCATCAATCGCACCAGTCAATTCTGTTGGATTGGAGAATTGTTTCTGGGACGCTTTTTGTAATTCTTGAACAAATGCCTCGCAATCACTTGCATGTACTATTACGTAGTCAGGTGCAATACAGGTTTGCCCGCCGTTTACTAGCTTCCCGTAAGCAATGCTAGCGGCAGCGTCTTGGAGTTTTGCTGAGGGATCAACAATCGCCGGGGATTTACCGCCCAGCTCAAGAGTAACCGGAGTTAGGTGATCTGCTGCTGCACGCATTACTTTCTTGCCAATTTCTCCTGAGCCTGTAAAAAAGAGGTGATCAAATGGCAGCGCAGCAAAAGATTCCGCAACTTCATTGCCGCCAACGCTAACGCAAAATTCACTCGGGTGAAAATATTCTTGGATCAATATTGCCAAGAACCCAGATGTACGTGAACTTCTCTCTGATGGTTTGAGCCAGACACGATTACCAGCTGCAAAAGCAGCAATGGCTGGAACTAAAGCCAGTTGCACTGGATAATTCCAGGGGCTCATAATGCCCACAACGCCCAAAGATTGCATTTGTGTCCAGGCATGAGATGAGCCCAAGAAAGCTGATGTAGTTACTAGCTGAGGCTTCATCCACTCTTTAAGGTGCTTGCGAACATGGCTACAGGCCTGATAAATCATCTGAAATTCTAGGAGTCGACTTTCAACCGAGTGCCGAGTGCCGAAGTCAGCGGCTAAAACTTTGCAGATTTTTTCTTCATTGGCTAAGATCATTTGCTCGATACGCCCAATCCGTTCAAGACGAAGCTCTAAGCTAGGGTTGGGTTCTGCAGCATAAGCTGCCTTAATTTCATCTAACTGGAGTGTGAAGCGATTTATCGACATGAATTTTTATTGGTCAAGCAAATGATTGAATAAGGCATTAGGATAAAGGTATGAGCGAAAACATCGATAAAAACCAAGCAACCCTTGAGCGAGCTACTTTAGGCGGTGGCTGTTTCTGGTGCTTAGAAGCGGTCTACCAGCAAATCAAGGGTGTGAGTGCGGTAGTTTCAGGCTATGCGGGCGGGGAAACGCTAAACCCTGACTATGAGTCTATTTGTTCAGGCCAAACAGGTCACGCGGAAATCGTTGACGTTTATTTTGATGCAGCTGTAGTGACATACCGTGATTTATTGGAAATCTTTTTTGTCATTCATGATCCAACTACTCTGAACTATCAAGGCAATGACCATGGCACCCAATATCGTTCAGTGATTTTTACGCATAGCGAAAGTCAAAATATTGCAGCACATGAGATTATTCAGGAATTGGAGGCAGCGGGGATTTACTCTAGTCCAGTAGTGACTCAAGTTGATGCTGCGCCTGTTATTTACCCGGCCGAGGATTATCACCAGAATTATTTTCGTCAGCATCCAGGACAGGGATACTGCATGGCAGTAGTCGCACCTAAATTAGCAAAATTCAGGGCAAAGTTTCAATCGCTCATTGCCCCAGAGTTTCGATAACCTAGTCAGCGAACTCCTCACCCAATTTCTTAGGGCGCCAAGCGAGTAATACGCCATTGATCACCTTCAAGTTGATAGTGAATGCGGTCATGAAGGCGGGAAGGGCGACCTTGCCAGAATTCAATTTCAGTAGGATGTAGGCGATAACCACCCCAATGCGCTGGTCTTGGTGGCTTATCGCCAAATTCGGCTGAGAAGCGCTTCTCAGCTTCTTCAAGAAATTCGCGATTTGGAATCTCAGCGCTTTGTGGTGAAGCCCAGGCTCCAATTCGAGAGGCTGCTGGGCGGGAATTGAAATATGCATCACTCTCATCAGAGCTGACGCGGTCAACCGTTCCTTTAATTCGAACCTGACGTTCTAGCTCATGCCAGTGAAATAACAATGCAGCATGAGGCCGAACAGCTAACTCTTTACCCTTTTGACTTTCGTAATTAGTGAAGAAGGTAAAACCAGCCTCATCAGCTCCTTTGAGTAATACGATGCGAGCTGATGGATTTCCTGCAGCATCTGCAGTCGCCAAGGTCATGGAGTTCGGTTCTGGACACTCCGCTTTTACAGCCTGGTCAAACCAGATTTGAAAAAAGGAGAGCGGGTTGGGAGCAAGTTCAGCCTCCAAAAGCTGGCCAAAGGTGTAATTTTTACGGAGTTGGGCAATAGATGCATTACTTGTCATGATTTAAGCATAACCCAAATGAATCTATTGACAGGGAAATTGGCGTTAGTTTTTATGGTCCAGATCTCTGATACCCCTTAATCAAACGGCATTAAAGGGGCTCTTGTAGAATGGAAATATAGTAGATACTCATTTACAGGAGAATATGTCTTGAATTTAGATCTCAACCAATTTGCCCTTCAATGCCGTACCATTTTGCAGCAGGATAACAGCCCATCTGGAAGGGTTCGTGTGGCTGAATTATTAAAGCAATTCTTGGCTGATCGTCAAACCTTGCAAGGATATTTTTTGCCGAATGCAGGGGAGCGCGAGTTGCTTTATGAGGACCCTGATTTAGGTTTCTGCATTTTGGCGCATTCCTACAAAGGCCCCAAAACTTCTGGCCCGCATGATCACGCTCACTCATGGGCTATCTATGGTCAAGCTGATGGAGAAACTCAGATGACCGATTATGAGTTGATCGAGAAACCTCAAGGTGATAACTCAGGAAAAGTTCGGGCCTCACGCGCTTATACACTAACGCCTGGGGAAGTTTATGTATATAACGAGGGAGATATTCATTCGCCATCCCGACTGGCCCCCACCAATCTCATTCGGATTGAAGGCACTAACATGATTAAGGTAAAGCGTGATAGCTTTACTGTTGTTCAGACCTAATGGAGCAAAGTTTCGACGAGCGTCGTTTTGGAGGTGTATCACGCTTATATGGCCCGGAACTTCGCGAACGTTTTCGACATGCTACTGTTGTTGTTGCAGGCTTGGGTGGGGTTGGCTCTTGGGCTGCGGAAGCTCTGGCGCGCACAGCGATTGGCCATCTCGTTCTCATCGATTTTGATCATATTGCGGAAAGCAATACCAACCGTCAGTTACATGCCTTAGAGGGTGAGTACGGCAAGGCAAAAGTACAAGTCATGACCAATCGCATCCGCCAAATCAATCCTGAGATTACGCTTACCATGCATGATGCGTTTTTGGAGCCAGAAAATCTAGATACTTTAATTCCAGACAATGCGATTATTTTGGATGCAACTGATTCGGTGCAAACCAAAATTGCTTTAGCAGTTTGGGCAAATAAAAATCAACGTGCGTTAGTGATGTGTGGCGCAGCTGGCGGAAAATCAGATCCTACTTCTGTGCGCTGCGACGATCTTTCTCGAACCGAGCAAGATGCCTTACTGGCAAAGGTGCGTCAAGGCCTGAGGCAGGATCATGGCTTCTCAAGAAATCTAAAGAGAAAAATTGGTATTCGAGCGATTTACTCTCATGAGCCTCGAGCTGGGGTTGCCAGTGGCGGTCTTGCATGCTCGGGGTACGGATCAACAGTCATGGTGACTGCGGCGTGTGGTTTTGCTGCGGCTGCCGAAGTGTTAAATCTTATTGCTGCTCAGCAAGTCATTCCCCAAAATCTATCAATAAATCCCTAGGGGAATCCCTGTAGGAAATTACGGATTCTGATGTCATCCAAAATTAATTAATTTCCTCTCAAGCAGATGCTTACTTGCTTAGTTCAATTCTTGGGCATCATATTTATTTGTTTTAGAACTTTAGGCATTTTTATCCTCTAGTGTAGAAGCGCAGTCCTCCATAGACTTTGCCTCGTTGGTGACTTACCAACGGCAAATTGAAAGGAGGTCTCTTTTGCAGACTGAACAAACTGGTTTACAACGCCACCTCAAAGTGCGGCACATTCGCCTCATGGCTTTGGGATCTACTATCGGTGTTGGATTATTTCTAGGCTCGGCAAGTGCGATTCAAATCGCGGGACCTTCAATCTTGTTGGGATATCTATTGGCTGGCATTGTCGCCTTCATTGTGCTTCGCACCTTAGGCGAGATGGCGGTACATGAACCAGTCGCAGGTTCATTTGCGGCATATGCCAATACGTATGTTGGCCCGCTTGCAGGTTATATGGTCGGCTGGGGTTATTGGACTTACTGGGTAGTTGTTGGCATTGCCGAAGTCACTGCTGTTGGTATTTACATGGGCATTTGGTTTCCTGAAACACCTCAGTGGATATGGGCCTTATCTTCTATTCTGATGATGGGTCTGATAAATCTCATTGCGGTTAAGGTCTTTGGTGAATTTGAGTTTTGGTTTGCTCTGATCAAGGTTGTTGCCATCATTGCCATGATCGCATTAGGTGGCTCAGTCATTCTCTTTGGTTTCACAAATGACTGGAATCCCATTGGCTTGAGTAACTTATGGAAACACGGAGGCTTCTTTCCAAACGGTATTAGTGGAATGCTACTGTCTTTGCAGATGGTTTTATTTGCTTACGTTGGTATTGAAATGATTGGCTTATCTGCTGGTGAGGCAGAGAATCCTCGCAAAACCATTCCGATGGCAATTGATTCATTAGCGTGGCGCATCTTAATCTTTTATATGGGCGCGATCCTCGTCATCTTAGCGATCTTTCCTTGGAATGAGGTTGGCCAACAAGGTAGTCCATTCGTGGTGATGTTTGAGCGAATAGGGTTACGTGAGGCTGCTGGAATTATTAACTTTGTAGTAATTACCGCTGCCTTGTCATCCTGTAACGCTGGCATCTTTAGTGGCGGAAGACTCTTATATGCGCTGTCAGTCAATGGTTATGCGCCATCACCATTTGCCAAGCTATCGAAGTATGGCGTTCCCCATCGTGCAGTGATGGCGACAGTGGCGGTTTGTATGACTGGTGTCGTGCTGAACTATTTTGTTCCAGATAAGGCGTTTCAATACGTCATGGCGGCAGTTACCTTCATTGGCTTGATGGTGTGGATTGCTATTTTGTTCACACAAATTCAGTTTCGTCGTTCACTTACCAGGGTCCAGGTTGCTGAGTTGGCATATCGCACACCCTGGTGGCCCTATTCATCGTGGTTCGCATTGGCATTTATTACTTTGGTAGTCGTGTTGATGGGATTTCATGAGGATGCGCGGATTGCACTGGTCTTAGGTCCGTGCTTATTAGGTGTGTATCTCGCCATGTTCTACATCGTTGGCTTGCATCGCAAAACAAAACTGAGTCGTGAATTCAAATAAGGAGACATAAATGATTGTTGGCGTACCTCAAGAAGTAAAAAATAATGAATTTCGTGTTGGCCTAACCCCTGGTAATGTCAGAGGCTTATGTAAGCGAGGTCATTCCATTCTGGTTCAGCGTGGAGCGGGCGAGCAAATTGGCTTGAGCGATGAGTCCTATCGTTTAGCTGGCGCCACTTTAATTAATAGTGCTGCCGAAGTGTTTGCGAAAGCGGAGATGGTGGTGAAAGTGAAGGAGCCTCAGCCACAGGAGTGTGCTATGTTGCGCGAAGACCAAATCCTTTTTACCTATTTGCATCTAGCGCCAGATCCGCAGCAAACAAAAGCATTGCTTGCATCAGGCGCCAGCTGCATTGCTTATGAGACAGTCACATCTTTTAATGGAACTCTCCCTCTTTTAGCTCCGATGAGTGAGGTTGCAGGCAGAATGTCTATTCAAGCAGCCGCCACCCATCTTGAGAAAACCAATGGGGGATTGGGTATCTTGATGGCGGGTGTTCCTGGTGTTGCGCCTGCAAGGGTAGTGATCTTAGGCGCTGGAGTGGTTGGACGGAATGCCTTGCAAATGGCCGTTGGTATGGGTGCGGATGTATGCATTTTTGATCGTAATATTGACTGCTTAAGGCAGATCGATACGCTTTACGGTAATCGCGTTAGAACCTTTTATGCCGATCCACTTTTGGTGGAGTTGGAGGTTTGCGAGGCAGATGTTGTCATTGGTGCCGTACTCTTGCCTGGCGCCGCAGCACCCAAATTAGTCACGAGAGAGATGGTGCGCAAAATGAAGACAGGAGCAGTAGTGGTTGACGTAGCAATTGATCAAGGCGGTTGTTTTGAGACATCAAAGCCTACTACGCATACTGACCCTACCTTTATTGTGGATGGTGTATTGCACTACTGTGTAGCGAATATGCCCGGTGCAGTTGCTAGAACCTCTACCTTTGCATTGACGAATGCAACATACCCATTCATCGAGGCTTTAGCAAACAGTGGCATGGAAAAGGCGCTATCTCAAGATCATCATCTGCGAAATGGCTTGAGCATTCACCGAGGTAACATCACATCCGAGCCAGTAGCCAAGGCGCAGAAGATTGATTTTGTGCCAGCGGAAGAGTTGTTAGCAGCCTAGTTATTTCCAGTGGTTTTTTAGATTCTATGTCTTGGGGGTCTAGGTCCCCAAGCTTTCCTCTATCATTCTACAGATGGACTTATCTGCATTAGCACTTTCTACTGGCGTAGTTGCACTTGCTGAGATGGGTGATAAAACCCAATTACTCTCTTTGATGCTAGCTTCGCGCTACCCTAAGCAGGCTCTTGCCATTATTGGCGGGATATTCATTGCCACTATTGCAAACCATGCTTGTGCTGCATTTTTGGGGCATTGGCTTACGACTTTCATGAGTCCAGATCTTCTGAGATGGATTTTAGGATTAAGCTTCTTGGGAATTGGGCTTTGGCTCTTGGTGCCCGATCGTATTGATGATGCCGCAGGATCAAGGGTGGCTGATAGAGCATTGTCAGTATTCATGCTGACAGTTGGACTCTTTTTCTTGGCAGAGATGGGTGATAAGACTCAAATAGCAACGATCGCCTTGGGCGCCAAATATACCGATGTCTTTTCAGTAACAGTTGGCACCACTTTGGGGATGATGATGGCTAATGCCCCAGCGGTTTGGATTGGGCAAAAATTTACTAAACGTTTGCCTATTCAGTGGGTGCATATCCTTGCTGCTATCAGCTTCATCGCGATCGGCATTACCACTCTTATTTGGGCTTAGTTAGGCTGAATTTTTCCGTGGGGCTTAAAATTGTCCTATGAAAACTGATCTGCCACAGAGCTTTCGCAGGCTCGAATACCGTTCTCCAATTTATACCTTCTCAAAGGTTGACTTAGACATTGCTCTAGATCCCGCTAGGACGATTGTGAAGAGTCGCCTAGAGGTTCTTCCTGGGGTGGGCCATGTGGATGGTGCGCCTCTGGTTTTGCAGGGCCATGAGCTTGAGTTTGTCAGTTTGCGTATTAATGGTGAAGCCCATCGCCAGTTTGAGCTGAATCCTGAGGCGCTGACTATTCATGCCTTGCCAAATGAAGGTAAGAATGCCTTCATCGTTGAAATTATCTGCGTCTGTGTGCCCGAGAAAAATACCTCACTCATGGGTCTGTATGTTTCTAATGGAAATTTCTTTACCCAGTGTGAAGCTGAGGGATTTAGAAAGATTACTTACTTCCTCGATAGACCGGATGTGATGGCGCGTTATCACGTGACTCTGCGTGCTCGTGAGCTGGAGTATCCAGTATTGTTATCAAATGGAAACTTAATCAGTACTGAAAAATTACCGAATGGCTGGCATAGCGCGGTCTGGGAAGACCCGTTTCCAAAGCCATCTTACTTATTTGCCTTAGTGGCCGGTAAGCTTGAATGTATTGAGGAAACCATCATCACTAGTAGTGGCGCGAAAAAGTTATTACAAATTTGGGTGGAGCCTCATGACTTGAAAAAGACCCGTCATGCGATGGATTCTTTGATTGCCTCTATTCATTGGGATGAGCAACGCTACGGTCTTGAGCTAGACCTCGAGCGCTTCATGATTGTGGCGGTAGGTGATTTCAATATGGGCGCCATGGAGAACAAGGGCCTCAATATTTTTAATACCAAGTATGTTCTTGCTCAAGCAGAGACTGCAACGGATGCCGACTTTGCCAATATTGAAAGCGTCGTGGCTCATGAGTACTTTCATAATTGGACTGGAAACCGTGTAACTTGTCGTGATTGGTTCCAGCTTTCTCTTAAAGAGGGCTTAACGGTATTCCGTGACCAAGAGTTTTCTGCGGATCAAATGGGTAGCGAATCTGGCAGGGCAGTCAAGCGTATTGAGGATGTGCGTTTATTACGCCAACTTCAGTTTCCTGAAGATGCTGGCCCAATGGCACATCCAATTCGGCCAGATGAGTATCAAGAGATTAATAACTTTTATACCGTGACGGTATATGAGAAGGGTGCTGAAGTCGTTCGCATGTATCAAACTCTCTTAGGTATTGAGGGTTTCCGTAAAGGGATGGATCTTTACTTCAAGCGACACGATGGTCAAGCGGTTACTTGCGATGATTTTTTGGCTGCTATGGCAGATGCCAATGGCCGCGACCTTTCTCAGTTCAGACATTGGTATAGCCAGGCGGGAACTCCCATGGTCAAGGTAGAAGAATCCTACGACGCAGATAAAAAGCGATACCAAGTTACCTTAACGCAAAGTCCTTCAAAAAATATAGCGCACAAAGATAGCAAGCCTTTTCATATTCCATTGAAGATGCGCTTGCTCACTACCTCGGATGATCAGGTCGAGACTTTGCTGGAATTGACTCAAGGTCAGCAGACTTGGACATTTGATCAGGTGTTAAGCCATCCAGTGCTGTCGATTAATCGTAATTTCTCAGCCCCAATTCATTTAGACTTTGATCAAGCTGAGGCCGATTTACTGACTATGTTCTCGAGTGATGACGATGCCTTTAATCGTTGGGAGGCTGGTCAGAAACTTGCTATGCAAATGATTCTGGGTAATCGCTTACCTGATAAAGCGCTGATCGAGGCTTATCGCAAGCTCTTGACTGATCCTGAATTAGATCCCGCCTTCAAAGAGCTGGCATTGACCTTGCCTGTGGAGACTTATTTGTATGAGCAGTGTGCCAGTGTTGATCCTCAGCAGATCTATGCTTCCCGTCGCGCTTTCCGTCACGCTATTGCCAGTGAGTTACGCATTGAGTGGGCCGCCCTCTATCAGCAGATGCAAACCCCGGGAACCTTTAATCCTGATGCAGCAAGTGCCGGTAAGCGTGCTTTAAAAAATCTAGCATTGAGTATGTTGCTCGAAGCGGATCCATTGATCTGGGCACCCATGGCGGTGAATCAATATCAGAATGCTGACAACATGACTGACCGATATGCTGCTTTAGCTGGTTTGGTGATTCATGGATCGAAATCAGCAGCATCTTGCTTGGCTGACTTTTATACCCGGTTTGCCGATGATGCTCTAGTGATTGATAAGTGGTTTGCATTGCAATCCAGTAGACCACCAGTAGCTAATGCTGAATCCACCTTGAATGAAGTCAAGCGTTTGCGTCAGCATGAAGCTTTCAAAATGAATAACCCCAATCGTGTTCGTAGTGTGATTCATGCTTTTTGCATGAATAACCCCGCTAGCTTTCATCAAGTGGATGGTAGTGGTTATGCATTTTGGGCAGAATCTGTACTTGCTTTAGACCCAATTAACCCACAAATTGCTGCTCGTTTGGCTAGAGGATTAGATCGCTGGCGTCAGTTTGCGCCGGTATATCAGGAGCAAATGCTGGTAGCCTTAAGGCGGGTTGCAGCATCCGAAACCCTCTCTGCGGATGTGAAAGAGGTAGTTTCTAAGGCCTTGGGCAGTTGATTGGTCTAGAACGAGGCAAAATAGAGCTCATTCAGAAATAAACCTATTACGGAGAAAATCCTTTTGACCGCTTCAAGTGCCTTCAATACTAATGTTAAGCAATACTTGTCATCCACCAAAGTGAAGGGTGGGGATATTCCTGCTGGTTTGCAAGAGCTGTTATTAGCAGTTGCAGATACCTGCTCGACTTTAAGTCATGAAGTTGCTCAAGGCGCCCTGATTGGCTTGTTGGGATCTGCTGGAACTGGTAACGTCCAGGGCGAAGTTCAGCAAAAGTTAGATGTGATTGCTAACGACCTATTAATTGATGGCGTGCAGGGATGCAAGTCTCTAGCGGGCTTAGCCTCAGAAGAAATGGAGTTGCCGCTCCCTGTTCAGGGAACGGGAGACTACTTGCTATTATTTGATCCATTGGATGGTTCATCCAATATTGATGTGAATGTATCTATTGGCACAATTTTTTCGGTTCTTAAGAAGCAAGATCCTAAAGCACCATTACAGACAACTGATTTCTTATTATCAGGCCGCCACCAGGTGGCTGCGGGTTATGTTGTCTACGGCCCGCAAACGACTATGGCATTAACGCTGGGCGATGGCGTAGTGATGTTCACGCTAAATAAGTTGACAGGGGAATTTGTCTTAATTAAGCATGCGGTAGAGATTTCACATTCCACCAAAGAGTTTGCTATCAATATGTCTAATATGCGTCACTGGGCTGAGCCTGTGCGTCGCTATGTAGATGAGTGCCTAGCTGGTGTGAGTGGCGAGCGCGATAAAGACTTCAATATGCGTTGGATTGCATCGATGGTTGCCGATGTTCACCGTGTCTTATCGCGTGGTGGTGTCTTTATGTATCCCTGGGATCAACGTGAGCCACATAAGCCAGGAAAGCTACGCCTGATGTATGAAGCAAACCCTATGAGTTTCTTGGTGGAGCAGGCTGGCGGCGTATCGACTAATGGGGACCAATTAATTATGGATATGGTTCCCACTGAGTTGCATGAGCGTGTCTCGGTGATGTTGGGATCCAAAGAAGAAGTCGAGCGATTACAGCATTACCATACTCAGCCCTAAGGCATTGATAGCAAAGCTAATAGCAAGAGTTTTTTTAGTTTAGGGAGTCTCCCAAAAAATCAGATGATTAAGGCTTAACCTGCTGTTTAAGGTAGGCCAGAGACTCTTCAACCTGATCAATCAGGATCAGGCAGATATCCCCAGCAGATAAATCATTGAGGGCAGTATCAATAGCGAGGAATTCGCCGGTGATCTCTTTGACCTGCTTTGCTTTCTTGGTACCCACTAAACCCTCTTGTAGAAGTTGAAGTACCTCCCCATCCTCGCGACCGCGTTGGCACTGATCTTGATAAAGGATCACATGATCAAAGCTATTGCCAAGAATGCGAGTGAGATCGCGAATATCTTCATCACGACGATCGCCGGCGCCGCTAATCACTACGTGGCTTCGCTTTGGCTTCATCGCCTCGATTGCGCTCGCTAAAGCACGCATTGCATCTGGGTTATGGCCATAGTCAGCAATGACGGTAGCGCCTTTGTGTTGGAATTGATTGAAGCGTCCTGGCACTGCATTAGCAGTGCTCTCAAAAGAGCGAAGGCCGCTGGCAATCTTTTCTCCGTCTAAGCCTAAAGCCCAAGCAGCACCAACTGAAGCCATCACGTTTTCAATTTGAAAGCCTAAAACACCATTTTGAGTGAGTGGTATCTCGCTCACAGGGAAGCGTAAGGATGTAGACTCTCCTTTGGAGCAAATAATATTGGCACCATCAAAATAGATCACTTTTTTATTTTTGGCACGATGGGCTGCAATGACAGGGTGGTGTTGATTTGGTGCAAAGAAAATGACGTCGCCAGCACAGACCTTCTCCATCTTGACCACCATGGGATCAGTGGCATTGAGGACTGCGGCCCCAGTTATCGCTACGTTTTGAACAACAACTCTCTTGAGTGTCGCCAACTCCTCAACACTATTGATGTAGTTGAGGCCGAGGTGATCGCCTTCGCCAATATTGGTAACGACAGCAACTTCACAGCGATCAAAGCCCAGACCTTCGCGTAGCATTCCGCCCCGAGCAGTTTCTAGAACAGCGGCATCGACATCTGGATGCATTAATACATTGCGAGCACTCTTGGGGCCGCTGCAATCACCCGAATCAATCAGGCGATGATTGATGTAAACACCATCTGTAGTGGTCATGCCCACGCGTAAGCCAGTCTCATTAAGTAAATGAGAAATGAGGCGAACAGTCGTAGTTTTACCATTGGTACCCGTTACAGCAACAACTGGAATGCGACCATCTTCCCCTGGTGGATACATCATATTAATAATGTCCTCACCAACGGGGCGGCTTTTTCCATAAGAGGGCTTGAGATGCATCCGCAGGCCTGGAGCAGCATTTACTTCAACGATACCCCCACCTTGAGCTTCTAAAGGCTTATAAATCGCCTCGCATAGAATATCAACACCAGCAATATCTAGCCCAATCATCTGTGCGGCAGCAATTGCACTAGCAGCAACGTCAGGATGAACGTCATCAGTTACATCAGTAGCAGTCCCGCCAGTGCTGAGGTTTGCATTATGGCGGAGTAGAACACGTTCACCAATTTTAGGAACATACTGTGGAGTGAGTTTATTGCTAGCTAAGTGCGCAAGAGCAATGTCATCAAATCGAATCTTTGTAAGTGCAGTTGCATGGCCATCACCACGCAATGGATTTTTGTTTTCTAGGTCTACCAGTTCAGCGATGTTATGTTTGCCATCGCCAACTATTTGAGCGGGTTCGCGACGTGCAGCAGCACAGAGACGATTGCCAACAACTAGTAAGCGATAGTCTGCGCCTGGTAGGTAGCGCTCAATAATAGTTTCTCGACCAAAGGCTTGCGTGACTACAAAACCAGCACGTACTTCTGCCTCTGTTCGGATATTCGCAACAACACCTTTGCCTTGATTGCCATCCTTTGGCTTAAGAACAATCGGACCGCCAATTCTTTGGGCCGCGCACCAAGCATCATCAGCAGTCCTCACTACTTCACCAACTGGAACAGATACACCTGCGGATGCTAGAAGGTTCTTCGTGAGCTCTTTATCTTGTGCAATCGCTTCGGCAATGGCGCTGGTATTGCTGGTTTCTGCAGCTTGAATACGCTTTTGCTTACTACCCCATCCGAACTGCACCATGCTGCCCTCAGTCATGCGGCGATAGGGGATATTTCTTTGGACCGCAGCATCAACGATAGATCCAGTGCTCGGCCCTAAGCGCACATCTTCATATAAGGCTTCTAACTCTGAGAGGGCGGCTGTTAGATCAAATGGCACATCACTAAGGGTTGCCTGGATCAGTCCAAAAGCAAAGTCAAAGGCCATTCGCCCCACAACCTCTTCTGTGTACTCCACCACGACTTGGTATACACCTGCATCAAGAGTTTCTACTGTACGGCTGAAGGTAACAGGGCAACCCGCCTGCGCCTGAAGACCTAAAGCGGCATATTCTAAAGCGTGTGCGAGGGAGAGACTCTCATTCGGTCCGCCGCGACGCATGCTGCCTAATTGAGGAAAGCGTTCTCGAATCTTGATTTCAAACTGTGGAATTGAATCGATTGAGCGCTCTGTTTCATCGCAAGAAACAATTGCCTCTAGGGTTGTGTGGCGGCCCCATAAATTTGGGCCGCGTAGCATGCGAATACGAGTAATTTCCAATTAAGTGCCTACTGGAGGATTGGAATTGGAGGCGAATGTTTCAACTCCAGCTTCGATAACGTTGAACGGAATATCCAAAGCCCAAGCAGCCCCAATTGCAGCTGCAAGACTTAAGTTTGGAGCCCAATCAAGAGCTGAATTCTGAACCAGGGGTGGAATGGGGATAAGCAATTTATCTGATTTGCCCTGTTTGAGGGTGATGACGGATGGGCCCACAATGATCGAGCGGCCATTTTGCTCTTGATGGGCAGCTATCACAGAAGAGCTTGGATCTTGGGAGAAATACATTACTTCACCCTTACTGAGCTCAGCCATTTTTATAATCATCGAATCATCTGCATTTAATACGCTGGTACCAGTCGGTAATACAACATCAACCTGTGTGCGAACCACGTTAAATAGCTGATCCTCATCGCAAATGTTATGTTCGGGAAAGAGTTTAAGTGGATCAATATTGAGAACGATGCCAACTTGGCATTGGTCATACCCAAGACCTTCTAGTAACAGGGATGAGTTGTCATTTTCAATGACAGCAACTTCAATGGCTCTATTTTGTAGGGTGCGTCGTGCATTTTCCCAATGGGAGCGCGAGGTTTGCTTGATGGTGCGGCTACCGAAGTAAAGGCCATGATTAGTAGAGAGTCCAACATGTGCATTTGTCAGTCTAATAAAATGCGCGACCATTTCAGCAACTAGGGTTCTTCCACAGTTTCCGCTGATGCCAACAATCGGAATTCTAAAATCGTAGCCTGGAGGAAACAAATGGTTTGCAATCTCTTCGCCTACCGGCTGGGGTTTCCCGCTAGCAGGTTTTAAGTGCATCAACAAGCCGGGGCCTGCATTCACTTCAACGATGGCAGCATTTTGTGACTCTAGCGGTTTACTAATATCCTGGGCGACGAGGTCAACACCAGCAATTTCTAATCCTACTACGCGTGCAGCTAGGGCAACTTGGTAGGCTACTTCAGGATGAACTAAATCTGTCACATCGAATGCCACATTACCGTTACTCTGAATCAGTACTTGTTGGTCGATGCTTGGGATACTGCTGCCCAATAATTTTTGACGGGCCAGTTCTAACTCAACGGCTGAATCAATACGAACTGGGTTGAGTGGATGCTCTTCAGTTGTACCTCGACGCGGATCGGAATTCAGCTGAATTTCAATGAGTTCAAGAACGGTATGCTTACCATCACCAGTGATCCAAACGGTTTCACCCTTGGCGGCTGCTACTACTTTATTGCCCACTACCAACAAGCGATGTTCGTCACCAATGATGTGGCGCTCAACCAAAACTTCGCTACCTTCCTCAATTGCGACGGCATAAGCCGCTTCAATTTCTTGTTGGGTGTAGAGGTTGATGAATACGCCGCGGCCATGATTGCCATCAATCGGTTTTACAACGACAGGTAAGCCAATATCTTGCGCAGCTTCCCAGGCATCATCTGGGCTCGTAACAGTTCTACCTTCAGGGGTTGGGACCCCTGCGCTTGCAAGTAAGCTCTTAGTGAGGTCCTTATCACGCGAGATGGTTTCTGCGATAGCGCTGGTTTGATCGGTTTCCGCTGTCCAGATACGTCGTTGTTTAGAGCCGTAACCCAGTTGCACTAAATTGCCACTAGATAGTCGTATGTGAGGAATTTCTCGAACTGTTGCAGCATGGACGATGCATGCAGTACTTGGTCCAAGGCAGAGATCATCACTGATATCACGAAGGGCTTCAACGATCTGCTCTCTCTGTGCAATCGCATCACCATTATCTTTAATTAAGGTGAGGAGAAGATCGCGTGCAAATTGAAAGGCTTGCAATGTCACAGCCTCTTCAGTGGCGCTCACAATGACTTTATAAACACCTCGGCGTCCACCATCGCGAGCTCGGCCAAAGCCGCCTGCAATACCAGCTAAGTTTTGCAATTCGATTGTGAGGTGTTCGAGAATATGTCCAGGCCAGGTACCCTCTTCAACGCGCTTTAAAAATCCACCAGGCTCTCCGTAGCTACAGCGATGCTCATGCAGGCTGGGAAGGCACTTGCTCAGACGATCATAAAAGCCTGGGATTAAGTCTGATGGATAGTCTTCTAGGTCGCCAATATCGATCAATACCTCAAGCGCTGGGTTGTAACTCCACATATTGGGGCCACGAAGATGTCTGTGGCTCAGAATTTCAATGGTTTTATCTAGTAATTGGGGCATATGTGGTGTGGGGAGTGCCGGCGCCGCTTAAAGAAGTGAGGGCGGGGACGTTTCGGACTGTCTCTCTAGTTCTAATAATTATTGAAAATCCACAAAATTAGCAAAAATGCATAAAAAAGCCTAGTTTTGTAATTTAACGGTTTTCAGCCCACTAAAGTTGACATAGTTAATAAATCTAAAGAATCTAGCTCCACTATACTTTTAGGACGAATGAAGCCAGATATTTCTCCATCCACACCCCTTTCACCAAGTCATTGGGCTAGCGTTTTAGAGGCTCCTCAATCCCCAGTAAAAGACCTGAGCTCAATACTGGCCTGGGTTGAGCTCGATCTTGATGGAGAAATGCGCTTTGAAAAAAGTCTGCTTTGCTTGATTCCTGCGGGACTTTTTTGGGCTGATGGCACCCACTCAGAATTCTGGCCCATTAGCTCTGGGGCGCATCTTTTGCATGGAGATCATGCTGGAGTTGGACACCTGAAGCTGGAGTCTGAGACCAGTCTCTTGCGCCTTTGGCATTTCACCTTGGCTGTTAATCCTCAGGTATTGCGCCTACAGAGCAGCTTTAGGCAGTTAATGCAGGGCGATCTAGCCACTCAAGAGCCCGAGGTTTCCGAATACGATAAGCAGGTGTGCCCAGTTTGTTTGAGCCCCAAGCCTGCTAATTCAGATGCTTGTCCGATATGCGATCCAGAGGAGGATGCACCTCCATCAACTTGGATCCTATTGAAGTTGTGGCGTTTTGCGCGCCCCTATAAGAAAGAGCTATTACTAGGATTTGTTCTGACTTTGCTCTCAACCGGTGCGACGCTCATTCCACCGTATTTGACCATGCCTTTAATGGATCACGTATTGATTCCCTATGAAAAGGGTAATCCAATTGATTTTGATTTAGCGACTAAATATTTGCTAGCTCTTTTAGCTGCCGCAATTGTTGCTTGGGGCCTCGGTTGGTGGAAAACCTATTCACTTGCATTAGTGAGTGAACGTATCGGCGCTGATCTACGTAATACGACTTTTGAGCATTTACTGAAGCTGTCTTTAGAGTACTTCGGCGGTAAAAGAACGGGTGACTTAATTGCGCGTATCGGAGCTGAGAGTGACCGAATTTGTGTATTTCTATCGCTCTACGCTTTAGACTTTGCGACCGATGTCATCATGATCACCATGACGGCAGCAATTTTGGTGTCAATTGATCCTTTGCTTGCCTTGGTCACTTTGGCGCCATTGCCATTTATCGTGTGGATGATTCATGTAGTTCGAGACAAGCTCCGCTTTGGTTTTGAAAAGATTGACCGTGTTTGGTCTGAAGTAACCAATATCTTGGCTGACACGATTCCGGGTATTCGGGTAGTCAAAGCATTTGCTCAGGAAGATCGCGAGCTGAAACGTTTTGTTGATTCCAATAAACACAACTTACAAATTAATGATCGCGTCAATCGTGTATGGGGATTATTTTCTCCAACAGTCACCCTCTTAACCGAGACGGGTCTCTTGGTGGTATGGGGTTTTGGTATTTGGCAGGTGGCACATCAAAAGGTGACTGTTGGCGTGCTCATCGCATTCCTTGCCTACATTGGACGGTTCTATATTCGACTTGATTCAATGAGTCGCATCGTTTCGCATACGCAAAAAGCCGCTGCTGGCGCTAAGCGTATTTTTGATATCTTGGATCATGTCTCCAGTGTTCCCGAGCCCATCAACCCGGCGCCTTTAGGTGATACTCGGGGCCGAATTTCTCTACGGGGCGTGGGTTTCCGCTATGGCAATCGTGCCGTCTCTAAAGGCATTGATCTGGATATTGCTCCTGGTGAGATGATTGGCCTAGTTGGACACAGTGGCTCTGGCAAGAGTACTCTCGTGAACTTGATTTGCCGTTTCTACGATGTGAGTGCTGGCTCTATTACATTGGATGGACGCGATATTCGTAGTATCCGAATTGCTGACTACCGTAAGCGCATTGGTTTAGTTCTTCAGGAGCCATTTTTATTTTTTGGAACAATAGCTGAAAATATTGCTTACGGAAAACCGGAGGCAACTCGTGAAGAAATTATTGAAGCTGCACGTGCTGCGCATGCTCATGAATTTATTCTTCGCCTCCCCCTTGGCTATGACTCATTAGTTGGTGAGCGTGGCCAATCTCTTTCGGGTGGTGAACGTCAGCGTATCTCTATTGCACGCGCATTATTGATTAACCCAAGTATTTTGATTTTGGATGAAGCTACATCATCTGTAGACACCACAACTGAAAAAGAAATTCAGCGTGCTTTGGATAACCTAGTTAAGGGACGCACAACGATCGCGATTGCCCATCGACTCTCCACTTTAAGAAAGGCAGATCGTTTGGTTGTGCTTGATAAAGGCGAGATTGTGGAGATTGGTTCCCATGACGAGCTCATGGATGCTCAGGGCGCATATTACGCGCTGTATCAAGCGCAACTTCGTCACGCAGCAGAATTGGTTGAAGGCGGCGCTATTGGCGAAAGCATTGATGAGGGCTTGCGTGAAAAAGAGGGCTTACAAATGATCGCCAAAGAAACTGGGGGCGGGGTATGAGCCATTATCACAAGCAGTCTGCGCTAGAGCGCGATGCTCTTGGTCGCCTAGTCTTCATAGATGAGGGCGGAACTCACCATGTTGGGGTCTATCCAGTCAGAGCCTTCCCGATCACCGAGCCTGGTGCTGGAATCTCCATCATGGACCAGTCGGGTAAGGAGTTGTGTTGGTTCGACAGTATTGCTGCCATTCCGGAAGGCGAGTTAGTCTTGATTGAAGAAGAGTTGGCTGCCCGTGAATTTATGCCCGTGATTGAGAAAATTACTAAGGTCTCTACTTTTGCTACCCCGAGCATTTGGGATATAGAGACCGACCGTGGCCCCACCAGAATTCGCCTAAAAGGGGAGGAGGATATTCGAAGAATTGCTGGCAATATCCTGCTTATTGCCGACTCCAATGGCCTCCAATTTTTGATCAAAGACTCCGCCCAGCTAGATAAAGTCAGCAAGAAGCTTTTAGATCGCTTCCGTTAGAAATTTTTCCTACAAAATACTTTCTAGGGTTACCCCTAATAAGCCATTTGGTATTTATTGATGGTAATCAAGTAATCGTGCTCTGATTTGGATAAAAATCCATGCACAACCAAGAGAAGCCAAAGTAATATTGGTATTGAACATTTATAGGAGGAGCGTTCATGAAGATGAAGTTAAAAGGGGCATTGATTTCCACCGCATTGGCCCTCGGTGCTGCCGGTGTTTCACCTGCTTTTGCTGCTTGGGAGCCAACTAAGCCAGTTGAGTTCATTATTCCTGCCGGTCCTGGCGGTGGTGCTGACCAAATGGCTCGTATGATCCAAGGCATCATCACAAAAAATAACCTTATGAAGCAGGCAGTCATTCCTGTTAATAAGGGTGCTGGTGCAGGAGCTGAAGGCTTCTTGGCAATGAAAGAAGCTAAGGGCGATCCTAATAAGATCGTGATTACGCTATCTAACTTGTTTACAACCCCATTGGCAACTGGTGTGCCATTCAACTGGAAAGACATTACTCCAGTAGCCATGTTGGCTCTTGATCAGTTTGTTTTGTGGACTAATACTGATAAGCCATACAAGACACCAAAAGAATATATCGATGCCGCTAAAGCAGCTGGCCCAGGTAAATTCAAAATGGGTGGTACTGGCTCTAAATCAGAAGACCAAATTATCACTGTTGCGCTTGAAAAAGCCACTGGCACCAAGTTTACTTACATCCCATTTAAAGGGGGAGGCGATGTAGCGGTGCAACTCGTTGGTAACCACGTGGATTCCACTGTGAATAATCCAATTGAGGCAGTTGCTCAGTGGCGCGCTGGTAAGTTACGTGCACAGTGCGTATTTGACGATACACGTATGCCTTACAAAGAAAAGATCACTCCAACACAATCTTGGAATGATGTTCCAACCTGTAAAGAAGTTGGCGTACCTACTGACTACGTCATGTTGCGCGGTATCTTCATGGCTCCTGGTGTGACTCAAGAACAGGTTGATTACTACATCAATGTGTTCAAAAAAGTACGCGAGACAGCAGAGTGGAAAAAGTTCATGGCTGATGGTGCATTCAATCAAACATTCATGACCGGTAAAGAATTTAATAACTGGTTGACATTGAATGAAGTGTTACATAAGCAATTAATGACTGAAGCTGGTTTCTTAGCTAAGTAATCCTAGTAAAACAAGATAGGACCCCTCATGCTGGGGTCCTATTTTTTGAGTAAATGTATCAATTAACTTTATAAAAAAATATAAAAATGTCTGAACATACAAATAATACAAATCAAGATTCAGCGATCAGCGTTAGAACCGTCGATATCATTACCGCTATCTTGTTCCTTGCGTTTGGCATCACAGTGATGATTGGAAGCCTTAAGCTTGGTGCCAGTTGGGGCGCTGATGGCCCGGAAGCAGGGTATTTCCCTTTCTACATTAGCTTAATTATTTTAATTTCAAGCTCAGTCACTCTTTTCCAGGCTGTCATTACCAATAAGAATAAGGAAACAGAGTCATTTGTTGATCGTGAGCCCTTAAAGCAGGTGATGGCCGTGTTGATACCGGCGATTATTTTTGTGCTGGGCGTGCAATTAATTGGTATTTATGTCGCTTCAGCTCTCTACATTGCTATCTTTATGGTGTGGTTAGGAAAGTATGCCGTTTGGAAAGCCATTGCGGTATCAGTTGGGGTGACCATAGCGCTTTACCTCATGTTCGAGTTCTGGTTCCAAGTTCCATTGCCGCATGGCTCATGGTTTAATCCGCTCGAGTTTGTTGGTGTGATCTAAAAAATACAATTAAAAAAATTAGAATAAAAGGAGTACAAGTTGGAAGAAATTAACGCTCTATTCAGCGGCTTTGCCGTTGCAATGACACCCTTTAACTTATTGTTAATGTTGGTTGGTGTCACACTTGGCGTGATCATTGGTGTATTGCCAGGACTTGGTGGTGCAAATGGTATTGCGATTCTGTTGCCATTGACTTTCACAATGCCTCCAACATCAGCCATCATCATGCTCTCTTGCATTTATTGGGGTGCATTATTTGGTGGAGCGATTACATCCATTCTCTTTAATATTCCAGGTGAGCCGTGGTCGGTTGCAACAACCTTTGATGGCTATCCAATGGCGCGGAATGGCAAAGCAGGTGAGGCTTTAACTGCAGCATTTACCTCCTCATTTATCGGTGCGTTCTTTGCAATCGTGATGATTACCTTCTTGGCTCCACTGGTTGCTAAGTTTGCCTTGCAATTTGGCCCACCCGAATTCTTCTCGGTTTACTTACTCACCTTCTGTAGTTTTGTGGGTATGAATAAGGGGTCGCCGTTTAAAACTATTTCTGCCATGATGCTCGGGTTTGCCTTGGCAACAGTAGGCATGGATACTGTTACAGGTCAATTGCGCCTCACTTTTGGTAATCCAGAGTTGATGCGTGGCTTTGACTTCTTGATTGCTGTGATCGGTTTATTTGGTATTGGTGAGATCCTGCTATCAATGGAAGAGGGCCTTGCGTTTAAAGGTGCGGCCGCCAAGATTCGCGCTAAGGTAGTTTGGGAAACTTGGAAGCAATTGCCTAAGTACTGGGCTACTTCATTACGTAGCTGCTTGATCGGTTGCTGGATGGGTATTACTCCAGGCGGAGCTACTCCAGCTTCCTTTATGGCGTATGGTGTTGCTAAGCGGGTATCCAAAGAAGGCGATAAGTTTGGTACTGGAAAAATGGAAGGTATTGTTGCTCCAGAAACAGCGGCTCACGCTGCTGGTACTGCGGCGCTTCTGCCAATGCTGTCCCTCGGTATCCCAGGTTCACCAACAGCAGCGGTATTGCTCGGTGGCTTGTTGATCTGGGGCTTACAACCTGGCCCATTACTCTTCGTAGAGAAGCCAGACTTTGTTTGGGGCTTGATTGCTAGTATGTACTTGGGTAACTTGGCAGGCTTGTTTGTTGTATTAACTTGCGTACCACTGTTTGCTTCTATCTTGAGAATTCCTTTCTCAATCATTGCGCCAGTCATTATTGTGATTTGTGCGGTAGGTGCTTATACCGTCCACAATGCGATGTTCGACGTTTGGTTGATGGTAGGTTTCGGTGTTCTAGGCTATCTCTTCAAAAAACTCGATTACCCAATGGCACCAATGGTCTTGGCTTTGGTATTGGGCGACCGTGCAGAAGATTCCTTCCGCCAGTCCATGTTGTTCTCACAGGGAAGCTTAGATATTTTCTTCTCTAACTACTTGGTAGGCGGCATTACAGCGTTTGCATTGTTATTGCTGTTCTGGCCATTGATTAGCAAGTTCATTGGCAAGAAAAAGGCTGTTGCAGCTTAAGCTAAACAGCCAAATCAGCAAAGGAAAGGGGGCGCAAGCCCCTTTTTCTATTCCTGCGAAAAATCCGATAAAATCAATCCATCATGAATTTCCGCAAAAACCGCCTCATTCACTGGATTGCCGCCCTTGCAATCGCAATGAGTGCGCTTGCGCCAGCAGTCTCTCAAGCAGTATCGCTAGCGAAGCATGGTCAAGGTTTTGCTATGGAGATTTGTGCGGCAGATGGGACGAAGTCGCAGATTAATGTGCAAAGTGAAGATCAAGCAGATCTCGCAGAAGTGCAGCCTTGCCCGTATTGCATTGCTCATACAGTCATCACGCCGGCATTCAATACCAATCTCACTTTCCAGGCGCCGCAAACACTTGCTTTGCTGCCACAGCTTTTCTATCAATCACCCAAGCCACTCGCTGTTTGGGTAACACCTCCTTCAGCAGCACCTCCTAAACAAGCCTAAATCTTTTTAGGGCATAGCCTTGCTATGTAGTTGGCAACCAAGTTGCCGTGATGTTGTGTGGAGAAGTATATGTTTTCTATTCAAATGAATTGGCCTTCTTTAAGGCAGATTTCATTATTCATATTTACGGCTATTTGCGTAGCTTCTAATGCTATTGCTCATCCACAGACTGAGGCAGAGTCTCAGGAGAGGATCAAAGCGTTGATTTCAAAGACGTTTGATCAGCCCAATCTGAAGGTGCAAACCAACCCGATCGTCATTGAGGGGAAAGTTGCCATTGCGGATTGGACTCAGGGTCAAAAAGGTGGCCGGGCGCTTCTCAGAAGAAAGCATGCTGATTGGGAAATCATTGCTTGTGGTGGCGCTGGATTTAAAGATCCTAGTGCTATTGCAGCGGCCGGCATTTCCAAAGGGATTGCCAGTAACATCACAGCAAAGCTGAAGACCGCAGAATCATCGCTACCCCCACAAAAAATTAAACAACTGGATTCATTTGATGGTGTCGTGACTATGGGTCAAGGCATGCAGCATGGATCTGATTCAAAACATTAACTCGAGGTTAAGAAATGAAACTATATAAAACAAAATTAGCACTTGCCGCTTCACTCATCGTGGCTGGCAATGTTTATGCGCAAAGCTTGCCAAATGTAATCGTTACAGCTAAGCCAGACGTAGCAGAGATTGAGATCGACCGATTTTCGAGCACCTCTGCTGTGATTACCGACGAAACGATTCGCGACTTGCATGCTGCAGATTTATCTTCAGCTTTGCGTAACACGCCAGGAACTCAAATTACTCGTTACAACCCGGTAGGATCTTTTGGCGGTGATCAGGGGGGGTCAGTATTTATTCGCGGCATGGGTTTGAGTCGCCCAGGTAGCGAGATTAAGACTTACATTGATAACGTACCAATGTATATGCCAGTTTGGGGGCATGCACTATTGGATTTGTTGCCAGTTAATGGCATGAAAGATATCACCATTTACAAGAGCCCGCAGCCTCAAATTAATGGAAATAACTTTGCTTCTATTAACCTAAATACAAAGACTGCTGGACCGAGCAACGGCGTATCCGGTAATGCACGAGTTTCCTATGGCTCTTACAACACAGTCATTGAGCAGGTGGATTTGGCCGGTCGCAGTAATGACGTTGATTTCTCACTTGCACAAGGATTTTCTAAATCCAATGGCGCAAGGGCAAATGGTAGTGGGCAGTTGGCCAACATTATGGGCTCCGCTGGATTTAAGATCGATCAAAACTGGAAGGTCGGCATCAGCGGAATGGCTATCAACAACACCGCTAAGGATCCTGGAAATAATACTCTAGCTGCCCCAGCCATTGCGCCGACATATGATAGTGGCGCCCAAATGGTGACGGCTTTTGCAAAACACAATTACGATGCAGTTGAAGGTGAGTTTCGTATTTATTCAAACACTGGAAATGGAAATTTGAATAATGATATGCAAACAGGCGGTTGGGGTAATAGTTACAACAATTTCTCAATGCAGGGCTTGCGCTGGAAGGAGTCAATTACAACTTGGCAAGGAGGAAATTTATTACTTGGTCTCGACTATGATTCCTCGTCAGGTAGCGTAACTAGTACGCCATTGGCTTGGGGCGGTGGTCTGGGTACAACTACCAAAACAACTTTGCCGACATATAAATTAACTTCCCCATATATGGGCTTAAGTCAAAATATTATGCTTAACGAAAAGTGGTCATTAATTCCGTCTGCAGGTGTGCGTAACTACCAAAACAATCAATACGCTTCAAAAACTGCTCCTTATGGAGGAATTTCTCTAGTTTCTGATGTCGCTACAATTTTCTTTAACGCCTCACAGGGTATTAACTATCCCGGGATGGAAGGCCCAGCATTACAAGCATCTATGGCTGCAAACTTTAACCAGTCCTGGAAAAGTTTATCCGCCGAAGAAATGAGTCATATGGAAGTTGGTGGGAAATTCATGATCGATAAGAAAACTAGGGTTGATACAAGCCTCTTCCAAGACACGGTTAAAAATCGGTATACCTTTACTGAAAATTGGCCAAATGCCTCTTGGGTTAGTTATGGCCAATACACCATGCAGGGTGTTGAGCTCTCAGCCCAAAGAGAAATCATTCCAGAGTTGACTATCTTCGGCGGATGGACATATTTAAATAACAACAGCGTTATGAATTTGCCGTATGTACCGCAAAATGCATTCAATGCCGCAGTTACTGGTTATCTTGGGCAATTCCGGTTGTCTGTTGATGCGCAGTATCAATCTTCCTTTTATTCGCAGAGTTTAAGCAGAAATACTGGATCAACTAACACAACTCAGGTTAATGGTTTCACCGTTGCAAACGCCCGCGTGTCATACCCAATCCCAGAGCTAGGTAAAAAGGGTGAAGTCTTTGTAATGGTTGAAAACATCTTTAACCAACAGTACAGCTATCGCCAAGGATACCCAATGCCAGGCACATGGGGTTCGATTGGATTGTCTGCAAGCTTTAACTAATTTAGTGATTTTGTGGTGGCGAGATTATTTGATTTAGATCAAGCTGCCACTTATATTTATTGGCAAAATTAGCCGTTGAATTTAAATAGGAATGTGAAATGTTTATTAAGACTTTGAAATCAGCAGCCTTCTTTCAGAGCAGGCCAAATCCTTGCGACCTGTCTATGCCATGATTGATGAGAGGCTCGACACTCTGAGATCTGAGCTGGCTGGAAAAAGAGATATCTTTGTGCGTGGCAGTGCCAATAGCTATTACGATAGACTTGCAGCATGAGTAAGTGGCTAAGGAAACTGCCCGGGTATCAAACCTATGAACCAGGTTTGGAGCGTAAGGTATTGCATCAGCTGCCCCAATTTACTGTCATGGGTAGCCTGGCAATAGCGCTGCCTAGTTTGCTGGCTAGATTGCTGATGTCGCCCAAAACAGAGAGGATCATTGACATACTGGTGATCAGTACAGAAATATTCTTTTTGGGTATGGTTTTGACCTTGGCTATAGCCGCTTTTATTGTGATGCTTTCAAAAGGGCCTGCTTATGTCGCAGATGCATATCCATTAATAGATTCTGACAGACCTAAAAAATAGTATGTCCTTGGGTGATGAGTTGCGATAAAGTTAATGGATAAGAATTAAATTTGAAAGAGAGCTCGAGAAATATCTCGAGATTTAAGAATAACTAGGAGGGTGTACAAATGAAACGCAATACATTATTAAATGCTTTATTGCTTGCTGCCGTGGGTTTTGGTTTGACAGCTACCGCACAAGCGCAAAACGCAAAAGTTGGTAGCGTGCAAATTGAAAATGCTTATACCCGCGCTACAGTCCCAGGGCAGCAGGTAGCTGGTGGTTTTATGAAGATTGAAAATAAAGGCGCTGCTGATCAACTCATTTCTGCAAGCTCTCCAGCTTCAGGTGAAGTGCAGTTACACGAAATGGCGATGGAAGGCAATGTTATGAAAATGCGCCAAGTGAAGGATATTCCAGTACCAGCAGGTGGCGCAGTCGAATTAAAGCCGGGTGGTTTACATTTAATGTTCATGAATATTAAAGCGCCATTGGCAGCTGGTGAGACTGTTCCGGTAAAGTTGAAGTTTGCTAAAGCAGGCGAAGTAGAGGTGAAGATGCCAGTCAATGCCATTGGTAATCCTGGAGCTGGTCATGGTGGGGCAATGAAGCACTAAGTACCAACTTTATTTACTTTTAGCTCCCGTATTAAAAAAGCCCCTGGTTTTACTTAGGGGCTTTTGCTTTGATGGCTTACTGCTTTAATCTAAGTTCAGATCTGTTACCGCACCTTTACTTGCAGTACTTGCTAAGCGAGCATATTTAGCAAGTAAACCACGGGTATAGCGTGGCTTAGGTTGCACCCAAACAGCACGACGCTTTGCAATCTCTTCATCGCTCACATTGAGTTGAATGAGGAGCTTATGGGCATCGATTGTGACGGAGTCGCCCTCATGAATTAGGGCGATGATTCCACCCACAAATGCCTCAGGTGCAACGTGACCGACAACCATTCCCCAAGTACCTCCAGAGAAGCGGCCATCAGTGATGAGGCCTACTGTCTCACCTAAACCTTGACCAACCAGGGCAGAGGTAGGAGCAAGCATCTCGCGCATACCAGGACCGCCTTTAGGGCCTTCATAGCGAATGATCACAACGTCACCATCCTTGATTTTTTGCGCCATGATGGCGGCCATTGCGTCATCTTCAGAATCAAATACTCGAGCAGGACCGGTAATGGATGGGTTCTTGAGACCAGTAATCTTGGCAACGCAACCCTCAGGCGAGATATTGCCTTTCAGAATAGCTAGGTGACCTTGCTTGTAAAGAGGGTTGTCTAAAGTGCGAATCACTTTTTGATCAGCGCGTGGCACGGATGGAACATCTTTTAATGTTTCTGCAATGGTTTTACCAGTGATAGTCATGCAGTCACCATGTAGGAGTCCACCATCTAACAGGATCTTCATCACTTGCGGAATGCCACCAGCTTGATGAAGGTCGGTTGCTAAATATTGACCGGAGGGCTTCATATCTACGATCACGGGAACGCGCTTACGAATGCGCTCAAAGTCATCAATCGTCCAATCGATTTCAGCGGCGCTAGTGATTGCCAGAAAATGCAGAACCGCATTAGTCGAGCCACCAACTGCCATGATGACGCTCACTGCGTTCTCAATAGATTTCTTGGTAATGATGTCGCGTGGACGTAAATTATTCTTTATTGCCTCGACCAATACAATGGCTGACTCATGAGCGCTAGTGACTTTTTCGGCATCTACGTTTGCCATGGTAGATGAGTAAGGCAAACTCATACCCAGGGCTTCGAATGAGGAGCTCATGGTGTTGGCGGTATACATCCCTCCGCAGGAGCCGCTTCCAGGGCAAGCATTTTGCTCTACACCCTTAAGATCTTCTTCGCTGAGACGGCCTGAGGTAAATTCACCAACAGCTTCAAATGCAGAAACAATATTAAGCTCTTTACCTTTGAAATGACCGGGCTTAATTGTTCCGCCATAAACATAAATTGCTGGAACGTTAGTGCGCGCAATCGCCATCATTCCACCTGGCATGTTTTTATCGCAGCCACCAATGACTAGAACGCCATCCTGCCATAAGCCATTTACGCAAACTTCAATGCTATCGGCAATCACTTCACGCGATACGAGAGAATATTTCATACCCTCAGTACCCATGCCGATACCATCAGAGACGGTAGGGGTGCCAAACATTTGCGCTTTTGCACCAGCCTCTTCAAGTGCGGTTACTGCCGCATCTGCTAGTTTTTGCAAGCCACTATTACAAGGTGTAATTGTGGAGTGGCCATTTGCTACGCCAACCATTGGCTTAACAAAATCCTTTTCTTCGTAGCCCATCGCGTAATACATTGAGCGATTGGGTGCGCGAGCAACCCCTTCGGTTACATTGCGAGAGCGTTCATTGAGGCGTTTCATGCTGATATTGACTCCAGAAAAGAATTTGTCGAAAAGCTCTATTGTGCCGTGAGAAAACAGCAAACGCAGGGCTTTATGCAGACTTGCCCACGTTCTTATCTTGCACTGCAACAAGAAGATTTCTATATTGTATTTGCTGACCGCCTGCATTATTAGCTTTAAAGCTAATATCCTTCTGGAATAAGCTACAGTAAATTGACTTATCTATTACTTTTTCTTTTAAATTCAATGACTAAAGTTGGCCATATTTATCTAATTGACGACGATGAGTCAATGCGCACCTCTTTAAGCAGAATGCTCAAGGAGTTGGGCTATATCGTAGAAGACTTCTCCTCTGCGGTGGCTTATTTAGAGCATTCACTGCCGGTAGCGCCAGCAGTTATTTTGCTCGATATGCAAATGCCGGATATGAGCGGACTAGATTTACAGGAAAAACTGTTGCAATTGGGCCGCAAGACCCCGATTATCTTTGTGAGTGGCCAAAGCCACCCCCATCAAATCGTTAAAAGCCTCAAGCAGGGTGCTGTCGATTTTCTCTTTAAGCCATTCAATTTGGAGGATTTATTGAAGGCGGTCGCAGATGCCCTTGAGTTCGATAGGCGTCAGCTAAAACGGATATCTAAAGAGGTGGAAACCAAGAAGGATTATTCGACTCTTACTCCTAGGGAGAGGGAGGTCTGTTTTTGGCTGGTAAAAGGATTGCTGAATAAGGACATTGCTGTCAAACTAGGGACAACAGATGCCACTATCAAGGTTCATAAGGCTAGGGTCATGGATAAGATGAATGTAAATTCAGTCCAATTATTGGTTGCAAAGTACCTTGAGTCTGATTTGGAAAATATTCACAATAACTAGCTCTTGAGCTAATTTCTCTGGTGTTGAGAGGGAACTATGATGAGGCATTATTTTGATAATAAAAGCACTTCAAACACTTCGTGATGTCTAACACCAAACTTCCTGAGATTCGCAAAGAAGCTTTCATTGAGGCTCGAGAAAAGCTCGGCTTAAGCACCAAGGACCTTGGTGGCCAGGCCTGTCTGTCTGCACGCCAAATTGAGCAAATCGAAAATGGTGAGACTAGCTCATTCTATGGCGCTCAGATTAAAGTAACTGCCGCTAAAAAAGTCGCAAAGCTACTCAACTTAAGTGATGAAGAGGCCTTTGATACTAACTCGCATGCCTCTGAAAAATTAAGCGCTACTCCAACGCAGTTACCTATTGCAGAAGTTAAGGTAGCAGATGCTCCAATAAAGGAAGAGGCTAAAAAGACTGGTGCCGAAGCACCAGAATTGGTGGCTAAAGAAGAAAAAGAGCCTATCAAAAAAGTAGAGTCTGCAAAAGTCATCTTAAAAGAAATTCCTTTTCCTGCGACTTCAGTTAGTCCAAAGTCTGCTTCCTCAAAGAAGTTATTTTTGTGGCTTAGCGTATTGGCTGCACTGGTGTTTTCGATAATTAACTTGCGCCCAATCTATTTCGCAGATAAGCCTGAAGAAATTCTTGTTGTAAAAGAAGAGCTTATTGAGCCAGCTCCTGCGGTAACTCCAGCTGAGCCTACGCCGGCTGCTCCGGTCGCTCCAGCAGTTCCAATTCCTGCAGCTAGCGCCGAAGTCTCAACAGCCTGCCCTACTGAGGAAGACATTATTAGCTATAAAACAGATGCACCGCGTAAGGCCGCAGACCTAGTTTATGTGCAGGTGAAATCCAAGCAAGTGATTTGTGTGAGTGACGCTTCTGGAAAGATGCAAAATAAGTTGATTGAGCCTGGAGTGGGCGCATCTTTTTATGGCAAACCACCATTCAAGGTGCTTACTGGTGGCCTTGCTCAGGTAGATGTCTTTTTTCAGGGAACAAAAGTTCGCCTGACAAATCTTAATTACAAAACATTGGTATTGGAGGCTGCTGAAGTAGTGGCTCCACCCGTTGACCGGACAGATTCTCAGCTACGCTAACCCTTTAGAGGATTAGCGTATTCAATACTGTTACTTAAACTGCTGAGTCATTCGTTTCGCCAGTACGAATACGAATTGCCTGCTCAATCGGGCTAACAAAAATCTTGCCATCGCCAATCTTGCCAGTGCGCGCTGCTTTGGTAATTGCTTCGATTGCTGAATCTACGCGGTCATCAGCGACAACTACTTCAACTTTTACTTTGGGTAAAAAGTCGACTACATACTCGGCGCCACGGTACAGCTCTGTATGGCCTTTTTGGCGACCAAAGCCTTTAACTTCAGTAACCGTCAGTCCGGTAACGCCTACTTCAGCTAAGGCTTCTCGAACTTCGTCAAGTTTGAACGGCTTAATAATGGATGTGATTAGCTTCATATATTCCCCTTAATACAGTAATCATACCTAGAACTGGAAACGAGTGCCCGGTTACGCCCTAAATTGGGATGTAATGGGATAGCGCCAGTCACGCCCAAAAGCTCGGGTAGTCACGCGAACACCGGGAGGTGCTTGGCGACGTTTGTACTCATTGAGCTTGATGAGGCGGGTTACTTTTTCGACGCTTTCAGAATCAAATCCAGCGGCAATTATTTGAGCAATGGACTGGTTTTGTTCCATATAGCGCTCTACGATACCATCCAGGACTTCATACGAAGGCAGGCTGTCTTGATCGGTTTGGTCCGGACGTAATTCTGCGGAAGGTGCGCGTGTCAAAATCCGTTCTGGAATGATTGGGGCAATAGTGTTGCGATATGCGCATAAGCGATAGACCAAGGTCTTGGCGATATCCTTGATGACAGCAAAGCCACCAGCCATATCTCCATATAAAGTGCAGTAGCCAACTGCCATCTCGCTCTTATTGCCTGTTGTTAGAACTAGGCGACCTGTTTTATTCGAGAGTGCCATGAGGAGGGTACCTCGTACCCGTGCCTGAATGTTTTCTTCTGTAGCATCAAGCTTCAAACCCTTAAATTGCTCGGCTAAAGCATGCTCTAAAGCATCAACGGGCTCACTAATCGGAATCTCATCATATTGAACGCCCAGATTCTGAGCCATTGCTCTGGCATCAATCCATGAGATGTCAGCGGTATAGCGTGAGGCCATCATGACAGTGCGCACTTTGTCTGCACCTAAAGCATCCACAGCTATCGCTAGTACTAACGCAGAGTCAACACCTCCGGAGAGGCCAATGATGACTCCCGGAAAGCGATTTTTTTGAACATAGTCACGCACACCCAAAACAAGCGCTTGGTAAGCCTGAGCTTCTACGCTTGATGGGGTAACTAGCGTGCCCAGCTCTAAATCCCCAGATGCATTGACATCCACAAAGCCAAGAGCAGTTTCAAACTGCGGCATAGTCATGACTACTTTTCCTGTACTGTTTAAAGCAAAGGATCCGCCATCAAAAACCAGTTCGTCTTGACCACCTACTGCGTTTACGTAGACCAATGGCATTTTGCTTAAAACAATCTGCTTACGCAGTATTTCAATGCGTAAGGATTCTTTTTGGAGGTGATAAGGCGAGGCATTCAAAACGAGTAGCACTTGGGCACCAGCAGCATGCACCTGTTTGGCTGGGCCTGCATGCCAAGCATCTTCACAAAGAATGAGTCCGTACTGAATGCCGGCATTTTCAAAGACGCAGGCTTCATTACCTGGCGTGAAATAACGCACCTCATCGAATACTTCGTGATTGGGCAATTCTTGTTTTGCATAGCCAGCGATGACTTTGCCATCACGAATAACGGAGGCGTAGTTTTGCAAACCAGCCGCAGTGTTTTTAGGGTGACCAATAATCACGGTTAGCCCTGGAAATTTTTGGAGCTCCTGTATTAAGCAACTAAGCTCGCGATCGGTCGCTTCAATAAAAGCAGGGCGCAATAACAAGTCTTCTGGCGGGTAGCCAGTGAGCGAGAGTTCTGGTGTGAGCACTACTGTGGCGCCTTGTGCATAAGCATCTGAGGCCGCTTGAGAGATAAGCTGGGCGTTGCCAGGCAAATCACCCAAAAGAGGGTTGATTTGCGCTAGGGCGATTTTTTGCGAGTTCAATCCAATTAACCAGTTGAATATGAATTAGCTTTGATGCTCTTTTTTGTAAGCCTCAATACCTTCAAGAATTTCTTTATGGGCATCAGCAACACCACCCCACCCTTTGACTTTCACCCACTTACCTGGCTCGAGATCTTTGTAGTGTTCAAAAAAATGCTGGATTTGATTTAAACGTAATGGATTGATGTCTTCTGGTTTTTGCCAATGGGTATAAATAGGTAAAATCTTATCTTCTGGAACGGCTAACAATTTGGCATCTTGTCCACCTTCATCTTCCATCATCAATACCCCAATTGCGCGACAACTAACAACCACACCAGGAATCAAGGGGAACGGAGTGATAACAAGCACATCAACGGGATCACCATCCCCAGCAATAGTTTTATTGATATACCCATAGTTGCATGGGTAATGCATTGCAGTGCCCATAAAGCGGTCAACAAAAATGGCGCCACTTTCTTTGTCAACTTCATACTTGATTGGATCTGCATTCATTGGGATTTCGATGATTACATTAAAGCTTTCAGGGATTTTTTTCCCTGGTTTGACGTTGTCGAGACTCATTCATGCTCCGGATAGTGATTAGTAAATACCCTGATCTTGCAAAAGCGCTAGGGTAGTAATTCTGCTACATACTGATAAGGCTTATAGGCTCTATTTTATCTCTTTCGGAATTGGGCTGACATAGCTGATAGATAAGCACTATTTAGATCTAATTTATAAGGGGTTCAAGCATGGGTAATGTCACATTAGGCTTGTATTTTTCCTTGGCGTGCGGTGTTCTAGCCGTGATTTATGGCTTTGTGATGCGCGGATGGATATTGAAGCAAAGTACTGGTAACGCAAAGATGCAAGAAATTGCTGAGGCGATCCAGCAGGGAGCTGCAGCTTACTTATCCCGCCAATACAAGGCGATCTCCATTGTTGGTGTAGTCCTCACGATCTTGATAGCGCTGTTTCTAGACTTTGCAACGGCTATCGGCTTCGTAATTGGCGCGGTACTTTCGGGCGCCTGCGGCTTTATTGGTATGAATATTTCGGTGCGGGCGAATGTCCGAACTGCGGAAGCGGCCACCAAAGGAATGAATGAAGCTCTCAATGTGGCATTCAAAGGTGGCGCTATTACCGGTATGTTAGTGGTAGGCCTTGGATTGCTCGGAGTAGGTCTTTTCTTTATGTTTTTGGTCTCAATGGGCTCTGGACAGGATCTCCCATCTATCCTGCATCCACTGATTGGATTAGCATTTGGCTCCTCATTAATTTCCATCTTCGCTCGTTTGGGCGGAGGTATCTTTACAAAGGGCGCTGATGTTGGAGCCGACTTGGTTGGCAAAGTAGAGGCAGGCATTCCGGAAGATGACCCTCGCAATCCAGCAGTCATTGCCGACAACGTCGGGGATAACGTGGGGGATTGTGCTGGAATGGCGGCTGATCTATTTGAGACCTACGCAGTAACGCTCATTGCAACCATGGTCTTGGGCGCACTGATGATTACTAGCGCACCAGTATCGGCAGTTGTTTACCCACTAGTGTTGGGTGGCGTCTCAATTATTGCCTCCATTATTGGATGCTCTTTTGTTAAGGCAACCCCTGGCATGAAAAACGTCATGCCTGCCTTATATAAGGGCTTGATTGTGGCAGGCGGTATTTCTTTAGTAGCATTTTATTTTGTTACTAATTTCATCATGCCCGATGATGCTTTGGGCTTTGCTGGAAGCCAGTGGCGCTTATTTGGATCTACCATCGTTGGCCTAGTGTTGACTGCAGGCCTAGTTTGGATTACCGAGTACTACACTGGCACGCAATTTAAACCAGTACAGCATATCGCTGAAGCTTCGACTAAAGGTCATGGTACAAATATTATTGCTGGTCTTGGTGTTTCTATGAGATCGACTGCATACCCAGTACTTTTTGTTTGTGCCGCAATTTATGTGGCTTACTGGTTAGCTGGTATTTATGGCATTGCTATTGCAGCTACAGCAATGCTCTCGATGGCGGGTATCGTAGTCGCTTTAGATGCCTATGGTCCGATTACAGATAATGCTGGTGGTATTGCAGAGATGGCTGGTATGCCGCAATCGGTTCGTGACATTACAGATCCATTGGATGCAGTGGGCAATACGACCAAGGCCGTAACTAAGGGATATGCGATTGGTTCAGCAGGTCTTGCTGCTTTAGTTCTGTTTGCGGACTATACCCATGCCTTGGAGGCTATTGGTCAGCAAGTGTCATTTGATCTCTCGGATCATATGGTAATTATTGGCCTCTTTATTGGCGGCATGATTCCATATTTGTTTGGTGCGATGGCAATGGAAGCGGTCGGACGTTGTGCAGGTGCGGTGGTTGAAGAGGTCCGCCGTCAGTTCCGTGAGATCCCAGGAATTATGGAGGGCACTGCAAAACCCGAGTACGGCAAAGCAGTAGATATGCTGACCTCAGCCGCGATCAAGGAAATGATTGTTCCTTCACTTTTACCGGTGGTGGCTCCTATCGCAGTAGGTCTCTTACTGGGACCCGCTGCTTTGGGTGGCTTGCTGATGGGCACGATTATCACGGGCTTATTCGTAGCAATCTCCATGTGTACTGGTGGTGGGGCCTGGGACAATGCCAAGAAATATATCGAAGAAGGAAACTTTGGAGGTAAAGGTTCTGAAGCTCATAAAGCGGCGGTTACTGGCGACACTGTTGGCGACCCCTACAAAGATACTGCTGGACCTGCAGTAAACCCACTCATCAAGATTATTAACATCGTGGCATTGTTGATCGTGCCGCTATTACCAGTGGTGAGCCGCTAACAATGTAGAGGAATAAAATGTAAGAAAAAAATGCCTAGCATTGCTAGGCATTTTTATTTGATCTCTCGACTGAGTTTGTATTAATCCAAAGTCTCCAAGTAACGCTGGGCATCTAATGCAGCCATACAGCCTGTACCTGCGCTAGTGATGGCTTGACGATAAATATGGTCTTGTACATCGCCCGCTGCAAATACGCCTGGGATATTGGTAGCGGTGGCATTACCTTCCAAACCAGAGTGTGTCTTGATGTAGCCATTGTTCATATCAAGCTGACCAACAAATAACTCGGTATTCGGTTTATGGCCAATCGCAATGAAGGCGCCAGTAACAGCAATATCTTCTGTGCTGCCATCGGCTTTCTTAATGCGGAGACCCGTCACACCTTTTTCATCGCCCAAGACTTCGTCAAGTGTTGAGTTCAATTTGAGTTCGACTTTACCTTCGGCTACCTTAGCCATAAGGCGGTCGTTAAGTATGGGCTCTGCACGGAATTTATCGCGACGATGAATCACGGTAACTTTTTTGGCGATACCAGTGAGGTAGAGCGCCTCTTCTACAGCGGTGTTTCCACCACCGACTACGCAAACATCTTGATTGCGATAGAAGAAGCCATCACATGTAGCGCATCCAGAGACACCGCGACCCATAAATGCCTCTTCACTAGGCAGGCCGATGTATTGAGCGGAGGCGCCTGTAGAAATAATCAAGGCATCACAGGTATAAGTGCCAGAGTCGCCAACTAGGCGAATGGGTTTTTCAGCAAGGGCAGCAGTATGAATATGATCAAAAATGATGCTGGTATTAAAGCGCTCAGCATGCTTTAAAAACCGATCCATCAGCTCTGGTCCCTGAACTCCATCTGGGTCCGCCGGCCAGTTTTCTACATCCGTTGTGGTCATTAATTGACCTCCCTGCGCCAAGCCAGTAATCAGCGTTGGGTTCAAATTGGCGCGGGCTGCATATACGGCAGCTGTGTAGCCAGCAGGGCCGGAACCCAGAATGAGGACTTTCGAGTGTTTTGGGGTATTTGTATTCATCTCCAAATTATAGGATTGCTTGATTACAATCGGTAGAACATGGCTAGAACCACATACCCGAAGTCCAAAACCCCTTTAAGCCCCCAGCCCCCTGAGAATAGCGGGCAGGGCAGGATGCCCCGCCTCCTGATGGAGGCTCGTTGGTTTATTTCTTGTGGCCTCTGTTTGGGCTTATTGGCTATTTTGTTGACCTATTCCAAGGCAGATCCAGCCTGGTCGCATGCCAGCTTTGAGGCTCCGAAGAATCTTGGAGGCCGTTTTGGAGCCTATTTAGCGGATTTATTGCTCTACATCTTCGGCGTTTCTGCTTTTTGGTGGGTAGCGCTCTTTGGGCGACGCGTTCTTAGTGGTTGGCGTGAGCTTTGGAGTATTCCTTTGCCAGCAGATCCTGACGCCAAGCCAGACTCTCTATTAATGCGTTGGATGGGCTTTGGACTGACTTTACTAAGCAGTATGGGCCTTGAATCTATTCGTCTTCATTCATTGAGCTGGGAGCTTCCCAGACCTCCTGGAGGCATTTTGGGTGAACTCATTGGGGATCCACTGCAAATGACCTTAGGGTTTACTGGTTCAACCTTGGTTTTACTCTTCACCCTGTGTGCTGGCTTGTCCTTATTTCTCCATTTTTCTTGGCTAGATGTCGCTGAAAAATTAGGCCGCTTCCTCGAGCTTGCCTATAACCGCTTACGTGAGCGCAGGGATAGTGAAGAAGATCGTAAGTTAGGTGAAGTTGCAGCTGAGGAGCGTGAAGAGTTCGTTGAAGAGTTCCGTGGGCGCGTTGAAATTGCTAAGCCAGTACAGATTATTCGAGCACCAGCAGAGATTCCGAAAAGTGCCCGAGTAGAGCGCGAAAAGCAGCAACCACTATTCGTCGATATTCCAGATTCAGAATTACCGCCATTAGCTTTACTTGATCCAGTGCCAGAAGTAAAAGAAACTATTTCAGCGGAGGTATTGGAGTTCACATCTCGCTTAATTGAGCGCAAGTTGGCTGAGTTCAATGTGGAGGTCAAGGTTATCGCAGCCTACCCGGGCCCGGTAGTGACCCGTTATGAAATTGATCCTGCTGTTGGTGTTAAGGGTAGTCAGATTGTCAATCTCTCACGCGACTTAGCGCGCTCCTTGGGCGTAGTGAGTATGCGTGTAGTTGAAACTATTCCAGGTAAGACTTGCATGGCTTTGGAATTGCCAAACCCAAAACGCCAATCCGTTTATCTCTCTGAGATATTGAGCTCACAGGTATATAACGACAGTCACTCTAACCTAACCCTGTCTCTAGGTAAGGATATTTCTGGTAGCCCCATCGTTGCTGACTTAGCAAAGATGCCACACTGTCTCGTTGCTGGTACTACCGGCGCAGGTAAATCGGTTGGTATCAATGCCATGATTTTGTCTATTCTCTACAAGGCAAAGCCTGATGAAGTGCGTCTCATCATGATTGATCCGAAGATGCTCGAGATGGCTATGTACGACAAGATTCCGCATCTCTTATGCCCAGTTGTAACTGATATGAAGCAAGCTTACAACGCGCTTAATTGGGCTGTAAATGAGATGGAGCGTCGCTACAAGCTTATGAGTAAGTTTGGTGTACGCAACCTTGCTGGCTTTAATAAAAAGATTTTAGAAGCAGAAGAAAAAGGCGAGAAGCTTACTAATCCATTTAGCTTAACTCCTGATGATCCAGAGCCAATTTATAAGGCACCAGTGATCGTCATCGTGATTGATGAGTTAGCTGACTTGATGATGGTTTCTGGCAAGAAGATTGAAGAGTTGATTGCGCGTATAGCCCAAAAGGCTCGTGCTGCCGGTATCCATTTGGTGTTGGCAACTCAACGCCCAAGTGTGGATGTTATTACTGGCTTGATTAAGGCTAACGTGCCAACCCGAATTTCTTTCCAAGTTAGCAGCAAGATCGATAGCCGCACTATCCTAGATCAACAGGGTGCCGAAGCATTACTCGGTATGGGCGATATGCTCTACATGGCTCCAGGTACCGGTTTGCCAGTTCGTGTTCATGGTGCATTTGTTTCTGATGATGAAGTTCATCGTGTGGTCGAGTGGCTTAAAGAGAAGGGTGAGGCTAACTACATTGACGGCGTTCTAGAGGGCGCTGACGAATCCACGATTGACGCCTTAACTGGTGAAGGTGGTGGCGAAGCGGATCCCTTGTACGATCAAGCAGTGGCTATCGTCCTAGAAAACAAACGTCCATCAATTTCTCTCGTGCAGCGTCACTTACGCATTGGTTATAACCGTGCTGCCCGTTTACTCGAGGATATGGAAAAAGCAGGCTTAGTTTCTAAGATGGGTAATGGCGGTAATCGCGAAATCCTCCATCGTCCTTCTGAATAAGGCGATCCACTTGTACAGATTTTTCTCAGTAGTATCAGCAATCCTCATTAGCCTGACACCTCTTTCATTTGCAAGTTCTGTACTTGCTCAAGGCGAAAGTGGGGCAGAGCAGTTACGTCAGTTTGTACGCAACTCCAAAACTGCTGAGGGTGAGTTTGTGCAGCAGCAATTGCGTGCACCCAAAGCAAATGAACCTCAAGATAAAGGTTTAAAAGTAGTTCGCCAAACCCAGGGACGTTTTGTGTTTCAGCGTCCAGGCCGATTTATTTGGGATACCCAAAAGCCGTACGAGCAAAAACTCATTGCTGATGGCAAACAACTTATTTTGTGGGATAAGGATTTAAATCAAGCAACTTTTCGGCCTGCCGGCCAAGCCTTAGCAGCTACTCCAGCTGCAATCCTGTTTGGAGAGACCTCCCTGGATCAGCATTTTGATTTGCTTGAGGGCGAAGATCGCCTGGGTATGAAATGGGTTAGCCTTGCACCAAAGAAAAGTCCCAATACAAAAAATGGCAATGACTTGCCGTATACCAAGATCTCTGTGGGAATGGTCAATGGCCTACCTAAAGCACTAGAGCTGATAGATGGTCTAGGAAGCGTGGTCTTGGTCACCTTGGATAAGATCCAGATCAACGTCAACCTGCCCGCCAACCGCTTTAGTTTTACTCCACCTGCCGGAGCAGAAGTCTTACGCTTAAACTAGAGCTACAGTAGTATTTAATACATCCTAACCAGTAGAGCATTACATGATTGATCCGCAATTACTCCGCAAAGATATCGCAGCTGTTGCTGCCCGTTTAGCCACTCGTAAATTCCAGCTCGATGTTGAGAAGTTCAACACCTTAGAGTCCGAGCGTAAATCTTTACAAACCCGTACTGAAGAATTGCAAGCCAAGCGCAATCAACTAGCCAAAGCTATTGGCATGAAAAAAGGTAAAGGTGAGGATGCTGCCGCTGAGATGGCTGAAGCAACGCAGATTAACGTCGACATGGAATCAGGCGCAGCTCGATTATCAGTTTTGCAAGCGGAGATTGCAGATTTCTTGATGAATATTCCCAATCTCCCGGATGAAGCAGTGCCGGTTGGTAAAGATGAGACTGAAAATATGGAAGTAAAGCGTTGGGGTGTGATTCCCGAGTTTTCATTTCCTATCAAGGACCATGTGGATTTAGGTGCACCATTGGGTCTGGACTTTGAATCTGCTGCAAAGATTAGCGGCTCACGATTTGTAGTTCTAAAGGGACCTGCTGCTAGATTGCATCGCGCCTTAGCGCAATTCATGATTGATCTGCATTCAACTCAACATGGTTACGAAGAGGTTAATGTTCCTCTCATGGTGAATGCTGCATCAATGCGGGGTACTGGCCAACTTCCTAAGTTTGAGGAGGATCTGTTTAAGGTTCCTCGCCAGATGGGCGGTGAGGATGGGGCGGGCGAAGCAAAAGTTGAAAACTTTTATCTCATCCCTACTGCAGAGGTACCGGTTACTAATTTAGTGCGCGACACCATTACTGCCGCTGAAGAGTTACCACTGAAATTCGTTGCGCATACTCCCTGTTTTAGATCTGAGGCTGGAAGCTATGGGCGTGATGTGCGCGGCATGATTCGTCAGCACCAGTTTGAAAAAGTAGAGCTCGTGCAAATTGCAAAGCCAGAAGAGTCCATGCAGTTACTTGAAGAATTAACTGCGCACGCAGAAAGGGTGTTGGAGTTACTTGAGTTACCTTACCGAAAGATATTGCTCTGCACTGGCGATATGGGTTTTGGTAGCACTAAAACTTACGACCTTGAGGTATGGATCCCCTCACAAAATGCTTATCGCGAGATCAGTTCTTGCTCTAATATGGGCGATTTTCAAGCCAGACGCATGCAGGCAAGATACAAATCTGGACAAGGTAAGCCAGAGCTGGTTCATACCCTAAATGGTTCTGGGCTTGCGGTAGGTAGAACTGGCGTTGCTCTTCTGGAGAATTGCCAGCAGGCCGACGGCAGTATCGCTATACCGAAAGCCTTGCGACCCTACTTGGGTGGTTTAGCAGTTCTCAAGACATCATGATTTTGCTTGATGTAGTGGTGACTCCTTAAAACTTTCCACCAAAAAATCAAGCAAAGCTCGCACCGCAGCAGACATATTATTTTTTGCTGGAAGTACAAGAGAGATATTTGCTGATGGTAAGGCCCAATCAGTCAGCACTTCCTGTAACCTGCCTGACCGTAAGTAAGGTTCAACCTCCCAAATTGACCTCATTAAAATTCCATGTCCCTCTAAGGCCCATGCTGTTGCTGATTCTCCATCATTCGTGGTGAGCTGGCCTCGTACCTTGATAGTTTCATGTTTATTGCCAGAATGTAAATGCCAAGTCCCAAAAGTTTCATTACTCTCTCTTAGAAAGATGCATTGATGTTGACTAAGATCTTTGGGGGTTTGAGGCGAATGATTGCGTTGTAGATATTTTGGTGATGCGCAAAGAATGCGTTTATTGGGAATTAAAATTCGGGATGTCAATCTGGTATGCGGTAAATCTCCAAAATGAATAAATAAATCGATTCCTTGCTCAAGTGCATTAATTGGCTTGTCTGTAAGGTGTAGTTGTATTTCTATATCTTTGTATGTACGTGCAAATTCAGATAGTGCTGGCGCTATATATTTACGGCCAAATCCTAGGGTGGCACCAATTCGTATTGTTCCCTTTGGCTTGTCTTTGCTGCCAGCTATGGACCGCTCAAGCGTCTCCAGATCATTTAGTACTTTCGATCCCTCTGTTAAATAAATATCGCCCTCTGGGGTCAGATTCATGTGTCTAGTGGTTCTATTGAGTAATCTGACACCGAGGCGCGCCTCAAGATTGGCGAGACGTTTGCTCACCGCCGGGGGTGTTACTCCCATTTCTTGGGCAGCACTATTGAGGTTACCTTTCTTTATAAGGAGTGAGAAAAAAGCAATGTCAGAGAATTGACCCATAATTAACTTAAAGTAACTAAAGTTATGAATAAATGTTAACTATAAACCCAATTTCTTCAGTTACTATCAAAAAAAGCGTAAGCAAATATGCTTAGATAGGCATAAAACGCATTTGAATCACTATTTCATTAAAGGGTATTGCATGAGTCAAAAACCAATTGTTGGTCTAATGCTGGGTGACGTAACGGGGATTGGTCCCGAGGTGGCAGTTAAGTTACTTGCAAAACCTGAGACGCACGAGCAAGCCAGAGTATTTGTTGTCGGAGACTTGAGGGTCTTAGAAATTGGTATGGCTGATGCCAAGATCAAGTTGACCGTTAATGTCGTCAACGATATAGATTCTGCTGATTGGTCAAAGCCTGGCATACAGTTTTTGGACCTAAAAAATATTAATCCAGCCGAGATTCCTCGTGGCCAGACATCGATTGAGTCTGGGCGATTGACTGGAGAAACACTTAAAGTCATGACGGATATGGTTCATGCCGGAAAAATGGATGCAGTCTGCTTTGCGCCTCTTAATAAGGGCGCATTGAATAAAGGTGGATGGAAGTATCGAGATGAGCATGAAATGTTTGCCAATTGGAATGGTCATGAGGGCTATTACGGTGAAGTCAATCTAATTAAGCTGTTCTGTACCTTCCGAGTCACCTCTCATGTGAGTCTTCGTCAAGCAGTAGATATGGTCATCCCCGAAAGAATCGAGGGTGCATTGCGATTGGCTCACGAGACCATGCGTGGTCTTGGCAAGACACATCCCCGAATTGGAGTAGCTGCCTTAAATCCACATAATGGAGAGGGTGGCCTATTTGGTTCTGAAGAGATTGAAATCATTCGACCTACATTAGATCGTTTGCGTGCAGAAGGCCTGCCATGCGAAGGCCCATTCCCATCAGATACAGTTTTCTTAAAGGCACGTGCTGGTGATTTTGATGCGGTTGTGATTATGTACCATGATCAAGGCCAGATAGCTACGAAGCTTCTTGGCTTTAGTGAAGGCGTCACACTAACGGGTGGTCTTAAAACGCTGTATACAACACCTTCCCATGGAACTGCATATGACATCGTGGGACAAGGCATTGCAGATGTTGGTGCAATGAAAAGGGCATTTGATGTCATTACAAACCTTGCGACTGCAAGAATAAATAAATAAGGAGGCCTTATGACTAGAAAGAGAATTCATACGCCTGCTGATGTTGAATCCTTGGAGTTCGATACGCTCATTCCGCATAATGCCAAGCTCATGGAAGGCTTCAAACCATTTAAATTGCCAGGTGACGGCGTCAATATCAATGGCGTTATTGGCGGTAGCGGTCCTCCTCTCTTACTAATTCATGGAAATCCACTAACCCATGTGACCTGGCATAAGGTGGCGCCTACCTTGGCTAAGCACTATACGGTGGTTGCAGTTGACCTACGTGGTTATGGTGATAGCGATAAGCCTTTGGGTGGTGGCGATCACTCAGCATATTCGTTTCGTTCGATGGCTAATGATGCTGTTAAGGTGATGGCTCAGTTAGGCTTCACAAAATTTCCCGTTGTTGGGCATGATCGGGGTGCGCGTGTGGGCTTCAGGATGTGCTTAGATCATCCTGAAACTGTGACTAAATTTATCCCCTTGGACATCGTGCCAACGCATGAAGTGTTGACCAAGGTAACAATGGGTTGGGGACTGGAATCCTATCACTGGTTTTTTATGGCGCAAAAGGAGCCCTTTCCTGAGCGCTTGATATGTGGTGATTTGGATTACTACATCAACTATAAGCTCAATAAAAAAGGTGTTGGTTTAAAAATATTTGCTCCTGAAGCATTGGCTGAATACGCTCGCTGTACTACTCCTGAGCAAATTCATGCTATCTGTGAGGACTATCGCGCTACGGTATCTGTCGATCTAGAAATGGATACTGCCGATCTTGCAAATAACAAGAAAATTGCTTGCCCAGTCATGGTTCTATGGGGAAGCAATAGCCATTGCGGAAGACACTTTACGCCAATAGCAGCTTGGGCTAAGTGGGCCGATGATCTTGAGGGGACTGATATTCCCACAGGGCATTACCCACAAGAAGAGCGCCCGGATTTAATTTATAAAGCGATTCGATCCTTTATTGGCTAGCCTCTAAATTCCCTACAGCCTTTCATCGTTTATGATGTGAGGCTACTTTGTATTTGCGGTTATGGAATCTTCATAAATGTCCATACATCGTCAAGCGGCCGATAAATAGTAATCAAATCGGCCTAAAGTCACGGAGAGGTGGCAGAGTGGTCGAATGTACCTGACTCGAAATCAGGCGTACTGTCAAAGGTACCGTGGGTTCGAATCCCACCCTCTCCGCCAAGTCAATAGGTATTAAAAGGGTTTGAACAGATACAACACCAATGTTACTAAAATCCTTACCAAAAACCATCTAAGGACAGTTTTTCTTTTTGGCGCAGATAGTCCGTTACGGCCCTTTAAGAGATTTTTGAGTTAGTTTTGAAATTGCGCCCCTCTAAGGCGTAGGCCGCCCACGTTGGAATCGTGCTGGGCAGGCCAAAATCCTATATTAAACAATGCTGTAGTTCATCTACTAACCTATAAAGTTGATTAAACGGTTTACTTGATAGGCTCTACACTGATAAATCATTAGAAATCTAATGATAATTATTAAGGTTTATAGTGATATTGCTTTAGTAGTAGCTCGCTGAACCTTTATAAAATCTATGGGGTGTTTTAATTACGGGTGAGGCCTACTATCTTATTCAATGTGATTGTGGCGCCCCTTTCAAAATGTGAGCCTATCAAACCATGCTATTTAATGAAGACCTGATCATATATCTTCTGACATCCAATATGATGTTCTGGGTATTATTGCTGTGTATGTTATTGATGGTAGAAATAGGGTGGCGTACTGGAACTTTTCTCGTTTCAAAATACCATATTCAAAAAGCAGATTCGAGCGATACATTCTTGGCGTCTATTTTTGGTTTGTTAGCCCTGTTAGTTGCCATTACTTTTTCTGGCGCCTCTGATCGTTTTGATCACCGACGACAACTCATTGTTCAGGAAGTTAGTTCCCTAGGAACGGCATATCAGTCCATTGATCTTCTAGCGACAAAAGACCAGCCTAAGATTCGAGAGCTTTTTAGAGAATACCTAGATACCCGAATTAATCTATATCAATCACAAGGTGATTTATCCGAGAAAGAGTTAAGGTCTCGGATTGATGTACATAATGCGATTGCTAGTCAAATATGGAAAGAGGTTGTGCTTGCAGTCAGTGAAACACCATTTCCCCAGAAATTAGTTGCTGCGCAAATCTTGCCCGAATTATCTGATATGTTTACTGCCTCAGAAAATCAGCGCTTAGCGATCAAATTTCATCCTCCACGCATTGTTTTTCAGGCATTAATTCTTTTATGTATGGTCGGATCTTTAGTTGCTGGCTACAATTTGGGAATCCAAAATCAAAGAGATTGGCTGCTCACCATTATGTTCACCATCTTAATGACGGGAACAATTTTTATTATTCTTGGACTCGAGTTTCCAAGGTTGGGCAAGGTTAATTTAGGTGATTTTGAGATTGAATTAATCGCCCTCAGAAAAATTTTTTAAATTTACTCAACTAAATTCAATATAAGATGGATTTCTAGATCTCACAAGTACTTACGCTAGTTTTTTTCCGTTACATAGCATTTTGAAAAAATTGATATTGCTAATATCTTCAGCTCTTAGGGGTTTAAGGAGCAGGCGATCTCATTGCAATTGATTTTTTAACGCCAACCTGGATTCTTTTATATCTAGATTAGTGAGATCACCTTGATTTTGGAAATGGCGCATGAAAAGAGTTCCTAAGCTGCTTGTTAATTTATAAATCGCAGCCGGTTGCGTAAGGACCAACAGAATGTTTCCTGCATAAGGAATTCCATATAACAACTCCTTGGCAAGATAGCCTAGAGAAAATAAGGCGGTTCCGCTGCCTAGGATACTGCTGATGGTCGCTTGAACCAATTCCTTGTGAAAGGGTATCTCATAAATAGAGCACAAATCTTTAATCATCTTTATCTGTACACCGCTGCTTGCAGCGGTAGCAAGTAGGGGTACTGGGGGTATTGCACAGGCGCTTGCTAGACGAGACCATTTTTTGATCGTAGACAAGGCAAGTAAATCTCGCTCTATCTCATTGGAGCCGCGTTTAGGGGTGCCAGATATGGTGATTGTCGACTTGGTGGCAGAGACCTTCTTTCTCTCGGGACTCTTATCGGGGGGTGGTGCCTTATCTTTAGCAGCAGAAGATTTCTTATTAATACTTTGTTTTTTTGGACCGATTGAATTTTTGATTTTCTCAACATCAGCAATAGGTGAAATTTGCTCTAAGGGGTTATTCTGAATGGTCGATTTTTTTGATCTTGGCATAACTTTTCCCCAATTGAATTACTTCTTGCGCTAATTCTCGATAATCCTTTGCTGCGCCTGATTGCCCATCATAAATTAATATATTTTCATTAAAAGAGGGGGCTTCCGCGAGTCGTATATTTTCGCGAATGACGCTTTTCAAGACTTTATTTCCAAATCTATCGATCAGTGACTGCAATATCTCTTTTGAGTGTTTAGTTCTAGTATCAACGCGTGATGGAAGAAAACCAAGGATTTCCAGATCTGGATTTAAGACTTCTTTAATCTCATTATATTTATTAATGAGTTGCGCTACACCAGTTAATGTCATGATGTGTGTTGTTACTGGGATTAATAGTTCGCCAGAGCTGGTGAGCGCATTCACTGTTAGCAAGCCGAGGGTTGGTGGGGTGTCGATTATGATGAAATCCCAGTCCTTGGGATTGAGGTCCCTTAAGCGTCGTTTCAGTAAAAAGTCGACCCCTAGTTCATTGGCAACCACTTTTTCTACAGATGCTAAATCTTGATGACCAGAAATGATGTTGATATCTGTCACTTGGGTGGGCTGAATAAGATCCTGAATAGGAATTTTTGAGCTGAATATCGAAAAAGAGGTTTTGGCTGGGTTACTAGCTCCAAGCCACTGGGATGCATTCGCCTGGGGGTCCAGGTCGATCAGCAAAACCCTCTTTTTGGTTTCAGCAAGGGAAGCAGCAAGATTAACTGCTGTTGTAGTCTTGGCGCACCCCCCTTTTTGGTTGGCAACACTAATAACTCTCATGCGAGCCAGCTGCAATACTTTGTGATTTAGTGATGCTTGGGAGGGGTATTTTCTTCACCCTCTTTGTTTTTTGCCTCTTCGACTATTCCACGCTCAGCAGTGGCGACAGCATCGGCCAAATCTTCCTTCGCTTTGGCCGTTGCCTTTTTAGCTTCCTCCACAGCGGAGTAAGAAAATTTAATGATTTCAATGAAAAAAGGCTTAATTAAAGGGCGCAAAATTGGCGCAAAAAATAGGCCGGCTAGGAAAGAAATGACTGCAATAAGCATAGTGGTCTAAGTTTTGAGAGGTTAATAAGGCACATTGTGAGACGCAAATTTAGTTAAATTTGCTCTCTCTATGGCTGTTACTATATACTGATACGGTATTTTTTTACAGCTATTTTAGGTCAAAAACTGCAACTTTAAGGGAGATATTCATGATTCAATTGGCTTCTAAGCCCCTGTTTACTTTTGTACTGGGTGCAGTTTCTACTGTTATTATTCCTAAGGTAATTCGCCCACTGTTGGTTGGTACAGTGAGTGCTGCTTTGTCTGCAAAAGAATTTTCCCAAACCGTATGGTCTGAAGGTGTTGAAGAAGCTAAAAAGATTCGTGAAGAAGCAATTGAAGGTCGCGAGAAAAATTTAGAACGCGAAATTCATGGTTTACGTTCCGAATTAAAAGACCTTAAGAAGTAATAGCGTTTGTTAATCAATTCAGAAGAGGCACTTTGTGCCTTTTTTGTTGTTGACTCTTTACTTTTAAAATTGAACTCCAGGGTTTATGTCCCAATCTAACCCTCCCAAGCTTCCCCCGCCAGAAAAAACTAGCCAGCTCTCTAAGGGGGAAGCTTTGGCGTCAAGTTCTTTTGCCAAGTTTATCAATTTCTTTAAAAGTATTTTCCGTATTTTTTGGGATTTGTTTTTAACTCTCCGCATTCTTCTTTTTATAGTCTATGTGTTTATTGCCATATTTAGGTTTTGGATTTGGTTCCTAGAGAAGGTATTAACAACCATGCGAATGTTGCTCCGCTTCTTGACTATTCCTCTGGGCGTCGCATCCGGCCTTCCTTTTGAAGCTTTATATAAGGCGCAAGAGAGTAACCTTTTCTTCAAGTCTTTCTGGAAATACACTTACTTTATGGTTATTGGAGAGTTTTTAATTGAGGTACGCAAAACCATTATTATTATTCAGTCGAGTATCTTCACTTTCTGGGAGCTAACATTTGCCAGAAAGGTGATCGTATTGGTTATCCCTTTCTTTTTAGTGCTTGGACCACTCGGTTTTATTATCCCCCGTCCTCAGGAGGTAGAGATCGTTGCGATTAACTCCATTAGAGATAATATTGCTACAGCTGGGGATGCCTCATATGTGATTTTGGCTAAAGGTTTTGATGGGCCTAATGACTTTAGGCAGTTTGTTAACAAGGATGCATGGTGGTTAGCCAAAGTTAACTCTCAAAGACTGAAAACTATACTTAAAGAAGGTAAAAAGTTTCAAGTATGGTTAGTGGGTTACCGAATCGCTTTCCCAATAGAGATGTATCCAAACATGGTTTATGCCATAGAGCTTGATGAAGATGGAAAACCGCTGCCGGTGGAGTTAGGGCCAGCAAAAACCTCAGATGATGAATAGCCAATTGCAGGTGGTAGCCAACCGGGTTGATTAGTGACTTGGAATTGCAATATCTAACTTTCTTGGTCCCCTGATTTGACCTGAACTCCATTTGACTTCAGATGGGTTGGCTAATGTGAATTCGGGGAAGCGTTTAATGAACTCTTCAATAGCGATTTTCAATTCTAGACGCGCTAAATTTGATCCAATGCAGCGGTGAATACCAAGCCCAAATGCGGCATGACGATTAATCCTCCTATCTAGCTGAACACTATCAGCATTCTCAAATGCTGCTGGGTCTCTGTTGGCGGCAGGATAAGGAACCAATATCCAATCATCTTTTTTAAGTTGGTGGCTAAAAAATTCAAAATCTTCTGTAACCAGGCGTGCCATTGTCACTGGAGCATAGGCTCTCAGAAATTCTTCTACAGCTGAATCAATGAGCTCTGGAGACTGGATCAATTTTTTTACATCATCTGGATGGGTTGCGAGGTGCCATATGCTGGAGCCGATCATGCTCCATGTTGTATCAACTCCTGCAATAAACATAAGTCCTATTGCGCCTCTAATGTGCTGCTCATCAAGAGGATTGTCATCTAGGGTGGTACTGATTAGGTACGAAATTAAATCATCTCTAGGGTTCTGGCGATGATCTTCGATTTGAATATCGAGATAGCTGTCTAGCCGATTTCGATTATCCATTAACTGTTCTGGAGTTAAATTAACGTCTTCGACTATATCCTTAATAAATGAAAAAAGAAGTGAGCTATCTTGCTCAGGTAATCCAAGCATTTTTACAATAATATTCAACGGAATATGTCTAGCGTAATGGTTAGAGGCATCAAAAGTTAAATCCCCATTTTTTAAATCTAGGCTATCCAATAGGTGCACACAAAGCTCTCGTATGCTGTTTTCAAGTAAGGCAATTTTTTTACTTGAGAAGGGGGGCAGTAAAAGCTTTCTGGCTTGGGTATGAAAAGGGGGGTCGCTAGTGATTGGGGGTGCGGCGCCTACCGGTCTGGGCACAATGGGTTTATCGGAGCTGACGATAATTCCATCGCTGGAAAAATGTTCTGTGTCATACGCAACTGCTCGGATCATGTCATAGGTTAAGGGTAGCCAAACTCCTCCGTAGCGATTGGTGTGTGCTATGGGACACTTTTCACGCATCTTTAGCCATATTTCATGGATATTTTCGTTATATGCTGGGTCCGCATGGTCAAAGTCGTTGTCCCAATTTGAGACGGGGCCATATATTGACTTAGTCATTTAGCTTGAAGAGTCTGTGATTGAAATTGCAAATTCCGGACAATTTTGAACTGCTAATTGCGCCTTTTCCATCAAGTTGTCAGGAATTGGATTGTTGGAAAGTAGTTTAGCCATTCCAAAGTCGTCGACATCGAATAATTCAGGGCAGATGAGATAGCAGCGATTGTGTCCCTGGCACTTCAATTCATCAATTTTCAAAAAAAGGGGAGGCGGTAATGTTTTAGTCATTCAATCTTCTTTCTAGAAAGGCTAGTCTAGGAATCTGCATTCATTTTTTCACCGGTTTGTATCTTCCACATTCCTGCATAAGATTGATCGAGCTTGAGCAGTTCAGTATGAGTTCCGCATTCACAAATTGAACCATTTTTCAGAACGTAAATCATATCTGCGTTCCGAATGGTTGCAAGGCGATGGGCAACAACGATGGTAGTTCTACCAGCAGTTGCAATGCGAAGGGAGCGCTGAAGAGAGGCTTCTGTTTCAAAATCAAGCGATGAGGTAGCTTCATCTAGAAGCAGTATGGGCCTATCTAAAAGAATAGCTCGAGCGATTGCTAGTCGTTGACGTTGCCCGCCAGATAAAGAGAAGCCACCAAATCCAAATGAGGTTTCATATTGATTAGGCAGGGACATAATAAAGTCATGGGCCTCTGCAATCTTTGCAGCATTGACCACATCCTCGTACGTTGCATCACGCCTACCGTAGGCAATATTTTCAAAAATAGTTCCACTAAATAGTGTCACGTTTTGCGATACAAAAGCCATCGACTCACGTAAGGTTTGTAGCGGGTAGTCTTTAATGTTTGTTCCATCAAGAGTAATTTCACCGCCTTGAGCATCATAAAAACGCATTAATAATTTGATGATCGTACTTTTTCCTGCTCCAGTTAAGCCAACAATACCAATAACTTTCTTTGGGGGCATCCAGAGATTTAAATGCTTGATTACAGGATAATTCGGATCATATCCAAAGGTAACATTATTGAAGCAAATATCACCTTGGATGAGTGTTGGGTCACTAATTAAATGACCCCCTAAAATTTTTGGCTTGATTTCTAAAGTGTCGTTTACATGGGTTAGGGCATTGGCGGTTTTTTGGTACATATCCAGACCATAACCAACTCTAGCAATGGCCGACAATAATCGAAGCTGAGTTAGAGCCATCGTATTAAGGGCCCCGGCAGAAATCTGTCCAGCACCTACTTTTAAGCCTCCCCAGAGAATGGAGGTAATAAAGCCACCCCCAGCAATAAGTCGAAGCGTAGGAACGTAGATTGCCTCTAACTGTTCGGCCTTTTGAATGCTATTGGTGTATTGCATACTAGCCAACTGAATGCGCGAGCTCTCGATTTGCTGGGAATTAAAGCTCGAGATAGTCGACATTCCGGCAATATTTCCGCTCATCATCGAGCTCATTTTTACGCCATCATCGTAAGCCCTCATAAAATTTAATCGGATTGGGTGAAGTAATGCTCGAGAAGCATAAATCAGTGGCGGAAGCATGAGTAATTGAAGGGCGGCAAATGCAGGCGAGACAATTAAAAATACTCCTGCAACTGATATTACGTTTGTAGTGACATTAAAGAAGGGGGTCATGCCATGACGAATAAAATGGTGAACTTGATTGATATCGCCTTCAAGTACTGCCATCCATTGGCTGATTTCACGAGACTCAACGTCACTAATATCAAGAGACTGAATGTGGTTATAGAGCTTTAGTCGTAGATCATGACGAACCGAATTTGCCAATTCCGCTTTAGCTCGATCATTCAAGTATTCAATCAGTGCAGCGAGCATCCAAAGAGAGATACTAAAACCACCTAAAGCAAAAAGTCGAGCACCTGCAGTCTTTAGCCCAAAAGAGGCAAGAATAGATGCAGAGCCGCGTGTAATGGTATCAATTGCAAGACCAAGAATTAGTGGTGGGGTTGCATCCTCGATACCATTTGCCAGGGAGAGGATTGCAACCTTACGTCGTAATTTGGGATACGGATTGGTGATCTCTATAAAGCTCTTAAATGGATTTAATCTGGCGGGGTTACTTTGTCGATCTCGTAAAACAAGTTCTTTTGAACACCTCATTTCACCAAGTCGCTTTTCTAATTGAAGAAGGATAGCTTTTTTGGTAATACTAATAACTTCTTCTTCGGAAAAATCCTGAGAAAAATAAATGAGAAGCGAGCCAGTGGTTGGGTTGGCAGTAACTTTATCGAACGAGGTTTTTAGGGTTAGTGCCTTAGCAACAGAATCACCTAGGGAGAGCTCAGTCTTAAATAGAGGCACCTCCAGCCGAATTCGACCAGGAATGCTAGAGAGTACTTTTACAGAGGACATGCTAGTAAATCCCCAACATTGGCAAAATGAGTTTGAAGCACGCTAAAGATGCATGCAGGGCGCAAGTTATTACATTAGTTTTGTTATTATAGCCTTACCGTTTTTTCTCACCTTTTTACCATTATGTCAATAAACCATTCCTACTCTTGCGTTGTCAAGGTAGACGGGCTGTCGCTGAAAGACCGTGAGGATATGTTTTTAATTCTTGAAGAGCATTTCGCTGGTTTAGATAGGGATGTGTTTAATCAGGACCTGGATGAAAAGGATTGGGTAGTTCGTATCAATGATACCGAGGGCAATATTGAGGGATTTAGCACCTTAAAAGTTTTGACTCAGGAATTTGAAGGTGAACGGATCCACGGTTTTTTTTCGGGTGATACGGTGCTATCAAAAAGATTTACCGGCGATCCGACTTGGATTCCAGTTTGGGGTGACCACGTTTTTGCTGAAGCTGCCTTATTGGAGCCTGAAAAATCCTATTGGGTGCTATTGACCGCTACCCATAGAACCTATCGTATTTTGCCGGTATGTTTTAAAGAATACATTCCAAATCCACATAAGCCAAGCGATCCTCGATTCAAGAAAATTTTAGACGGCTTTGTGCGTCAAAAGTTTCCTAAAGAGTACGATGCAGAATCAGGGCTGGTGGTGCTATCAAAATCTATCCCATATAAAAATATCGAAGACATTAAGTCAAAATTTGGTGACCACCATTTTTATACGGATTACTTTAGAAAACTAAATCCTCATTACGAGCGCGGAGATTTTCTATGTTGCATGACAGAACTCTGCCCTGAAAACTTGACTGATTCTTGTGTGCGCATTGTATATGGCATTAGACCAATCGTCGCTATTAGCTAATTGTTTAATAGGTGATCGATAGTTCGCTTAAAGCTTTTTCAAGATCATTAGGGTAGTTTACGATTGCCTGTATATATCTATCAGGCCGTATCAATATTGCTCTAGCATGATGTTCGTTGAGCCACTCTTGCATCTCCTCATTGGGCTTGTTTAGCAAAGTAATTAAAGATGAGTCAATTAATTTTTGAAGGTCTTCTGAAATCAACACTTCACCAATTAATGTGAGGTTTTTTCCTAAGAGTTCATCGTGCTTTATACCCCCTTGTGTAATTGGTTGGGGGGTAGGTAAACCACATACGCTTTCTTTATCAAAGGCTGGACCACCTAATTTAATTGTGGGAGGCTCCAACTTCCTCTCCGATGGAGGTAGTTTAAAGAGGTATTGATCTCGCTGAATGGCTAATTCACGGTCAGTAGTTTGAATCATTTTGCTAAGCCATAAATCACTCTCAATCACTTTTTCTACATAAGGCTTGCGTTCAGCTTCATAAGTGTTCAAAAGTTCATCAGAAGCAAATTCACGCAAAACAAAATCCAGTTTCCAGGCCAGATTTGCAGCATCCTTTATTCCTGAGCACATTCCTTGTCCTAAGAAGGGCGGCATTTGATGTGCGGCATCCCCTGCTAAAAAAAGATTGTCATGGCGCCACTGCTCAACTACAAGTGCATGAAACTCATATACAGCCGAACGGATAATCCGATATTGATCTGGGTTAAGCCATTTAGCCAAAAGCTCAGAGATTTTCTCCGGCCTTAAAATATCATCCGCATTTTCATCTGCCATCAGCATTAACTCAAACCGCCTCGTCTGGTCAGGTGTTGGGATATAAGTTGAGGGCCTATTGGGGTCGCAATATTGGACGGTGTTGAGGGGTAGATCTACTTCACCATTTAATTCAATATCAATAACAATCCACTGTTGGTCAGCGCCATAATCTCGGATATCTACATTTAACGCGCTACGAGTAATTGAGCGAGCCCCGCAGCAACCAATTAAAAACTTTGCCGAGTAACTTTCAGCCCCGTTAGGCCCATCGACCCCAATGCAGGCTTTGTCATTTACCAAACTTACCGTGCTGACACGATGCTCCAGATGTATCTCAACATTAGTATATTGAGCAAGCTTTTCTCTTAATTGACCCTCTAGAGTGGGTTGATGAAACATATACCCTGCATGCCAGCCAAGGGGGCCAACTTGGGTTGGCGCCTCATATGAGGACAGAGTTAATCCATCTTGATTGACAAGATCCATGCCCCGCACCTTAAAAGTGTATTTCAAAATATCTTCACTTAGTCCAATTTTCTGGAAGATGCGCATCACTTCGTCGTCAAAAAAAACGGCACGGGGTAAATCATAGATTTTTGAATTTTGCTCAAATATTTTGATATTCCAACCTAAGGGGGCCAATAAGTTCGCCAAGACTGATGAAGTGGGCCCAAAGCCCACTAGAATGATGTCGGTATTTGTCATAGTTGTAACTATAATCAACTGTTAAATAAAGTACATTAAGACCTTGAAATGATTTTTTTATTCCCCACTTTTCCTATGAGGTCTCCGGAGTTTGACATTTCAAAAATTTCAGGCCTTTCTGATATTTATCAATTATGGCTTGAACGTGCTAAAAAATGCGCACCCTTAAATCTAGCCCTGCTGGATGATCCCCGAAATAATAGTGCTTCGCATGCGCACATTACCGAACAGGCTCACTATGCCTGCATTATTGAAAATGTCTCAATGGCTCAGTGGGTTACTGAAAACTTAGGGAAATGTGATCGTGCGAGCTCTTACAGCATGGGATTTTTTTCCGCCTTAGTGCATTCAAATGCGCTGGATTTTGAATCTACCATGAGGCTCGTGCAGTCAATTTGCAATCAAGCCCATGAAGCTCTTAAAGAAACTCCATGGGCTGTTGGTGCTGTTGTTGAGTTTCCGGTAGAAAAACTCAATGTCATCATGAGTGATGTTGATAGCACACTTGAGATTACTGATTTTTATGGCCCGCATACAATCCTGTTTACCGGCTTGGCTAGCTCCGTTAAAGTAGTTTTAGATCGATCGCTTGAAGAGGGTGCCACTTTGACGCGTTTAATTCCTTTAACCGCTCCATTTCATACTACTACTTTGTTAAAAATAAGTCCAGAGCTTAATCGTTTGGTTAGTACCCTTGATGTGAGGACGCCTTCTTGGCCAATACTTTCCTCGCTTTCGCAAAAATGGCTAACTACGGCGGATGATATTTGTGCAGAAATTAGAAGTAATATTGCTGCCCCGATGAATTGGAATTTAACAATGAAGAAAATTGCTATTTTAGATAGCGGAACAATAGTTGAGTGTGGCGCCAGTGTTGGGTTAACCGATCTTGCTAAACAGATGCTTTCGAGCCAATGGAAATGCCTGGATTTTAAAGATTTTGAAAAAAAACAATGAGTCAAATTAAATTAATGCAATCAGGAGTAGAGGCCAAAGTAGAGGATGGCCTTTTCCATATCACGATCAATCGACCTGATAAAGCAAATTCTTATACTCAGCAAACACTTTCAGACTTGGAAACTTGTATCGATTTAGCGGCTAATAATGACCTGGTGAAAGTAATTATTATCAAGGGCGCAGGTGATAAGGTATTTTGTGCGGGTGCTGATCGTACCGAAATAGAGTCACGTAGCTGGAGATCTATTCTCAGCCTTAAAAGTGCTGCAGTATTTAAAGCTCTGCGAGACTGTCCAAAAATTAGTATTGCCGCAATTAATGGTTCGGCAGTTGGAGGTGGTTTTGAACTTGCAATCAGTTGTGATATTCGCATCTCAAGCCCAAATGCAAAATTTTGGCTTCCTGAGCTTGAGTTCGGCCTTCTTCCAGCTGCTGCAGCCACCAATCTCTTGCCGAAATATATTGGCATTCCAAGAACAAAAGACTTAATTCTTGGCGGTGCTCGCTGGAGCGCTCAGGAAGCTTATGCGGCTGGTCTGCTTTCTCAGGTTTGTATTGAGGGTGAGCTGATGAGTTGTGTTGCTCAATGGGTCGAGAGGATTCAGAAGAGAGATGCCGATGCAATCTCTGTTGGTAAGCAAGTATTAGAATTAAATGCTAGCGGGGGAGATTCTCTTCGTGCTGACTTATTAGCTCAAGCTTTGCTTGCTATCAATAAAGTGTCAAAAGCATGAGCCGTTCTATGTTGCCGCGATTGATTGAAGTTGGTACAGCCAATCCTGAGAATTTTTATACTCAAGAAGAAGTCTTGGCTTGGTCGGGCGAAAAAAATACTAAGATTCAGAATTTATTTCTTAATAGTCATATTGAAACTAGGGCACTTTATTTGCCTGAGCTACAGGATGGTTTGCCACCAGAAGAATCACCCCAATCTCTGATTGATCGACATCTGAACGGAGCTCTGGATATAGGAAGTAAGGCAATTGAAAGGGCTCTCAAAACCAGCGAAATAAAAGTGGATGAAGTAGGGTTTATTGTCTGCACTACCTCAACTGGCTTTTTATGCCCAAGTCTGACGGCCTATCTCATTCAGCACTTGGGTTTTAAGGATAGCATTCGCCGGATGGACTTAGTGGGTATGGGTTGCAATGCTGCTATTAACGGTCTCCAGGCTGCCACCGCCATCGCTCAATCAATGCCTGGAGTAAGCGGTTTACTCGTTAGCATTGAAATCTGTTCAGCTGCCTATGTCATTAATCAAGATTTATCAACGGCAGTGGTTAACTCTCTTTTTGGTGATGGGGCTTCAGCTTTGGTTATTAGGAGTGATCTTCATGATGATTGGCGCTCTGGCCCAGCTGTTTTGGATTTCGAGCCACTTATCATTACAGACTCGATTGGGGCTATGCGCTATAACTTGGATGGCACGCGGCTCTCCTTCTTCCTTGATCGAGATATTCCATATGTGATCGGCAGAAATGCCCCAATTCCAGTTAATCGTTTGCTTGAACGCCATGGTCTACAAAAGGAGGATATTAAACACTGGGTATTGCATTCAGGCGGAAAAAAAGTAATTGACTCTATCGTGGAAAATCTACAGTTATCCCAGGATGCTGTCCGCCATACTCGCAATATTTTGAAGCGTTATGGAAATGTATCTTCATCCGCTGTTATTTTTGCTTTAGGTGAGTTGCTAAAGGAAGGCACACCTAAAGAAGGGGATTATGGAATTTTAATGGCAATGGGCCCTGGATCTTCTATAGAAACTGCCTTGTTAAGATGGTAGCCCCCTCTAGTCGATAGCGGTGCTTTGGAAAAGACTTGGCCTCCATTTTCCATCTTCTTTGACCCATATTGTAGTGGTGTAGTTATTTAACCGCTTCTCATTGCCTAGTACGAGTACAGCACCCCTAACGAGTGATGTTTTGATCGCCATTTCGTTATGAAGTTGTAGCGCTTGAGTGCTTATTTCAATTTGTTGGTATTGCAGTATTTTATTTTTAATTTTTTCTAAATAAGTTTCATAATTATCAACATAGGCGTTTGAATGGATGTAAATTAAATTCTTTGACAGCATTTCTGAAAGAACATTCCAGTCACAGTTGAGTTGAGCCTCTCTTATTACACCTTCAGTTTTGATAATTTGAATTTCACTCATAAGTAGTTGGATCAGTAGATGATTGAGAGATGTGGGTATCTAAGGAAAAAGGCAGTCATGCTTAATGAATCGCCACGAGAATTTATAGAGCAACCTAAAAGAAGACAACAGTGAAATTAATCATAATTATGTGCCATGGGATATTGCCAATATCTTAAATATATGACTAAAGTTCAATTTTCTGACAATTTAGACAAGAAGATACACCTTCAGGATGGCTTAAGTCCAATTCGTCGACTGAATCATGCCTCTAAAATGCTCGGTAAAAGCGTATTTATTAAGGATGACTCAGATATCTCCTCAGTGTATGGGGGATCAAAAGTACGTAAACTAGAATTTATTTTGTATGATGCCCTTAATAAGGGGGCAAAGAATCTTGTAACTATTGGGAGCTGGGGCTCTCATCATATTCTAGCTACAGCACGTCATACTCAAGCTTTGGATCTGAACCTTCATGCAGTTGTTTTAGCGCAGCCAGAACTACCGCATATTGACTTCACCATTAGTCAATCGATCTCCGCTGGAGCTCATCTCTACCCAGTGAGTAATGAATTGAAGGCTTTTTTAAAGATACGATCCTTAATGAAGGCTATGCAGAAAGCGAGATTAAATCCATATTTCATCAGCTTAGGAGGATCAAGTGATTTTGGGGTTTTGGGTACCGTCAATGCTGCAATTGAAATACTTGACCAGACGGATGGAGTGCTGCGTTCTGATCGTTATCCAATTTATATGGCACTAGGAAGCGGTAGTTCGGTAGCTGGTTTGGCTCTTGGTTTAGCTCTTGCTGGAAGGGTAAATCCAATCAATGCAATTCAGGTCACTTCAAGTATGGTAGTGAACCGTTTTGTATTAAAACGTTTATTGAAGTCAGCAGCTCAATTATTGGTTGGGCCGTCTCAGCAGAAATCACTAGTTTCACTAGCAGAAAGTATGATCATAATAGACAAGACTCATCTAGGCAAAGGGTATGGTTGGCCGACGCCTGAGGGGCAGAATGCCATCGACATGTGCGCTGGAGATGATCTTACCTTGGATCCTATCTATACTGGCAAAGTATTTTCCGCTCTAATATCTTCCGGTGAATCTCAAGAAGAAATTCTATATTGGCATACGCATGCACATACTTTGCCCTTTAATCCACAGGATTTAAGATTGCCTTCATGGTATGCTCAAAGACGTAAAAGGTAAGTAAACAAATTACTTTTTTGAAATCATTATGAGCACAAACAGTAGATTTAATAAATTAATTCTTGACTTAAGCTCTGGCAGAGACATCTTGCATTCTCTTGCGTTTGAGCGTCTTATGAATGATCTGTGGAGCGCTAAGCCCCTTAATCCTAGTAGAAGTGTGTTTCTATGCAATGATCTAGCTTGCATAGATGTGTTGATTGAATCAATAGGGCGTCTTACTCCTGCGCTCCAAAACAAGATTGCATGGCTTCTGGGCGCGCTAGTAGATGCAGAAAGTGGCACATTAGAGCTTGATAAAAGGCGAAAAATTAGAGCAGGTATTCCAGAATATTTGAGCATTGTTGAGAATATTTTAAGGAGTGATCATTCCGTCGGAGATGCAAAAGAAATTCACGGATTTATTTTTTTGCTTGGACATTTCCCGGAGGATGCCTCATTGATTGGTGGGCGATTATCTGATTATCTTGGTCAGGATGCTTACCAAGCTACTAATCTTGGCCTAGTTTTTTCTTTGCTTGAAGACCATCCGGTCAGAAGTCAGTTCCTTTTGGCGTATCAAGGTGCTATGGCCTGCAATCAAGTATGCGATGCCAGAACATCAGTATTTAAAAATGTACTAGCTTGCCCTGAGTGCCTTGGAAAGCTTGATTATTCTGCAGATATTATTTGCTGTCAGAAGTGTCAGTCGAGCTATGAGTGGTGCTCTGATACCCCCAATTTAATCCCTAAAGATTGTGTAGATCCTGAGGAATACCCGGAGTCTCTTGTAAAAATTTATGGGGCGGAGACTCGCCCTAGATTTGTTCGTGTCATGGGTCAAGATTGGTTATCGTTAATTACTCATGATAGGGAGCAAGGATACTTAAATCAATTTTTACGACCTGTCGATGGGCCGATATTGGATTTAGCCTGTGGAATCGGAAATTCAACCCAGCTTTTAATTGATATTTTTGGAAGAGCGCGGGTAATTGCGGTTGATTACAGCACTGCCATGATTCAACACTGCGAACGAAATATCAAAGGGTCAACGCTAGCTCGTGGATCTTCCTCTGCGCTCCCTATTGCTAATGAAAGTCTCGGAGCTGTCAACTGTTCTGATGCCTTGCAGGCACTCCCCGATCCACAGCAGGCAATTTTGGAGGTAGCTCGCTGTATGCGTCCTGGTGCGAGTTTTACTGGGTTCACTTTTCTGGAGGCTTCATGGCCTTATAGTTATTTCCAGCATCGATTACATTTCGCAAAAAGACATCTTTTTACTCTTGATGGGATCAGGGGATTTCTAGAGAGCAGTAAACTAGAAATAGTTGACCTGATGGTGATTGAGCAGGCAATATTTTTCACTGCTAAAAAACCACTCAAGTAAGCATCACGACATCGAGGTACTTACCGACTGGTTAAGTTATTGCGCGAGAATTTACTAATATTGTTTTCGCCCCAGCGTAATGTAAGTACTGCAAACATGGCATATCCACCCGTACGATTTTCTACCCAAGATTCTTTATACCCTCGGATGTTTAAATAGGTCATTGGAGTGCCGTTTCCACCGAGGCTAAATAAGTAACCCACCTCGGGGCCTAAACCCAATACCCTACCTTTGTAGGGGCCTACAGTGTCACCACTACCACCATCAGCTGTTAACTGGTAGTAAACATAGCCGGCAATACCCGCAGATAATTCTCTAGTGATACCTTTGGATATGGCGAAGTCCAGATGGGAGTCAATTCCACTTTTATAATTAGTTGCATAATTTTTAAAGTTATTAGTAAAACCGAGAACAGCTGAGCCCTCCCATTGGGTTTCTCGGTTAGTGTAGGTGTAAGCGCCTCCTGCATCGACTGCAGCATGACCTAAGCCCAAATTAGCAAGGTTATTACTATTGTAAGTGCCAACTGGGATATTGCCAGTTAGATATGTCATATAGTGATTTTTATCGCTATCCGACCAATATAAGTTAACGATCGGATACAAATCAGTCATCCCATTGGTTGTTTGATTTCCTGAAAAGACTTGCTCTGCACCTGCCGAATAGGTAAGGCCCGTAAAAGCGTTACCGGGACCAAAGCCGACGCCAACTGAAGGTACTGCTCCTAAAAATTTAGTATCAAAGGTATAGCTTGGCTGAAGCAATAAGGCAGTTGTTGTTGCGCTGATATTGGATTTCAGGTTTGCTCCACCAGCAGGTACGGTTGAATTCTGAGTACCCTTGTAGTTGTAATACATCGTAGTGATACCAAATCCTGGTGAAGGGGGTAAAGCGGCGCCACTCGCATATTGTCCTGTAAGCCAAAACCCACTGCCGTTTTCATCTGCATACGATAAGGTATTAGCAAGCGTCAGACTGCTAATGACTATGCATTTTAGAGTCAAAGTAGTTAATTTGGCTTTAATTTTCATATGAATTTTTGCAAGTAAATGGTCGAAACTAAATACAGATAATAATAGATTAGATGTATATTAAATTAAATTAAATTAGGCAGGCCTTATCTTCCTGAGCTACACAGCTTGATCTTCCGCTTTTAAATTCCCATCTCTGCAAAGATTTCCTTGGCACATCTAAAGCTGTCAATTGCTGCAGGAACCCCGCAGTAAATTGCAGCCTGTAGAAACCTCCTGAACATCTTCCTTGCTGAGTCCATTATTGATAGCGCCTCTGACGTGAAGCTTGAGCTCATGAGGTCGACTCCAAATTTCATTCCTGTAATGGGTTGGACTAGGATGGAGTTGAATCTACAGATTTAGACATCTAATGAGAATTCACTACTTATGAAATCAGAACAACAGCAAGGTTTTGTAAGCTTTCCCAGTCTATAATGCAGACACATAAAGGCTAAAGAGTTCCATGCTCATACATGGCAAGGTTAGCCCAGCCTCTCCGCCAGCCACATTCTGTATTTGTATGTGCAGAGACAATATACATAAAGCCCCGCTTTGACGTGGGGCTTTTTATTTTAAGGGAGCCTTACTGTTGCAATCGAGTCAGCAAGTACTTCGTGATGTTTTTGGCTTTGATCAATTTCGAGGTGCTCAAGAATCTATTATTGGGCACGTAGTAGCAGGCGGTGATGCTTTAGTCCTCATGCCTACTGGCGCTGGGAAGTCTCTGTGCTATCAGATTCCCTCACTTGTTCGACGCGGTGTGGGAGTGGTGGTTTCGCCCTTAATTGCACTGATGCAAGATCAAGTAGATGCCTTAACCCAGTTAGGCGTGAAGGCTTCATTTCTAAACTCTAGTCTAGATGCCGCTTCATCTCAACAAGTAATTACTCAATTACTCGCTGGAGATCTTGACTTAATCTACGTAGCGCCAGAGCGACTGATGAGCTCTAGTTTTCTATCCATGCTCGATAGACTCGATGCTGGCCCTGGAATTGCTTTATTTGCTATTGATGAAGCGCACTGCGTTTCGCAATGGGGTCATGATTTCCGTCCAGAATATCTCCAGCTAACTGTTTTACATGAGCGCTTTCCGACAGTCCCTCGAATCGCCTTAACGGCTACCGCAGATACACCAACTCGAGCAGAAATTGTGGAACGTCTTTCGCTAGAATCCGCTGAGCAGTTTGTTTCTAGCTTTGATCGTCCCAATATTAAGTATCGAGTTTTGCAAAAGCAGAGCGCTAAACAACAGTTAGAGCATTTCTTAGATGCCGAGCATGCCGATGACTCAGGAATTATTTATTGCCTATCGCGTCGCAGCGTAGAAGAGACTGCACAATGGTTACAAGATCGCGGGTGGGATGCAATGCCCTATCACGCAGGTTTAAGTGTAGAAACGCGCAACGCTAATCAAAAACGCTTCTTACGCGAAGAGGGCGTCATCATGGTTGCAACCGTAGCTTTTGGTATGGGTATTGATAAGCCCAACGTCCGTTTTGTTGCTCACCTAGATCTACCCAAAAGTATGGAAGGTTATTACCAAGAAACTGGACGAGCAGGACGCGATGGCTTGCCTGCAAATGCTTGGATGGCCTATGGGTTTGGGGATGTAGTGAGCTTGAGGCAAATGGTCGACTCTGGTGAAGCTTCTGAAGACCGTAAGCGGGTAGAGCGCCAAAAACTGAATTCCCTACTAGGCTATTGTGAATCCACAAGCTGCCGCCATCAAACGATCCTGCGCTACTTTGGAGAGATACATGCCGGTAGCTGCGGTAACTGTGATAACTGTCTAGAGCCAGTAGCCACCTGGAATGCTACACAAGAAGTGCAAAAAGCATTGTCATGCGTATATCGCACAGGCCAGCGCTTTGGCGTGACGCATTTAATAGATGTGCTTATAGGCAAATTGACCCCCAGAGTGAAGCAGTATTTTCATGAGCAGGTGAGTACCTTTGGGATTGGCGCAGAACTCAATCAGGCGCAGTGGAATAGCATCTATCGTCAATTAGTAGCTGGTGGATATTTAGATGCAGACATTGCATTACATGGCGGCTTAAAGTTAGTAGATAACATTGCTTTACCTGTCCTACGTGGAGAGCAAGAGGTTTGGCTCCGAAAAGAAGCAGGCTATTCCAAGAGTAAGGCTACGAAATCTGGGGCGAGGAAGGGTTCTACACATCCCTTTAGCAATATTGCAGATGAGAAACTCTGGGAGGCGCTCAAGCTTAAGCGTACTGAGCTGGCACGCGAACAAGGAGTGCCCCCCTATGTGATTTTTCATGACAGTACTTTGCAAGAGATGGTTCAATCTACGCCCACCACCTTAGATCAATTCACTCGTATTGCTGGGGTTGGACAAGCAAAGCTAGAGCGCTATGGCGAATACTTTATCAAGGTTATTTTGGAGCATCTTGAGTCTAATTAGACTTCATTGCTCACCTAAGATTGCTCACCACAATCTGCAGTACTTGTAAGATGAGTAGCAGTAGTAGGGGTGATAAATCTAAGGCTCCGAAGCTGGGGATTGTTTTTCTGATTGGTGCCAGAAGGGGCTCAATTAAGAGTGATACCAAGTACTGAAGCTGGGATCCAGCACTAACCCACGAGAGAATGACACTCGCAAAAACCAAGCCAACCAATCCAGAAAGGATTAGATCCACCATGTCAATTAAGGCCAATAGGAGCCACGAGATATCGGTTAGAGATGCTCCTGAGAGCAGTAAAAGTATTGCTGTTTTTCCTGCGATCAGCAAATAAGCAGCCAAAAAGCTGGAGACATCAAAGCGACCAATACTGGGGATCAGCTTACGAAGTGGGATCACTATCCAATTACTAAGAGGTAGTACATAAGCACCAATGGTTCTACTTTGGCCTGAGCCTAGATTAAATGCGAGCCACTGGAGGTAGCATCTGAGGAGACATGCTCCTGCAACAATACTTACGAGGACCTGAAGGAGTAGATTGGCGATTTGGATCAACATATGCCTATTGTAGGGGGTTTAAAGCAGGGCTTCATTCAGACATCATACTTTCATGTTCTAATGCCCAGCAATATGATTACCGTCGTTATAGCCTCTTATAAGTATGGCCACCTTGCAGCGCACTGCATTGAGTCCTTGCTATCCCAAACAAAAGCTCCTGCCAGAATTCTATTTGTTGATGATGGGGCGCATGATTGCAGTCATTTACCTGACTTATATCCTGATATTGAATATATTCTGAGGCCTCAAAATTTAGGTACTGTGGCCAACTTCCATGATGTGCTAATGGGAGTCAATACGGAATACGTTCTTTTCATCGGCGCTGACAATTGGCTCAGATCGGATGCCATTGCGTTGCTATCCAATGCTCATGCAGATATTGTTACTTATGACATTATGGTTACCGGCGAATTAAAAGAAGAGATTCACGATCGCGTTCCTGGTGAGACTAGGTCTCACCAAGGAGATCTCTACTGGGATCGCGAAGGTAAGCATCATGGCTCAATGATGTATCGAACCTCTCTGGGTCAGCAAGTGGGTTACAAGCGAAAATATGCTGACGGGATTCATCCGCAAGAGGATTGGAATCTCTGGGACAAAATGCGAGAGCGGGGCGCCTCTGTGGCCAGCTTGAATGAAGGTCTTTTGTACTATAGAAGACATCGTGAAAATTTTCTCAAGTATGACCATCTTGTCGATGCGCTGGAGGAGGGCTTAAGCGGCTAAGTAGGTTCTGTCCTCATACGGGCTAGACTGCTTTCATCAAGGTATAGCTTGATCCCCAATACACCTGAACTCTCCAGAACGGGTGTTTTCCTAAGACTAATTTCTAGAGACTCAATTTCCGAATAGCGAGCACATGCCTCAACTATCCTGGTGATTAATCTTTCCTGAGTCTCGTAATGTCCATCAGCAGCTAAGCGATCAATTTCAATGACGAGGGGATCGTAATCAAACACCTGAGCCATGAGATCTTCTGAAATCAATATCAGTTTAGTGCTGATCCATAAAGTCAGATTCAGTAGATGTTGATCAGGGATGGTAGCGCCAGGTGCATAGGTACCGATTTGGGTATTGAGTCGGAGATCTTTTAATTCTACGCAGGCCGTTGATGTCATTGGATGCTTTTCGATGACTTTATGTAGCGCTTATTTATTCGCTAAAAGTTACAACGTGATCGGCTACCAGATGTATGCCAATCTTTTCTCCAATAGCATGATCATGGTGACTGGGTACAAAAGCAAAAATCTCAATGCCAGATGCTAGTTTCAGTGTGTACAGGAAGTCCGCACCTCTAAAGGTCTTGCGCACAACCTCTGCGAGCAGAGTGCTATGGTCATCATGTTGAATATCATCGGCGCGCAAGAGTACATCAATTTCTTTGCCAATTTCCTTGCTACGATCTTCTTCAAGATCGAGCTCGCCTAATTCAATCTTCACTTTATTGTTGGCTTGCACAACCCCTTTGACAAATACCCCGCGGCCAATGAAGTCGGCAATATAGCGATTGACGGGCTTGTGATAAAGCTCGTATGGTATGTCCCACTGCAGGACCTTGCCCTCTGTCATTACGCCAACCTTATCGGCAATAGCAAAGGCTTCAAATTGATCGTGAGTGACTAGTAGAGCGGTAATGTTATTTGCCTTGAGGATCTCCCTCATCTCGCCTGCCAGGCGCTCCCTGAGTTCAATATCCAAACTAGAGAAGGGCTCATCTAGCAAAATTAGGTCGGGCTCTGGAGCCATTGCTCTTGCTAATGCAACGCGTTGTTGTTGGCCACCACTCAACTCATGAGGGTAGGCATCTGCTTTATCAGAGAGGGAAACCCTTTTAAGCCATTCCATAGCTACAGAAGATCGTTGATTGCTCGGTAGGTGCTGCAATCCGAATGCAATGTTCTCTAAAACATTGAGATGGGGAAAGAGAGCAAAGTCCTGAAAGACCATACCCACTTTTCTTTGGTTGGGTGGGATGTGGACGGAGTTTGAGCTCACCACCTGATCGCGCAGGAGGATATCGCCCGCTTTTAATGCCTCAAATCCACAGATTGCCCTGAGAACGGTGGACTTTCCACAACCTGAGGAGCCCAGTAGGCAGCCAATCTCGCCTTGAGCAAGATGCAAATTAAGGCCTTTAACAGCTGTTACACGCCCTTGGCCATCCCGGCTAGGGTAGTCAATTTCCAGCTGTTTGATAGAAAGCAGCGTGTGAGCGGAGTTCATCCCTATAATTTTCTCATTAATGCTAGTGGTTTAATACATAGCTAGAGTCTAAACGGATTGTGGAATTAATGAATCGGATTGTGGCGCCGCTTGCCTTGTTGTTATTTTTGCCCTTATTTGGCTTGGCAGCGCCATTCCTGTTTTCGGGGAACGACTCTTTGGCCACTGGCACACTCAGCCATCTATGGAACTTTGTATTAGGTGGATACATTGCCTCGACCTTAGTGCTGATTCTTGGTGTAGGGGTCGGTGTATTTATCCTAGGTGTGGGTAATGCCTGGATTATTGCGAACTATGATTTTCCGGGTAAGAAAATATTTGAGTGGGCTTTGATTTTGCCCTTGGCCGTCCCCACTTATGTCATGGCCTATCTGTTTGTAGATCTTCTGCAATTTTCAGGTCCGATACAGAGTACGCTTCGCGCCATACTGGGAATGGACTCGCTCTGGTTCTTTCCGGATCCACGTTCATTAAGCGGCGCTATTTGGTCTTTCTCCTTTTGCTTATTTCCTTACGTCTATCTCATTACGCGTACAGCATTTTTAGAGCGTAGCGGGCGATTGATTGAGGTTTCAGAAACGCTTGGTTACAGTCAGCTTCAAGGATTCTTCAAGTTAGTTCTGCCGATGGCAAGACCAGCTATTTTTGCTGGTATGGCTTTGGCACTCATGGAAGTGTTGGCAGATTTTGGCGCGGTATCCTACTTTGGTGTTCAAACCTTTGCTACAGGCATCTTTAAGGCCTGGCTTTCTTTTGGCGACCGTGTGGCTGCAGTACAGCTAGCCTTAGGTCTATTAAGTTTTGTCTTGCTGATTTTCTTTATTGAGCAAAGTAGTCGCTCAAAATTACGTTATGCATCTTCAGCAAGGGGCAGGGCTTTGGCGAAACCTCTGACTGGCAAGGGCGCTCTTTTTGCCTTTGCATTTTGTGGCGTCACACTCTTGTGTGGATTTCTCCTGCCAGCATTTGCTCTACTGCAATTACTCTTTAAGCAAGGTCTGACAATCGATATTCGATATCTAGATTGGCTTACTAACTCTTTAGCAGTTTCAATTCTTACGGCAGTCATTTCTGTTGTACTCGCAGTATTTTTCGCCTACTCAGTGCGAATGAATCCACGCTTGAGCTGGGTTAATCGATTACTGGGATTTGGTTATGCGCTACCGGGTGCAGTACTGGCGATTGGTATTCTTTCCTTTTTGGAGATCTTTCAACTTGCTTGGTGGATGTCGGCCAGCATATTAGTGCTGGTCTATGCTTACTTGGTGCGCTTTCTTTCCTCCAGTCTGCAAAGCGTAGAAGCGGGGCTTGCACGCATCACGCCATCGATGGACGCTTCAGCAGCTCTATTAGGGCTGTCTAGGTCCCAGATTCTGAAGCAAGTGCATGTGCCCTTACTCAAACGCAGTCTCATCACTGCGGGGCTCTTTGTCTTTGTAGATGTCATGAAAGAGTTACCAGCAACCCTCTTATTGCGCCCGTTTAACTTTGATACCTTAGCTGTAGCTACCTATCAGTTGGCTGCGGATGAGCGCCTTGCCGAGCTGGCGCTACCCTCGCTAACGATTGTATTGGTTGGCCTTTTTCCAGTCCTGGTTCTTTCTAGGGTTATTTCCAAATCTTAATTGATAATCATTCGTATTTGTGATACATTGGATTCACTCCAATTCTGATTGCAAATACAGTAATGAAAACCCTTGAAATACGTAAATTCCTAGAGGCAACTGCATTGTTGCTAGGTGGCTTACTAGCTTTGCCACTGTATGCACAAGAAATCAAAGAGCTCAATCTGTATTCCGCTCGTCACTACCAAACAGATGAAGCACTCTATAGCGACTTCACTAAAAAGACAGGCATCAAGATCAATCGCATTGAGGCGGATGACAATGCTTTAGCGGAGAGACTAAAAAGTGAGGGTGCCAATAGTCCAGCAGATGTGATTTTGATGGTCGATGCCGCCCGACTGTGGCGCGCGCAAATTGATGGTTTTTTTAAGCCAATTCAGTCTAAATATTTAGAGAGCCGTATCCCGGAAAACCTGCGATCTAAGTCTGAGCCAGAGGGATTAACTTGGTTTGGCTTTTCAACTAGAGCTCGTCTTGTGGTCTACAACAAGGCGAAGGTAAATCCCCTAGATGTTGATACTTATGAGAAATTGGCTGAGCCAATAAATAAGGGTAAGGTATGCACTCGTTCGGGCGCTCATCCTTACATGTTGTCATTGATCGGCGCCATGATTGAACGTCGCGGTGAGAAGGCTACGGAAGAGTGGGCTAAGGGCATGGTAGTAAATATGGCTCGCCCTCCAAGAGGTGGTGACACTGATCAAATCAAAGCAGTTGCTTCGGGTGAATGTGGGGTCGCCTTAACTAATTCTTACTATCTAGTTAGGCTCTTGCGCTCCACTAAGCCAGAAGACCAGGCTATTGTCTCCAAAATTGGATTTGTTTGGCCAAATCAGAAAACGACTGGGGTGCATATCAATGTTGCAGGTGGTGGAGTTGCCAAGAATGCGCCACACTCGCAGGCTGCCATTCAGTTTCTAGAATATCTAGCCAGTGATTCCGCACAAGAGTATTTTGCTAATGGGAATAACGAGTGGCCGGTCGTGAAATCGGTCAAGATTGAAAATGAAGGGCTCAAAATTTTAGGGCCATACAAAGCTGAAAATATCTCTATTGCGGCAATCGGTAAGAATCAAATTGCCGCCCAAAGATTGCTAGACAGGGTGGGTTACAAGTAAGTCACTCTTTTTAGTAGCTCTTCTGCGCCGATAGCGGGCGATTGAAAGGTTTTCCCATCTTTGCTATTGACGATCACGCCAATCCCAGCTACCGGTGCTAAGCTGTCCACTTTGAAGCGACCTACATTGCCTTGTTGTCTGATAAAACACTCTTCATCAAAGAAGAGTCGATCGCCGTTATCGTCAATTTCATCCGAATCAATGGTGCTAAAACCAATCAGTTTTTGAAGTGCTTCTTTTGTATCGGCAATTTCTACCGCATTGATTTCTTTTGTGAGGGGGTTGATGGAAAATACCCGCATGGCGTGCTTTCTGTAGATTTGTTATTAGATAGACTCAATCCTAATTGAAATTCAGCCGGCTTGCCTTACTTGCCCATTTAAAAAATCTAGCTAGAATGGACCATTATTTATTTTGATGTTCGACTGGTGCTTATGAAACGTCTAATACCTGCTTTGGCTTCAAGCCTTGGATTACTATTGATGGCTTGTTCAACACCATCAAGTCAGTTTGGGGTCTATAGACAATCAGATGGAACGATTGGAGTGCATGCTCCAAAATCCGCTAAAGATAGCGAGGCTCAGGCGGCCGCAATAGAGGAGTGTAAAAAACTAGGAAAGCGAAGCGCTTCTATTGTCGAAACTCGCAAAACAGTAAACGACCGCTTTCCTATGACCTACATTTTTGTGTGTAATACCTATTAATAGACAATTACTTAGCTAAGCAACCATTTCTTAATTGATTTATTGACACACATTGCATCTAAAGCCAAACCAAAGAACTCTGAACCATTGGTGACCATACTTTCAATAGCCTCAACCTTGCCAGATTTGACGCCACGCAAATAGGTCGCTGCACGATAGCGTAGAAAGTGCTCATTCGCACCTTCTTCGTTGTCGGTAGAGCAAATCTCAAGGCTGCCATAACGCGTCTCTGGATTGACATTCAGAATGGAGAGACCTAATGCGCCAATGAGCTTCTCTGGAACGGGGATTGGAACATATGAATAGAGGGAAACTAGTTGTTCTTGTTCATCAACTTCAATAATGTGATCAACATCGAATACATCTTTTTCTGTCAATTCTGTTTCGCCGGAATCGCCGCCACCAAAGGTAGACTCAAATTGCAACATTGCCGTATTACTATCTTTGGAGATTTCAATCATGTCAGGATAGCCAAGTAAGCCCTTCCACCAGTACATGAGAGAGAAGGTGCAAGGTTTTACTTCAACCAAACCCTTGGCAGTTGATTTAGCAAAGTACAAGCCGTAGAACTCATCATCCTCTTCGAGTCCATACTGATCGACTTTTAATTTCTTGGGCGCAGCTGCTTTAGAAGACTTCTTGACCGCTTTTTTTGGAGCCGGTTTTTTGGCTGCAGGCTTTTTAGCTACCACCTTTTTAACTACTTTCTTGGCTACTGTTTTTTTAGCGATAGCCTTTTTAATTGCCGGTTTTTTCACTACCTTTTTTACGGCCTTTTTAGCAGGCACTTTCTTAGCGACTGCTCTTTTAACGGCCTTCTTTGCAGGGGCTTTTTTTACCACCTTAGTAGCTACTTTCTTTTTTGCTGGAGACTTCTTTGTAGCCATGGTCTATTACCCTTCCTATTGGTAGTTAATGTGTCTAGCGCACTTGGTAATCTTACTTCAGTTCTATCAACTTTTGCTGATACTGTTGTAGGGAGTTACTTGGTAATCTTCAGGGTGACCATCTAACTATCGCAATTCCGATTTGCATTTGATGGTTATATAGATCATGCTAGCGAAGTAAATAAATTATCAATTACAGCCCACTGCTAGCTAGGTAATTTAGAATCAATTCACTATGAGTAAATCAGTCAAGATCATCATCAGCGCTTTAGGCGGGGTAATTCTCCTACTTTTGGCGGGGGCGTGGTATGCATCTACTGTGGTGGATTCGGCGCAATTAACTAAGATGCTCTCTTCTTCAGTGAAGGCTGCTACCGGACGAGATTTAAAAATCTCAGGACCAGTGACCTTAAGATTTTTTCCGAGCATTTCTGTTTCAGCTGAGCGCTTGAGCTTAAGCAATGCATCTTGGGCATCGAGTCCAGATATGCTCACTCTCCAGCGTATTGATTTAAATATCAAAACTCTGCCACTGCTGACTAAGCGTATTGAGCTTGGTAATGTGAAGCTTACTGGTCTAGAGTTGCTTCTCCAAAAAAATGCATCTGGTAAAGCGAATTGGGACATGAGTACAGATACATCTAATGTTGCTACTGTCCCTAGTAATGGCAGTGCAGATACTTCATCGCTTGGGGATAATTTAATCTATATGGAGAGTGTCTCTGTAGCTGATGCCCGTATTCAGTATCAAGGTCCTTCCGGTGCCACAGCGAGTTATCAAATTAAGCATTTGTCTTTGGTGGAGGGCGGTGATAAAACAACTGTTTCACTCAGCATGCAAGCTTTAGGTCAAACTCTAGAGCTCAGTGGAAAAACGGGTCGTATATCTGGATTATTGAAGCAGTGGGATGTTTCATCGATGCAATTTCCGATCGATCTGAACTTGAGCATGAATGGCAAGTCTATGCTGATTAAGGGTGAGGTAAATAAGACCCCTAAGACCGAGCCTCAAATTCATTTGAGCTTGAGTTCAAAAGCATTTGACTGGCCTAGCCTTGATGTACCTGCCAGCCAGCCCCCTCAAAATGCGGGTGGAGGTCAATCGGCCTCAGTCTCACATCAGATCTCAAAACCAAAACCTAAATATTTATTCAGCAATGAGAGCATTCCCTTTGATGCGCTTCCTCGGGTCCAAGGGGAAATCCTGATCAATATTGGCGAATTGGGTTTATCAAAACGCAAGCCCATTGAAAATGTTCAGGCTACCTTGCGGCTCGATGGCAGTGCGATTGATATTCCAAGCCTGACCTTGCAGATGGGTAAGGGGAGAGCTGATTTGCAGATCAAGCTCTCCCAGTTAAATACAACATCCCCTATTCTCTCTGCGAAAGGGTTTACAAAGGACCTGATGCTTGAGAGTCTATTGGCCAGACTTGATGCCAATTCCAAGGTCAGTGGAGGCGCTATGAGGTTGGCATTTGATATAAAGACATCTGGAGGTAGCCTTCATCAAATGGCGGCAAATTCCAATGGCAAGATTCAGTTGAGTATTGCTCGGGCTCAAATGGGTACGAACTTTTTAAATGATGCTGGTGACTTTGTAGTCACGCTTTTGGATTCTATTAATCCACTGCGCAAAAAAACAAGTGAGACAGTTCTAGAGTGTGCGGTTGCTTATATGCCGATTAATAATGGTCAGATCAATATTGCCAAGACGGTTGGTGTTGAAACTGATAGATTAGATGTAGTTTTGGCTGGCTCTATCAATTTAAAAACAGAGGCGGTTAATCTCACTATTGATCCCCAAGAAAAATCAGGGCTGACTACTGGGCTTGATTTGGCGGGGTTAGTAAAAATGAGTGGAACCCTAGCAAATCCTAAGGCGGCTATTAATCAAGCTGGTGTTGTGAATAGCGCCGTTTCGATTGGGCTTGGATTTTTAACGGGTGGCGCAAGTATTTTGGCTGAGAACGCAAGATCAATGACTACAAAAAGTCACCCCTGCCAGAATGCACTCCACCCCTGGTCTGATATCTATCCTGGAGCAAAGTAATACTTAAGAGAGTAGTCCGCTGATAAAGAGGCTGAATAATGAAATAAAGATGCTGGCAAAGAAGGCGGTCCAGAAGCTGGAGATCGTAAAGCCGCTCACTACTGCAGAAACTAGCATCAGCACTAAAGCATTGACCACCAGCAAAAATAATCCCATGGTGAGGACAGTTAGCGGCAGAGTAAATAGAATTAATAAAGGCTTTACAACCGCATTGGCAAAGCCAAGCAGTAGAGCGGCGATTAGGAGCGAGCCACCATCAGCAAAACGCAAGCCACTAAACAGATAGCTGGCAACCCAAAGGGATAAAGAAGTCAAACCCCACTGAACTAAAAACGGTACTAAGTTACCCATTTTGAGTATCCTTTTTAATAATTTTCGAAATTAACTTCAATCGTAACTGATTTTTTTTGGGGATCAAGCTGCTAGCTTTTGCTTTGAGTTCTTAATTGGCTTAAAGTGAATTTCAATATGAGTATTAGTTGCAGCTGCCAGTTTTGTAAGGGTTCTTAGAGAGGGGAGTCCAGCGCCACTTTCAAGCCTTGCAATGGCAGATTGAGAGGTGCTCATCAGTGCTGCCAACTCCTCCTGAGATAACCCACTTTTCATGCGCGCCTCGATAATCTCTTGGGCAATCTCAAACTCCACACGAGATTCATTATAGGCTTTTTTGTACTCGGGATTTTTGATCCACTTTTTATGTAAATTTGAGATCTTAGTCATATTAAGTTTGCCTGTTTAGCTCTTCTTGTTGCTATTTCTAAAGCTGCTGATGGAGTTTTCTGAGTCTTTTTTATAAATACATGTAAAACGATAATTCTTTTGCCGCTGGTGTAGATATAAATTCCTCTGCCAATACCATCTCTACCTGAGACGCGTATTTCCCAAAATTGATCACCCAAAGATTTAATATGGGGCATACCGACATCCTGTGGGCCAAACTGCTCAAGTAGCCCAGAAACCCTTACAAAACGACTCCTCATATCCGTTGGCAGAGCCTCTAGTTCCCTATCAACAGTGGGGTTGAGGGTGTGTACGGTCCACGTGGTCATCCATAAATTATATCAATAATGGTATATGTCAAAAATGATATAACTTAACTAGCAATAAATCAAGGGCCTTAGTAATGAGGAGGAATTTCATCTTTAGGGCTGCTGTTGGCTGTGCCATCACCGCTGCTAGCTTGCTCCTTGATGGATTTAAGCTCACGGTATAGAAATTCAATTTGCTGCTGTTGCTTGTAGATGGTTTGATTTAGTTGATCAATTAAATCTTCAGTAAAGCTGAGTTTGATTTCAAGGTTAGTGATGCGATCTTCAGTCATTTTAGTTTCTTCATTCTTATCTTAGGCATCGATCAATTCAAATCGACCATCTTCCATTTCTGCTTTTGGTCGGATCCAAAAGTCATGCGACTGGAGTGATTCATATACGTAGGCTGGCTCTAAGTTGGCTTCAACATTGGCAAGCATTACCACTTTGTAAAAGCCGCCAGTTTTAATGTGTCTTAGTTTGCTGCCTGGCTTAAAGAGGCCATCATCGGCATCCGCCATCTTTGGTTTATTCATGTCAAAAAGGTGCTTTCTCGGTATGATCTAGAAATGACAAACGCTGTCCCGTATTCCATTCTAGATATATCTCCAATCCCCCAGGGATTTACCGCTGCGGACGCCTTGCGAAACTCCTTGGATGTTGCCCAGCATGCCGAGGCTTTGGGCTATACCCGCTATTGGGTAGCAGAAGATCACAATATGACTGGCAATGCCAGTTCTGCAACTGCGGTCTTGATTGGCTACATCGCTGGAGGCACCAAAACGATTCGAGTTGGGTCTGGTGGTGTGATGTTGCCTAACCATGCTCCATTAGTCATAGCAGAGCAATTTGGCACCCTGGCATCCCTTTATCCAGGAAGGATTGAGTTGGGTCTGGGGCGTGCCCCAGGCACCGATCAAATGACTGCCAGAGCCTTGCGTCGAGATTTACTTGCTAGCGATGATCGCTTTCCTCAGGATGTGCGGGAATTGCAGCATTACTTTGGCCCAATTCAGGAGGGGCAAGCTGTTAGAGCCATTCCGGGGGCTGATACAGAAGTCCCCATTTGGATATTAGGCTCCAGTTTGTATGGCGCTCAACTAGCAGCTCATTTTGGTTTGCCTTATGCATTTGCCTCACACTTTGCCCCCGAACAACTGATAGACGCAATGGCCATCTATCGTAAGCTATTCAAGCCATCTGATCAGTTAACAAAGCCGTATTGCGGATTTGTGATGAATGTAGTTGCCGCTGATACTGATGAGGATGCTGCTCATCTCTTTACCACCTTGCAGCAAAATGTGATCCGCATGCGCCGAAATACCCGTGGGCAATTACCACCACCGATTGAAAATCTAGATCACTTTTGTGAGCCACACGAAAAGACTACTGCTGCTCATGCTCTTCGCTGTTCTGCTGTCGGGTCCTTAGAAACTGTCAGAAAAGAAATGCAGTATTGGCTAGATCAGACTGGCGCTAATGAAATTATGATTACCGGCCAAATTCATGATCATCAAGCACGTCTAAGATCATTTGAGATTGCTGCTGAAGCTGCTAAAGGATTACGCTTTCACTCTAAAGCCTGAAGGCACTGTAATCGCTAGTAATGAGAATATTTTCTAGAGCCGCTTGGCTGGCTATGCAGAGTAAGGCATTGTCTTTGCTAATCAGTATTGCCGGCCTAAGTTGATAAGCTAGATCTAGGAAGACCTGATCATCCGTATCCTGGCATTTCCAGGGGGCGGGCACTAGATTTGAATCGTCATACTGCTGTGCCGTGGATTGCCATTGACTCATAATTACCGCTTGAGTTGCTTCATCGAGCTTAAAGAGGGGGCGCGAGATGACATCGGCAAACTCCAGTAAGGTCTTCTGACTTGCCACCGCAGAAATACTGCCATTCAGAAGTGCTTGCTTTAAATTTGTAGCCCTTTTGTCATTAAATACAAAAATATCTAACAAGATATTGGTATCTAAAACTACAGACTTCATTGCTGCTGGTTGCGCCAAATTTCTGGGGTGATAGTAACTTGACCCATGTCTGAAGAAACATATGCTTCCCCATCCTGGATATTGACATGCAGAACCATGCTGCGCTCAACTAATTTATTGAGCTCTTTAGCCTGTTCTGCCGGAATGGAGATCACCTGTAGATTGCGCGCACGCGTTAATTTGTTTGCAATGCCATCCCACCAGATTTTGCTAGTGTGTCCACCATAGCAATAGACGATGACTTGATCGGATCGACCACAGGCTTTAAGGATACGTCGCTCATCTGGTTGGCCTACTTCAATCCAAAGCTTAATGGCATCTGTGAGGTCTTTGATCCAGAGGTCGGGCTCATCGGTATCGCTCAAACCTTTGGTAAAAGCTAAATCTTCCTGTGCTTGCAGAGCAAAGGCAATGATGCGTATCATCATCCGCTCTTCAGTCTCAGAGGGATGCTTTGCGATAGTAAGGGCATGACTGCCGTAATAGTGACGGTCAGAGTCTGCGACGTGGAGGTCAGCTTTGTGGATAGTTGCGCGTAGAGCCATGGTGCATTATCGCCTTTTAACGAGGTCATTTGGTCGATGCCAGTATTATTTAGAAAATTCCCTTGATTTACTCTGTATCGTAGAGCCTCATGATCCGTATTACTGAACTTCGCCTGCCTATTAGCCATGCCCCTGAGGTATTGGAAGAGGCGATTTTGAAGCGCTTGAATATCCAAGCCCAGGACCTCATACAGTTTGATGTATTTAAGCGCAGTTACGATGCCAGAAAAAATGTAGCCCTTGCTTTTATCTATACCGTAGATCTATCGGTCAAGAATGAAGAAAAACTGCTAAAGCAGTTTATGAATGACATTCATATTCGACCATCGCCGGATATGAGCTATCACTTTGTAGCCAACGCCTCACAAGTAAAGAGTAAAAGCTTTGAGCGGCCTGTGATTATTGGATTTGGTCCTTGCGGAATTTTTGCCGCCTTGGTATTGGCGCAGATGGGCTTTAAGCCCATCGTATTAGAGCGCGGCAAGCCAGTACGTGAGCGCACTCAAGATACCTGGGGTCTATGGCGCAAGAATGTCCTCAATCCAGAATCCAATGTGCAATTTGGTGAGGGTGGTGCGGGCACCTTTTCTGATGGCAAGCTCTGGAGTCAAATTAAAGATCCGAAGTTTTACGGTCGTAAGGTCATTGCTGAGTTTATTAAGGCTGGCGCTCCAGAAGAAATTCGTTATGTAGCAAAGCCACACATTGGAACCTTCCGATTAGTCGGCGTTGTCGAAAAAATGCGTCAAGAAATTATTGCACTTGGTGGAGAAATTCGTTTTTCGCAAAAAGTCATTGGGTTTGATATTCAGAACGATCAAATTGCCGGAGTTAAGATTGAAGGGCAGCCAGATTTGTCCGCTAACCATGTTGTATTAGCTTTGGGTCATAGTGCACGCGATACCTTTGAGATACTTCACAAAGCTGGTGTTTATATGGAAGCAAAACCGTTTTCTGTAGGTTTCCGAATTGAGCATCCACAATCTTTGATCGATAAAGCACGCCTAGGACCGCACGCTGGTAATCAGCTAATCGGTGCAGCTGATTACAAGCTGGTGCACCATGCCAAAAATGGCCGTGCAGTTTATAGTTTTTGTATGTGCCCAGGCGGTACTGTAGTTGCAGCTACCTCGGAGCCTAATCGCGTTGTCACCAATGGAATGAGTCAATATTCTCGCAATGAGCGCAATGCCAATGCGGGCATCGTTGTCGGCATTACGCCAGATGATTATCCTGGTGGCCCCCTAGCCGGCATTGCATTTCAAAGGGCTTTAGAGTCAAAGGCTTATGAGTTAGGCGGATCTACCTATGAGGCTCCGGGTCAGCTTGTGGGTGACTTCTTAGCTGGTAAGGCTTCTACAGAGTTTGGTTCTGTAATCCCATCTTATAAACCTGGCGTTCATTTAACAGATCTTGCTGATGCATTACCTCATTACGCTATTGAAGCGATTCGAGAGGCGATCCCTGCTTTTGAAAAGCAGATTAAAGGATTTTCGATGAAGGATGCAGTATTAACTGGCATTGAAACGCGCACATCCTCTCCCTTGCGTATTACTCGAGGTGCGAACCTTCAGAGTCTGAATATCAAAGGTTTATATCCTGCAGGCGAGGGTGCTGGCTATGCCGGTGGAATTCTGTCGGCTGGGGTTGACGGGATTAAGGTAGCTGAAGCAGTTGCACTCGACTATCTCTCCAAATAATCGAATGAGTTGATTTCTAAGAGCGCTTATTTAAGCGAACTGTAAGTAGAATCAAGTCAGAATTCCTGCGCATTTGATCTGGATCAAAAACTAATCAAATCAGTGTTGCTTTTCAGTCAATAAAAAATTTCATCACACCTCGCATTTGATGTACATCAAATGGCTAGCCTAAATCACTTTGACAATAGATTTATCAAATTGATAACAATAAAGGTACATCATGCGCATTAAAACTTTCCTAGCTGCCACTGCAGTACTAGCTTCATTAACTCCAATCACTGCTCAAGCCCAATCTTCTAGCGAGAACCCGTGGATGATACGTGTACGCGCGGTTGACTTGCTTTGGCAAAATGGTCAAACCAGTGCCGTCCAAGCGCTTGACGTTAAAGCCAAGGATCAAATGATTCCTGAGTTTGACGTTTCCTATTTCTTTACAAAGAATATTGCAGCTGAGTTGGTATTAACCTATCCACAATCCATTCAGATTGACGCCGGTGGGAATAAATTGGGCACTATTAAAGCGCTGCCACCGTCACTCCTTTTACAATGCCACTTTACAGATTTTGGCGCATTCAAGCCTTATGTTGGCGCTGGTGTGAATTACACAATCTTTAGTAGTCGCAATAATCTCGGCGGTGGAGCATATTCTGTTGATAATTCAAGCCTTGGTGCGGTAGGTCAAATTGGTATGGATTACATGTTTGATAAAAACTGGGGTCTAAACCTTGACTTAAAGTATGCAACTATGAGTACAAATGTAACTACTGCTGCTGGTGCGAATGCAGGTAAATTGACATTAAATCCATGGATGCCAGCCGTTGGTATTACATACAAGTTCTAAACACACTTCGAAGTTAAAGCATTTTGGTGCTTGGAGTGGAGGTCCTGCATGCAGGACCTTTTTTCTTAATTGATTAAGTGATCGATGAGGTGCTCAAACTTCACCTCATCAAAATGTAGATTATCGAAACGCTGTATTGCAATATGTTCCGGAGGATTCACTCTACGTTTTATATACTCATCCCAGTGTTTGAGTTTGTACTCATCTCGGGGGTCTGCACGATTCTCAATACGATTTTTTGCTTCTCTTTCATCGAGATCTATCCAAGCGATTCTGATACTGGAGGTATTTGGTATGCCTAGATCTTCTGGATTAAATATTCGGCCACTTTGTATCTCGGTAGAGAATGGCCCTACCAGGATGACATTGACACCCAGCTGAAGATTTTCTTTGACAATGGCAATTAATCCTGCATATTCCCAATCCCTGAGGTTCTGAAGATAGAAGGGGCTATCCCGATCATTGGGATTATTGGTGGTGACCTCCATGACGTGGGCGCTATAGGCACCATACACCGTATCTTTATCTAAAAAGAAATAATCTTCCCCAGTCTTTTCAATAATGAGGGGCAAAGCCTTTTTGGCTAAAGAAGTTTTACCAGTACCGGCATGGCCGGCAAAGAGGATCAGTCGTGGAGCACTAGGGCTGAGCTTGCAGGTCATTTGTCCCTTGAATTGGCGGTCTTACTCAAGCAAATTCTACTTCTCAATCCCATGTTTATTGGAAATATCACCACTTTGGGTGAAGTGACGATAATGACGCCATGGCTTTAATCGTACTTACTGATGCAAAACTGGCTTTTGGCCATGTTGACCTCCTTGCAAATACTGCTTTCTCATTGGAATCTGGGGAGCGGGTTGGCTTAATTGGCCGAAATGGCACAGGTAAATCTTCTTTATTGAAGATTTTGGCTGGCATAGAAAAAATGGATGATGGTTTGCTGCAATACCAGCAAGGCCTTCGGATTGCCTATGTTCCTCAAGAGCCCATCTTTGAAGCTGAAGAGACCGTGTTTGATGCTGTATCCAAAGGTGTTGCTCAGGCTAAGGCTCTACGTGAAGAATATGAGGCTCTCAGTATTGGGGAATGGGATGATGCCGCTCATCATCGCTTAGATGAAGTGCAATCCCAATTAGAGGCTTTAAGTGGCTGGAATTGGGAGCAGCGTGTTTATGAGACTTTGGATCGCCTTCATCTAGAGGCTGATGTCAAAATTAATACTTTATCGGGTGGAACTAAGAAGCGGGTGGCTTTAGCACGTGCTCTAGTAGAGATGCCGGATGTATTGTTATTGGACGAGCCTACCAATCACTTAGATTTAGATTCGATTTCTTGGTTAGAGGATTTGCTCAAAGAGTACAAAGGCTCTGTCATTCTGATTACCCATGATCGTGCATTCCTAGACAATGTTTGCACTCAGATTGTTGAGCTTGATCGAGGTATCTTGCGGACATACCCAGGTAATTTCTCGGCATATGAAGTATTAAAAGATCAAGAAATGAATTCTGAGTCTCTAGCTAATGCGCGGGCTGATAAATTGCTTGCCCAAGAAGAGGTTTGGATTCGTAAAGGAGTGGAGGCCAGACGCACTCGCAGCGTTGCCCGTATAGCTCGTCTCGAGGCGCTTCGTACAACGCGCTCACAAAGACGTGATGCAGTTGGACAGGTCAAGCTGGCAGTTTCAGCGGGGGATAGAAGCGGCAAGATTGTTGCTGATCTTCAGAATGTATCTAAATCTTACGATCGCCCAATTGTGAAGGATTTCACAGCAACGATTTTGCGTGGTGATAAGGTAGGACTGCTTGGCCCTAACGGCGCAGGCAAAACTACGCTGCTTAAATTAATCCTCGGAACGATTGCGCCAGATTCAGGTACTGCAACGATGGGGACACGTATTGAGGTGGCCTATTTTGACCAGATGCGCGAAGGCCTTGATCTGAATGCTTCACTCGAGGACTACATCAGTCCAGGTAGCGAGTGGATTGAAATTAATGGCAATAAGAAGCATGTGAAGAGTTATCTGAGTGATTTCTTGTTTGCACCAGAGCGCACTAATTCACCGGTAAGTACTTTATCCGGTGGGGAGCGTAACCGCTTATTATTAGCGCGTCTTTTTGCGCGTCCTGCAAACGTCTTGGTTCTTGACGAACCTACCAATGACTTGGATATCGATACCCTAGATTTGCTCGAGCAGTTGCTGCAGGACTATAAAGGCACTGTGTTCCTGGTTAGCCATGATCGCTACTTCTTAGATAACGTCGTTACCAGCATTATTGCAAATGAAGGCGACGGGTTTTGGCGTGAGTATGAAGGTGGCTACGAAGATTGGAAGATTCAGAAGGCTCGTTCAGACAAGATTCGCGCGGCCAATAGCGGTGTTAAGTCTGTTGAAAAACCAGAAGCAAAGCCAGAGGCAAAAGTTGAATCAAAACCCACTCCTGTAAAGAATGGTGTGAATAAGCTCAACAGTAAAGAGCGTCAAGAGTTAGAGGCCTTGCCATTGCAGATTGAAACTCTCGAGATAGAGCAGGCGGATATTGGGATTGCGATGAGCAATCCAGATCTTTACAAGAATGAGCCTGAATTAGCCGCTAGCATGCAAGCCCGTCTGTCAGAAATCACTGCTGATCTCGATATTAAATTACAGCGCTGGGAACTGCTCTTAAGTCGTTCAGAATCTTAGGGTTTGCTAAGCACCATCGTTAAAAACCTAGAAATATCTACCAGCTCATCTGGATGAAGAGAGTGTTCCATTGGGTAGGTGTTCCAGTCTACCGAGTAGCCTAATTTTTCCAGAGTATCTAGTGAGGCTTCTGCGCGCTCTGGAATTACGACAGCATCCCAAATGCCATGAGCCATAAAAATAGGTGTCTTTTTATTGGCGTCACTTCTTTCGAGTGACAATGATGTTGCTAGGGGCAGGTAGCCTGACAGTGCCATGATGCCTGCAAGCGCATGTGGATAGCGTAAGCCGACCTGTAAAGACATAGCGCAGCCCTGTGAGAAGCCAGCCAAAACAATATTCTCGTAGGCAACACCACGGTTTTTTTCTCGCTCGATTAATTCGGAGATCGCAACTGCTGATCGGTGAATGCCGGTAACATCTTCACGGTCTGTGAGATCTCTCCCAGTAATGTCGTACCAAGCTGGCATAACATAGCCACCATTGATCGTGACAGCCATGGAGGGTGCGCTTGGGAAGACAAATCGAATGGCGGGGCATTCGGAGAGATGGAGTTGTGGAATGATGGGTACAAAGTCATTGCCATCAGCTCCTAGTCCGTGCAACCAAATTACAGAAGCGCTTGGATTGGGTGCGTTTTCAATTTCAATGCAAGGTAATGTAGTCATTTATGTTTCATCCTAGATTCTGACGAAGTAGCTGATTTCGCAGGCGGTTAATTTCGTCTAGAAGATCTAGTGCTAGGGCAACGCCAGGAGTATTAAGCTCCAGATCGTGGCTCAGATGAGCAGCGGTCTTTGCGCGTTTTAGGGATTCTCCGCTAAAGCGCCAGTCTTCGGGACTAGAACCGGCAGGGCTCAGAATACCCTCTGATACCCAGGCCATGATGAGATCTTCTGGTGCACGTGTGGCTTGTGAGATTTCCACAATGCTCATGTGCACCTCTTCCTCAACAACACTTCCTTCAATCCAGGTGATTTGTGTTTGGGTCATATTCATCATCCCTTCAAGTGAGTTCTGGGCTTGAAATCAAATGCCTTCTCAAGTGATTGATAGGCTTCTTTTTGTGCGTCTGTTTCAGCGCTGGGTAAAACAATATTCGGAACCACATATAGATCACCAGCTTCTTTGCTAGGAATTCCCCTTTCCTTCAGTCGCATCTTGCGGCCAGTTGCCGTGCCCGCTGGAATCTTTAATTCCAATGTGGAGCCTGCAGGGGTCGGGATATTCACGGTTGTTCCAAGCGCAGCCTCCCATGGTGCCAATGGCAAATCAAGATAGACATCTTTGCCATCTACACGGTAAATAGGGTTTGGATGGAAATCTATTTCGAGGTACAGATCGCCTGCGCCACCAGAACCCATGCCTGGCCCACCTTGGCCTGCGAGGCGTAAATTTTGTCCAGCCTTTATACCCTTCGGAATGCTGACATCCAGTTTGCGCTCTTGCGTACTGACGTGTCCATTAGCATCTTGCGTTGGCATATGAAGAGCAATAGTACGTTTTGCGCCGTTGTAAGCATCGGCAAGGTCAATTAATATTTTGGCGTGATGATCTTGCCCCTTAAAGTTCATGCCCTGACCGGGGTTGCCGCCACGACCTCCTTGACGATGTCGACCTCTACCAAAAAGAGATTCAAAGAATTCGCTTTGATCACCCTCGTAGCCACCACCAAATCCGCTATTGCCACCACCAAAGTTGCCATCGGAGTATTCAAACCCTTCATTCCAATTGGGCGGAGGAGTGAAGTCTTGGCCATTTTTCCAATTGGCGCCCATGCGATCGTAGGCGGCACGCTTTTCAGTATCTTTTAGAACTGAGTAAGCTTCGCCAACTGCCTTAAATTGCTCTTCAGCCCCAGCTTCTTTATTGACATCTGGGTGATATTTACGGGCCAGCTTGCGGTAGGCCGCCTTAATTTCTGCTTCGGTAGCTCCGCGCGCTACACCAAGTGTTTCGTAGTAGTCCCTGAATTTCATAATTCCAATGAAGTCCTGATTAAATCAATAAGCTTAATTCTACAGTCCTCTAGCTTGATTTCTGGCTTCTTTTGTTCAAAGAAAAAGCGGGCTAGAAGCCCGCTTGGTATTGCACTAGGTCTGAGGCTGTTATTAGCTCATTACACCAATTTGCCAAGGTACGAATTCATAATCGCCGAGGCCCAATAATTCGCTTTTGGAGGGTTCGCCTGAAGCGGTCCTGAGAAAGAGTTCAAAAATACGCTGCCCCATCTCTTGAACTGAAACCGTACCATCTAAGATCTCGCCGCAATTAATGTCCATATCTTCGGTCAGACGCTGATACATCGGTGTATTGGTTGCAAGTTTGATACAAGGCGCTGGTTTTGATCCAAACATGGAGCCACGCCCGGTGGTAAACGCGATGAGGTTTGCGCCCCCAGCAATTTGTCCTGTTGCTGAGACTGGGTCAAAACCAGGTGTATCCATAAAGACAAAACCTTTTGCCGTTACTGGCTCTGCATATCGATACACTTCCATGAGCGGTCCAGTTCCACCTTTCATTGAGGAGCCGAGTGACTTTTCAAAAATATTGGCTAGGCCGCCAACTTGGTTTCCAGGACTGACTTGGCCATTGATTTGGACATCACGTCCAACGGAGTATTCATCTTTCCACCAACGAATGCGTTTAATGAGCTTTTCACCTATTTCTTTATTAGCAGCTCTACGGGTAAGAGTGTGCTCAACCCCATAAATTTCTGGGGTTTCTGAAAGAATGCCAGTGCCACCATGACGCGACAGAATATCAATTGCAGCACCTAAGGCTGGGTTGGCTGTAATTGATGAGAAGCCATCTGAACCGCCGCATTGCAAACCAACGCAGAGGTGACTTGCGGAGACGGTCTGACGCTTCACCTTATTTGCTTCAGGAAGAAGTGCTTTTACAGCTTCAATGCCAGCCTCGATAGTTTTGCGAGTACCACCAGTTTCCTGCATGATGAAAGTGTGCAATGTGGAGTTCTCTTGTAGAGCTTCTTGCTCCATTAACCCCTTCAGTTGATTACGTTCACAACCCAAACCAATAATTAGGGCTGCAGCAAGGTTGGGGTGCTGCGCATAGCCCGCCATAGTTCGGCGAAGTAGTTGCATGGGTTCGCCACTCATTTCCATACCACAACCAATTCCATGGCTAAAAGCAACCACGCCATCAATATTTGGAAAATCTTTCAGCCGCTCGGGTGTGAACCAATCTGCAATTTTATTGACTACCGTTGCAGAGCAATTGACGGTTGAGAGGATGCCGATGAAATTGCGTGTTCCTACTTTGCCGTTGGCTCTCACGTAACCTTCAAACGTAGCACGCTCCGATTCAGGGAGGAGGGTGGTGGGCTTATATTCACTTGCATAAGCGTAGTCACGATCGAATTCACGAAATTCGGTATTGTGGCTGTGGACCATGGTACCCGGCTCAATATCCGTGTTGGCAAAACCTACAGTGACGTTGTACTTAAGAATAGGCTCACCCTTAAGAATTTTCTTGGCTGCAATTTTGTAACCTGCAGGAACTTGGCTGCGACTTGTGAAATGTTCACTTGGAACTTCCTCCCCAATCGCAACATCGATGCGAGCAACAACAATGTTGTCATTTGGGTGAAGGCGAATAATTGCGCCAGCTAATTTTTTTTCAGATGTTTCAATCATGCGATGCTTTCAGTAAATAGGTTTCTATTGGTCATTCCATGTTTAGAACGTCAAAGGCTGCCTTTAACCTCTTTGAGTAGGAGTTTGAGGTCTGCTGAATTTCCTCGGGAGTCCACTTTCGGAAGCCTTCGCCAGCTTTCATACCCGTTTTTCCTTCGCTCATCAGTTGTACCACTTTTGGTGGGAGACTGGTGATATTGGAGAGGGAGGGGTAGATTTCCTTTGCGGCATTTGCCATCCCATCCCATCCAGAGATTTCTTTTTGAGTCATGGGACCCACAGCTGCATATCGAAATCCGAAGCTATATCGAACAGCATCATCTATGTCCTCCGGGCTTGCTATTCCCTCCTGAACAAGCGAAAGGGCCTCTCTCATCAATGCATGCTGAATGCGATTTGCTAAAAATCCAGGTATATCTTTTTTAACTAGTACTGGTTTCTTATCAATATTCTTATATAGCTGACATACCTTTTCAGCAAAGGCGACATCAGTTTTTTCACCCATCACAATCTCTACCAGTGGAACAACATCTGCTGGCATAAAGTAATGAGCCCCCATCATTCGGTTGGCAGTTTTTAGGTCAGCAGCAATTTTGGTTATCGGAAACCCAGAGCTATTGCTTCCAATGGGAATGTGATTCGGGACGCGTTCATCAAGGTAGGCAAAAATTTCCTGTTTTAACTCTAGATTTTCTGCAATCGTTTCGATTACCCAGGAGCATTGATTCCAAAGCTGCCATGCTTCCATTGTGTCGACGACTTGATTGGACTCGATATCAGCTTCGCTGAGGGAGGCATTTGCCCCATGCAAGCCAATCTTGACTGCGAGTTGGATAGCTTTCTTTAAACAAGCTTTGGACTTCTCTGTACTTCTGCCCAATATGGCAACGGGAATGCTGTGAGAGATAAATCCAGCAGCAATGCCTGCGGCCATTGTTCCAGTGCCGATAACGGCGACATATTGACTCATATTTTTAGCTTATGCGGTTAAGTTAATGAAATGTGAAAATTTATAAATCCCTTATTGACAGTAGATTATCATTAATTATGTTTTAATGGTTTATTGTTTTATTTAACTTATCCGTATAACTATAAACAGGAGCAATTAATTATGACCATGCACAACCCATTTCAGCCTGTAGAAAAAATTAAGGCAGAAGTCTTTATGTCAATGCCTGCCAAATTTCGCAAAAAATCACGCACTGGTTGGTCTGACCCGAATCGTCAAAACGCAGAAGTGGAATGTTTTTTAGAGGGCCCTTCTTTTGATCGTGAGGGAAACCTCTGGTTTGTAGATATTCCTTTTGGCCGAATTTTTAGAATTACCCCAAAAGGGGATTGGGATCTGGTCACGCAATATGATGGCTGGCCTAATGGTTTGAAGTTCCATAAAGACGGACGCGCATTTATTTGTGACTACAAGATGGGCCTCTTGTCCCTTGATACGAAGACTGGAAAGATTGAAACAGTCCTGGGTTCCATGTACAGCGAGAACTTCAAAGGTTTGAATGATCTACATTTTGCATCCAATGGCGATTTGTACTTCACCGACCAAGGTCAAACAGGAATTGCAGATCCATCGGGCCGAGTATTTCGATTGCGTGAAAATGGTCAGCTAGACCGTTTAGTGCTTAATATCCCAAGCCCAAATGGAATCACTTTAAATACTCAAGAGAAGCACGTCTTTGTTGCTGCTACAAGATCCCAGCAAATTTGGAGATTGCCGTTAATGGCGGATGGCTCTGTTTCTAAAACTGGCGTAGCAATTCAGTTAACCGGTGGTGTTGCAGGTCCAGATGGTATCGAGATGGATTCTGAAAACGGTCTATTGGTTTGCCATTTGGGTATTGGCATCTGGAGATTTGACAATAATATGTTGCCAACGCATTTAATTTATTCCGATAACCCACACCATCATCATTTGGCAAATATGTGTTTCGGAGGTCCGGATGGGCGCGATTTGTACATTACTGAATCTCTCTCCGGCGATATCCTGAAGGCACGCTTGCCAGTTGCTGGTAAAAAAATGTTTGGCCTTTCTTAAGTTGAAAGAGTCCTTGCCGCTATATAAAACCCTAGCGAATGCGCTGGCTCAGCGCATTCGTGACGGCGATTGGTTGGTAGGCTCTTGCCTGCCTTCAGAGGCGGCACTTTGTAAAAGTTTTAAGGCAAGTCGGCATACTTTGAGGCATGCCCTTCAAACTCTCGAGTCAGATGGCTTGGTTTTACGTCGTCAGGGCGCGCCAACTCAGGTCATCTCACGACAGAAAGTCAGAAGATTTACTCAAAGCTTTAACTCGCCTATTGATATCCTTAGTTATCCAAGAAATACCTATCGCGAAAATGTTGTCGAAGAATTTATTGAGTTAGATCACTCTCTTAGTGAGATGATTGGCGGAGCAATCGGCTCCTCCTGGTATCACATTGGAGGTATTCGTAAGCAGCAAGATACCGAGAAAGTGATCGCTTGGACAGATATTTACATCCTCCCTCAATTTGCATCCTTAACATCTGATCCAGAGCATAGTCAGATTATGGTGTTTGAGCAGATTGAGAAAAAATATGGCACTCGAATTGATCGAGCTGAGGTTGATGTTTATGCAGCTGGCGCCCCTCTCAATACCGCTAAAAATATTCAATTGAAATCAGGTGATCCATGCTTGGTCATTGTGCGTCGCTACTTTGATGATCAAGACAAACTTTTCGAAGTCACATTTACTTATCACCCCGAAAATAATTACATTTATAAGATGGAGTTTAAGAGTGGTTCGGGTCATTAATTTATAGGAATAGAAATGAAATATTTATCCATAGTTAAGGCAGAAGAATTTATTGCTAATGCATTGAAGGCTAATAAAGTGCCTGCTGCAGATGCTTTAGTGATTGCGCAATTAATGGTGAAGTCAGATCTTGTTGGTGCTGATGGCCATGGCCTTTTTAGGCTGCCTGCCTACATCAAAAGAATTCAGGCTGGCGGCGTCAATCTCAATCCTAATATTCATATTGAGCGTGAGCAAGGTGCAACCGCTTTGATTAATGGTGACAATGCCTTAGGTCATTTAGTAATGAATAGGGCGGTAGAGCTTGCAATAGAGAAAGTGAAGAAGCATAGTGTTTGCTGGGTAGGAAGTCATTACGGCAATCATTCTGGTGCCGCATCTGTTTATGTTCGCAAGCTTGCTGAGCAAGGATATATTGGTATTTATATGGCGGTTGGGAACGCCAATCATATGGCTCCTTGGGGTGGTATTGACTTGCTTCTATCAACGAATCCAATAGCCATTGCCGTCCCTTCGGGCGATGCCCCAATAGTGTTGTTGGATATTGCAACTACGGTGGCTGCCTATGGCAAGGTGAAGCTTGCCGCCCAAAAAGGCGAACTGATGCCTGATACATGGATGATTGATCGTAGCGGTAAGCCAATTACAGATCCTCAAAAATCCAGCGAAGGATCTCTGCTGCCAATTGGGGGTTATAAGGGGTATGGCCTTGCAGTCATGATTGGCCTGCTTGCTGGGGCTTTAAATAATGCAGCAGTTGGCAAGAGTACAGTTGACTTCAATGCAAGCCATGATTTAATTACAAATACTGGGCAGACTATTATTGCGGTTGATCCAAGTGCTTTTGGAGATCGGGATCAATTTATTGCCAGAGTGGTTGAGTTAGTCAATGACCTTAAAGGTTCGTCCCGATTGCCTGGTGTAAATCAAATTCGTGTACCAGGAGATGGCGCTGCCAAGGTAATGTCTGAAAGATTGCAGCATGGAATACCGATTTCAACAGAGTTGCAGGAAGCGCTGAATAAATGCGCGCAGGAAAGTGGAATTGCAATATTGGATTTATAAAAAATACCGGAGGAGACAAAATGATTAAAAAATCAATAAAAAAAATAGTTGTAGGTTCTTTACTACTGCCCTTGGTTCTAGGTTCTGCTTTTGCGGCCTACCCAGATAAACCAATTAAGATGTTGGTTGGATATGCGCCAGGAAGCTCAACTGATATTGTTGGCAGGATGGTCGCAAATGAACTCAGTATTGCCTTAAAGCAACCAGTGGTTGTGGAGAATAGAGGCGGTGCTGCTGGTAGTCTGGCTGCTGATGCAGTAGCCAAAAGCGCCCCAGATGGCTACACCATTCTGTTTGCACAAAATGGCCTAGCAATTAATGTGGCTGCAAATCCAAGATTGCCATTCAATGGACAGAAGGATTTACTTCCAGTTGTTGGGGTGGCCGCTACTCCACATATTTTGATTGTGAATACCAAGTCGAAGGCTAAAAATGTTGCCGATTTGATTGCCATGATCAAGGCTGAGCCTGGAAAAATGAGCTTTGGCTCTTCTGGGATTGGGAATTCTGATCACATGGCTGGAGAATTATTCTTGGCAACTACCGGCACTCAAGCCATTCACATTCCTTATAAGGGCGGCTCCCCAGCTGCGACAGACTTGGTGGGTGGTCAGATTGATTTTTACTTTGCAGGTATGCCGGTTGGGCTTCCGCTGTATAAGGGTGAAAAAGTAAATGCACTTGCTGTTACTAGTAAGAACCGTTTTAGTGGCGCTCCAGAATTAGCTACGATGCAAGAGGCTGGTGTAAGGGGTTATGAAATGGCTCTTTGGCAGGGAGTATTTGTTCCTGCTGGCACGCCACCTGCAATTATTGATACCTTAAACAGCGCGGTTTTAAAAATACTAGATACCCCGGAAATGAAAGAGCGATTTGTAAAAGCGGGCGTTCAGATTGCTCCTATGAATACTCAGCAATTTACGGATTTGTATAATTCTGACATTGCTAGATGGAAGGTGGTAATCGAGAAGGCAAAAATTAAGCTAGATTAAATTTTTCTAGATCCAAGCGCGGGGTGTCGACTGAGGTCAACACCCCATTTTTTTAAGCTTGAGAAAGATCAAAAACTAATACTTCACTGTCTTTGCCAGCGCTAATCAATAAGCTACTCTCATTTTCGATCAGTAGCGCATCTCCAGCCGACAGTAATATACCGTTGACATGAAGTTGGCCTTTCACTAAGTGCACGTAAGCTTTGCGTCTGGGATCAAGCGTCAAGGTCTGAGATTGTGGTCCATCAAATAGCCCTGCATAGACCTTCGCATCTGCATGAATTTTCACTGCATTACCAGCTCCATCCGTTGAGGCAATTAAGCAAAGCTGTCCTTGCTTGTCTATCGCTGGAATCGATTTTTGCTCGTAACTGGGGGGCACCTCACTGACGTTTGGCTCAATCCAAATCTGCAAGAAATGGGTGGTTTGATCTGGGGCATGATTGAATTCACTATGGGTGACTCCGCTCCCAGCGCTCATTCGTTGCACGTCTCCAGGGGGAATGCCTTTGATATTTCCCATGCTATCTTCATGCGCTAGTTCACCAGATAAAACATAGCTGATGATTTCCATATTGCGGTGACCGTGCTTCCCAAACCCCTTGCCTGCTGCCACCCGATCCTCATTTATTACTCGTAAATTGCCCCAGCCCATAAATTTCGGGTCATGATAGCCAGCAAAAGAGAAGGAGTGAAAGCTTTTAAGCCATCCATGGTCGGCGTACCCACGGTCTTGAGATTTTCGGAGCATTAGCATAATGAATGCCTTTTCTAGAAGGGGATAAGCACATTATCATTAGCTTTTGAGATATTTGCTGATTTGCCTTCCAAGAAGATCATGGTGGCGTATAGTTTATTCATGTTTATAAATACCTAACTCTTATGAAATCTTACGATCACCCTGCTCGACAACAGTTGCATGAAGAGGTACATGCTCGGCCACCAATTGCGCTTTGGCCAAATGAAAGAGTCTTATCGCAATCTTTTTTGCTTGATGCCCATTCACGTCAGACTCAGATTGAGTGGATTCAGAAGCTCAGCGCTGCATTGGGTGCTCCTAATGACCGTGAGCAAGATCGCTCCTTTAAGATGCTCACTTTAGCGCCTGAGCCGCGGAGGGTATTGATTAAGTGGGAGTTGCATGGTGAGTTTGCAACGATTGCTGCTATTACGCACAATCCCGTCAAAATTACGGGACCATTATTAGAATCTCGTCTTGCCATTGAAAAGAGTTTGGATGATTTGCTTCACAGCTTGGGTTGCCCAACTATTGTTGAAGCTGGTGGCGAAAGAATTTCTGCATTAGATCTTGCTTTCGAGCATCGCCCTCTATTCTCGGAGGCACAAGAGGTGTCCTCTATTTTTAATGGTAATACTGTGCTGGGAAGTTATATTCTTTCGAGTAAGGAGGCCCAGTTATGGACGGATTTACATTTAGATCAAGATGGCTATATCTCCTACTTTATTCCGCACGCTATTTTGGGTTCACGGCAAGCTGGTCGTGTAGCCCGAGCGATCGCTGAGGCTGAAACCTATCGTATGGCTGCTATGATTGCTTTCCCGGTAGCGAAGAGTCTTTCAATGCCCCTCAGAAATGCTGAGTCAGAGTTGGCGGATTTGTCTGAAAGTATTTCTCAGTTGCAAACGGAGCCGGGTGTTCATACCGAGAAAGATGGCCAGTTTTTAGGTGAACTTTCTCATTTGGCTTCAAGAGCAGAGCAGTGGATCTCTGGGTATGGATTACGCTTTACTGCCTCCGAGGCCTATAGCCAATTGCTGAGTAAAAACTTATACGAGCTAGCGGAGTCCCCGATTCCTGGCGTGCAATCTCTCTCAGAGTTTATGGATCGACGTTTTCAACCTGCTATGGGTACCTGCATTTGGACTCAACGTAGATTAAAAGAATTATCTGATCGTATCTCGCGAACAACCCAAACTCTCAGAACACGTATTGAGTTTGTAAATGAAGAGCAGACACAAAAATTACTGGCCAGTATGGATCAGCGAGCACGTCTGCAACTGCGCTTGCAAGAGACTGTGGAGAGTTTATCGGTCTTGGTGTTGACTTACTATGCCGTTAGTCTGCTTGCTTATGTCGCTAAGGGGGGTAAGGAAGCAGGCTTAGCTATTCATCCTGAAATTATTGCGGCGATTGCCGCCCCAGTTGTTGCGATTACTTTCTTATGGATCAGTAAACGTAGACGTAGGCGAATCATTGCAATGGGTAAATCCCTGTAGACATTAAAAAAGAGGCCAAAGCCTCTTTTTTAATTGTCAAACTACTGGCATTAACCCAAGCTATCAGCCCAAATATTGTGAGCCCAGCCCCAAGCATAAATACCTTCGAGTACTGTTGGAGCTGGAGATAATCCACCAGATCCTGGAACAGTTTTAAAAGTCTTCTCGGCAGCGTTGTACTGATGAACGCTAGCAACGTGCACTACTTCTCTGCTGTTGACAAAGCTATAGCAGGTGTTTGTCAGGACTGGTGCCGGATTGACTTCCCAGGCACTTAACTCTGCAACGATTGCTGCCGCTGCTACTTTGGCATGTTGGTTAGCCATATGGCCAGACTTGGGCATGAGTGGTGCAATCTGAATCGAGTCACCTAGTACATGGATGTCTTTTTGAGCAGTTGATTCAAAGTTCAGGTAATTCACATTGACCCAACGACCATTGGAGTTGGCTAAGCCAGATTTCACAGCAATTTCACCAGCGGCCATCTGGGGTAGCAAATTGAGCACGTCAGCCTTAACATCATCTTGCACTTCGAGTTTAACGATCTTGTTTTTAGCGTCGACCCCAACCACATTGTGCTTAGGTAGGTATTCAATCATTCCAGCATATTGCTCAGCCCATACTTTTTTGAATAATGCCCCTTTAGACACCACATCTTGGTTTGCATCTAAAACTAACACCTTACCTTTAGGGTTGTGTTGCTTGAGGTAGTTTGCTACTTGGCAGGCACGCTCATAAGGTCCAGGAGGGCAGCGATAAGGCGCCTCAGGAATGCTGATAACGTAAGTTCCACCTTGGCGCATTGCAGCCACTTGCTTATGTAGAGCTACTGTTTCTGCGCCAGCTTTCCAGGCTTGTAGGGTGATACCATCTTTATTGGCTTGGGCAAGACCTTCAATGGTATTCATATTCAAGCTAATGCCAGGAGAGACTACTGCTTTGTCATAGCGCAAGGTTTTGCCTGAAGCGAGCTTTACCGTCTTTTGAGTAGGATCAATACTGACTACGCTATCTTGAATCATTTTGATGCCATGGCGCTTGCTGAGAGTGTCGTATGGCGAGGTAATTTCTGCCATCGTACGTGAGCCGCCGATAACCAAATTAGACATTGGGCAAGAGATAAAAGAGGTGTTAGGCTCAATCAGAGTCACTCTGGCCGTGTTATTTGAGAACAGGCGCAAATATTTGGCAGCAGTAGCGCCACCATATCCACCGCCAATAACTAAGATTTCCGCTTTTTGTAAATTCGCTGCTTTAGTTTGACTCGAAAGGCCTGCAAGTAAACCCACTGCTGCAGCGCTTTGGCCTATAAAATGTCGACGATCCATGGCGCCCCCTTATTGTTTCTTGCCAAGTTGATTGGCAATAATGGTGAGTTGTTCATCTGTGTAGCCCTTAGCAAGTTGCGGCATGATGGTGCCCTCTAATGCTCCAGACTTATACGCTTTTAGTTTGGCAAGCATTTGTTCGCTAGTGAGGGTATTGATGAGTGGCATGCCGCCATCAACCACTCCTTTGCCATCCGTTCCATGACAGTTAGCGCAAGTTGCCGCTAAACCGCGTTTATAGAGTTGGTCAGCGGTTTGTGCGAGGCCAAGTCCGCTCCATTGGCTTAAGCCAATTAGGGCGCTGGCCGCTAAGAGGGGTTTTACATACTTCACTTGCATAGAGATTGTCTCCTTACATGCTGCTGTTCTTGGGATGATGCTGATGGGCTCTATCTTAATCAGTAGTGGGCTGGATTAGTGGTTTTACTTAGATTGTTTTTTAATAAGCTCAGAGCAAAAAACAAGGGTATTTATGCCGATGGTTTTTTAGGATTTAACTCTAAGACCTATAAACTAGCGATATGCAAGGCTCATTCACCTACCGAAATGCAATTTTCATCCTACTTCTAGGTGTTTTTACCTATTTGTACGGTTTAGATAGTCGCTTTGCACCAAAAAATGGGGACGAGTATCCGTATATGCATATCGTCCGGATGACTGCTGATGCTGGGGCTTGGTTACCACTGCAATCTGAGATGGATGGCATTAAAAATACTAAGCCTCCATTGGTATTTTGGGAGGGCATTGCCAGTACAGGGTGGGGTGCCGAGTGGACACTCCTCGCACTAAGGTGGCCCAGTGTTTTATATACCGGTTTAACCGCACTATTCTTATTCTTGGCGGTTGCCCGATTTAGCGGTAAAAAACAGACTGGCCTATTGGCTGCATTAGTTTGGCTTTCCTTTTTTGCGACCTATCGCTATGGCCGCCCATTCCTGACAGATCCTCCCACGGTATTTTGGTTGAGCTTGCCATTCTTCGCACTCCTTTACTGGGGCAGAGCTGCGTTTGAATCTAAGCTCCTCTTTCCAGTATTGGCGGGAGCCTCTTTTGGTATGGCCTTGTTGTCAAAGTCTTTTGCTTATATGGTTCCTGCCGCATTTGCTATAGGTTTGTTTTACTGGCGCTGGCGTGAGTGGAGCATTCCTAGGATTGTCTTGCAGGATTTGTACAAAGTACTTTTGATCGCTGTTCTAGCCTTAGGTACATTCGCGCTTTGGTTTGTACTCGACCCTTTTCCAGAGGCGGTTTGGAAAGAGTTTGTGCTCGGTGAGAATGCAGGTAAGTTTGAGGCGCGTAGCTCTAGCTACTTCTTAGATTTACTACGTGGTGGCGATAGTATTTGGATGTTGGCTTTAACGACCCTAGCCAACGCCGGATTGTTCATCTTCGTGTTAATTTCAGCTTTGATTTTGTGCTGGAGGGAGCGTCGCTTCCTCTCTTTGGAAGAGACTTTATTGCTGCTCTTGATATTGGCTTTTTTTATCGTATTTAGTCTGCCAAGCCAACGCTCAGGTCGATACTTACTTCCAGTGATGCCAGCATTTGCAGCTTTGATTGCAATGTATTGGGATCGACTCCCTTTGTGGGGATTTCGGATTGCATTGATATTGCAATTGGTATTGCTATCAACCCTTACTTGGGTTGGCAGCAACTTACAGTTATCTAATTTTTTAGGGCAGCCCGGTATTTGGAATTACTCCCCTTGGCATTGGGGTTTCATGGTGGCTGCAATCATCTTGGTGATGTTGGGTATATTTAATCGGGAGAGAAGTAAAGCAATTGCTTTAGCGGGCTGTTTTCTTTGTTATTGCGCGCTCACTACTAGCCTCTCACCTCTTGAGGGTAGCTTGGGCCGATATTCTCAAGTGACTATCCAAAGCGTTGCCGGGAAAGATGTGTGGGTGCCTTGCGACTATCGAGCCAAGGATGAGGAGTATCGACTCTTATTGCCTGGTGCAATATTGCACGGCTATTTGGCAAAGGATGCCAATCAAATTCAATTGCTGAGTAGTACTTACCCATTGGTGGCGATACAGTCACCAGTTGGCGAAGAGCCTACGCTATGCGAATCTTGCAAGATCGAAGGAAAGCGTATGGAGATGCGAGCCCGTCATTCAAATGCCGAGATTCAAGCGATACTGAGAGGCCATATTGGAGAGCACCTATTTGTGAATGAATATTTAATTTCTACGCCTACAACGATCGCGCTACCTTTGATGAGTAAGGATGCTTGTCGATGAGCCGTGTGATTGCCTTCTGTTTTTTATTACTCGCCTCAGTATTGGGCTATCTTCACATTGATAGCCGTCCATCATGGGCGCCTTTTGCAGGCGACTACCCAGTCAGCAGTGCAAATCCACTGGATGATTCGCTAGGGCCAGCCGAAGTTGCTAAGCCGATAAAGACACTTAAAGGTTCTACGTCAGCCAAAGTCGCTACACCAAGTGTGCGCACTGATTGGTTGCCTGATACTGGAGCCCCCTCAGTACATGCTGCCTCCCTCATTGCGCTTAAAGAGGGTGCTGTCAGAGCTTTTTGGTTTGCGGGTAGTCGGGAGGGTGCACCGGATGTCGTCATTAATACCTCTGTTTTTGATCCTCAGACATCTAGATGGAGCGCTCCGACTGTGGTGATGGATCGCGTCAGTGCAGAGAAAGGCTTGTCTCGTTATATTGCCAAATTGGGTAATCCCGTCCCAGCAAGAATGGCTGATGGTCGTATGCAGTTATTTTTTGTCACCGTTTCTATTGGGGGTTGGGCTGGTAGTTCCATTTCTTCAGTCATTTCAGATGATGAGGGTTTAACCTGGGGTCAGCCTCAACGTTTAATTAGTTCTCCATTGATTAATCTAAGCACTCTGGTGAAGTCGCCAGCCATTGCATTTGCAGATGGAAGGCTAGGTTTGCCGGCATATCATGAATGGATTGGCCGCTTTGGTGAGTTTCTGAGAGTTGATGTCGGCCGGGTAATTGATAAACGACGTATGAGTTCGGGTAGGGGTGCAATTCAACCTGTTGTTTTTACAGAAGACTCGCAAGAGGCGAGTGCTTTTTTTCGCCAAACTCGATCTAGCTCTCAGCCAAAGAAAATTCCCGTTAGTGAAACCAAGGATGCTGGCCAGTCTTGGGTGATGGCAAAAGATCTCGAGATCCCTAATCCAAACTCAGCTCTTGCCGCACTCACTTTAGCTAATGGCACAAGATTAATGGTGCTCAATAATATTGAAGTAGCGCGTTATCGCTTGGTGATAGTGATGCGTGAACCAAACTCTCTTCAGTGGCAAGTGATACAAGTACTCGAAGATGATGAATCTTTGACTGATGGTCGCCATCGAGAGTTTTCTTATCCGTATTTAGTTTCTGCTAATGGTGAAGATGCTCATCTTGTCTACACATGGGATAGAAAAAAGATTAAGCATATTTATTTTTCAGCCGCCTGGTTCAAACATGCCATCAGTGGTCTTAAAGAAAAGGAGGTGCAATGATGACCCCATACCTACAAATCATTGCATTGCTTGAAATGTCGCTGACATGCTCCATAGTGCTCATGATGCTCTTGCAAAAAATATCCTCAATAGAGATCCCATTTGCAATTCGTTTGCTGATAGTTTTGCTGCTGTTAAATCTATTCTTCTGGCCACTAGGGATGTCGCTTGAGTTACCTTTGTCTGCCTATGTGCGCGGTGTTACTGGCGAACTCAGTATTGTGACCATGCTTTTGCTGTGGAGCTCCATTCTTCCTGCTGCCAAAAAGACGCCAATGGGATTTAAGGTGCCATTAGCTTTGATTGCAATTGTGTTTTACCCCTTGGCGCTTGGATTTGGAATGATGGACCCTTATGCATGGGGGTATAACTCCATTACCTTCTTGATTGCAATCATTCTCTTTGCACTTGCCTGTGGTCTTGCTGGGTGGATTAAGGGAGTCTGGATTATTTCTTTTGCGATCATGGCTTGGGCAGCCCATTGGCATGAATCAGCAAATCTTTGGGACTATCTCTTAGACCCCTTCTTGGCTATCTGGGCTGTATTAGCCATCCCAAATGCTATTTATCTTAAGCGCCGCGAGAAAGCGCAATCTGGCTATCTCTTTAGGGCGGGTTAACTCAGGTTTGGGACGGGGGTTTATTTAAGGATGCATTGACCCTCTAGCTGAGCAGTAAATCTTTGGATAACAAAAAAGCCAGCAGAACGCTGGCTTTTTTTCGACTACGATTCCAAATTAATCTGGAATGTTGGCTTTACGAATGACTGGACCCCAGACGTTGATCTCTTTATCAAGGTGATCTTTGAGGCCTTGAGCGGATACTTTATCCATAGGCACGATATCGATGTTGGCATCATCCAAGCGCTTCTTCACATCCGGTGAATTCAATGCCTTCTTCAATGCTGCATTGATCTTGTTCAGAATTGGCTGTGGAGTGCCTTTTGGTGCATAAACGCCGTGCCAAACCTTCACTTCAAAACCTTTGAGGCCTTGTTCGTTCAGGGTTGGTACATTAGGAATTGCAGGCAAACGCTTCATGGTTGTTGTACCAAATGCTTTTACACGACCATCCTTGATATAAGGAATGGTCTGTGTAGTTTGGTCGCACAAGAGGTCAACTTGACCGCCTAAAAGGTCAGTTAAAGCAGGGCCAGTTCCTTTGTAAGGAATGTTGGTCAGCTTAACGCCCATACGACTCTGGAATAAAAGACCGCACAGTTGTGACACTGCGCCAGGACCGGCGTTAGCCATAGTCACTTTTGAACCATTAGCCTTGATATAAGCTTCAAGCTCTTTAAAGTTATTTGCTGGCAAATCTTTTTTACCTAGTAATACCATTGGTACATCAGCAACTTGTCCGATGTATTCAAAACTCGTCATTGGGTCATAGGGAAGCTTGTCATACAAAGCTTGTGCTGTAGCCATACCCATATGGTGGATATAAATGGTGTAGCCATCTGGTGCTGCACGCGCTACTTTTGTCGAGGCAATTGTGCCGCCGGCACCAGGGACGTTCTCAACCACCACAGTCTGACCTAAAGCCTGCCCCATTGGCACGGAAATTAAACGTGCAATAGAGTCAGTTGGGCCACCAGCTGCGAATGGGACAACCAATTGAATCGTTTTAGTAGGCCAATCCGTTTGAGCGGATGCAATATTGCTTCCTAATAAAGTGCCGGCGCTGACAACTGCAGCGATTCCAGCGAAAAGGGTTTTCTTTAGTTTCATGTAAGTCTCCGTTAATATGCGATGCGAGCTAATTTTGCCACTTTTAAATCCTATCGGTCCTAGGGTTTACCAGCAATAGCTAAGGTTCTTTGGGCTAGTAAAACAACCGGGCGATCAATCATACGGTCATCTAATTTAATGGCGCCACCCTTGGATGCTTTATCAGCCTCAATCACCCGATATGCCCAAGAAACCTCAGCCTCAGTAGGCATAAAGGCATCTTTAACTAGGGAAACCTGTTTAGGATGGATACAAAGTTTGCCACCAAACCCCATTCTTTTTGCGCGCTCAGCATCATCTGCGATACGCTCAATATCATCGGTGGAGGGGGTAACCCCATCAATTGGAGGGGCAAGTTGGGCTAGACGTGAGGCCAACACAATCTGAAAGCGCGCAGTTTGCAGCTCAGTTTCTTGTGCGTCACATACCATTCCTAAGTCCGCCTGCAAATCAATATTACCCAAAGCTAGGCGCAATACCTGCTCAGAATTTGCGATCTCATTGACGCGATCAAGTCCGATCGCTGTCTCAATCATCGGAATGATTGCAGTATTTGGCAAGACCTGAGCAGCCCCGTTCACTTGATCAAGAGACTCGCTCTTAGGAATCAAGAGGCATGCCACATCCAACTCTTGCGCCAAGATAAGGTCTGCTGAATAAAATTTACTCCCAGGAGAATTCGAGCGGATGATGAGACGCTTTTTTTGTTCCGCGGTAAATGTAGGCCAAGCAGCACGTATTGCTGCGCGCGCAGATTCTTTGTCTTCCTCGGGAACGGCGTCCTCTAAGTCGATGATGACGCTATCAGCGCTACTTTCCAATGCTTTAGTAAAGCGCTCAGGCCGAGTGCCCGGGACAAATAAGAAGGTGCTGCTAAAGCCAAGGGGTGTATCGAGTGGGTTCATGTGTGAGACTTTATTGAATATGAAGCAAAAATAAAAAACTAAGTAGTTAGGAGATTAGTAGGCCTATCTTGGACTGCTTGCGGATATTCCACAAGCGCTCAATTGCATTACTCATCTCACTTGGCGTTGCACCACCGCTGAATGCAGCAAGACGCATGGCTTTATCCGTGATTTCGGTGCGACTCAAAGTATTGCCAGGATCTCCTTTGGGCTCATCAACACGACCCTCTAAAATTTCACCGTTCTGTAAATACACTTTCACTTTACCGATCCAGCGTTGGGGATAAGCACCATCTACTTCAGGATCTAAGATCATCGTGATGCGATCGCGGAATGCGCAAATTTCCTGATCATGAAAGTGTTGATCAAATTCTTGTAGACCGGCAAATTGATAGTGGGCGATCAGTGCCAGTACGGTGCCCATAGAAAACTTAGACTGATGAACAGTTGACGGATCTGTTACCGGTCCAAGCACGTCAATTGCACCTTGATGCACTAGCGTTTCTATCTTAGTGATATCAGTTGGTTTTAATTGATATGTCAACATCACTTGTAATAGGGCATCTGCAGCAGGATGGGTATGACGACATGAGGCGTGATATTTAAAACTCGTCTCAGCTATGGCCCAGCGACTACCCAATCGGTCAGTGAGCTTGCTAGGATCTGAATCGCTTGACATGCCAGCAGCCAAACCTTGTTTACCTTCTAGGATATGTTCGGCTCCAGTAAAACCGGATTGCGCCAAGTATGCTGACATCAAACCAGTAGCGGCAGCATGGGCCGTATGCAACTGCTTGGAGTCAGCGGCATCGCGGAGAAATTCCCAAAGACCGGCGGATTGGGTTCCCGCTGAACCAAAGGCATGCAACATTTGACTGGGGTTGAGTTTAAGCAAATGGCCAACAGCAGCAGCTGCCGCTAAGGTCCCTGCAGTACCGGTAGTGTGGAATGTTTTGTAATGCGAGCGACCTAAAAATTCTCCAACCCGAATGCCGACCTCATAGCCAGCAACTGCAGCTACTAATAGATCTTCTCCTGAGGCGCCAATAGTTTGCGCCGTAGCTAGTGCCGCAGGAAAGACCACGGTAGCCGGATGAAATACAGAGCCATTGTGAACGTCATCCTGTTCAGCAACATGGGAGGCAGCTGCATTAGCAAGCGCAGCTAAGAAGGGGCTTGAATGAGTTCGGCTAATCAGAACTTCAGCAGAACCGGGATTGGCGTTATTAAAGCCACCCATGTTTTGCGCAAATTGCGTAATAGTCTCAACAGGGCGTGAGCCTTTACCAGCAATCGCAGAGCCAAACCAATCCACTAATAAATCTTCAGTACGTGCAATCACTTCTTGAGGAATGTCGCCAATCTTTAATTTACAAGCAAATGTAGCTAAGGCTTTAGATAAGTGTGGAGTAGTCATTGGTTAATTATTTCCTAAGCTAAAACTGCGGTGGCTTGCATGGTGAGCCAACCTTCGTGGTCTTCGGCCCAAATGGAAATGGTTTTTCCAGAAGGATCTTTTTCCAGATCGGGCTTAGCGCTAACCTTAAAAATATTGATATCGAAGGTAGGGCGAATCGCGCGGAACTCAAAACTCTTAAGCGCGCAGCCTACAATACTTTGACGTACGAGATCGACCAATAGGGTTGCAATTAAGGGGCCGTGAACAATTAAGCCAGGATAGCCCTCTACTTCAGTAACGTATTTACGATCGTAATGAATGCGATGGCCATTAAATGTCAGCGCTGAATAACGAAATAGTAAAACATCATTTGGTGTAATTGTTTTAGACCACGTAGCGCCCGTGGGTGCAGGTGTTGGAGCAACTGGCTTATCTTCTGGGCCGGGAGCATCTCGGTATACGATGTCATGTTCTTCAACTAAAGCTAGACCATTTTGATTGGAGATCTCATGTTTGACTAATACAAATATGAGATCTCCAGTGCGACCTGCTTTGTGCGTAACTGATTCGATTTTCGAGACACGTTTGATTTCGTCGCCTACAGTAAGAGGAGCTAACCAATGAAGTCGACTACCGGCCCACATACGGCGAGGTAATGGTACGGGAGGCAAAAAGCCACCACGCTTAGGGTGACCATCGGGGCCGATTTCAGATTGAAGGGCGCACGGTAAAAAATAAAGCCAATGCCATAACTCCGGAAGAAAAGTTCCGTCATTGGGCGCGGGGTCTAGCCGGTCAAGTGTGGCTGATAAGGCTCTAACAGGTGCAGCAGTAACGATATCTTGAAGAGTCTCGGTTTTACCGAGCCATTCTTGGAGATGGGTGATGGTTTGAGGTTCGATTCGCATAAGTTCCATTATGCCAATGTCAATCTCGAATACGGTGTACTTAGATCAATAAAGTAGTCAGTAAATAGCTGAGTAATCCAGCTAGAGCTGACCCAGTCAAAACACTGATTACCCCTTTTTGAAACTGAAAGAGTGCTAAGCCTGCAAGCAAGGAAATGGCAATCGAAATCCAGGAGATGGTGCCACCAAGACCATGTGGAAAAAAGACGTGATAAGCAAAGAACAGGCCTAGGTTGGCGATCACCCCAACCACCGCTGCAGAGATTGTGGTTAGCGGGGCAGTAAAGCTTAGCTTGCCATGAGTTGATTCAATCAACGGGCCACCAACCAACACTAGAAAAAAAGAAGGCAGAAATGTAAACCAGGTAGCAACGCAGGCACCGAGAACGCCAAACCAAAATGGATCGTGATTACCTATCAAGTGTTGAATATGGCCGGCAAGGTAGCCAACAAAGGCCACCACCATGATGAGAGGTCCTGGAGTAGTTTCTCCGAGTGCTAAACCATCCATCATTTGACCAGCGCTGAGCCACTGAAATTGATCAACAGCACCTTGATAGACATATGGCAGAACGGCATACGCACCACCAAAGGTCAGGAAAGCGGCTTTAGTAAAGAACCAGGCAATTTGTGGATACAGTGTTTTCCAGCTAAAAATGAGGACTAAAGCAAAAAATGGAATGAACCAGAGTGTCGCAACAACGGAGCTATGTAATGCAAATCGCTTTTTAGAAAACTTGGCGTGGTCTGGGGTTGGGGTGTGATCATCGATCAGCGCTGCAGCGTGCGTCCCGCTCGCATTATTGTGGGAGGCAACTTGCTGAAAATATTCTGGATAGCGCTTACCACCCCAAAAACCCATCAAGGCTGCAAAAATGACAATGATTGGAAAAGCCAGATTGAAAATAAAGATTGCCAGGAAGGATATGAGCGCAATCCAGCGGAGTGCTTGATTGTGAAGCGTACGTTTACCAATACGGAATGCGGCATGGATGACAATGGCAGTGACTGCGGGTTTGATGCCAAAAAAGATCGCGGCAATCCAAGGCACTTGACCAAATGTCAGATAGACCCAAGACAGACCGATCAAGATAAAAAGAGAGGGCAATACAAATAGGGTGCCGGCTAAGATGCCACCCCAAGTACGGTGCATGAGCCAGCCAATATAAGTCACCAGCTGTTGAGCTTCAGGACCTGGGAGCAACATGCAATAGTTCAGCGCATGTAAAAAACGCCGCTCAGAAATCCAGCGACGCTTCTCAACAAGCTCTTGGTGAAGGACTGCGATTTGTCCCGCAGGTCCACCGAAGCTGATAAAGCCAAGCTTGACCCAAAACTTCAGGGCCTCGCGCAGTGAAACACTCAAACTTCTTCCATTCCACCAACAACTTGGCTAAAGCCGTTATCTACGTAAAGGATTTCAGCGGTAATGCCGTTTGCTAAATCGGATAATAGGAAGGCAGCAGTATTACCAACATCATCAATTGTGACATTGCGACGCATTGGGGCAGTTTTTTCAACCGCATCTAAAATCTTACCGAAACCCTTAATGCCCGCAGCTGCCAAGGTTTTAATTGGGCCAGCAGAGATGCCGTTAGCACGAATACCCTTAGGTCCAACTGAACCAGCGATATAGCGCACTGAGGCTTCTAGTGATGCCTTAGCTAGACCCATGGTGTTGTAGTTGGGAACATTTCGCAAACTACCGAGGTAGGTCAGCGTCAGTAAAGAGGATTTGTCACGCAACATAGGTAAAGCTTCTTTTGCCATCGCCGGGAAGCTATAGGCTGAAATATCATGGGCAATCTTGAAGCCTTCACGAGACAGGCCTTCTAAGAAGTCGCCGGCTATCGCCTCGCGGGGTGCAAAGCCAATCGCGTGAACAAAGCCATCAAATTGCGGCCAAGCCTTCGCTAAATCCTTAAATAAGGCTGAAATCTGCTCGTCACTGCCAACATCACAGTCAAAAATCAGGTCAGTATTGAATTCTTTAGCAAAATCGACAATACGGTCTTTAAAGCGCTCCCCCACGTAGGTAAAGGCTAATTCAGCCCCTTCGCGGTGGCAAGCCTTGGCAATGCCATAGGCAATAGAGCGGTTAGAAAGAAGGCCGGTAATCAGTATTTTTTTGCCAGCTAGAAAGCCCATATTGTGTCCTTTGCTTCAAATGTGATTTGCTATCTACAATTGTTGCATATATGCCCATGCTACCCGCCATCCGCTCAACCCCCACTTTCTTCTTCCTAGCCCTTCTAGCTGGGATGGCAGTCAATCCAGCTCAGGGTGCCCAGGGAATCGCTCAGTATGGCAAGCCCAAATACGCTGATGGATTTAGCCATTTTGATTATGTCAATCCCAATGCGCCAAGGGGCGGGACCTTAACTTTGCCAAATCCCGATCGCCGCACAAGTTTTGATAAGTTCAATCCATTTACCTTGCGTGGGGTTGCTGCCCCTGGTGTAGCGCAATTGATGTTTGAGTCTTTGGCGGTAGGTAGTGCAGATGAGGTTTCTAGCGCCTATGGCCTGATTGCCGAAGATATTCAAGTGGCAACTGACAAGATGTCTGTAGTGTTCCGGATTCGTCCCGAGGCCAAGTTTTCGGATGGCAGTGCAATTTTGGCTAGTGATGTGAAGTACAGCTTCGATACCTTAATGAGTTCACTTGCTAATCCGCAATTTAAAACGGTGTATGCCGATGTGAAGCAAGCAGTAGTGGTTTCTGATCGCGTAGTTCGTTTTGATTTTAAGAATCGCAATCCCGAGTTACCGGTAATGGTGGGTACCTTGCCTGTGTTCTCACGGAACTGGGGCAAGAAGCCTGATGGCAGCATTACACCATTTGATAAGTTGACCTTTGAGCTCCCGATAGCTAGTGGCCCTTATGTGATTGAGTCTTACAAGGCTGGCAAGACCATGATCTTTAAGCGCAACCCAAATTACTGGGCCGATCAAGGAGGTAAGCCACTCAATGTCCGCGTCGGTTTTTATAACTTTGATCGTGTGAATTACAAGCTATACAGTGATGACGCCGTGCGTCTAGAAGCCTTTAAGGCTGGAGAATTTGATGCTCTAGTGGAGTACCGCGCAAAGAATTGGGCTAAGAGTTATGTGGGGCCAAGATTTAATGATGGCACTTTAGAAAAGAAGGCCTTTCTCAATCACAATGGCGCAGGTATGCAAGGTTTTGCAATGAATGTACGCCGACCTATTTTTCAGGATCCGCGTGTACGACAAGCCTTGGGTTATGCACTCGACTTTGAATGGCTGAATCGCCAACTGTTTTTCGAGCAATACAGCCGCATTAATAGTTACTTTACGAACAGTGATCTCAGCGCAAATTTTGATGGTCCTCGCAAACCTACTGAAGCGGAATTAAAGTTACTCAAACCTCTCAAGGCGCAATATCCTAAATGGGTGCCTGATGCTGTCTTTGATCCAATGCCAGCTGCACCTTCAACCGCTTCACCAGATAGCTTGCGCCAGAATCTGCGCAAGGCACGTGATTTATTAGCTCAGGCTGGTTGGCAATACCGAGATGGCGCCTTACGCAATATGCAGGGCGAACCTTTTCGTTTTGAGATGGTCGAGGATGGTCCTTTTTTCTTGAGGGTGATTTCATCTTACGTGCGTAATCTGGAGAAGTTGGGTATTCAAGTAGATATTCGGACGAGTGATTTTGCTTTACATCAAAAGCGCATGGATGAATATGACTTCGACATGACTACTATTCGCTTCCCGGATTCACAAAGCCCAGGTAATGAATTGTGGGATCGTTTTGGTAGTCAGGCTGCAAAAGAAAAAGGTTCTGACAATGTGATTGGGGTCCAATCCCCCGTGGTTGATGCTTTGGTAGATGCGATTGTGAAGGCCCAGACTCGTGAAGAATTACGAGCGGCTACTAGGGCTTTAGATCGCGTTCTGTGGAATAGTTATTACGTGATTCCTCAGTGGTACAACCCAACGCACCGAATCGCGTATCGTAAAGAGATGCTCTATCCGGAACCTCCTTTGTATTACACCGCTGAATCCTGGATTCTGCTCAATTGGTGGAAAGAGGGGGCGCGCTAATGCAGGGACAAATGTGGTCTTATATTTTCAAGCGTGTGCTCTTGATGATCCCTACTTTATTGGGTGTGCTAACACTGACTTTTGCGGTGGTGCAATTTGTACCGGGTGGTCCAGTTGAGCAGTTAATGTTAGAGCTCAAGGGTAGGGGTGATGCTGCAGTTAGCGGAGCTGAGTCCTCGGGTGGTGGTAGTAATTATCGTGGCCGACAAGGAGTGGATGCTGAGCGCTTAGCGGAAGTCAAGGCGCTGTATGGATTTGATAAGCCTCCAATTGAGCGTTATTTCATGATGCTTAAGCGTTTTGCACAATTTGATTTGGGTCAGAGCTACTATCAGCACCAAAGTGTTTGGCAGTTGGTGGTTTCTAAATTACCAGTGTCTATCAGCATCGGTCTATGGACCTTCTTTCTTACGTACTTAGTGTCAATACCCCTAGGTATTGCTAAGGCAGTCAGAGATGGCTCTCGCTTTGATACCGTGACGAGTACGATGATTTTGGTGGGCTACGCTATTCCAGGATTTGTATTGGGAGTTTTATTGCTTGTCATCTTTGGTGGCGGCAGTTTCTTGCAAATATTCCCACTGCGTGGGCTGACTTCGGATAACTGGAGTGATCTGAGCATGATGGGTAAGGTGATGGATTATTTGTGGCATTTGGTATTGCCGATCACCGCATCCGTTTTAGGAAGCTTTGCAGTCATTACGATGTTAACTAAAAACTCCTTTTTAGAGGAGATTCGCAAACAGTATGTATTGACTGCGAGAGCCAAAGGCCTTACTGAGAAGCAAGTTCTTTGGAAGCATGTATTTCGCAACGCACTTTTACCTCTAGTGACTGGTTTCCCAGCTGCATTTATAGGCGCTTTCTTTACTGGCTCCCTGTTGATCGAGACCCTATTTTCTTTGGATGGCCTGGGTTTGTTGTCTTACGAGTCAGTGATGCGCCGTGATTACCCGGTGGTTTTCGGAACACTTTATCTCTTTACGCTGATTGGCTTATTTACTAAGCTGATTTCTGACCTTTGTTATGTCTATATTGATCCACGTATTCAGTTTGGTGCTGGAGGTGGATCATGAGTCGTTGGCATCGCTTTAAAAATAGTCGCATGGGCTATGTCAGCCTTTGGATCTTCATGATCCTATTTGGTCTCTCGATGGGCGCAGAGCTGATTGCGAATGACAAACCCCTGATTGTTCGCTATGAAGGAAAATTCTATTTCCCCATTGTGAAGTCACAACCTGAGAGAGTATTTGGCGGTGACTTTGCTACGCCAACCGATTTTTTAGATCCCGACATTCGCCATAACATTACGAGTAATGGTAATTGGGCGATTTATCCACCGATTCCTTATAGCTATGAAACGCTGAATTACTTCTCAAAAGTACCAAATCCTGCACCACCATCCTTTGACAACTGGTTGGGTACTGATGATCGTGGGCGCGATGTTTTGTCGCGTCTAATTTATGGCTTCCGCCTATCGATTCTGTTTGGTTTGGCGCTGACGATTGTCGGGGTCAGTGTAGGCATCATCACCGGCTCTTTGATGGGATTCTTTGGTGGCAAGTTCGATCTAGTTTCTCAGCGCCTGATTGAGATATGGTCTGCTATGCCTGAGTTATATCTACTCATCATCTTTGCCTCCATATTTAACCCAAGTATTTGGCTCTTGATTATTCTGTTAGCAGCATTTGGTTGGATGGGTTTATCTGACTATGTGCGTGCAGAGTTTTTCCGTAATCGTGCATTGGAATATGTCCGTGCTGCTAGAGCATTAGGCTTAACGAGCTTGCAAATTATGCGCCGCCATATTCTGCCCAATAGTTTGACGCCGATAATTACCTTTCTCCCTTTTAGAATGAGTGCCGCGATTTTGTCACTCACGAGTCTGGATTTCTTGGGCTTAGGCGTCCCACCGGGAACACCAAGCCTTGGAGAGTTACTCTCTCAAGGAAAGGGTAATTTAGATGCGTGGTGGATCTCTCTCTCAACCTTTGTTGTATTGGTAGCCACCTTACTCTTGCTGACGTTTATGGGTGAGGCCTTGCGTGATGCCTTTGATTCTCGTAAATCGGGTGCAATGCGTGGAGGTCGTTCATGAGTTCATCAAGCGTCTCAAATAAACCAATCGCCCCTTTGCTGCGCTATGAAGACTTCTCAATCTCATTCGGCTCAGGTCGACGTGAGAAATTTGCAGTGAGCCATCTTGACCTAGAGATTGGAATTGGAGAGCGCGTTGCTTTGGTTGGAGAGTCTGGCTCAGGCAAGACACTTACTGCCTTAGCTCCTCTCCGCTTGGAGCCTGAGGGCGCAAAAACTTCTGGCCGTATTTTATGGAGTGGTAAGAGCTCGAATGTGGGTAATCAGCCAGTCAATTTATTGGATTTACCAATACAACATATTCGCGAGATTCGAGGCCGTGAAATTGCAATGGTGTTTCAGGAGCCGATGACTGCGCTCAATCCTTTATTTACGATTGGTAATCAAATTGTTGAAGCGGTACAGATCTATGAACCTTTAATCTCCAAAGCAGATTCCATATCTGCAGCAGTTGAATTGCTACAGAAGACCGGTATTCCAGAGCCGCAGAAGCGCTTCCACTCTTATCCGCACCAATTGTCGGGAGGGCAACGTCAACGTGCCATGATTGCGATGGCTTTGGCTTGCAAGCCAAGACTACTGATTGCAGATGAACCCACTACCGCTCTTGATGTGAGTTTACGTTTGCAGATTTTGGATTTACTGAAAGACTTGCAAGAGGAGTCTAAAGATGATGGCGGCATGGCAATCCTCTTAATTACTCATGACCTTAATTTAGTAAAGCATTTTGCTCAACGTGTCGCCGTTCTAAATCAGGGCAATCTGATGGAAGTGGGTGCCATCAAGCAGGTATTCGAGCATCCTGACAACCCTTATACAAAAGCATTGGTAAATAGCGCTCCTGTCCGCAATCTCGCTCCAGTAATGCCATTGGCACCAGTGCTATTGAAGACGGAGAACTTATCTGTCTCCTATCCGGGCACGGAGTCTGTCTCTTGGTTTAAAAAATCCCCACGTCATCAAGTGTTGCGTAAGCTTGGGTTTGAACTCAAGCAGGGCCAGACCATCGGTGTGATTGGTGAGTCTGGTTCAGGTAAGACTACCTTAGGAATGGCGGTCTTAGGCTTATTGGGTGATTCAGCGGCCGAGATATCGGGTGATGTAGATGTGCTGGGTAATGATTGGCAAAAGTTAAAGCCTGCTGAGCGCCGGGCAATGCGTTCTAGTTTGCAGGTGATTTTTCAGGATCCGTTTGGCTCCCTTTCCCCGCGCATGAATGTGCTGCAAATAGTTTCAGAAGGTTTGGATGTGCACTTTCCCAATTTGTCTGCGGCGGAACGCGAATCTCGCGTCTTAGATATTTTGCGAGAAGTCGGCATTGATCGCTCTGCTCTCACGCGCTATCCCCATGAATTTTCGGGAGGTCAGAGGCAGCGCATTGCAATTGCCCGTGCCTTGATTTTGAAGCCACAGATTTTGGTCTTAGATGAACCCACTTCCGCTTTGGACGTATCGATTCAAAAACAAGTACTCGCTTTGCTGACAGAGCTCCAAAAAAAATATAACTTGGCCTATCTGATGATTAGTCATGATTTGGCGGTTATTCGGGCGATGTCGCACGAGGTAATGGTGCTAAAGGCAGGCAAGATAATAGAGTTTGGGGATACTGAGACTCTGATCAAGCATCCACGTCAAACCTACACGAAAGAGCTTTTTGCTGCGGCTGAGCTGAGCTAGTGGCTAATTCAAGCGGGCTTTAGAAGGCGTCATATTGGTGCATTCATGCACCGCAACAGAAAATACTCCATTGAAAACAATAACTTAGAAATTGACACAGCACTTTGTTAAATAGCCCTTCTTTGTTAGAATGGTCTGATGTCACTTCAAAAAGATCTCCTGCCAGTGCTTGCGAAGCAGTTGCCAATGGCTGTGCTGATTTCACTCACACTCTTTGCCCTTCCGGCAAGAGCGGTGGATGCTAATTCTGAGGCTCCGAAAGATGCGCCTGTTGAAGTTGCTAGAGATGTCCCCAAAGAAACTATGTTTCAGGTGGGCAAGTCCTACTTTGCTCGCGTATCAGATCGATTGGCGGATTCAGTAACCGGTAAATCGGATGAGTTGATTAATCGCGCCATGGAGGTTATTGGCGTGCGTTATCGCTGGGATACAGAGTTACCACAATCGGGTTTAGATGGCAGTAGTTTTGTTGGCTATGTCTTTAAAGATAAATTAGGCTTTTTATTGCCCCGTAAATCTACCCAGATGAGTCGAGTTGGCAAACCCATTAATCGCGAAGAATTGCAGCCTGGTGATTTAGTATTTTTTAATACTATGCGTCTAACTTTCTCGCATGTCGGCATTTATGTCGGCGACAATAAATTCATTCACTCTCCATCTAAAGGCACCAGCGTCCGTGTAGATGATCTTGGTAGCCTCTACTGGGATAAGCGCTTTGATGGTGCGCGTCGTTTGGATGGAAGTGATAATTTAGGTGACGCGGAACGCAAAGAGTTGTTAAACGAAGTTAATAAGCTCAAGCGTAAATCTCGCAGCCTTTAATTCTCTTTTCTTTAGAAGCTGGCTGCTAGCCCAACAGAGGTGCCTCGGACGTTCTGTCCAAATTGATAGCGAAATACTAGGCGTACCCTGCTAAACATGGGGCCTGATACGCTGCGGTCAAGCTCTATACCAGTGCCCACTGAGGAGAGTGAGTCAAGTGGTGATTGATAGGGATCCTGTGGTGACATTCGGAGTTAGCAAGTAACCAGTGATAGTCATGAATGCATCAGTGCGCTTCTTCAGATAATTATTGGCTGTTGTGCTGAGTTGACCTGATTGCAATACAAGCTCTAAGAAGAATGGTGATAAATTCATAAAAAAATAGTACGGAATCCTAAATCAATACCTTAGTCTTGGGTAGATGCTCTTGGGCTAGCCTCGAAGCTTTTCTTTTAGGGTATTCATTTGCTCTTGGGCTGCTACTTCGCCCGCTAGGATTGCTGCATTTCTGGATTTAAAATCACCACTACTCATTTGTTTGAGATGGGGAGTAATCACAATATCAGCGCTCTTCAATTCATATTGATTGATACTTCGCTGCATGATGGAAATAGTTTGCTGCATGACTCCAAAGGTTCCGCTGGCATCTTGGTGAACTGGCTCCGAGGAAATATTAACTGCAATAACTAGTGTTGCACCCATCTGCCTAGCGTAACTTACTGGGACTGGAGCAACCAAGCCTCCATCAACATACTCTTTGCCGCTAATCACAGCGGGCTGGAATACTCCCGGAATGCTACATGAGGCACGAACTGCGAGACCCGTGTTGCCGGACCGAAATAAAACTCCTTTACCCGACTGCAATTCAGTAGCCACAACTCCTAAGGGGATGCGCATCTGCTCGATAGATTTATTTTGTACCTCACGATTGACCATGTTTTGCAGTGCATCCCCTTTGATGAGGCCACCAAACCTTCCAGCAAAAGGGAGCCCCCAGTCGGCAATCGTTGCTTCATCGAGATTAAGAGCCAGTCGATTCAGGTCGTTACCGGTGGCGCCAGAGGCAAATAAGGCGGCAATCACGCTCCCAGCACTACTTCCGACTACGATATCGGGTCTGATGCCTTGGGCTTCTAGGGCCTTGATGACGCCTACGTGAGCAAAACCTCGGGCTGCTCCAGCCCCCAAGACTAAGCCAATGACAGGCTTGCGACTGCTCATTAAGCTACAAGCCGTGAGGCTTGAACCCCCAATGAGAGCCCCTAAACCTAATCCAAGGCCCAAAAAGCGACGTCTTCTATCAACCTTGGAGTGTAAAAGAGGGAGTGGGGCGTTAATTTCATGCATGTGGCTATTGTATTGAGCCTCCCTTATAATAGTAAAACGGTGAGCGAAAAAGACTTCGTTTCAGCGCGGGTATCTTTCCTATGTAGATTTTCGGAGATGAATTGCCCGTAGTAGCTAAATAGCGCCACCAGAACATCACCAACTAATTACTGAAATACATTTTTATAGTCTCATCAGGCCAATTGCCTGATAGCCCGAATTTTATGGATGATCACAATAAACGCGTAATTGAAACAGCCCTCTTGTGCGCGCAAGAACCTCTAACTGTTGCCGATCTGACGCGCTTATTTGCTGAAGATATAGCCTCTGTCGAAATTGATGATGCTCTCTTGGAGCTTCAAAAGACCTGGGAAGATAAGGGTATGGAGTTGGTACACATTGCGACCGGCTGGCGTTTTCAGAGTCGCTTGGCAATGCGTGAGTATCTTGATCGCTTGACCCCAGAAAAGCCTCCGAAGTATTCTCGCGCTGTGATGGAAACCTTGGCAATTATTGCTTACCGTCAACCAGTTACTCGTGGTGAGATCGAGGAGATTCGCGGGGTTGCAGTAAGCAGTAATGTGATGAAGCAATTAGAAGATCGTGGTTGGGTTGAGGTCATTGGTCATAAAGAGACTATTGGTCGTCCAGGTTTATATGCCACCACCAAACAATTTTTAGATGATTTAAGCCTCACGAATTTACAAAGCTTGCCAATGTTGGAAGATACCGCGCCGATGGCTGCGGCAGAGCATTTGGGTCAGGCGGTAATGGAGTTTGATCCGAGTGCTACGGTTGAAACAGTGATTGAGCTAGACGAAAACGGTCAGCCAATCATTCAGCAGACAATTGAAGAATCCGTAGGCGAAGAGACAATTGAAGTAGAAGAAGTTATCCCAAAGTCTGCAGATAAACCAGACGAACAAAAATAATTATTAATGACAAGTCATAACGAAAACGATTCATCTCCGATTAAATCAACATCGGATAATTCTCCTGATTCTGAATCTGCATCTCATTCTGCAGAGGGCATGAAGGGGGAAGTGCGAGAAGGCGGTCAGCGTCGTCCACGCCGCCAAGGCGCTGGTGCCGGCAAGCATCCCTTTAATAAGAAACGCCCATTTAACAAAGATCGGCCTCGTCGCGAGGGTGGAGATTCTGGAGGTATGCGAGAGGGTGGCAATCACTCGGCAGCCAAACTTGCTCCAAATCCAGCCGAGAGCGAGGCATTATTTGCATCGGTTGTTTCTGGAGAATTCGACGCTGCATTAGATGCGCCAGAAGTAGTTGAAGTTAAAAATCCTGATGGCCTCAATGAAAATGATATTTCTCACCAGACCGGTGCTGAGCGTCGCGCTCAACGTGTGCGTCATGATGATGATGCTGATATGCCTAGTGATGATGAGATGAGTAGTTTGCAATTTGCAAACATCGATGATTTACCGCTCAGCTTGCGTGATGAAGTTTGGTCTGACTTAGATGGTTTGGATGACGAAGCTGACGACGAGGACACTGTGAAGTTGCACAAAGTGCTGGCTGATGTTGGCATGGGTTCACGTCGCGATATGGAAGACTTGATTATTCAGGGGCGCGTATCTGTAAATGGATTGCCTGCTCACATTGGTCAGCGTATTGGACCAACAGATCAGGTGCGCATTAACGGTAAGCAAGTTCATCGTAAGATTCAGACCAAGCCACCACGCGTGATCATGTATCACAAACCTTCCGGTGAAATCGTGAGTCAGTCTGATCCAGAAGGTCGTCCCACAGTATTTGATCGTTTGCCAAAACCACGTCAAGGGCGTTGGATTGCAGTAGGCCGCTTGGACTTTAATACTGAAGGTCTCTTGTTATTCACCACTTCTGGCGAGTTAGCAAATCGATTAATGCATCCTCGTTACGGTGTTGAGCGTGAGTATGCTGTCCGCATCTTGGGTGATCTCAGTCAAGAAAATATGGCTCAATTAAAGACCGGTATTACCTTAGATGACGGCCAAGCCAAATTCTTGCGTCTCTCTATGGGTGGCGGGGAAGGTGCCAATCGTTGGTACCACGTTGCTTTGACTGAAGGTCGTAATCGCGAGGTTCGCCGGATGTTTGAGGCAGTTGGTCACACGGTATCTCGCTTAATTCGAACTCGTTATGGCATTTTCTTATTACCTCCACGTTTAAGGCGAGGTAAGTGGGAGGAGATTGAAGCCGGGGGCATCTATAACTTGATGAAGTTTGCGGGCTTAAAAATGCCGCAACCTCAAGACAAAGGTCGTAGCCCAGTTTCTGGGGGTCAAGGACGTGATCGTAATCCTGCTTCAGGCGGAGATTTCCAGCCAGATCCAATGCAAACTTCGGTTTCTTATTGGGGTTCTCGAGATGCCTTAACCCAGGCTAATGGCCACGGTGCGCTAACTCATCAAGCTCGGGGTGGTAAACCTGGTGGTGGTTCTGGCGAAGGTCGCGGCCCTTTCCGCGGTCGTACCCAAGGAGGTCGTCCTGGCTCAGGTGGTCAGGGTGGTCAAGGTGGCGGACAGGGAGGCCAAGGCCAGAACCGCAATAAAGGCAAGAAAGTCCATCATGGACAGTCGGCTTTTGTAACGGCAAGCCCTCAAAGCCCAGGAAATGGTCCTAAACGCGGAGCACCAAAAGGGCGTAAACCTTTCAATAAAGGCCCTAGAAAACCTCGAAATCCAAGCGAAAGCTTCTGATTTCTATCGGTTTTCCTCTAAATCGGCTATAATTTTGGACTTACAGCAGTTTGTTGCTGTTTTGAGTTGTTACCGACTGATGTTGCGATCAACGTAAGTCGGCCTGTTCTGAATTTCGAGAATATGGGCTTTGAAGCCCATTTTTTTTTGCCGTTTTGGATTGAAGGGTGTTCGTGAAAGATCAGCGGATTATTTCTGCAGAGGTGGAAAACTTGGGTTACACGCTAGTTGATATTGAGCGTGAAGCCGGAGGTTTGCTGCGCGTCACGATTGAAAACCCAGATTACGAGCACCTGATTAATGTCCAGGATTGCGAGAAGGTAAGTCACCAGTTGAGCTATACCTTGCCAGTGGAAAACATTCCTTTTGAGCGTCTAGAGATTTCTTCTCCTGGTTTAGATCGCCCTGTTAAATCAGCAGCTGATTACGAGCGCTTCTCTGGAATGGAAGTGGATTTGAAGTTGCGGGTTGCCGTTGGCGATCGCAAGAAGTTTCGTGGTGTGTTGCAAGGTTTGCTGAGTGGCGAGTTGGACTCGCCTGATGCGAAATTTGGTTTGTTGTTTGAAGGTGCCGATGGCGCTGAGTCTCAATTGGAGTTTTCTTTAGCCGAAGTCGATAAGACTCGGTTGGTCCCTGTTATTGATTTCAAAGGAAGAAAGTCATGAGCCGAGAAGTTCTCATGTTGGCAGACGCCCTAGCGCGTGAAAAGAACGTAGATCAAGCGATTGTGTTTGAGGCGCTAGAGATGGCGTTGGCATCAGCCACCAAGAAGCGTTATCCAACCGAAGATGTGGATATTCGTGTGTCGATTGATCGCGACTCTGGTGAATACGAAACCTTCCGTCGATGGTTGGTTGTTCCTGATGAGGCCGGCCTCCAAGAGCCGGATAAAGAAATTTTGCATTTTGAAGCCCTCGAGCAATTTCCTGATATGGAGGTTGGCGAGTACATTGAAGAGCAAATTGAATCTTTAGCCTTTGGTCGTATTGGCGCACAAGCCGCTAAGCAAGTGATCTTGCAGCGTATTCGTGATGCTGAGCGTGAGCAGATTTTGAACGACTACCTTGAGCGTGGCGAAAAAGTCATGACCGGTACCGTGAAGCGTGCTGATAAGAATGGTTTGATTATTGAATCTGGTCGTGTAGAAGCTTTGCTTCGTCGTGATCAAATGATTCCAAAAGAAAATCTGCGTTCTGGTGACCGTGTTCGCGCGTACATCCTCAAGGTAGATCGCGAAGCCCGTGGCCCGCAGATTGAACTTTCGCGTACTTGCCCTGATTTCTTGATCAAATTGTTTGAGAACGAAGTTCCAGAAATGGAGCAGGGTTTATTGGAGATTAAGGGTGCGGCTCGCGATCCTGGTATCCGCGCAAAAATTGCGGTGATTACTTATGACAAGCGTATTGATCCAATTGGTACTTGCGTTGGTGTTCGTGGTACGCGCGTTACTGCAGTTCGTAACGAAGTTGCTGGCGAAGCGGTTGATATTGTGTTGTGGTCTGAAGATCCGGCGCAGTTTGTAATTGGTGCTTTGGCTCCAGCACAAGTCTCTTCTATCGTGGTTGACGAAGAGCGCCATGCCATGGATGTGGTGGTTGATGAAGAAAACTTGGCAATTGCAATTGGCCGCAGCGGACAGAATGTACGACTTGCTAGTGATTTAACTGGTTGGCAGATCAACATCATGACTCCAGAGGAGTCTGCTGAGAAAACTGAAAAAGAAGCTGCTTCTGTACGTCAATTATTTATGGATAAATTGGACGTTGACCAAGAAGTGGCTGATATTTTGATTGAAGAAGGCTTCAACACCCTTGAAGAGGTTGCTTACGTACCCCTTTCTGAAATGTTAGAAATCGATTCTTTCGACGAAGACACTGTAAATGAATTGCGTACTCGTGCACGTGACTCCCTCTTGACTATGGAACTAGCTAAAGAAGAGCGCGTTGGCGAAGTCTCACAAGATTTACGTTCCCTCGAGGGAATGACTACTGAGTTGATTGCCAAGCTTGCTGACAATCAAGTTCACACACGTGACGACTTAGCTGAACTAGCTGTTGATGAGCTTGTTGAGGCGACACAAATTGACGAAGAAACCGCGAAAACGCTCATCATGAAAGCGCGCGAACATTGGTTTACTTCATGAGAGGAAGTAGTGCATGGCAACAACAGTAAAAGTACTCGCTAAAGAATTAAAACGTACCGCGCCAGATCTTCTGGAGCAATTGAAGGCGGCCGGTATCGACAAAGGTTCTGAGGACGACAGCATTACCGAGAAGGACAAGACTGTCCTGCTTGAGCATTTGCAAAAAGAGCATGGCAGCGCGGATACAGGTAGTCGCAAAAAGATTACTTTAATCAAGCGTGAAAACTCAGAGATTCGTCAGGCAGATTCTGCTGGACGCACTCGTACCGTTCAGGTTGAGGTTCGTAAAAAGCGCGTACTCGTTAAAGCGGGAGATAAAGCCCCTGAAGAGACACCAGCTCCAGTTGCTAAGGAAGTTGCTCCTGCAGCACCTGCTAAACCAATCCTCTCTGCTGAAGAGTTAGAAAAACGCGCTGCCGAAGCGACTCGTCAAGCTGAGTTATTGGCTCGTCAAGAAGCAGAGATGAAAGCCGCAGAAGATGCTCGCCAAAAAGAGGCTGATGCAGTAGCTGCAGCTAGTGCTGCTGAGCCAGTTGTGGAGAAGCCAGCCAAGTCAGTTGCTGATGCATCCGTTGCTGAAGCAGCAGCCGCAAAGGCTGCTGATAAGAAAGCTCAGGCGGATAAGGTTGCCAAAGATATCGCTGATTCTAATAAAGCACAGTTGGCTGACATTACAAAACGTCGTGCTGCTGCTGAGGCTGAGGCTTTGGCGATTCGCGACATGATGAGTACACCTGCCCGTGTCCTCAAAGCGCCTAGTGAAATTGCTGCGGAAGAGGCTAAAAAGGGTACTTTACATAAGCCTGCTAAGGCTGAGGGCGCTGACGATAAGAAAAAAGCAGTTGCTAAGGTTGGTGGTAAGACAATTAAATCTGCAGAGACTTCCTCTACCTGGCAAGAAGAGGGTGCCAAGAAACCTGGCGGCCTTAAGACTCGTGGCGACAGCTCAGGTGGTGTCGGTGGTTGGCGTTCAGGTGGCGGTAGAAGAAAGCAGCGTCAAATCGCAGAAGCTAACGTAGATACCAACTTCCAGGTCCCAACAGAACCAGTTGTACGTGATGTTCATGTTCCTGAAACTATTACAGTTGCAGAGTTAGCTCATGCCATGGCTGTGAAGAGTGCAGAGGTAATTAAGCTCTTGATGGGTATGGGTCAGATGGTGACGATTAATCAGATCTTGGATCAAGATACTGCCATGATCATCGTCGAAGAAATGGGCCATACTGCGCATGCTGCTAAGTTAGATGATCCAGATTTAGATCTCGGTATCACTGGTCACGATGCGGAGCTATTGTCGCGTCCACCCGTTGTTACGGTGATGGGTCACGTTGACCACGGTAAAACATCTTTACTCGATAAGATTCGTGCAGCTAAGGTTGCTACTGGCGAGGCTGGCGGCATTACTCAGCACATTGGTGCTTATCACGTTGAGACTCCACGCGGCATGATTACTTTCCTTGACACTCCGGGTCATGAAGCCTTTACGGCCATGCGTGCTCGTGGTGCCAAGGCAACGGATATCGTGATCTTAGTTGTTGCAGCAGATGACGGCGTAATGCCACAAACTAAAGAGGCAATTGCTCATGCGGTAGCGGGTGGAGTGCCAATTGTTGTGGCAATTAATAAGATTGATAAACCAGAAGCTAATTCAGAACGTGTAAAAACGGAGTTGGTTGCTGAGCAAGTGGTGCCAGAGGAATACGGTGGTGATGTGCCATTTATCGGAGTCTCTGCAAAAACAGGTGAAGGTATTGATGCCTTGCTTGAGAACGTACTTTTGCAAGCAGAGATTCTGGAGCTCAAGGCAGCAAAAGATGCTCCTGCGCAAGGTCTCGTAATTGAGGCGCGCTTGGATAAAGGTCGCGGTCCTGTTGCTACTATTTTGGTTCAGTCAGGCACGCTCAAGCGTGGCGATATGTTGTTGGCTGGTTCAACCTACGGGCGTGTCCGTGCGATGTTGGATGAAAACGGTAAACCATGCAATGAAGCTGGCCCATCTATCCCTGTAGAGATTCAAGGTTTATCTGAAGTACCTGCAGCTGGTGAATCAGTACAAGTGGTACCTGATGAGCGTAAAGCTCGTGAGATTGCGCTCTTCCGCCAAGGCAAGTTCCGGGATGTGAAGCTGGCTAAACAGCAAGCATTCAAGCTCGAAACCATGATGGAAAACATGGAAGAGGGTGCAATTGAAGCGAAGTTGTTACCACTCATTATTAAAGCTGATGTACAAGGTTCTCAAGAGGCCTTATCTCAGTCATTGCAAAAGCTGTCTACTGCAGAGGTGAAAGTTCAAATCGTTCATGCCGCAGTGGGTGGTATTACTGAAACTGACGTTAACTTAGCGGTTGCTTCTAAGGCCGTCATTATTGGCTTTAACTCACGTGCAGATGGTGCAGCACGTAAGCTGGCTGAAAATAATGGTGTGGATATTCGTTATCACAATATTATTTATGATGCGGTTGATGAAGTGAAAGCTGCGCTGAGCGGTATGTTGACACCAGATAAGAAAGAAGAAATCACCGGTATGGTGGAGATTCGTCAAGTCTTCTTGGTATCTAAAGTTGGCGCGATCGCAGGTTGCTTAGTGCTTGATGGTGTTATTAAGCGTAACTCTAGCGTTCGCCTCTTGCGTGACAACGTGGTGATCTGGACTGGTGAGTTGGATTCTCTCAAGCGCTTTAAGGATGATGCAAAAGATGTGCGCGCAGGTGTTGAGTGCGGCCTTTCTCTAAAAGGCTACAACGATATCAAAGAGGGTGATCAACTTGAAGTCTTTGAAGTTACTGAAGTTGCCCGCACACTCTAAGATGTACTCAGTTAATGCATAAAACTAGCCCTCATCGTAACCAGCGTCTCGCCGATCAAATTCAGCGAGACCTGGCCGAGCTTATTCCTCGCGAATTGCGTAGTCCAAGCTTAGGCTTAATTACTTTGCAGAGCATTGAGCTGACTCCAGATTTAGCTCACGCAAAAGTCTTCTTTACCGTCTTAGGTGCTGAGCCTGAGCTTGCATTGAAAGCACTCCAAGATAAGGCAGGTTATTTGCACTCTTTATTGTTTAAGCGTTTGCATATCCATACAGTACCAACTTTGCATTTCCATTACGATAGTTCTGTTGAGCATGGCATTGAAATGTCGCGCTTAATTGATCAAGCGGTGGATAGTGATCGCAAAGACGAGAACGCGTAAATAGTTATGTCTGTACGTATCGATGGCGTTGTACTGCTTGATAAACCAGCTGGTATGAGCTCGCAAGGGGCAGTTACTGCCGTCAAGCGTGCATTCAATGCAGAGAAAGCGGGACACACAGGCACTCTGGATCCCATGGCCACTGGTTTGCTTCCGATCTGTTTGGGTGAGGCGACTAAGTACTCTCAAGATCTATTGGAAGCTGATAAAACTTATATCGCACAAGTAAAGTTTGGTCAGCGTACTGATACTGGTGATGCCGAAGGCTTAGTCATTGAAGAATTACCGCTCCCAGTATTCGCAGATGAAGTTGCTTTGAAGTTAGCACTAGAGTCATTGCTTCCAACATTTACTGGACCCATCAGTCAGATTCCACCAATGTATTCTGCGCTGAAGCGTGATGGCAAACCTTTATATGAGTACGCCCGCGCAGGTGTAGAGCTAGAGCGTGCTTCTCGAGATATTACAATTCATGCAATTCGTTGGACTAATCTACGGTGGCCAGAAGCTACTTTAGAGGTGAGCTGCAGCAAGGGCACTTATATCCGCGTACTGGCGGAAGATATTGGCAAGGCCTTGGGTTGTGGAGCGCATTTAGTTGGCCTGTGCCGCACCGAAGTAGGTCACCTAAATCTAGAGCAGTCTTTCACAATTGAAACTATTCAGAAGGGCTTGCAAGAGAGCTCTAACTATATCTTGCCAGTCGATGCCCTATTGCAGACTTTGCCGCACTTAACTGTCGATGAGCAACAGGCAAAGCGATTGGAGATGGGGCAGCGGGTCCCGCTCAATTTGCCATCGATAGAGGCGCTAGTGCGCATCTATCGTGCAACTGCTGCTCCCCATAACTTTATTGGTACTGGTGATTGGCGCTCGGGGGTCTTGCATCCCAAGCGCTTGATTTCTTCGGCCCATTAACATTTTTGACTTATTAATTGATTAACCTTATCTAACCCGAATTTCATATTCTTAACTTCAGAAGCTTCACATGACTAAACGCGCACTTCGTAATATCGCCATCATCGCCCACGTTGACCACGGTAAAACTACTTTGGTTGACCAACTCTTGCGCCAATCTGGCACATTCCGATCCAATGAAAAAATGACAGAACGCGTCATGGATTCAAATGACTTGGAAAAAGAGCGCGGCATCACTATTTTGTCTAAGAACTGTGCTGTGGAGTATGACGGTACACATATCAATATCGTAGATACGCCAGGACATGCCGACTTCGGCGGTGAAGTAGAGCGTGTGCTTTCCATGGTTGACGGTGTTCTGCTCTTGGTAGATGCGGTTGAAGGACCAATGCCGCAAACTCGTTTCGTAACCAAGAAAGCCCTAGCTCTTGGATTGAAGCCTATCGTTGTGATTAACAAGGTGGATCGTCCAGGTGCTCGTTGTGATTACGTTATTAACGCTACATTTGAATTATTTGACAAATTAGGCGCCACAGAAGAGCAGTTGGATTTCCCGGTGGTATTTGCTTCTGGTCTGAACGGTTATGCTGGTTTAACTGATGATGTCCGCGAAGGCGATATGCGTCCATTGTTCGATACAGTTTTAAAGCACGTCCCAGTTCGTGATGACAATCCAGAAGGTCCTTTGCAGTTGCAAATTACCTCCATTGAGTACAGCACTTACGTAGGTAAGATCGGGGTAGGCCGAGTAAACAGGGGAACTGTGAAGCCATTGATGGATGTGGTATTCATGGATGGTCCTGATGGCGTACAACGCAAGGGCCGCATTAACCAAGTATTGAAATTCCGTGGTTTAGAGCGTGAGTTGGTTGATGAGGCTCAAGCTGGTGACATCGTATTAGTAAACGGTATTGAAGACTTGGCTATTGGTACAACGATCTGCTCTCCAGACGTTCCTGAATCATTGCCAATGCTCAAAATTGATGAACCTACTTTGACTATGAACTTCATGGTGAACACTAGCCCATTGGCTGGTCGTGAAGGTAAGTTTGTAACTAGCCGCCAGATTCGTGAGCGTTTAGATCGCGAATTAAAATCTAATATGGCTTTGCGTGTAAAAGAAACTGATGATGACACTGTATTTGAAGTGTCAGGTCGTGGTGAATTGCATCTTACGATCTTAGTAGAAACAATGCGTCGCGAAGGTTACGAGTTGGCAGTTTCCCGTCCGCGGGTAGTATTCCATGAAGTCGATGGCGTAAAGATGGAGCCGTACGAGAACTTAACGGTTGATCTGGAAGATACAACTCAGGGCGCCGTCATGGAAGACTTGGGTAAACGCAAAGGTGAGTTACTTGATATGGTGAGTGACGGAAAAGGTCGCACGCGTCTTGAGTATCGTATTCCTGCACGTGGCTTGATTGGTTTCCAAGGTGATTTCATGACCATGACTCGTGGTAATGGTTTGATGAGTCACACATTTGATTCGTATGCGCCTGCAAAAGATGGTATCTTGGGTGAGCGCCATAACGGTGTTTTGATTAGTCAAGATGATGGTGAAGCAGTTGCATATGCCTTGTGGAAATTACAAGATCGCGGCCGTATGTTTGTGAGTCCTGGCGATCCTTTGTATGAAGGTATGGTTATTGGTATTCATAGTCGTGACAATGACTTGGTTGTGAATCCAATTAAAGGTAAACAATTAACTAACGTGCGCGCCTCTGGTACCGATGAAGCCGTTCGCTTAGTAACACCAATCGCAATGAATCTCGAGTACGCTGTTGAATTTATTGATGATGATGAATTGGTTGAAGTAACACCCAAGAGTATTCGTATTCGTAAGCGCTACCTTAAGGAGCATGAGCGTAAGAAGGCTTCACGAGATTAAGTTAGCTCAGCTTTACAACAAAAGTCACCTCCGGGTGGCTTTTCTTCTTCATTGAAATCCATATTCCAAAAGTAATAGTAAAAATAGACTCTTATGCTGCCATCCATTGAACAACGTCTTGCCCAAGAGTTATCCGCTAAACCTGCACAAGTAGCTGCTGCTATCGCATTGATGGATGAGGGTGCAACCGTTCCCTTTATTGCACGTTATCGCAAAGAAGCAACTGGTGGTCTAGACGATACGCAGTTACGTTTACTGGAGGATCGACTCGGTTATTTGCGAGAATTAGAAGAGCGTCGTAAAGCAATTGTTGCGTCGATTGAAGAGCAGGGTAAGATGACCCCAGAGTTGCTCAAGACCATCATGCTGGCTGAGGATAAGGCGCGCTTAGAAGATCTCTATCTCCCTTATAAGCTCAAGCGTCGTACTAAAGCGCAAATCGCTTTAGAGGCGGGTCTAGAGCATCTGGCTAATGATTTATTGATCAATCCCATGCTTGATCCGGAAACGGAAGCGGTCAAATATCTTAAAGAGGCATTTACATCAGATCAGGGTGATAACCCTGGCGTAGTTGATATCAAGGCGGCTCTTGAAGGCGCACGTCAGATTTTGATGGAGCGCTTTGCTGAAGATGCTGAGCTAGTGCAATCACTCAGAACCTACTTGCAGGAGCATGGTGTCGTCGAATCTAAAGTGATTGCTGGTAAACAGCAGGAGGGTGAGAAATTCGCGGATTACTTTGATTATTCCGAGCCCATCTCGGCAATTCCATCGCATCGTGCCTTGGCTTTATTTAGAGGTCGTCGTGAGCAAATACTGATGGTTAACTTACGTCTGGATACTGAAGAAGAAAAGCCCAAATGGGACGCACCGCATAATCCTTGCGAGTCCCGTATTGCAAATCAGTTCAAGATTAAAAACGAAGGCCGCCCAGCCGATCAATGGCTTGCAGAGACCGTACGTTGGACCTGGCGCATCAAGTGCTCCATGCATTTGGAGTCTGAGCTGATGAGTGCTTTGCGTGAACGATCCGAAGCTGAGGCAATTAATGTCTTTGCACGCAACCTTAAGGCTTTACTGTTGGCTGCACCAGCAGGACCAAAGGTTACTATTGGTTTAGACCCTGGAATGAGAACGGGGGTTAAGGTGGCGGTAGTAGATGTGACTGGTAAGGTGGTGGATACTGATGTGATCTACCCGCACCAGCCTAAGAATGATTGGGATGGCTCACTGCATACCCTTGCAAAATTAGCCGAGAAGCACAAGGCAACCTTGATTTCGATTGGTAACGGCACTGCCTCACGTGAGACTGATAAGTTAGCGCAAGATTTAATAAAAGCCAAACCTGAACTCAAGCTGACAAAGATTGTGGTCTCTGAAGCAGGAGCATCGGTTTACTCTGCCTCCGAGTACGCCTCAAAAGAATTGCCTGGTATGGATGTGTCATTACGTGGAGCGGTCTCGATCGCACGAAGGTTGCAAGACCCATTGGCGGAGCTTGTCAAAATTGATCCGAAGTCCATTGGCGTCGGTCAGTATCAACATGATGTGATGCAAACCCAACTAGCTAAGTCGTTAGTTGCGGTAGTTGAGGATTGCGTAAACGCAGTTGGCGTTGATGTGAATACAGCATCAGCCCCTTTGTTATCAAGAGTATCGGGCTTAAGTAGCACAGTTGCTGAAGCTATCGTCACCTATAGAGATAGTAATGGCGCCTTTCAGACGCGGGCAGATTTACGTAGTGTGCCACGCTTAGGTGAAAAGACCTTTGAGCAGGCCGCTGGTTTCTTGCGCATCATGAATGGTAAAGATCCATTGGATGCTTCTGCTGTTCATCCAGAGTCCTACCCCTTAGTTGAGAAGATTCTGAAAGATATTCAGAAGGGTGTTAAAGAAGTGATCGGCGATGCCAGAATACTTAAAGGACTCAAGCCAGAAAAATATGCTGATGAGAAGTTTGGAGTTCCAACTGTTACTGACATTATTAAAGAATTAGAAAAACCTGGTCGCGATCCGCGTCCCGAGTTCACCACGGCGACTTTTAAAGATGGCGTAGAAAAAATCAGCGATCTCAAGGAGGATATGATCTTAGAAGGTGTTGTTACTAACGTTGCGGCCTTTGGCGCATTCGTGGATATTGGTGTTCATCAGGATGGCTTGGTTCATATTTCTGCATTAGCCAATACCTTCATTAAAGACCCACATACCGTAGTAAAAGCAGGGCAAGTTGTTAAGGTCAAGGTGCTGGAGGTGGATGAAAAACGCAAGCGGATTGCATTAACAATGCGACTCTCTGATGAAGCGCCTAAGGTTTCAGTCAGTTCAAGGCCTGAACATAAGCCAAATAGACCCTCTAACCCAAGAGCCCCAGAAGCGAGAAGATCGCAAGAGGATAGAAGAGCTTCGCCTCCAATCAATAATGCAATGGCTGATGCTTTGCGTAAATTAAAGGGATAAATCCCTCTCTCGGGAGGGTGTTTGAGCTCCCAAGATTAATGTAGTAACATTGCTACATTAATTATCCTTTGTGGAGGTTTCAATGATCACCACCTTATCGAGCCGAGAATTTAATCAGGATACTGGTAAGGCCAAAAAGGCCTCTGAAACAGGCCCAGTTTTTATTACTGATCGCGGTAAGCCTGCGCATGTACTAATGACTTTTTCAGACTACCAGCGAGTCCTGGGAAAAAGAAAAAATATGTGTGATCTTTTGGGGGTGAAAGGAGTGGGTGAAATTGAATTTGAGCCTGCGAAAGTGCAGGGCCTCACGAGGGCAATTGGAGATTCTTTGTAATGTATTTATTGGATACCAATGTTGTATCTGAATTGAGGAAATCAGCTGATGGTCGAATCAATAAGGGTGTTCAGTCCTGGGCTGAAGCAATCTTCCCAGAGTTCATGTTCATTTCTGCGATCACAGTATTAGAATTAGAAATCGGTGTGTTACAAATTGAGCGCCGAGATAAAAAACAGGGGGCTTTACTTAGAGGTTGGCTAAACCACAATGTCTTGCCAGCGTTCTCCGAGAGAGTCTTGCCGGTTGATCTAGCTGTTGCTCAACGCTGTGCGAGCCTGCATGTGCCAAAGCCTAAATCAGAGCGAGATGCCATGATTGCAGCTTCTGCTATTGAGAATCGAATGACTATCGTGACTAGAAATGTATCTGATTTCAGCCAATCAGGTGTGAAGGTTTTTGATCCCTGGATTTAGAAAGTCTTGATGAAGGTTTAAGGCGTCCTATATAGTTCGGTGGGTATACATATGAGTTTAGATAGTTAAAAAAATGACCCCAATCAAACAGATTCTTTTGGCTTTTCTAGCTCTGTATGTCTCAGCCTCTTTGGCTCAAAAAGCTCCGACAGTAGCCGCAGCTTCGGACCTCAAGTTTGCCTTAGAAGAAATTGCTGCTAACTATAAGGCCGATAAAGGACAAGAGGTAAGGTTGGTGTTTGGCTCATCTGGAGTACTCTGGCAGCAGGTAAAAAATGGCGCACCATTTGGTCTGCTGATGTCTGCAGATGAAGCTTATATAGATGATTTATATAAAAACGGTTTAACAGTAGATCAGGGAAGCCTTTACGCAATCGGCAGAATTGTCCTCCTGCAAAAAAAGGGAAGCCCAATCAAGCTAAGTGCTGATCAACAGAGTTTGATACAAGCAATTAAAGAGGCAAAGAAAATTGCTATAGCCAATCCAGAGCATGCACCCTACGGAATGGCTGCAAAAGAATACCTCATCAATATTGGAGCCTGGGATCTAGCCCAACCCAAATTGGTATTTGGAGAAAATATTTCTCAAGCAACGATGTTTGCTTTAACGGGCGCAGCAGATTTTGCAATTTCAGCTCTATCTCTAGCTATGGCACCCCAAGTTCAATCTGCCTATGTATTGATTCCGAGTAACTTACATAAGCCCTTAAGACAAAAAATGGCCCTTATCAAAAATAATACAACTAGCGCTAAAGATTTTTACCTTTACCTACAAGAGTCAAAATCTAAGGAGATTATGGGGCGCTATGGTTTTATTGCCCCATAGTCATCTATTTGTAATATAGTTCGATTATTATCGAATCATGAAAAATACTGAAGCCATTCAGGCATTCATTGCCCTTGGACAAGAGTCTCGCTTAAATGTATATCGCCTGATTGTTCAAAAGGGAGATGAGGGCTTATTGCCATCGCAAATCCATGAAATGCTGGGCATTCCTAATGCAACACTCAGCTTTCATTTAAAAGAGCTCTATCAAGCTGGCCTCATTACTGTTGAGCGTCAAAGTCGCAATCTGATCTACAGACCAAACCCAGGAATGGTTGAAGATCTTAGTCAATTCCTACTGGCTAACTGCTGCGGCGGTAAGTCATGCAAAACCGCAAAAACCGTTAAAAAGGTGAATACTTAATGAAACAGTACAACATTCTTTTCCTGTGCACCCATAACTCTGCTCGTTCTGTTTTGGGTGAAGCTTTAGCATCTACCCACCCTAGTGGCAAGTTTGTAGGTTACTCAGCTGGATCAACCCCAGGCACAAGCATTAATCCCATTGCTGCTGATATTGCGGAAGAGTTGGGTATGGACCGCACTCTGTTGAAGTCAAAAAGCTGGGATGTGTATGGGGAGCCCAATGCTCCAAAAATGGATTTCATCATCACAGTATGTGACAACGCTGCTGGCGAGGTTTGCCCTTTTTGGCCTGGTCAACCAGCTACCGCACATTGGGGTTTCCCTGATCCATCGCAAGTGCAAGGTACTAACTTAGAAAAAAGGGCAGCCTTTAATGAGGTGATGAATGGCCTTAAAAGACGGTTAGATATTTTGGCTTCGATGCCATTAGAGAAGCTCGATTCTATGAGTCTTAAAGAGATTCATAGCAAGGCATGAGCTCTATCACTAAAAAACTATCTTTCCTGGATCGCTATTTAACGGTCTGGATTTTTGCAGCAATGGTACTGGGAATTGCCTTGGGGCATTTCATTCCAGGTATCGAGGGGTTTATTAATGCTTTTCAGGTTGGGACAACCAATCTTCCGATTGCTATTGGCTTGATATTAATGATGTACCCACCGTTTGCCAAGGTTCGTTATGAAGACTTGCCTGACGTATTCAAGGATAAGCGCATCTTCGGTATCTCCATTTTGATGAATTGGATTATTGCGCCCACTTTAATGTTCTTTTTGGCGATTACTTTTGTTCCAGATCAGCCGGAGTATATGGCTGGCCTGATTTTGATTGGTATCGCACCTTGTGTTGCGATGGTGATTATTTGGAATGATCTGGCCAAAGGCTCTACTGAATATGCTGCTGGCTTAGTAGCATTTAATGCCATTTTTCAGGTGCTATTCTTTAGCGCTTACGCCTACTTCTTTCTCACTGTACTACCTCCTTTCTTTGGTCTCACTGGATCAAATGTCAGTGTAGGAATGGGGCAAATTACTGAGAGTGTATTTATCTATTTGGGTATCCCTTGCATTGCTGGAATATTGACCAGGGTTGTGATGCTTAAGTTCATGACAAGAGAGCATTACCACGAACATTTTGTGCCCCGCATTGGAAAGATCACATTAATTGCTTTGCTATTCACCATCATCGTCATGTTTAGCCTCAAGGGAGGCGTAATCTTAACGCTCCCCATGGATGTAGTGACTATTGCCGTGCCATTATTGATTTTCTTCCTCATCATGTTCTTGCTGACATTCTTAGTGACCGGCAAGATGGGAATTGATTACAAGAGATGCTGCACGCTTTCATTTACAGCGTCTAGCAATAACTTTGAACTTGCAATAGCAGTGGCCATTGCGGTATTTGGAATCAATTCTGGAGCAGCCTTTGCAGCAGTGATAGGCCCTCTAGTGGAGGTGCCCATCATGATTGGCTTGGTGACTGTAGCTTTGTGGTTTAAAGAAAGATTCTTTACAAAGGATGGAGTCTAAGTGTTTGAATCACCGCTTCAATTTCCAGCTTTAGAAGAGGCGCTTTTTCAGATTCCCTCAACTGAAAAATTGAATATTCAGTCTAGTGATCCTGCACCTCGATTTTTACTACTCTATGGTTCACTACGCGAGAGATCCTACAGTAGGCTTCTTACATTTGAGGCTGCTAGATTGCTAATCGCGATGGGTGGCGAGGTAAAAATATTTGATCCTACTGAGCTTCCTTTGGTTGACAGTGTGCCTGATACCCATCCTAAGGTACAAGAGTTACGTCAATTGGCTTCATGGTCAGAGGGTATGGTTTGGACTTCTCCAGAACGGCATGGCGCAATGACGGGGCTCCTAAAAACACAGATTGATTGGATTCCATTATCCGCTGGCGCTGTCAGACCAACTCAAGGCAAAACCTTGGCTGTAATGCAGGTATGTGGTGGATCACAGTCTTTTAATGCCGTTAATCAAATGCGTATCTTGGGTCGGTGGATGAGGATGATTACTATCCCCAATCAATCTTCGGTTGCTAAAGCCTTCGCAGAATTTGAGGAAGATGGACGCATGAAGCCATCCTCTTTTTATGATCGAGTAGTCGATGTTATGGAAGAGCTCTACAAGTTCACATTACTTACTCGCGGAATTAGTGCTTACTTGACAGATCGCTATAGCGAACGAAAAGAATCTGCCCAGGAATTATCTAAGCGGGTAAACCAGCGCTCACTTTAATAGGGGGCACATCAGGCCCTATAAGGCCTAAGCAAATTCTCTAAACCAAAGGCATCACTGGTATGCCTTAGTTCATCAATGGATGTTCTGAGATTCTTCAGTTCCTTGCAGGATAATTTCCGCAATTTTTTGCGATCCATGCCGTAAGTGTCTACCAGATAGCGGACTCTAGATAGACATAGCTGCAGGCGAATTAACCAGTAGATGGCAAAAATTCCTGGTGCGAATAAGAGCAGCAAAATACTCATTTAGTGGTCCATAAAAAGGCCGCCACATGGGCGACCTATTGAAGTTAATCTAATGATTTAACTGGCACTTATTTAATTAATAAAACAGGCTGTTTGGCTGTATTGCTTACCCTCTGAGCAACAGAGCCCATAACGGCATCCACAATTCCGCTACGGCCTTTTGAGCCCATGACGATCAGATCAAACTTTTCTTTATTGGCGATTGCAATAATCTCGTTAGCAATATTGCCGCGCTTAATGACCATGCTATGTTTCAGACCGGCCGCATCTAATGCCTTTTGGGCTCCCTTAAGCTCTTTCTCGCTCACCTCACGGAGATAGTCATCAATGACGCTATTAGCAACAAATTGCTTTACATGACCAAGACCAATATCATCATGAACACTAATTAATGTCACTGTGCACTTACTGCGCAAATCTTTTACTAATTTCACAACATACTTAGCTGCATTGAGCGAAGATTTGGAGCCATCAACTGGTAATAAAATTTTCATAACATCCTCTTTATAGTAAATGAACTAAAAATCCATAAGTTCAATTTACTCTTTAAATGTATTTAAATCTATTAATACCCTACTAATCTATTTATCTATTACTTATTTAAGGAAGGCATCATAGAAGGTTTTGATGATGAGAATAGCTACTAGAATGAAGAAAGCTTTGCGGATGAAGGAGTTGCCATGCTTGATTGCAATTTTGGTACCAATTTGTCCGCCTACAAGATTTGCGCTGGCCATGAGTAGACCAAGTTGCCAGTTAAAGAATCCAAGGTAGAAAAAGACGCAAAGTGCACCCAGATTGGAGGCGATATTGAGACACTTAGCGGGTGCTGCAGAGCGCAAAAAATCAAATCCCAAGATACGGGTATAGAGCAAATTATAGAAGGCACCAGCTCCGGGGCCTAGGAAGCCATCATAAAAACCAATGATGCCGGCGCCAGTTGAGGCAATAGCCTTTTGTTTATGGTGAATATGTTTCGGGGCATGCACTAGACCAGCGCTAGATTTGATATTGAAGATCAGAAGCGCTATTAATAAAAACGGCAGGGCTGCTCTGAGCCATTCGGTTGGCAATCGAGTTACAAGATAGGCACCGCCAACGGCAGCAAAAAAAGCAAACGAAGAAGAGATGATCACCAGTCCCCAAGGGCTTTTATTGACTCGACTGTACTGAATGGCGGATCCAATTGTGCCTACGATAGAGCCAATCTTATTCACGGAGAGAAGGGTGGCTGGTGGAAAGCCTGGTAAGACTGCAAAAAGAGCTGGTACCTGAATCATTCCTCCGCCACCAATAATGGAGTCAACCAAGCCCGCAAATAAGGCGCAGGCCAGCAATAAGCTGAGGTCAAATACGGAGAGTTCAAACATGCTGTCTATTCATTTTCTAGTTCTGATGGGGGCTGCTACCTCATTTTAGAGGGGTTTCTTTTTAGACGTGTTTAGATTGGATTGTCTACCTTGATTGAAGTGGATAATCTAGTACAAATGAAAGTCAATTCTGAAGGAGTCTCCTCATCTAGGGTGTATTTGCCTGCGGGGCAGAGCTATGCCTCTTTGCTGGATTTCTTTACCACTACTTTCCCGCATATTGAGAGGGGTGAGTGGGAAGCTCGCTTTGAAGAGGGTTTGGTATTGAATCAAGAGGGTGAAGTGCTTTCTGCTAGTGCTGCCTACCACCCTAATAGCCATTTACTCTATTTCAGGCGCTTAGCTCGTGAACCAGAAATTCCTTTTGAGGAAGTCATCCTCTTTCAGGATGAGCATATTTTGGTTGCTGATAAACCTCATTTTTTACCAGTAACCCCAAGCGGTCTTTATTTACATCAAACACTTCTCAATCGCCTAAAGAAAAAAACAGGCATTCAAGACTTAAGTCCTATTCATCGCATTGATCGCGATACCGCAGGGCTCGTCATTTTTTCAATCAACCCCCAAGAGAGATCACAATACCAAAATCTGTTTAGAGATCGAGCAGTCAAGAAAGTATACGAAGCTATAGCTCCGTATTCAGAAGGGCTCCTTAAAAAACTGCCAATGACTTATGAGAGCAATATCAAAGAGTCTAAACATTTCTTGCAAATGGAAGAGGTGGATGGCATAGCAAATACAGATACCTACATTGAGTTGATTGAAGTAAATGCACCCTGGGCTAAGTATCGCTTAACTCCTGGCAGTGGCAAGAAGCACCAATTACGTTGCCATCTCAATGCCCTCGGAATTCCAATACGTCATGATCAGATCTATCCAATCCTGACGCCTTATCAAGAGTATGATTTGGACTTTTCCAAACCCTTACAACTCTTGGCAAAAGAGATCCACTTCAAAGACCCGATAAAGGGGCAGGAGAGATCTTTTGTTAGTCAAAGAGTATTAGCTTGAAATCTGTATGACTGTAAAGCCTGCCAAACGACTAGCTGTAGCCCCAATGATGGAGTGGACTGACCGTCATTGTCGGTCTTTTCATCGTGCGCTGACCAAAGAAGCAGTGCTCTATACCGAGATGGTTACTACTGGCGCACTCATTCATGGGGATGTGCCGCGTCACTTAGATTATTCACAAGACCAACATCCAGTTGTTTTGCAATTGGGAGGCTCTGAACCCTCTGATTTGGCTAAAGCTGCAGAGTTAGCTCAGCAGTGGGGCTACGATGAGATTGACCTTAATTGTGGCTGCCCGTCTGAGCGCGTGCAACGTGGAGCATTTGGTGCTTGCTTAATGGCTGAGCCAAAATTGGTTGCTGATTGTGTCAAAGCTATGAAGGCTGCCGTTGATATCCCAATTACAGTAAAGCATCGCTTGGGATTAGATTCCATGGATGCTGCAAACTCTGAAAAAGATTATCAATTTGCTTTGAACTTTATTCTTGCGGTGGCTGATGCAGGTGCTAGCCAAGTCACCATCCATGCTCGTAACGCTGTTCTGAAGGGTTTGTCTCCAAAAGAGAATCGTAGTAAGCCGCCATTACGGTATGAGGTGGCCGCAAAGCTACGGCTGGATGCGCAAAAGCAATTTCCAGGTCTCAAGGTCTTGCTCAATGGCGGATTAGAAAGCAATGATCAAATCGCCGGACACTGGGATGACTTTGACGGCTTTATGGTGGGTAGGGCGGCATATCATTTCCCAGCGATGTTGCTCGGTTGGGATGACTTGATTAAGACCGATGGTGAAGCTGCTGGATATCTTTTTAGCGAGACCGAGTGGCATCGCATACAGATTGCATTAGTTCAACAAGTGCAAGCTTGGTATGAAGAATGTCGTGCTAAAGATAAACCTTTTTATATTGGCGCATTTACCCGTCATATCTTGGGTCTAGCTCATGGTAGGGCGGGGTCTCGCTACTGGCGCCAGCGTCTTTCTGACCACCATGCCTTGGCTAAAGTCCAGAGCAAGGCCGCTATTGTGGACTTCTTTATCGATGCTAGCCTAACTCTAGGGGATTGGGCTGCATTTGAGTTTGAGAGTGTCTAAATCGATAATCTAAGCCTTTTTTGACAGGGTTTTGACCCAAAAGCTATAATCTAGGTCTTCAGTGGCGGACGTAGCTCAGTTGGTAGAGTCCCAGATTGTGATTCTGGTTGTCGCGGGTTCGAGCCCCGTCGTTCGCCCCACCGAATATTGCATTATCCTAAGGCTCCCATCGTGGAGCCTTTTCTTTTTGAGATTTTATTCATGAAAAAATTCGACATTCTCCCAATCCTATTTGGTGTTTTGCTGTCAGTGATAGCTCTGTATTTCATGCTACGGCCATCTACCGCTACTAGCGCTCCTGCGTCAACTATCCCTGTGGTTAAAGTCGGCAATATCTCTTGGGATCAAACTGAGATGACCATTGCTGATATGAAAACGTTTGCGAATGCTACAGGCTTTGTGAGCCAAGCTGAGAAAAACGGCGGCGGGCTTAATTACGAATCTGGTTTTGTTAAGAAATCTGGTTGGACATGGAAAACCCCATACGGCGTTCCCGCAAAAGATCTTGAACCAGCAGTACATCTCAATCAATCTGAAGCTGCTTCTGCTTGTCGTTATTTTGGCAAACGTTTACCTACTGAAGCTGAGTGGACTTCTGCTGCATTTGTAGAGCAACGCGCTAATCCACCCTCTGGCTTCGTTAAAGGTGAGCGCTATCCATACCCCGGCGGTAGAACGCCTGCGGTATCGCATTGTTTAAGTGGCTGCGGCGACTACAAAGGCGTAGCTCCAGTAGGAACATTAAATCGAGGCACTGGTCACGTCCCCACGGGTACTACAAAGCCTGGAGTCAATGGACTATTGGATATGGGCGGCAACGTTTGGGAGTGGACCGCAACTGAGCGCAACGGCGGCTTCATTACCCGGGGTGCATCTTGGTGGTATGGCCCAGAGAGGCAAAAAGAATCTGATGTTGAGTCTAAGCCAGCCGATATTGGAGTGGTTTACATTGGATTTCGGTGTGTGGCTGATGCCGTGAAACAATAAGGGATGACCAATCTTGCAGTCGACCCATCAGCCCTTGAAATTACCTCTGAATACCAAGAGGTAATCGACGCTATTGAGCGTCATGATCCCTATATCTTTGTCAGTGGTAAGGCTGGAACAGGTAAGACCACTTTAATTGGCTATCTACGCGAGAACATTCATGGCAATGTAGTAGTGGTTGCACCAACTGGGGTAGCCGCGCTGCAAGTGAAGGGTGTCACCATTCACTCCTTCTTTCGCTTGCCACCTCGCTTGATCTTCCCAGAAGAAGATATCAAGCCTCTAAAGGATAAACGTCTCTATAAAGATATTCGACTGCTCATCATTGATGAGATCTCGATGGTGAGGGTAGATGTAATAGATGCTATTGATCTATTCCTACGTGCTAACGGACCCCATAAGAGTGAGCCCTTCGGTGGCATACAGGTGATGTTTGTAGGAGACTTGTTTCAGCTGCCGCCGGTTGTCTCTCAGGCGGATATGCAAGTGCTCTCTGAGCGCGGTTACGAAGGCCCTTATTTCTTCTGCGCTAATGCGCTGCATCGTAAAGATGTCACGATGGTGGAGTTGTCGAAGATATTTCGTCAAAAGGATGCTCACTTTGCCGGCTTACTCAATCAGATCCGCATCAATCAAGACATTGATGAAGCGCTCGACACCTTAAATACTGTTTGTTATGAAACTAAAAAAGAGGCTGATGAGCAAACTATCACCTTAACTACGACTAACGCCCGCGCTGATCAAATTAATGGTGCAGGATTACGAGCGCTTACAACCGATGCTAAAGTCTATATGGGTAATAGCACTGGTAAGTTTAATGTGGATGATCGCAATCTACCGTCGCCCAATCAGCTCACTCTAAAGGTGGGTGCAAAAGTGATGTTTACGGCGACTGATAGCAATTTTCCTAAGCGCTGGGTGAACGGTACTATTGGCGTCGTTCGCGAACTACTACCCAATACCGTTAAGGTGATGGTGCAAAACGGCCCTTACTCAAACACGGTTGAAGTTAAAGGCCATCAGTGGGAATCGTATCGCTATGACCATGACATGATGTCCGGAAAGATCTCACCAAATATTATTGGCACCTTCGTACAAATCCCATTGATGTTGGCTTGGGCTGTCACTATTCATAAGAGTCAAGGCAAGACTTTAGATAAGATCAAGGTAGATTTATCTTCAGGTGCTTTTGCATCAGGGCAGGTCTATGTGGCCCTGAGTCGCTGCACCTCAATCGAAGGCATCACTCTTGAGCGACCGATACAACCTAAAGATGTGAGCTGTGATCAGGAAGTGAAGCGTTTTTATTTAAATTGTTTGCCTGGTTAAGCTGCTTTTGCCATTTTCTTGCCACCCTTTTTTTCGGCTTGCTGCTGTTCCAATGTTTCACTAGCAATCAGTTGAAATTCAACCTCAATGAATCTTTTCATTGCCTCACGCATGAGAGCTTGCTAGCCTATATCGTATTTGGTGTCTAAGATTTTAAAAGACTCAATCAACTCCTGCTCCAGTCTGATGGAGATCATTTGTAGTCCTAGTGCTTCATCAGTTTGGGCGCTGATTTTTTTATCAACAACATTAATTTAAGGGGTATCGAACAGTAGCTAGGCGTAAATTATTGGTTTGACTTTTACCCTATAATGTTATAACATTGTTAATACTATGAAAAAGCAGTTACACCTCCAAATTCGTCAAATTGGTAACTCTCGTGGAGTGGTTATTCCAAAGGCTATCCTTGAGCAAGTAGGCTTTGAGGATGAGGCGGATTTAACTGTTGAGGGCAATAGACTGGTGTTGAGTAAGCCCAAAAAAAATCTCCGCGAAGGCTGGGCTGAGGCTTCAAAAGCAATTGCTGAGGCTGGTGAAGACAGCTTAGTAATGGGTGACTTTATGAACAAAGGTGATGAGGATTGGGTTTGGTAAAAAGTATCGTTGCACGCGGAGATATTTGGCTCATTAATTTAGATCCAACAAAGGGTAGCGAGATTAAAAAGACTCGACCATGCATTATTGTGTCTCCACAAGAGATGCATGATTTCTTACGGACAGTGATTATTGCGCCTATGACCACCAAAGGTCGCCAAGCACCTTATCGTTTGCCCATCACTCATGATGGCAAAAAAGGACTGGTAATGCTTGATCAGATACGTACGATTGATAAGGGTCGTCTAGTAAAGCGGCTAGGCTCAGTAAACAATAAAGTGTTAGGCGCTAGTTTGAACATTCTTCAGGGAGTATTCGCCCTATAGTAGTTATGTTCACATGGCACTTCCTGTGTCTCTGAGTATGAGGCTTGTTTAACAGTAGCTTGTATTAACGAATTAAAACCCAGCCGCCAAGCCATCGCGACGATGATCACTTCCAGCAATATAAGCATCCTGAGTTTCTTCACCCAATAGCGCAATCGCTTGAGCGCTACCAAAGTCTAGGCTATTTGCTGGCATCACACTCACTTCGTGACCCATTGCTTTAAGTCCTTCAACTACTACAGTTGGCATTGACGCTTCAACCGTGAGCTTGCCCACATCATCAATTCTCCAGCGCGGCGCATCAGAGCAGGCCTGTGGATTGAGATACTCATCCACAAAGCGCATGACAAACTGAATATGTCCTTGGGGCTGCATATTGCCGCCCATGACACCAAATGCCATCGTAGGTTGACTACCTTTGGTGAGAAAAGCCGGAATGATAGTATGGAATGGTCGCTTACCTGGCCCCACTTGATTAGGGTGACCGTTCACCAAGCTAAAGCTCATGCCGCGGTTATGGAATGCAATGCCACCAGGCGCAACGACTCCAGAGCCAAAGCCTTTAAAGTTTGATTGAATATAAGAAATCATCATGCCGGATTGATCTGCGGCACACAGATAAACAGTGCCACCAGCATGCGGATCCCCCGCACCATAGCTACCTGCTTGGTTGTGATTAATCAATGCAGCGCGACTAGCTAAATAATCTCTATCTAATAAAGCGCTTGTTGGCACCTTCATCGTGCTGGCATCAGATATGTGAGCATAAGCATCCGCAAAAGCAATCCGCATTGCCTCCACTTGCAGATGAATACGTTGTGCAGAATTGGCGGGATATTGCTTTACATTGGCTGCCTGTAGGATACCAAGAGCCATCTGGGCTGCGATCCCTGAGCCATTCGGTGGAATCTCATGCAAGGTGTAGTCGCCATAGTCAAAGGCCAATGGTTCCACCCATTCTGTTTTATTGTTGGCAAAGTCCGCCATAGTGAAGCAACCGCCAGTACTTTGAGCAAAGTCGACCATGCTTTGAGCCAATTTCCCGGTGTAAAAAGATTCACCTTCGGTCTCGGCGATTTCACGCAGAGTCTTTGCTTGAGAAGGGTAGCGCCAGATTTGACCTGCAGTAGGGGGTTTGCCATCAATCAAGAAAGACTCGCTAAAGCCAGGTTGATTTTTCAGAATTGGAACGGCCTCGCGCCATTGACGCGCAATGACTGGTGAAACCGGAAAGCCATTCTCTGCATAGTCAATCGCACGTTTAAAGAGTTGTGCAAAAGGTAGTTTGCCAAATTTACGGGATAACTCAATCCACCCAGAGACCATGCCGGGAACCGTCACGGTATTCCAGCCAATTAGATCCATTGCAGCTTTGCCAGAAAAGTAGTAAGGTGTCCATGCTGCAGGTGCGCGACCAGAGGCGTTCATGCCATGTAGTTTTTTACCATCCCAAATTAATGCAAAGCCATCTCCACCGAGGCCATTCATGGTGGGTTCAACCACGGTGAGTGTGATAGCGGTGGCTAGGGCTGCATCAACCGCATTACCACCATTGTGTAAAACTTCAATGCCTGCTTGAGTGGCTAATGGCTGTGAGCTTGCAACAGCGTTCTTCGCTAAGACTGGGGCACGGCCGCCACCATAAGGGGGTGATATCAACATAGATCTAATCGTTTCAATAAGAGGGGCTGCAAATCATTAATAGTAATTAATCAATTTTAACGTTTGCTGACTTTACTACTTTTGCCCATTTCTCTTTCTCGCTTTGGGTAATGATGAAGAGTTGTTCCGAGTTGGCAAATTGAGGATGGATTCCCTGATTGCCTAAACGTGCCTTAAAGTCGGGGTTGGTCAAAATCTTTCGAATTTCTCTTTCCAGTCTTGCAACAATGGCTGGAGGAGTTCCTTTGGGGGCATAAATAGCGTATAGATTCTCTACGTCAAACTGCTTCATGCCATCCTGACCAAGGGTCGGGATATTGGGCATTAATGGTGAGCGCTCAGCCGCAGCAATCGCAATTGGACGCAACTTACCGCTCTGAATATGTGGCAAGGATGCGGTGACGCTATCAAACATCATCAGCGTATTACCTGCAATTAAATCGGGTAGAGCAAAAGCGCTTCCTTTGTAGGGAATGTGCGTGCCACTGGCGCCAATACGCTGCATAAAGAGGGTTGACTCTAGGTGGGAGAGACTGCCATTACCCTGAGACGCGTAACTAAAGTCCCCATTTTTAGATTTAATAAACGCAATCAATTCTGGTAAGTTTTTAGCTGGCACAGAAGGATTTACAACGATCAAATGCGGAATCGTTCCGATGAGAGCAATAGGTGCAAAGTCTTTGGTGAGATCTGCTGGTGGATTCTTAAAGAGTGCTTGAGAAATAGATTGATTAGTTAATGCACTAAAAAGCAGGGTGTACCCGTCGGGCGCAGCCTTAGCTGAGGCACCCAAAGCGATCATTCCGCCAGCACCTGGTTTATTTTCAATCACGATGGGTTGGCCTAATGCCTCCCCAAGAGGCACGCCGATTGCGCGTGCAAATACATCAGTAGATCCGCCAGCAGGAAAAGGCAGAATGGCAACGATGGGTTTCTTGGGCCAATCAGCATCAGATGCTCCAAGTATGGGAGTGCAAATTCCGGTAGTTAATAGCAATCCCATGATGAGATGGCTTAGGCGGTTTTTAATGAGTTTCATATTGATACATTCTGATGGTGAGGGGTTGGACGGGATCAGCTAGGAAATGTATGCGAGTCTGATAAATAAGGTGAAATAAAGCATATGTTAGGAAGATTACAGCAGGAGTCAGAAGCTTCTTCAGTGCAATAGCACTCATATGGAAATATGGGATCCTTGTTGGTGCATCGCGCACAAAATGAGCTACATAGTTTTAGAGATATTGTTAATTAAATAAGTGGTACAACACTGGAATAGCCACAGCACTAATCACGCCGTTCATGCCCATAGCTAGACTGGCATACGTTCCAGCCTCCGGGTGAATGCTAAATGCACGTGATGTGCCAATACCATGCGCGCCAATCCCAATGGCAAAGCCACGCTGCCACCATGCTTTCATGCCTAGTGCATTCAAAATGAAGGGCGCCAAAATAGCCCCCAAAATGCCGGTCGTCACTGCAAAGATGGCAGTCAATGTTGGGGATACACCAATACGCTCAGCAATACCCATAGCAATTGGAGCGGTGACGGATTTGGGATACATTGCCCCAGTAATACTAGAATCAGCCCCAAATAATTTAGCGATATTCACTGCGCTAATAATAGATATCAAGCCACCAGCGAGTAAAGAGGCAAGCAGGGGTAGTGAGCGGCCCTTCAGACTGCTCAAGCCTCGATATATGGGTATAGCTAAAGAGACGGTTGCAGAGCCTAATAGAAAATGAATAAATTGAGCGCCTTCAAAGTAGGTGGAGTAGGGCATTTCAACAAATTGAATGATGCTAGCAACCAGAATGATGGCAATTGCTACAGGGTTTGCTAATGGATTCTGTTTAGTGGACTTATAAATTGAGAGACCAATTTGATAGGCCGCTAAGGTAATAAAGAGGGCGAATAAAGGGCTACCTGATAAGTAAACCCAAATCTCAACAATCGAATGCTTTTCATTCATTTGGCACTCCCCTCCGGCTTAACGCTGAAGAAGCGAACCACTATCGCGCTAGTGGCGATCGTCAAAATCACGCTACCAACTAAAGCGCTCACAATTGCCAGGGCATTTGCTTTGAGTTGGGGCAAAAACAGAACTACCCCAACAGCAGCTGGAACAAACAAAAGGCCGAAATACTGACTAAAGCCATCCGCAACCAGTGCTAGCTCATCGCTGATGCCCTTACGGAAAATTAGCCAAATAATCAGGAGTACCAAGCCAATCACAGGCCCTGGCAGGCTGGGTAGGATAAATTTGGATACCAGTTCACCTAGGCTTTGAAAGAGAAGAATTTGAACAAGGCCGGAGATCATGATCTGATCATATAAGAAGAATTAGGAGGGCACCTATGACTGACCTCAATGTCAACGATAAAAAGTATCAGGTGGATGTTGATTCAGAACCCCCATTGTCATGGGTGGTTCATCCTTAAAATGCAGATTAGTCTGAGAAGACTACAGAGGTTGCGCCGTTAATTAAGACACGGTCATGCAAGTAATAACGTAGTGCGCGTGACAGAACTGTGCGCTCCAAATCACGACCTTTGCGTACCAAGTCTTCAGGCGTGTCACCATGTGTCACACGAGTAACGTCCTGCTCAATGATTGGGCCCTCATCTAAATCGCTAGTCACAAAGTGTGCCGTGGCGCCAATCAACTTAATACCACGTGCGTGAGCTTGATGGTAAGGCTTGGCACCTTTAAAGCTTGGCAAGAATGAGTGATGAACGTTGATGCACTTTCCAGATAGCTTGGTGGATAAGTCATCTGACAGAATTTGCATATAGCGAGCCAAAATAACCATATCTACTTTTGAATTGGCAACGATTTCTAAAAGTTTGGCTTCTTGAGCCGGCTTAGTCTCTGACGTAACTGGTAGGTGATAGAAGGGAATATCAGCAAAATCAATACTGGAGTAAACCTCGCGTGGATGATTGGAAACGATTCCACAGATAATCATTGGTAGCTCACCAATGCGCCAGCGATACAGAAGATCTACTAGGCAATGATCCAGTTTAGACGCCATGATCAATACACGCTTTAAATCTTTGACTGCACGCAAGTCCCAAGTGAGATCAAAGCGTTCGGCGATTTCTACAAAGCCAGCTTTAAGTGTATTGCTATCAGCGCTAGAGCTAAAGCTCACACGCATAAAAAATCGTTTGGATGCTTTGTCATCGAATTGCTGAGCTTCTTCAATGTCACCACCTAATTCAAAAATATAGGTTGATACGGCAGCAACAATTCCTGGTCGGTTGGGGCAGGTTAGCGTGAGGTAGTAATTTTCTGTAGTCATGAATTCAATATCGGAATAATTGCCTTAAAAGTCAATTTTAGACTGCTTATTTAGAAGTGGGCAGAGTATCTGCAGGACCTGGATAGGGCTCGCTCATATCTTTCACTGGGGTAACTGGAATATTGACGCAGATTGGCTTTGATCCCAAAGCATTTAGAAAATTGCAGTCTTGCTTAGTTGCTGCAGAAGCAGCATGCTCTAAGGGGGATTTCCCGGTTGTGACAGTTGAGAGCGCGCTAGCGGCAGTTGAGGGATTAGTTGCGGCTACAGAGACAGTTGCGGTACCGACTGAGCTTGCTGCTGTGGTGGCCGAGGACCCTAAAGCTGCTAGTGGTGCTACACAGCCTATTAAGTTAGTAAGACAAGTGATGCTGAGAGTCAGGCCCAAGACAAACAAAAAAGCAGATCGTCTCCGCGGATTTGATCTGCTTGGATGGGTTCTCAAGGAGATCAGTTTATTTCGGCTGGCAGACAACATTAAATACTCCAGCTGCCCAAGATCCGCTTACAACTGGCTCGAATACGCTATCTGGAGTTTTATTATCTGAAACCAATTTACCAGCGCCCTTATTTTCAGAAAACTCTTTGTACTCAATTGGACGATAACTAACGGCTGGGCAGTTGTACTCATTGAGGCCGATAATGGAGCTGACTGCTTCCTTAGTATTTGGGTTCATGCCCGGTTTTTTAAAATCCAACATCGACATAATTTGCGCTTTTTCACCAGAGCTGCTGATAGTGTCTGTGTCGACATAAACTATTATCACCTCATTGGCTCCAAGTTCCTTCCAGGCTGCAAAGCTATTTGAAAGCGGTACTAAAGCTAGTGCAGCAACAAGAGTGAAGGCGGATATTTTTTTCATGATAGGTGTAGTTGTCATTAAATGGGTTAAGTCCAGTCTGGACCTATAAAGAGCATTCTAAACTCCCCCGCTTATTTTTCCTTGATATTTAGCTCAAGTTGCCTACTGATCTTTTGGGGCTTCATTTGAAGGGGGAGATATTCATTTCGGGCCCAGAGCGCACTCATATTTCGGTAGAGCTTATTTTGCACCCAGCCTGATTGCCCGGCTTGGTAAATAAAGAGAGATTGCTCTAAGTCGGAGAGATCGTAAAGTGTTCGAAGGCTGGCTGCTTGTTTGGTCTCAAAAGGATTTTTAGCCCTAAGAAGTTCAAGTCTACCCACGTTGATGCTAAAGCTATCCCCAGGGAAAGGCTGCGCCAAATTAAAGAGGCTTCCAAGCAGGGGGATCTTACTTAAAGGGCGGTGCTCTGAGACTGCAATATGGGCATTGCCCCACAACCAATTTTTAGGATTATTGCCAAATTGCGTGCTGAGTTGTTCTAGTGCTTTATCAAGTGCTACATTTGCAGCATCTGTACAGTTTTCAATCTGCTCAGTTTGTGGATCATTACACCATGGGCTATTCGGATTCTGTATTTGCAATATCAGCGGATGTCTAAAGTTGCGAGTACCGTAATTTTCTGTGAATAAATATCCTAAACGTGAAAATAATTGACGTGAGAGTTGATCAGCCCAGGCATTGAATATCAGTGCACCAGTACTATCGATTTTCATATCGCCATCAAAGTTTCTACTGAGCTCATTCGCTTGCTGTGCTAAAGGATGTTTTGATTGAGCTGATTTAAATAATTCGAGTAATGGTGTGGCGCCCAAAGAGAGGGTGTCTGCCTGCATCGTTTTCATGGAGTTGAGATCATGCTCCGGCTTGCTTTTAATCAACTCTACAATTCTGTCGTAGCGTGTAGGCAGATCCCAGTCGCCTGTTAGTGGATTCGGGTCATTGCTAGATACCATTTTTTGGTTGGCCGTGGCAATCCAGTGCGCATCTGGATTATTGCTATTTGGCAGTTGATCGAATGGAACATATCCTGCCCAGTCATATTGCCTCTCCCAGCCTAGCGCAGGCGCCACACCATAAAGACCTTGATGCAAAGTACGCTTGGGTGCGACACCGGCTGTTTGAAGGGAAATATTTCCATCTGTATCAGCCATCACGACGTTTTGCATTGGCGCGTAGTTCTTACGTAACGCCCGCTTAAATGCCTCTAAATCTTTTGCGTGATTCATGTCGAGTAAACCAGCAACAGATTGATTTTCAGTATCTAATGCAGTCCAGCGCAAAGCCAAAACAAAGCGATCGGTATCAATGGCTCGTCTTGCCCGCGCATAGGATTCAGAAATCACTGGACCATGTCGTGTCTCTTTCACCAAAAAGCGCAGCGGAGCCTCACCTTTGATATCAATGATTTCTTGGCGAACTTTAAAGGGGAGGGGGCCGTCTGGTCCGCGATACACACCAGGATTTTTAGGGTCTAACTGTTCAATGTATAAGTCCTGAACATCAGGACCTGTATTGGTAAAGCTCCAGGCAAACTTATCGGTTCTACCCAATACCACTGCCGGAATTCCTGGGAGGGTTGCGCCAATGACATTTAAACCGGGAGCTTCGAGGTGTGCCACATACCAAATCGCAGGCGCGGATAGGCCAAGATGTGGATCGTTGGCAAGCAAAGGTTTGCCGGATACAGTGAGTTTTCCATTGAGCGCCCAATTGTTCGATCCCACACCATCTTTGCCGCCTGGCACTTCATTGATAGCTAATTCTGTTGCAGGCAAATTCTTTGACTTCTGATCCCTTGCTAGTGGATTTGGATTAAAAACATTGATATCCTGATATATCTTGGCAAAGTCAAGATGACTTACGGGTTCGCCTGGGGTATAGGCTGGCATGACTTCCCATACTTGCTTGGTAGTCAAAAATTGTGAGAGCTCAAGACGCTGTAATTCTTTATGCCAGTTGCCGCCAAGATCTAATGCCATCATTAACATCCATGCCACGCTATCCGTAGGCGACCAATGGCCTGGCTTTGAACCGGATAGAAAGTATTCAACTGGAAGTGCCCAGCCAAGGTGAGCATTACCTGCATTGACTCCATCAGCATAGGATTGAAGTAATCGCTTGGTGGCAATAGGGTAGCGATCAAATTGTTTCTCGGCAGCATGTTTAATGCCTAGGGTGCGAATAAAACGATCGATTGCCAGGGTTTCTTTGCCAAGGATTTCTGATAGTCGTCCGCTCGAGAGTCTGCGGTTAATTTCCATTTGCCAGGAGCGCTCGCTAGCATGTAAATAGCCTAAAGCAAAGAGTGCATCAGTGGAGTTCTTTGCTTGGATATGAGGAATATCGCTCTCATCGAAGGAGATGGTAACGGCATCACCTAATGTTTTAATAATCCGCTTGCCTGAGGGGTTTGTTTGGGCTGAGACCAGATAAGCAATGCCCGCAGCAATAGTGAGCATGAGGACTATAGAACCAAGCCAAAAGAAGCCTTTAAAGACTGTTTTAAGACCTAAGCTTGGGGTAGGGATTTTCATAAGGGTAGTTTAGTGGGTTTGGCTTAATGACTGCCCAGGCTTGATGAAAACAGGCTTCCCATCGGCAATATGCCTCGCATGCTAAAATTTTGATGTCTTGATTTATTTAGTACGGCTTTATTGCTCGTGCGAGCCCGAGTGGTGAAATCGGTAGACACAGCAGATTTAAAATCTGCCGACTCAAAAAAGTCGTGCCGGTTCGATTCCGGCCTCGGGCACCAATCGATTGAATTCGGGCATCCTTGAAATATCTCCACACCCTTATCTTATTTTTGTTTAGCCTCCCCAGCTTGGCTGCAGAACCCTTGGTTTTTAGCTGCGAGCGCTCAGAAAAGAATTACACCGAAAATTACGAATTGAAAGTGGTCCCTGCTTCAAAAAATCAGAAGGCCAAAGTCTTCGTTGATGACCGAGACTTAGATCAAGTCAGTGAAATGGGTCGGCAAAATATTAAGAATGTCTTGATTACTGAATCTACAGTTCTCGTTTCCATAGAGGCATATTTTCCGCCAGAGAGTTTTGATGGCATACAGTATGGAGCTGGTTCAGTCATCACGGCAATTACGATCAATCGCTTAAATGGTCAGCTTAGAAAAGCAGAAACCGTCAAAGGCGGAATTCTCTCGGCAACCCTTGGTGAGGGCACTAAAACTTATCAAGAGCAGTGTGTTGTAGCGAAGAAACTTAATTAGGTTCAGTCACAAATCCTAGTTTTGTTAAGCCGGCGCGACGTGATGCTGCTAGTACTTGAGCAACGTATTCGTATTTAACAGACTTATCGGCACGCAAGTTGATTTCTGGCTGTGGCTCTTTCTGAGCAGCTTTTTCTGCATAGCCATCAAAAGTCTTTAAATCAATCGCTGTGCTGTTCCAAAAAATTTGACCCTGAGCATCGATAGAAAGCTGAACTGACTCTGGCTTTACCTCATTACGAACACTATTCGCTTTGGGGAGCTCAACCTTTACTGCTTGCTGAATTACTGGCAGTGTAATGATGAAGATAATTAAGAGTACCAACATGACATCCACCATTGGAGTCATGTTGATTTCGGCCATGATGCCGCTTTCTTCTGGATCGTTTTGAAGATTAAAGGACATATTTATTCCCCGGACTTCACGCGGGCACCAGTCACAAAGTAAGCAAGGAGATCATTGCCAAAGCGATTGAGATCAGCAATCATTAACTTATTAGCCCGATTAATCGCGTTAAAGCCTAGCACTGCTGGAATCGCTACGGCTAAACCTAGCGCAGTCATGATGAGTGCTTCGCCAATTGGGCCGGCAACTTGATCGATTTGCGCGCTACCTGAGCTGCTGATTGCGATCAAGGCATGATAAATGCCCCATACAGTTCCAAAGAGTCCAATAAATGGTGAGGTTGCACCTGTTGAGCCAAGGAAGGTGAGGCCCTTTTGGAGTGTGGCTGAAATGCTATCGATGCTGTTTTTCAAACTTCTAGCCATCCACTCAGAGTAGTTGAGTGTTTGCAGAAGTTCGCGATGATTTGTCGATTGGCTTTGGTGGTGGACAGAAGCAATACTTGCTGCTTTAGCAATCTGGTAATAGGGGTTGCTTGCATGGCTAGTAAATGCATTGAGACCTTGCTCATAAGAAGTAGCACGCCAAAATTGATCAAGCTCGGATTTGAGTTTGCGAAGATTGCGCAAATCCCAGAAGCGGGAGAGCAAAATGACCCATGTCACAACGGAGCAGGTGAGAAGCGCGATTGCTACAAAACGAGTAATAGCATCGCCCTCGAGCCATAAATTTGCTAAACCAAATGGTGTATTCGTCATGTTAATTCTTTAAATTAAATTTAATTAAAAGGTTGGTGGAAATTTTGGCGGGTGAACCGTTGACCAAAAATGGTTTAAATCGATAGCGACGGCCAATCTCACTTGCTGCTCGGTCTAGCCTTGGAAAAGAGCTTGAACGAAGTAAGGCAATATCTTCAACACTACCACTCTCATCAATAATGAGACGTACCACTACTTCACCTTGCTCTCCGGATCTCTTTGAGAAAGAGGGGTAGTAGGCATCTGCATCGGGTTGATAAAGAACAACTAGTTTACCAATATCGGTCTGGATCGGTGTGCCGCTCGCTCCGGAGGTGCTTGCGGGCGCAACTGCAGTATTTAGTGTCTGCGCGTCTGTTTTGGGTTGCTGTGATGTTGGTGGAGTAGCGGTCTGCTGTTGTGTTTGCGGTGGCGTTGGAGCCTGAGTGGATATCTCATCTACGACTCTCTTCTTTTGCTCTTGTTTCGGCTTAGGTGGGGGCGCTGCCGAAGCGGCTTGGGGCTGCTTAGCCGCTTCAGGGCTAACGAGATTCGCCATCACCCGCGCATCATCGAGCTTATTCTCGTTGTCTGGTTTCATACCACTCTGAAAGCCTATTAAAAATAGCAGATGCAGAATAACCACAATACCAATAATGATGCGTTCGGTTTTATCGAATGGTAGACGCGCGTTCATTTGATTTAAAAATTTGCTCACTTAAAAGCACTTACCAGTTGCGATTCAATACCGTGCTTATCGAGATTTGACTGCATCAGCTCTTGTGCCATTTGATGCAAAGTCTCTACATTTTTGCTGCTGATCAATTTAATGGAGCCACATTGATTGTTATATAGATGTTTACCTTGTGCCTCAAGCTTGCGCTTCAGCTGACGCACGACCGCATCACTGGTATCTATTAGATTAATTGAGTCACCCAAAAGCTTGCGAATCGATTTTCGTAAAAAAGGGTAGTGTGTGCAACCTAAGACTAGGGTATCTGCACCAGCATCTTGAATGGGCTGAAGATGTTCAGCAAGTAACTCTAAAGTTGCTTCGCCATTAGCTTGGCCCGCTTCAATCAGAGGAACTAAACCAGCCCCGGCTTGTTTTACAAATTGACAATTGGGAAGGGTGGCCAATAAAGCATTAAATTTATCGCTCTTAAGAGTGGCTTCGGTGGCAAGTACACCGACAATGCCATTGGAAGACTGCATGGCTGCAGGCTTGATGCCCGGTTCGACGCCGATGATTGGAATATTGTTAAGCTCAACCCGAATATCTGCGATGGCTTCAGCCGTAGCAGTATTGCAGGCAACCATAATGGCGTCACAACCTTGTGCAGCTAAATATTGGCAAAGCTCCATACTGCGTGAAGCAATCCACTCACTGGATTTTTCTCCATAGGGCGCATTGATGGAGTCAGCCAAGTAAATATAGTCATGTTCGGGAAGCTGGCGCAAAGCCTCATCCAAAATGGATAAGCCTCCAACGCCAGAATCAAAAACTCCTATGAGTGCCAAGTAAAAATCGCTTAATTAACGGTAGCTGACGTATAAATTAATGAACTGCTTAGGCGATCTTGACTGGAATATTGCCAATCTTCGCTCGCCATTCTTTTGGACCAGTCTCATGCATCGAAACGCCAGTGGAACTTACTGCTACTGTTGCTGGCATATCTTTGACATCGAATTCGTAGATGGCCTCCATTCCTAGATCAGCAAAGCCAACAACCTTTGCTGTCTTAATTGCTTTTGATACTAGGTAAGCTGCTCCACCAACAACCATCAAGTAAGCAGACTTATGCTTCTTGATCGCTTCAATAGCAACAGGACCACGTTCCGCTTTACCAATCATGGAGATCAAGCCAGTCTGGCCTAGCATCATCTCGGTGAACTTATCCATGCGGGTCGAAGTGGTTGGACCTGCCGGGCCAACTGCCTCATCGCCCACTGGATCGACTGGACCGACATAATAAATTACACGATTTTTAAAGCTCACTGGCAATGCTTCACCTCTGGCGAGCATGTCCTGAATGCGCTTATGGGCAGCATCACGGCCAGTCAAAATTTTGCCATTCAGTAGGAGTGTTTCACCTTCTTTCCAGCTAGCGACTTCCTCAGGAGTTAAGGTGTCCAAATTCACGCGCTTGGATTTTTTAGTATCTGGTGTCCATGTCACATCTGGCCAATCAGATAAAGAAGGCTTTTCTAATATTGCTGGTCCATCGCCATGTAAGTGGAAGTGCACGTGACGGGTTGCTGCGCAGTTTGGAATCATCGCCACTGCCAATGAAACGGCATGCGTTGGATATTCCATAATTTTGATATCTAGAACAGTGGTCAAGCCGCCTAGGCCTTGTGCGCCAATACCAAGCTTATTGACCTTGTCGTATAGCTCTAGACGCAGTTCTTCAGCGCGAGTCTTAGCTCCGCGTGCGATCAGTTCTTGAATATCAACGGGCTGCATTAAGGATTCTTTAGCCATCAACATGGCTTTTTCTGGGGTCCCCCCAATACCGATGCCTAAGATGCCAGGAGGGCACCAGCCAGCACCCATCGTTGGAACAGTCTCGAGTACCCAGTCTACGATGGAGTCAGAGGGATTGAGCATGACCATCTTGGATTTATTTTCAGAGCCACCGCCCTTAGCTGCACAGATGACTTCCACGCCGTCGCCTGGAACGATTTCATAATGAATCACAGCGGGAGTGTTGTCACCCGTATTTTTACGTTTACCAGCTGGGTCACTTAAAACTGAGGCGCGCAAGGGATTGTCTGGGTTCGTATAGGCCCGGCGCACACCTTCATTCACCATCTCGGTTACGCTCATCGTGGCATCGCTCCATTGGACGTTCATGCCGATTTTGAGGAAAACTACTGCAATACCCGTGTCTTGGCAAAGAGGGCGGTGGCCTTCGGCGCTCATGCGGCTATTAGTCAAAATCTGGGCAATCGCATCCTTGGCTGCTGGACCTTGTTCGAGCTCATAAGCTTTACTCATTGCCAAGATGAAGTCCTTTGGGTGGTAATAAGAAATGAACTGGAATGCATCTGCAACGCTTTGAATAAGATCGTTTTGTTTGATATTTGTCATAGTTTTAGGGTTGATTGTGTAAGGTTTCTTCTATTTTAAGGGTTTGCCATAGAGCAAATCTAGCGTGTTTTCACTTATCTTATATGGTCTTTAGGGTGTGATTCCCTAACTCTGCACTATTTTTGCGGAAAAAGACGACTGATTATTAAATAGAAGGGCTGTGAAGCATGGAACCATTAATGCAAGAAAACCGCGTATTTAACCCACCTGCAGACTTTGTTAAATCTGCCGCCATTTCTGGAATGGAGGCTTACAACAAGCTTTGTGCTGAAGCTAATGCAGATTATGATGGTTTCTGGGGTCGTCTTGCAAAAGAAAACATCTTCTGGAAAAAGCCTTTCACTAAGGTTTTAGATGAATCCAAAGCACCTTTTTATAAGTGGTTTGAGGATGGCACGACCAATGCTTCATATAACTGCTTAGATCGCCAAGTTGAAAATGGTCTCGGGAATAAGACGGCCATTATTTTTGAGGCTGATGATGGTTCAGTTAGCAATGTAAATTATCAAGACTTGCTTGAGCGTGTTTGCAAAATGGCAAATGCACTTCGCAAAATGGGCATCAAGTCAGGCGACCGTGTCATCATTTACATGGCGATGACTATCGAAGGTGTTGTTGCCATGCAAGCTTGTGCTCGTATTGGCGCAATCCACTCTGTCGTCTTTGGCGGGTTCTCTGCTCAAGCTTTACGTGACCGAATCATTGACGTTGGTGCTGTTGCTGTTATTACTGCAGACGGGCAGTTCCGCGGAGGCAAATCCCTGCCTTTGAAGGCCATTTGTGATGAGGCTCTATCTACTGGTGAATGTGCCAATGTAAAGCACGTCATCGTCAACAAGCGAACTGGTAACGAAGTTAATATGACCGCTGGTCGTGATGTTTGGATGCAAGAAATCGTAGCCAATGAATCCGTTACTTGCGAGCCAGAGTGGGTCAGCGCTGAGCATCCCCTCTTTATTCTGTATACATCTGGCTCAACAGGTAAGCCAAAAGGCGTACAGCACTCGACTGGCGGTTACCTCTTATGGGCGATTCTCACAATGAAGTGGACTTTTGACATCAAGCCAAATGATGTCTTCTGGTGCACTGCCGATATCGGTTGGGTAACGGGCCATTCCTATATTACTTATGGACCACTTGCAGTAGGCGCTACTGAGATTGTGTTTGAGGGTGTGCCAACCTTCCCAAATGCTGGTCGTTTCTGGGACATGATTCAGAAGCATAAGGCAAGTATTTTCTACACTGCACCAACTGCAATTCGCTCATTGATTAAAGCGTCTAGTAACGATCAAGCGGTGCATCCAAAGAGTTACGACTTATCTTCATTACGCCTTCTAGGTTCAGTTGGAGAGCCGATTAATCCTGAAGCCTGGATGTGGTATTACGAGAATGTAGGTGGCTCACGCTGCCCAATCGCAGACACCTTCTGGCAAACTGAAACTGGTGGTCATATGATTTCACCGTTACCAGGTGCAACACCAATGATTCCAGGTTCGTGCACATTGCCTTTGCCAGGTATTCAGGCGGCGATTGTCGATGAGGCCGGTGTAGACGTTCCAAACGGTCAGGGTGGTATCTTAGTTGTGAAGCGTCCATGGCCTTCCATGATTCGTACAATCTGGGGCGATCCCGATCGCTTCGTGAAGTCATACTTCCCAGAAGAGTTGGGTGGCACTTTGTATCTGGCAGGTGATGGCGCAATTCGCAATAAAGATACTGGCTACTTCACGATTACTGGCCGTATCGATGACGTGCTGAACGTCTCCGGTCACCGTATGGGCACGATGGAAATCGAATCTTGCCTAGTTGCTAATCCATTAGTTGCTGAAGCTGCCGTAGTTGGACGTCCTGACGAAATGACTGGCGAAGCGATTTGTGTATTCGTAGTGCTTAAGGGTGGACGCCCAACTGGCGAAGAGGCTAAGAAGATTGCAACTGAGTTGCGTAACTGGGTAGGTAAAGAGATCGGCCCGATCGCTAAGCCTAAGGATGTGCGCTTCGGTGATAACTTGCCTAAAACCCGTTCTGGCAAGATCATGCGTCGCTTGTTACGCGTGATCGCTAAGGGAGAAGAGATTACTCAAGATACCTCTACCCTTGAAAATCCGGCAATTTTGGATCAGCTTAAAGAGTCTGTATAAGTAGCTAAATGCGCTTTTACAGGTAAACCCTTCTGGCAAACGTATAATCAAAGGCTGTACGGAAGGGTGGATGAGCGGTTTAAGTCACACGCCTGGAAAGCGTGCGTAGGTTAATAGCCTACCGCGGGTTCGAATCCCGCCTCTTCCGCCAGTAGTTTGAAACCACCTTCGGGTGGTTTTTTCATTGTTTTGGCCTGATTATTACCCTAAATTTAGTATGACTATCCATTTATTTCACCCCTCAACCAGTTATTTTTAATCAAAAAACAGGGTTTTTGAACTTTTTGTTGCGTTGCCGCAAATAAATCTTGCAGTGCAATAAAAAACTTTTTACAATGGTGCATCGCAATAAATTTTATCAACTTAAAAAGTTAAGGAAAAATCATGTTCCAGAATCAATTAAACGACCAGTTAACACAAGCTCAAGCCAAAGCTGTTGAAAACGCAAAGCACTTAGCTCAAGTAGCTGTTGAAAGCGCAAAAGAATTAGCAGAAATCAACCAAGCTGCTGCAAAAGATGCATTAGTTGCTGCTCAAGATGCAAGTGCACAATTGTTAGCAATTAAAGATGCTCAGCAGTTGTCAAAGTTAGCTCAGCCAGAAGCTGCACAAGAAGCTGCTAAGTACGCTGCTGCTTACCAGGCTAAGGTAAATCAAGTTGTCCGTAATGGCAACAAAGAAGTTGCTCAATTAGTTGATGCTTCTATTGATGACGCACGTGCTGACATGGTTAAGTTTGTTAAAGAAGCCACTAAGACTGCTCCAGCTGGTTCTGAGGCATTCGTATCTGCATTTAAAACTGCATTCGAAACTTCACTCCAACAGTTTGACCAAGTGCGTGCTTCAGCAACTGATGCTTTCGCAAGTTTTGAGAAGAGTGTTGATGCTGCATTGGCCAACATTCAAGGTCAATACGCAGTATCAAAGCCAGCTGCTAAGAGCCGTAAAGCTGCTTAATTCGCTTTAACTGCTTTGTACGAGAAACCGCCTTCGGGCGGTTTTTCTTTTATGGGTGCCCTAATAGCATTGCATTGAGGGCGGATTAAAAGGCATGTGATCCTGAGGTTTTAATAACCTTCATTTCTTTGCATCTACCCGATTGGTAGTCGCTCTCGAACTTCCGTTCAGAATAAAGTAGACTTGCGTTATGAATTCAATTAAATTGCGCCTCTTTCTTATACTGGTTTCAGTTGCAACTATTGCCTTAACGGGGTGTGGCTCAATCGAGTCTGCTGCTCAAGATGATTGCACTTCTATTGGCTGGCAAATCGGCAGTAAGGGCTATAACGAGTGCTTTAAGGCCCGTGTCTATGAGCGTAAGCTTGATTATTCACTCCCACCGGGCGACAGGCCTTCCCCATCAGTCATTTAATCTAGGGTTTACCCTTAATAAATTCACTTGAGCGCCGTCAAGGACTTGAGTATAGAAATAACCCAAAATCGAGCGTGATTTTAGGAATTCCTATTTAAGGCGATAGAAGTCTTTTTTCGCTATTTCAGGCATTCTCAATCAAGGCCTTAGGTATATAAAACAGCATCATTATTGCGACAAGAAATTAGAGACTATTACTATGAATCACCCAAAACCCTCTGGCGAAATCCAGGCAGTTGCTGTAGCTACTGCAGATGATTTAAGGGAAACCATTCGTCGCAAAAGCAAACTCAAGGGCCGTCAAGCGGATGATGTGTCCCTGGCTGAGGTACGTCAGTTGATTGGCGCTGCAGCTAAACGTCGGGATTTACTTATTGAAAATTTACATAAGCTAAATGATGAATATCGTGCTTTGCATGACCGTCATTTAGTTGCCCTGGCAAAAGAAATGAATTTGCCGATGGCTGAGGTTTATGAAGTGGCTACTTTCTATCACCACTTTGAAGTGGTGCGTGGTAACGATCCTGTTGCTGATATTACTTTGCGCGTCTGTGATGGCATCGCTTGTGAGCTAGCTGGCGCGCAAAATCTGTTGGCAAAGCTGCCGGCAATGTTGGGTAATCCCAAGATTAAGGTGGAGGCTGCTCCATGTGTAGGCCGTTGTGAGCAGGCGCCAGTAGCAGTTGTGCATCAGTACCCAGTATTGTTTGCAACTCCCGATAAAGTGGCCGCTGCTGTCAAAAATAATTTGACAATGCACCCCATGGCTAAAGATAGCGCTAATTTTGATCCTGCAGCCTTAGCTGAAAAGGGAGTATCTCCTCAAGGTGAAAACCAAGCAGTCTCGCCCGACTATGTTGGCTACGAGTCTTATCGTGCACAAGGTGGTTATGCCTTAGCCAAAGAAATTATTGAAGGTAAAAAAGATGCCGAAGGTATCATCAAGGCCATGGAAAACTCTGGCCTTCGTGGTCTTGGTGGCGCAGGTTTCCCGGCAGGGCGCAAGTGGCGTATTGTAAAAGATCAAGTTGCTCCAAAGTTGATGGCAGTGAACATTGACGAAGGTGAACCAGGTACATTTAAAGACCGTACTTACCTAGAGCGTGATCCACATCGCTTTCTTGAGGGTCTATTAATCGCAGCCAATGTAGTTGGTATCGATGCTTGCTATATTTATCTTCGCGATGAATATCATGGCTGTCGTGAATTGCTTGAAGCGGAATTGGTCAAGCTCAAGGCTAATCCGCCATTTAAATTGCCCATGATAGAGTTGCGTCGTGGTGCTGGTGCTTACATTTGTGGCGAAGAGTCTGCCATGATTGAAAGTATCGAAGGTAAACGTGGTGAACCCCGTATGCGCCCTCCGTATATTGCCCAGGTTGGATTGTTTGGTCGCCCAACCCTTGAGCACAACTTTGAAACTCTCTACTGGGTGCGCGATATTGTTCAGCGTGGCCCTGAGTGGTTTAGCTCTTTTGGTCGCCATGACCGCAAAGGATTGCGTAGCTATAGCGTGAGCGGTCGAGTGAAAAAGCCCGGTGTGAAATTAGCCCCAGCCGGTATTACTATTCAAGAGTTGATTGATGAGTATTGCGGTGGCATGCAAGATGGCCACAAGTTTTATGGCTATCTCCCTGGTGGCGCATCCGGTGGTATCTTGCCAGCAACCATGAATGACATTCCACTCGACTTTGATACTTTGCAGCCTTACGGTTGTTTCATTGGTTCAGCTGCAGTAATGGTGTTTGGTGATCAAGATAGGGCGCGCGATATGGCGCTGAATGTAATGCACTTTTTTGAGCATGAGAGCTGCGGACAATGTACACCGTGTCGCGTGGGTACCAGTAAGGCTGCGAAGTTAATGCAGTCAAAATCTTGGGATCAAGGTACGCTTGAAGACTTAGCAACCGTGATGGTAGATGCTTCTATTTGCGGTCTAGGCCAAGCAGCACCAAATCCAATTCGCTGTATTGCTAAATATTTCCCAGAAGAAGTTGCTTGATTAGCAAGTCAAAAATTAAGGGAAAAACGAGACAAATATGAACGCACCAGTAAATCCTAAAGAACTCGAGCTACAAACAGTCGAGTTCAAACTAGACGGCCAAACCATCGTTTCTTACGAAGGCGAGACGATTCTCAAGGCAGCCAAGCGCCATGGTATTGATATTCCACACCTGTGCTTTAAAGATGGATATCGTCCCGATGGTAACTGCCGTGCTTGTGTTGTTGAGATCAACGGCGAGCGCACCTTGGCGCCGAGTTGCTGCCGCAGCGCAACTCCGGGTATGGAAGTCAAAGCGAATAGCGAACGCGCACTCAAGAGTCAAAAGCTAGTGCTAGAAATGCTGTTGTCTGATATGCCCGACGAAGGATTCAAGTGGGTAGGAGATAGCAAAGAGGAAGAGCAAAAAAATCAACATGGTGAACTGAGCACTTGGGCAGCGCGATTGGATGTCACTGTGCGACCAGAGCTCAAAGCACTACGTCGTGAAAAAGTGAGCAATGATGTTTCTCATCCAGCGATGGCTGTGAACTTAGATGCGTGTATCCAATGTAATCGCTGTGTACGTGCTTGTCGTGAAGAGCAGGTTAATGACGTGATTGGGTACGCAATGCGTGGCGCGCATAGTGAGATCGTATTTGATCTAAATGATCCGATGGGTGATAGCACTTGCGTTGCTTGTGGCGAGTGTGTTCAAGCTTGTCCAACTGGGGCATTGATGCCTAAGGGCTTAATTGGTTCACAAATGGTTGACCGCAAGGTGGATTCAATATGCCCCTTCTGTGGCGTAGGTTGCCAAATTACCTATAACGTTAAAGATGAAAAGATTGTTAGTGTCGATGGTCGTGATGGTCCAGCCAATCACAACCGTCTTTGCGTTAAGGGCCGCTTTGGTATGGACTACATCCATAATCCACAGCGCTTAACTAAACCACTCATTCGTAGGGCGGGCGTTGCAAAAGATGAGGCCTTGCTCGAAGGTAAGCAAGATTGGTCTAGTATCTTCCGTGAAGCTTCATGGGAAGAGGCTTTGGAAGCTGCTGGCGGTGGTCTGAAAAAGCTGAAAGATCAATACGGCAATAAAGTATTGGCTGGCTTTGGCTCTGCAAAAGGTAGTAACGAAGAAGCTTATTTATTTCAAAAACTGGTTCGTACTGGTTTTGGTAGCAATAACGTAGATCATTGCACGCGTCTTTGTCACGCATCATCAGTTGCTGCGCTTTTAGAAGGTGTTGGCTCAGGCGCTGTAAGTAATCAAGTAAATGATGTTGAGCACTCTAGTTTGATTTTCTTAATTGGATCTAACCCAACCGCAAATCATCCTGTGGCGGCAACTTGGTTTAAGAATGCCGCTAAACGCGGCGCCAAGATTGTTTTATGTGACCCACGCAAAACCGACATTAGTAAACACGCTTGGCGCACTATGCAGTTTAAGCCAGATACTGATGTAGCCATGCTCAATGCCATGATCTATACGATCATTGAGGAGGGGCTGGTAGATAAAGACTTTATTCAGAATCGCTCTAATAATTTTGAAGCGCTAAAAGAAAATATCAAGGGCTATAGCCCAGAAGCTATGGCACCAATCTGCGGCATTCCGGCAGAGACATTGCGTGAAGTTGCAAGAGAATTTGCCACCACTAAGTCTGCAATGATTTTATGGGGCATGGGCGTCAGTCAGCACATTCACGGTACTGATAATGCTCGCTGTCTAATCGCTTTGGTTAGCATTACTGGTCAAATTGGTAAACCAGGATCTGGTTTACATCCACTGCGGGGGCAAAATAATGTTCAGGGCGCTAGCGATGCGGGATTGATACCGATGATGTTCCCTAATTACCAGCGAGTTGATCATGATGCCGCGCATGCATGGTTTGAAAACTTCTGGGGTACTAAGTTAGATAAAAAACCTGGTTATACCGTAGTTGAAATCATGCACAAGATCACCGCACCTGATAGCGATCCCGATAAAATTCGTGGCATGTATGTTGAGGGTGAAAATCCAGCAATGAGCGATCCTGATTTGAATCATGCGCGTCATGCTTTAGCTTCTTTGGATCTCTTGGTAGTGCAGGATATCTTTATGACGGAAACTGCCTTGTTGGCTGACGTCGTATTGCCTGCAAGCGCATGGCCCGAAAAGGTTGGTACTGCAAGCAATACTGATCGCATGGTCCAAATGGGCAAGAAGGCTATCGATCCTCCTGGGGATGCTAAGGCTGATTTGTGGATCATTCAGCAGATTGCTAAGCGTATGGGTCTGAACTGGAACTATCAGGGTCCGGATGATGGTGTTGCAGAGGTTTATGATGAAATGCGTCAAGCAATGCATGCTGCAATTAAGGGTATTACTTGGGAGCGCCTCGAAAGAGAATCTAGCGTGACTTACCCATGCCTCTCCATGGAAGATCCTGGCCGTCCAATCGTATTTGATGATCACTTTCCTACAATTGACGGTAAGGTAAAGCTGGTGCCTGCCGATATCATTCCTGCCAATGAGCGTCCAGATGCAGAGTATCCATTTGTGCTGATTACAGGTCGTCAGCTAGAGCATTGGCATACCGGCAGTATGACTCGCCGCGCAACTGTTCTAGATGCGATTGAGCCGATGGCTACTGTCTCCATGCATGGCGAAGATATGACCCAATTAGGTGTTTCTGCTGGAGATGTCATTACGGTTCAATCTCGCCGTGGCGAAGTAAGCATTCATGTTCGCAGGGATGATGGCACTCCTCGAGGTGTGATCTTTATTCCGTTTGCTTACTATGAAGCTGCAGCCAACTTAATCACCAACTCGGCCTTAGATCCTTTTGGCAAGATTCCGGAGTTTAAGTACTGCGCAGTTAAGTTAGCAAAAGGCGGTCAGGCTGCGGCAGTGATGGGATACGGCACTAATGACTCAGTTGTAACCGCATCTTAAGTGCCTTGGCTAAATCAACAAAGCCCCTATTAACAGGGGCTTTGTTGTTGGGACAAGCTAAAAGTACCTTTTTTTCGATTGCCCTTTAGAATAAACCCTCTATGGCCAGTTCAAAACCTCAAACCCCTCCCGCTGATACAAAAGCAGAATTACCCGTCCTCATTATTGGGGCAGGCTTAGCAGGATTAACTGTAGCCCTGCATATGGCAGAGACACAGCCAGTGATTGTGATGGCTAAGCGCGGTCTTGGTGAGGCCGCGACTGCTTGGGCGCAGGGTGGCATTGTTGGTGTAGTTGATAAAGAGCACGATAGCATCGATGCCCATGTCAACGACACCTTAGATGCAGGCGCTGGCCTCGTAGTGGAATCTACCGCTCGATATATCGCTGAAGAGAGTGCCGATGCTATTCGTTGGCTAGTGGAGCAGGGAGTTCCATTTACTGCTGATGAAACTGGCCCGATGGGTTTACATCTCACGCGCGAGGGCGGTCATAGTCAACGTCGCATTGCGCACGTAGCCGATGCAACGGGTAAAGCTATTCATGAAGTATTGCTGGATAAAGCACGTACGCATAAAAATATTCAATTGCTAGAGCATTGGATTGCTTTAGACCTCATTACCAACCGTCACTTAGATGCAAAGACTCAACGAAGCAAGCCAAATCGTTGCTATGGTGTGTATGCCCTCGACATCAAAAATAATCGCGTAGAAAAGATTGAAGCAAAGTCAGTGGTATTGGCTACTGGTGGTGTTGGAAAGGTCTATAAATACACCAGCAATCCAGATACTGCTACAGGTGATGGTATTGCTATGGCCTGGCGCGCCGGTTGTCGCGTCGGCAATATGGAATTTATTCAGTTTCATCCGACGTGCTTGTATCACCCTAGCGATAGAACATTTTTGATTACTGAGGCGATGCGTGGTGAGGGTGGTTTACTCAAGCTGCCAGATGGCACTCGCTTTATGTCAGATCATGATGAGCGCGATGAGTTAGCACCGCGCGATATTGTTGCCAGAGCAATTGACTTTGAAATGAAAAAACATGGTTTAGATTATGTGCATCTTGATGCAACCCACTTGGGCGAACCATTTATTAAAGAGCATTTTCCAATGATCTATGCACGTTGTATGAGCTTAGGTCTAGATATCACTAAAGAACCTATTCCCGTAGTACCGGCAGCTCACTACACCTGTGGTGGTGTAGTAACCGACCTAAAGGGAAAAACGGATTTACCAGGGCTGTATGCAGTGGGTGAGGCTACCTATACAGGTCTTCATGGTGCAAATCGTTTGGCAAGTAATTCATTATTGGAATGCATTGTTATTGGTAAAGCAGCTGCTCTAGATATCTCATCACTCAAAACTCCAGTTATGCCTAATTTACCTTTGTGGGATGAGAGCCAAGTTGAAGATGCAGATGAGCAGGTAGTGATTGCTCATAACTGGGATGAGCTACGTTCACTAATGTGGAATTACGTCGGCATTGTGAGAACCAATCGACGCTTAGAACGCGCGCTGCATCGCATCAAACTATTACGTTACGAAGTTCAGGAGTATTACGCCAACTTTAAAGTTACACGTGACCTAATTGAACTTCGTAACTTGCTGGAATGCGCAGAGCTGATTGTGAGATCGGCACTTATGCGCAGAGAAAGCAGGGGATTGCATTACAGCCGTGATTACCCAGGTACTTGGGCAGTTTCTTATCCGACTATTTTGACTCCGCAGGCTGAAGGTAGCTTAGAAAAGCAAGAAAACTAGTTAATAATATTTTTTGAAAATAAAAAAGCGCTTAAATCTTGGCGCCACTAAATTTTAATCTTCAGTATTTTCCCCCTCGCCTTCCTCCGTAAGACGAGGTAGACCTGACAAAGCTAACAAAATATTTGCAGACTTGATTGAGCGAATTTTGCTATCCACTGGAAAGTGTAAGTTGCTTACTGGCGAGAACCAAATATCATGATTACCACGATGGCCTGGTTGTATGTATTCACAACCAGCCGCCTTTATTAGATCAATAATTTTTGGCGTAAGTGATGCGCCCATAGATTGAGAGTAGACGGTGACCATGCTAATTCTCCAGAGAATGGGTTTTTACAAATTTACGAGCAACAATTTCAATGGTGATCTGCTCTTCCGTAGCCTGCTTGTTTAAAAGTAGTAACTCTGGAACGAGGGACTGCAGTTTTGTTGAGAGCGATTCAATGCTATCAGCCTCTGCAACGAAGCCTGGGATGTCATTGGATGAGGCAATCCAAATATTTTCGGTGTTGCACCATTCAGCTAGGACTAAATAGACTTCTTTCATAGGTTTCCTGATATTACATTGACTTGATTTTGACTGTTGTATCTAAGTTTTTCTTGTTTTCAATATTGCGCTGATTTTGAGCAACTTTGGCATTGTATTTTTCCAGCTCTGCAGCCCTTGCAGTAGCAAATGCGCCATAGCTAATCTTTCTCAAATACAGTTTTTCGACTAACTTTTCAAAGTTTTGAAATGTTTCGGCTTGAGCTGACTGTAGGAACTCGGAGTCATGCTCTTTTCTGTATTCTTTTCCTAAATTAATACATTCCGTTACTGATGAGTTCCATTGAGAAATTGCAGCCTTTTCATTTTTCTTAGGCTTTGATTTATTAGTAAGCATTTCAATAGTTTGATTGCTTGCCCCGCCTAGAGCAACCTTAGTACTAATTATTTGAAAATCAGGATTCTCTGCTAAGTTAGAAATACACGCCATAGTGGGGTCTACCTCTTTTGCAAAGCCCAAGATTGAGTGAGATAAAAGAGTAATGACGAGAAGTGCTATTGAAGTTTTCATAATCTGGAATATTTCAAAATTTATTGGTATTTATAACGTTCATTATATTAGGGAGGCTTGGATGGGTCGCTTTAGATATTTTGGCTCATAAGCCATATGCTATGATAAAAATCTACCCTCACTCTAGAATTTTCTCCTATGATTCGAACCGCTGATAAGGATGTTGCGCGAGCCCTTTGTCGATCCTTTAATCGTAACTTTTCAGAAGGCGTGGATGTCAAGTCGAGCTTATTGATGATGATGAATTCCAATAAAAGCCAGTATCAAGAGCTGGGGTTAATTGATGCGGAAAAAGTGCTTGCTTTGTTTAATGCGCAAATCAAGGTTGTTATGCCAAGCGAGTTGAGAAACATGACTATTAATATCATTCGCCATGTAGTCACAACCTATATTAATCCGAATATTAGCGCTGTGGATGGATTTCAGCTAGGCATTTTGATTGATAGTGAAATTATTCCCTTAAATAAATGGTCATAGTTTGTTTATTTGAAAATCGCCAGCATTCTTTCAGAGTGCAGATTCATTTGTGAGACTAGGTAATAGTTAATACTTTGCTGTTGATTGAGCTCTTGCAACTTCATTTGTAGGGCGGTAGGGTCAATATTCTCAAGAGCTGCAATGTAGCCTTCTAAGCCCGAACTAATGCTGGAAGCAGCAGTTGAATTAATTGACATGGCCATATAGTTAGCACTCAATGAAGCTTGTCCTGCGCTAATATTGGTAAGCTGGGTTGACAAAATATATATCGCAGATGTTGCAGCTCCTGAGGATGTAATGCTGAGGGCGGTACAAATCGCTCCAATTGAATCCAGATTGATCCCGGCAATTGTCATTGAGCTTGATGATCGAGTCGCAGTGCTAATGCCAACGTAGAAAACAGCGCCAGTAGTTCCTACCAATAGGTTTGTACCGTTTACGGTGGCATTTGAAGCTGTTGAAATAATTTGCTTTGCTAGCACTAGAAATGTCGCATTCATATTCGACAAGTCAGTATCTGAAAATGTGCCACTTGAGGCACTGCTAGCCAGGGTTTGCAGTTGATAAACTAGACTAGTAGCACTATCTAATCCGGTTCTCGCAACGTCAATAATATTTTGGGTTTGATTAATGCTCTGCTGTCTTACCGCCCAAAGGCTAATTTCAAGGGCAATTGAATTGGAAACGCTTCTATCTGCAGCATTGATATTGGCATTTTTCCCGGTGGCTAAACTTCGCTGTACGTCATAAATACTTTGGTCGGTTTTTCTCACCGCAGCAGATAGAATTGGCTCTAAGGCCCTAGATAAATTGAGCATATATAGTTTTTAATGGATATTTTTCGTAAAAGAATGCCTCATCCCCTTGTTTACGGCTATTTTTAGTAAAGCTTTAGCCAATTGATAGAAATATTTTTCGCTGGATAGCTAATACATTCGCCCTTGATTGGGGCGCATAAAGATGTAAAATCTCGCTAAGATGACCGAAACCCTAATCCCCATCATTTTTATTATTGTCACGATAGCTTTCGTTGCAATAGCAGCCTTCGCCATTAAGCTTAATGATTCGTTTGACGCGTTAAACAGCAGTCAAAAATCAATGCATACAATTTTGCGCGAAACCCAGACTGAAAGCAGAAGCAATACCGATGCCCTTATGGTGACCCGCGACAAACTAGCGGATGCAATTAAAAAGCTTGAGGAAATTGAAGCTCTGATTGCGAGCTTAAATTTGGCCAAGGAGCAAATTAAACAGCACGTCAAAAAAACTCCCCCTTAATTTGCGCAGAGATGCCTTGAAGGCATTAGGTGCAATACCGATTGTATTTTTAATGTAAAGAGACTAGATTTTTAACTCTATCAATTTGAATGAATTTAGGTAAATATGGGATTCTTTTCTAAATTTAAACGTAAGCCAGAAGAGCCAGAAGAGCTTGTATTGCCCGATCCAATTGAGCCAGAAAATGCTTATTTTGGTCGCGAGCCAATTGTTGATAAAAATAGCGTCTTGATGGGTTTTGAATTGTTTTTCAGGATGGGCACTGAGGCGGATGCAGAGCGCGCAAATGCAATCGCCCTGAGGCGCGCGGAAATGATTTTCGCAGGCGCAACCCCCGAAGAAATTGCAGAAAAAGATTTGGATCCGAACTCTTATTTGCCATTCGATGATGCTGCTGCCACCGCTGATTCTGATCAGAGTGAATCTGAAGTGATTGCCGAAGGGGGCCAAGAGCAGCAGGGCGATACTCCTACTGAAGATGAGACTACGACAGATGATTTGCTAGAGCAGCCTCCTGAGCCATTTGTAAAGCTTAGTGAGATCATGCGTGCCCTGCGTGAAAAAGGGGTGGCAAATTCTCTTGGTCGTCAAATTGGTTTTATCAAGGTCAATAAAGAAATTTTGCTGGATAAGAAGCTGAGGTCAGTGCCAGCTCTTAAATTTGCTCTAGAGGTTCCCCATCAGCTTTTGGCTGATCCAGATGTTTTGAAGGAGTGCGAAAGCCTCAATAGGGTCAAATATCAACTGGTACTTACCCATTTTGACCATCTGTTTGAGGGTTACAAAGAGATTTTGCCGCTTTTCAGATTTGTGAAGCTGGATCCGGCCCATGGTAATCCAGAGCAATTAAAGGAAATTATTGATAAATGCCATGAGTTAGAAATTCGGACCGTGGCTACCGATGTCAACACGGTAGATGCGTTCCACCTGGCTAAAGAGCTTGGTTTTGATTTATTTGAGGGTTACTTTTTCACTCAGGCGGCCCCAGAAACATCCTTGAATAGAGATGAAAAGCATCTCAAGTTGTTGAAGTTGCTAACGCTGCTGCTCTCCAACCCTGAATTGTCCCAATTGGATTCTGAGCTTTCTGAAAATCCAACTGTGGCCAAGCACCTCATTAAGATTGCTGAAATTGAGGGAAAAAGAAAGCATCGCAAAGTTGAAAACGTGCGTGATGCGGTTGTCCTCTCTGGAATCAAGCGTATCACTCGGTGGACTCAGTTATTGCTATATGCAAACAATACTGCTGGTGTTCATTTAGATTCCCTACCTTTGTTGCAGCACGTTTGCGTAAGGGCTTTCTTTATGGAGAATGCTGCAGGTCGTCTGGGTGCCGGTGGCGGCCTCGCTTCTACTGATTTAGCCTTTCTTACTGGTGGATTGTCATTGGTTGAGGTGTTGTTCAATAAGCCTAGCCGAGAAGTGTTGCAAGACTTCAATTTGCCACACGTTGTAGTGGATGCCATCTCTGATGGAAGTGGTTTTTTAGGTCAATTGCTTGAGTTAGCTCGTGCTGCTGAGCTGGGTGATGAAGAGGCCATGCGCATACTTGCCGTTGATGATCTTGAGCCTTTGACAATGCAAGCTATTGCAGACGATTCCTTGCATGCTATTCGAAGCTTTGTTCAGCAGACCCAAGAGGAGCCCGACGAAGACGAGTGGCCTGATGCTGACGTTGAAGAGGCCGCAGACGAGCAGTCGAGTACATAATGAAGGCTGCTGTATTAATATAAAAAGGCTAGACCATGAGCTTTCGTAAAACATTAATGATCTTTTCGGTTGTCTTGGGCTCTTTAAGTTCAGGCATTGCCTTTTCTCACCCAATTGGGGGTGGTCCAGTTGGAGGGCCGCCAATGGGTGGTGGTCAGGTAGGTAGAAACCCTAATTATCCTGCTAATGTTTACCCTATTATTTCGCCTTATGCCTACCCTACTAATACTCCTGGAGCATATGATCCTATTAATTCACCTCCTGTGCAGGGTGGGAGCTCTGTTACTAATGGAAATCAAACAATTAATGCAAATGGCACTACTTGCACTGTGCAAGCTGATGGCAAAAAGATCTGCAATTGAGTATTTAAATCAATGATTTCAAGGGAAGAGGTATCTGAAAATGATGCTCAGGCTCTCATTTCCCATCTGGAACAGCTAGTCCATGATCAGGGTCAGCCCCTCCTGGTGATCCGATTTGCCATTGAGCTCTTGTTATCCAAGTCTGAAATGCCCTCTAAAGAGGATTTTGCTGCAAAAATCGCCCTCATTAACCAGGCTATCGATGAGTCCAGTGCCATTTCCAATGCTTTAAATGAAGATTTACAAAAATTAAAGAAATTTCTTGAATAATTATTAAAGTTTCCCAAATGGATGTCGTAAAGAAACTCATAGGAAGTGTATTAAAAGTTAGTTTTTTGGCTTTTTTGCATTTTTAATATATTTAACGTAATTTAGGAGATATTCTTTAGTTAGAGGAGGTCATATGAATATGCAGATAAATTCAATTTCATCTTATGGTGGTTCACCTGACCCATCTACTCAAGATATCAGAAGCAGGTATCTAGGGGCTTTAAGCGCAGCTTTGCGCAGCGGAGACATTGATGCAGCGCAGCAAGCACTGTTGGGCTTTGTTGGCAGTGGCGGTATCATTTCTCCAAGCACCCTGTTTGAGAGACTTGAGCGCTCCCTGAGCACTGGTGATAAAACGCAAATGGATCAACTTTCCAGAGATATTGCTAATTCTCAAGAAGCGCAGCATCAAAACAAGGTAGCTGGGCCTAATAATCCCCACAGCTCTGCCAATCCTGGAAATCCTACGGTTGATCATACTGATCATGCTTTATTGGTTGGCGCCAGTTTGGGCTCCCTAATCAACACTTCCGCCTAAATCCTACCTCGGTAGTCTAAAAATAGAATAGAGTGCTATTTATGCCTCTATTCTGCGGATTGAATCCGTTTTCCTCACATTACATTCTTTATGTCCCATGGTGATATCCAGGGGGTTATCGATTCTTTTTCGCAAAATGGGGATACATGATTGAGTCCGATCCGGTTCTAGTAGATGCAAATTCTGCAGATATTTTCCTGGGCAGAAATCCTATCCTCGATATTCGTGGAAAAATCGTCGCCTACGAAATGCTGTTTCGGTCTAAGGAAAGCTTAAACAATCACACTGATGATGATGATTTGGCTACAAGTAGCAACATCATTATTAATGCGATGAGCCATTTTGGACTTGAGAGTGTTCTTGGTGATGTAGATGGATTTATTCCTGTCTCCGAGAAGATGCTTGTCAGCAATACGATTGATCTATTACCTCCACGCAGAATTGTTTTGGAGTTGATTGATTTCTCCCGCTTTAGTGATGATGCCATTGAGCGCCTTCAGTCCCTGAAAAGAAAAGGATTTCGTTTTGCTGTGGAGTGGTTTAATTTTTCCACGGCAAATGAAAAAATTACCCCTTTACTCGACTTTATTAAAGTCAATCTTGCGTTGACCATGGCTGATGGTGGATCGTTAATCTTAAATCAGCTGTCGCAACCTAATTTCCAAGAACTGGTTGCTGAGATTCGTAAGAAATCTCCTGCGCTGGCAATTTTTGCATCACACGTTCAATCAGAGGCTGATTTTGATTTATGTAAAGACCTTGGCATTAAGCTTTTTCAGGGAGAGTATTTTTCTCAGCCAACCCTCCTAAAGGGTAAAAAGCCAAAAGCAGAGCAATTAAGTCTCATTCAGGTGATTGGTTTGTTGTTTAAAGATTCCGATATCGCTTCAATTGAACCTTATTTTAAAAATAGCCCAGATCTCACTCTAGGATTGTTACGCCTAGTCAACTCCGTTGGCATTGGCGGGCACATGCAAATATCGAGCGTGCGACAAGCTTTAGTGGTGCTAGGCCAAAAGCAATTACTGCAGTGGATGATGCTATTGGTCTACACACAAGCAGGATCAAAACTGAATACTGACTTACAGCAAAGAGTGGTTAACCGCGCTAAGTTCCTCGAACTCTTGTCGCAACAAAATAATGTTGCACAACCTGGCATTAGTGATCAGGCATTTATGGTTGGTATGCTATCTCTCATCAATCAAGTAACTGACTTATCTCTTGAGGAAGTATTGGCCCAAATTCCATTAGCAGAGCAGCTACAAAATGGACTGCTACATCGAGAAGGTTTATTTGGTCAATTGCTCAATCTTGCAGATGCCATTGAAGCGGTTAATTTTGACGAAATGGAATCTATTAGAAAGATTCTAGGTCTGACTGCAGAGCAAATCACTAATATCCAAATTCAGGCTATTCAGTGGAGCAATGAGCTAAATAGCCAAATCAATAGAGCAAAATCCTAGTTTTTTGGTATATTTAGTTAGCCGTTAATTTAACTGAATAGGATTTTCCCCGCATGACTCTAATGAGGCATATCCGCCTAGCTTTGGCAGATGATCATGTTGTTTTGAGAGAAGGGCTTGCGCAAATTCTCGCTACCTATCCCGGCATTGAAATTGCTGCACAGTTAGGTTCAGCTAGTGAAGTCCTCAAATACGTTTCAAATAATCTGATTGATTGTTTAGTACTGGATCTAGATCTTGAAGATAAGAGTGGAATAGATGTTATTAAGGCCATTCGCCGCGATAACAAAAAGTTGCCCATTCTGGTGCTGTCAATGCATCCAGAAAACCTCTATGCAGTACGAGTCCTAAAAGCTGGCGCCTCTGGGTATATTACAAAGTCCTCTTCAACCGCTGACTTGGTTGGCGCAATTCGACAGGTTGCATCTAATACCAAATACGTTAGTGCTAATGTTGCCAATATCTTAGCAACCCAGGCTTATGAGAAGAGCTTTGAAGGGGATCCACACCAATCCCTATCGGATCGTGAATATCAATACCTAGTCATGGTTGCTTCTGGATTAACCTTGACTCAAATTGCCGAGCGGATGAAGCTTTCTACCAAGACTATTAGCATGTACCGTTCGCGCGCATTAAAGAAAATGGGTATGACAAGCACGGCAGAATTGGCACATTACGCCATCAGAAATAACATTGTCTCCTAGTAGTTTTTAAATTTAATTGGTAGAGGGTCTTTTATGCCCTTTTACAGGCTTTGGTTTTGATTTAGATCGGTATGATCTGTTCATTGAAATTTATTCCTAAATCTTTTTAAGTCCTATCAAATTGATCTCACCTCCAAGCGACATGCTTTCTCTTTACGAGGCTGTAACTGAAATTAGCCAGCAAATGCTTGAGGCAGCGCGTCGGGAAGATTGGAAATGCTATGGCCAGTTAGAGCTGCTATGTAAGGGCTATATCCATCAAATACCCATGCATAATGGTAAAGCCCAGCTAAGCGCAGATGCGCTGCAAAGAAAGATAGCTTGCCTGAAAACGATCCTATCGAATGATAAGGAAATCATGGATTTAATGCAGCCATGGATGCTACGTTTATCCGACATTATGGGTGGCAGCGAAGGATTGAGAAAATAGTAGGCTCATTCAGTGGCAATTAAACCCATTACTGGTGCTGAATTTAATGCACTCAAAGACCACACTGCTCAAGCTACTCGGCTAGTGGTGGGCATGCAGTATATCGGTAGGGTGGTAGGCGTTGATTCTGACAATATCACCTCTGTTGAAATTGGTGATCAAGTCTTTAGGATGCAATTACCAGAGCCCCACAAGCTTGGTGAGAATATCAATTTACGCTATCTAGGTGGCGATCCAAAGCCCACTTTTATGGTGCTTCAGCCCAACCCCTCAGCTGTTCTGCCTAGTCATGTTTTATTGAGTGCCGCAGGAAAAGTAGTTTTAGAGGCCTTATCTGCAACTGCACAATTTGCCAACCTCAATCAAATTGAGGGTTCAGGTATGGCACCATTACTGACATCCATTGGAAATCCGCAGATATCAGCACTAGAGCTTCAAAATGCCTTGCGTTTTAGCGGTCTATTCTACGAATCACATATCGCGAATTTCATACAAGGTAAAAGAACAATAGAGCAGCTACGTAAAGAGATACAAAATCAAAAAGACCTTAATCATTCTGCCATTATCAGTAAGCAATTAGATGTTTTAGAAAAGCAGCAAATTCAGTGGGCTGGCATGATTTGGTCAAAACAGTATATGCAGTGGACTATCAGCAGGGATGATGGTGGATCAAGCCCAGACTCATCAGAAGAAAAATCATACAAAAGTACCCTCGAGCTTGACCTTCCTACCTTAGGTAAAATTATTTTTCATATTGCGATGAGCCGAGATCGCATCAATATAGAGATTGAAGTTGCAAGTCGACAGTCTAGGCAGGTAATTGAGGGGGCGGTAGCAAAATTACGAAATCATTTTGATTCCTACACTAATAAACTGGATCATATTAGCGTACTGAAAAATGGATAAAAATAATCCCAAATTAGTACAGCAAGCTGTGGCCTTAGCTTATGAGCACGGAGACTTTGCTCCAAAGGTAGTCGCATCTGGCCGAGGCATTGTTGCAGAGCAGATTATTCATACTGCAGTGGAAAATGATATCTTTATTCATGAATCAAAAGAGCTGGTCAGTCTTTTGATGCAGGTTGATCTGGATGACTATGTTCCCGAGGAGATGTATCGGGCAATTGCAGAAATTTTAGCTTGGATATATGAGCTAGAACACGGACAAAAAATATCTTAAATCTGCATATTCATGATGTCATGATAGGCAGACACTAGCTTATTTCGCACTTGTACTGTTGCCTGAAAAGAGATGCTGGCTTTTTGGGACGCAACCATCACATCAGATAGATTGACGCTATCATCCCCCATGGCAAAACTTTTACCGAGCTCAACGGCTTTTGACTGGCTATTGTTAACTTGATCCAAGGACGCTTTAAGCGCCTCTGAGAAGTCAACTTTAGTCTGACTATTGACGGATTGGGGTGCGGTTGGTTTCACAATCCCATTGAAACCACCCACCATTGTGGAGGTGTTGGTAGGTTGATTTTGAGCCGCTGCTTTCAATTGAGAAAGCATGGCTTGAATCTTGCCCGAATCTATTGCGCCAATTGCCATTATCTGTCTACCATTTCTATAACCTGGATGGAGCTTAATGTAGCAGTATTGGCCCCATTCAGTTAGGTCAATAAGGAGGAAAAAAACCCTCTATTCCCTCAATTGAATGAAAATAAAGATGCAGATAATATGTCCAAAGATAGGGCTACTGTTTATTGGGTAGCCACAGAAATTTAATTATTGGCCAAAAGGAATACGCAGTGGAAAAAATAATGGAGCGAATGAGCCTGAATGGTGAAAATAGCGCAAAGATGCTATTGGCCCTAGGTATTGCCGCAATCGTTGCCGTTATATGCGTCGTTTTAATGTGGAGTATGGGCGGTAAATATAAGGTCCTGTTCTCAAACTTTAACGATAAGGATGGGGGCGCAATCGTAGCTGCATTGGAGCAAATGAATGTTCCTTACAAGCTTGCGGATGGTGGCGCATCAATCCTAGTGCCCGAAGATCAGGTCTACCAAGCGCGGTTGAGGCTTGCATCAATGGGCCTTCCTAGAGCTGGCAATGTTGGATTTGAATTGCTGGAAAACCAAAAGTTTGGCGTGTCTCAGTTTGTTGAGCAGGTTAACTATCAACGTGCCCTAGAAGGGGAGCTTGAGAGAAGCATTCAGGCAATCTCAGGGGTTGATAATGCACGCGTTCACCTCGCAATCCCAAAGTCAACGGTTTTCATTCGTGAAGACCAAAAGCCTACTGCTTCTGTATTAGTGAAGTTAGCCCCAGGCCGCTCTTTGGAGCAGCGCCAAGTAAGTGCAATTGTTCACTTAGTGTCTAGTAGCGTCCCTAATTTATCTACTTCAGGTGTGGATATCGTTGATAGCGGTGGTAATTTATTGTCCGATCAAGGTAAAAAGGGTGAAAAAACACTTGATGCCAGTCAGATGAAGTATGTCGATGAAATTCAGCGTAATGTAGCTAAGCGTGTTCAGTCGATCATTACCCCAATTGTGGGCGCAAAAAATGTGAAAGCAGAGGCAAATGCTGAAATTGACTTCTCCACCATTGAAGAGGCCAATGAAATATTTAAGCCAAACCAAGACGTGAAGACGGCCGCTATTAGAAGTATGCAAACCTACGAGGCTAACCAGCCTGTGAATGGCGCCAATTCAGGTGGTGGCACTGCGGGCGGAGTGCCTGGTGCTGCAAGCAATCAGCCGGCAGCAAATGCGAATGCTCCTATTGCTAATGCAAGAGCTGGAGCGGGGCCTGCGGGCGATACCCCTGCACCTCCAGTGATGGGTAGCGACAAGAAAACCCTGACCAATTACGAGATTAATAAGACCGTTACCTATGAGCAAAAATCAATGGGTGGCATCAAACGATTATCCGTTGCGGTGGTTGTAAATAATAAGCAGGAAGTAGACAAGGATGGCAATATCACTAGCCGTCCTTTAAATGATGATGAAAAAGCTCAAATTTCTGAGTTAGCCAAAAAGGCTATGGGTTTCAATGAGGAGCGTGGTGATAGCTTGAGTGTGGTGAACACGCCATTTACAGACAACAGAGTCAGCGATATTCCTGATCTACCCGTTTGGAAGAATGCGAGCTATATAGATATGGCCAAAGAGTCAGGTAAGATCATCCTCAGCATCATCATTGCCTTCCTGCTGTATAGAAAAGCGCTCAAGCCAATGATGTCTAAATGGGCTTCCGGTGAGACCATATTCCCTGGGCGCGCCAAAGCTGCTCTCGCTTTTGAGGAAGATATGGATGATACAGGTATGCCAGTAATTAAGAAGTCGCCATATCAGCGCGATATTGATAATGTACAGTCATTGGCTAGAGATAATCCTAAGGTGGTTGCCGATGTTGTATCTAACTGGGTGAGTGGAAATGCCTCCTCCTAATACTGACGGTCTTAGTAAAGCAGCAGTGCTCATGCTCGCCCTTGGCGAGGAGGGTGCTTCTGAGGTAATGAAATATATCAGCCCAAGAGATGTTCAGCGCTTGGGCGGTATTATGGCCACCCTGAGAAGGGTAGAGCAAGCCGAGGTGGCTGCAACCTTACGTGAATTTTTTAGTGTGGCGGGTGAAGGTGCGGCACTGAACTTTGATACCGATGAATTTACTAGAAACGTATTAAGTAAGGCGCTTGGTAACGAAACCGCTAGTGGCTTATTTCAACGAATCCTAGATAGTCGCGATTCTGAGGGTATTGAAAGTTTGAAGTGGATGGATGGAACTGCGGTTGCAGATTTAATCCGCTACGAACATCCGCAAATTATTGCAACCATCTTAGTGCATCTGGAGCCTGATCAAGCCTCACAGATATTAACTTTATTTTCTGAGGACTTGCGCAAGGATGTCATGCTGCGCATTGCCACCCTTGAGGAAATCAAACCTACGGCACTCAAAGAGCTCAATGCAGTGCTAGGCAAATTATTGGCCACCAATCAAGCCGGAAGCAAAAAGCAGATTGGCGGAATACGAGCTGCTGCTGAGATCATGAACTTCATTACCGGCCCTCAAGAAGTCATTTTGATGGATAGCTTTAAAGAATATGACATCGATATGGCTCAAAAAATTATGGATGAGATGTTTGTATTTGATGACATCTTGGGCATTGACGATAAAGGTATTCAAACCATTCTGCGCGATGTTCAATCCGAGGTGTTAATTACTGCACTAAAGGGTACTGGTGCCGAGCTTAGAGAGAAAATCTTTAAAAACATGTCGACACGTGCTGCAGACATGATGAGAGATGATTTGGAAAATAAAGGCCCTGTCAAGCTATCTGACGTTGAAGGCGCTCAAAAAGAAATCCTGCAGATTGTTCGTACATTATTTGAAGAAGGCCAAATCATGTTGAGCAATAAGGGTGATGAGTCTTATGTCTAATAGGGACAATAGCTTAATATTTGTTGATTTGGTACCCCCTGGGTTTGCGAATCCACTGCCTAAAGAGGATCCGGATGCGGTTCCCCAGCTTACCGCCGATGAAATTCAAGCGGTCATTGATAAAGCCTATGCCGAAGGTCATGACTCTGGTTTTAAGGATGGTTATTCCAAGGGAAAATCTTTGGCACATTCTGAAAATGCAGATGAAAAGCTCGCCCTAGAGACTTTAGCCCAAAAATTTAGTGCCGCTATTATTGCCAAAAATGTAGAAATTTGTGATGACGTATTAAATCTATCCTTAGTTATTGCTAAGTCGATGATTCGATCAGAAATCAAAGTTAATCCGGATGTCATAAAGGCAATCATTGCGCAGGCGACAATAAAGTTCATTAATGCTACTGAATTAAAGCTTTCCGTTCATCCCGAGGATGCTGTCATAGTGCGACAGTATTTACAGGATGAGTTAAGTTCAATGCAATGGCATTTACTAGAAAATTCAGAAATTGATCGTGGTGGCTGCCTCATAGAGACAGCGCATAATGCGATCGATGCAAGTAATGAAGTGCGCTGGAAGGCGATTACTGAATCATTGGGTAAGAATCTCGATTGGCATGAGGAGATGTAATGCGGCCTCATGTGAACAAGGATATTCAACAAGATTTCACTGGCTTACTGTCTTGTTTTTTAAATAACTGTGAGCAAACCCTCTCCAATACAGAGACTACGCAGTTTGCTGGTCGCGTAGTGAAGGTGACGGGCCTAGTTATTGAGGTATCTGGCATAGAGTTATCGGTTGGCAGCACTTGTGTTATTCCTTTATCGGATAACAAATCTATCGAAGCCGAAGTAGTCGGTTTTGATAAGAATAAACTTTTCTTAATGCCTCAAGGTAGTACGGAGGGTATAGCACCTGGTACTAAAGTGTATTTGAAGAGTGTCCCGTCAAAGTATGGACGCTTATTTTCAGATACTCAGAATGATAAAAATATTCATGAGGGAACTAATTCTTATCGTGCGCAATTACCAGTTGGCACCCAATTATTAGGCAGAGTGTTGGATGCAACAGGACGACCGATTGATGAGCTCGGACCATTAAATGCTGAGCATTTTTCTTCATTACAGTCAGAACCAATCAATCCGCTAAAACGATCTCCGATTGACCATATTTTAGATGTTGGGGTGAGGGCAATTAATGGTTTGCTGACGGTAGGCCGTGGTCAACGTATGGGCCTATTTGCTGGATCGGGGGTTGGTAAAAGTATTTTATTGGGCATGATGGCTAGGTATACCGATGCTGACATTATTGTTGTAGGTTTAATTGGTGAACGTGGCCGCGAAGTAAAAGAATTTATTGAAAACATTTTGGGTGAAGATGGCTTAAAGCGTTCCGTTGTCATTGCCTCCCCAGCTGATGAATCTCCTTTAATGCGAGTTCAAGCTGCAAATTATTGTTCAAGTGTTGCAGAGTTCTTCCGTGATGAAGGCAAGCATGTTTTGTTGATCATGGATTCACTCACTCGATTTGCAATGGCGCAACGTGAAATTGCTCTAGCTGTTGGTGAGCCCCCAGCCACTAAGGGTTATCCGCCATCCGTATTTGCAAAGCTACCGAAATTGGTAGAGCGGGCCGGCAATAGTGATGTTGGTGGAGGAACGATTACGGCTTTTTATACTGTGCTCACAGAAGGAGACGATCAACAAGATCCGATCGCAGATTCTGCGCGAGCAATTTTAGATGGCCATATTGTTCTGGATCGAGCATTAGCAGAAGCTGGTCATTACCCAGCCATTAACGTAGAGCAGTCCATCAGTCGTGTGATGCATAGCATCGTTAAAGATGATCATCGAGTGCACGCGCAAAAATTAAAGCAGCTAAATGCAAAATATAGCCGCAACTTAGATTTAATCAACGTTGGTGCTTATGTTAATGGCGCCGACTCGATATTGGATGAGGCTATCCAAAAACACAATTCAATAGAAAATTTCTTGATGCAAGATTTGAATGTGAGGGCTAGCATCCAGGAAAGCCTTGATGGAATGAAAAATATTTTGGAGAGTGCATCATGAGCTACTCATCCCAGGCCATGCTCTTACTTTTAAAATTAGCCAAGCGCGAAGTCGATGTTGCAGCTGAGCAACTAGCAAAAGCACATCGTGCTGTCAATGAGTCTAAGGCGCAAAAAGAGCAACTTCTATTCTATAGACATGAGTATGTGGTGAAAAATGCGGTACGTCTTTCTCAGGGTATGACAGTTACAGATTTGCAAAATTTCCAAACTTTTTTAGATAGCATTGACTCTGCCATCACAACGCAAGAGAGCGTCATTGAGCAGTATCACGAGGTTGTCAAACAGCATATGAAGTTTTGGCAAGCTTGCGAGGCCAAGAAGCGAAAGTACGAAATACTCATTGAAAAGAATGTGCAAGAAAAACGTGCATTAGAGAAAAAATCAGAGCAAAAATTAATGGATGAATTTGCGATTACCCATCGCCAGTTCCAGGCAGTAGTGTTTCACTGAAGATATGGCCATTGAACTGCAAACCAACGATTCCCAGCTAGGAAAGGCTAATGGGACCTTATCTGTTACTGGAAATAGTGGCAGTAGTGTTCCTCGCTCTGCGGGCAGTTTTGGAGAAGTTCTCACTACTCAAGCCGCACTATTTAAAATGGATGATGGCAGGCAGGGCTTAAATACAGCTAAGCTCCTTTCCCCCGATGTAGCTCATGCTAATCAATTATTGAATCAATCTAAGACCTACAGCGATTCAAACGCCAAATCGATTCAGACTTTTGAGACTAATATTCATCAGGCTGAGTACATCCTGGCGATGAAAAACGTTGCAGAATATAAGCAAGCTAGCTCTAGTACCTCATCCCTATCTGTCGTGAGCAAGCTTGCTCAGAATATTTCTGGGGTTGGTGTATCAGGTTTAATGCACTCTGCTACTGGTTCTACAGGTTCAGTACACCAACGCACTACAAATCCCCTAAATCAAAAGCTAGATCAAGCTATTTTTCAGGTTCTTCGCAATACTGCCAATGATGCAGACGAGGCTGAGCCATTGGCAAAAGGTGAGGACTTCAGTCCTGCCGGATTCTTTAATCATTCTTCGAATCAGGGTAATTCTCAACAACATGCTCAAGATTCTGATGCACCCTCACCAGAGGAGCTTCAGGCTATGGGAGTAATAACTGCAGCTTCTGGGCAACATGTTATTCAAGATATGACTTCATCAACTTCTACTGCAATTCAATTACAAATGCAGTCATCGATGTCGAGTCCTCAATGGATTGCGGAGTTGGCGCAAAAGACCGTGGTAATGTTTGGGTCTGATAAGCATACCGCTGTCATTACCTTGAATTCAGCTGATAAAGGCTCTCTCAAGATTATTATTCACGTCAATGGTGATCATGTGAATGCTAGTTTTTATTCAAATGATTCCCATATTTTGCAAGCGCTTCAAATGGGTATTGATGATCTAAAAGCATCGATGCTGGAAGGTGGTCTTGTATTAAACCAGTTGAATGTGGGCCCTGATTCTAGTTATCACCAAAGTGAGCTTGCTGTAAAGGGCGAACCTTCAGCCTTTGACAGTAAGCTAGATGGGTTGGATTTGCATTCAGCCAAAATGGTTAATTTTTACGTCTAAGAACTAATCATGTACCAGCTCATCTACATTAGTTCATCTACTAAAAATCTTGCGAGAGAAGAATTTTTAGAGCTTGTTGCTCAGTCACAGCTTAAAAATGATGCGATGGGTATCACTGGTGTATTGATGTTTAAGGACGGTAATTTCATGCAGGTATTAGAGGGCGAACAAGAATTGATTGCCAAGCTTTATTCGGCTATTAAGGTGGATCCTAGGCACACTTTAGTTAGTATCATCCAGGAGGGTCCTATTAGTTTGAGGGAATACCAGGGGTGGTCTAGTACGTATTTCAATTCTGATGAGGGGCAGTATGAAGTTATTTGCTAACCCTATTCTCCTCAGGTTTGAGGCCGAATGCTCAAAATTTAGGCATTCCTTTGAATTAAGGGGTTTTATGCCCTTTATTTCTTCGATTGATCTCGGTCAGCGCTGCGACAATTGGCGTAAGATTGCAACTTGATAGAAAAAATTTACCTTGAATAGCTCAATAAACCCCTTTCTGATTGGTTCTGGTACTGTAGAAGCCCAGTCCAGCGGGAATATTGCGCCCAATAAAGGCATTCCCCAAAAGTCCAGTTTTTTCGCTGATTTCTCCAATCTACTGAGTAAAACATTGGGGGCGGGTGCTGGTATTGCGACTTCCGTGGCCTTGCCTGGAGTCTCTGGTTTAGGTTTGGGTGCTATCTCCGATAAATTGGTCCAATCCTTGGTTAAAAGTCTTGGACCGGATTCTTCGGGTTCTACGGGTAGCTCCATTCAGATCGTGAAGCAAAACGAGTTTCGCGCTCCGGAACTGCCTGCTGGTCAAAGTTTAAACTTCCTCCAGGCTGCATCAAACCCCTATATTTCTAATCAAAATACCTTCAAACCGGTTAATCCTAGCTCGGTTAGCCTGAGAATTTAATCCCCCGCGTTTGGTAATACTGTTTTTAGAGTCTCTAAATCAGTAGCAAGGGGCTAAATACCCCTCTTTTCTCGCTATCTACGTCATAGTTTCGACTTCATAATGGTTCTTATATTCAACATGGAGTTGTAAATGGCTATTGCACCTAACAAAAAAGACGCTAAGGATGACGCAGAAGTCACGCGCGCACCAAGAAAAAAATCCAATAAAAAGCTATTCGTCATGATTGCGGTTGGTGTTCTTGCATTGCTCGTCGCAGGTGCAGGTGCTTATTACTTTTTTGTTTATAAATCTGGTGCTGATACGGTAGAGACTAAGCCTGTTGTGCAGATCTTCGTACCTCTAGAGGTGTTCACCGTAAATTTAAGACCTGAGAGTGGTGACAATCAACAATATCTTCAGGCAATCATGACCTTGCAAGTGCCAAGTGAAAAAGATGCTCAGGCTTTAAAGGATCGCATGCCTGAAGTGAGAAATCGAATTTTATTTATCCTTTCGGCAAAATCTGCCTCTGAGGTTGCTTCGGTAGACGGAAAAGTTAATCTGACTTCTGAAATTATCGAATCACTCAAAAAACCATTCATGGGTTCTGAGTCGGAGCAGAGCTTGAGCGGCGCCTACTTTACTTCATTCATCGTTCAATAAAATCGACCTATAAAAAATGTCTGATGAAAATCTCTCCGATAAGGAAATTGATGCCCTCCTCAAAGATGTAGAGGAGGGTGCTGCAGCACCTGAAGTTGCGGAAAATAATCCTGGTGAAGCTAAAGCATTTAGTCTTGGCAGTCAGGAGCGTATTGTCCGCGGTCGTATGCCTACGTTCGAGAACATCCACGAACGTTTTATTCGCTTATTCAGAATTAGTATGTCGACCTTTTTAGGTCGTCTGGTAGAGATTAAAGCCACTGCAGTTGAAACCTGCAAGTACAGTGAGTTTGTTGCAAAGCATAAAGATCCAACCAATATCAATTTGATTAAGATCAAGCCTTTGCGTGCCACTAGCTTGATGCTATGTGATCCAGAGTTTGTCTTATTCGTAGTTGATAATTTATTTGGTGGCGGTGGCCGTTTTAAGACCTCCTCTAATGGTAGAGAATTTACGCCTACAGAGCTGCGTATTGTTGAGCGTATTTTAGAAGTCTTCTTTGAGCCCTATGCTGAAGCTTGGGCCCCTGTACATCCTGTCGAATATGAGTACATTCGCTCTGAGATGAATATGCAGTTTGCCAATATAGCCATGATGAGTGAAGTAGTAGTGACAACCACCTTCACGATTGAGCTTGAGGAAAAAAGTTTTGAAATGGATCTCTGCATTCCATATTCTGCTTTAGAGCCAATTAGAGATTTATTAACCTCACAAATGCAGGGCAGGGTTCAGGACGTCGATATCAAATGGATCGAGTCTATGGCTGAAACCGTGAATTCTGTTGAGCTTGAATTAGTCGCCAACTTAGGCGCTCAAAAACTATTTTTAGAAAATGTTGTGGCTTTAAAGATCGGTGATTTTATTCCCCTGGAATATGAACCATTGGTAACAGCAACTGTTGATAACGTGCCGCTTTTGCTGTGTAGATATGGCACTTTCAATAAAAAGTATGCATTAAGGATCGAAAAGTTTTTGCAATCAAACTTAAATGAGTATGTGAGGGAAGTAGAAGATGAGTAATGAAAATAATCAAGATAAAGATCTCGCTCAGGATGAGGTGCTTAATGAGATTGAGGGTAGCTCTGAAAATGAACCAATCAGAGATATTGATTTCATTCACGACATTCCAGTCCAGTTTACTGTTGAATTAGGTAGAACTAAGATCACCATCAAAAACTTATTACAGCTTGCGCAAGGATCTGTTGTTGAATTAGAGGGATCTGCAGGCGATTTGATGGATATTTTAGTCAATGGTTACATCATTGCTAAAGGCGAGGTCGTTGTTGTGAATGAAAAGTTTGGTGTGCGATTAACAGAAATCATCACACCGCTAGAGCGTATTCGAAAGCTTAATAAATAATTTATCAGACGCCCACATGCAACTCATTAAACCTCTCTTTCTGATTTTGGGACTAACTCCAAGTCTGGCACTTGCTCAGATGGCGCAAGGGGCTGGTTTTGATGACAGCTCTAGCCCATTTCGAGTGGTTTTTGGTTTGCTGATTGTGCTTGGTGTGATCGGTGCTTTTGCATGGTTGATGAAGCGCTTTAACAACTCAAAAATTGGCGGTCATTCTGTAGCAAAAATTGTTGGTGGGGTAAATCTTGGATCGCGTGAGCGCCTTGTTGTTGTTGAACTCGCTGGTCACTGGATTGTGACTGGAGTGACCCCAGGAAATATTAATTCCTTAGGTAACTTCAAGATCTCAGATTTTGAGCATACAAGTTCAAATACCATTTCGATAGCCTCTGATCAGACCGTTGCCCTGGAGTCAAATGAAGAATCAGAGGCACATATTGAGTCACCGATCGTTTCTAAGAACGATCGCTTTCGATTTGAATCTCGCCCGGTAATCGAGGAATCTCAGTCTTTTGAGCGTGTAGTAGCGATGGCTAATCCAGCCCTTACTGAAATATTTAAAAGGTTGCTCAAGAAATGAATATGCAATCCTTTTCAAAGGTCAAATCCCATTTAGCGCTATTTTCAGCGCTCACTTTAATTAGCGTCACATGCTTTGCAGCTGATAATTCTGCCTTGAACGTATTTACTAGCTCTGCAACTGCTAATGGTGGCCAGAACTACAGTTTGAGTCTGCAGACTCTAATTTTATTAACGGCATTATCATTTTTGCCAACCATTGTGTTGATGATGACTAGTTTTACGAGGATCATCATTGTTCTTTCATTGCTTCGTCAGGCAATTGGCGCGCAATCAGCGCCGCCTAATCAAATATTGCTGGGTCTTGCTCTTTTCTTGACATTTTTCATCATGAGTCCTGTCTTGGATAGGGTATATGGTGAAGCTTATAAGCCACTGAGTGAAAATAAAATTACCATGCAGCAAGCTCTAGATAAGGGTTCTGTACCAATTCGCGAGTTTATGTTGAAGCAAACCCGTGAAGCAGATTTAGCAATGTTTCTCAATCTAGCTGGCAAAAAGGTTGCCAACCCTAATGAAATCCCAATGAGTGTTTTGATTCCTAGCTTTATGACTAGCGAGCTTAAAACCGGATTTCAAATAGGTTTTAGTATTTTTATCCCATTTTTAGTCATAGACATGGTGGTAGCTAGCGTCCTGATGGCGATGGGCATGATGATGTTGCCTCCATCCATAGTCTCTTTACCATTTAAATTAATGCTTTTTGTATTGGTGGATGGCTGGCAATTGCTCATCGGATCATTAGCAAATAGCTTTCGCTAACTACCAGTAAGGGAAAAATATGTCTCCAGAAGCAGTCATGAATATCGGTAGAACCGCAATGGAAGTGACTTTGACTGTCGGTGCTCCACTGCTGTTGGTCGCTTTAATAGTAGGCTTGATTGTAAGTATTTTTCAGACAGTGACTCAAATTAACGAAGCAACCTTAACGTTCATTCCAAAATTAGTCGCTGTTTTGGCCACGATGATTATTGCCGGCCCCTGGATGATTTCAGTATTAGTGGACTTTATGAGTAAGTCTTTCACTAATTTTCAATTTTTAAATAATTGATCTAAGCCACGGCAGCGCATGCTTACTTTCAATAGCCACATCTTTGAAACATGGGTCTTTGGCCTGATGTTGCCATTGACGCGCATTTTGGGCTTCATTGCTATCGCCCCCTTTTTTTCGAGTAAGTCTTTTTCTGCTCCGGTAAAAGTTGCTTTTGGAGTATTGCTGGCCTTAATCATTATTCCTGCAGTACCAAGCGTACCAAGGATCGATATTCTATCTTTGAATGGTGTATTGATATTGGCTCAGCAAATCCTCATTGGCTTGGCTATGGGCTTGACTGCGCAGATTATCTTTACCGGTATCGAGATGGCAGGACAAATTAGTGGCCTCATGATGGGATTTGGTTTTGCAACCTTTTTTGATCCACAAACTCAAAATACAACCCCAGTTATCGGTTCGATGATGAACATTCTTGCCATGATGGTATTTTTGAGTATCAATGGCCATTTGATGCTGGTCTCTGGGCTTGTAGATAGCTTTCACTCATTTCCCATTGCAATGGAGGTCACCTCAATTAATGGCATGGCGATTGCCAATTGGGGATCACAAATTTTTAGTATTGGCTTACAAATTGCATTGCCAATGATTGCTGCCTTACTCATTACCAATATTGCATTGGGTGTGCTCACGAGAGCAGCTCCACAGTTAAATATTTTTGGTATCGGCTTTCCAATTACGATTTGTGTCGGATTTATTGTTTTCTCATTGATGATGCCATCACTAGCACCGGCTTATCGCCATTTCCTCGAACAGGGCATCACCGCCTCCCAGTCTATTTTGAAGGCGAAGTAACCACCATGGCAAAGTTTGAAAATAAGCAATTGATCTCTAATAAATTAAAATTAGGTCTTGAAAGGCAGGGCGCAGGTCGCCTGGAAGATGCACTAAGAATATATCAAGATATTCTGAAATCTTACCCAGATAATTTTCATGCATTGCAATTATCGGGAATGATCAGTGCGCAAAATAAAGATTTTGCAAGTGCCTTAAATTATTTAAGTAGGGCAATTGAAATTAATGATACCGAGCCTGATGTATTGAATAACCATGGCGTTGTATCTAAGGAAATGGGATTTTATGAGGCCGCCTTAGTTAGTTATGGTAAGGCAATACAAATTAACCCCAACCATTTTGAGGCTCATAATAATCGTGGCGTTGTCCTAAATCAGCTAGGAGAGCATGAAACTGCTGTGAGATGTTATCAAAATGCAATAACAATCAATCCAAATTATTTAGCTGCATATTTAAACCAAGCAAACTTACTACAAGAAATTGGCCGTCTAGATGACGCATTAAAAGCGTATGATTCGGCCATCAAAATCGAAAAGAACTGTATTGAAGCCATCATCAAAGCAGGCTTACTTTTACAGAGAATGGGACGAGATGACGAAGCTACTCAAAAATTACAACTAGCTTTTGATATCAATCCTAATTTGCCTGAGTTGCATAATTCCTTTGGGGTGGTGTACAGGGCGCAGGGAAAGATTGAACAGGCTTTTGATAGTTACCATACTGCACTTAAATTGGAGCCCAATTATTCTGAAGCCCACTTTAATCAAGGTGTTCTCCTTCAGGAAACCGGCCAATTGGATGATGCAATCAAGGCTTATGACAAGGCCCTGAGCATCAGACCAGACCACATCGAAGCTTGTAGTAATAAGGCAATTATTTATCGTTCATTTGGCGATTTGGAATCTGGGCTTGCCTCTCTAGATAAGGCGCTCGAGGTTAATGAAGCCTTTGCAGAAGGACACTGTAATAGAGGTCTTATCTTGCAGGGCTTAAAGCGTTTCGATGAAGCAATTATTGCTTACAACAGGGCCTTGGAATTAAAACCTGATTATGTAGAGGCGATGAATAATCGTGGCGTCATACTCAAAGATCTTGGCAAATTTGCTGAGTCAATGGCCAGCTTTTATGTCGCAATATCCTTAAAAAAGGATTATGCGGATGCCTATTCAAATTTAGGGTTGGTTTTTCAGGAGATTAATCAGCCTGATGCAGCGATTATGCAATATACCAAGGCAATTGATCTTAAGGGGGATTTTGCTGAGGCCTACTTTAACCGTGGTGTAACCTTGCAAAAGATGCAGGATTACGATGCAGCGATTAAGGATTATCAGACTGCCATTAGTAAAAAGAATCACTTTACTCAGCCCCATAATAATTTGGGCGTCATTTTTCATGAATTACAAGAGTTAGAGCTCTCCGTCTTGCATTTTGATCATGCTATCGAAGATCCTAGCACTATGGCTGATGCAAGCTGGAATCGATCATTAGTCTTTCTGACTCAAGGTAAATACTTGGAGGGGTGGAAAGAATACGAGTGGCGTAGAAGGGCATCCAAGTCCGGAGTGCTTACCAATAGAGTCTTCAATAAGCCATTATGGCTAGGCAAAGAGTCATTAGAAAACAAAACAATTTTAGTAGTTAGCGAGCAAGGACTTGGTGATACATTGCAGTTTTGTCGTTATGTGCCAATGCTATCTAAATTAGGCGCAAAGGTGATCTTTGAGGTACAAAAGCCATTATTGGCTTTAATGAAAGGCCTTGAAGGTGTTGCTGGTATGACAACAACAGGCATTGAACCGGCTGAGTCATATGATTACTATTGCCCCTTAATGAGCCTTCCCCATGCATTTCAAACTACTCTAGAAACAATTCCAAGTTCGATATCATACATACCATCTGATCCGACTAAAACTGAGTATTGGGCTAAGAAGCTTGGTAGTAAAGATAAGATGCGTATTGGCTTAGTCTGGTCAGGTGGATTTAGACCCGATCAACCAGAGGTTTGGGCAACAAATAATAGGCGAAATCTCCCGCTAGAAAAGCTCACTATTTTCAAAGACATTGATGCTAAATTCTATAGTCTTCAAAAAGGGGATCCAGCAGAATCTGAGTTGATTGAAGTTCAAAAGAATGGTTGGAATGGGCCAAATATCATCAACTATACAAGCGAGCTGAATGACTTTACTGATACAGCAGCGCTGATTGAAAATCTGGACTTAGTAATTGCAGTAGATACATCAACAGCACATTTAGCCGCCGCACTTGGAAAACCAACCTGGATCTTAAATCGTTTTGACACCTGCTGGCGTTGGTTCCAGGAGCGTGAAGACTCACCTTGGTACAAATCAGTTAGATTGTTCAGGCAAAAAGAGCAGGGCGACTGGGATGGAGTTTTAAACGCAATGCATGATGAGCTCAATAAATTGAGTTCTCAATAATTCTTTTATTTGAAGGAAATATATGAATATTGACTCTAATGATCTCATTAAGTCATTTCAAGGATCTTTACCAATTAACTTAAAACTATTGGCGAACTTGTTTCAGGTTAGGGAGCTAGTTATACATCCCGAAGAGGTCTCCCCCCTCTATTTGCTGAATGATGGAAAAAGCCCGGCAAGTCTTCATCTTCCACTTGACACATATATTGGAATGGAAACATTGTTAACAAAACAATATTTTCCGCAAACAATTCATATGATGAATGAAGTCATTAGAGGTGGAAATGAATCTTATGCTTTGATTGATATTGGTGCAAATATTGGGTTATATACGAGACAGTCTCTCAATATTTTTAAGAAAATTAATAAAGTTTTTGCATATGAGCCACACCCCAATAACTTCTCTCTGCTCCTAAAAAATCTCTCAAATATTAGAGATATTGAAATGAATATGTATGGTCTGGGCACTAAAAATGCAACCCTAGAATTTTATTTAGACCCGAATAATAATGGTAATTATTCACTTAATAAAAATGCCATGTCTGAAATGCATGGTCAGATTAACGTTGATGTTAAGAATGCAGCTGAGGAATCGATAAAATGGATGAACTCTTTTGAGGGAGAATTTATCTACAAATCGGATACACAGGGGTATGATGAAACTATTATTTCCGCAATTGAACCATCATTTTGGTCTAGAGTGAAGTGTGGTGTTATTGAGTTATGGAGAATTGAAGGTAAAGATTACGATGTAGATTCTTTCATTCGTATGTTAGATTCTTTTCCCTGTAAAATGTTTGAAAAGATGCCTGGGAAGAATGTTTCCTCGCTTGAAGTCCTACAATTTCTAAACTCAAACGATGGGGCATCAGAGGATCTATTATTTTGGAGAGTCTAAGAAGTTATGTGATTAGATTTGCACGACTTCGCTCCTGGGTAATTTTTTCTGAGCTATTTGATTAATTATCTACGATCAATTCTCTATAGCCAGTTATTTTCGCCCTTTTGAGATCAAATTTGCTGGAGGACCCAGAAAGACTGGACCAGTAGCTTAAAAATAGTGCGGAGTAATCAAATTCCAGTTCGCAGAAATACTGAATTTTTTCTAAAATATTGGTAGCGTTAAATTCACTCCAATCATTTACCTCCCATACAGGCAAATTTTTAAACAGATTGTGATTATTTTTCTTAACTACTGGAACGCACCCTAGTAGAAGTGCCTCCCATGTTCTATGGCAGTCCATGCCAATACCTTCAGGACTGATAACAAACATATGATTAGCTTGATTCTTCCAAGTTTCTATTCTTGGAATTGATGCATGTTCAAAATAGCATAGTTCTTTTTGTATTCGCTCTATACACAAAGCTCTATCGTGATTGTTTATAGAATTACTCCAGTTGCAATAGCCTAGAAATTTTCTTTCTTTAAAATTTTTAGAAGTATTAATCACCTCTAATAAATCTTGCTCTTGTGATAGTGCCGATTGGATGCCCGGACCACAGAAATTCGGTTTCTCATGCATCGTGTGGTAATCCATGCCTATAGGGAGAGGCTGAATCTTAGCGTGATCTACATCTAGATTTTGCGCATACCATTGACGCAATTTTGGATGACTCAAAATACTTTTAATTTGTGGAACATTTAACATTGAGGAATCCACCCTAATGTCACTATCACCACTTAATAAAGTAAAAGTTTCTGTAATCTTAGGTAAATAATTGATTGAAAAATTTAGTAATGCATCTGTACAAATGTAGATGCTTCCACCATTTTTATGCTCTCGTAGCAAGTCATCGTCTATATGAGCATTACTTGAGATAGGTTTTCTGTTGTGAGAGTTGCAAGATTTTAGGAGTCCACGACTGGAGATAAACTGATTTTGATTCTCGTGATTCAAAATGTTATTTATTTCCAAATCTATCTTTTTTACATCTTCTTTGAGGGGTAGATTGGGGATGCTTTCAATCAACCCAATATTGTTAAAAAATTTAAACGTTTTCTTTGTGCCTACTGCTTCATCCTGCGTAATATCCCTATATCTAAAAATTTCAAATACATTTTTCTTCGCAAATGGGTCAATAAAATTAGTATCGCGATATGGGTCTTGGTAGTCCCCCATCCAAACGAATGTCGGGATTTGTAGCATTGCAGTTATCGATTTAATGGCGCTATCGCTGCCCACAAAGCAGTCGCACAGTGAAACCAGGGACAAGCTTTCATCAATATTTTGGTAGCTTGCATGATGCAAGTGTTTATTCTCGAGAAGCCCGTATGATTCGATTTCTTCTTTTGAGCCAAAAAGAATGACATTGAATGCATTTATCGAAAGAATATTTTGCAGCAGACTTACAGGCAAAGATTTTTTTGGCAGCCCAATCTTACTTTGCATATCAATCGATATTGCACTCCCGCCTAGCTGCACTCCAATTGTGGGACGAGCGCTATCTAAGCTAATAATTTTTGAGTCAAATGGGTTTATATCTAAAAACCATCTTTTTGGACAAGGATAAAACTCTCTGGGACCAATAATTTCTGGTTGTAGCTTTAGTCGCTCCGCATCATTTGAGTAGTATGCAATTTTATTAACTGGAATTGAAAGCGAATCAAAAATTCTTTTAGCACCCTTAAAGTGGGTTAGAACATTAATTTTTAAATGTAGATCTTTGTTTTGCAGTAGAAATGGTAAGCAAAGCAATATGTCGCCAATGCCTCCGGTTATGACAAGTGTTCCAACATCACGTTTATGATCAATATAGTGCTTTGCAAAAATCTCATTAAAAATGACCGATGAAGAATTCAGTAAGAGTGCATTTTCGAGGGCAAGCATGCCATCGTTAATCGCGCCATTTTGTATTAATGCCTGACCACCCATAAACCATGCGTCTGCGAAATCGGGTTTGATTTCAATTGCTTTGCCAAACGAATCTACTGCTAACTCATAGCGCTTACAGATGTAATGGATTTGACCTAGTCTGAACCAAGCTAATGAATTTTTTGATTCTATATTGAGTACTTTTTGAATTGTTTTTAGAGCTGATTCAAATTCCTGTAGCTGAATCTGGCAACCTGCTAAATGATGAAGTGCATCTGGATCATTTGGTGTGTCGCTTAGGATCTCTTCAAAATACATTGTCGCTTGAGAATATGATCCACTAATGAAGCTCTCTAGTCCTCTGGAGATTATCATTTCCTTTGTAGCTGGACTAGTTGCTGTATTCATTTTTTAATACTCAATTTTTAATTATTTATTGTCTGAGTCAGATTTTCTATAGTAGGGCTGGACAACCGTTTCAAGACATGCAATCACAATGCCCAAATACTCAGTATTTCTAGTTTGGATTGCACCATTCATGATCTGAATAGAGGTGCTGTAGATAGACTTTAAAAGTGTTCTATGTTGTGAACTTAACTTTTCGTTTAAGTTCTCCTGTATCCACTGCAATCCCTCTGAGATCTCAAGCAGCTTCTTATGGGTCATCACCGCATCAAATTCACCAGCTTGTATTTTCCTGAGCAGGGCGATGACTGACTCGAACCATTTTTTCTCAAAATCTGCCCCAGTGATATTGTTGTCAATATCGACGTAGGTCTTTAGAGGATTATTTGATGTAAACATAATGTCCGTAGTTATAGGCTTCTAGGGTGCAAGAGGGAACTCTTGTGTTGGCCTATATCCTACATCCAATTTTATTTATGAAGATGAATTATCTAAAGATGGTTAATACTGCAGCCGCTTGTTGATTCATCTGTGTCACCAAATAATAGTCAATGGATTGTTGGTTATTTAGCTGCTGCAGTCTAGCTTGCAATGCAGTTGGGTCGATGTTGTAAATCGAATCAATTGTTGCTTGTAGTCCTGTTGATAATGCATTCGCTTCTGATTGATAGGCCTTAATACCAACTGTTGCTGCGCTAAATGTTGATTGCCCAGCACTAATAAGTGATAGTTGCGACGTTAATGTTGTAATAGCGGTATACGCACCCTGAACACTCGTAATGCTAAGACCAGTACAGGTGGCTGCAATTGCAGTTAAGTCTAATCCGGAGATTGTAATCAGGCTGCTTGTTGTAATGCCTGACATCACAGAGAAGCCTGAGGTGTTGTTAAGTAAGTTTTGACCGTTAACATCAGCGTTTTCGCCAATATTCGCAATTTGCGAGGCTAGTTGTGTGAAGGTAGTATTGATGGCTTCCATATCGGTACCACTTAGGGTTCCGCTAGCTGCTTGGTTTGCTAATGATTCCATCTGTTGCAAAAGATCAACGGCAGAGACTAAGCCAGTCTGCGCTACGTTAATTACGTTTTGTACTTGACCGAGACTGTGTTCAGTTGTCTTATACTTGTTCACTTGGGAAGATAAACGCGTAACCTCGCTGCTATTACCCGGGTTTAATGGTGCACGACCTGTTGCCAGTGCCGTACTGATTTCATTGATCTCTTTCTCAACCTGTTTTACTCCGTGAGAAAGAGTTGTAGACAAATCTGTAATCTTGGTCATGTTTAATTTACCCTGTGGTAATGTTTACAAAAATTTACGTTATTAATTAAAACTTACACGTATATTATTGATTTATTAGGGTATTTAATCATCATATTAAACAGACTTTTCTGGCCCTATTTATCTTTTTGGGGGCTAAAAAGCAAAAAAAGCCAGGTTTTACCTGGCTTTTTCCTTAAATCAAGCTACTTATCTGAATATTGCGAGCATTGCAGCTGCCGCTTGATTCATTTGGGTAATCAAGTAGTAGTCAATTGCCTGTTGATTATTCAGGGCCTGCAATCTTGCCTGAAGGGCAGTTGGGTCAATATTATTGATCGAGTCAATTGTATTTTGCAATCCATCGGAAAGACTTTGTGCCTGAGTTGCCTGGGCAGTTAGTCCACCGTTGCTGGCGCTCAATGAAGATTGTCCAGCGCTAATCAGTGTAAGCTGGGAGGTCAAGCTGGTAATTGCAGCTGACGCTAGTGCAGTGGTTGAGATTGCAAGACCAGTACAAGTAGCGGCAATCGATGTCAAGTTCATACCTGCAACGCTAAATGATGTGGTCGTATCAACGCCGCACAATACGCTAAATCCTGCTGTACCAGTCAGTAAGTTTACGCCGTTTACGGACGAGTTTGTAGCTGCACTATTAATTTGTTGAGCCAGTTGATTAAACGTAGTGTTAAGGTATGTTAAATCAGTTGCACTCATTGTTCCGCTGGTAGCTTGTAATGCCAATGCTTCCATCTGCTGAATGAGGTCAGTTGCTGTTTGTAAGCCTGTCAAGCCAACTGTCACAACGTTTTGCGCTTGGCCAATTCCCTTGGTTGCCGCATCATATTTATTAACTTGGGAAGACAAACGTGTAATTTCGCCAGAGTACGCAGGATTTAATTCACCCTTGCCAGTAGCCAATTGAGTTTGAACAGAATTAATTTCTCTTGTTACTTTATTCAGACTTCCAGTCAATGTGGATGTCAATGAAGTGATGTTAAATGGTGAGCTCATAAAATACTTTCCTTTAGATTAAGCGTATGCCTTGCTTACGCAATTCATACCAAAGCACTTTTATGCCCAATGCATAAAAAATGCTAACCTACAAAAAAGCATCAGTGAGCGATACGTAGACCACATCAACAGTGCAATGCGCTAGATAAACTAGCTTAACTTTACTTCCGAAGAAGTAATTTGATTTATATCTTAATTAACGGCCTGAGTTAAAAAAACTTTAGTAGTTTTTTAAATTTATAGAGAGGACGAGGCAGAATCGTTTAATTGACTAACGATGTTGTAATTTATTTTCTGTTGGAAGTACAAATCCTTCAGCTGCGCCTGAAGCTTTGCAATATCAACACTTTCCATTGTTTTAATTTGAGAAATATTTGAATTAATACTGGCCTTAATCTCAGTACTTTTCTTATCAAGCGTTTTATCGGATTGCTTTAGGGCCATTTCTCCGTTTCGAATTTGAGTGAGAGCCCCAGAGATTTGAGTAATCGCCTGCACAGCTTTTTGTGGTGTATCGATGGAGACACCTGTCAGTATCCCAGCGGTCATCATTCCATAGATATTTACTGGGTTGATGTGCATCCTAGAGGCTGCGTCTCGATTAAGCCCTGTATTAACGTTCAGACCCGCAGTTCCACTTAACAAGTTACTACCATTGAAGCTCGCACTAGTTGCTGCTTTACCGATCTTATTAAAAATAGCCAAGAATCGAACATTAAAGTTCATTAAATCAGAGCTAGAAATACCTGGTGCGCTGGCCATTTGGGCCATTTGCATCATTTGCTTTAAATAACCTGTGACTGATGTGAGGCCTGTTTGCGCAAGTGACACAACAGACTTTGCATTCTTGATGCTGGCTTCGGGGGTCGCGTAGCTCGTTACTTTTTTAGATAGATTAGCAACCTCAGTTAATTCCGTTGCATTTAATACTTTTTTTCCATCGCTGATCTGCGTGTTGATCGAAGCAATCTTCGTGTCAACTGCTTTGGCGCGATTTTGATAGAGGGCTGCTAGTGCAGTGAGTGCTTCACTCATCAGTCACCATTCAAGACTAAGTCTTTTTACCGGCTGTGAGTGCGCTGATCGAGTTAGAGATTAAGCCATCAGCAACCTTGCCAGTATCTACAACAAATTTACCGGATTCAATTTCATTACGAAGCGCTTCAACCTTTTTGGCATCAAAAACTGGCCCACTAGAGACGAGTGACTGAATAGATTGGAGAGTTGTTGACATGGTTGCCGTCGTAACATCGTTTTTGGCGACGACGGGGGTTTGAATCGGGCTATTGCTAGGTTGAGTTTCAACGGACGCATCCGGCTTATCAACCGCATGGTTAATGCCTTTATTGATCTGTTCGTTAATCTTCATATATTCACTCTAATTCTAGTCCAACCATTTATGCAATACATATGTGCTTGCCATCTCTCCTACGGCCAATTTTGGCAAAACTTTAGCTTCCTAGCGAATAACTACCTCAATTTGGCCATTATTTTTGGCTATTCCTGAAATAATCGTTCCGTTGGGCACTCTGACTTTCACTAATTCACCCTCAACTGCGTTTGTGAGGGCTTGTCCCTCTGTTGAAACTGAAAAGCCTTTCCCAATACCATTGACCCTGACATTTTGACCCTGAGCAACAATAATAGGCATTTTGAGCATTTCCTGCTTAATAACGCTACCACTAGCAAGAGAAACGCGTGCAACTTTTCCAACTGCAGCTGATGTATCGGTAAAGAAGCCTGTAGGTAGGGTAGTTAAATCCCCTTTTTGGAGCATGAGATCTGATGAAGTCAGGCTTTGCCCTTGAGTTAGGTTGTTTGCAGCTACTACATAGTCGCCAATAATACTGACAGTAGCTTCTACGTAAATATTCCAGTTATTCGGCTGTCCGCACTGGATGCCAACGGTTGTTTTCCCCCAGGCCTTGCTATTCGAAGGAAAAAACACCTGAGGAGAGGGGCAAAAGCTTAATTTGAGGTTTTTATCGATTGGATGAGCTGAAACTTCAGTCTTCCCAGGGGAGCCTGCACTTTGCGTCTTTAAAAAGGCGGCCACTTTTTGGTCAAGAACCTTGGTATCTTGCCACTGCGGAGTTTGGTTTTGGGCGAAGGAGGGCTGAACCACTACTAAAGTGGCGAACACCAAGCTCATTAATGAAATACCCTTATTAATCAATAGTTTATATTGTTTAAATGAACAATTGCCTAATGTCGTATTCATATTCAATCCCCGTTGAGTCTGAAGTGGTTGCGGTATTAATACCCCGAAATGCCTAGATGGACATTGTACGAAGCCGGCTTTAGCCCAATAGGTGAATAAGGATAGGAATTCTGCCTCTTATTCCACATTCAAATCGCTTACTGGAGAACTACATTGTTGCAATGTCGTTGTTAAATGATCTTCAAGCGTGAAGAATAGGTAAGGAGCGGAGATGAATGGTTTAGACCAACTATTAGATTTTAATGCAGCAGCTCTGAGAATTCGTGCTCACCGTCAAGAGATTCTAGCTGCAAATATCGCCAATGTGGATACGCCTAATTTTAAGGCCCGAGATATCGACTTTAAGTCGGCTATGCAAAAAGCTCTCGAAAGCAGTGCTGAGGTTTCAGGTAAGAAAAATGGCGCTCCACAGCTAAACACCACTTCGCCCTTGCATTTTAAGGGTGAGGGTGTTGCTGATGTTGGTGCAGTAGATTCAAGTGATTTGCTATATCGCTCCGTTGTGCAAGATAGCGCAGATGGAAATACTGTCGATGCTGACGTTGAACGCTCTGCGTTCGTAAACAATGCACTACGTTATGAGGCTAGTGTGATGATGATCAACGCACGCCTTAAAGAAATGAATATTGCGTTACAACCATAACGTTTATCAAAGGATAAATCATGTCATTATTTAATGTCTTTAACATCTCCAGCTCTGCACTCAGTGCACAGTCTCAGCGATTGAATACCGTTGCTAGTAATTTGGCCAACGCAGAGACGATTACTGGTGCTGATGGAACGCCTTATAAATCAAAGCAAGTGAGCTTTAAGTCTGCGTCCATTGATGGATCAAACTTCCACGGTGTTGCTGTTGATAAAGTGATTGAAGATCAAACTCCACCGCGCATGTCATATCAGCCAGGTAATCCTTTAGCAAATAAAGAGGGATATGTGACGATGCCGAATGTGAATGTCACACAAGAGATGGTCAATATGATCTCTACAACACGCTCCTACCAGAATAGTGTTGAAACGATGAATGCTGCAAAAGCCATGCTACAAAAAACCCTTTCTATTGGTCAATCCTAAGCGGATCTTAATATATGACAACTACAGTCTCAAACCTCAACCAAACTAGTAATGTTGGTGCTGCTGCAAACGCAGCTGTTGCTTCTAGTGGTAAAAAAATTCAAGATCAATTCATGACGATGTTGGTGGCTCAGATTAAATATCAAGATCCAACGAATCCAATGGATAGCTCACAGATGACGAGTCAGTTAGCCCAAATCAGCACTGTAGATGGCATTAACCAGTTAAATTCATCGATGGCAGAAATGTCTAAAACCCTGCAATCTGGTCAAACATATCAAGCATCAAGCTTGATCGGGAAAAGCGTTCTTGCGCCAGGTAAAGCATTTAATTTAGTTAATGGTGATTCAGCATTTGCTGTGCAGCTTCCTACCGCTGCTAGCAGCGTCATGGTCTCTATCCGAAATGCTGCTGGCCAGACTGTGGACAGCATGAATCTAGGAACTCAAGGCGCTGGCGTGATTCCTTTGACTTGGAATGGTAAAGACCAGACTGGCAAAGCATTGCCAGATGGAGCATATACATTGCAGGTCGCAGCAAACACGGGTGGTAAGTCTGTGAATGGTGTTGGACTTACTTATGCCAAAGTTAATGCAGTTGGAAATGATCCGAAGAGTGGTGCTACCCAGTTAGTTCTTGGAAATGGTACCACTACATCATTGTCAAGCGTTGTTCAAATTCAATAAATTTCATTAAGGAGACTGTTATGGCTTTTGAAACAGGATTAAGTGGGCTTCAAGCTGCTTCAGAAAACTTAAGTGTATTGGGTAAGAATATTGCCAACGTAACTACTTACGGTTATAAGTCTGCTAGTACAGATTTTAGTAATGTATTGGCGACCCATCTGAATGCGGCTAATGCAGGAGCAGGAAGTCAGACAGGTGATGGCGTAATGATCTCCAATATTAAGCAGTCATTTGCTCAAGGATCAATTACCAGCACAAATACATCGTTAGATGCGGCAATTTCAGGGCCAGGTTTTTTCATTACTTATGACAGTACTTTAGAGCTGACTTCATACACTCGTAATGGACATTTCTTGCAAAATAGTGAGAACTATTTAGTCAATAGTAGCGGCCAGTATGTCATGGGCTATACCGCTGCAACAGATGGTACGGTGACGGCAACGGGTACTCCGGCAGAGATTGATTTGAGCACCTATGACATTAATCCGGATACTGCAACTCGTGTATACGAGGAAGACACTATTACCTTTTATCCTCTGCAGGCCGAAGGATATGTCACATTAGGTGGCTTAACTTTTACCAATACTTCAGGTTCACAGATCTCAACGATTGATCTTGCGGACATTTTTTACAACTATGCAAACGATGGCTCAACTAGTGACTCCGGAGACTTTTCAGGAACCCTGGGCAACTATACATTTGCTGAGCCTGATGGTGACGGCACCTTAGTGGCCACAGGCACTGGTGACGAGGACAGTACGATTTTGGTAGATTTATGGTCCCCGCTTGGTGGTCTCCCACCTGATGTTGAGGTCACCGTTGAGGGTGTCACCGCAGCATATCTAGTTGATTTCAGTATCGGTAGTAGTGGCATTATTACAGGGATCTACAATGATGGTAGTACCTTCGATATTGCTCAGATTGCACTAGCTACTTTTGCCAATAACAATGGCTTGCGCTCTCAAGGAAATGTCTCTTGGTACGAGACTGCTGCTTCTGGTGAGCCTACGATTGGCGTTGCAGGCTCGGAAGGTGTTGGAACGCTCACAGGATCTTCTCTAGAGGCCTCTAATACGGACCAGACTGGCGATATGGTGAAGTTACTGGCTGCTCAGCAGGCATATCAAGCCAACGCTCAAGCGATTAAGCTTGAGAATCAAAACTATCAAACCTTAATTGCGATGGGCGGCTAACGTTCTTTTCAATAAAGGATAGTTAATAAATATATGGATAAAGCAATATATACCGTTGCAAGTGGCTTAGAGCAGATCATGAATCAGCAGGCTACTAATTCGCATAATTTAGCGAACGTATCAACTTTTGGTTTCAAAGCCCAAGTAGATTCCTTTCGTTCTGTTCCAGTAAATGGTCCAGGGGCTGACACTCGAGCATTTGTTGCGAGCGCAACTACTGGTACTGACTTTACACCGGGATCTATTCAGCAAACAGGACGTCCACTCGATGTTGCCATCGAGGGTAAGGGTTGGTTTGCAGTTCAACGTAGAGATGGTAGTGAGGGACTTACACGAAATGGTTCCTTTAGAGTAAGTGATAACGGTATTTTGCAGACTGCAGATGGCTTAAATGTATTGGGCGCTGGTGGCCCGATCACTATTCCGCCAAACGTCGTTGTATCGATTGGCTCGGATGGAACCGTTTCAAGCGTGGATGAATCTGTTGCTGGGCGTGCCTCCACTCCAATTGATACGCTAAAGCTGGTAAACCCAGATGAGGCAAATTTAGTTCGTGGTTTGGATGGACTATTTAACAACAGGGATCTATCGCCAACAGCTGCCGATATCAACGTCAGAGTCGTAGGCAGCGCACTTGAAAACAGTAACGTTAGTGTTGTGAGTTCGATGGTGAATATGATTTCACTGGCAAGACAATTTGATACCCAGTTGATGTTAGCAAAAAAAGCTGAAAATAATAATCAACAAGCTGCACAACTGTTTCGCCTCGCGTAATTGACTGCACTGAATAAACTAAAGGAAAGATAATGTTACGATCACTATGGATTTCTAAGACAGGTTTAGAGGCACAGCAGACTCAAATGGATGTGATATCCAATAACTTGGCTAACGTGAGTACTAATGGTTTTAAAAAGAGCCGCGCTGTTTTTGAGGACTTGCTGTATCAAAATATTCGTCAACCGGGCGCCCAGTCTACCCAGCAAACCCAGTTACCCACTGGATTGCAAGTTGGTACTGGTGTTAAGCCAGTTGCAACAGAGCGTATTTTTACTCAGGGCAACTTGCAGCAAACTAATAACAATAATGATTTAGCGATCAACGGCTCTGGATTCTTTCAAATCTCGATGCCTGATGGGTCTATTTCCTATACCCGTGATGGTAGTTTCCAGATCAATAACAATGGCAATGTGGTGAACTCGAGTGGCCATCCACTTTCTCCTGCAATTACTGTGCCTACAAATGCACAATCCGTTACTGTTGCAGCGGACGGCGTAGTATCCATCACACTACCAAACAGTGTAGCTGTTACTCAGGTTGGAACTATTCAGCTGGCTACTTTTATTAACCCAGCAGGCTTACAAGCCAAGGGTGAGAATCTCTACGTTGAAACAGCTGCATCCGGGACTCCCACTACTTTATCGCCGGGCTCAAGTGGCGCAGGTGTTCTTGTACAGGGATTCGTGGAAACTTCAAACGTGAACGTGGTTGAAGAAATGGTAAATATGATTCAAACCCAACGCGCGTATGAGATTAACAGTAAGGCAATTACAACCTCCGACCAAATGCTCCAAAAACTGGGTCAAATGGGCTAATCTCAATTAGGTATATGATGAAATCTGCGTTAGATATCCTCGTTTCAACAGCTTTTAAAGGGCTATCAGCAATCCTGATTGGATTGCTTTCTGCTTGCGTGTCAGTAGATCCTACAACTATCACCAAGAATGATGGCCCTCAAAAGACTCTACCGGTGAGGTACACACCTCCTGCGGGCTCAATCTTTAATGTCGGCTCATATAAGCCTATATTCGAGGGAATTAAGGCAAAGCGTGTTGGTGACATATTGACAGTGATTATCTCTGATAATACATCTGCATCAAATAGCCTTAATGATAAAAATGATAAAGCTGGAACTGCGGACTCATCATCTCAAAATCTGAATGGAGATAATGTTCAACCTACCTGGACTATCAGTAACTCTAATTCAGCTGAGGTTAAAAATAGTGGTGCTTCTAGCAGCGTATTTACTGGCTCTATTTCAGTAACTGTTACTGAAGTTATGCCAAATGGATTTTTAGTTGTTGCCGGAGAAAAGCAATTGGGGGGCAATCAAGGGACACAATTTATTAGATTATCTGGTGTGGTTAACCCCGCAATGATAACCACAGATAATGCTGTTTCTTCAAATACCATCGCTGATGCTCGCTTTGAATTCCGCTCAAATAATTTTATGGATGCTTCATATATTAGTAGTGCAATAACCCGCTTCTTTTATAGCGTCCTTCCTTTTTGATTAAGATCAACATGCTACTCCAGTCCTTAAGGCTCCCATCATTCTCTCTCAAGGTAGGCTCTTTCTTGGCGGCTTTGTTGATGTTTGGCTGTCTAGTATTCACGTCATCTGTTCAGGCTGAGAGAATTAAAGATTTAGTTAATCTGCAAGGTATGCGTGGTAACCAATTAATTGGTTATGGATTGGTAGTTGGACTTGATGGTACTGGTGACCAAACAACCCAAACCCCATTTACCATTCAGACCACCTTAAGTATGTTGCAGTCTTTAGGCATCACCCTTCCTCCTGGCACCTTTACACAGATCCAGCTCAAAAACGTAGCTGCTGTGATCGTGACAACGACACTCCCTCCATTTGCCCAAATTGGTCAAAACTTAGATGTCACTGTTTCTGCCATGGGTAATGCAAAGACTCTCAGAGGTGGAACTTTGCTAATGAGCCCGCTGAAAGGTGCTGATGGCCAAATCTACGCCATGGCACAGGGCAATATCGTCATTGGGGGTGCGTCCGCATCTGCAAATGGAAGCTCTGCCACTATCAATCAATTAAATGCCGGACGCATATCAGCAGGTGCTACGGTTGAACGTTTAGTTCCATATGAGCTTGCTCAGGCAAACTTTGTCAATTTAGAGCTAAAAAATTCAGATTTCTCTAATGCCAATACCATTGCCATGGCAATTAATAAGAAATTTGGTAAGAATATTGCCCTAGCTATGGATGCTCGAGTCATTAATATTAAATCTTCTGAAGTAGAGCAGGGTGATCGCGTTAAGTTTTTATCTGAACTAGAAAACATTGATGTCACTACCGCTAAGGGTATAGCGAAGGTCATTCTGAATGCGCGAACAGGCTCCATTGTTCTGAATCAGGCTGTTCGCTTGGAAGAATGTGCTGTTGCTCATGGTAATTTGACAGTAGTTATTAGTACTACACCTGTCATTAGTCAACCTAATGCATTTGCTGCAGGCAGAACCGTTGAGTCGGCGGTATCGCAAGTCAGCCTGAATCAAGCGCCTGGCAGCGTCATACAGTTGGCAACCGGGGCATCTTTAACTGAGGTTGTGAGGGCGCTCAATGCAATTGGCGCAACCCCACAAGATCTGGTTGCCATCATCCAAGCTATTAAGGCGGCCGGATCATTGCATGCTGAAATTGAGATTATTTAAGCTAATAGTATGGCATCACCAATTGATACCCGGTCAGCAACTGATGTCAGTAATCAGTTTGCATTAGATGCGAAAGCATTGGGCAACCTAAAGCTTTCGGCAAAAGAAAATTCTCCCGAAGCAATCAAAGGTGTTGCAAAGCAGTTTGAGGCTGTATTTGTTGCCATGATGCTCAAGAGCATGAGGGATGCGACGCATTCTGAGGGCATGTTTGATAACGAGGCCAGTAAAATGTATACCTCTATGTTTGATCAGCAAATTAGCCAAAAGATTGCTGCAGGCAAGGGTATAGGGCTAGCAGATATGCTTACGCGCCAATTGTCTAAAGCAGCTGGACAAGCTATTCCTGCAGACGTCAGTCAAGCTCAGTCTGGAATAAAGCCTAGCACTATTTTGGGAGCTCTGAGCTCAAGCAATTCGATCAATCAGGCTAATGCCGGTACAGATAGTCTATTTACGTCGATGTTTGAGGCTGACATTACATCGGGATCGATTGCTGGTAGCAATGCTTTTAATCGTTACGCAAATGCGTATCAAAAAATTGGAAATCTAACCAAATCCTCGGATGTTGAATCTATCTCTGCTCCTAAGCCAGGCAATATCAATGCCGAAACTAGTTGGTTGAATAAAGTCAGCCGCTTGAAAAATGAGCTGATCAGCTCTGCAGAAGAGGTGGTGACATCGCTTTCAAAGTCATTTAAAGATACCGCTGGACCATTTATGGATCGATTTGCATCTCATGCCCAAGAGGCAAGTAAAACTAGTGGATTGCCAGCAAACTATATGTTGGGTCAGGCTGCTTTAGAGACTGGATGGGGTAAGAAGGAAATTAAGGCTGCCGATGGCACACTCAGCTTTAATTTATTTGGCATCAAGGCAAGTCCTAATTGGACAGGTAAGGTGGTTAATGCCACAACTACTGAATATGTAAACGGGGTAATGCAAAGTTCCGTGGAGAAATTTAGAGCTTATGACTCATATGCAGACTCATTTAGAGATTTTGCCAACATGATTAGTTCAAGCCCAAGGTTCAGGGGGGTCATGAGTCAGCTTGATGCGCCTGCTAGCTATGCAAGTGCAATCGCGAGTTCAGGTTATGCAACTGATCCTCAATATGCTAAAAAGCTTAATAAAGTCATCGACCAAATTGTTAAGCTGAGCAAGTAATTCAATAGCAGTAATTTTCTATTGGTTTAATAAACCATCCTGTATTACAAATATTGAAACTCTTCTATTTTTAGCTCGTCCCTGTGACGACTCATTGCTGTCAATTGGTCTTGATGAAGCAAATCCTGTGGCACTCAAGTGCTCCTCATTAAGACCCTCTTCATTCAGAATTCTGAGTACAGCAGTTGCTCTTAATGCTGAGAGCTCCCAATTAGAGCCGTATTCTTTATTTTTGATGGGTCTGTTATCTGTATGGCCTTCAATATCAATAGGGCGGTTGCTATTGACTAAGATTGGCGTAATTTCGGTTAATGTACTAATGGCCAAAGGACTCGAAATTTTCGCTGATCCGGGGGCGAATAAGAAGTTATCTTGGATGTCAATCCGAATTCCCCTAGGAACTTGAGCAATACTAATTTTGCCTTGGTCAATTAATGGCTTTAGTTTTCTAATGAGATCACTTCGAGTGAGGTCAATTTTTGCCTTGGCAGCGAGATACTGATCCCTTTTTAATTTACCTATATCAATCGGATCTATTAATACTAATTTTTGCTCCTTTTTTTGACTTATGTTCGGAGTATCTTGGTGAACTGTATCCTTATTCTGATCTACGTTTTTAATAGGTGTGATTTGTACCAAACTAAAGGCTGAGGATATTGAGCTAGATAAAGCCTCATATTTCTTTTGATTCACAGTAGAGCTGGTGTACATCACTACAAAAAACGCAAAGAGTAGTGTTATGAAGTCTGCGTAAGATACCAGCCAACGATCGTGATGGATTGCTTCATCTTTGATAATTTTTCTACGTAACATCATCAATTTAAGTAGCTAGAAACTCTATCTTCCAAAACAATAGTGTGGTCACCATTTGCAATGCCGGCTAAACCATCAATCAGCATTTCATAATTAGCCAGCTCATCCTGCAGAATAGTTTTGAGTTTATTGGCAATGGGGATAAATATGAGGTTAGCAAGACCAACGCCGTAGATAGTTGAAACAAATGCAATCGCTATGCCACCACCGATTAGGGATGGATCTGACAAATTTTCCATTACATGGATTAGGCCAATAACGGCAGCCAAAATGCCAATAGTAGGGGAGTAGCCGCCAGCTGAATCCCAAACTTTGATCGCATTACGCTCTGATAATTCATATTGGTTTAATTCAATTGCACCAATCTCTCTGATGGTATTCGGCGTTGCTCCATCAACAACTAAGCGCAAGGTTTTCTTGATAAATGGGTCAGTAGTCTCTTCCATGATTGGCTCGAGATGTAAGGTGCCTTCCTTACGAGCAATCTGGCTCCACTCCAGAAGTATCTTAGCAATCTCTGGGCGATGATTGATTGGCTCAAAGAATACAAAACGTAGCTTATGAAAGGCTGCATTAAAGTTTTGCAGCGTACTTTGTAGTAAGACCGCACCAAAAGTGCCGCATATTACGATGATAAATGCTGATAATTGCAATAAAGATGAAAGTTTCCCACCATCAATTGACTGGCCAATAATGATTCCCAATAAGGCAAGCGTAATACCGCCTATGCTGGCCCGGTCCATAACTGCTCCTTTAATGTTGCGCGTATTCTGGCAATAGCAATGCTATGCATCTGAGATACGCGAGATTCTGAAATAGTCAATACGGCACCAATTTCTTTCAGATTCAGTTCTTGTTCATAGTAAAGACCCATGACGATCTTTTCGCGCTCAGGGAGGTTTTCAATCGCTTCTTTAAGAGCTTCTTTGAAGCCTCTAGAAAGCAATCCATTAACTACATCATTATTGCTTTTGATAAAGCGATCTAAAAAATGGTCTTCGTCATCTAATTTATTTACATCATCAAAATAAATGAGTTGGTGTCCAGTGCATTCTGTGATGATTTGGAAATATTCATCAATATTAATTTTCAACTTTTTAGCAATTTCACTATCCGTCGGTGCTCTGCCCAAAGATTGTTGCAAAGTTGAAATAGCTTTTTCAACATCCCGCATTTGCTTGCGAATATTGCGAGGCAACCAATCGGCACTCCTGAGCTCATCCATAATTGCGCCATGAATGCGCTGAGATGCATAGGTTTTAAATTGGGCGCCTAGGTTATCTTGAAACTTATTAGCAGCGTCAATTAATCCAATCATCCCAGCCTGGATGAGATCATCTACTTCGACATTGGCAGGTAACTTGGCCTTAATTTGATAGGCCATTTTTTTTACCATATCAGCATGCTCAGTGACTAAGCTATTCTGTCGGTCAACTTTTCCATCCGGTTTATACATATGACTTATCTCGATTTATATATCGCTATTATGAGCGCTGATATAAGTATTGCCAGTAACTAGGCAACCCAGATAGGTGGAATGGATATGATCAAAGGCATTTGCAGCCATTTTTATATTATGAAATATGATCTTTGATTTAGTTTCAGAGCTTGCCTGTATCAGAAAGCCAAGTTCACGGTCTTCCAGGCTTTTGCTTAACAGTTTCACTATTGCGTAGGCAGCCTTAATCGATTCTGAGGATTGGTTAATGTGAAGCACAATTCTGTTGGCATTCAGTATGTCTAAAGGAGCTCTTTGTGGCTTGCTATCTAGCAAGCTAATCATCGGGATATTGAGTAGGTCTAATTTGGCTTCAAAGCTCATAAAGCCTAATCCATCAATTTGACGATGCAAATCCTCCAGACTGGGCTCAGTCTTGGAATCCATGGGCTGGCCAAGGCACATCAAATTTCTGAGGCCTGAAGCTTGGTCATGAACAACTTTATGCATTAAATTGAGCCGCTCTCTTGCTGGTCTTTTTTGGACTAGACTTCATTTGCTTGAGGTTTTCTAAAGTAGATTCTTCGCCAGAATCAGCCTCTAAAGCTTCATTACTAGTCTGATTTAACAGCATCATCTCTAATTCATAGTTTTTATTTAGCAGGCAAATATCTTCTGGAACTCTTTGACCATTAGTTAAATAAAGTACTTTGAGTTTATTTTTCATGACTACATTCAAAGCAGAGCCTAGTGTCATTGCCTCATCAGACTTTGTAATGATGCAAGCTTCTAAACCTTTTTTTGCATAAGCCATAGTAACTGCATTTAATCCATCAGTTGTATTGTTAGCATTCAAACATAAAACCTTTTTGATCGAAGCCTTAGCATCAGACAACAGCTGTAACTGAGTCTCTACCATAGGATCTTTATGGCTTAATCCAGCCATATCAATGAGGATTATTTTTTTATCTGACAGTTTTTTAGTGGCAGCATCTAATTCTTCAATATTTTTTGCCACAAGCATCTCAACACCCATAATCTTGGCATAAATTCGGAGTTGTTCATTGCCGCCGATGCGATAGGTATCTGTTGAAATGAGTCCAACACTAGCGTTACCATTTTTCAGGGCGTAACGAGCCGCGATCTTAGCGATTGTTGTAGTTTTTCCTACGCCAGTAGGGCCAAGTAGCGCATAAATTCCTGTACCTTCCAGAATTTCAGCTTCATCTTCAGTAGATTTAATGTTCTTACTTAATAAATCTCTCGTCCAAAAGAGGGCATCTTCGTAGCCTAGATCCATGGGTAATTTTTTAATGACGCGTTTAATGAGATCTTGATTGAAGCCCAAGTTAATAAAATTGCTAATCAACATATTCTTGGTTTGATTGTGGGGTGATGTTGCACCCCAAGAGATATCATCCAATTGCGATTGAAGGCTGACTTTCATTTCACGAACTTCGGAAAGTAGGGCTTCTAAAGAATTTTGATCTACTTCTTTTTTGACTGCAGCATCTGGTGCCTGCTGCGCTGCAGTAGTTTTGGCTTCCCTTGCATCCTGCTTGCTATTAAAGAGAGCCAGCATTTCTTGCGCTCTTTTAGCTAAAATTTGCTTGTCGTTAGCAATCGGTTCTTTGGCGATATTTTGTGGCGCTGACTTTTGGGGCTGTGTCGCTGTAATTTCATGCCAGCCATTAATTTCTCTATGGCTAAGAATGGTCGCATCAGGGCCAAGCTCATTACGAACTTGCGTCATGACTTCGCGTGCTGTTTTTGCTACAAATCGTTTTGAGCTCATGCTATCTCTCCAATTAAATTATTGACTTTTACTACTTTTGATTCTGGAAGTTCCTCATGGGATAAAACCCGCAGATTCGGTGTAAATCGTCTTAAAAATTTTGCTAAGGTCAGGCGTAAAGAGGCTGGTACAAGCAATACAGGTGAAAAACCCATTTGCTCTTGTTTTTTGGCTGCTGCGCTCGCCTCATTTGCCAATGTTTGAGCAATACCCGGTTCAATTGAACTTCCATTAGTTTGGGTGTTGATTGCCTGCATGAGGATTCGCTCTAAATTATTATCCAAAGAAATCACATTGAGTTCATTGGTGTTTGGGAACAATTGCTGCGTGATAGCTCTTCCCAATTTAATTCTTACTTTGCTGGTTAACTCAGCAGCATCTTGCGTCTGTTTTGAGTTTTCAAGCAAGGTTTCCATAATAGTCTGCATATCCCGAATGGCAACACCCTCACTTAGTAGGTTTTGGAGTACTTTTTGTACTGTAGAGACTGAGAGTAGTTTTGGTACTAATTCTTCAACCAATCTTGGAGAGTCCTTGCTGAGTAAAGACATCAGTTGTTGGACTTCCATATGCCCAAGCAATTCACTTGCATGCAGCCCAATCATGTGGTTTAGATGGGTTGCAATTACTGTGCTTGGATCTACCACTGTGTAACCATAACTTTGTGCTTCTTCTTTCTGGGCATGCTCAATCCATACTGCTGGCAAGCCAAATGCTGGGTCAGTAGATATTGCGCCAGGAATTTCTGCTGTAATGTTGCCAGGATTAATAGCTAGATATTGACCAATGTGAGATTCGCCACTAGCAATTTGTACGCCTCTCAGTTTGATGAGGTACTCGGAAGGTTTTAGTTCTAGGTTGTCACAAATATGAACTGCCGGCGTTAAGAATCCGACCTCTTGAGCAAATTTCTTTCTTAAGGCTTTAATTCTCTTAATCAGTTCTCCGCCTTGATTCATATCAACCAATGGCACTAATCTAAATCCGACCTCAAGCCCAAGCGCATCTACTGGAATGACATCTCCCCAGCTGGCTTCCAAATTTTCCTTGCCAGTGTCCTCTTTCAGCTTAGCTTCACTCTCTTCCACTTTTTTACTGGTTTTCTTGACTGAATATGCAATGCCCCATAAACCCGCACCAGACAGGAGAAAGGCGATGTGTGGCATCCCTGGAATTAAGCCCATTCCAGCCATAATGATTCCCGTAATTTCCAGCACCTTAGGATTGGTAAACAGCTGCTTAGTTAGCTGTGTTCCCAGATCCTGGTGGTTTGCAACTCGCGAGATTACGATACCTGCTGCAACTGAGATAATGAGCGAGGGGATTTGCGCTACCAGACCATCACCAATGGTCAGTAAGGTGTAGTTCTTGGCAGCAGTTGCTAGCGGTAAATCATGCTGAATCATGCCTACAACAAGACCGCCTAAGATATTAATAATAATGACCAATATGCCAGCTATCGCATCGCCCCTGACGTATTTACTAGCACCATCCATTGCGCCATAAAATTCGGCTTCCTGAGCAATTGCCTCTCGTCGCTTGCGAGCATCTTCTTGGCTGATGAGTCCAGAATTGAGGTCTGCATCGATAGCCATTTGTTTTCCAGGCATCGCATCTAAGGTAAATCTTGCGCCAACTTCAGCAATGCGTCCCGCACCCTTGGTAACCACCGTGAAATTGATGATGGTCAGAATGATAAATACAACGATACCAACTGCGTAATTTCCGCCGATTAAGAAGTGGCCAAAGGCCTCAATCACCTTTCCGGCAGCATCTGGTCCGGTATGTCCTTCGGTTAGAACTAAACGGGTTGATGCAACGTTCAGGGAGAGGCGCAGCATTGTAGTGACAAGCAGTACAGTTGGAAATGCTAAGAAGTCTAGAGGCTTGGTTGTTTGCAATGCAATTAAGATCACCAATATCGAGAGCGCAATATTGAATGTAAACAATAAGTCCAAAGCAATCGCTGGCAAGGGAAGAATCATCATTCCTAACATGAGGATGATGAAGATCGGACCCGCTACCGCTTTAGAGTTCAGATCCTTTAAGTTACTGAGAAATTGATTCAAGTTCATTGGGTAAGTGCCGTTCTACTATTGATATCAAGAGTTAGTCTTGGATCGGTGATGTGAGGGTCTAGCTCATCAGGCACTTCAATTGATTGAGGCATGGTTGGGTATTCTCCATCACGCCCATTAAAGCTTTTCACCTGGAATACGTAGGCTAATATCTCTGCGACAGCTAAGTAGAGCGCCTCAGGGATTTCTTGCTCAACTTCAGTATGGGCATATAGCGCTCGCGCCAGTTTGGGAGACTCCACCATCAAAATTTGATGTTCATTAGCGATTTCTCGAATTCTTAAGGCCACAGCATCACTTCCTTTTGCCAGTATTCTTGGTGCGCCCATGACTTCAGAGTCATATTTCACTGCTACAGCATAGTGGGTTGGATTGGTAATCACGACATCAGCATTTTGAATCTGCGACATCATCCTGCGTCTAGACATGGCAATTTGTTGCTGTCTAATTTTTGCTTTAATTTCGGGGCTACCATTGCTATCCCGCATTTCTTCGCGAACTTCCTGCACGCTCATTTTGAGCTTTTCTGCATAACGATGTAGCTGATAGGGCACATCAATTGCAACAATGACGAGATAACCAATCAGAATGAGGAAGAAGGTAACAATGAGAAAGTTGACTGTATTGCTAAGGCCAGTTTCAATCGGTAATAAAGGCAATTTCATTAAATCAGGCAATGAGTAGCTAATTGCCAAATAAGAAATGATTGCGATTAATCCAACCTTACAAATGGATTTCAGTAACTCAACCCAGGAGTTCTTGTTAAAGATATTGCCAAATCCAGTAATCGGATTGAGTTTTTGAATATTGGGTGCGAGCATTTTTGTACTCATATTCCATCCGCCAATACCAATTGGGGAAAGGATTTCAGCCAATAGAATAAAAGTAAAGATCGGAATAAAGACAATCACGAGGTCGCCGATCTGTTCGTAGATTTTGCTCATAGCGCTGACGGGATCCATAGCGACTTTACTGTCGAATTTCATACCGCTGATCATCAGACTTTTTAAAGCATCTTCTAAAAAACCACCCATTCCCCATAGGCAAGCACCGGCAACAATCAATGTAGCTGCTGTAGAGAGTTCTTTAGAGCGCGGAACATCACCATCCTCGTAGGCTTTCTGTATTCGAGAACCCGAGGCCGTTTCCGTTTTTTCTAGATCGCTATCATTCGCCACCGGCTACCTCAAAACATTTAAAGGGATAATGACTTATTTTCCCTTAACGCCAGCGGTCTGAATCTCGAGAATAGGGGGGTAAATAGCTCACTATTCATCCTTGTGAGCTTACTTTTTGAGGTTTAGAAAAGTTCCCAGTCTGTCTCGACTTTTGCCTTCGGATTCTCTTCCTTTTCGGCGCTCTTGGCTTCGGCTTCAAGCCTCTCCTTTTCTATTCTTTCAGCATCTTCTTTCAAAATAAAACCAGAGGCCAGGGCCTTGAGATTGAGGATTTCATTGCTTTGAGAGATTGCTGCAAATTGATCACTTTTCTGAATGGTGTGATCAATTTTGACGAGATCTGAGTAACTGGCTGACAAATTACTATTTTGCTCTGCGTTGTTGAGCAAGGCCTTGGAGCCATCTTTTGCAATGCCATCTAAAGTTTCGAAAATTTGCTTCAGACTTGCAGTCATTTGATCAATATTCTCAATATCGTCCTTTGTTAGGGACTTTTTAGTCTCTTTTTTGATAATTGAAGTATTGCCACTATCCAAGCTGGTAAAACTAATATTGTCGAGGGGAGAAATGACACTTACTTCCTTATTGCTCTTATTGGATACCGCGAGCTGCTTAGTATGCAAGGTATCCATTTTCAGGCAAATAGCCTGGATTGATTTTGAGGCCTCAGTTGCTCGATTTTGGATTGACTTGATGCATCTAGCGCTAGTCTTATTTAAAGCCGTGACTTTATCGAGGCTATTCTTTGAATCCCCAACTATCGATCTTTGCTCATCAGATAGCGCGCGTAATTTTTCCTGAAGTGTTTTGATATCTTCGCCAGCACTTTCAGCCGTACTGGATTGGCTTCTGATCTTGGTCAAAACATCTTCAACTAAGTCCAAGATGTAATTGATAGTAATGGCTGCAGGAGCGTTACTCTCACTGTCAGGACTGAGGGCAAGCCTTTGGCTTAGGTTCTTATTCTGTACTGTTTTTAAAAGGTCTTGAATCTCTTCGTTTGTGCTGGCAAAGTAACGCGCTATTTCCTTATATTTTTTCTCTGATTCTTGACCAAAGCCCAGTGAATAATCAATGGAGGTATTGAGCTCCTGTGCCAGGCGTTGGAATTCACCTTGGTGTTGCTCAATATTTCTTCTGCCTAAGTTTTTACCTTGAGACATGGATTTATTTAAGATTTCAGTATCTAGAAGCAGTAATCTAAATTCTTCCTGGATTGCTTTAATGGCAGCCAGTACGCTACTATGATCGCCTGCACGCGTATTGATCTGAAAGTCTAAATTGCCGCTAGCGACATGTCCTGCTGCTTCAAGTAATTTTTCTGGATCCGCCCCTAGATTGAGGTCCAACATTCTTTTTGAGTTGGTGAGTAAGTAGCTAATGGCAATGATTGAGCAAAGGCTAATCAGTGCTCCAAAGAAAATAAAAAAGTATAAGTAGCCCTTTCCTTGAGAAGCCTCTTTCCTACCTTCTTCGTATTGAATTTTAATTAAGGCTTTTGCATTTTGATCTAGGATGGCAATCATGTCACCAGAATTAGTGTAGATCTGTGTTGCAAGCCCAATATTGTTTCCAATGATTGCAGACGCCGTGCCCTTTAAGTCTGTATTGATCCATTCTGAATACGTGCTGGTGAAGGCATCAAAAACCTCTTTTTCTTGAATTCCTTTTAGAGAAGGGTTGTTTGCATTTTTTAACTCACTTAATTTGGATATATTGCTAGCAATCAGACCATCAATAGCACCCAGTGATTTTTGCTTTCCCTTTGAAGTCTCATAAATGGCACTCTTCATCATGAGATCAGTTTTTTGAACTAATTCCTTGGTATCGTCAAGACCCTTGATGGTCATGAGTCGATTTTGATACAAAGATTGGGCATGGTTTTGATAGGCATAAAGACCGTATGCCCCGATGATCATCAGTACTAGGTACCCAGCAATCACCATTCCCACGATGCCTGTGTAGCTATCTTTAGCACTCAGGGTGGGTAACTTAATCTTCGGTAGATTCCATGAGAAATTAGCTAACCCCGTCAATAAACTTGGAAATTGCGGTGTATTTGCGCTTAATTTAATTTTTGACATGCTGTCTTATCTCAATCTTAAAGGGATATTCGATAAGATAATTCAGTCGGGGGTCTATCAAAGCCCCAAATAAGGCTGGTTAACCGATCTATTTCTTAGTTTGCTTAGCCCCTGACTCTTGAATGATCTCTTTGGTGGCCTCAGTGTTGTTTGCGACAACTGAGGCATTTTTTTCAATCCGATCTTGAGTCTTTTTATTGAGAATAATGATGGAAATTCTGCGATTAATCGGGTTAATTGGATTGGTTTTGTCATAAAGAATGGCTGACCCTAGTCCTACGACCTCAAGCACTTTGCCTTCATCCATACCTCCTTGAATCAATTCTCTACGCGATGCATTGGCGCGATCCGTGGATAGCTCCCAGTTGCTGTATGAGGCGGGGCCGTCTGAAAAAGGAATGGCATCAGTATGGCCAGATAGACTTACTCTGTTGCTAATTCCGTTGAGCGAAGAGCCAATAGCCCGCATAATCGCTTTAGCAAATGGCTCTAATTCTGGGCTAGAAAGAGCGAACATCGGTCTTTTCAAGTCATCCACGATTTGGATTCTTAATCCTTGATCCGTAATGTCAATTAACACCTGACTCTTGTAATTTTTAAACTGGGGCTTTTCTTGAAGTGATTTCTCAATTTTTTCTTTGAGGGCATTCAGGCCTGCTTGATCCAGTAATTTTTGCTGACCCTTTGATTTATCGGATGGTCTAACCTGAAATTCATCCGTGCCTTTGAGCACTTCACCTTCTTTTCTGGTGAGATCTTGACCTCCACCCGGTATTACGCTGCTAGTGCCTGATTTGTTTTCGCCGCTGACAAAGATTTTCTCAATAGGAGTTTTAAAGTAGCCTGAAATACCTTCCAAATCTCTTTTGGAGACGCTAGAAGATAGAAGCCACAGCAGCAGAAAGAACGCCATCATTGCCGTTACGAAGTCAGCATAAGCAATTTTCCAGGCGCCACCATGGGCTCCCCCGGCAACCTTGCGTTTTCTCTTTACAACAATGAGGGGTTTATCGTCAGCCATATTTATCTCAAGCAGCTCTGAAGAACTTACTTGGTTCTAGCTTCCTTAATATGGTCTTCGAGTTCAATAAAGCCAGGTCGCTCTGTTGAGAAGAGTACTTTTCGACCAAATTCAACGGCAATGGTTGGTGCATATCCATTAAGACTTGCAATCATGATGACTTTAGTAGTCTGCAACATCTTGCTAGATTCGGCATGCTTTTGTTCAAGCAGAGAGGCTAGTGGACCAATAAAACCATAGCCCAACAGAATGCCGAGGAAGGTGCCAACAAGAGCTTGTGCAATCAGCGCTCCTAAGGCTGCTGGGGGAACAGAGCCAACAGATTCCATGGTGTGTACTACGCCCATCACTGCAGCTACGATTCCGAAGGCGGGCATACCATCAGCCATCTTCGCAATCGCGTGGGAAACGATATGAGATTCTGCATCGTGCGTTTCGATATCGTTATCCATTAGGTTTTCAATTTGAAACGCATCCATGTTTCCCGATAGCATCAGGCGAAGATAGTCACAAATAAAATCAATGAGATGGTGATCTTTTAGTAGCTTAGGATATTTTCCAAAGATTGCGCTGTTTTCTGGATTCTCGACATCCTTTTCAATTGACATCATTCCATCTTTACGGATTTTGGTAAGGATTTCAAACATCATTGCTAGCAAATCCATGTACAGCTTTTTAGAGTATTGCGAGCCTTGTAAGAGGCTAGGTAATGCTTTAATAGTTGCGCGGATCGTCTTAGTATCATTACCAACCAAGAATGCGCCTGCGGCACCACCAAAAATCATCAACAATTCGATAGGCTGCAAAAGGGCAGCAATGTGCCCGCCGGCCATAATAAAGCCGCCGAAAATGGAGAAGATAACGATTCCGTAGCCAATTAATACAAACATTGACTGTCCCTTTTTGAAAAGTAATGGTTAAGAATACTAAAAAAATTACATCCTAATTCTATGAATAAGCTCACTTTAGGGCATTATTCCTTGGAAAACGGAATGTATTTAGGCAATTCGGTACAAATAGGTGACTTTAGAATCAAGGTCAGATTGCAATGCATCGCTTGGCTTTACTCCCGGCACATCAAATTCATGGCTAACTAAAATTGAGCCAGGTTTCATTTGTGCTTTGCATTGTTCAAATAATTTTGGCATGGCGGCCGGTGAAAGATAAGCAAATACTAAATCAAAGTCAGCAAAATTGATTTTTTCATAGTTCCCCAGCTTAAAACTCACTGTAGAGTCTTGCCATTTTGAGCGAATCAGGCTGATGAAGAAGGGTAAAGGGGCGATTTCTACTCCCATATAAGTACACTTCGGATGGATTTTTGCTAACTGAATGCTAAATCCGCCTAGACCACTGCCAATTTCAAGGATTTTGAGATGCTGATCATCGTTAATGAGTTCGGCAACAATGTCACAAGCTCCCTGTCCGGAGGGGTAGTAGGGTACCTGAGTGAGAAATACAGACCAGTACATGAGGACAAAGACAAGAAATCCACCAAATAGAAAACTGGGCGTTAGGTCCAGCTTTAAAGCCAGCCAGATGGCCAAGGGAAAGATCAATAGAATCCATTGCCACCAGATTGCTAGCTTTATGGCTCTAGCTAGCAGGGCGGCAACTAGGCCCTGAATGATTAAAAAAAAGAGCTCAGGCAGGGTTGTAGGAAGATATTTTGAGCAAATTTGCTCAAGGAGCAAGGAGAGTGCTACAGAAAAGCAGCCTATCAGCAGGGCAATTAATGCTGGGGAAAGGCGCATATTCGTAATAATCTTGTAACAGCGCTCATGAATTTGTAATTTGGGCCGTAATTGAACATGATGAGTAGTTTAACGAAACTACCCTGTGAGGCCAGTTTTGCTATTGAGGCAAATCTTGGTTTGCTGATTTAGGCGCTTAATTAGATAGAGGTTTTAGAATGAGTTACCACTGGTTATCAAGAGTGCAGCGCATGAGCTGGCATCTTTTTGCTGGGCTTTGCCTAACGATGATGAGTAGCCAATCCATGGCTTGGCTCTTTGATTCTAGTGATAAGGGGCCAGCCAAGCCTTATGTTGCTCAATCATTTCAGGATGGCGTTATCTCCATTGCTCAGCAGCTCGAAAAAAATATGGAGATGGTACCTCCAAATAGCAAGCTGATGATCGCCAATTTTGTTTCGCTCCAAGATCTAAATGAAACATCCTCTTTTGGGCAGCTGGCATCAGCCAATTTGATGCATGAATTACAGATACGCAATTGGAATATCATGGATCCGTTGTTTACGAGGGATCTTTATATAGGACCAAGCGGAGAATTCGCTCTCAGTAGAGATCCCAAGAAGCTACCCAGTTCATTACCTTCATTTGAGATCATTGCAGGTACCTATCAAGCAACTACGGATTCTATTATTCTGAATGTTCGTATGATCAATGCGCATAATAGTAGTGTTCTGTCCACTGCCCAGGTGATTTTCCCAAAAAGCCAGGCGATCAGTTCTTTAGTGGCGCAGCCTTCAGTAATGCCCATATTAAGCTTGACAAAGTGATCCCTCAAAAATATTTATGCTTCGTACATCTCTCATCACGCTTCTGGCCTCACTCCTTTTCTTATCTGCCTGTTCTGGCACAGGAAACCGAGTGGATAATCAATGCTTAACTTTTGAAGATAAGCTTCAGGCCACTGATTTGAGTAAGTTGATGCAAAGCTTGGCAGTGGAATTGGGTAATGGCTTACCATCGCCCGACCCCAGATCTCATGATCAGGTGGGGGTGCTTTTAGTGGCTGATTTTGTCAATATCAACACACTCAAAACTGAGCAAAATTCTCTGGTGATGAGTGATATGCTGCGCACTTATTTAGCGAACCTGCCGGGCAAGAAAGTAGTTCAGGTGGAGTTTGGCAAGGACATCCGCTTAAGTGATTCTGGAGTAGTTTCCCTGACAAGAAATCTTGATCTGACTAACAAGCAGAAAGTTGGGGCCAATCAAGTCGTAGTAGGGACCTATCTCGACTTACAAAGTAAGCTGATTATTAATTTACGTGCAATTGATCCTACTAATCAAATTATTTCATCTGCAGTGGTGCGTGAATTGAAGTACACCTGTAATGGTGGAAAACTCTATTTATCGAATTAATTCATGGGTAGTGCTAGGTATTGCAGAAATTCAGGATGAGATACTGCCCATCAACTGCCTTACATTGATTAATGCGCTTTTGAATTCTTTGTAGATTAAATTTTCTTCTCCCAGCTGCCTATCTAGCGGAATATTTCCGTCGATTTCTCCGATAGCATTATCAAATTCTACGGTCATTTTGAATAACTCATCAGCTCCTACGGCTGCCGCAGAACTCTTGAAGTGATGAATCTTCTTCTGTAGTGCATTAATGTCGTTTCTCAGGATGATCTGATCAATCTCATTCATTACATTACTAGTCTCTTGGTAAAACAGTGAGGCTATTCGCTCAAACACTTTATTTTGTTTGAGGGTTGCAATCACCTTGGGGTTAAAGCCAGGCAAAGCTTGTGAATAATCGATTTCTATCTGATTTCGTTTTTGAATGGGCTTCATGCCACGTGATGCTTTGTTATGCAAGAGAGCGTTTGATAGGATATTGATTAAATTTGCAGTATCGGTATTCTTAGCTACAAAATCATTCATACCGCTTGCTAAACAAGCATCTCGCTCCTTGGGGCTAATGCCAGCACTCAGGCCAATAATAGGAAGATGCTTGAGGTGCTCATGTTTACGAATCTGAATCGCCGCAGTTAAGCCATCCATGACAGGCATTTGGGTATCCATCAATACGGCAGCATAAGTCTTTTTGGATATTAACTGGAGTGCCTCTAGCCCATTATTGGCAACATCTACTTGGGCACCAGATAAATTCAGACATTCTCTTAGCGCATCTTGGATGAGAAGATTGTCATCTACTAAAAGAATATTAGTGCCACATAAGAGGGGATTAAATCTTGTTTTTTCAATTAAGGATCTGAGATTAGCAACTAACTGCATAGGTTTGAATGGTTTTGATAGAAAATCATTCATACCGCTTGCTAAACAAGCATCTCGCTCCTTGGGGCTAATGCCAGCACTCAGGCCAATAATAGGAAGATGCTTGAGGTGCTCATGTTTACGAATCTGAATCGCCGCAGTTAAGCCATCCATGACAGGCATTTGGGTATCCATCAATACGGCAGCATAAGTCTTTTTGGATATTAACTGGAGTGCCTCTAGCCCATTATTGGCAACATCTACTTGGGCACCAGATAAATTCAGGAATTCAGAAATCATCTCTTGAACTACGAGATTATCTTCAACAACTAATATGGGCATATCAACAAGTTGAAATTCAATCGATTCCGGGCTTGGAGCAGTCTCATTTGTGATGAGATCTTCTGCATTAGTGAGATAGGGCAGGCTCAGGGCAAATGAAAATGTCGAGCCTAAATTGGGTACGCTTTTGATTGTGAGATGAGAGCCCATTAAGGCCAGTATTTGATTGCTAATTAAGAGCCCTAAGCCAGATCCACCATAGATACGAGCAACGGAAATATTAGCTTGGCTATAGGGCTTGATGAGTTCTTTAATTTCAGATTCATTAATTCCAATACCAGTATCAGCAACAATGAAATGAACACTTGCCTGATTTCGATCAATTTTTTGGCAAATAACTGAGAGCTTCACTTTGCCCTTGGCAGTAAATTTAATTGCATTACCAATTAAATTAATTAGCACCTGCCTTATACGGTGCATATCCCCATTTAGGATCATTGGACTGGTAGCATCTAATGAGCAGTCAAATAGCAAGCCTTTAGTATCTGAAGCACCTTTGAAAAGTCCTTGGAGATCAGCTATGACCGCCTCAATCTTAAATGGTCTACATTCTAGGTCGAGTCGACCGTTTTCTATTTTGCTTAAATCGAGAGAGTGATCTAGTGTTTTGACAAGTGCTTCAGAGGACTCATGGATCTTTGTTAAATACTTGATCAAAGTATCTGGATCCTGATACTGCATTGCTAGCTTTGATAGGCCGATAATGGCACTCATTGGTGTACGTATCTCATGAGATACGGTTGCCAATAGCTGTGATTTTGTTCTATTGGTTTCCTCGGCAACGCGAACTGCCTCGATTAATCTGGCTTCAGCAATTTTTTGTGGAGTGATGTTTACTAAGATCCAGATCACTTCCTGAGAGCTCTCATCAAAAAGTCGTCCCGATACATTTAGCCAGATGGGGTTGTAGTTTTTATCCTTAAGTCTGATTGTGTCGCGAAATAAATTCGCGCGGTTAATTTCAACTAGGGCATTTTTAGCAATTTTTAAAAATTCTCGTTTGCTTGCAAATAGATGGCTTATTGGGTGTTGGCTAAGTTCCGCATCATTTTTGCCAATGACCTTCTGAATATAGCTATTGACCCAGACAATCCTCTGCTTGTGTGTGAGGATGATGCCAATAAGCTCACTTTGAAAGATGGCATCGCGTTGCTGGGCTAGCCTGTCGACAATTTCTCCCGAATGATTGGGGTGATTTGCCTCCTGATCCATTACGAAATCAGCCTATAGAAGGGGTTAGGATCCCCAAGTTTGACTTTCGACGCATTCATTTGGTTACTTATACCTGGGTTGCAAATGCTCAATTGCTTGGATTGCGGGTGAAAAACCCACTATTTAGGGGATTATGTCAGATTTTTCCCTACAAAAAGTACCGAATTCATCTTATTTAGAAATATTTTAAAGATAGCAAACTGTCCACCTGCAGCAAATAGTTTGAATTTTAATCAATGGAGGCTAGCAAGTGGAATTAGTCAATCAGTTTCAAGAAACGATCTTAGATGAGATTCGAGATGCGAATTTAAATTATTTAATGCTCGCACAGCAAATGATTAAGGCTGACAAGGCCCATGCGATCTTTAGGCTTGGCGTCAATTCTGATATTGCCGATCTTATTGGCAGTCTTAGTAATTCACAACTCATCAAATTGGCTAGCGCCAATATGATGCTCACCAGATTCCGCTTTGATGATTCAGTCATGCTCGGCATGCTCACTAGCAATCACAAAGGTCACTCGCAAGCTATTGCCCATAGCTCCATTTTGATGTCCTGCCAGCCAGCCCAGGCTATTGCCTAGTCTAAAAAAGAGAAAAAGATGAAAGTTAAAAGCATCATTGATGAGGCAGAGCAGCTTCAGCTAGCAATTGAGTTAATCAAATTAGGTGCTCGCCTACAGTTATTGGAGTCGCAGACTGACTTATCTCGCGAACGCTTAACAAAGCTTTATAAAGAAATGAGGGGTTCATCACCTCCTAAGGGCATGCTACCTTTTTCTACCGACTGGTTCTTAACTTGGCAGCCGAATATTCATTCTTCATTATTTTTAAATATTTATAATTTCTTAAAAATTAATGCCGGCTTAAGCGGTATCCAGGCCTTAGTCAAATCTTATCAACTCTATTTAGAGCAGTATCACAGTATTGAAAAAGCCGATGATCATCCAATTAGTGATGAGCCCGTATTGAGCTTGATTCGTGCGTGGACATTGATTCGCTTTGTTGATCAAAAGCTCCTAAAAACAGAAGCTTGCTCTTGTTGTAAGGGTAATTTCATTGTGGATGTATATGACTTGCATGAAGATTACTTGTGTAATTTATGCCATGTGCCATCAAGAGCTGGTAAGTACCAAAAGAATAAAAAATACCTATTAGCTGCATAGTACATAGTAATTACCCGCTTTTGGGTGAGGATATTTTTTATCTAATATGTTAATCTTTCCCTTGGGTATAAATCCTAGGTAAAGCAACATGATTTCAGATAATGATGAGCAAGTCTTAAAAAAAATCTGCGTCACTTTCAACACGAATTTTTTGAGTGGTGCAGATATGATCCAGGCAATCATCATTGCAATTGATGCGAATAAAATGAAGCATCCGGGTCTTTCCAAGGTTGACCCTAAAGAGTTTCTTAAAGTATTTTCTCGCGATATGAAAGTGCATGCGCCTTCGCATCTGAGGGAGCTCACGATTAATATTTTTGAACATCTCATGCTGACCCATGTCAACCCATCGCTTAAGGGCCCAGAATTGAGGCTAAAATTGGGGGCGCTACTCTTACCACTTTATCTTTGGTAGCTTTACTACCCCGTTTCTTATTGGCCTTGCTCGAACGCTATGAACTACTTAATAAAGCTACTTAGAAACACTGTCAATGAGCGTCGATCAGTATTTTTGAGTTATTTTTATACAGTTTTAATCATTCTTCTTGCATTTGTTATTCGCGTCTACTTTGACGAAGCTTTTGGCGATCGATATTTCGTTACCTATATTTTGGCAATACCAGCAATTGCCATCATTTTCGGTTATGGCCCAGGGGTATTGGCCGTTTTGCTTTCTTTCCTTTTAGCTTTTACCGTACAGCCAAGCTATATTTCGCATTCATTTACACGAATGAACTCGGTGATGGCCATCTCTGGATTGGTTTATCTTAGCTATGTCGCATTTTTATTACTTTATATCCGACACACAATTTCTAAGAATCGGGAAACGGTAATCCAGAAAGTAAGGGCTGTTGAGGAGATTATTCGGGATCAAAAGCAGATTATTTCTTTATCAGAGTCAGCAATGGAGCGGGCAAATGATGTCATCATTATTGCCGAAGCGGTTCCAACGATGAGTGTGGTGTACGTCAATAAGGCATTTACAGCGTTGACTGGATATAGCTCTGAAGAGATCCTAGGCAATACCCCAAAAATCTTGCATGGCCCCAAAACGGATCGCAATTCGCTCTTGCAAATTAGACAAGCTATGCAGAATGGCAAGCCGATTCGAAAAGACATTCTGAATTACAAAAAAAATGGTACAGAATTCTGGGTTGAATTGGACATTTCGCCAATTTACGATGCTGCTAATGTAGTTACCCATTGGGTATCCATTCAGCGGGAGATTACCGAGCGGAAAGAGTATGAAGCCTCTTTGTTGTGGGGGCAGAAACAAGCAATGCTAGCGCTCGAAGCAAGGTCATTATTCATCGCCAAAATGTCCCATGAAATCAGAACGCCAATGACAGGCATTCTTGGCATGTCTACCCTGGCACTCAGACAAGAAGACCCCATAAAAGCCAAAACCTACTTAGATTCAATTCATGAGTCATCACTGGCACTCATGAAGGTCTTGAACGATATCTTAGACTTTTCAAAATTAGAGTCTGGTTTTATGACTCTTGAAATCAAGCCATTTAAATTGGATTCTCTAGTTAGTGATACTCAAAAATTATTTTCTGATGCCGCCAATTTGAAGTGTATTCAATTGAACTGTAGCTTTAGCGGTGAAGAAAATACTCTTGTGATGGGAGATCGCTTTCGCTTAACTCAGGTAATCGGTAACTTGGTAGGAAATGCAATTAAATTCACTGAAAAGGGTGCTGTAGATTTTGCTTTGAATGTCCTTTCGCAGAATGCATCTTATATTCGCATTCAAATCATTGTTAAAGACACGGGAATTGGTATCCCAGAGCATGCTCACAATCAAATTATGGCTTCATTTGCTCAGGCAGACAGTTCTCTGTCTCGTCGTTTTGGCGGAACTGGCCTTGGCTTGTCGATTGCATCGGAACTGCTCATTCAGATGAATTCTGAACTCTTATTTAAGTCCTTGCATGGCGTTGGAAGTCAGTTTTATTTTTCGCTAGATCTGCCGATGAGTAAAATAAATTCTCAAACAGAACCATTTGTTGCGGACTCAAGCGCTGGATATTTGGGGGATAACTTCACTTATATGCTTGATAAAGATTTGGCTGGAAAAAACATTTTACTTGCCGAAGATAATCTAATCAATCAAATGGTGGTGACTGAAGTATTGCAAGCCGCTAAGGCAAAGATCTATATTGCAAACAATGGCTTAGAGGCACTCAATCTATTAAAAGATCATCTATTTGATGCTATTTTGATGGATATCCAGATGCCTCAATTGGATGGCTATGAAACAACCCGGCAAATTCGATTAACGGAAGCGGGGGCATCAATCCCAATTATCGGTATTAGTGCGGGAGTTTCTGAGGCGGAAATTGCCAATGCTCTTGATATTGGCATGGATGATTTCTTGCCAAAACCTTTGGACTTAGACGCTGTAGTTAAAGTCCTTATAAAGCATATTAACAAGTCTTGACGCTTTGAAAGTTGACCCCAAAGGCTTACAAAATTCGCATTGAGAAATCTACCGCCTTAATATCTTTAGTCAGTTTTCCAAGGGAGATGCGATCTACTCCAGTGGCTGCAATGGCGCGCATCTGATCTAAGTTGATGCCACCAGATGCCTCAAGTAGGGCGCGACCCTTGGTAAATGCAACCGCTTCTTTCATTTGCTCTGTACTAAAGTTATCGATCAAGATACTTTTTGCACCAGCATCCAAAGCCTCTTTCAATTCAGCAAAGTTTTCTACTTCCACCTGAATATCCACGCCAGCATTTAAGGCCTGCGCCGCTTTCACTGCAGCAGCAACACCACCTGCGGCAGCAATATGATTTTCTTTAATTAAGATGCCATGCCACAAGGCAAGACGTTGGTTTTGACCGCCACCAACTAATACTGCGTACTTTTGCGCACGGCGTAATCCCGGAATTGTTTTGCGAGTATCGAGTACTGCACAGCCTTTAGGATTGGGGCTAACGCCCGCAATTGCATCGACATGCTGACGTGCAATGCTAGCGGTCCATGACAATGTTTGTAGGAAGTTGATGCAAGGACGTTCAGCGGAGAGCAGGGCGCGAGAGTTGGCTTCAATATCGCAGACCTTGGTATCGGGCTTCATCAAGTCTCCCTCCAGGTAGCACCAAGTCACTTTTGCTGTGGGATCCAGTTTCTTGAGAGTTCCCTCAAACCAATCTACGCCACACAGAACAGCTTCTTGACGAACGATCAGTTGTGCATGTACAGGTTTACTGGGAACCAATTGCGCAGTCCAATCGCACTGACCAATATCCTCCATTAGCGCATCAGCAATGTTACGTTGGCGGGCTTGCTCTAATGTCTCGTTGTAATCAAACATCTGTATTTGGTCAAAAGGTTGAATTAGGCGGCGCCAATATTCTTCACAAAGCCATGTTGGGCTTTTGCAAGTAGGTCAGGATGATTCTGGGTGAAGTCGAGCATGCGCTCGATGCAATTTAGCGCCTTCACTCGAACACCCTCCTCAATGAATATTTCACCGGAAGCACTCTCTAGGCAGTTGAGGATTCCTTGTAAGCCATTCATGGCCATCCAAGGGCAATGGGCGCAGCTCTTACAGGTTGCACTGTTGCCAGCAGTAGGTGCTTCGATTAAGACTTTATTAGGCGCCAATTGACGCATACGATGCAAGATGCCATTGTCCGTAGCTACAATGTATTCGGTAGCGGAGCCTTCAACTACAGCTTTAATCATGGCAGAAGTAGAACCCACAACGTCTGCAAGGTCGACCACTGCTTGTGGAGATTCTGGGTGAACCAAAACCATGGCATTAGGGTGTGCAGCCCTCAACATTTCTAATTCAATAGCTTTAAATTCGTCATGAACAATGCAGGCACCATTCCATAAGAGCATATCGGCACCAGTCTGCTCTTGAATATAGCGACCCAGGTGACGATCAGGTGCCCACAGAATTTTCTTACCTTCAACTTTGAGTTGATGAACGATTGCTAAAGCGCATGAGCTGGTGACCATCCAATCGGCTTGGGCCTTAACAGCAGCGCTTGTATTGGCATAGACAACTACGGTACGATCTGGATACAAAGCTCTAAAAGCAGCAAAGTCAACCGCATCACAGCCGAGGTCTAGAGAGCAGGTTGCTTCTAGGTCTGGCATAAAAACATGTTTCTCAGGGCTTAGAATCTTGGCAGACTCACCCATAAAGCGCACGCCAGCCACAATCAGATTCTTGGCGGAATGATTCTTGCCAAAACGCGCCATTTCTAATGAGTCACCAACAAAACCGCCGGTCTGCATAGCAAGATCCTGAATATCTCCATCTACATAGTAGTGGGCAACTAAGGCTGCATCTTTCTCAAGCAATAATTGCTTGATCTGAGCAATAACAGCTACTTTCTCAGTGCCATGGAGTTGGGGAGGGGTCTTTGCCCAAGCTTGGGCAGTACAGGTGGCTCCTGCAGCATTTTGCTGAGGGTAGTCAAAGGCGATCGGGGAGATGGCGGTGGAAGTCATGCTCAATTTTAGCTTAGCGGCGCCCATTTTTGAATCTACAAACCAGGGTAGTGCTCAATACTTAGTCCCTGAGGTGCTTGAGGCTATTGTTCTTAGTACGGGTGGAAAATAGGGTGCAATGGTCCTTTGGTTCACTAACGCCCTGATTAGAAGCCATGAAAGAGTCTATCGATTGCAGTCATCACAATATGTTGCTGACTCTTTAAACTCCCAATTTCTTTTTTAAGAATTTTGCTTGGTACGGCAGCCATCTTAGGGGTTTCAAGAGCAAAATCACCGCCTTTAATTGAAAAGATCGGCATGAGATCTTGAGGAAGCCGTACTTTTTTATATAGGCTAGCTTTTCTTAGTGGGATGACGATTCGGGTATCAAGGCCACTTAATAAGTCGGTTTGTACATCCAGTAGAAAAGGGGTGGTCTTGGCGTATTCCCCGGTATTTTCATAAATACTAAATCTCGCCATTAGAAAGTTCTCCAGCTTTCCAATGGTAAACCTTCATCTTCAATAGTTTTGTTATAGCTGGCAATGAAGTCAGCATTTTCTAGCCTCCAAAGTCGTTCTTTTTCCTGCCGAACAAGAGATTCAAGAAATGCATCACAAGCCTTTGAGATATTAATGCCTAGTTTCTTGGCCTCAGCCAAAACCTCAGTATTTAAGGTCAGGTTAGTCGCCTTTTTTAAGACTTTGGCTTGAACGCGGATTGAGTTATGAATGATCATGTCTTAATTATAAGCATAATTTATGCGCAATTAATATGCGCATAAATTATGTGGATATTGTTATGAGGGATCTAGAACGGTAGCTTTGCTTCAGGCTTGGCAGCTAGCAGTACAGACTTAAATTCCGCCTGAATACGTTTGATGGCTTCTTCACTATCTGCCTCAAAGCGCATTACCACGACCGGGGTTGTATTGGATGGTCGAGCCAATCCAAAGCCATCAGCATATTCCACGCGAACACCATCAATCGTATTGATTGACTCTGATGTTGGGAACTTCGCGTTGGCCTTGATGGTTTCTAGTAAGGCAAATGGCTCACCTTCAGCGCAAGCCAGTTGCAATTCTGGGGTGCAGATGGCATTGGGTAAGTTATTGAGAGTATCGCTAGGATTGTTCTCTTTGGAGAGAATTTCTAATAAACGAGCACCCGTATAAAGACCATCATCAAATCCAAACCAACGATCCTTGAAGAAGATATGACCACTCATTTCACCGGCGAGTGGGGCACCAGTTTCTTTGAGTTTGGCTTTGACTAAAGAGTGACCTGTTTTCCACATAAGGGGTTGGCCGCCATGCTCTTTCACATAGGTCGCTAAATTGCGAGTGCATTTGACATCGTAAATAATTTGACTGCCTGGATTTCTGCTGAGAACGTCTTTTGCGAACAGCATCATTTGACGGTCTGGGAAAATCACCTGACCATCTTTGGTTACTACACCCAAACGATCGGCATCGCCATCAAAAGCAAGCCCTAATTCATTATCAGTAGTCTGGAGGTTCTTGATGAGGTCCTGAAGATTCTCGATGTGCGCAGGATCGGGATGGTGGTTTGGAAAATGACCATCGACCTCGCAGAACAGCTCTTGTACTTCGCAGCCCAAGGCTCTAAAAAGCTGACCAGCAAACGCGCCACCAACGCCATTGCCACAATCAACTGCAATCTTCATAGGGCGAGCCAATTTCACATCGCCAATAATGTACTTTAAGTACATTGGAAAAATATCAAAGGTGCCGCGAGTCCCTTGGCCTGTGGAAAATTGTCTTGCTTCAATACGTTTACGCAGATCCTGAATCTGCTCACCATAAATGGCCGAGGCACCTAAGACCATTTTGAAGCCGTTGTAGTTAGGGGGATTGTGGCTACCTGTAATCATGATGCCGGACTTCGGTGTCTTGCCATTGATGGTGTGATTGGCTGCAAAGTACACCATTGGTGTCGCTACCATACCCAAGTCAATCACATTGATGCCGGTAGATAGTAGGCCTTCTGTTAATGCCTCAATTAGACTCGGACCAGAAAGGCGGCCATCGCGACCAATGACAATATCGGCCTCGCCCAATGCACGCATTTCAGTACCAAAGGCTTGGCCAATGAGTTTGGCAATTGAAGGATCTAGGGTCTCATCAATAATGCCGCGGATGTCATAAGCTTTAAAAATAGATGGAGACAGTTGCATTCCAGATCCTTCAGTAAAAATATCCCAGTGTTACCTGGGCGATAACTAGTTATTTGAATTTAATAAATTAATGCGGGCGGCAGTAACTGCATCAATATTGGCACTAGCTACAATATCATTCTGATGACTGGTGAGCGCTTGTTCAATCGGCTTAGCAAGTACCTTACCGTATTCCACGCCAGGCTGATCAAAACTGTTGATATTCCACAAAGCACCTAATGTCGCTGTGCGATTCTCATATAAAGCGAGTAGGGCGCCGAGATAAAAAGCATTGAGCTTCGGTAGCAATAATAAATTGCTGGGGCGCTTACCTGGGTATACATCATTTGGATTACTGGCAGTTTTACCGTTGGCCAAAGCTTGCGCTTGTGCCAAACAATTAGATAGTAGGATACGATGATGCGCTTTAGCTTCTGGCCTATTACTCATTGGCTCACGTACTGCAATGAAATCAATTGGAATGATTTCAGTACCTTGATGTAGAAGCTGGAAATATGAGTGCTGCGCATTGCTACCTGCGCTACCAAACACAACCGGGCATGAGTGCTTGACTGGCTTACCATCGCGATCAATGCTCTTACCATTGCTCTCCATGTCGAGCTGTTGCAACCACCTCGGAAACCAATCCAAGGCATCCGCATAGGGGATCGCAGCGTAAGCTCTGATGTCGTGTCGCTCTTGCTGATGAAACAAGGCAAGGGCCATGATCACGGGCAGATTTTTTTCTAATGGTGTGTTCTTAAAATGCAAATCCATTGCTTCAGCGCCAGCCAAAAACTGTTGGAATGTTTCAAAGCCATATTGCAAGGCAATTGGCAATCCAACAGCTGACCACACAGAGTAGCGACCACCGACCCAATCCCAAAAAGGGAAAATATGATCTTCATTGATGCCAAATTCTTTAGCGGCAGTAACATTGGCTGTGACAGCATAGATCGCATGAGCAACTTGACTATTGCTGCAGCCGCTATCCTTGAGCCAGGCCACTACGGCCTTGGCATTCATGGAGGTTTCAAGAGTTGTGAATGACTTTGAGACCACAATGACGCGAGTGCTGTGCGGATGAGCCCATGTCAAGACTCGCGCAAGTTCGGCGGTATCAATATTGGCCACGAAATGCATGCGCATACCGCGGCTCTCAATACCTGGGGCATGCGCTAATGCTTCGATAGCAAGCCGAGGGCCAAAGTCCGAGCCACCAATGCCAATATGAATGACATCGGTAACACCAACCCATTTATTGCACAGCGCTTCAATACGATGCCAGACCTCAGAAACTGCCGGCATCACATCTGTGCCATTAATCAATACAGGGCGTTTGCTGAGATTGCGTAGCGCAGAATGTAGGGCTGGGCGATCTTCACTTTTATTGATGCGCTTACCGGCAAACATGTCAACAATGAACTGCTCAAGCTGGGATTTGCGAGCATCGGCGAACAGCTTTGCCCAGTTGCCCGCATTAATCCCCTGATAGGCAGTATCAAGGACTATATCAAGGGCGGCATGGGTATTTTCAGAGGCGAATTGGCTTTGCAAAGACATTTCTAGATTTTATCAAGAATGTGATTGAATCCCCTTAAACCTCTGAAAATGTTACGATTTCATCAATATGAAGGCTTAAGCAGATGCAAAAGTTATATCAAATCAGACATATCTGAAATCAGGTCAGGAATAACAGAATGGAGCAGGTTGATTGCGTAGTAGTGGGCGCTGGAGTGGTTGGTTTAGCGGTTGCCCGTGAGATGGCTTTGCAGGGTCGAGAGACTATTTTGCTCGAGCGTGAAGATTCTTTTGGAACCATCAGCAGCGCTCGTAATAGCGAGGTTATTCATGCGGGAATTTATTACCCCAAAGATTCTCTTAAGGCCAAGCTCTGCGTCAAGGGCAATCGTCTCTTATATGAATATTGTCGCAGCCATCAGGTAAGCACTCAGCCATGTGGAAAATTAATAGTCGCTACAGATGCTAGTCAACTAGATACTCTTCAGGCCATTCTATACAAAGCGCAAAATAATCAAGTCCCTGATATTAAGATGATTTCAGGGGAGGAGGCTATAACGATGGAGCCCCAATTGAAATGTGAGGCTGCTCTACTGTCGAGTTCAACAGGCGTAGTTGATAGTCATGGATTGATGTTGTCACTACTAGGTGGTTTTGAAGATGCCGGTGGCATGGTTGCCTATCAATCTCCCTTGCTCAGCGCCAAGCCAATTGGAAATAATGCTGAGGGTGGCTTTGAGCTCACCATTGGTGGTGCTGATGGCATGACAATTCAGACCAAGTTATTGATTAACTGCGCAGGACTTAGTGCCCCAGCCCTGGCCCAAAAAATTGAAGGCCTTTCAAAAGATCAAATACCGAAAGCTTATTTCGCCAAAGGAAATTACTTTTCTCTTTCTGGGAAATCTCCATTTAGCCGCTTGATATACCCGATTCCTGAGCCTGGCGGATTGGGTGTTCATCTGACTCTCGACATGGGTGGGCAGGCTAAGTTTGGTCCAGATGTGGAATGGCTCGATATTGAAGAGGAAAGTCAGATTAACTACACAGTTGACCCTCAGCGTGGTGAAGGCTTTTATGCGGCCGTCAGGCAGTACTGGCCGGGTCTAAAGGATGGTGCTTTGCAGGCCGACTACTCTGGCGTTAGAGCCAAAATTGCCCCGCCCAATGCCCCAGCGGGAGACTTTTACTTTGATGGACCCCAACAGCATCAGCTTCAAGGCTTATTTAATTTATACGGCTTAGAGTCCCCGGGCCTCACCTCCTGTTTAGCAACCGCCCAGCATTTGGAGGCACAAATCAAAAGTTCTTTATAATCTAGGACTCGAATCGCAAAGGAAGAGTGGCAGAGCGGTTGAATGCACCAGTCTTGAAAACTGGCGAGGATGAAAGTCCTCCGTGAGTTCGAATCTCACCTCTTCCGCCAATGATATATATAGATTAAGCCCTAACGGGCTTTTTTCTTTTCTACCTACCCATAAAGATACCCAAAATAAAAGAGCCTATTCGTCGAACCGTTCCCTGGTTAGGGGTAGCTTTTCTAGCTTATCTTTTGGTGGTGGTGTGGCTGTTCTATTGTGACGCTGCTGGTCTTCTGACGCCGCCTCGAACTCTCTGACGCGCTGCAGTTCTTGTTCTTTGGCCTCGGCTAGCTTGGAAGCTGGAATGACCTTACCGTCTTTAATAAGGCGCTCTAGCTGGAATTGCTTAAAGGTTTGAGTCATAACCTTGCCAGAATATTTAGCGGTGCTGTTATCTGAGCTGTCGAAGTCCATGCAATTACTCTAACAAAATTTTAGCGGGGTACCCCGTCATCAATTTTCTGAAAGCCGACCCCCACCCACCCGGCACCCCCCATTTTTGAAAAAGGGTCCCTCGCTTTACCCATACACATTGATCTGCTCAAACGATTTCAATTTTTCTAGTTTTTGTCAAAACTTATACATGTGATCACAGCGGTAAGGTGCATGGAAGTAATGTATTGTGCTATCAATGACCAGGATTTCTTCCTACGATATTTATCAATGCCCCGACTGTAATCGTGAGCATATCTTGCCGAACTACGCCTCTATAAGTGTGACGCCTGCCGTTGATGCATTTGTGTCAACCGAAGATTTAAGGATTTGTTTTTGTTGTGGGTCTGTAAAGCTGTTTTCGGCATTTGTGTATGTCGGCAGTAAGCAAAAGCCAAGACCTAGTTACACGCCGCCTAATGTGAAATTTATTAAGCTGTTATTTGGCGTGAAGCAGCCTGAGATTGAGCTGCATCCAACTCGTATATACCCCTATTTAAATCAAACAAGCCGCTAACCCGCTCTAATTCAAAAGGGCGCCAATGTCCCAAATCGGCCATTAAGCGACCATCATTGGTTTTGTACTACCTCTTCCGCCAGGCCAATAGGTATTACAAGGGTTTGTGGCAACACAACATCCTTGTTAGTAAAGCCATCCTACAGGGTTGCTTTTGTTTTTAGTGCAGTTGGTTGGCTGGCGAACGGAATAACGCTTAACCTCGGTCCACTGCTATATTCGCGAATTCTGAATATCTAATTAGAAATTTGGTCGCCTCTAATTAATTATGGGTTAGCCCAAGTAAATGTTGGCTAAGTAATATTGCGGCAGGCAGTTGGCTTGTATTTGCTTTCATTGCAAGCAGAAGATTTCGTTTTGCCCATGAATCATCCAGTTGAACAACCTTGAGATTCATAGCTCTAATCTGAGCTGCGCAGGCTTGATAAGGAAGGACTCCGATACCAAGATTCACGGCAATCATCTGGCACATTGCATCGTAGCTTCTAACCTGGATCCGAAGCCTCATTTGCTTGCCAAGCTTCTCCGCGCTTCGAGAGGTGAGCTCTAGTAATGAACTCCCTCGATTAAGTCCCACAAAATCATACTTAAGGCATTCCTCAAAAGAAATGACCTTTCTTTTGCTGAGTTGATGTTCTTTGCTGCAGGCAATGACAAGTTGATCTCTACCTATGACCTGAGTGTCCAATCCTGATGTGACGGGCCCCTCAGCAAAGACTCCAATATCCGCAATTCCATCCATCAGAGCTCTAACGATGTCGCCGCTTAACTGTTCCTCCACTTCAACCTGTATCTCGGTGTGAGCTTTCAAAAAGCTTGCTAGCGCTGAGGGTAGAAATTCAGTTAAGGCAGACATGTTTGCCCAAAGTCTTACATGCCCTTTTACCCCTTTGGAGTATTCGCCCAATTCGTTACTGAGCTGTTCAAAACCCTGAAACAATCTCAAAGCATGTTGCATTACAGCATGACCAGCTGGGGTCACTGTAACCCCTTTAACGGAACGATCTAGTAATGGGACGCCCACCGTCTCCTCAAAGTCCGAGATTCGTCTGCTAGCTGCAGATAACGCTAGGTTGCATGCGCTTGCGCCCTTGGTAATGCTCCCAGATTGCACTATGGAGCAGAACAATTTGAGGGTCACAAAATCAACTCTGGCGGGGTTTAGCTGTGTTTTCATAGGGTAATTCTACCCATACCTTCGCAAAATGAGAAGGAATCGTCTCCAAATAGCAATTTTCAAGAGTAATGAAGGGGCGTAACTTTGCTTAAAAGAACACCTTAGAGGATCCAATGGAGCCATTAGCAAAATTAAAAGTAATCGAGATGGGGCAGTTGATTGCGGGGCCCTTTGCAGCCAAAACTTTGGCTGACTTTGGCGCCGACGTAATTAAGATTGAGCCGCCAAAAGTTGGTGATGCACTACGTAAATGGCGATTACTCAAAGATGGAACTTCTGTTTGGTGGCAGGTCCAGTCACGCAACAAGCGCTCCCTCTCCTTGGATCTAAAGCAAGCTGAGGCTCAAGAAATTGTCAGAACTTTGGTCAAAGAGGCAGATGTATTAATTGAAAACTTTCGCCCTGGAACTTTAGAGGGTTGGGGTCTTGATCCGGCAAAGTTACTCGAGCTCAATCCTAAACTGATTGTTCTGCGTATTAGCGGTTATGGTCAGACTGGTCCTTACAGAGATAAACCAGGATTTGGTGTTGTTGCAGAAGCTATGGGTGGCTTGCGTCATTTGACTGCGGAGCCTGGCAGGGTGCCTGTACGTGTAGGCATCAGCATTGGCGATACCTTGGCCTCTTTGCATGGTGTGATTGGTATTTTGTTGGCATTGCAAGAGCGCCACAATAGCGGTAAAGGTCAAATTATTGATATTGCTTTATATGAAGCAGTATTTAACTGTATGGAAAGCTTGCTCCCTGAATACAGCGCCTTTGGTGAAGTACGTCAAGCAGCTGGAAGTGCTTTACCAGGCATTGCCCCAACCAACGCGTATCTGTGTGCTGATGGAGGGTATGTTTTAGTTGCCGGCAATGGCGATAGTATTTTTAAACGTCTAATGACAGTCATTGGGCGTGATGACCTGGGTAATGACCCTCAGCTAGAGAATAATGATGGCCGCGTTAAGCGCGTAGCTGAGCTTGATCAAGCCATTGGTGAGTGGGCTAAAACAGTTAGTACTGACAAGGCTCTAGAAATCCTAGATTCTGTTGCTGTGCCTGTTGGCCGAATTTACACCGTGGCTGATATTGCTAACGACCCCCATTACAAGGCAAGGGGAAATATTCAAACTATTCAGATGCAAGATGGATCCAAGCTTGATGTACCTGGAGTAATTCCAAAACTTTCCCGTACACCTGGTTCTATTAAAACTCTGGCTCCCGATATCGGCGAGAACACCGATGAGATTTTGCAAAGTATTGGATTAAATGACTCACAAGTCGCCTCCCTGAAAGAGCGTGGCATTGCATTTACTAAAAAATAAAGAGGAAAAGACTATGACAAGAATTTATTTCAACGATGTAGTGACAAGAGATGGCTTTCAGATTGAGCCAAACTTTATTCCGACTGATGACAAAGTTAAGTTAGTTAATGAACTTAGTGATTGTGGTTTTGCCAAAATCGAAGTCACTTCATTTACTTCACCAAAATCTATTCCAATGCTCAGGGATGCTGAAGAGGTTATGGGCCGTATTAAACGAGTTCCCGGAGTGGAATACACCGTATTAGTACCAAATCTTCGCGGTGCAGAGCGCGCTTTTGAATCTAAGGCTGATGAATTTAATCTAGTCATGTCAACATCCGAGACGCACAACCTGGCAAACCTCAGAATGGGTAGAGAAAAGAGCTTTGCAGGATTAGCTGAAGTTATTAAATATGTCGATGGCAGAACGCCTATTAATGTTTCGCTTTCCACCTGTTTTGGTTGTCCTATGGAGGGCGAGGTTCCTCAAGACGTTGTGGAAGGATTTGCTCAGCGCTTTGCCGATCTAGGTGTGAGGGGCCTAACGATTTGCGATACAACTGGTATGGCCAATCCAGATCAAGTAAAAAAGATTTGCGATTCTTTGCAGAAGCGGTTTCCAAGTCTTCAGCTTACATTGCATTTTCACAATACAAGAGGTATGGGTTTAGCCAATATTTTGGCTGCGGTCCAGTCTGGCATTGTTCGTTTCGACGGCTCTCTGGGTGGCTTAGGTGGCTGCCCATATGCGCCTGGAGCAAGTGGCAATATTTCTAGCGAAGATGCGATTCACATGCTTGATGCAATGGGCTATGACACTGGCATGAATATTCCTAAGTTATTGCAATTAGCAAAGGAATTGCCTCAGATCGTAGGGCACGAAGTCCCTGGTCAGGTCGCAAAGGCAGGTAGCACTTTCACGTTACACCCTGAGCCTAGTTATGTGGATGAATTACGCCGCGCTCAGTAATCGACCAACTAAATGCCAAATATGAAAAAACAATTCCTAATAAACGAGAGGGAGGAGCCGCTCTTGGAGGATATCCGGCTCCTGGGAAAGATATTGGGCGATATTGTTCGTGAGCAAGAAGGTAAAGCTATTTATGCGCTAGTGGAGCAGATCAGAAAGCTGTCAGTATCATTTCATAGAGAGTCGAACCAAAAGGCAAACCAAGAGCTAACAAAACTTCTTAAAGGCCTTAGCAGTGAGAATGCCATGAAGGTTCTTAGGGCCTTTACTTACTTTAGCCACCTAGCTAATTTAGCTGAGGATAGGCACCACATTCGACGACGTATTGCCCATGAGCGTGAAGGTAGCTATAGGGATGGGAGCATACCGGCGGCAATGAAGAAATTGCATTCAGCAGGTGTTACCAGTAAGCAAATATCAGAAACATTGGCGGGGAGTTTAATCTCACCAGTTCTCACGGCCCATCCAACAGAGGTTCAGCGTACGAGTATTTTGGAAGCTGAACGAGAAATTGCAAATTTATTAGCAGCCCGAGACCAAATTAAAGAATCATCAAAAGCAAGCAATCCTGCAAAAGATGCATTGTTGATGAAAGAGTTGACTGCGAATGAGGAATTAATACGAGCACGTGTTCTGCAGCTTTGGCATACCCGACTTTTGCGCTTTACCAAGTTAACGGTTGCGGATGAGATTGAAAATGCGCTTAGTTACTACGAGACGACCTTCCTAAGAGAAATACCTAAGATTTACGCTCAGATCGAAGATTCTCTCGATGGGCATGTAGTTGCAAATTTTTTCAAGATGGGTCAATGGATTGGTGGCGATAGGGATGGAAATCCAAATGTCAGCTCCACTACGCTTGAATATGCAGTTAAGCGTCAGGCTGAAATGGTTTTGCGCCATTATTTAACTGAAATTCACTATCTGGGGAAAGAGCTTTCCGTTTCAGCATTGCTTTTAAAATTCCCTAAAAAAATGCAAGAACTTGCAGCAGCTTCTCCTGATGTAAATGAGCACCGACAGGATGAACCATACCGTAGAGCCCTAACGGGTATGTATGCAAGATTGGCCGCCTCTCTTAAATCATTAACAGGTGCAGATGCCGCGCGTCACGCATTGCCTCCCCAAAATGCATACGCCAGCGCACAAGCATTTTTAGATGACCTAAAAACTATTGAAGCTTCACTTATTTCCCAAAATGCCGAGGCTTTAGCAAAAAAACGTTTGCGTGGGCTAATTAGGGCGGTTGAGGTATTTGGATTTCATCTGGCAACAGTTGATTTGCGGCAAAGCTCTGATATGCATGAAGCGGTCTTGAGTGAATTACTACGTGCTGCTGGGATAGGAAATGATTACTCGACCCTCTCAGAACATGAAAAACAGAAGTTATTACTCTCTTTACTTAAAGATCCTCGTTCATTGCGTGTGATGGGGCAGAAGTATTCTGATTTCACGCTATCAGAGCTTTCTATTTTTGAGATGGCGAAGAAATTGCGTCATGAGTTTGGGCTGAATGCAATCCGTCATTACATTATCAGTCACACAGAAACAGTAAGTGATTTGCTTGAAGTATTTCTCTTGCAAAAAGAAGTAGGTTTATTCGTTGGAGTGCTGGGTAAGAAGCCTATTGCTGACTTAATTGTGGTTCCGCTATTTGAAACCATTGAAGATTTACGTAATGCAGCTCCAATCATGCGCGATTTTTATGCGTTGCCAGGAATCTTGTCTTTGATTAAGGCTTCTGGTGCGGAGCAGGACATTATGTTGGGTTATTCCGATTCAAATAAGGATGGCGGGATCGTAACCAGCAACTGGGAGCTTTATCGAGCAGAAATTGCGTTAGTTGAGGTATTTGATCCGCTTGGTTCAGAACATGGAATTAAGTTAAGGCTATTTCATGGAAGAGGGGGTACAGTCGGTCGTGGAGGTGGACCAAGCTACGAGGCTATATTGGCTCAACCCCCTGGTACCGTACGAGGGCAAATACGTCTAACAGAGCAAGGCGAGGTCATTGGGTCGAAGTACTCTAATCCCGAGATTGGTAGAAGAAATCTTGAGACCTTAGTCGCAGCAACATTAGAGGCAACGCTTCTAAATCCAACTAAACCTGCTACTAAGAGCTTCCTAGAAGCCGCGGCACAAATCTCTCAAGCAAGTATGGATGCCTATCGTGGTTTGGTGTATGAAACTCCCGGATTTTCTGAATACTTTTTCGAGGCAACTCCAATTAAAGAGATTGCTAAGTTAAATATTGGCTCTCGTCCTGCCAGCCGCAAGGCGAATCAAAAAATTGAAGATTTAAGAGCTATCCCTTGGGGATTTAGCTGGGGCCAGTCACGACTTACTTTACCTGGTTGGTATGGTTTCGGATCTGCAATTGAGCAATTTCTCAACAGAAAAACCCCATCTGAAAAAAAGGCTGCATTGCTGATGCTGCAAAAGATGTATCAACAATGGCCATTTTTCCGAACACTTTTGTCGAATATGGATATGGTCATAGCTAAGAGCGATCTTGGTTTAGCTTCAAGATACAGCGATCTTGTTTCAGATGTGAAGTTGCGAAAAAGAATTTTTGGTGCAATCGAAGCTGAGTGGAATAAAACAGTAAATGCCTTAAACGTGATTACTGGTGAAAAAGTAAGGCTGGCAAATAACCCAGCCTTAGCTAGGTCAATACGTAATCGCTTTCCATACATTGATCCATTACATCACTTGCAAGTCGAGCTGGTACGGCGTTATCGATCTGGAAAGCAGGATGAGCGTGTGCAAAGGGGGATTCATATCGCCATCAATGGAATCGCAGCCGGGTTGCGGAACACGGGTTAATGTCGATGAACAAAACATACAAAGAAGACCCTATTAGCTTTCTCAGCACATTGTTCAAAGTTGCAGTTGCTGCTGCTATGCCAAACTTTAAAGAGCTTGGGCTTAAGTTCCCGACCCCAAAGCCTGGGAAGATAGTTGTTATTGGCGCAGGTAAAGGTGCAGCGGCAATGGCCAAATCGTTCGAGCAGGCTGCCAAAGATTTTTGGTCTACTGCGGACTATGAAAGACTGCAAGGACTTGTGGTGACGCGTTACGGTCATGGTCTCGCCTGTGAAAAGGTTGAAGTAATTGAGGCATCCCATCCGGTTCCCGATAAAGCTGGTCAAATTGCTGCTCAAAGAATCCTTGGGCTAATAAGTAATCTTAGTGCTGATGATTTAGTTGTGTTCCTCGCTTCTGGTGGGGGATCAGCATTACTTACGGCCCCAATAGATGGGATCACCTTAGATGAGAAGATGATGATTAACAAAGAGCTCCTGAAATGTGGGGCTTCCATCTTTGAGATTAATTGCGTAAGAAAGCATTTATCAAAAATCAAAGGCGGTCGACTAGCGCAGTTATGTCACCCAGCTCAAGTACTAACCTATGCAATATCTGATATCCCTGGAGATGATCCTTCGATTATTGCGAGTGGACCCACATTGCCAGATAGCAGTACTTGCGAGGATGCATTGAGGGTAATAACTAAATATGACATTCAGGTTCCTGACTTTATTCGTGAGGGCCTTAAAACCTCAGCATTAGAAACTCCTAAGGTCGGTGACCCTCTTTTTTCTTCGATTCCAGAGCCTGTGGTGCTTACAACTGCTAAGCACTCATTAGAGGCGGCAAAAAGGTTTGCCGAGGAAAGTGAGCTTAACGCTGAAATTTTGTCTGATTCTATAGAAGGTGAAGCTCAGCAGGTCGGGGCTGTATTTGGCGCAATGTCACTATGGTTAGCTCGTAAGGATTCAGATTCGGCCTTAAAAAAACCTCTTGTGTTGATTAGCGGTGGGGAAACTACCGTCACTGTTAAAGGGAGTGGACGCGGAGGAAGGAATACAGATTTTTTATTAAGTTTTGCTCATGCTGTCGATGGTGCAAAGGGTATTTATGCAATCGCGGCAGATACAGATGGCATCGATGGATCTGAAGATAATGCTGGCGCCACATATAGCCCCCAAACAATTCAAAAGGGTCATGATTTTGGAATGAATCTAGTGGACTGCCTCAACAAGAATGATGCCTACACATTTTTTGGTGCTACTGGCGACTTGCTAGTGACTGGCCCAACTAGAACAAACGTAAACGACTTTAGAGCAATTCTGATTATTTAAATTTATGAATAATAAAAACAAACCCCCCAAGATTCTAGTTGCTAGAGCGATTTTTCCGGAAGCTTTGGCCAAACTTGAGGAATCCTTTGAGGTAAGGTCCAACCAAGAGGACCGGATTTTTACTCCCGAAGAGTTACAAAAAGCACTTTCAGAAGTCCAGGGCGCCCTAGTGGCAGGAAGCGAACGCATTGATGCATCCGCTTTGGCTCAAGCCAGAGAATTAAAGGTGGTGGCTAATATCTCTGTGGGCTATAACAATTTTGATGTTCCGGCAATGACTGCTGCTGGCGTGATGGCGACAAATACCCCTGATGTATTGACAGATACAACCGCAGATTTTGGTTTTGCATTATTAATGGCAACTGCACGTCGCGTTACTGAATCTGAGCACTGGGTGCGTGCTGGTCATTGGGATAAGTGGTCGATAGTGAATAACCCCCTGGGCATGGATTTGCATCACAGTACTGTCGGCATTATTGGCATGGGTCGCATTGGGCAAGGTATTGCAAAGCGCGCATTGGGTTTTGGTATGAATGTGATCTATCACAACCGTAGTCATTTATCGGATGCTGATGAAAAAGCCTGCGGCGCTAAATATGCTTCAATGGAAGAGTTACTACGCACGGCTGATCACGTCGTTCTCGTGCTGCCATATTCGGCTGAGAGCCATCATACGATTGGCGCAAAAGAAATTGCCCTCATGAAACCGACCGCAACCCTGATTAATATTGCTCGCGGCGGCATTGTGGATGATGCGGCTTTAGCGCAAGCATTGCAAGCTGGGAGGATCTTTGCGGCAGGCTTAGATGTGTTTGAGGGTGAGCCATCAGTGCATCCAGAGTTACTCAAGTGCAAAAATATTGTGTTGGCGCCACACATTGCCAGCGCTACAGAAAAAACACGTAGAGCGATGGTAGATCTCGCAGTAGAAAACTTACGAGCAGGATTAGATGGCAAGAGGCCACCAAGCTTAATTAATTCAATATAAGGAGGTAAGCATGATTGATCACCTAGACCATTTAGTTCTTACAACAGCCAAGGAGGCTGAATGTGTCGATTTTTACACCCGCATTCTTGGGATGAAGCTTGAATCTTTCATTGGAGGTACGCCACCCGTAGAAAGAAAAGCATTTAAATTCGGCAATCAAAAAATTAATCTTCATATTAAGGGTAAAGAGTTTGAACCAAAGGCGGACATACCCACACCTGGTTCGCTTGACCTTTGTTTTATAGCTGATCGCCCGCTTGAGAAAGTAGTTGAAAAGCTAACAAACGAAGGCTGGCCAATTATTGAGGGGCCGGTTGTGCGGACCGGTGCTACACAAAAAATCAATTCCGTATATGTGCGGGATCCAGATCAAAACCTAATTGAGATATCTGAATTAATTTAACGATTTAAATAGGAGATAAGAATGAACAAACGTTTCTTTATTAAAAACCTCATGGCTATTTCGCTTATGGGTTCGGCTTTAACAGGTTTTGCTCAAGAGGGCTATCCTAATAGACCAATCACATTAATTGTCCCCAGTGCACCTGGTGGTACTACAGATTTCACAGCCCGTTTAATTGCAGATCCACTATCCAAAGTATTGGGTCAGCCGGTCGTAGTTGAAAACAAAGGTGGAGCATCCGGTAATATTGGCGGACAAGCAGTAGCGCTAGCTAAGCCTGATGGCTATACTTTTTTGGTTGCTTATAGTGGTTACCAAGTGGGAAACCCCCATTTATTTAAAAAGGCGCCTGACCCCATTAAAGATTTTGCGCCAATAGCTTTTTTAACCAAAGCGCCTCAGGTTATTGTTGCGACTCCTGGTTTACCGGTAAGTGATTTGAAGGAGTTAACGGCATATGCCAAAGCTAATCCAGGTAAATTAAATTATGCCTCTTCAGGGAATGGATCAATTCAGCATATTGCCGGAGAGTTATTAAAGCAAATTACTGGGGTCCGTATGGCACATATTCCATACAAAGGTGCGGGCCCAGCAGTGCAAGATCTTATGGCTGGTCAAGTAGATTTATTTATTACCACTCCAGCTTCCGTGATTGGGCAAATTAAGGGTGATAAGTTAAAGGCCTTAGCCGTTACCAGTCAGACTAGACTGAGTGCGTTACCAAATGTACCCACAGCAACCGAGCAGGGTATCAAGAACTTCAATCTTGATTCTTGGTTTGCCTTATATGCACCTGCAGGTACTCCTCCAAGCGTAATCAAGAAGATCAATGCGGAGGTCAATAAAATCCTTGCGCGTCCTGAAATTCAAAAGAAGGCCGAAGACTCTGGAACTTTTGTTGAACAAATGACGCCGGCTCAATTAGCAACATTTACCAAGAAAGAGTATGACTTCTGGGGGAAAGTGATCAAGGACGCCAGTATTACGGCTGAATAATATTGAACAATCATAATTTAGTAACATGACTTTACGCCACCTTCGGGTGGTTTTTTTTGATATTATTTTTTTATTGATCCCTATCCGCTAATGTTAGCTTTTGATTCTTAACGGTTATTGCGGAGGCTGTGTCTGTCAAAGTCTGCTTTGGGTTGATAGCAGTCATTCAATGTTCATCGGATTGATTATCCGTCGATCCAGCTAATGACCCCTATCGGCCAATAACGGACTATCAATAAAAGCTACCTGGCTCCAAATGACGCAATAGCGAAGTCAATTAATGTTTTCACTCTCACCGATGTTTTATGGCGCTCAGCATAGACAGCGTAAATATCGGCATCTGGTGTTTCAAAGTTTTTCATCACCTGTATCAACCTGCCAGACTGAAGGTGTTGTATGACATCCCATTCAGCCCTCAAAACAATGCCTCCGCCATCTAATGCCCAGTTCACGGCAATGCCACCATCATTTGTTGTTAAGTTACCGCGAATTTTTGCGCTATCAGTAAATTCATTTTTCGACTTACCTTTGCCGCTCGAGAAGCGCCACAGTCCATAACCCTCATCACCTTGGCGTATGCCAATACAGTTGTGTTTAATCAATTCACTGGGTGACTTTGGTTCGCCGAACTCCTTAATGTAGGAGGGAGATGCTACAAGTATTCTTTTGTTGGGGGCTATCAGCCTAGCAATTGATCTAGAGTCTGGTGGGTGGCCAAATCTAAAGCAAACATCATAGGCATCATCGGTAATCGGGGGAGGGTTTACCGATAGCTGTAATTGAATATCTACCTGTGGAAATTGTTTTACATATTCAGCAATTAAAGGCGCGATATGACTGCGTCCAAATCCAAGCGTCGCATTGACCCTAAGTAAGCCTTGTGGAGCTTTTGTTGAGCCCCACAGCATATGCTCAAGGTCATCAATTTCACCCAAAATTCTTCGGGCATGGTCTAGATAGATTTCGCCCTCATGGGTAAGGCTCATTCTTCGCGTGGTTCTATTTACGAGCACTAATCCCAGGCGAGATTCCATTTGCGCCAAATGTTTACTTACTGCGGCAGTTGTCACCCCAAGCTCACGGGCGGCGGCCCCAAGACTCCCGGAGCTGATTAGTGCTGAAAAGAATCCTAAATCAGCCGGATTAATACTTTTAGCCATTTTCGATTGTTAATTAAAAGTTAACTATGGTTTAACTTTATACATGATTTTTTAATACCCTTCAAATTTATAGTGCCAATATTCCAAGCCTCTAATGGGCTGATGGAGTCAATTATTGGAGGGGACAAAATGTTAAAGAAAGTAACAAAAAATAGCTTAGCGAGTATTTTGTTTTGTGGAATGGTCGGCGCGGTATCTGCGCAAAGTTATCCAACTAAAACAATCACTATTGTTGTGCCGTTTCCTCCTGGCGGGACGACTGATGTGTTGGCAAGGGCAGTTGCTCAAAAGTTAGGCCCAGTATTGGGTCAATCAGTCATTGTTGACAACAAGCCTGGTGCTGGAGCCACATTAGGTGCTGGCCTAGTAGCAAAATCCAATCCTGATGGTTACACCTTGTTTATGGGTGCGGTACACCATACGATTGCGCCCAGCGTATATAAAACATTGCCTTACAGCTTTGAAAAAGACTTCGCACCAATTACTACAGTCGCTTTAGTGCCGAACATTATGGTTGTGAGTGCCAGCTCTCCATATAAGAACGTTAAGGAAGTAATTGCTGCTGCAAAGGCCAAACCAGATGAACTCTCTTATGGTTCAAATGGCAATGGCACGGCACAACACATGATTGGCACCCAGTTTCAAATGATCACCGGTACAAAACTATTACATGTGCCGTACAAGGGTAGCGCCCCTCTGACGACTGACTTGTTGGGTGGTCAAGTGACCATGTCATTTGACACGATCACACCAGTTCTCCCATTCATCCGCGAAAACAAGCTTCGCCCATTGGCGGTAACAACGGCCAAGCGTTCATCAACTTTGCCAGGCGTACCAACATTGGCTGAGGCAGGCGTTCCAGGAATAAACATAGGCACTTGGTTTGGATTGTTGGCTCCCGCAGCAACACCAAAAGAGGTCACAGCCAAGTTAAATGCTGAGGTTGTAAAGATTATTAAGTCAGCAGAGTTTCAAAAGCAAATGTTTGATATTGGTGCTGAGCCTGTTGGTAATACTCAGGCACAAATGGCAAAGCAAATCGCAGATGAGACTGCCAAGTTCTCTGAAGTTGCTAAGGCAGCAAACATTTCAATTCAGTAATCACCCGACGACTTAAAAAGGAAATTACTCGTGGATAAGCAATCATCCGTAGTGGATAAAGAAGTAGCGGTAGCGGACTTAACCAATGTCCTTTCTAAATTTACTTCATATATCGGCAAGCGTTTGCCAACAGATGTAACTACCAAATTAGGTGAGTTACGAAGCAAGGAAGTGAACTTTTTGGCAAAAGAAGTTTTTGAGTCAATGCGCGAGAATCAAGAGTTGGCAGATAAGTTAGATCGTCCAAGTTGCCAAGATACCGGAGTCATTCAGTACTTCTTGTCTGCGGGTTCAAACTTTCCTTTATTGGGCGAGTTGGAAGATATTTTGCTTAATGCTACTAAAGGCGCCACCAAAGAAGGTCCATTACGTCATAACGCAGTTGAAACTTTTGAAGAAAAAAATACTGGCACCAATACTGGGTCAAAGATTCCATGGCTAGACTGGGAAATTATTCCTGGTGCTGATCACTGTATCGTTGACGTTTATATGGCTGGTGGTGGTTGTACATTGCCCGGCGCTGCTAAGGTACTGATGCCAGGACAAGGCTATGAAGGTGTCGCTGAGTTTGTATTTGATGTCATCACATCACGCGGTGTAAATGCCTGCCCACCGTTATTGGTTGGTGTTGGTGTTTCTACTTCAGCTGAGACTGCTGCCCGCTTATCTAAGAAGGCGATTCTTCGCCCAGTGACCTCAAGTCATCCAAATGAAAATGCGGCGATGATGGAAGAGTTGCTTACTGATGGCCTAAATGAATTGGGATTGGGTCCTCAGGGTTTGACAGGAGTAAATAGCGTGATGGGTGTAAACATTGAATCATCCGCACGTCACCCTTCCACAATCGGTGTGGCTGTATCAACTGGATGCTGGGCGCATCGCCGCGGCAAGATCAAGATCAATGCCGATATGTCTTACGAAGTTATTTCCCACGAAGGGTTCAAGCTGTGAAGAAAATTCTACAAACACCAATCAAAGACGAAGATTTAGAAGCATTAAACATCGGAGATGTGGTTTATCTAACTGGAACCTTGGTGACTTGTCGTGACGTTGCTCACCGTCGTTTAATTGAGTTAGGACGTGAGTTGCCAGTAGATCTTAAGGGCGGCGCAATTTTTCATGCTGGCCCGATTGTTCGCCAAAAAGAAGATGGCGAATACGAAATGGTTTCCATTGGACCAACAACATCCATGCGTATGGAAAAGTTTGAAAAAGAATTTATTAAACAAACAGGCGTTAAGCTAATTGTTGGTAAGGGTGGCATGGGTATTGAAACGCAAGAAGGTTGCGTTGAGAACAAGGCGGTTCATGCCATTTTCCCAGGCGGCTGTGCTGTATTAGCGGCCACTAAGGTTGAGAAAATTGAAGATGCCCAATGGAAAGACTTGGGTATGCCAGAAACGCTGTGGGTTAACCGAGTTAAAGAATTTGGACCGCTAATTATCTCTATTGATACTAAGGGCAAAAACCTGATTGAAGAAAATAAGAAAGTCTTCAATGCCAAGAAGGGCCCAATCTTAAGCAAGATTAACGAGAAGATTCGTTTTATTAAGTAATGGCCTTTCATGAAATGACGTGAGGTTACTTTGTGGCCCACGTCATTATTTAAAAAGGTTTGATTGTTAGGGAAAATTCATGCGTTCTGAAAATATCCAAAGCAGTTTTATTAAGTCCTTTAGAGGTAATTTCCCAGTCAGAACCTGGTGTGCCAACCAAATGTTATCTGATGATAGTTATTGGACTCTAGTCCTATGTAAAGAAGAGGCAGAGAAATACCAGACAAGAGATGAGTGGGAGAGAGGTAGCCCAGTTAGCTATCAAAAAGCAATTAATAGGGGCTGGTTAACTAAATGTACCACTCACATTGTCGGGTTTAAACGAAAGCCTGCTGTGTCGGTAACTTGGACACTGGAGCGGTGTGCAGAAATTGCCAACCAATGCCAGAGGCGCTCCGAGTTCAAGGAAAGATTTCATTACCCTTATGAAAAAGCTAGATTAAATGGCTGGCTCGATATTTGCTGTGCACATATGAGCTAGCTCCGCCAAGGTCTGCTTTGGGTCGATAGCAGCCATTGCAAAACCAGCGTTTATCCAAATATTCAGCTACTTTTGCATTTTCTTTCGAGTGACCGTATGAATGGCTGAAATCAGTTGTTCTGGCTCATTCATATCAAGTTTTATATAACCATTAGGCTTTCTACCTCGTGTATAGCCCCCATGAAACATGCCTATTGAGTCACCAATGTCCCTCAAGGTTAGGAGGATAGTCGCGGAAAGCCTATGGTCGGCCTCGGCTTCTTTGGTTCTTTCTCCATTTTTATATCGCCAATGATTTATGCCTTTGGGTACTTTGCGTGGATGTTGGGGTTGATGTATGGCGCAAGCGTGTAGGGATTTATATGCGCACGGGTTCTTGCAGCGCCTCCCAAGTCTAGTCAAGACTTGGCATCGTTTGGCACCATTTAATACACTTGGCAGCATGGTAAAGCCTTAGACATATAAAAACATATGGTGTAAGGGGTCTTTGGAGAGCTAATTTTTTTATTTCCCGTATTAAAAGGATCTGTTCGACCATTTCGTGTGTTTCGTAGGTATACCCCCACCATGTTTATATTTAATTGAAAAAAAATCCAAAAAACATAGCAGGGGGGTACCCACAAAACCTACGAAAGTCATACTCATAAATATGTGTCAGCAATGCGCGGATTTATTTTGTAAATAGTTGTCTTTCTTCCGCTGTTTTCAGATAGATGCTCAGTTAACCAGTTATGTTCAACCAGAGCATTTACCGCTAGAAGTACTGCATCTTTATTTGACAAACCCGCCCATCCCTTATGAAGAACGCTGCGCTGAGTAAAGTCATCTACTAATTTACCTTCCAGCAACTTCCTGGCCAGCGCCTTGGTTGGCGCTGAATCTAGCCCATTAACTGATCCATATATTCGTTTGGCATGCGACTTTAGATACCTTGCAAACTGTAATGCTGTTCTTAGGCAATCGCCTGAAACCGGCCCCTGATGACCGTTTATCAAGTGAAATAGTAAAGCTAATCCTGGCACTAGACTGCGGTATTTTGCAAAGTGACTATGCTCCGATGAATGAAGGGAGCCAGTGCGCAACATCAATTCATTCTTTTGATACCAGTCATTAAAAAGTCCTTGTGCTTCACTATCAAAATGCAATAACTGCACACCAGCTGAGTTCTTTGTAGCATCCTTAAGCAAGTTGTTGTTAAGTAGATTAAGTGCTTGGATTGCTTTATGCATTTCAAGTAGGGCATCTCTATTAGCGGGCCTATCAATGAGTTCAAAGTTGCCAGATAAGTCTGGCCAAACTAAGAGCTGGAATCTTTGAAGTAAGCCATCATTTTTGGAGTTGCCGCTTTGAGCATGTCGCACATATGCTTTTATTCTGTCAGGTTGAAAGCCGCCAAATACTGCTAACTGATATCTAGTAAGAGTAATAGAGTCTCTTGTGATGCGATCGAAGGTGTAATTTCCCTGACCGCCCCAGCCTGATAAGTAAAAGCCACGCGCAGCTTCTTGTCCAGGTGTATCCAGTGATTGCAATAGGCCGGAGAGTTCATCTGCCAAGGCAAGGATTCCGCGTGGATTCTCGGCCAGTATTTCACCTAATGCTTGGTAGGTCACATCATTAACAATGTATCGAGTTTTGACGGGTTTGGTCGGCTCCACTGGAAATACTGTGGTTTTTTCAGCCTTAAAACTTGCCATTGCTTTGTCAAAGGCTGCCTTATCGGTCCGATACTGTGCATAGTCTCTTTTGTATTGTGTTGCAGCCATTTCTTCAAGGTGTTGAAGTGGTTTGAGCGATGCATTTAGAGCAGGAGTTTTCATGCTGCCAGGCGAGCCGATGATGCCTCCCCAGAAGCCAGCATGAACCACCCAGGAGTCATCGAACTCTTTGGGGAGAATGCCCACTGTATTTCCTAATGCAGTACCGGCGCCAACTATTGCAGGGATGGCAACGTAATCAAGAGGGCAGCTAAGCCGTTCGGCGATATCTAAACACCCAGCTCGCAATCCTTCAGGAAGCCATTCTGGATCAAGCTCTAGTACAGGAAGTAACTCACCTGGTAGCTTTAGGGGTTCAGGCCAGTCAGAACTATCATTAACCGAGGCTGGAGGATCTAGATCAGTTCTCTTGGTTGGATTTACCCAGCCTTGTCTTTGAGCTTCAGCAAATATATAGCGATAGTCAATTGAAGTTGGTATGAGAGTGTCCCACGTGTTGGCTGCATCTATCGGATCATATTTTTTTGATGTCATAGACCACTCAATCCATAATCCTCGACCTACATCACCAAGATTCTTTAATGCAAGACCAGCTTTGATCCAATCTTTACGATCATCAGCGCGAAGATGAAGCAGGGCACTACGCAAATGTTGAATATCCTGATCCGAGAGCATCTGAGTAATAGCTGGCTGCTGTGGAATTAATGGTGAAGTAGCGCTCATTGACTGCAACTGGTTTCCATTAAGTAATTCTTCCCAGAGAATTAATAGTGCCTCTGGAATAAATGGAATATCACGCCAATCGCCTTTTCCAGCCCACTTGTATTCGATACCAGTTTCGGGATGTATAGAGGGTGGCAGCAGATCTTGAACCGTTTTCCCATTAGCAGATGCGCAACGTAATTCCAAAACCATATCCTTAGATACTGGATCTGATATTTGTTTTGTTTCCATAGGCATAGAGTCAAATGGCAGCCTATACAAAAGCTTTGCGCGATTTAGCCGACCTGAGGAAATTTGCACGGCATTTGGGGCGTCGAGTAACTTCTGTAAATCAATTCCGCGCTTACTTAAATAAGTGTTTGCAAGAGATAGGTCATCAATATCTAACGCTGCGGTTACATAAGGGCTGCAGTAAAGGTGGGCCAAACCTACGTTTCCATTGATCTGAGTTGCACCTTTAATGTCTCTAATTGCATTTTCACGAGTGTTCCATCCTTTACCCTTGGGACCTTTTTCGCCATGCGGGATTGAAACGAGTGCGTAGCCGTGTTCTACGTATTCTTGGATTATTTGGTTCATACGATTTCAACCCCTGGATTTAAGGTTTCGATAATTTTTTCAAGGCGATTTACAAGCTTTTCTGCATGTTGTTTTGAAATGCAGGGGGAAGACCCGTCCATAAAAAAATTACCATCCACGCTGTCCTCAGGGCCTTGATATAAGTGGTAGAGCGGTCTTATTAAAGCCACATCTGCTGCGGTTAGGTGAAGATGGGGGTATTTGTTGTAGTCAACCATATTTGACCAATGAAGTCCTATTGGTCTGTAATCCCTGTTTACTAATATGTACACCCCTGAAGTGAGTGTTTGATGTACAAGGTATGGGATATAGGGCCTCAAACTTTGTACAGCTCTTTTACTAAAGTTATTGTTTCTGTATGTTTCCATTCCAGCGGCATGTCTTAAGCTGACAATTGAGGAAATAATTGCTTGCTGCCAGTATGGAAGCGTCTCAATGCGACGTGTTGGTAGTTGTTTGTGTAATGTGTTTAATGTTGATAACATGTTGGTTCCTTACGAATTAATTTGCAATGGGTAGGGCAGTGAGCGAGATGCTGGTTGCAGCTCTGTCTGGCTCTTTTTGTCAGCGATTTCATGGTTTAGCTTTGTAATTGAGCGGATCCTTTTCCCACTCGGCTAAATCTAAAATTTTGAACGCAGTTATGCCCTCAGAAAGTTTCACGGGCTTTGGGAAGCTCCCATTTTTCACCTTGCGCCATAGACTAGCTGGTGATATTGGGTACTGTGCGCATACTGCTTTGGGGCGTTTGTAGCCTTGCAGTTCTTCGCTAGTAACATTGCGGCTTTTTATAGTCATCAAAAATCTCCTAAAGATGGCGCATTCAATTGAATGCTGTCCCATTTCAGAAAATTCTGAGGGTGGTTTTAACCGCCAAGACGTACCTTAGCCGCCAAAAAACCGCCAAGACGTACCTTAGCCTTTTAGATCAGGGCTGAGGAGGAGAATCTTTTTGCTTGGCTTCTTTAGCCGCAAGCGCGTTTGCGCAAGCTTTGTAGTGTTTCTTGATGTCATCCACAATTTCTTCAGATAGCGTTTTTCCAATCGTATGCTTATTTGCTTTTGCTATCTGACGAATAATTGTTGCAAATTCCGCTCTTTTAAGCCTGCCGTCTAAGAGCCGCTCATAGGTCTCCTTTAGGATCGGTGACGTGCTATTTAAACGTTCATCAACCAAGGGAAGAACTATGTTTAATACATCATCACGTAGTCTTAACTTATGAGTGCCGCGGGTTCCTTGATCAGCGCGGTTATTCCATACTTCTGCTTCCCACTCTTCGCCGTCAAGCTCAAAAGGGTGAACTTCAATTGGCTGCTTTTTTGGGGTTTTAGTTCTTGGCATCACGCTCTCCTTCTCATAGGTGTCACGTTGCTTGCTTTTAGGGCGCTAGGCTGGTCCAGAAATTTTGACCAATCATTCATTAGCTGCCTTCGTTTATCAAAGAAGTCAGTGCGCTCATAGGTTTTTACAATTGCGTCGGATACTTTGTGCCCATTAGCTGCTTTGCGTATTTCATCTGGGTAACTTGTTTGCTCTGCCAACCATGTTCTGAATGTGCTCCGAAAACCATGTGGAACGGCTTTTGTTGTGATTTCTTTGCGCTCAAGCATGCCGCGCATTATTTCTGATAGCGCCATATCGCTAAGCGGCTTACCTTTTAAATTCGGAAATAGATAAGGCGATTTAATGTGTTCAGCTGCATGGAATTGTTGTAGTTCTATTAAAAATTTAATCGCCTGGGATGATAGCGGGACGCGATGCTCAACTTTAGTTTTTGTTTCGTCCGCTGGAATATTCCAAACTTTGTCAGAAAAGTCGATGTCCGCCCACTGTGCCAGACGTACGGAGCCAGACCTAAACCCCGAGTAAATTAGAAATTCAAGTGCTCTTGCACTAATGCTGCGATTTTTTCGAAGTTTGACCATAAATTCCCCAACATGTGCATAAGGGATTGCTGGCAGGTTCTTGATTGGCTTTATCTTTTTGGGGGAGGGTAATAACGTCGATAGGTACCCCTCCCATTGGGCTGGATTGAGTGTTGTTCTGTATTCGTTAACGATTGCGTAATCAAGTACGACCTTAATTCGACCTAGTAGGCGTTCAGCAGTTGCAGTCTTATTTCGCCATAAGTCCCCAATCACAGCCCCATTCTTGTCTTTTAACTGTTGTTCCAACACGTTCAAGACATCCCTTTTAGTAATGTCGGCAACTAAAAGATGACCAATAATTGGGTATGCGTACATATCAAGTGTCGATGACCATTGCTTTCTGTGTTTATCGTTGGTGAACTCCCCAGACTTTGCATTCATGTACGCTGTGGCACAGTCCTTAAAAGTTTTGCTGCTTGCTTGGCTGGCAATGAGCTTGATGCGCGCATCACGTTTTTCAGCAAGTGGGTTTCCGCCAGCTTTGACGTTTGTAATATGTGTCTTCGCTGCAGCGCGCGCTTCTGCAAGAGTAACCTGCGGATATGGACCTAACCCAATGTGCTGTCTTTTGCTGCCAACTCGTGTTCTAAGAAGCCAGCTCTTTGCTTTGCCATCATTGCTTATCTGAAGTATCAGGCCCGCAACTCCACCTACAAAGTTAGGGCCGTTAGCGTTTAAGCGCTTTACTTCTATTGCAGTCAGTTCTTTAGCAACTTTTGGCATGCCATATTCCCCAATTGAAACCCAAATACCTACCCAAAATAATGAGATTCAATTGTACTGAATAAGATTGTTTGATGCTGAGTATTTTCTATTTATATACATAAATAAAGGGCTATAGCTATATTATGCTGTCTCAACTAGTCTCACTCAGTATTATTATTGGCTGCCACCTCTTCCGCCAAATAAAAAACCCCAACAATCACTTGCTGGGGTTTTGTCTTTCTGTTAACTAGAAAAGATTTAGTGCATTACTTCTTAGCGGCTGGCGCGCTGACTACTGCAGCAATTGCTTCTGTGTAAACCACTTTAACTTGGTCGTTTACAGCAATATCTTTCATCAAGTCAGGATTCTGAACTTTTACTTTGAAGATATTTCCTTGAGGACCTTTTAAAGAAACGATGTTCTTAGTTGCATCAATCGCTTCAATATTCGCAGTTGCAGTAACAGTGTTGGTTGTGATCATGCCAGGCTTATCACCTTGTGGTGCAGTAGCGGAAGTAGTTGTTACTTGCTCGCTAGTTACACCTGGGTTTTTTACCTTAACTAATTCAATTGCTACAGCGAGTTCATATACAACATCAAAACGATCGCCAACTTTGATTTCAGCAAAGTTCTTTACTTCAGGTCCTGCAACGATGGTAGATTCACCATCTTGATTTTTGAGAGTAACTGTACGAGTCGCAGCATCAATCTTGATGACTTCGCCATCATAAAGAAGGGCGGCTTCTTGAGCGGCTACAGCAGCTACTGGAGCCTTTGGTTTGTTCAGCATGAAGTAAGCACCAGCTGCTATAGCGGCAAGCACAATAATAATGAGTAGTTTTTTCATAACAGTATTAATCCTTAGTAAATAGGGGCGCACCACCTTTAAGCGGTCATGCGGTCAATGGAAATGCAGTTGTTTTGGCATTTGTGGAGATTGTATTACTCATGTTGTTAATGAGAATGAATTTTTAGGGCTAATTCAGCCAAAAAAAGGGGAATTTCACTTAATTTCCACCCTATTTATTGATCTATCGCAATCTTCTACCTTTTAAGGGGTGCATACTTAATAAGTACAGCTAATAGGGCCCCATATGTTTTGGAAGTTACTTTCAGGATCTGTCTTAATGGCTACAGCCCTTGGAGTTTGTGCAGTAACGCCACAAGATTTGCTTAAATCCTATGAGGCTCAATCAGGAAAGGGATCCCCAGTTCGTGGAGAGCAGTTCTTCAATGCAAAGCATGGCAATGAGTGGAGCTGTGCATCCTGCCATGAAAATCCCCCCAATCATGAAACTAAACATATTGTGACTGGGAAGGTGATTAAGCCCTTAGCACCTAGCGCCAATTCTGCACGCTTCACTGATGAGGCCAAGGCTGATAAATGGTTTAAGCGCAATTGCAATGATGTACTTACTAGAGACTGCACAGCGCAAGAAAAAGCAGATGTCCTTGCTTGGTTAATGACTGTTAAATGAGTTCCTTTTCAATGAAAAAAATGGTATTGATTGCTGCGGCCTTGCTAATAGCATCCCCAGGTACATTCGCCGCAAAAATGACAATGCCTACGGATACGCCAGCTTCTTATGAAGCCGAGTGCGCAAGTTGCCATATGGCCTATCCACCAGCACTCTTAAGTCAGCAGAGTTGGAAAAACATCATGTCTGGATTGTCAAAGCACTTCGGTACCGATGCCAGCTTGGATCCAAAGACCCAGACTGAGCTGACAAATTGGCTGGTCAAGAATGCGACTACTCGACAAAAGTACAGTGAGACCGCTCCTGAAAACCGCATTACTAAAACATCGTGGTTTATTCGTAAGCATGATGAGGTAAATGCTGACGTTTGGAAACGCGCAGGCATTAAGAGTCCAGCAAACTGTGGTGCTTGTCACATTGATGCAGCTAATGGTGTCTTTAGTGAGAAAAACATCAAGATCCCCGTGAAATGAGTAAGCCTTTGAACGACACAGTTGGGGCTACTGGCAAACTGAAGCAAGCCATTATGGTATGGGATATGCCTGTGAGAGTATTCCATTGGCTGTTAGTGATTTGCTTTGCTGGTGCCTGGCTCAGCTCTGAGAGCGAGCAATTGGCCATGATTCATTATGCATTTGGATATACCGCATGCTTACTGATCCTCATCCGATTGGTGTGGGGTGTTATTGGAACCCGCTACGCTAGATTTAATCAGTTCCTGAAAAGCCCCAAGGCGGTACTCGGACACTTCATGTCGATGTTGCGTGGCTATCCGCATCATGATGTTGGTCACAACCCAGCAGGTGGTCTAGTGATGTTTGCGCTGATGTTGCTCATACTATTGATTGGTTTAACCGGTTATCTATCTGTTAAAGAGTTTTTGGGGAGTTTTGTGTCTGAGGCGCATGAGGCAATTTCCAGTATAGTTCTGGGTCTAGTCATTGTTCACATCATTGCCGCAATTGGTATGAGTGTGATTGAAAGGCAGAACTTAGTTCGATCGATGGTAACTGGCAAAAAAAAGGGATTTCCAGAACAGGGGATTCGTTATCCACAGTACCTGATTGGCGCAGTTATATTTTTAGGCGCCCTTTACTTCTTCTACTTGACCTTGAGCGGCGGGTTACCTAGTCTGACTCAGTAAAAACCGAGTAGCGGGGCGCAATTTATTGTCTTTTTCCGACCATTTGGACTAAAGTTATTAGCTCTAAAGGTAATTGCCCAAAGCTAGGCCTATCTTTACATTTGTAAAATCAACTTTTGTAACAATTTCGGCTCCCCATCAAGGCTTACATGAAAACCAAAATTACACTGATTGCGTTGTCCATTTCACTCTTTTTGGGCAATTCTGCCTTAGCTGCTGGCGGCGGCGGAGTTGTTGCTGATCCGGGCGCGATGCAAGGTAAACATTTTGATCCAAAGGGTAAGGCACCTTCGACATTTACTGTTGAGTTACAAAATGGCTTACGTAAAACCTTACCTTTCGAAGACAAGCGCGACTTTGAAGAATCTAAGAGGGGATTTATTGCTGCGCCTACTTATAAAACCATCATGGCTGATGCCGGTAACGTCGCTTGGGATATGGGTAGTTATGACTTCCTCTTACAAGGTAAGGACTTTGATAGCGTTCATCCATCATTGCAACGTCAAGCGATTCTCAATATGGGTTACGGCCTCTATGAAGTCGTGCCAGGACAAATCTATCAAGTTCGCGGTTTTGACTTATCTAATATTAGCTTTGTCAAAACAAAAACCGGTTGGATTGTCTTTGATCCATTAACCTCCAAAGAGACTGCCAGAGCAGCTTTGGAGCTAGTCAATGAGAAGCTAGGCAAGCGTCCAGTAGTTGCAGTGGTTTACTCCCATTCTCATGCTGACCATTTTGGTGGTATACGTGGCGTAGTGGATGAGGCGGATGTGAAGAGTGGCAAGGTTAAGATTATTGCCCCAGCAGGTTTTATGGATCATGCCGTGGCAGAAAACGTATACGCTGGTAATGCCATGACGCGCCGCCTGTATTTCCAGTACGGCGTTTTATTACCACGCAGCCCATTTGGTCACGTTGATCAGTCGATTGGTAAAAATACTGCGGCCGGTAACCTAGGCTTAATTGAGCCCACCATTTTAATTAACGAGCCATTTGAAAAAATGACGGTGGATGGAGTGGAGATGGAGTTCCAGAACACCCCTGGCACGGAAGCTCCTGCTGAGATGAACACCTATTTCCCCCAGCTAAAAGCATTCTGGGCTGCTGAAAATATTACTGGCACTATTCACAACATTTACACCTTACGCGGCGCTTTAGTGCGTGACGCCTTGGCATGGTCTAAAAATATTAATAATGCTTTATATCGCTATGGCAATGAAGCGCAAGTCATGTTTGCTTCACACTCCTGGCCGCGCTGGGGCAATGATCGTGTTCAAGAAGTCATGCGCACTCAGCGTGATAGTTATGCCCACTTAAATAATGAAGTGCTTCATCTAGCTAACAATGGTGTCACCATTAATGAAGTACACAACGTTTACAAGCAACCAGAGAGTCTGAAATCTCAATGGGCTGCGCATAGCTACCATGGCTCAGAAGAGCACAACAGTCGTGCTGTGATTAATCGTTATCTAGGTTACTGGGATGCTAATCCTGCCACCTTAATTCCTTTATCGCCAAAAGACTCTGCACCCTTGTATGTAGAGATGATGGGTGGTTCAGGCAAGATTATGGCAAAAGGTAAACAGCTCTACAAGCAAGGTAAATATCGTGAAGCAATGGAGATTGTGAATAAGCTAGTTTATGCAGAGCCAAACAATACAGCTGCCAAAGATTTGCTAGCAGATATTTTTGAACAAATTGGTTATCAAAAAGAAAGTCCTAGCGTACGCAATAGTTTCCTAGGGGCTGCTTACGAATTACGCCATGGCATGCCTTCTGGCGCATCACCGAAGACCAATGGCCCTGACATGATCAGAGCAATGACTACAGAGCTTTGGTTGAACGCGTTGGCTATTAGCATGGATAGCAAAAAAGCTGCTGGCATGAAATTCAAGATCAACTTAAGCACTCCAGATAATGGCGAAAAGTTTGTGGTGGAGATGAGTAATTCTGCGCTAAGCAATATCAAGGGTTATCAGGATAAAAATCCAAACTTGTCGATCACCATTAACCGCAGTGACTTGGAAAAAGTCATGGGTGGTCAAACTACTTTTGAAAAACTACAAGCCGAAGGAAAAGCTAAGTTTGAGGGTGATCGCAAAGCATTTGATCAATTGCGCAGCACGATGACTACCTTTACTCCAGACTTTGAATTGATGCCTGGTACGAAGGCTATAAAAGCCCCAGCCACCAAACCAAGCAAAGATCCGTTTGAGGCTCCTCCAATCGCTAATTCTGATGGTGCTTGAGTAAAATAAAATAACGGAAAGATACTAGAAAGATGGGCTCCTTAGAGCCCATTTCTTTTCTAGGGGAGAAGTAAATGACTCAAGGTGCGAATGCGCCACCGTCTTCCAGTGCCTTAAGTTCCTCGCCAGCAATACCCAATTCCTCAAGCAATTCATTGGTGTGCTCCCCCAGTAAAGGTGGGTGACGAGATACCTGCTGTGGAGTTCCCATCATCTTGACGGCAAAGCCAATATTCGGAACTTTGCCTTCAATGGGATGATCAATCTCCATACGCATTTTGCGATGTTGACCATGCTCACTATCAAATGCCTGTGGATAGGTATTGATTGGTCCAGCAGGAATGCCTGCCGCCAAGAGGAGATCTACCCATTCTTCGCTAGTTTTGGTAATAAAAGTCTTTTCCAGTTCAGCCGCCAGAATTAAGCGGTTGGCTAGACGCAGTGGATTTGTTCTGAATAGTGGATCTTCAAATAATTCTGGGCGACCAATTGTGTCGCAGAGCAATTTCCAGAGCTTCTGATTGGTGGCCCCCATCACAAAGTAGCCATCAGCTGCTTTCATAGCTTGATAGGGTGCACTCATGTGATTTGCAGTACCTAGCTTATAGGGTTCAACTCCGGTACCCCAGTATTGCGCCGTATCCCAGATTGAGAAAGCCAAGGCTGAATCAAATAAGGAGGCGTCAATAAATTGCCCTTCACCAGATTTCATTTTGCCGATATAGGCTGACAAAATGCCATAGACTGCAAAAAGGGCGCAACCAATATCTGCCACTGGAACGCCTGCTTTTACAGGGGGGCCATCGGGATAGCCAGTGACGCTCATTACACCAGACATTGCTTGTGCCATTAGGTCAAAGCCCGGCCGATCTGCCCATGGTCCAGTTTGACCAAATCCCGAGATGCTGGCATAGACTAGTCCGGGATTGAGGTCCTTGAGTGAGGCGTAATCAATGCCCAGTTTTTTCATGACGCCAGGGCGATAGTTTTCCACCAAGATATCTGCCGTTTTAACGAGCTCAAAGAATACTTTTTTCCCGGCTTCCGTTTTGAGGTTGATTGTCACGCTGCGTTTATTGCGATTCATATTCAGAAAGCCCATACTGTCTGAGCCCTTCATTTTGAATCCCATTGCCCCGCGAGTTTGATCCCCAGTGCCCGGGGGTTCAATTTTGATGACGTCAGCACCTAGGTCAGCCAGTAGCATGCAGCAGTAGGGTCCAGCCATGACTTGACTGACGTCAAGAACCCTCACACCAGCCAGGGGTAATGGCTTGTTGATAGGTGTTTTCATCATTGTCTCAATTGTTTTTATATGTTTATATTAGCAAGCTTATTAATAGCCCTGAATATAAAACAAAAAATGGAGTCCGTATGATCAAACAATCCCCAACGCGCATTTTGCGTAGATTTGCTTTTTTGGCCCTCGGTATTTGTGGTGCCTTCTCATTTTCCGTCAACGCTCAGCAAGCTTTTCCAACTAAGTCAATTCGTTTGATCGTGGGTTTCGCTCCCGGTGGTGGTACTGATATTGTGGCTCGCGCAATTGCACCAAAGATGAGTGAAATTTTGGGCCAAAGTGTGATTGTTGAAAATCGATCAGGGGCGGCCGGCACTATTGGGGCCGATTTAGTGGCCAAGTCCCCAGCTGATGGCTACACCTTGTTAATGGGACACTCCAATTCCAATGCAATTGCCCCTTTCGTGCTTGCTAGCGTCCCTTACAACGCAGCAACGGACTTTACGCCAATTACTTATCTTGGATACGTTCCTAATGTATTGGTAGTGAAATCCTCCTTACCCGTAAACTCGGTTGCACAATTAGTTACATTGGCTAAACAAAACCCAGGTCAGATGACCTACGGCTCCTCAGGTATTGGTAGTACGCAGCATTTAGCAGGCGCCTTGTTCTCTAAGATTGCTGGTGTAGAAATGAACCACGTTCCTTATAAGGGTAGTGGTCAGGCGATTATCGATTTGCTCGGCGGGCAAATTACTATGAATTTCGATACCTTGCCGCCCAATTTGCAGCAAATCAAAGATGGCAATCTCAAGGCTCTTGCTATTTCTACTCCAAAGCGCTTATCCATCTTGCCGACAGTCCCCACTTTTAATGAAGTTGGCATTGTTGGTTTCGATGTGACTAATTGGTATTCCATTATGGGTCCCAAGGGAATGGATGTTGCTACGGTGAATAAGATTGATCAGGCTGTAAAAGCAGCTATGAATGATCCACAAATCAAGAGAACCCTAGATTCTCAAGGATTACAGCCGGAAGGACCCGCCACGCCGGCAGCCTTCAGTTTATTTTTAGCTGGCGAGTTAGTGAAGTATCAGCGCTTGGTAAAGAGTTTGAATATCAAGTCTGATTAATTTAGCAACTGAATTTTTTCAGTTATAGTATTTCCATACCCTCTCTCTTGAATGAGGGAGGGTTTTTATTTTATGACAACAGATCAAAATCTCTCCTCAGATCCCCATGCTGAAGTTCGCTTAGAGCTTTGTAATGATGTTGCGTACATCACCTTTGATCATGTTGCTGCGCGTAACGCAATGACTGTGGGAATGTACCAAACCCTGAAATCCATTTGCGAGGATTTGGCAAAGAGCTCTAATGTGAGAGTGGCTATTTTGCGAGGTGCTGGTGGAAAGTCTTTTGTCTCCGGCAGTGATATTGCCCAATTCTCAACATTTACTTCTGGCAATGATGGGATTCGTTATGAGGAGGGCATTGATGCATACCTTGCGCCCCTGGCAACGCTGCCCATGCCGACGATTGCGGTGATTGATGGCATGGCAATAGGTGGGGGTCTTGCAATTGCTACTTGCTGTGATTTTAGAATCTCCACCCCAGATGCTCGCTTTGGAGTTCCTATCGCTAAAACTCTCGGTAATTGTTTATCTGCGAGTAACCTTGCTTGGCTCGTAGCTCACCTAGGAGTAAATATTGTTAAACGTATGTTGTTATTAGCCGAGCTAGTGACTGCGCCGGAGCTACTTAAACAGGGCTACCTCTTGGCCACTTATCCGGCTGAAGCTCTTGAGAGTGAAGCAAATCAGTTGGCTGATCGCTTAATGAAGTTGGCAGCAATTACGCAGAAATCTAGCAAACAAACTCTTGCGAGGCATATCACAAACAATTTGCCTGATTGCAGTGATTTGATTCTAGAGTGCTATGGCAGTGAAGACTTTAAGAATGGAGTTACTGCATTTCTAGGTGGTAAGCCTCCCGTCTGGACTGGAAAGTAATTTAAGTTTATAAAAACATCTCTTGTAGGTTGTTGAGATAGCGTAAGCCTTGCTTAGTAGCCTTCAATTTATTTGGGTTTAAATCGAGCAAACCTTTTTTACAGGCTGCATCTAATCCTCTGGATACTGTATTGAGTGGCAATCCGGTGCGTTCACTAAAGGTAATAGTGTCTACGCCATCGGTAAGTCGTAAAGTGTTGAGCATGAATTCAAAAGGAAGATCTTTAGCGGATACCTCCTTGGCTTCGATTAAGGCATTGCCTTTGCTTTCCATCGCTTGCATATAAGCTTCTGGATGACGTTCTCGAACCTGTCGCGTAATTTTGTCAGGAAATGAAATCTTCCCATGCGCTCCTGCGCCAATACCGATGTAATCACCAAAGCGCCAGTAATTTAGATTGTGTTTGCACTCCTGATCTTTTCGGGCATAAGCAGAGATTTCATAGCGTCTATAGCCCGCCCCTTCCAAAAGCGCCAGGTTTTGTTCAAAGATGGCATCAATCTCATCTTCGTTAGGAAGCTTTGGGGGAAAGTTTGCGAAGTAGGTATTAGGCTCTAGCGTCAAGTTATAAAAAGAGAGGTGTGGAGTCTTAAAAGAGAGTGCAGTTTCAATATCAGATCTTGCCGCATCTAGAGTTTGATTTGGTAGTCCAAACATAAGATCAAGATTGACTGACTTAAAGTGCTCAAGTGCAATCTCAATCGCACGCTTGGCTTCCTCGCCGTTGTGAATGCGGCCCAAGGCTTTGAGCTGCGCATCTTGAAAACTCTGAATGCCTAGAGAGACGCGATTGATTCCTGCATTGGCAAAGCCGGCAAACTTTTCAGCTTCGACTGATCCAGGGTTCGCTTCCATGGTGATTTCACAATCCGGCTCCAAGTTCACGCGGGCTCGAATCGCAGAGAGTAATTCATTCATACCATTGGCTGAGAGAAGGCTAGGAGTGCCCCCACCAATAAAAATACTATGTACCTGACGACCCCATATTCTAGGAAGCTCTGTCTCTAGATCGGCAATGAGTGCTTTGATGTAACGCTCTTCATCAAAACCTGGTGACTTATTTTTATCTGAATTACTTCTGACATCTTTAATTTGATGTGAATTGAAGTCGCAGTAAGGACATTTCTTTTCACACCACGGAAAATGAATATATAAAGACAGTGGTGGCAGAGCCGTAAGTTTTGGCTGGTTCGCCAAAACAGGATTAAGCGTATTGTGCACGGATCTGCAGTTGTCCAATAAGTTCGAGTAAGGCCTGCCCCCGATGACTAATTAGGTTTTTCTGGGCCGGTTCTAACTGAGCAGCGGTCTTCCCAAGATCCGGGAGAAAGAAGTGAGGGTCATAACCAAAGCCATGTTCGCCCTTAGCATCATCAACGATTTGGCCATACCAGCGGGCCTGAATAATCAGTGGCTCTGGATCATTGGCGCTATTGACCATCACAAGTGCGCAGACATAGTGTGCTCCACGATCAGCATGCTTACCTAATGCTGCTATCAGCTTTTGATTATTGGCAGCATTGTCACCATCAATGCCCGCGTAGCGAGCTGAGTAGACACCTGGTGCACCATCTAAGGCGTGGGTACAAATTCCGGAATCATCAGCAAGTGCAGGTAGACCGCTTGCCGCACTTGCATGCCGTGCCTTTGCAAGAGCATTTTCAACAAAAGTATGATATGGCTCTTCCGCCGCTGAAATACCCAATTCACCTTGGGGAATCACATCAAAATCAAAGGGTGCCAAGAGTTCCTGAAACTCTCGAACCTTGCCTTGATTGTTGGAGGCGAGAATGAGTTTTTGCACGATTTAGCTTTTAATTTTTATTTGAATGCTTCTTTTTGTAACTGAGTTAAATCACGAATACCTTCTTCGGCTAGGTCTAACAGGGCATTTAACTCAGCGCGAGAGAAGGCAGGGCCCTCAGCGGTTCCTTGTACTTCGATCATGCCGCCCTTGCCGGTCATGACAACATTCATATCGGTATCGCAAGAAGAATCTTCTGGGTAATCTAAATCGAGTACGGGTGCGCCTTGATAGATGCCAACGGAAATCGCTGCAACGCTATCAATGATCGGGTCCGTTTTAAGTGTGCCACTTTGAAGGAGGGTATTAATTGCATCACGTGCTGCTACATATGCGCCCGTAATAGATGCAGTCCTTGTTCCACCATCAGCTTGCAAGACATCGCAATCTAAATGGATGGTTCTTTCCCCCAATACTTTCAGGTCAAAGATACTGCGCATTGCACGACCTATTAAACGCTGAATTTCTTGTGTGCGCCCAGATTGTTTGCCGCGAGCTGCCTCACGATCGCTGCGGGTATGGGTAGAGCGGGGCAGCATGCCGTACTCAGCGGTAACCCATCCTTCGCCAGAGCCTTTTTTATGAGGCGGTACCTTTTCCAGCACGCTGGCTGTACAGAGCACCTTGGTATCGCCAAAGGCAATTAAGACGGAGCCCTCTGCGTGCTTGGTGAAAGCGCGGCTAATGCTCACGGGGCGTAACTGGGTCGGGGTGCGGCCGCTGGGGCGAGTGATGTTGGGCTGAGTCATGGGGTGTGGTCCTAAAGATCTACAATGTTCATATGATATCGAGCATGACTGGTTATGGCAGCGCTTCTCGCCAAGTCTCCCTGGGAGCTGGTGTAGTTGCTGATCTGCAGGTGGAATGTCGGGCTGTTAATAGCCGCTTTCTGGATTTAGGCTTTCGTCTTCCGGATGAGTGTCGCGGGGCGGAGCCTGCCCTACGAGAAATGGCTACTCAAAGCCTTTCTCGTGGCAAGGTTGAGTTTCGAGCTGCTTGGCGCGTTAATTCGGGCACTGCTGGTGCTTCTAAGGCCACCCCACATGCCTTGGGCGCCTTAAATAAAGATCGCCTAGATGCCTTGTATACCCTTCAGGAGCATGCCCAAACAGCATTTCCTAATGCGGAAGCATTGCGTATCGCCGATATTTTGCGTTGGCCAGGAATTGTTTCTGAGCCTAGGGGTGAGGAGGAGGGCTGGATTGCCGCCACTGTTGAGGCTGGCCGTGCCGCCCTGGCTGCCTTAACAGACAGTCGCTATGCCGAGGGTAAAGCTTTGGTGGCTGTGTTGACTAGTATCACCAGCAAGATGCGCGAGATTGTGAAGCTGATTGAGCCTAAGGTGCCGGTCTATGTGACCCAGTATCAAGAGAAGCTGACAGAGCGTCTTGCCGAGGCTTTAGCTGCGCAAGAACAAGGTAAAGGTAGTAGTGGGTCTGGTACTGAGTTGATGGAACGTATTCGTCAAGAAGTCGTGCTCTATGCGGTTCGCATCGATGTGGCGGAAGAGTTTGCCCGTCTCAAGACTCATCTGCAGGCAGTAGATACTGCGCTTGCGGGCAAGGGGCCAGTGGGTAAGCGTTTGGATTTCTTGATGCAGGAGTTAAATCGCGAAGCCAATACCTTGAGCTCTAAATCGGTTTCAGAGGAGTGCACGCAAGCTGCTTTAGAGCTTAAGCTTTTGATTGAGCAAATGCGTGAACAAGTGCAAAATTTAGAGTAATTGATATTCAGATAATTGTGATGGCTAGCCCGAAAATAAAACCCAATCTCTCACCTGCCTATCAAGGCAGTATGTTGATGATCGTTGCTCCTTCGGGCGCTGGCAAATCCTCCTTGGTAAATGCTTTATTACAAGAAGATGCGGCACTAAAACTCTCTCTTTCTACTACGACACGCTCGCCAAGACCGGGCGAGACAGATGGCAAAGACTATCGTTTTATTACTAGAGAAGAGTTTGTAGCTGAGCGCGACCAAGGTCACTTTTTAGAGCATGCTGAAGTACATGGTAATTTTTATGGGACATCTAAAGCTTGGATTGAAGCCCAGATGAAAACCGGTCGCGACGTTATGTTGGAGATCGACTGGCAGGGTGCCCAGCAGATTCGTCAAATCATTCCCGAAGTGCAGTGGATCTTCATCTTTCCGCCTTCATTTGAGGCCTTAGAGGAGCGCTTGCGCAAAAGAGGGCAGGATGACGAGGCAACCATTCAGAGAAGGCTGGCTGCAGCACATTTGGAGCTCCAGCATGCCCATGAGGCAGATTTCATTGTGGTCAATGACGATTTTGAGCGGGCATTGATTGATTTGCGTCATGTGGTGGCGGCCAGCCGCTTGCGCTCTGGGCCGATTATGGCTCGCAACCCTGCACTTTTAAGGCGTCTTGGCGTCTAATCAGTTATCCTATCGGTATTGAAGCTAAATTTAAGTGAGTCCAGCATGGCCCGTATTACTGTAGAAGATTGTTTAAAAACTATCCCAAATCGTTTTGAGCTGGTATTGGCTGCGACTTATCGTGCGCGTCAATTGGTTCAAGGTCACTCCCCACGTGTTGAGTCCAGAGATAAAGCAACTGTAGTTGCATTGCGTGAAGTTGCTGCTGGTGTAACTGACCGTGACATGTTGACCAAAGTACCTTTGTAATCCAGGGGTTCCGTTGTGGAGCTCCCCTTAGGCGACCAAAACACATCGGAATCTAAAGGTAAGGTCTCGTCTGCAGAGACCGTGAAAAGCGATAAGTCTTCCATCATCGCAACCTTGTTGGCTCAGTCAAGCCGACATTTATTTGGCCCTACTTCTGCGCCAATATTGCCTCTAAAGCATCAAGTTGTTTCTATCGATGGGCTAATTTCTAAACTGGGCTATCTCAAGCCGGATGAAGTTGCTCTTATTAAGAAGGCATTTCACTTTGCCGATGCCGCGCATCTGGGTCAATACCGTCATAGTGGTGAACCTTACATAACCCATCCCGTAGCAGTTGCTGAACTTTGCGCTACTTGGCGTCTGGATGCCCCATCCATCATGGCAGCTTTATTGCATGATGTGATTGAAGATACCGGTTGCACCCAGGCGGATTTGGTTGGAAAGTTTGGCAGCAAAGTGGCGGAACTGGTAGAGGGGCTAACCAAGCTCGACAAGTTAGAGTTCCAAAGTCATGCTGAGGCCCAAGCTGAAAGCTTTCGCAAGATGTTTATGGCGATGGCGCGCGACGTCCGAGTTATTCTGGTCAAGCTTGCAGACCGAACCCACAATATGCGTACGCTCGACGCTGTACCGATGGCAAAGCGTCGCAGGGTGGCTGCGGAGACAATTGAGATTTATGCCCCGATTGCCCATCGTCTGGGCCTCAACATTATTTACCGTGACTTACAAGACCTGAGCTTTCGCTACTCGATGCCAATGCGCTTTAGGGTGATCGAGGGTGCGGTGAAGCGGGCGCGTGGTAATCGCAAAGAGATGGTGGAAAAGATTTTGCAGAACGCTCGCATGACCTTTGCAAAAGCCAATCTTGATGTTGATCTGCAGGGTCGAGAAAAAACTCTTTTTAGCATCTACAACAAAATGCGCAGCAAGCATTTAAGTTTTTCTCAGGTACTCGATGTATATGCTTTTAGAGTGACCGTCCATTCAATTGATGAGTGCTATCGTGCGCTAGGTCTGTTACATGCACTCTATAAGCCGATGCCGGGTAAGTTTAAAGATTACATTGCCATCCCTAAGCTAAATGGTTATCAGTCCTTGCATACGACGCTTTTAGGGCCATCAGGAGTGCCTGTGGAGTTTCAGATACGTACCAAGGATATGCATGCAGTCGCCGAAGCGGGAGTGGCTGCGCACTGGGCTTACAAGGATGGTGGACCTGATATGAGTGAGGTGCAAAACCGCGCACATCAGTGGCTGCAATCCTTGATTGATATTCAGGATAGCAGTGGGGATTCGCAAGAATTCTTGGAGCACGTCAAAATTGACCTATTCCCAGATGCGGTGTATGTTTTTACCCCAAAGGGGCAGATCAGAGCCTTGCCGCGCGGTGCTACTGCCCTAGATTTTGCCTATTCCATTCACAGTGATGTGGGTAACACTTGCGTGGCCGTGAAAATTAATGGCATGCAGCTACCTTTACGAAGTGAATTAAAAAATAGCGATATTGTTGAAGTAATCACATCGTCTAATTCCCAGCCCAATCCAGGATGGCTAGCGTTTGTTAGAACCGGTAAAGCTCGTGCCTCCATTCGCCATTCGCTGAAGACGAAGCACTATGGCGAATCTCTGCAGTTAGGTGAGCGATTCCTTGCTAATTCCTTGCGTCAACAAGGAGTTGATGCGGGGCTGCTCACACCAGAGATCTGGGAAAAATTATTACATTGGACTGGTGACAAAACGCGCGAAGAGGCTTGTGTCAATATTGCCTTGGGTCGGAGATCTCCACAGGAACTGGCTATTCGCTTAAAGATCTTGATTGATGATGAGGGTGGTTCAGAACAGATGCGCCTAGGTGCTGCAGACTGGGTTTCTCCTTTGCAAGAAATTGCATCTCATCACCATCAGCGTCAGGCTATCTTAGTAGATGGTCGAGAGGGTAATTCCATTAGCTTCCAAACCTGCTGTCATCCGATTCCAGGAGATAACATCATTGGTTATCTTGGTAAGGGCGAAGGTTTGCAGGTTCATACGAATGACTGTTCGGTAGCCCTCAGAATGCTCTCTAAGGATAGTGATAAGTGGGTAGAGGTTGAGTGGGGCAAAGAAGTTAATCGGGAATTTGAAGTTGACCTTGCAATCGACACTCGTCAAGGTAAAGGCGTTTTGGCAAGAGTGGCGAGCAGTGTTACTGCAGCTGACTCCAATATCATGAATGTATCGATGGATGATCGTTATAAAGAAGATGCTGTCACCATTCGATTTACGATCCAAGTGTCTGATCGACTGCACCTATCTAGAGTGATGCGCAGTTTGCGAGCCAACCAAGATGTCATGCGCGTTATCCGTGTTCGAGTTGGCTAAATTCCTTTAAGTCCCAATTACAGATACTGAACGTCAAGGATTTCAATTTCAGTTGGTCCGGTAGGCGTCTGGATTTTGACGCAATCTCCGAGGCGGGCCTTAATCAGTGCCTTGGCAATAGGCGAAACCCAGCTAACGTGGCCTAGATCTAAATCGACCTCATCTACTCCCACAATCGTGATCGTGGTCTCTTTACCAGAGTCAGCACCTTCCAAGTTGACGTAAGTGACAGTAGCCCCAAAAAAGACCTGCTCAGCATCTGCATCCCCCGATTTTCTGGCTTGATTGTCCACAACTACCGCAAATTCTAGGCGCTGATTGAGGAAGCGAATCCGACGATCTATCTCCCGAAGCCGCTTTTTCCCATAGATATAGTCCCCATTTTCGGAGCGGTCGCCGTTGGATGCTGCCCAGTGCACAACCCTGACAACCTCAGGCCGATCAAGGTTTAGAAGTTGTAAAAGCTCACTTTTGATACGTTCGTGACCAGCGGGTGTAATGTAGTTCTTCTCTTCCATGGCATAATTATGGCTGTTGCGGCTGTAGCTCAGCTGGATAGAGTACTTGGCTACGAACCAAGGGGTCGTGGGTTCAATTCCTGCCAGCCGCACCAACCTATACGGGGCCTAGTTGAAAAACTAGGCCCTTTTTCTTTTTAAAGACATTTCATAGTGGTTTCACATAGATACCTTATAGTTTGACTATGAGCATTTCAGACGCCGATTCTTCAAATCCACCAAGCCCAGTCGGAGTTTGGTTGCAAACCGACGCAACCCATGCTCAAGTCGCTTTGAGTGGTGTAGTCAATGTCTATTCATTGGCAGGGTTGTGGACTGATATTCGGAAAAAGCATAACTTATGGCTAGGGCAAAGCACCCAAGGCTGCTCACTAGTTATTGATGCCTCTAAAGTAAGTTCTTTGGATGGATCTGCATTTGCGTTTTTGATTGATGTGCAAGAGGCACAGCAAAACGCAGGGGGACAGTTTGATATTCAGGGTTTAGATCCAAAGTATCAACCGCTCTTACGGGAATTTGATCCAATCAAGAACCTCTTTCCTGTTCCAGCACAAAAGCAAAAGCGAAATTTTGTAGTGAGCACCGGAATGGCCACTCAAAATCTCATAGATGATGCCCGCGGACTAGTTACTTTTGTTGGTCATTTAACGGCTGATTTGGTCTGGTCAATACGTCATATCAATCAAGTGCGTTGGGGTGATTTTATTAATACTGCGGTAGAGGCTGGTGTAGCTGCATTGCCAATTGTTGGCTTGGTTGCATTTCTGATTGGGGTGATTTTGTCCTTTCAGGCCGCTATTGGCATGGAGCAATTCGGCGCCGTTTCTTTTGTCGGACCACTCGCTGCCTTGGGTATTGTGCGTGAGATGGGCCCGCTGATTACAGCAATCTTACTTGCTGGTCGTTCATCAGCTGCGTTCGCTGCAGAAATCGGTACGATGACTGTCAATAGTGAGGTGGATGCCTTAGTGACCGGCGGCTTAAGCCCGATTCGATTTTTGGTAGTCCCTAGAGTGCTAGCGGGAATTTTGGTAGCTCCCATCTTGACCTTATTTGCCGATATCGTCAGTATTTTTTCTTCGATGCTGACGATGCAAATTTACGGCATACCCTTCATCAATTTTTACAACGGGATGCTGGCTGCTATAGATGTTGAGGATGTTCTCTCCGGCCTTTTGAAGGCGACTTTATTTGGTGTGGTGATTTCTGCCATGGGTTGTTTGCGTGGCATGCAAACAGGAACTGGTGCAGCTGCTGTGGGCATCTCCGCAACCCGTGCAGTGGTCAGTAGTATTGTGATGATTGTTTTGGTAGATGGCATTTTTGCCTTCATCTCCTATAAGACAGGTTTCTGATGGATGCTCTAGATAACGCAATCGATGTTCAGAACTTGACTGTGGGCTATGGCTCGAAAGTACTCCTGCAGAACCTTGATTTCTCGGTCAAGAATGGCGAGATATTTGTGATCTTGGGTGGTTCGGGTTGCGGCAAATCTAGTCTCTTAAAGAACTTATTTGGCTTGTACCAACCGCTTGCGGGAGATGTATTGATTGAGGGTCAAAATATCACCACCGCACAAGGTGCCGAGCGCCAAAAAATCATGACGAGCTTTGGAGTGATGTATCAGCAAGGGGCTTTATTTGGTTCCATGAATTTGCTGGATAACGTGACGCTCTTTATGGAAGAGTACACCCAGCTCACTAGAGATCAAATGAATCTATTAGCTCGGTGCAAGCTTGATTTGGTCGGTTTATTACCTTATGAAACGTATATGCCAAGTGAAATTAGTGGCGGCATGCAAAAGCGAGCTGCGATTGCGCGTGCGATGGCTTTAGACCCTAAGATATTATTTTTGGATGAGCCTTCAGCAGGCCTGGATCCTATTACCTCAGCCGATCTCGATAGTACGATTCTCGATCTCTCAAAAAACTTAGGATTTACCTTTGTAATCGTCTCGCATGAGTTAGCGAGTATTTATTCCATCGCGGACAAGGTCATTATGTTAGATAAGGATGCCAAAGGCATTATTGCTGAAGGTGATCCCAAAGTATTAAGAGATACCAGTAAAGACCCTAGAGTGCATCAATTCTTTAACCGCATCATGAGTAAGGACGCAGCATGAGCAATAACTCCAATCCTAATTATTTTCGCTTGGGCATATTTGTCCTTGCCGCTCTTGGCGCATTATTGGCAGTGATATTAATTTTTGGTTCAGGACAGCTTTTTAAAAAATCGTTCACGGTAGAAACCTATGTCAAGCAGTCAGTAACCGGCCTAGATGCTGGTGCAGCTGTTCGATTTCGGGGGGTTAAGATTGGCCAAGTAACTTCTATCAATTTATCTGGCGATGTTTATGAGCGAGAAGTGCCAATGCCAGAACGTTATGAGTATGTGGTGGTGAGGATGCAAATCTTTGGCGATAAAGTGCAATTGGATCACTTGCAGGCCTTCCTTAACGACAATCTTCGTGCTCGAATTAAGTCGATGGGTATTACCGGGGTTAACTACATCGAGTTGGATTTTTATCCAAGCGCTGATCAGTACCCTCAGTTGAAGTACAAATGGAATCCCGATTACCCTGTTGTTCCCTCAATGCCCAACCAGGCTGATGAAATTATTTCCGGTATTCAAAAACTCATCGGCGCGCTCAATGCCTTAGATGTTGACGGAACTCAAAAGAAATTTGATGCCCTTTTAGGTAACTTGAATAAGTTAATGGCTGGTGAAGGAAAAGATAATGCCGGGCTGATTAATTCAGTGAAGGATCTCAATGTGCTGTTAGATCGGATTGCTAAAGTTACTGATAAAGATCAGCTCAATATTTTGATGCGTGAATTAGTGGCAACGATGGTTTCTTTGCGTCAAACTGTTACCAGTGTTCAGGGTGATACCACTGTCACTATAGAAAACCTGCGGCAAGCCAGTGAGCAGTTAAATGAATTTACTCGTATTGCAAGTCAATCGCCATCTACCTTGATTTGGGGTGAGCCTCCTGCACGCATTACACCCCCCATGAATGGAGCTGAAAAATGACACCATTGAAAATTCAGGTGACACGAAACCCACGCCTCATGAAGTTTGCTATCTTGGCATTCATCATGACAGTTTTGAGCGCTTGCTCTTTACCAACGAGACCTGCGCTAGAGACCAGTAGTTGGATGGTGGCGCCAGAGCGCATTGGCGCACCCTATAAGCCACGGAGTGATTTGTGGCTCAAAATGGGCTCCGTCACTACGACATCTCCATTTGATGGCAAGTCCTTTGTTTATCGCTTAAGTGATCAGCGCTACGAAAAAGATTTTTATAATGTGTATTCTGTACTGCCAAATGAAATGATTGGTAGCGCTACTCGTCAGTGGCTTAATAATGCGCAGATTTTCTCAATGACAGTGGGGCAGGGGAATAGCTTCTTTCCTTATTACATCTTGCAGACTTCTGTAGAGGAATTTTATGGTGACTATCGAGTGCGGCCAGAGGCTGTGGTCACGGTAGAGTTTTTTCTAACGGCAACTGACCCTAAAAAACGGAATCCCGTGATTGGTAAAAATCGCTATACCAAGAGGATTGCACTCAAGGACAACACTCCCCAAGCTTTGGCTTTCGGTCAACAAGAGGCCTTAGCGCAAATTCTGAAAGAATATGAAGTGGTGCTTTATCAATATGCTGGAAATCTGCCCCCACCTTTAGGGCAGTAGTTATTCTAGAATGGCAGCAAATAGAAGAAAATGGAGAAGACATGGATTTAGGGCTCAAAGGTAGGGTTGCACTGGTATTGGCTTCCAGTCGAGGTTTAGGACAGGCGATGGCGGTGTCCTTGGCGCGAGAGGGCGTCAAAGTTGCAGTGACAGGCCGTAATCCTGAGGGATTGAAAAAATCAGTCGAGATGATTGAGGCTGTCGGTGGAACCGCTTTGGCTTTAAGCTGGGACCTATCTGATTCTTCAGTCATTGACGGCATGGTGAGTAAGGTTGAAAGAGAGCTCGGACCAATTGATATTTTGGTGAATAACACTGGGGGACCTCCTCCAACCCTAGCAGCAGGTCAGGATCCTGCCTTATGGCAAAAGAGCTTCAATGATATGGTTCTCTCCCTTATTGGCATTACCGATCGTATTCTTCCGGGAATGCGTGAGCGCAAGTGGGGCCGTATTATTACTAGCACTACTTCAGGTGCGATTGCTCCCATCAAAAATCTAGCGATCTCTAATACCTTGCGAGCTGCACTTCTGGCTTGGTCTAAAACTTTGTCGGCGGAAGTGGCTGCCCAAGGCATTACTGTCAATGTGATCATGCCGGGACGCGTAGCGACAGATCGTTTGCGGCAGTTGGATGAGGCACGTGCTCAGCGTGAAAATGTCAGCTATGAATCAGTTGTACAGGCCAGTTTGAGGCAAATTCCTATGGGACGTTATGGGGATCCTCGAGAGTATGGAGATGCTGCAGCATTCTTGGCTAGTCAAAGCGCCTCCTTCATTACTGGATCAGTGATTCGTGTGGATGGTGGTCAAATTCAGGCAGTTTAATCTTAGTGCTAGCTAGTTTTCTTCGGAGTATCAGGCGGGATCTTCGGTCTAGTGAGCTTCTAGCACTCTTGGTTGCGCTGACGCTCTCGGTTGCTGCCTTATCAAGTGTTAGCTTTTTAGCTGACCGCATGCAGCGAGCCTTTCAGTTTGATGCTCGTCAGCTTCTCGCTGCAGATCTATTGTTGGTTGCCGATCAGCCTTTGCCCGAACGCTTTATTCTGGAGGCTCAGGAGAGAAAGCTCAGCTTTGCCCAAACGATTGTCTTTCCGAGTATGGCCACGGTTGGTGGGCAAAGTAAGCTTGCTTCACTTAAGGCGGTAAGCGCTACTTATCCTTTGCGTGGATCCTTAAAGGTTTCATCCTCTACTGTCACGCTAACTCCGCCAACCGGTTCAGTTTGGATCGATCCGGCTATGCTTAATGCCTTGCGCACTAAGGTCGGTGATCACATGCGCTTGGGGGATAAAGATTTTTTGATTGGAGGCATCTTAGAGCGGGAGCTAGATCGTGGTGCTGGCTTCATGAACTTTGCACCCCGCGTGATGATGTCCCTTGATGATCTGCCTGCTACAGGTCTCATTGGTCTGGGTAGTCGCGTTACTTATCGCTTACTGCTGGCAGGTAATGATCAAGCTATCTCTGATTATGAAACCTGGGCTGCTAAATCGATTGCATCCGAGGGTCTCAGAGGCTTACGCATTGAGACTTTGGAAAATGCCCAACCTATGATGCGTAAAACCTTAGAGCGGGCAGAGCGCTTCTTATCCTTGGTGGCCTTGCTAACTGCAATGGTGGCCGCAGTAGCCATTGCTTTATCAGCGCGTCGTTATGTCTTAAGGCAGGCTGATGTTTGTGCTGTCATGAAGTGCCTGGGTGCAAGCCAAAAGACTATTCTGGTCAATCAAATCAAAGTCTTGGGCGCATTATGCTTATTGGCTGCAATCATAGGGGCCGTTTTTGCATATGGAGTTCAGGAGATATTAATTCGTATTTTGGGAAATTTGGTATTAGCCAATCTACCTCCACTATCTCTTTGGCCGCTGGCCTGGAGCATTTTATTCTCCTCCTTCTTGTTAATTGGCTTTGCTGGCCCACCTCTTTTTAGCTTAGTCATGATTTCACCAGTTCGGCTCATTCGAAAAGAGTTGGGTTCGGTCAACATTAAAGCGCTTTGGGTCGGACTTTTTGGTTTGATTACTTGCCTTGCATTAATTGCTATTGCTTCGCAGGATTTGAAGCTGGCTTCTTGGGTTGCTCTTAGCTTTGCTTTAGCTGTTGCTGTATTTGCTGTTGTTTCCTGGCTATCACTACGCTCTCTTAATATTTTATTTTCTAAATGGTGTGCAAGGAGTTTCGCACTTCGTTTTGCATTGACTGCGCAAGCACGTCGTGCGGGATTCGCAGTGATGCAAATTACTGCCTTGGGTATTGCTTTGATGGCTTTGCTTTTGATTTTATTACTTCGCCAGGATTTATTAGCTACCTGGCAGGGGAATATTCCAGTCGATGCACCAAATCGCTTCATGATTAATGTTCAAGAGGATCAAAAGCTCGGCATTACTGAGTCTCTGATTGCTGCAGGAGTAGCAAATCCTAGCTTCAGCCCTATGGTGCGCGCGCGATTGGTGGAGGTTAATGGAAAAAACATTGGACCTAATGACTATCTTGATGAAAATGCGCGCCGCTTGGTTGATCGAGAATTCAATCTCTCCTATACAGAGCAATTACCTGAGGGCAATCGCATTACCTCCGGAAAATGGATTGAGGGCACTGCCCCACAAGTTTCCTTAGAGGTGGGGATTGCGAAGACTCTAAGGCTAAAGCTTGGCGATCAAATGACCTTTGAGCTTGCCGGTGAAAGAGTAACTGCACCAATTACCTCTTTGCGAAAATTAGACTGGGGTTCTATGAAGGTGAACTTCTTCGTCATCATGCCGCCGGCTATGCTTGCGGAAATGCCACAGTCATGGATTACTTCTTACTATCAGAGGGCGGGCATTGAAGGCCTCGACTATCAGCTAGCACAGTCATACCCTAATCTGACTATTGTGGATGTAGCAACATCCTTACGTCAAATACAGGATGTATTGGATCGACTATCTTCTGTCCTTGGACTATTGTTTACCTTCACTATCGTCGCTGCAATCTTGGTTTTGGTGGCAGCAATTGCAGCTACACAAGATGAACGCTTCAGAAGTGCGGCCTTACTCAAGGCGGTCGGCGCATCGCGCTACCTGCTTGGTAAGATTGCTATAGCCGAACTGTTAATTATTGGGACGCTTTCGGGAGCTTTAGCTGGAGTGACTGCTGGAATAGCAGCCTGGGCATTGGGCCACTTTGTTTTAGAGATTGAGTTCAATGCTTTTGCTCAGTCTTTAATAATGGGTATTTGCTTTGGGGTGTTCGCTTGCCTAATAGCTGGCTTCCGCTTTCAGAGAAGAATTCAAACCGCAACTGCTATGGAGTGTTTGCGCGAGCTCTAGATTACGAGATCGTGACTAAGTTCTTTGGTAGCTCAACCAAACGCGTTCCACTAAAACGGTCTGGCAGGCTTTGGCGCAATGAAGGACTGACGCGATTCAAGTAAATGCTTAGCGGCCACAGAAATAAAGCAACCGCAAACAGCATCTCAATAATTTGCCACTGATGCAGGTCGAAGAGCCATTGGATTGCAATGCAGGGGGCAATCCATAGAGATCCATAAACATAGCGCCAGATTGCTTGCTTGCGGTTTAAGTTATAGCCTCCTGGACCAATCATACGTACACGCCATGTTTGCATCGCAAGCGTTTGACCAGACTTTGTCCAATACCAAACAAAGTAAACGCCCAGAACAATATAGAGATAGAGAAAAGTAAGCCAGCTTGGCAGGGCCAAACCAAACAGCATACCAAGGCCTAAATTGGGAGCCAAGAATGTTAGGGCAATCACACCCAATAGAACTAACTGCTCATAGAGGCCGCATGAGACCCGTCGCCAAAATTGTGGGGCGGGCAGTGCGTCTAATTCAGCGGGAGTGATCACGACTTAAGAGTTCTTATGGATTGCTTGAGTTGCTATCTGGGCTTGCACTAGGTGCTGGAGATTCTTGAGTGGGGACAGCGCTGCTTGCAGGCAAGGTTGGGGCTAGATTTGTTTTTTGCGCTATTGGGGATTGTTGTAAAGTCGGTGAGCTTGTCGCCGTCCGCTTTTTATTGGTAACTTCGGCTTGAGCTAATTTCTTTTTCTGTTCGTCCGTAAGTTTTTGATATGCGGTCCAAGCTTCTGCTTTTTTCTCAGCAGGAAACTTAAGGCTACCCAAGTAGTTCTCCCGAGCTAAGCGACGATCTTTTTGCGAGAGATTAGACCAGCCTGTCATGCGAGACTGCAGTCTCTGCTGGTCAGCCTCGCTCATCTTAGGGTAAAGGTTGGCAACCTGAATCCATTTTTTGCGACTGTCCGGGAGCATGTAATCCCAGTCGCTCTCCAGAGGGGCCAAGATTTTTTGCTGCCCTGGTTTTAAGCTTTCCCATGTGCCATCTGGTTTTTTTTCTGGAATGCCAGTAGTTTTTCCATGAGCGCCTGCAGTAGCTTGAGCAAGTGCGTTTGAACTTTGTGTTGATCCAATCGCACTGATCGCCAGCATTATGCTGATGGCAATAGAAGCGCTCAAAGATTGTGAATGATTTAGCATGCGCTAATTGGATTCATTAAGTGCCTTAAGACGGTGATTTCACCGCATCAAGATTATCTTGATCAGATTCAGCTAGGGGACCATTTTTGAGGAAGCCCAAGAAGCCGCTATCTGCATAGGCATCTGGAGGAACATCATCGGTTAAGAGGGCAACATCTAGCTCGGCGATGTCATTAATGCGAGAGTCCTGTTGCCATTGGGCAATACCAACGATGCCAAAGACGAGTACAACTAGCGGGGCGATCCAGCCAACATTATCCCAAAATGGGCGTGAGCCTGAAGACCAGGTTCCAGTAGAATGAGCCAAAATATGCTGCTGAATGCGAACTTTTTCTGGTTTTTTAACGGAAAGCGCCTTTAGGCGAGCTGCGTAAAGACGATCTTTGATGGCTGCTGGCAGGGATTCTGATCCATGGCGAAGTAGGGCAGCAGCAGTTAGACCAAATTGATCTGCTTCAGTTGGGTTCAGGAGGTCTTTATTTTGGTTCACAGCGTAATTCCTTTTAATTTCAATGCTTTAGCTAGAGCCTGAGCGGCTCTTGAGCAGTGGGTTTTGACGCTTCCTTCGCTACAACTCATGGCTAGGGCAGTTTCAGTAATACTCAGCTCATCCCAATAACGCATCAGGAAGGCTTCTCGTTGACGGGCCGGCAATTTTGATATTTCCGACTCTAGGGATTGCAAGAGTTGACTACGTTCCAGCTTATAGGCACCATCCTGGTGAATTTCACTGTCATCTGGAGCTGAGAGTGACTCAAGAGGGTCGAAATCATCATTCTCATCGGATTTCTTACCCATACTGGAGAAGAGCGTAACCCAGGTATTTCTGACCTTTTGACGTCTAAACCAGTCATGAATGCGGTTCTGCAGAATTCTGGTGAAAACCAGGGGTAGCTCAGCTGCAGGACGATCGCCATACTTTTCAGACAGCTTGATCATGGCATCCTGAACAATGTCCAAGGCGGCATCGTCATCCCGAACAGCATACACAGCCTGCTTGAAGGCACGCTGTTCAACACTGCATAGAAAGTCAGAAAGTTCTTGGGATGAGGCCATTCAGTAGATTAGACCTGAATCAGATTCAATTCGTCTATTTTAGGGGATTGCTATAGAATATAGGGCTTACTACCTAGAATCTCATTCAAGAAGTGGTTTTTTCCGGTAGCAGCGCCGTTCGAACTCAGGCCATAAGCAGGAGACAGAACAGACCAAACAATTTTTTGCCGAAAATTGCAAAGGACGAAAGAAAATGAATACAAGCAGCGCCGAATTTTTAGCTTCTAAAGCTAACCAAGACACAGTAAATCCAAATTCCACAGCGAGTGCGCCTGAAATGATTGGCGCCGAGATGCTGGTAAAGGCTTTGCACAAAGAGGGTGTCGAATACGTTTGGGGTTACCCAGGCGGTTCCGTTCTCTTTATCTACGATGAAATTTTTAAGCAGGACAAGTTTGAGCATATTCTTGTTCGTCATGAGCAGGCAGCAGTTCATGCGGCCGATGGCTATGCACGTGCAACGGGTAAGGTCGGTGTTGCACTAGTCACCTCAGGTCCCGGTGTAACCAATGCGGTTACCGGAATTGCTACTGCTTACACTGACTCTATACCGCTGATAGTTATCAGTGGTAACGTACCAACCTATGCGATTGGTGAAGATGCTTTCCAAGAGGCGGATACCGTTGGTATCACTCGCCCAGTGGTAAAGCATAACTTCCTTGTAAAGGATGTTAAAGATCTTCCTTTAGTGATTAAGAAGGCTTTCCATATTGCGCAGACAGGTCGTCCAGGGCCCGTTCTAATCGATATTCCAAAAGATGTTTCAGCGGCCAAGGGGCCATTTGTCTATCCAGAGACATTAGAGATGCGTTCATATAACCCGGTTGTAAAAGGGCATAGTGGACAAATTCGTAAGGCAGTTTCTTTATTGCAAGAGGCTGAGCGCCCCTTTATCTATACCGGTGGTGGTGTGATCTTGGCTGATGCCGCTCCAGAATTAAAAGAGTTTGCTGACCTATTGGGTTACCCCGTTACCAATACCTTAATGGGGCTTGGCGGCTTCCCGGGCACTAGTCCCCAGTTTGTGGGTATGCTCGGCATGCATGGTACTTACGAGGCCAATATGGCAATGCAGCACAGCGACGTGTTGATTGCGATTGGCGCACGTTTTGATGACCGCGTGATTGGTAATACTGTTCACTTTGCAAGCCATCCACGCAAGATTATTCATATTGACATCGACCCATCCGTGATTTCAAAGCGGGTGAAAGTAGATGTGCCTATCGTTGGTAATCTCAAGGAAGTATTGCAAGAGATGACGGCTCAGCTTAAGGCTGCTGGTCCTCGTAAGAATGACGCCAAATTGGCAGCATGGTGGGCGCAGATTAACGAGTGGCGTAAAAAAGATTGCTTGAAGTACGACGAGGCATCGCAAATCGTCAAACCTCAGTACGTAGTTCAAAAGTTGTGGGAGCTCACTGGTGGTGATGCATTCATTACTTCTGATGTTGGCCAGCATCAAATGTGGGCTGCACAGTTCTATAAGTTCGATAAGCCACGTCGTTGGATTAACTCTGGTGGCCTCGGGACTATGGGTGTTGGCTTGCCATACGCTATGGGTATCAAGAAGGCATTTCCAGATCAGGATGTTTTCGCAATCACCGGCGAAGGCTCGATTCAGATGTGTATTCAAGAGTTGTCTACTTGCAAGCAATACAACACACCCGTCAAAATTGTGTCATTGAACAATCGTTATCTTGGCATGGTTCGCCAATGGCAAGAGCTGACTTATAACAAGCGTTACTCCAGTTCTTACATGGATTCATTGCCGGACTTTGTCAAGTTGGCAGAAGCCTTTGGCCATGTTGGTATGCGCATCGAGAAAAAGTCGGATGTTGAAGGCGCCCTTAAAGAGGCGATTCGCTTGAAGGATCGCACAGTATTTATGGATTTCCAGACGGATCCCGAAGAAAACGTTTGGCCAATGGTTCAAGCGGGCAAGGGTATTACTGAAATGCTTTTGGGTAGCGAGGATCTCTGATGCGCCATATTATTTCTGTATTGATAGAGAACGAACCGGGAGCATTGTCTCGTGTTGTGGGATTATTCTCGGCGCGTGGTTACAACATTGAGACGCTTAGTGTTGCACCAACTGAAGATGCATCACTCTCTCGTATGACGATTGTTACGATTGGTTCAGATGATGTCATTGAGCAAATCACTAAGCACTTAAATCGCCTGGTTGAAGTGGTGAAGGTATTTGATTTGACTGAAGGGCCTCATATTGAGCGCGAGCTCATGATGATCAAGGTTCGCGCTGTTGGTAAAGAGCGTGAAGAATTGAAGCGCACAACAGATATCTTCCGTGGTCGCATCATCGATGTGACTGATAAGAGTTACACCATTGAATTAACTGGTGATGGTGCCAAATTGGATGCCTTTATTGATTCAATTGATCGTGCATCTATTCTGGAAACTGTCCGTTCGGGTGGCTCTGGTATTGGGCGCGGTGAACGCATCCTCAAGGTTTAATTTTTAACTGATTACTGAATTAACTACATTTTCAAAACAAGGAAAGAGCATGAAAGTTTTTTACGATAAAGACGCTGATTTGTCCCTCATTAAAGGCAAAAAAGTAACCATCATTGGTTATGGTTCACAAGGCCACGCACACTCATTGAATCTGAAAGATTCAGGCTGCAACATTACTGTTGGTCTGCGTAAAGATGGGGCATCTTGGAGCAAGGCTGTCAATGCTGGCTTGACGGTTAAAGAAGTTGGTGAATCAGTAAAAGATGCAGATGTTGTGATGATGCTCTTGCCTGATGAGCAAATTGCTGACGTATATAACAAAGAAGTTCATGCCAATATCAAGCAGGGTGCTGCGTTAGCCTTTGCTCATGGCTTTAATGTTCACTATGGCCAAGTTCAGCCGCGCGCTGACTTAGATGTCATCATGATTGCTCCTAAGGCGCCTGGTCATACTGTTCGTGGTACTTATGCTCAAGGTGGCGGCGTCCCCCATTTGATCGCTGTTTACCAAGATAAATCTGGTTCAGCGCGTGATGTTGCTTTGTCATACGCAACTGCAAACGGTGGCGGTCGTGCTGGCATCATCGAAACTAACTTCCGCGAAGAAACTGAAACTGACTTATTTGGTGAGCAGGCTGTTCTTTGTGGCGGCGCAGTGGAGTTGATCAAAGCTGGTTTTGAGACTTTGGTTGAAGCTGGCTACGCCCCTGAAATGGCCTACTTCGAGTGTTTGCATGAGCTCAAGTTGATTGTTGACTTGATATACGAAGGTGGTATTGCCAATATGAACTACTCCATCTCTAATAATGCCGAGTATGGTGAGTATGTCACTGGCCCACGTGTTGTGACTGAAGATACTAAGAACGCAATGCGTCAGTGCTTGAAAGACATTCAGACTGGTGAGTATGCGAAGAGCTTCATCTTAGAAAACAAAGCAGGCGCACCTACTTTGATTTCACGTCGTCGTTTGAATGCTGAGCATGACATCGAGGTAGTTGGTGCTAAATTGCGCGCCATGATGCCTTGGATTGCTAAGAATAAGTTGGTTGACCAGACTAAGAACTAAGTAAAAAGTAGCAAGAAACCAATAGTAGTAACTAAAAAGGCTCAGAACAAAGATGATGTATCCGCACCCCATTATTGCGAAAGAAGGTTGGCCGTATTTGGCATTAGTGGGGGCCGTTACTTTGCTAGTCCACTATCTCGGTGGTATTGCATGGTCATGGCCTTTATGGATCATCTTTATTTTTGTTCTGCAGTTCTTCCGTGACCCGCAGCGTATTGCTGCTTTAGGCCGCGATCTTGTTTTATCTCCAGCCGATGGTCGCATCGTTGTTGTAGAAATAGCAAACGATCCTTATGCAGGTCGTGAAGCATTAAAGATTAGTGTTTTTATGAACGTATTTAACGTTCACTCCAACCGTAGCTCAGTCAATGGCTTAGTAAAAGAGATTCAGTATTTCCCTGGAAAATTTGTTAACGCAGATTTGGATAAAGCCTCCACAGAGAATGAGCGTAATGCTGTTGTGATTGATGCCAATGGCCAAATTGTGACGCTGGTTCAGGTTGCAGGCCTTATTGCTCGCCGTATTCTTTGCTACATCCATGTTGGCGATAGACTAAAAGCGGGTGAACGTTATGGTTTTATTCGCTTTGGCTCCCGTGTCGATGTATATTTGCCATTAACAGCTGAGCCTTTGGTTAGTGTCGGTGATAAAGTTTTTGCTACAAATACTGCATTAGCTCGTGTGCCTGGCTTAGATTAATCAAGCTGCTTAACCGGGAATATTTGTGCCTACATTTCGCCGTCGTGGCCGTATCGATCGCAGTCGCTTAGCGCCTGCTAGAACTGATCGCACTAAAGATGAGTGGGCGGAGGATCTTGGTGACGCAGTTGATTTCGAGGTAGAAGAGTTGCACGTGGATAAGCCGCGTAAACGGAGCAAAGGCATTTATCTGCTACCGAATGCATTTACTACCGCAGCCTTATTCTGTGGTTTCTTCGCAATTGTCAATGCGATGAACCACCAGTTTGAGATGGCTGCGATTGCCATCTTTGCATCTTTAGTCTTGGATGGCATGGATGGTCGCGTTGCGCGCATGACCAATACCCAAAGTGCATTTGGGGAGCAGTACGATTCTTTGGCCGATATGGTGTCATTTGGAGTAGCCCCAGCATTAGTTGCCTACGAGTGGGCTCTAAAGGATTTGGGTAAGTGGGGTTGGTTAGCCGCCTTTACTTACTGTGCTGGTGCCGCTTTGCGTCTGGCGCGCTTCAACGTCAATACGGCGGTAGTCGATAAAAAGTTCTTCCAGGGCTTGCCTAGCCCAGCAGCTGGCTCTTTAATAGCAGGCTTTATTTGGTTGGCTGACGATAATAAGATCCCGGTTCGTGATAGCGCTATTCCTTGGATTACCTTCTTCCTGGCCGTTTATGCTGGTTTAACTATGGTTTCTAATGCACGCTTTTATAGCGGCAAAGCACTTGATGTTCGGTATCGTGTGCCGTTTGGGGTGATGGTTCTGATGATTCTCACCTTTGTTTTGATCTCCTCTAACCCACCCTTAACTTTATTCGGCCTCTTTGTGGTGTATTCCATTTCAGGTTATGTGATTTGGGCATGGGAACGGCTGAGCGGTCGACGTTTTAGCTAATTTTGAATTTTTAGGTTATATTTAAACCATGTTGATGAATTTCTCACTTCCTTCCACGCTGCTTCTACTAGCGCTGAGCCTAAAGCTTGGGGCAGGTAAGGCCTGAGTTAATGAGAATAGAGTAATTCATTAGCCACGACATACCAGCCCCAGCAAATTGCTGGGGTTTTTGTTTTTAGATTGACAATGAAGTTTCAAAAGTTAAGCAATATTGAACCGGAGAGTAGTGATGAGTGACAAAGTAATCATTTTTGATACCACCTTACGTGATGGCGAACAGTCGCCTGGCGCCTCAATGACGAAGGATGAGAAGGTTCGTATTGCTCGTCAGTTGGAACGTCTCAAGGTTGATGTGATCGAGGCTGGGTTTGCTGCAAGCTCTGAAGGTGATTTTCAGGCGATCTCCGCTGTAGCAGCAGCCGTGAAGGATTCCATTGTGTGCTCGCTTGCACGTGCAAATGATAAAGATATCACTCGCGCAGCCGATGCATTAAAGGCTGCTAATGCCAAGCGAATTCATGCATTCTTGGCAACTAGCCCCTTGCATATGGCCGTGAAATTACGTATGTCTCCAGAAGAAGTATTGGAGCAAGCAAAACGTTCTATTCGCTTTGCTAGAAATTTGGCTGAGGATATTGAGTTTTCTGCCGAAGATGGCTATCGATCTGAAATGGATTTCTTGTGCAGAGTAGTTGAGGGTGTCATTAATGAGGGTGCTACCACCATCAATATTCCTGATACCGTTGGATATGCAACTCCAGAGTTGTATGGCGACTTCATCAAGACCTTGCGTACTCGGGTTCCCAATTCTGATAAAGCAGTTTGGTCTGTACATTGCCATAATGACTTAGGTATGGCTGTTGCAAATTCCTTGGCTGGGGTCAAGATTGGTGGCGCTCGTCAAATCGAGTGCACTATCAACGGCTTGGGCGAACGCGCTGGCAATACGGCATTAGAGGAAATTGTGATGGCTTTGCGAACACGCAAAGATTACTTTGATATGGTATGCGGCATAGATGCAACTCAAATTGTGCCCGCCTCTAAATTGGTTTCGCACATCACGGGCTTTGTAGTTCAGCCAAATAAGGCAGTGGTTGGGGCCAATGCTTTTGCTCATACTTCAGGCATTCACCAGGATGGCATCTTAAAGAATCGCGATACCTATGAAATCATGCGTGCAGAAGATGTGGGTTGGTCTGCCAATAAGATCGTCCTAGGTAAATTGTCTGGCCGTAACGCATTTAAACAGCGCCTTCAGGAGTTAGGTATTGCGATTGAGGCTGAGGCGGATTTGAATGATGCCTTCGTGCGGTTTAAGTCATTGGCTGATCAGAAATCAGAAATCTTTGATGAAGACATTATTGCCATCATGTCTCACTCTGCTGTAGCCGAAGAGGGTGAATTTTATAGATTCATTTCTATGAGCCAGCATTCCGAAACGGGTGAGCGCCCAAAGTCCAGGGTTACTTTTCGGGTGGGCGATAAGGAAGCGAGCTCCGAGGCTGAAGGTAATGGCCCTGTTGATGCCAGCTTGAATGCCATTGAGGAGATTGTCAAGAGTGGGGCAGAGCAGTTGCTTTACTCTGTAAATGCAATCACTTCTGGCACTCAATCTCAAGGCGAGGTTACCGTGAGACTCGCGAAAGGTGGGCGTATCGTCAATGGCGTTGGCACTGATCCAGACATCATTGCGGCATCAGCGAAAGCGTATTTATCGGCGCTAAATAAATTGCATGATCCGAGTCATGTCAAGCTCAATGCACAGATGACACCCTGATTAACTTCTAGCAATAATTACAGACCCCACATCTTACTTATTGAGGTCTGTATTTTTATAGTACTTAGTGCCTTTGCCGGTGATTTCAGCGGCAAGGCCTGAGTCGGTTAGTTGATACAGTAAGACACCCGGTGCTACTGTAGCGGCATCTTGGTATGCGTCACCATTATTTTCATATTTGGCTGCTGCAGTGACTTGACCGCCAAAGGTCCAGCCAGAGTTAACGAACTCATTCATAGCGGCTTCGGTTTGGAAAACAAAGATGTTTTGGAAGGACTTAATTCCAAAACCTAGGCCAGCTTGAACTTCAGCCATGCTCATGTAAATAGCTTTGCCACCATCCTTTTTTATCACTACGCCAGTGCCCGTGCCGCCACCAGCAATTAGAATTTTCATCCCAAAGTTACTAAATGTGGCATAACCAACCGACTTTTCGATTAACGCTTTTGCTTTGGGCTGAACTTGATAAAGCGCTTTTAGGGTCTCATCTCTCTTTTTGAGGATGTCTTGACGTTGTTGGGCAACGGTTTTATCCGAGCCAAAAGGGTTTGAAAGTTGCGCATAGCTTGTTGAGCAAAATAGGGCTATTAGACTATAGGCTAGTACGTGGAGAAATTTGCCTTGCATGAATACTCTTTCGCTTTATTTCTGTAGTTGATTTATTCCATCTTTATACTCCATCCAACTTCTCTCACTCAAAATTGCTCATCATGCCTATTCTGTTTCGCCTAACATTCATCTTCTTGATATTTGCCTTAGTGGGGTGTAGCAGCTTGCAGCGCAAAGCGGCAGTGCCATCCCAAGAGATGGGGCAGGCTCAAATCGCCGGCTTGTCAAGCGTGAGATATATGGTTGCCAGTCAATCGAGCATTGATCAAATGGCAGAGGATATTCAGACCGGGTTCAAGGTGAGGGATGAGAAAACATTAAATGCACCGGCAAATTATTTATCACTCTCCGGAGGCGGTGATGATGGTGCATATGGAGCTGGTTTGCTAATTGGTTGGGCTGATCGTGGCGATCGCCCTCAGTTTAATTTGGTCACGGGGATCAGTACGGGCGCTTTAATTGCGCCGTTTGCATTTATGGGGAGAGAGTATGATCCGGCCTTACGGGAGGTCTACACAAAATATGGTCCCCGAGATATTTTTATCGAGCGAGGATTGATCTCGGGTATTTTGAGTGATGGCCTATCTGACACTTCACCTCTCTTTCAATTAATTTCAAAATACATTGATCAAGACTTCTTAAAGAAGGTAGCTAATGAGTACACCTCCAAAAATCGTTGGCTATTGATTGGTACTACCAATTTAGATGCTGGGGTACCCGTGGTATGGAATATGGGCAAGATCGCCAGCATTGGAACTCCTGAAGCGCTTGAGCTATTTAGAAAAATCATGCTCGCCTCCGCATCCATTCCTGGTGCATTTTCACCAGTCATGTTCGATTTTGAGGTGTCCGGCCAAAGTTTTCATGAGATGCATGTGGATGGTGGCGCCATCACTCAAGTATTTCTCTATCCCAGCGCGTTATCTCAAAAGGTAAAAGACCTTGATCTAAAGCTGCAAAAGCAACGTAACGCCTACATCATTCGAAATGCTCGCTTAGATCCGGAGTGGCGTGAAACACAGCGGGGCACTCTGAGTATCATTCAGCGCGCAATCTCTAGCCTGATCCAGACTCAGGGAGTGGGGGATCTGTATCGGATTTATCACACCACTCAGCTTGATGGCGTCGGCTTTAACTTGGCTTATATCGGGTCAGACTTTAAATTTCCCCATAAGACCGAGTTTGATACCGCCTACATGCAAGCGCTGTTTGAGTATGGCTACAAGCAGGGCCTGAGTGGTAAGGAGTGGCAAAAATACCCTCCAGGCTACAAGCGCGGATTTGATGATGCGCCATCAAAGGCTAATTGATCTAGTTAGCTGAACCGCCGAGCGCTAAATATAAGTTGACTCGCTGCGTGAGGGCATCAAGCCTCCCTTGTCGCCAGTTCATTTCGCTGGTATTAGTTCTGATAGTTTGTTGCTGCACTTGGCGTAGATCAATGCGACCAATTTGCAGTTCAGCCCGGGTATTTTGCATGATGCGCTTCTGCTCATTGAGCTGTATCTCGAGTTGCTTACTTCGTTCTCGCCAGCTGGCTTCGCCGGAGAGTGCGTTTTCAACATCACTAAAGGCAGTTAATACGGTCTTGCCATAATTGGCTAATGCTGCTTGCGCCTCAGCATTTTGGTAGGCGATTTGAGCCTCAATAGTGCCACCTTGAAAGAGTGGGATCATTGCATTGGCGCCTACACCAAAACTAGTATTGGGACCATTAAGCAGAGTAAATACTTGACTATTGATATAGCCAAAGCCAGTGGTCAGACTAATCTTTGGCAGGCGCGCTAAACGTTTTTCATCAGCAAGATAGAAGGCGCTATTTACTCTGGCTTCGGCAGCAATGAGATCTAGCCGACGCTCTAACAAGTCAGCAGGTAAGCCTGTGCCAACGGGTTCAGGCAATGCCGGTAACTTGGTAGTTTTCAGAGCTTGCGCTTGAGGGTAGCGACCAAGCAAAATCTGCACTGCGCGCAGTGCTTGATCTCTGGTTTGTGCTGCATTAAGCGCAGCTTCTTTACTCTGAGCTGCGCTGGCGTTAGCCATTGAGACTTCAGTAAGAGATGATGCGCCAATTCTCTCGCGAGTTTGTATAAGTTCAGCATATTTTCCAGCAGCAAGCGCATTGTCATCAGCCAGCTGCGCTTGCTCTTGAAGATTGCGTGCAAGCCAGACAGATTTGGTCAGGGTAGCAATTAAAGAAAGGCGAGCTGCATCTTGATCGGCGTTGATTGCTTTGGCATTCTGCTCTGCACCTGCTACCGAGGTCCTCACTCTTCCCCAAAGATCAAGTTCCCAGTTCGCGCCGATATAGTAACCAGTAATGCCGGTACCGCTTGAGCCGACCTTTCCACCAGTATTGCCGATAGCATTGACGCCGGGGTATTGGGCACCACCTGCTGCATCAATGAGCGCAGTTGATTGGCTGCGTCTGGCGGCAATGATTTGAACATCGGGATTATTCTTGAGGGCCTCAGCTACGAGTTCATTCAGTTCAGGATCATTAAATTGTTTAAGCCACCCATCGTCTACTTGTAGCCCGCTGACATTTGAAATGACTGCAAATTGATTTGGTATTGCAACAGTCGGTAATGCTTTTTCGGCAAGCTCTTTATTGCCCTGAACTTTACTAATTGTGCAAGCACTTAGCAAGGCGGCGCTGATTAAAGCAAATGCCGCCAAAGTCCCTCGAGAGAAGAAATTTTTACGCATTAATGTAGCTTAGGAATAATGTAGTTCAGTTTGGTGCTAATTCTGAGCATCACTTTACGAATCACATGTAAGAATGCAAGATGATCTGTATATACCGCCCCATCTCCCACTGCACCGGCTGGTAATAGTAATTCAGCATGACGATCATCCATCACCAGTTTGACGGCAAAGCGATTGGGGGCTATGTCTTTTAAGCCGGTAGTTGGCATATTGCCGCTAGCATTTAGCTGACCCTGTCCTTCAGCGAGAATGACAGACTCTACTCGGGCCTTGAGAATCTTCCCGGGAAAGCTAGGGACATAAAACTCTGCTTCATTACCTACTTCAATTTGATGCAATTCGTTTTGTGAGAACAAGGCATATATTTGCGGAGCATCCTCCATGAATGTCATGACGGAGGCAATTGGAAATGCGGCAACAAAAGCACCGGGCCTTAATTGCACATTCACAATAGTGCCATCACTAGGCGCTCTTACTATAGTCTGATCTAAATCGTATTGAAGGCTAATTATTTGTTGGCTCAATTCAGCTAGATCCGCCTCTGCCTTTTCTAAGTCAAATCGATTGCCTGCGCCACTATTCACAAGCGCTTGATTTTCTTGTAAACGAAGTTTGGCTAGTTTCAGTTTGGCAGTCATCGCATTCACAGATGCCTGGTATTGAGTGGGATCAATCTTAAAAAGGATATCTCCTTTTTTAACGCGCTGGTTAATAGAAACGGGCACCTCGATTACGCGACCCTTCACTTGGCTGACAATGCCTACGGAATTTCTGATAACTAGTACGTTGCTAGAGGAGGGCGAGAATATATTCAACAGCAGGATCAAGGTGATCATGCCTACAACTGGGATAGTGAAAACAATGACCTTGGCAATGGTGTTCCAAGGCAAAAGTTTGTACTTAAAGAAGATCAACCAAACAATACCAGCGTAGATGCCAAGTATCAGCGCTTCCATAATTATTTCACCTCAGGATTCTGTTCTTTATCTAAGGGCATGTATTTATCAGTCCCATAGGCAATTTTGTACATCGTGGGGCGGGTATAGGCCCACAGATAGGCAAAAGGCCAGAGCAAACCACCTACAAAGAGGGACAGGATGCACAAGGCATGAATGGCATCTCTTTGAGGGTGCTCTCTTTGTTTGGCAATCGTATCTGGGAGGATGTGGACATACCAAAAGGCAGCAATGAGACCAATAGGCATCACGATCAGAACAACCCAGGAAATGATATTTGCGAAGTCATCTATGAGCTCTGGAGGCAGAAAAGAAGCGCTCACTAAAGTGGGGCAAAGCATTAAAGCAAGTAAAAGGGGGGTAAAAAAGGTCTTTTTCATGAGTTTTTGTCTTTGCTTGCTAGGTCTAACACCTTTTTTAAGGGTGATGCCAGGTTGCTAATATTGCTTATCCCATTGATTTATAAAGAAAATTATTAGAAATTAGCACTAATCGTTATAAAGTTCAGGGCTTATAGTAACGGAATTTCAGTGTCCTTAAGGTGTTTTAAGGCCTCATCTGCTACAATTCGATGGCTTTGATTTGTAAAGCTTTTTTGTTTTATTTGATTAATAAATGCACGACACAAATTGGGTGAAAGCTCTGGTGTTCGCAAGTAAGGAGTATGAAAATGGCAGTTGCTGATATTAAAACGGCGGAAATCGTCAAAGAAAACGCGCGCAGCGCAAACGATACGGGTAGCCCTGAAGTGCAAGTTTCATTGCTAACAGCCCGCATCAATGAATTAACCCCCCATTTCAAAGCTAACGCTAAAGATCATCACAGCCGTCGTGGTTTGTTGAAGATGGTTTCACGCCGTCGCCGCCTTTTGGATTACCTCAAGGGCAAGGATTTGGGTCGCTACCGCGCATTGATTGAGAAATTAGGTCTCCGTAAGTAATTCTTATCAGTATTGCAATGCCATCTTTCCTAGGGTTGTTTCTTAACAGAATCAGTCTTAAGTAGATGGCATGTTTTTTGAGCGCCTCAAGATTATTTGTGTAGGGGATTGTGTCATTCCAATGAGTTTCTGGGTTGAGGAATCCAGTGCCTCCCTGGAATGGCATCCCTTGTGATCTTCAAACGCTCCAGTGTTGTCGTGACACTGCTTTATCCCACGGCAAGCGTGAAATCCATGTGGCTTTCATGTGAACAATTTGGAGAAGATCAGAATGACTATGTTTAAAAAAGTAGTAAAAACGTTTCAATGGGGTAACCACCAAGTAACAATGGAAACAGGCGAGATTGCTCGTCAATCTGGTGGTGCTGTCATCGTTAATGTGGATGACACCGTAGTAATGGGCACTGTAGTTGCCTCTAAATCCGCCAAGCCAGGCCAGTCATTTTTCCCATTGACTGTTGACTACCTTGAAAAAACTTACGCTGCAGGAAAAATTCCTGGTGGCTTCTTCCGTCGCGAAGGTCGTCCATCAGAAGGAGAGACATTGATCTCCCGTTTGATTGACCGTCCATTGCGTCCCTTGTTTCCAGAAGGTTTCTTGAACGAGGTTCAGGTAGTAGTTCATGTGTTGTCTATCAACCCAGATGTTCCTGCGGATATTCCTGCATTGATCGCTGCTTCTGCAGCTTTGGCTGTTTCAGGTATCCCGTTTGCTGGTCCAGTTGGCGCAGCACGTGTTGGTTATGCTAATGGCCAATACCTCTTGAATCCTACTCGTACAGAGCAAGCTACTAGCGAAATGGATTTGATTGTTGCTGGTACACAAGCTGCTGTATTGATGGTGGAGTCAGAGGCGAACCAGTTGTCAGAGGAAGTAATGTTGGGTGCGGTTGTATATGGTCATGACCAAATGCAAACTGCGATCAATGCTATTAATGATTTAGTGCGCGAAGCTGGTAAGCCAGAGTGGGATTGGACTGCCGCTCCTAAAGATGAACCATTCATCGCCAAAGTCACTGCATTGGCTGAAGCGCCATTACGTGAGGCATATCAGATTCGTCAAAAAGGTGCTCGTTCAGACAAGCTCAAAGAAATCACTAAAACAGTTGTTGCTAAGTTACAAGAGGAAGGCGATGTTGACGCTGTTGCCGTTAACGACATCTTGTTTGAAATCGAAGCGAAGATTGTTCGTAGCCAGATTTTGAATGGCGAGCCACGTATTGATGGTCGTGATACACGTACTGTTCGTCCGATTGAAATTCGTAATGGTGTATTGCCACGCACACACGGTTCAGCATTGTTTACTCGTGGTGAAACGCAGGCGCTCGTAGTCGCCACTTTGGGTACTGCGCGTGATGAGCAGATCATCGATGCGCTCGAAGGTGAGTATCGTGATCGCTTCATGTTCCACTACAACATGCCTCCGTTCGCAACCGGTGAAACTGGTCGTGTAGGTAGCCCTAAGCGCCGCGAAATCGGTCATGGTCGTTTGGCTAAACGCGCATTGATCCCGGTATTGCCAAGTGCTGAAGATTTTGCCTACAGTATTCGCGTAGTTTCAGAAATTACTGAGTCCAATGGCTCTTCATCCATGGCTTCCGTGTGCGGTGGTTGTTTGGCAATGATGGATGCCGGTGTTCCAGTTAAGGCACACGTTGCTGGTGTTGCAATGGGCTTGATTTTGGATGGCAACCGTTTTGCTGTTCTGACAGATATCTTGGGTGATGAAGATCACTTAGGCGATATGGACTTTAAAGTAGCAGGTACTGCTAATGGTATTACTGCTTTGCAAATGGACATTAAAGTTCAAGGTATTACTAAAGAAATCATGCAAGTTGCTTTGGCTCAAGCTAAAGAAGGCCGTTTGCACATTTTGAGCAAGATGCAAGAAGCGATGGGTTCAGTTCGTACTGAGTTGTCTGCACATGCTCCACGTATGGTTTCTTTCAAGATTCATCCAGACAAGATTCGTGAAGTGATCGGTAAGGGTGGCGCAACAATTCAAGCCTTGACCAAAGAAACTGGCTGTAGCATCGACATTAAAGATGACGGCACTGTAACAATCGCTTCTACTTCTGCTGAAGGCATGGCTGAAGCAAAAGCACGGATCGAAGGCATTACTGCTGAAGCTGAAGTAGGTAAGATCTACGAGGGACCAGTAGTGAAGTTACTCGAGTTTGGAGCTTTGGTAAACATTCTTCCAGGTAAAGACGGTCTCTTGCATATCTCAGAAATTTCTAATGAGCGTGTAAAAGAAGTTAAAGACTATTTAGCAGAAGGCCAGGTAGTGCGCGTGAAGTTGTTAGCTGCTGATGAGCGTGGTCGTTTGCGCTTATCTCTGAAGGCTGCAATGGCGGATGAGGGCGGCACGATTGCTCCATTAGCTGGTGCTGAAGCTACTGCTGATACTGCTCCTGCATCTAGCGAATCTGCTTAAGTTAGGTTAGCGAGCGGGAGTTCATATGCGCGTAATGGAAATCAAAGAATTTGGCGCACCAGAAATGCTGGTGTCTGCTACTCGTCCTGATCCAGAAGCTCCGGCTGCTGGTTCGGGTGAGATTTTGATTAAGGTGATTGCTGCTGGAATTAATCGTCCAGATGTTTTGCAGCGCAAAGGTCATTACCCAGTTCCTGCAGGCGCATCTGATATTCCTGGTCTCGAAGTTGCTGGTGAGATTGTTGGCGGTGACTTATCCCATGCTGACAATTTGTTTGGTCTCAAGGTTGGCGATAAGGTTTGTGCGCTTGTGCAAGGTGGCGGTTACGCAGAATTGTGTACTGCGCCGATTGCTCAATGCTTACCTTATCCAAAAGGATTTTCCGATCAAGAGGCTGCTGCATTGCCTGAAACTTTTTATACCGTATGGAGTAATGTCTTCATGCGCGGTGAACTATCTGAAGGTGAAACTTTGTTGGTACAGGGTGGCTCCAGTGGAATTGGTGTAACTGCTATTTTGATTGCCAAAGCTTTGGGTCATAAAGTATTTGTTACCGCCGGTACAGATGAGAAGTGCGCAGCTTGCGTTGCTTTAGGTGCTGATTTGGCAATCAATTACAAGACGCAAGATTTCGCAGAAGAGGTGAAGAAGGCCACGGGCGGAAAGGGTGTCAATGTTGTGCTCGACATGGTTACTGGCGCTTATGTACAGAAAGAAATTGACTGCTTGGCTGATGATGGCCGTATTGTGATTATTGCAATTATGGGTGGTTCTAAAGCAGAAGTGAATACTGGACAAATTTTGCGTCGTCGTTTAACTATTACAGGCTCTACATTGCGCCCACGCCCAGTGTCATTTAAGAAGCAAATTACTCAGCAGTTGTATACGCGTATCTGGCCTTTGCTTGATGCGGGCAAGTTAAAGCCGGTGATTTATAAAACATTTACCTTGGATCACGCGGCTGATGCCCATCGTTTGATGGAGTCTTCTGAGCACGTTGGCAAGATTGTGTTGACCGTTTAAGTATTGGGTCTGATTTAATGCGTCCACTAACTGTTATCGGCAACTGGAAAATGAACGGTAGTCTTGCGAGTAATGCAGACTGGGTCAAGACCGTTTGTCGTGGCATGGAGCAGGGTATGCCAGCGGGTCGAAAATATGCTGTGTGTGTTCCGGCCCCTTATTTGTCCCAGTGTAGCGATTTGATTCGAGATTGCTCCTTAGCTTTTTTAAGTTTGGGCGCTCAAGATGTATCAGCGTATGCTTCCGGAGCATATACAGGTGACATTGCCGCATCCATGCTAAACGAATTAGGCTGTACTTATATTATTGTGGGGCATTCTGAGCGCCGCCAATTTCATCATGAGGTTGACGAGCAGGTCGCTGAGAAAGCCCTTCAGGCCCTAGATAATGGCATGACTCCAGTTATTTGCGTTGGCGAGTCTGCTGACGAACGCAACTCTGGCCGCGAGATCGAGGTGGTTCGAGGCCAAATTTCAAAGCAAGTAGCTATTTTGCAAGATCGATTGGCCGACTGTCTGATTGCATATGAGCCCATTTGGGCGATTGGCACCGGTAGGGTGGCAAGTGCGCAGATGGCTCAGGATATGCACCGAGCAATTCGCTTGCAGTTGGCGGAGTTTGATGAGGATGTAGCTTCCCATGTGGGAATTTTGTATGGCGGTAGTGTTAAACCTGACAATGCCGTTGAACTTTTTGCAATGCCCGATATTGATGGTGGATTGATTGGGGGTGCCTCTTTGAACCCACAAGATTTCTTGGCTATTTGTCGGGCCTAGATTTTTTATTTGGAGACAAGTCATGGAATGGTTTAAGACTTTACTGATCGTTTTACAGGTTATTTCAGGTTTGGCTGTGATCTTGCTTGTATTGCTTCAACAAGGCAAGGGCGCTGATATGGGTGCTGCTTTTGGTTCCGGATCTTCCGGTAGCGTTTTTGGCGCTAGTGGCTCAGCTAATTTCCTGTCCCATACAACTGCCATTTTTGCGGCAATCTTTTTTATTTGTACTTTGGGCATTACTTGGATTGGGAATAAAAAAGAGGTCAGCCCTGGTGTTTTGTCCGGTACCGTAGCTCCTGTTGTGGCCCCAGCTCCTGAGCCGATTGCCCCAGCGCAAGATCCAAGCAAGCCTGCTGTCCCGAAGTAAAAAAGTAGGTTTTAAGCCTTTCTGACTCGTTTTTTGGGTCAGTTTAGTGGTGCAATGCAGTAGAATTAACAAGTTTTACAAGATGCCGACGTGGTGAAATTGGTAGACACGCTATCTTGAGGGGGTAGTGGCTTAGGCTGTGCGAGTTCGAGTCTCGCCGTCGGCACCAAATTGTAAAATTTGTAGGGTTTCTTGCTGTAAATCAAAGTTTTATGTAGTGCAGTAATTGATAATTTGCTGTCTCCATTGTTTTACCAGACGAACGACTCAGGGCCATTTTGAATCTCGCTAATTACTTTCCCGTTCTTCTTTTCATCCTAGTAGGTATTGGGGTTGGTTTGGTCCCCATGTTCCTTGGGAAAATTTTGGCTCCTTCAAAGCCAGATGCTGAAAAACTGTCTCCTTATGAGTGTGGTTTTGAGGCTTTTGAAGATGCGCGTATGAAGTTTGACGTGCGTTACTACCTCATAGCCATCCTCTTTATCTTGTTTGACTTAGAAACTGCATTCTTGTTCCCGTGGGGCGTAGCCTTGCGTGACATTGGTTGGTTCGGCTACGCCTCTATGGTGATTTTTCTCTTGGAATTTATCGTGGGCTTCGTATATATCTGGAAAAAGGGCGCTCTCGACTGGGAGTGATCGATATGGCATTAGAAGGCGTTCTCAAAGAAGGATTTGTTACTACTACTGCAGACCAGCTTATTAACTGGACTCGTAATGGTTCTTTATGGCCAATGACATTTGGCCTTGCTTGCTGCGCGGTAGAGATGATGCACGCAGGGGCATCCCGTTATGACTTGGATCGATTCGGGGTGGTTTTTCGCCCATCTCCACGTCAATCAGATTTGATGATTGTAGCCGGCACCTTGTGTAACAAGATGGCTCCAGCCCTTCGTAAGGTTTACGATCAAATGCCTGAGCCGCGCTGGGTAATCTCTATGGGTTCTTGCGCCAATGGCGGGGGCTATTACCATAATTCGTATTCAGTAGTTCGCGGCTGTGACCGCATTGTGCCGGTAGATATCTATGTTCCTGGCTGCCCTCCAACTGCAGAAGCCTTGATCTATGGAATTATCCAGTTGCAATCTAAGATCGCTCGCACTAGCACGATCGCGCGGAAGGCTTAAACCATGTCAGATCGTTTAGTTCAACTCGCCACCAATCTAGAAAAATTTTTAGGTAAGCGTGCCCAGTCCATTGAAATTGCTTTGGGTGAAGTGACTGTAGTTGTTAAAGCAGAAGCTTACTTTGAGTCTGCCATGCTTTTGCGTGATGAGCCTTCATTGGCTTTTGAGCAATTGATTGATTTGTGTGGCGTAGATTACCAAGATTTCCGTGAAGGGCAGTGGGGTGGTCAGCGCTTTGGAGTTGTTAGTCACCTGTTGTCTATTGAGCATAACTGGCGTTTACGCTTACGTGTATTCGCACCAGAAGATGTATATCCGGTTGTCGCCTCTCTAACCCCCGTTTGGTCTTCTGCTAACTGGTTTGAGCGAGAAGCATTTGATCTGTTCGGTATCTTGTTTGATGGCCATGAAGACTTACGTCGCATCTTGACTGATTATGGTTTTATCGGCCATCCATTTAGAAAAGATTTTCCAATCTCTGGAAACGTAGAAATGCGTTACGACCCTGAGCTAAAGCGGGTGGTGTATCAGCCTGTCACTATTGAAGCCCGTGAGATTACGCCACGTATCGTGCGCGAAGAGCAGTACGGAGGCTCGGTTTAAGTCATGGCACAAATTAAGAACTACACCCTCAACTTTGGCCCTCAACACCCTGCGGCACACGGCGTACTGAGGCTAGTGTTAGAGCTTGATGGAGAAGTCATTCAACGTGCTGATCCGCACATTGGTCTATTGCATCGTGCTACAGAAAAATTAGCTGAGACACGTACTTGGATCCAAAATGTTCCTTACATGGATCGCTTGGACTATGTATCGATGATGTCAAACGAACATGCGTACGTCATGGCGATTGAGAAGTTACTGCAAATAGACGTACCTTTGCGTGCTCAATACATACGTGTGATGTATGACGAGTTAACCCGCCTACTGAATCATCTCTTATGGATTGGTTGCCATGGTCTCGATGTTGGCGCGATGGCTGTGTTTTTATATGCCTTCCGCGATCGTGAAGATATTTTTGATATGTACGAAGCTGTTTCAGGGGCTCGTATGCATGCTGCCTACTATCGTCCAGGTGGCGTCTATCGCGATCTGCCAGCGGAAATGGCTCAGTACTCAAAGTCTAAGATTCGTAGTGCTTCCGCAATCAAACGGTTAAATGAAAACCGTAGCGGCACTTTGCTCGACTTCATTGAGCAGTTCTCAGATGGGTTTGATGCCAATGTAGATGAGTATTGCAATCTCCTAACGGATAACCGTATATGGAAACAGCGCTTAGTTGGTATTGGTGTTGTCTCCCCTGAGCGCGCTTTGCAATTGGGTTTCACTGGCCCCATGCTGCGTGGATCTGGTATTGAGTGGGACTTACGCAAAAAGCAACCTTACGAAACTTACGACAAAATTGACTTTGATATTCCGGTGGGCGTAAATGGCGATTCTTATGATCGTTACCTTGTCCGCATGGAGGAAATGCGTCAATCCAATCGCATTATTAAACAGTGTGTAGCTTGGCTTAAAGCAAATGATGGCCCGGTTATGAGTGATAACCATAAAGTGGCTCCGCCAAAACGTGTCGATATGAAGACCAATATGGAGGAGTTGATTCACCATTTCAAACTCTTTACTGAAGGAATGCACGTTCCTGATGGAGAGGCTTACTCTGCTGTTGAACATCCAAAAGGCGAATTTGGTATTTATTTGGTTTCTGATGGCGCTAATAAGCCATACCGTATGAAGATTCGTGCGCCAGGGTTTGTACATCTCTCCGCAATGGATGAAATGTCACGCGGCCATATGTTGGCTGATGCCGTAACTATTATTGGTACCCAAGATATTGTGTTCGGGGAGATTGACCGCTAATACAGCGCGCCAAGGATGAATTCATGACAACAACTCTTCAACTATCTGATAAAACGCTTGCAGATATTGCGCGTAATGTCGCTAAATACCCCGCAGAGCAAAAGCAGTCTGCTGTGATGGCCGCTCTGATTGCTGCCCAAACTGAAGTGGGCTGGGTATCGCCGGAAGTTATTGCAACAGTTGCTCAAATTTTGGAAATGCCAACTATCGCTGTAGATGAAGTTGCTACCTTCTACAACATGTACAACACCAAACGAATTGGTAAGTACAAGTTAGTGATTTGTACAAATCTGCCTTGCCAGTTAACTCACGGTGAAACTGCTGCCAACTACTTGAAAGAAACTTTGGCTATTGGCTATAACGAAACTACAGCTTGCGGAACATTTACTCTAAAAGAAGGTGAGTGTATGGGGGCTTGTGGAGACTCGCCAGTCATGTTGGTTAATGACAAGCGGATGTGTAGCTTTATGAGCAAAGAAAAGATTGATGCTTTGTTAAGCGAACTCCGTGCAGAAGGGAAGGCGGTATGACCAGCTTGCACGATAGACACATTAAGCCTTTAATCCTCGCTGGGTTAAATGGCGAAAACTGGCGTTTAAAAGATTACGAAAGCCGTGGCGGTTATCAACAGCTACGTCGTATCATCAACGACAAGATTGCACCCGATGCAATCATTGCCGAATTAAAAGCATCCTCACTTCGTGGTCGTGGAGGCGCTGGCTTCCCAACAGGATTGAAATGGAGCTTTATGCCCCGCCAATTCCCTGGTCAGAAGTATTTAGTTTGCAATAGTGATGAAGGCGAGCCGGGTACATTTAAGGACCGCGACATCATGCGTTACAACCCGCATGCCTTGATTGAGGGCATGATTATTGGTGCTTATACTATGGGTATCAGCGTGGGTTATAACTATATCCATGGTGAAATTTTTGCAGTATATGAGCGCTTTGAAGAGGCGCTTGAAGAAGCCCGCGCTGCTGGATATCTCGGCGACAAAATTATGGGCAGTGATTTCAACTTCCAATTGCATGCCACTCCGGGTTGGGGTGCATACATTTGTGGTGAAGAGACTGCTCTTTTGGAGTCGCTTGAAGGCAAGAAGGGTCAGCCTCGCTTTAAACCACCTTTTCCAGCTAGTTTCGGTTTATATGGCAAGCCAACGACGATCAATAACACTGAAACATTTGCTGCCGTTCCATTCATCATGGCAATTGGTGGTCCAGCGTATTTAGAATTAGGCAAGCCAAATAATGGCGGTACAAAGATTTTCTCTATCTCTGGAGACGTTACCTATCCAGGTAACTACGAGATTCCATTGGGCACGCCATTTGCTGACTTGCTAAAGCTTGCTGGTGGTATGCGTGATGGGATTCCATTGAAGGCTGTAATTCCTGGTGGATCTTCTTCCCCAGTTATTCCTGGTGCTGAGATGATGACTCTCACAATGGATTACGACAGCATCGCGAAAGCAGGCTCGATGTTGGGATCTGGTGCCGTCATCGTCATGAATGAAACCCGCTGTATGGTTCGCGCCTTAGAGCGCCTGTCTTATTTCTATCACGAAGAGTCATGCGGTCAGTGCACCCCTTGTCGTGAGGGTACTGGCTGGTTATGGCGCATTGTTCACCGTATTGAGCATGGTGAAGGGCGTCCAGAAGATTTGGATTTATTAAATGATGTAGCAGCCAATATTCAGGGTCGAACAATTTGCGCCTTGGGTGATGCTGCTGCTATGCCGGTTCGTGGCATGTTAAAGCATTACATGGATGAATTTGCATATCACGTAGAACATAAGCGCTGCTTAGATTCTGCTAAACCTTTATAAGACATTGAGCACGGGACATCTTAAAGTGAGCATGGTTGAAATCGAATTGGATGGTAAGGTAGTAGAAGTTCCGCAAGGTTCGATGGTGATGCACGCCGCGAATAAGCTCGGCACTTATATTCCTCACTTCTGCTATCACAAGAAATTATCTATCGCCGCTAACTGCCGTATGTGTTTAGTGGAGGTTGAGAAAGCTCCAAAGCCATTGCCAGCTTGCGCAACACCAGTGACACAAGGTATGAAGGTATTTACGCACTCCGCTAAAGCTGTTGAGGCGCAACGCTCTGTCATGGAATTTCTGCTGATTAACCATCCTTTAGATTGCCCAATTTGCGATCAGGGCGGTGAGTGCCAGTTACAAGATTTAGCGGTTGGTTATGGTAAATCGAATTCACGCTATGAAGAAGAGAAGCGTGTTGTTTTTCATAAGAATGTAGGTCCACTTATCTCTATGCAAGAGATGACACGCTGCATCCATTGCACCCGTTGTGTGCGCTTTGGTCAAGAAGTTGCCGGGGTAATGGAATTGGGCATGGTCAATCGTGGCGAGCATTCTGAAATCACGACTTTTGCAGGTCAAACAATTGATTCAGAGCTTTCTGGAAACATGATTGATATTTGCCCGGTTGGCGCTTTAACAAGTAAGCCATTTCGCTATGCAGCGCGTACTTGGGAATTAGGCCGTAAGCGTTCAGTAAGTCCGCATGACAGTCTGGGTGCGAACACCACCATTCAAACTAAGGCCAACAAAGTAATGCGAGTTGTTGCCTTAGAGAATGATGCAATTAATGAGTGCTGGATTAGCGATCGTGATCGTTTTGCTTACGAAGGTCTAAACAGTGCAGATCGTGTCACTACACCAATGGTGAAGCAGGGCGGTCAGTGGTTGGAGACTGATTGGCAGTCTGTAATGGATTACGTAGCTCACTCACTCAAAACAATTTCTTCTGAGAGTGGTCCTGAAGCAGTTGCCGCATTAGCGCACCCCATTTCTAGTACAGAAGAGTTGTATCTCCTTCAGAAGATGATTCGCGGTTTGGGTTCTAAACAAATTGAGACTCGTTTACGTCAGACTGACGTAAAAGGTTCTGCCTCTGCTCCATGGTTGGGTATGCCGATTAGTAAGCTAAGTGAGCTGGATCGTATTCTGGTCATTGGAAGCTTCTTGCGTAAGGAGCAGCCATTGATTGCTGCGCGTCTACGCACTGCAACTAAGCGTGGCTTGCAAGTTTCACGTATTGATGCTGGTGGCGATGATTGGTTAATTCCTGCAATTAGTAGTGCTGCAACTCCAAGCGCATGGCTCAATACATTGAGTGAAGTCGCATTGGCTGTTGCTAAAGTGAAATCTGTTAGCGCTCCATCCGGTATACCTAACTTACCAGTGTCTGCAACTGCGCAAAAGATTGCAGATAGCTTGCTCTCCGGTACATCCACTTCTGTATTGCTCGGCTCTGCCGCAATCGCGCATCCACAAGCATCTGACTTGCATGTCTTGGCACAATTTATCGCAGAGCAAACTGGTGCAACTTTTGGCTTCTTGCCTGTCGGTGGTAACGCTGTTGGTGCTAGCTTGGCGAATGCCAACGGTGCTGGTATTGAATCGGTTCTTTCTGGTGATCGTCGTGCTGTGATCTTGATGAATATCGAGCCTGATATGGATTTACCAAATCCAGCAGAAGCGCGCGCTGCATTGTCAAAAGCCAATACGGTGATTGCCTTGAGTGCATATAAGAGTGCTGATCTGCTTGAGGTGGCTGATGTGATTCTGCCGATCTCTACATTTACTGAGACAGTGTCTACTTTTGTCAATGCTGAAGGTCGATCACAAACGATTCAGCCAGCCGTCAAACCTTTGGGCGATTCGCGTCCAGCATGGAAGGTTCTCCGTGTTTTAGGTGGTTTATTAAATTTAGATGGCTTCCTCTACAACATGCCTGAAGAGGTATTGGGTGAAGCGCTTGGTGAAAATTACTGCACTAAGTTATCAAATCAATCCACGGCTACTGGTTTAAGCAATGGGAATGTAAGCACATTTGCTGGTTTAGAGCGTTTATCTGATGTCGGTATTTATGCCGGCGATCCAATTGTTCGCCGCTCATCAGCATTGCAGCTAACGAGTGACGCTAAGCGTGGCAATCAAGTTGGTTTAGGTCAAGCACTATTTAATGAGTTGGGCTTGAAAGAGGGTGATGCTGTGCGAGTGACCCAGGGTGGTCATTCAACAGATTTGCCTGCCACATTAGAAGCGAACCTAGCTAAGGCTGCCGTCAGAATTTCTGCGGGAACAATAGCTAGCGCTCAATTGGGATCGATGTTTGGTCCAGTAACTGTTAGTAAGGTATAAGGGACGAGATGGATAATTTCTTGAACCTCATTACTACTCAAGGTGAGGCTATCTTCGGCTCACTATGGCCACTCGTTTGGGCTTTGGTACGCATTGTGATTATCGTGTTGCCGATGTTTGGCGCTGTTGCTTACATGACCCTTTGGGAGCGTAAGTTAATCGGCTGGATGCATATCCGCCTTGGACCGAATCGTGTTGGTCCCTTAGGTTTGTTGCAGCCAATTGCTGATGCCTTGAAGTTATTGATGAAGGAGATTATTTCTCCAACTCAAGCTAGCAAAGTGCTGTATTTCATTGCTCCAGTCATGGTGATTATGCCGGCTTTCGCTGCTTGGGCTGTAATCCCATTCCAAGCCAAAATGGTTCTGGCTGATGTCAACGCTGGATTGCTCTACGTTTTAGCAATCTCATCTATTGGTGTTTATGGCGTGATCTTGGCGGGTTGGTCTTCTAACTCTAAATATCCATTCTTGGGTGCTATGCGCGCTTCAGCGCAAATGATTTCCTATGAAATCGCCATGGGCTTTGCATTAGTTACTGTGTTGCTAACTTCCGGTTCTTTGAATCTGAGCACGATTGTTGCTTCACAAGAGCAGGGATACTTTGCTAGCATAGGCTTGAATTTCCTATCTTGGAACTGGCTGCCATTGCTGCCGATGTTCTTGATTTACTTTATCTCTGGTGTAGCTGAAACCAATCGCCATCCATTTGACGTAGTTGAGGGCGAGTCTGAGATTGTTGCTGGCCACATGGTTGAGTACTCTGGCATGGCGTTTGCGATGTTCTTCTTGGCCGAATATGCCAATATGATTTTGATCGCCGCATTGGCTTCCACCATGTTCTTGGGTGGTTGGTTGCCTATCGTTGACTTGCCAATTCTTCGCGATATCCCTGGCTTCTTTTGGTTGTTTGCCAAAACCTTTTTCCTCTTGTCTTGTGTTATCTGGTTGCGTGCCACATTGCCACGCTATCGCTATGACCAAATCATGCGTTTGGGCTGGAAAATCTTTATTCCCATCTCCGTATTCTGGGTGGTAGTTGTTGGCGCTTGGGTTGTTTCCCCACTGAATATTTGGAAATAAGTTGATCAATCATGTTTAAGAAAATCTCCCAATTCCTTGATAGCTTGATGCTGAGAGATATTTTGGTCGGTATGTCGATTACTGGTCGCTATCTCTTTAAACCAAAAATTACCGTCCAATACCCCGAGGAGAAAACACCACAATCTGCTCGCTTCCGTGGTTTGCATGCTTTGCGCCGCTATGAAAATGGGGAAGAGCGTTGCATTGGCTGCAAATTATGTGAGGCTGTTTGTCCTGCCTACGCTATCACAATTGAAACTGCTGAGCGTGATGACGGTACGCGTCGCACCAGTCGCTATGACATTGACTTAACAAAGTGTATTTTCTGTGGTTTCTGCGAAGAGGCTTGCCCAGTTGACGCTATTGTCGAGACTAATATTTTTGAGTATTTCGGTGATAAGCGTGGGGATTTATATTTCACCAAAGAAATGCTCTTGGCAGTAGGTGATAAGTATGAAAAAGATATTGCCGCTAACCGCGCAGCTGATGCGCCTTATCGTTAATCGAATAGAGCACAACGACATATGACATTCGATACCTCTACATTATTTGTAGCCTTCTTTTACGCGTTTGCCGGACTTTTGGTGCTATCAGCGCTGCGCGTGATTACTGCACGCAATCCGGTGCATGCCGCACTGTTCTTAGTTTTAGCTTTCTTCTGTGCTTCTGGCTTATGGATGCTTCTGAAGGCGGAGTTCTTAAGTTTGGCTTTGATTCTTGTCTACGTCGGCGCAGTAATGGTGCTCTTCCTATTCGTAGTCATGATGCTGGATCTTGATCTTGAGCATTTGCGACGCGACTTCAAGAAATTCTTACCTGTAGCCTTCTTGATGGGTGCGGTCATTGTATTGGAGTTGTCTATCGTCTTGATTCGTAGCTTTATCGGTACTAGTGCTCCAGTGCAGCCGATGCTCGAGGAGATGGCAACAAGTAATACGCATGCCTTGGGTATGCTAATTTTTGTTGATTATGTTTTCGCCTTCGAGGTTGCAGGTGTGATTCTGTTGGTAGCCATTATTGCTGCCGTTGCATTGACTTTGCGTAATCGCAAGGACTCTAAATCCCAAAATATCCACGAGCAGGTGAATGTGAACTCTGCCGATCGTATGCGCATTATCAAGATGGATTCAGATATGGCTGCCAAGCAAGATGCACGCGGGGGGAAAAAATGACTATTACCTTAGCGCACTACTTAGTGCTTGGTGCAATTTTGTTTGCGACTAGCGTGGTTGGTATTTTCTTGAACCGCAAGAACGTCATCGTGCTTTTAATGGCCATTGAATTGATGCTCCTCTCGGTGAACATGAACTTTGTAGCCTTCTCTCATTATTTGGGTGATATGGCTGGTCAAGTATTCGTATTCTTTATTTTGACTGTGGCTGCTGCTGAGGCGGCTATCGGTTTGGCAATCTTGGTTGTTCTCTTCCGTAAGGTAGACACCATTAATGCTGAAGACCTTGACCACCTAAAAGGCTAGGCATGCAATTGACCTTAACTCTTCCTGTTCTCTGTGCAATTCCGCTTGCACCACTATTTGGTTCAGTTATTGCCGGATTATTCGGTACTAAATTAGGCGGTAATCGCATCGGTAACGGTGCCTGCCAGTTTGTAACCATTCTTGGCGTAATGATCTCTTTCGTTCTCTCTTGCTTCGTGCTCGTTCAGGTGATGGATGGTTTCTATTTCAATGGCACCGTCTATCGCTGGATGCAATTAGGTGAGCTCAATCTCGATATTGGCTTCTTAATTGATCCACTGTCAGCTACTATGATATGTGTTGTGACCTTCGTCTCCTTGATGGTTCATATTTACACTATTGGTTATATGAAGGGCGAAGAGGGCTATAACCGCTTCTTCTCATACATCTCACTCTTTACCTTTGCCATGTTGATGTTGGTAATGAGTAACAACCTCTTGCAATTATTCTTCGGTTGGGAGGCAGTGGGCGTGGTTTCTTATTTGTTGATTGGTTTCTACTTTGAGCGCCAATCAGCCGTGTTTGCAAATATGAAAGCCTTTTTAGTGAACCGTGTTGGTGACTTTGGTTTCATTCTAGGTATTGGGCTCCTTTTAGCCAGCACTGGCTCTATGAACTACGACGTGATCTTTGCTCAGAACACCACATTAGCTGCGCAAACATTGCCGGGCACTAGCTGGAATTTAGTCACCGTAGCTTGTATCTGTCTCTTCATTGGTGCAATGGGTAAATCTGCACAGTTTCCATTGCATGTCTGGTTGCCCGATTCGATGGAGGGTCCAACCCCTATTTCCGCATTGATTCACGCTGCAACGATGGTTACTGCCGGCATCTTCATGGTGTCGCGCATGTCACCGTTGTTTGAGTTATCTGATGTGGCATTAAGCTTCATCCTGGTGATTGGTTCTATCACTGCTCTATTCATGGGATTCTTGGGCATAGTCCAGACCGATATCAAGCGGGTTGTCGCTTATTCAACGCTTTCTCAGTTGGGTTATATGACTATCGCTTTGGGTGTATCCGCCTATCCGATTGCTATCTTCCATTTGATGACACACGCATTCTTCAAGGCGCTCTTATTCCTTGCAGCAGGCAGCGTGATTTTGGGTATGCACCATGAGCAAGATATGCGCAAGATGGGCGGTCTTTGGAAGTATATGCCTATCACTTGTTTAATGATGTTATTGGGTAATTTGGCATTAATTGGTACACCATTCTTTTCAGGCTTCTATTCAAAAGACTCCATCATCGAAGCTGTAGCTGCTAGCCATATTCCTGGATCCGGTTTTGCTTACTTCGCAGTGATGGCAAGTGTCTTCGTAACGGCCTTGTATTCATTCCGTCTGTATTTCTATGTATTCCATGGCAAAGCACGTTGGGGTCATGAAGATGCCCATGCGCACGATCACCATCATGATCATGCAGAGCAGGGTGATGACCATGCGCACCATGGTTTGGCTCCCGGTCAAAAACCACATGAATCACCATTTGTTGTGACATTGCCCTTGATGCTTCTGGCTATTCCATCGGTCATCATCGGTTATTACACAATTACTCCATTATTGTTTGGTACCTATTTCGGCGATTCTATTTTTATTGATCTAGCTCGCCATCCAGTCATGAAAGAGTTAGAGGATGAGTTTTATGGCCCAATCGCGATGGCGATGCATTCACTGACATCCCCGGTATTGCTTTTGGTTGTTCTAGGTGTCTTGACCGCAGCAATTGGCTACCTCTGGGCCCCAAAACTGCCTGGCGTAGTAGCTCAAGCATTTGCCCCCATCAAGAAATTGATGGATAACAAATACTATCTCGACGATTTAAACCAAGTGGTATTCGCCAAAGGTTTGTTGTGGATCGGCGGCGTCTTGTGGCATCGCGGTGATCAACAGGCTATCGATGGCTTCTTGGTTAATGGTAGTGCGCATGCAGTAGGGCGCTTTTCAGCGGTGATTCGCCATTTGCAATCCGGTTATCTCTATCACTATGCCTTTGCAATGATTGCAGGCTTGGCGGTTTTGCTCGCTTGGGTTTTGTACGCTTACCTGCCTTTTGTTCGCTAGGCCTTTGTTACTTAAGTAGCCATCATGATTCTTTCTTACGCCATCTGGATCCCGATTTTTTTCGGCATCATTATTCTGTTCTTCGGCTCAGAGAAGCCGACCTCCGGTGTCCGCTGGTTGGCTCTCATAGGCTCTGTTCTTGGCTTTATTGCAACTCTTCCTCTAGTGATGCAATTTGATATCGCCAATCCTGGTATGCAGTTTGTTGAAAAGACGAGCTGGATTCCTCGCTACGATATTAACTATCACTTAGGTATCGACGGCATCTCCGTTTGGTTCATTGTTTTAACTGCATTCATCAATATTTTTGTTGTCATTGCTGCATGGGAGGTTATTGATAAGAAGGTCTCTCAGTATATGGCCTCTTTTTTGATTCTCTCTGGATTAATGATTGGTGTATTCGCTGCTCTAGATGCCTTATTGTTCTATGTATTCTTCGAGGCAACCCTTATTCCGATGTACATCATCATCGGTGTGTGGGGCGGTCATAACCGTATCTATGCGGCTTTCAAATTCTTTTTGTACACCTTGCTTGGATCATTGTTGACCTTGATTGCTATGTTGTACTTGTATAACGCAACCAATACTTTTGACATATTGGCTTGGCATAATGCCCGCCTCGATATTGTTGAGCAAATCCTCCTATTCTTTGCCTTTTTCATGGCGTTCGCTGTAAAAGTGCCAATGTGGCCATTACATACTTGGTTACCAGATGTTCACGTTGAGGCACCAACAGGCGGTTCTGTGGTCTTGGCTGCGATTATGTTGAAGCTGGGTGCTTATGGTTTCTTGCGTTTCTCTCTCCCGATTGCTCCAGATGCAAGTCAGTTCCTTGGACCATTTGTGATCTTCCTATCTTTGGTTGCTGTTATTTATGTTGGTGCCGTGGCTTTGGTCCAAAAGGATATGAAGAAGTTGGTTGCTTACTCATCAGTAGCGCATATGGGTTTTGTGACTCTTGGCTTCTTCCTCTTTAGTCCGCTGGGTATTGAGGGCGGTATTGTGCAGATGATCTCCCATGGATTTGTAGCGGGTGCAATGTTCCTTTCAATTGGCGTATTGTATGACCGTATGCATACCCGCCAGATAGCTGATTACGGTGGGGTGGTTCACCGTATGCCTGCGTTTACAGCTTTTGCGGTATTGATGGCAATGGCGAACTGCGGTTTACCTGCAACATCAGGATTTGTCGGTGAGTTTATGGTGATTTTGGGTGCCGTAGATTATGACTTTGTGATTGGCATCTTGGCGGCAACCGCTTTGATTCTGGGTGCTGCTTATTCCTTATGGATGGTAAAGCGCGTATTCTTCGGCGCGATTGCCAACCAACATGTCGAGGAATTAAAAGATCTCAATGCCCGTGAGTTCTTCATGATGGCTGTGCTCTCTATCTGCGTGATCGGAATGGGTGTTTATCCAAAACCGTTCACTGACATTATTCATCCGTCCGTGATTAATCTGCTGCAGCATATTGCTGTTAGCAAACTCTGAGTAAAAGCTAATGCAAGCATTTGACCTATACGCCGTAATGCCGGAACTTGTTTTACTTGTAGTTGCCTGCCTTTTATTAGTAGCCAGCGTCTATGTTCCGGAACGTCAACCAGCAACTCCTGGGGTGGAGCAGGATATTTTCCATACACCGCGTGGTGTTGGTTTTGTATATTTTTTCACCATCATTTTGTTGGTGTATTTGATTTTTGCATTCGTAGCCCGGATTGGCGATGTCTCCATTGTTGCCATGAATGGTTTATTTCAGTCTGACCCAATCTCCAATCTTCTCAAGGCGTGCTCCTGCGGTGCAGTTTTGGTGACCTTGGTATATTCAAAGCAGTACCTGACTGACCGTGCACTCTTTCGCCCAGACTTTATTGTTTTAGCCTTGTTGGCTTTATTGGGCCAGTGCGTATTGATCTCTGGCGCCAATCTGTTGACTCTGTATTTGGGTCTAGAGTTAATGGCTTTGCCAACGTATGCTTTGGTAGCAATGCGTCATAACAGCGAAAAGAGTGTTGAAGCTGGTATTAAGTATTTCATTCTTGGCGCCCTAGCTTCAGGCTTCTTGCTTTACGGAATGTCTATGCTGTATGGTGTAACTGGCTCGCTTGATTTGATTGAGATCTTCAGAACAGTAGCTGATCCACGCATCAATCACTTAGTGATGGCTTTTGGCTTAGTGTTTATTGTTTCTGGCTTGGCCTTCAAGTTGGGTGTTGTGCCATTCCATATGTGGGTTCCTGATGTGTATCAAGGTGCACCAACAGCAGTGACATTGATGATTGCCGCGGCACCAAAGATTGCTGCCTTTGCTTTGCTATTCCGCTTACTTGTAAATACCTTGTTGCCTCTCCTAGGGGACTGGCAACCGATGTTGGTATTGCTAGCCGTCTTGTCATTAGTAGTTGGTAACGTTACTGCTATTGCCCAAACTAATTTGAAGCGTATGTTAGCTTACTCTGCCATTGCTCAAATGGGCTTTGTACTTCTGGGTATGCTATCTGTATTTGATGATCATGCTTTTAGCGCATCCATGTTTTATGCCATTACTTACGTATTAACCACATTAGGTAGCTTTGGCTTCTTGATGATGTTGTCACGTAAAGGCCATGATTGCGAGACTCTTGATGACCTCAAGGGCCTAAATAAGCGCCATCCTTGGTTTGCTTTCATTGGCCTAGTGATGATGTTCTCGTTGGCTGGCATCCCTCCAACAGTAGGTTTTGCCGCCAAGTTAGGTGTTCTTGAAGCCTTGGTTGATGGTGAGCATACATTCCTAGCAATTATTGCCGTGATCGCATCATTGATCGGTGCTTTCTACTACCTCAGAGTGGTTAAGGTGATGTACTTTGATGAGCCAAAAGAAGAACATGCTGCAGAGATTTCGGGATCCAGTTTCGCTCGTGGATTATTGAGTCTGAATGCGGTATTTATTCTGGCCCTAGGCATTTTCCCGGCTGGCCTTATGGCTTTGTGTCTCGATGCTATGCGCCGCACCTTATTGGGCTCATAAGAGAAAGCATTAATGGCTTGTAATAAAGGCTCCTATTGGGAGCCTTTTTCATTTCTGTCATCTGAGTTTTGTAAGATGGATGTTCAATACACGAGAGAAGCGTAATGACTGAAAAATCCTTTAAAAATCTTCCTGTTGGCGATGCCCATTTGAAAGAAACGCGTTTATCTGGCGAAGATATCTACGGCGGCATCTTTTTGAAAATGAAGCGCGATCAAGTGAGCCTGCCTGATGGTAAGCAAGCGGTACGTGAGTACCTCACTCATCCTGGGGCAGTGGCTATTTTGGCAATCTTGGATGATGGCAGGATATTAATGGAGCGCCAATACCGATATCCTATTGCAAAGGCCTGTATTGAGATTCCTGCAGGTAAGCTAGAAATGGGTGAGGATCAATTGCTTTGTGCGCAGCGAGAGTTGGAAGAGGAGACGGGATATTCCGCAAGCAAGTGGAGCTTTATCCGCCGCATCCATCCAGTGATTTCTTATTCGACGGAATTTATTGATATCTATCTTGCTGAAGGCTTGGTCTCCGGCAAAAGTCATTTAGATGATGAAGAGTTTTTGGATGTCTTTGCTGCACCTCTTGAGCAATTATTGGAGTGGGTAGAGCAGGGTGAGATTACGGATGTGAAAACGACGATTGCGACCTACTGGTTAGACCGCTATCGTCGTGGTTTAGTGAGTCCTAAGCCCATCTCTGATTAATTTGATAATCCTATTAAAATAGAGCATTGAATTTGGTATTTTTGCCCCTATATAAGTCATATGAAAGTTTATAACCTCGCTTGCCCGCTGGATCATCGCTTTGAGGGTTGGTTTGCCTCTGAGGAAGATTGCCTTGCTCAACAAAGTAAGGGGATGCTGGCATGTCCTATTTGCGATAGTACTGAGATTGCTCGTATGCCATCGGCTCCGCATATTGCCAAATCGGGCTCTAGCAAGGCTATTTCTACCTCAACTGAAATGACTGTTCCCGCCCCTGCTGCAATGGATCATTCTGGCGTTAGTAGCGGAGTAAGTGGTGATGTTGTTGCCTTGACTGGTGGTGATCATTCGCAGTTGGAGGCGCAAGTACAGGCGGCCTTTTTAAAAGGCATGCGTGAGCTAATGGGGCGATCTGAGGATGTTGGTAGCTCTTTCGCCGAAGAGGCCCGCAAAATTCACTACAAAGAATCTCCTGAGCGAAGTATTCGTGGCCAAACTACTCTGGATGAGGCTGAGGCTTTACGAGATGAGGGTATAGAAGTCATGGCGATGCCGATGTTACCCGCCTTGAAAAATACCTTGCAGTAGCCAGCCCGCCCCTAATTCCCCTATACTTACTATGCACCCAGAGCTTGGGTATCAATACTTACTAGGATAGGAGAGGTACGCATGAAACGTTTTTTTCTGGCACTATTTTCGGCTGTTTTAGCGCTCAGCATTGTGGCTTGCTCCAAGTCCTCAGACACCAAAGAAATCAAAGTGGCTGTATCGCCTGCATCTGCTCCAATGTTGTTTGATGATAAGGGCAAGATTGTCGGCGTTGATATGGATATTTTTCAGGGCTATTGCCAGTCTCGGGGTTGCACTTTTAAGGTCACTCCATATGATTGGGCTGGGATGTTAGGCGCCGTATCTAGCGGTCAGGCTGATGTAGCTTTCTCAGGCATCTCAATTACGGATAAACGTAAGGAGGTGATGGATTTTTCTCAGCCTTACTATGACAATGCATGGCATTTGGTGAGTATGAAGAATAAAAATATTCAGATCACTGATTTAAGTCAACTCAAGAAATACTCAATTGGCTATCCACGTGGAATGGCTTACGATGATCTCATTAAGAATGAGTTGGAGCCAAAAGGCTATTACTCACTAAGCAAGGTCAAACTTTATCCTTCATATACCGAGGTAGTTACCGATCTCCAGAACGGTAACTTGGATCTAGCCTTTATTGAAGAGCCAGTATTTCTCAATTATGAAAACAAGCTAAAGCTACCGATTCAGAGTAGCTATGTATTCAAGGGCTTTGACAAGCTTGGCTTTGCTTTTGCTAAAGGCTCCAAGCTACGTGATGACTTTGATAAATACCTCAATGAACTTGGCCCAGAAAAAATCAAAGCGATTTTGGATAAGTGGATGAAATAATCGCCCCTCATCAAGATCTTAATAAGTAGTCGAAAGCCTGCCCTGTGACTTTTCTGGATATTCTTGCCCAGTTAGCTCAGGGCATTTTTTATACGGTTGTAGTGACGCTGGTTTGCTCGCTGACGGGCTTGGTAGTTGGTTTGCTAATGGCAAGTCTACGTCGCCTCGATAGTCCCTGGTTGATTCCATTGATTGATTGTTACACCTATGTATTTAGGGGCGTGCCAGTCTTAGTTCTGCTCTTCATGGTGTACTTTGGATTGCCGGGTATTGGTTTTAAGGTTCCTCCACTAATGGCGATGGCGCTCAGCTTAGGTCTAGTAGCGTCTGCCTATTTAGCAGAGGTATTTCGGGGTGCGTTTAATTCTGTAGATCCTGCTGAGATCATTGCTGCCCAAGCGATGGGTATGACCCGAATTCAGGTGCTGCGATATATTGAGTGGCCGCAAATGTTGCGCTTTTCGATTCCGGGCATGGTAAATGAATTCACCTCAGTTTTAAAGTACTCGCCATTTGCCTATACCGTTGGAATTCCCGAGATTACAAAACAGGCCATGACCTTGACTTCAACAACGCTACGCGGGATAGAGGTTTATCTAGCGGTGGGTATCCTCTATTTTGTGATTTACCGAATTTGCTTGGTCGGGGTTCAATTACTAAGTAAGCGTTTTCAAATCCCTGGAATGAGTCCAGCATGAGTATCAATATGACAATATTCAAAGAGGTAATTCTGTGGCATTAATTCAAGTAAGGGATCTGGTCAAAGAGTTTGATGGGCAAACTGTCTTGTCGAATATTAATCTCGATTTGAACGAGGGTAATGTACGAGTTTTAATGGGTGCCTCTGGCTCTGGTAAATCGACTTTATTGCGCTGTCTGAATCGCTTGGTTGAGCCCACTTCAGGATCGATTGTTTTCAGAGGCAGGGAAGTGCTTGGCCCGGATGTTGATGTGCTGGAGTTGCGCAAGCAAATTGGTTTTGTATTTCAGCAATTCGCTTTATATAGCCACCTCACAGTACTAGATAACGTCTCATTGGGCTTGCGTAAGCTACATAAGATGGGTAAAGCCGAGGCGAAAGAAAGGGCCTTGTTCGAGCTGTCTCGTTTTGAAATGACATCGCATCAAGATAAGTATCCTTCACAGCTTTCTGGGGGGCAAAAGCAGCGGGTGGCGATTGCGCGTGCGCTTGCCATGGATCCAGCGGTACTGGTTCTTGATGAGCCTACTTCAGCCCTTGATCCTATTATGTCTAGGGATGTGGGCGACCTGATTAATCGCCTGCACAAGGAGGGCATCACTATGATTTGCGTTACACATGATCTCAACTTAGCTCGCCATATTGCCGACACGGTGATGTTCTTGGATCGTGGTGTGATCCGTGCTGATGACCGGATTGACGCCTTGAGTCAGCATTCAGATCCAGAAATTAAAGCTTTCTTTGGCGCAGAGGAAAGCCGCTAATGGGTGGATGGCCATCCTTTGTTCGTGATCTCACGGAGCAGATGCCCTTGATTTTGACAGGGCTAGTGAAGACCTTGCAGCTGGCAGGTTTGATTAGCATTTCAGGATTACTTTTGGGTATTGTCGTTTTTTATCTCACGCTCAGCAAAAATAAGTATGTCTGTAGTGTAATCAACTCCTATATCTCCTTCTTTATTGGGATGCCTTTAATTGTTTTGCTGTTTTTGATGTACTACGGCCTTCCTCAGTGGGGGGTTCGACTCTCCCCATTCACAGTTGCTTTTATTGGTTTCACATTCAATGTAGCGGCATACAACGCAGCTTATTTAAAGACTGCATTTAATGGTTTAGATAAGAGTCAGATTGAAGCTGCGAGTGCGCAGGGATTTAATCCTTTGCAAATTTTTCAGCTAATTACATTGCCACAAGTCATCCGCCTTTCCATACCAGCGTTAACTAATCAAGTTATTGCCAATCTCAAAGATAGTTCAGTTGCCTTTTTAATTCAGTACACCGAATTCTTTGCTCGAGTGCAAGGATTGGCTGCAAGCAATTTCCAATTCTTTAAAGCCTATTTTTTTGCGGCCTTGGTCTATCTAGCCCTGGTATCAATCATTGTGTTGTTCGCCCGCGCCATTGAGAGGCGTTACTTTATTCCGGCTTGATGTTGTGATTAGGCGGAAAGTAACGATAAAAAATAGCGCCCCCTGAGACGCCATTTTTGTTTACGGATTTTTTACAAACCGCGAATCATTAATTACTTCGACGTTGGCATTACAAACTCTGCGCCCTTATCGATGCTCTCTGGCCAGCGCTGCATCACACTTTTTTGCTTGGTATAAAAGCGAACCCCTTCTTTGCCGTAGGCATGCATATCACCAAAGAGAGACTTCTTCCAGCCACCGAAACCATGCCATGCCATTGGAACTGGAATGGGTACATTGATACCCACCATGCCCACCTGAACGCGACGTGCAAACTCACGGGCAATATTGCCATCACTCGTAAAGCAAGCTACACCGTTGCCGAATTCACAGGAGTTCACTAGGTTAAGTGCCTCTGTGAAGTTTGCTACACGCAAGCAAGACAAAACGGGCCCAAAGATTTCTTCTAAATAAATCTTCATGTCTGGGGTGACGTTATCAAAGAGGGAGCCGCCAATAAAGAATCCATTGTCATGACCTGGAACCTTTAAGCCGCGACCATCCACCAATAACTTAGCACCTGACGCAATACCACTCTCGATGTAGCCAGTAATACGCTCTAAAGCAGCCTTCGTAACGATTGGACCCATTTCAGCGTCAAGCTCCATACCATTCTTTACTTTCAGGGCCTTGGTGCGCTCAATCAGTTTTGGCATGATTCTGTCTGCAACATCGCCAACCAAAACGGCTACCGAGATTGCCATGCAACGCTCACCGGCGGAGCCATAAGCCGCACCAATCAAAGCATCAATCGTTTTATCGATATCTGCATCTGGCATGACTACCATATGGTTCTTAGCGCCGCCTAAAGCTTGGGAGCGCTTGCCAAAGTGTGCACAACGCTCATAAATGTAATTAGCAATCGGAGTTGATCCTACAAAACTAACAGCTTTGACATCTGGATTCTCAATTAAGGCATCCACAGCTTCTTTGTCGCCTTGAACTACGTTGAATACGCCATCAGGCAAACCAGCTTCTTTTAAGAGCTTAGCCATTAATAAGGAGGCTGATGGATCTGTTGGGCTAGGTTTCAGAACGAAGGTGTTGCCACAGGCAATAGCTACTGGGAACATCCACATTGGAACCATAACGGGGAAGTTAAATGGTGTGATACCAGCAACCACGCCCAATGGCTGGCGCATAACCCAGTTATCAATATCGGTAGATACTTGCTCGGTGTAATCGCCCTTGAGGAGCTCTGGAATGCCGGTAGCAAATTCCACGATCTCAATTCCTCGAGTGACTTCACCTTGGGCATCTGTAAATACTTTGCCGTGCTCGGCAGTAATGATGGCGGCTAATGCATCGCGGTTGGCATTGAGTAGTTCAAGATATTTGAACATGATGCGCGCGCGGCGCAATGGCGAGGTCTGACTCCAGGTCTGAAATGCGACTTGAGCATTTGCTACAGCCTCATCAACCTCTTTGCGACTAGCTAAGGCTACACGTCTTGCGACAACACCTGTGGATGGATTAAAGACATCGGCAAATCGACCGTTTTTGGGGTTAAGGACTTGCCCGCCAACAAAGTGGCCAATATCTTCTTTTGATTCAAAGGCTTGTAGTGCGCTCATCGTATTTTACTTTAATTATTATTTGCAAATATTAGGTTTAACAAACTGGTATTCCCAGGAAATAGCACAAGTTTATGCTCTCGTTTATCCTACACAGTCTATTTTATCGCTTTCACTACTTTTAGGTATTTTGAGGTCCTGGGTATACATATGAGTCTTCTATTTTCGAGCTTTACATTAACCTCGCCTAAGGGGGATTTAATCCTCCCCAATCGCATCATCGTGGCTCCAATGTGTCAGTATTCTGCCGTCAATGGAGAGGCTCAGGACTGGCATTTAATGCACTGGGGCAATCTGCTTAACAGTGGGGCAGGCCTATTCATTATTGAGGCTACTGGCGTGACGCCTGAGGGGCGCATTACGCCAGCTTGTTTAGGTTTATGGGATGACCGTACCGAAGCTGCTCTCAAGGACAAGCTTGACAGAGCTCGCAAGCTAGCGCCGCCAACACCTATTTTTATCCAGCTGGCACATGCGGGCCGAAAGGCATCTAGTGCAACTCCTTGGGAAGGTGGTCAACTGCTTTCAAAAGAGCAGGGTGGTTGGGATACTCTTGCTCCCTCACCTATTCCGCAGTTAAAGGATGAGCGTTTGCCTCATGAGCTTTCCAAAACCGAGTTGACTGAACTGATTGAAGCATTTGTTATTGCAGCACAGCGCTCTGAGCGGATTGGCCTAGATGGCATTGAATTGCACGGAGCTCATGGATATCTTTTGCATCAATTCTTATCACCGATTGCTAACAAACGCACCGATCAATATGGCGGCTCATATGAAAATCGTATCCGCTTCCCCTTGGAATTATTTGCCGCAGTCCGCAAGGCATATCAGGGAGTATTGGGTATTCGGATCTCTGCAAGCGATTGGATTGAGGGTGGCTGGACTCCTGAAGAGGCTGCTGACTTTGCATCTCGTCTGAAACCCCTGGGATGTGATTTTGTTCATATCTCATCAGGTGGTATTTCACCATTACAGAAGATTGCCATAGGACCAAAGTATCAGGTGCCATTTGCCAAGATCGTAAAAGACCGATCAGGCTTACCTACCATGACAGTTGGTTTAATTACAGATCCCCACCAGGCTGAAGAGATTTTGCAGGATGGGGATGCAGATTTAATTGCGCTGGCTCGCGCATTTTTATACAAGCCAAGATGGGCTTGGGAGGCAGCCAAGGCTTTAGGTGGCACAGTGTCCTCAAATGAGCGTTATTGGCGCTGTTTACCGCGTGATGCCCAAGCGATATTTGGTGATGTCAAAGTAGGGCAACGCTAAGGTTTATCGAGCAACATATAAAATTGAGTTATTGGAGATCAAGATGAAATCAATCAAACTTATTTGCCATTCTTTGGCTGTCATTACTATTATTTTTGGGTCTAGCGTTAGTCATGCCCAGTCTTTTCCAGATAAACCCATTACTTTAATTGTTCCTAATCCACCCGGAGGTCTGGTTGACACATCCGCACGTTTACTCAGTGAGCCCCTAGCTCGAGTAATTGGTCAGCCCGTGATTGTTGACAACAAACCTGGTGCCAGCGGAAACACTGCCTATCAATATGTTGCCAAGGCAAAGCCAGATGGTTATACCTTGCTCATTTCTTATTCGGGGTATCACGTCGGTAATCCCTCCTTAATGGATAAGTTGCCATGGGATCCTATTAAAGATTTTTCGCCGATTGGTCTCCTTACCGTTTCTACCAATGTGATTGCAGTGCATCCATCAGCGCCCGTGAATAACTTAAAAGAATTTATTGCTTATGCCAAAGCCAATCCTGGAAAGTTGAACTATGCCTCCCAAGGCAATGGCTCGATATCACACATTGGAACTGAAATCTTTAAGCAAAATACTGGTGTGGATATTGTTCATGTTCCTTATAAAGGTTCAGGGCCTGCTATCCAGGATGTGCTGGCTGGTCAGGTACAGGTATTTATTACGACGCCACCCTCAGTAATGCAGCATGTTCAAAGCGGCAAACTCAAGGGCCTGGCTGTTACTGGAAGTAATCGTCATCCTGGAATGCCTAATGTACCAACCACTGCAGAGGCGGGTTTACCTTCCTTCCAGTTGGAGTCTTGGGTTGCCTTATATGCCCCTGCAGGCACGCCAGCGCCAGTAGTTGCTAAGTTAACTGACTCTGTTAAGAAGAGTCTTGCTTTGCCTGAGGTGAAAGAGCGTGCTGATACTGCTGGTGTTGAGTTACGCTACCTAACACCTACACAGATGGACGCATTACTCAAAAAAGAATTGCCTTACTGGGATAAAGCGATCAAATCCGCCAATATCAAGTTAGATTAAATTCCGAACACCCCCTGAATGAGTGATTAAAACGTAGATGAAGCAACATTCCGTAAGAGAATCTTGGCTAGAAGATGCCGTAAGACACTTAGAGCCAGTATTTTCAAAAGCAGGATATGCAATCCCGCCAGTAAGGGTATCTTGCGGCTTTCCAGCCTCAAGCAGCCCAAGGACAACCCTGGGGCAATGCTGGCCGCGAGAGCGTTCTGGTGGTGGCGTCAATGAGATCTTCATTTCGCCGAAGTTGGATGATCCAGTGCAGTTGTTAGATACTTTAGTGCACGAGCTATGTCACGCAGTAGACGATTGCTTCAGTGGACACGGCGAAGACTTTAAGGGTATTGCCCAGACCGTTGGTCTAGAGGGTCCTGCCAGAATGGCTCACGCTACTGAAGAGTTGATGGTGCGTTTGATGATGATTAGTCAGGAGCTTGGTCCATACCCTCATCAAGCAATTGTGTTCCCTCCACCAAGACCAAGTAATGTAAGTCGCAATAAGGCCAAATGCGGCCAATGCGGATATGAGGTGACACTCCTCAAGAAGTGGGCCACCTATGGTGCGCCTATTTGCCCCAAGGATAATATTCGGATGCAGGAAGCGGTCATTGAAACAATTGAAAATACGACAGATTACGATACTGAATCTGTTGCTGGATTCAAACCCAAGGTGGATGAAATTCGTCGAGCAATTAGCTAGACCAACAATGATTAATAACGGAAGACACTTAAATGAAGAAAAATAAAGTAGTTCAAAATCCAAAAATTGCTGTCATTGCTGGCGATGGTATTGGCAAAGAAGTCATGCCAGAGGGCGTTCGTGCGCTTGAGGTAGCGAACAAAAAATTTGGCATTGGTATGCAATTTGATCATTTTGATTTTGCAAGCTGTGACTACTATCTCAAGCATGGCAAGATGATGCCTGATGATTGGTTCGATACCTTAATGCAGTACGACGCAATATTTTTTGGCGCTGTTGGTATGCCCAATATTCTTCCGGATCATATTTCTCTGTGGGGAAGTCTCATTCAATTCCGTCGCTGCTTTGACCAGTATGTTAATTTGCGACCAGTACGACTCCTTCCCGGTGTGCCATGCCCATTAGCAAATCGCAAGCCAGGGGATATTGATTTTTTTGTTGTGCGTGAAAATACTGAGGGCGAATACTCCAGTGTTGGTGGAAAAATGTTCCCAGATACTGACCGTGAGTTTGTGATCCAAGAATCGATTTTTACTCGCCAGGGCGTTGACCGCATTCTTCAGTACGCATTTGATCTTGCGCAAAGTCGCCCCAAGAAGCATTTGACCTCCGCTACGAAGTCCAATGGTATTGCGATCACTATGCCTTATTGGGATGAGCGGGTAGAAGCGATGGCCAAGCAATTTGGTGATGTGCGGATGGATAAATATCATATTGATATTCTGGCTGCGCACTTTGTTATGAATCCCGATCGATTTGATGTTGTAGTTGCTAGCAATCTTTTTGGCGACATCTTGTCGGATTTGGGTCCAGCCTGTACTGGCACAATTGCTGTAGCACCATCTGGCAGTATTAATCCAGAAGGAAAATTCCCTTCGTTATTCGAGCCGGTCCATGGATCTGCGCCGGATATCTACGGAAAGATGATTGCCAATCCGATTGGTCAGATCTGGTCTGGATCAATGATGTTAGATCACCTAGGTTATCCAGAGGCAGGCAAAGCAATATTCAATGCGATTGAGAAAGTGCTAGCTGCTGGCCCAAATTCCTCACCATTAACACCAGACCTGGGCGGCAATGCAAAGACGGACGAGTTAGGTAAAGCGATAGCTGCTCAAATCTAAATTGATATTTAGCCTAGTGGCTAGAAGTAACTGAAGGACTCCAAACGGGGTCCTTTTTGCTAGCCTTTGCGATTTCGCCCAAAATCTTTTCATGTAAAACGCAATCCTCTTCGCTCGCTGTCATGAGCTTGAGCTTGCTTGGTAGCGCCTTCATTTGTCCAGAAGCATCTGTTCCTACGGTGTAGTCAATTAGATCAATGGACAAGTCTTCTTGACCCCGTGTCATGGCTACATAGACTTCGGCTAGCAGCTGGGCATCTAGTAAAGCGCCATGCAAAGTGCGATGTTGATTGCTAATGGCAAAGCGTTCACAGAGTGCATCTAGTGAATTTCGCTTACCTGGAAACATTTGGCGCGCATCTAACAAGGTATCGGTAACTTTTGATGCGAGACCTCTAAAAGCAGGGCGCTTGAGTAAAGCAAATTCGTTATCCAGGAACCCCAAGTCAAATGCTGCGTTATGAATCACAATCTCGGCGCCATCAACAAACTCAATCAACTCTTCAACAATATTGGCAAAGACGGGTTTATCAGACAGAAACTCACGCGAGAGTCCGTGCACAGCAAAAGCGCCGGCATCGATATCGCGCTCAGGGTTGATGTAGTAATGGAAGGTGCGATCAGTTAATCTGCGACCCACCATTTCAACGCAGCCAATTTCAATAATACGATCGCCTGTAGCGGGATTGAGGCCGGTAGTTTCGGTATCGAGAATAACTTGACGCATTAGGTGCCCTCTAATACGGATTCAGGGATTTCCATGGGCCCATTGCCAGCATATTTATCTAAATATAAATAGATGACGGGGGTAATGATTAAGGTCACAAACTGCGAGAAAATTAATCCACCCGCTACGCTAATACCTAGAGGTTGACGTAGCTCTGCACCGGCACCTAAACCCAGCGCAATTGGTAGTGCGCCCATGAGGGCGGCGATCGTTGTCATCATAATGGGGCGGAAACGCAGTATGCAGGCCTCACGTATCGCTTTCTCAGGTGACATGCCTTGGTTTCTTTGTGCATCAAGAGCAAAGTCGATCATTAAGATCGCATTCTTTTTCACAATACCAATGAGGAGCAATATACCAATCGATGCAACAACAGTTAATTCAAAGCCAAAGATGCGAAGAGAGAGGATTGCACCAATTGCAGCTGAAGGCAGGCCAGCTAAGATGGTAAGGGGGTGAATATAACTCTCATAAAGTACACCGAGCAAAATATAGATAACGCCCAAAGCCGCCAAGATCAAAATAATTTGACCGGACTGGTTATCTTTAAATACTGCGGCATCGCCACCATAGCTAGTAATAATCGACGGTGGCAAGCCAACATCCTTGACGAAGCCATCAATTGCCTTGGTAGCATCACCTAGGAATACGTCCGGAGCTAGGTTGAATGAAATTGTCACAGCTGGGATTTGCCCTTGATGGTTTACGGCCGTAGGTCCGATGGAGCGAACAAAGGTAGCTAAGCTAGATAGGGGAATCAGTTTATCGGTAGCACGACCTCTGACGAAAACCTTATTTAGATCTGTTTCAAATTGACGATCGTTCTGAGCAGTTTCTAGAATGACGTAATAGGTATTGACCGGCGTATAGATGGTAGATACTTGACGTTCCCCAAAAGAGTTATAAAGTGCGCTACGAATATCGGCAATGGTGACGCCGGCGCTTGCCGCCTGCTCACGATTGATCTCGATTCTGACGCTAAGCCCCTTGAGTTGAGAGTCGCTAGTCACATCTCGGAAGATAGGGTCAGCTCGCATCTTTTGGGTCATTTTATCGGCCCACTCATTAACACCTTCAAAGCCAACGCTCTGTAAAGTAAATTGGTAACGACTCTTACTGCTACGCCCACCAATTTGTAAATTTTGAACGGGGCGCATGTAAACCTGCAGCCCTGGAATCTCTCTAAACTTAGTCCGCAATCCCTCGATGACCTTAGCCATTTTTTCTCGATCACCCTTGGGTTTAAGGATGATGAAAAAACGCCCAGTGTTACGTCCTGCGCTTAGACCTCCGCCTAGAATAGAGATTGAATTAGCCACATTAGGATCTTTACTCACAATCTCTGCAGCGCGATCTTGAAGTTCTACCATCGTTGCAAAGGAGGTATCTTCAGAGGCCTCTGTTGTTGCTGTAATTTGCCCAATATCCTCTTCTGGGAAAAAGCCCTTAGGACTGTACACAAAAAGTGCAATCGTAATAAAGAAGGTTGAGAAGGCACCCCACAATACTTTTTTCCGATTGGCTAAAGCCAGATCTAAATAGTGAATGTAGGTTTTGAGGGTGTAATCGAAAATTCGATCAAATTGTTTCGTGATGGCATATTCTTTTCCATGATCACCAGGTTTAGGCAAAAAGCGACTGCAAAGTAGGGGCACTATGGTGAGTGAGACTACTGCAGATACTAGGATGGAAAGCGATACCACAACAGCAAACTCTCTAAAGAGTAGGCCGATCGGACCCGCCATAAAGAAAAGGGGGATGAAGACAGCTACTAAGGAGATTGAGATCGAGATGATGGTGAAGCCGACCTCTTTACTGCCTTTGAGCGAAGCCTTGAGGGGATCCATTCCTTGCTCAACATAGCGCATGATATTTTCAAGCACTACAATCGCATCGTCAACCACAAGACCAACAGCAAGGGTAATGCCTAATAAGGAAATGTTATCCAAGCTATAGCCGAAAAGGTATAGCAAGAAAAAAGCGCCAATAAGTGAGATGGGTAGACTTACGGATGGAATTAATGTGGCTGAAATGCGTTTGAGGAATAAAAAGATCACTAAGATCACCAAAAGAATAGTGAGTATCAGCGTGATATTGACGTCATGGATGGCCTCAATAATCGACAGTGATCTATCGTTAACTATGGTTAGTTGCATTGAGGCGGGCATCTGCTCTTTAAAAGTGGGCAGTAATTTTTTAACGGCGGCAACCACGTCTACCGTATTTGCATTTGGCTGTCGCATGATGCCAATCGCAATGGAGCGCTCGCCTCCTGAGCTTGCGAAGGTCTTCACATCCTCAAAACTTTCTTGAACATCTGCTACGTCTCTGAGGTAGATGGGGAGACCATTGCGCTGAGCAATGATGAGGTTCCTGAATTCCTCTGCTTTAACAAGTTGTGGATTGGCATAGATAGTAATAAGTTGCCGCGGTCCATCTAAGGTGCCGACCGGACTATTAGTATTAGCCTTATTAATTGCCAGTGCCAATTCTTCCATGGTGATGTTTCGATTGCCAAGGGCATCAGGTCTAGCGCTTACTCGAACGGCATATCGTTTAGCGCCATAAACTTGCACTTGTGAAACACCAGTGATGGTAGAAATTGATGGTGATAAAAGATTTTCTGCATACGCATTGATCTCGGATAGACTCAGAGATGGTGAGCTGATGCGGATGACAAGGGCTGCTGTGTCTGCCGGATTAATCTTACGGTAAGACGGTGGCACCGTCATTTCAATTGGAAGGCGCCTTTGAGCCCTTAATAGAGCCGCTTGCACGTCAACCGCTGCTTTATCAATGTCGCGGTCATTATTAAATTCCAAAGTGATGTTAGTTGAACCAAGGGTATTGGTTGAGCTAATCATTTTGATGCCATCAATAGTTGAGAACTCTTTTTCTAATGGCAGTGCGACGGAAGATGCCATGTTTTCAGGAGCCGCTCCTGGCAAACTCGCGCTGACAGAGATAATTGGTGTATTAAAACTTGGTAGCGCAGCAACTGGGATCTTAAAGTACGCAACCGTACCAGCAATCACCGTTGCAATTGATAACAGCACCGTCATGACGGGCCGTCTAATACATAACTCAGAAAGCGTCATTTTTTCTCGGGGGCAGGAGCCGCTGCTTTAGCTGGAGCGGATGCAGCAGTTGCTTTTTTTGCTTCCTTCACTTTGCTGCCAGGCCGCAAGTTCTGCTTGCCTTCAACAACAACTCGGGAACCTGATTCAACTCCGCTAATCACGGATGTGCCTTTATATTCATAAAGGACTTTAACGGGCTTAGACTCGACTTTGTCGTCTTTATCAACGATATAAACAACGCGACCCCTAGGGCCTATCACGATTGCTTCGGAGGGAACCGAAATAGCGTCTTTGAGGGTATTCGCATTTAATGAGACGCGAGCAAACTGTCCAGGCAATAAAGTCATCTTCTCGTTTGGAATTTGAGCGCGCACTCGCACTGCTGCGATGCTAGGGTCTACCTGGTTGTCAATCACAAGCACTTCACCCTCGAATGCTGGCTTGCCATCATTTCCAACGCTTACCCTTACCTTGAGTGGGGCGTCAGCTTGCTTGCCATCCATGAGTAATGGAATATCCTTTTCAGGTACTACAAATTGGACGTTGATCGGGTTTAGTTGGGTAATGGTCACCATAGAACCAACGCTAGAAGTTGCTGTGGAGCTAGTAGCGGTAGTGACTACGTTGCTAGCTTGTACTAGGGAGCCTGGAAATACATTAATGATGCCAGCGCGACCCGCAATAGGAGAGCGAATGGAATCGAACGAGAGTTGGACTTCAGCGGAGCGGGCCGCCGCCTGAGCTGACGTGGCATTTGCGAGGGAAGTTTCTAGGCCGGCTCTAGAAATAAAGTTCTTAGCAACTAGCTCCTTAGCACGCAGGTATTGTTTTTGTGCATCATCAGCTAATGCTTTTAATTTTTCATAATTAGCCCGGTCATTACGATCATCAAGCGTGAATAGTAACTGACCCTCTTTGACTTCTTGCCCATCTTTGATATGAATCGTTTTTACTGTATTGGTGGTCATTGGACGTATATCAACAATACTATTTGAAATAATCGTACCAGTGGCTTCAATAATTAAAGGGATGTCCTTCTTTTCGACTATGACACTTGTAATGGTTTGAGGGCCACCAGCTTTTTTGATTGCAGGAAAGAAATGGTCATACGCTTTAGATCCAGCATATAAAACAATCAACAAAAGCAAAATACGCCACTTGTACTTCACTGTAAATTCTTTTACTGTCGCGTAATTTAAATTTTTGATCCAATTTAGATAGGGCAAGAGTTTTTGCCAAAGCTTGCATAACTGAGACATGACCCAATTTTTCAGGACTGGTAACTTCGCAAGCACTTTATCGAGTGCAGATTCAATTTTTGACACGGTCTCGTTTTTCTTTGTTCTATATGGTTTAGGCGGGCAATTTTTCCCCTACCTTCAATGCGTTCATTCTCTCATAAGACTTCTGAATCTGGGCTTGGGCATGCCTGCTTTAACTAAGGGAGAAATTCCTCGACCCCCTTATTTGCGAGGAGATCTGCCAGCTCATTTCCTGGGTGGCCGTTGTGTCCGCGTACCCAGTGCCAAGAGATCTGATGGTCAGGGATGAGGGCGTCTAATTCTTGCCATAAATCGGCGTTTTTTACAGGATCTTTACCGGCAGTCTTCCAACCCCTTTTTTTCCAGCCCTCTAGCCATTCGGTTACCCCTTTTTGGACATATTGAGAGTCAGTCCAAAGCTCAACCGAGCTAGTTTGATTGAGGGCTCGGAGCGCATGGATTACGGCACTAATTTCCATCCGGTTATTGGTAGTGTGTTCGGCGCCACCATGGAGGTGTTTTTCATGAGCTCCAGAGCGCAGAACAGCGCCCCAGCCGCCAGGACCTGGATTACCTTTGCAGGCACCATCCGTATAGATAATGATATGGGGCAGGGATTTATTGTGCGGCATGACGTTAATTTACTTGGTCTTCGTTATTAGCCAAATTCTGCCTGCTTTCTGCGGCAGGGCTCAATTGGGTAATTGCCGGAATACGCAAGCCTTGGACTCGTCCAATCAGGCGGATCCCTTGTTGACGCTTAATCGCAGAAACCAAGAAAACTGCTCCAAAAATAGGCCACCAGCGATTACCAGCTGCTTCCATAAAGTCCATCCTAGCCATACCTGCCTGACCATTCAGAGGGAGTTTGTAGCAGCCAAAATGACCACGATCCAGCGAGAAGTTCAATAGCTGCAACCAGTCTTTAATTCTGAGTAGACCAATGAATTGACCATCTCTAGGCAAATAAGGGTTACCAATAAGCCTGCTGAGGTATTGCCGCATCCCCCACAGACTTGCGGGATTAAATCCGGAAATAACCAGGCGACCCTCTGGGCGAAGGACGCGCTCAGCCTCCCTTAGCGTTTGATGAGGATCAGCAGCGAATTCCAAAACATGTGGCAACACCAATAGGTCTATGCTTTCAGATGCAAAAGGTAGCTCGTTGGCATCACCTTCTATCTGGTGCCAGTTAAATTCGCTGGCATGTTTTTGGCGATCATTGGAGTTAATCAGCAGGGCATGCAAAGGCATCCGGTTTTCTGCTAAGGTGTTGATTTGTGGCAGGCCGACTTGAACAGCATAAAAACCAAAGACATCGGCAACGATTTGATTGAAGCATTTCTGCTCCCAGTCAAGCACATAGCGCCCTGGAGGGGATTGCAGCCATTTCTCCCATGAACTCCATGGTGGCACAGGCATCTGAGACGGGGTGGTTGGGGTTGGTATCATCGGTCTATGGTGAAGAATACTTTATTGCAGGTTTGGCCGATACCGGCATTTGATGACAATTACATCTGGTGTATCCATGATGGTCAATCCGCCTTGATCGTAGATCCGGGTGATGCCGGCCCAGTCTTGATATACCTCGAGGAAAAAAAGCTTGCTCTTAAGGGTATTTTAATTACCCATCATCATGCTGACCATACTGGTGGCATTCTGACCTTATTGCAGGCTTTGGGCTCAGTTCCGGTTTATGGCCCTGCGAGTATTGATATTCCCGGCCGGACAAATGCCATGATGGAAGGTGACAAGCTAGAAGTTGCTGCGCCTCGTATTAGCCTTGAGGTGTATGAGGTGCCAGGACACACCCTGAGTCATATTGCATACTTTGCGAACACGCAGGAAAATATTGTTGAGCCGATGCTGTTTTGCGGAGATACCTTATTCGCCTCAGGTTGTGGTCGCTTGTTCGAGGGGACTCCAACGCAGATGAGTCAATCTCTCGCTAAGTTCATTGCACTGCCAAAAAACACTCTGGTGTATTGCACCCATGAGTACACCCTATCTAATATTCGCTTTGCATTGGCAGTTGAGCCAAATAATACAAATCTCATTACTTGGTCAGAGACTGCTAAAGCGTTGCGTGATCAAGGTTTGCCAACCTTACCAACAACTATCGGGCAGGAGCTGCAAGTCAATCCATTTATGCGCTGTGATCAGCAAGCCGTAATTGATGCTGCTCTTGAGGTTTCTGGCGAAAAATCTCTCCCGACACCGGCACATGTCTTAGCGGTGATTCGGGCGTGGAAGGATCGTTTCTGATGTTATGGCGCTATGCAGCGATATTATTTATTGCTGGGCTCACGGCTTGTGCAGGCACTGGAGATTGGTCCTCTAATGCGCCGACACCTCAGGATCCACGCGTCTCCAAGGCAAAACGGGTAAACCTCCAAAATCAATCTGTTAGCGATGTATACGCACCATCAAGCAACCTCTGGATTCGCATTCGGGATGGCTTTGAGATGGAGCCGATGAACACGCCGCTGGAGATTGAACAGGTGCGTTGGCTTAGTGCACGCCCTGATTATGTTCATCGCTCCATGGCACGCTCGTCACGCTATCTCTTTTATATTGTGCAAGAGGTCAATGCACGCAAAATGCCAACAGAGATTGCCTTGCTCCCATTTGTCGAGAGCGCATTTGTGACTAATGCGAAATCTAGTGCTAAGGCAATGGGCTTATGGCAATTTATGCCAGCAACTGGCAAAGATTTTCGTTTAACGCAAAACGTCTTTCGAGATGAGCGCAGAGATGTATTGCAATCTACGGATGCTGCACTCGATTATTTGCAGCGCCTATATAAGCAGTTTGGTAGCTGGGATCTCGCTCTGGCAGCCTACAACTGGGGTGAGGGTAATGTTTTAAAGGCGCAGAAGCGCAACTTGGCTGCAGGACTTCCTACGGATTACCTGAGCCTCAAGATGCCCAATGAGACTCGTAACTATGTGCCCAAGCTAATGGCCTATCGACAGATTGTGTTGGATCCTCAAGCCTATGGGATTGTGTTGCCTGAGCTAGAAAACCATCCTTATTTCATAGCGGTGGACGTTGGTAGCGATATTGATGTCGATTTAGTGATCAAGTTAGCCGAAATTCCATCTGCTGAGTTCCATAGCCTAAACCCTTCTTTCAATAAACCAGTAATCCTGAGTAATGCCAATCAGCAAATACTGCTTCCGTTTGGGCATGCAGAAGTCTTCCAAGAAAATCTCAAGAAGTACACCTTGCCACTCTCGTCATGGACTGCCGTTCAGATCGCTAAGACTGAATCTGTAGATCAAGCCGCCAAAACTTTGGGGGTAGATGCGGATACGCTTAGAGAAATTAACGGCATTCCAAAAGGGATGCGAATTCGTTCTGGATCGACCGTGCTGATACCTAAAACCAGCCGTCGTCCAGGCGATATCCCATTGGCAATGGCTGAAAATGCCAGCCTGAATTTAGTTAAACCAGTGCCTCCAGCGCCTAAAAAATGTGCAACAGGGGCAAAATGTCCAGCCAATAAGCCCGCAAAAGGGGTGAGTAAGGGTAATTCTTCTGCAAATAATGCTGCATCTCAGCATAAATCCGCATCGACAGGGCTTGCAAAATCTGCGAAAAATGTTACTTCGAATACAGCTAGCTCAGCTCCCAAGACCTCCAACGGCAAGGGAACTAGCAAGATTCAGTAATTCTAGGTACTTTAATTTACTTATTTAGGTTGACCATGTCCTACAAATCAGAACACGAACGCTCCATTAACGACCCAGATGGTTTCTGGGGAGAGCAGGCAAAACTCATCCACTGGGAAAAGCCATTTAATAAAGTTCTGGATTATGCAAACCCTCCGTTTGCAAAATGGTTTGAAGGTGGCCTTACCAATCTCTGCTACAACGCAGTTGATCGCCACCTCAAAGATCGTTCAGATCAAATTGCTCTAGTTGCAGTTTCAACGGAAACTAATGTAGAAAAAGCCTACACATTTAAAGAGCTCTACGAAGAAGTCAATCGTATAGCTGCAATCTACAAAGCTAACGGCGTTAAAAAAGGTGATCGTGTATTGATCTATATGCCGATGATTGCAGAAGCTTGTTTTGCAATGCTTGCATGTGCGCGTATCGGTGCAATTCACTCGGTGGTGTTTGGCGGTTTTGCATCTCATAGCTTGGCTTCACGCATTGATGATGCAAAACCAAAAATGATTGTGACTGCAGAAGCGGGTGCTCGTGGAGGTAAGCCTGTCCCTTACAAGCCTTTGCTGGATGAAGCAATCACGCTCGCATCCTATAAGCCTGAGAAGGTATTGATTGTGAACCGTGGTTTAACTGAGTTCACCACAGTTGCTGGCCGTGATTTGGATTATGCGACTGAGCGCCAGAAACACCTCAATGATTTAGTCCCAATTGAGTGGGTAGATGCAACTCATACCTCCTATATCTTGTATACCTCTGGTACGACAGGTAAGCCTAAGGGTGTTCAGCGCGATACTGGTGGTTACGCCGTTGCTCTGGCATCAACGATGAAGCATATCTTTTGCGGCAATCCCGGTGAGACCATGTTCTGCACATCTGATATTGGTTGGGTTGTGGGCCACAGTTACATCATCTATGCGCCATTGCTAAACGGCATGGCAACCATCATGTATGAAGGTACACCTCTTCGTCCAGATGCTGGAATTTGGTGGGAGCTGGTAGAGAAGTACAGGGTATCCGTTATGTTCTCTGCGCCAACTGCAGTGCGTGTTCTCAAAAAACAAGACCCAGCATTCTTAACTAAATATGATCTTTCAAGTTTACGTGCCTTGTTCTTGGCAGGAGAGCCTTTAGATGAGCCAACTGCGACATGGATTCATGATGCAATCAAAAAGCCAATCGTAGATAACTACTGGCAGACAGAAACGGGTTGGCCAATGTTGGCAATTCAGCGTGGCGTTGAAGTGATGCCACATAAGTTTGGATCGCCTGGTGTCCCTTCATTTGGTTACAACATGAAGTTGTTGGATGATGCAACTTCTGAAGAGTTAGGTCCAGATCGGAAGGGCGTTATTGCGATTGAAGGCCCTTTACCCCCTGGTTGCATGCAAACTGTTTGGGGTGATGACAAGCGTTTTGTGAGTACCTATTGGGAAACCATCCCTGGTAAGACTATTTACTCCACCTTTGACTGGGGTATCAAAGATAAGGACGGTTATTTCTTCATCCTGGGCCGCACTGATGATGTGATTAACGTCGCAGGACACCGTTTGGGTACTCGTGAGATTGAGGAGAGTATTTCTAGTCACCCAAATATCTCTGAAGTAGCGGTCGTGGGTATTGAAGACAAGCTCAAGGGTCAGGCTGCGATTGCATTTGTGATTCCGAAGGATTCCTCCAACACGGCCACACTAGAAGCTGAGTGCATGAAAACTGTGGACACCACCTTAGGTGCGATTGCACGTCCGGGTCGTGTTTATGTGGTTACAGCCTTGCCTAAGACTCGGTCTGGCAAGATTGTTCGCCGTGCACTTCAGGCGGTAGCGGAGGGTCGTGATCCTGGAGACATCAGCACCATGGAAGATCAAACTGTTTTAGCTCAAATTAAGACCATCATCGAGCAAAGCACAAAGCCTTAAATTTAGCCGGGAATTGGTCAAAATAAGCCCCTTTGTCATCTGACTCAGGGGCTCATTGGCTTCAAAGCCTCAGTGGCTGGGAATCCAAGGGTTTACACGCAAAACTGGTATGATTGCAAGGTTCAAAACTTAATAAATTACCCTAGCGCTTAAAGACACTCACCTCCCGCACAAACAGTCCTGGGTTGGTCTTTTTGGGGTGTTGAGCGTCGGATGGAGCAGGGATTGGAGATGGTTTGTCACCCTTGCTTCCTTCTTTTCCTCCCGCTGTGTTGGCTTTAGCTGACGGCACTATTTTTCCTGGTCTTAGCATTGGCGCCCCTGGCGAGACTACCGGTGAAGTTGTATTTAATACCGCACTCACTGGTTATCAAGAGATCATCACTGATCCGAGTTACGCGCGCCAAATTGTCACCTTGACCTATCCTCATATTGGTAACGTTGGTGTGAATGCTCAGGATGCTGAGTCCGATCAGATTCATGCGGCTGGCTTGGTCGTAAAAGATCTCTCTAAACGCGTCTCGAATTTCCGTTCTGAAGAAAGTCTTGATTCTTACCTCACCAAAGCAGGTGTAGTTGGCATCTCTGGTATCGACACTCGTAAGCTCACTCGCATCCTGCGTGATAAAGGTGCTCAGTCTGGCGCAATTGTTGCTGGCAAGATGGGTGATGATGTTGAAGCTCTTGGCAAGAAAGCGCTAGAGCTGGCTAAAGCCTTTCCTGGTATGGCCGGTTTGGATTTGGCAAAGGTTGTTACGACTAAAGCTCCTTATCAATGGCGCGAAGCCGAGTGGGATCTGCATGGCCCTGACGGTAAACCTACATACAGAACTTTAGATACTAGCAAGCCAATTAAGAAAGTCATTGCTTATGATTTTGGTGTGAAACGTAATATCTTGCGTATGCTCACTGAACGCGGTTGCGAATTAACCATCGTTCCTGCACAAACCACCGCCGCTGAAGTATTGGCAATGAAACCAGATGGCGTGTTCTTTTCAAATGGCCCTGGAGATCCGGGTCCTTGTGATTACGCAATTACTGCTGCAAAAGAAATTATTGAAAAGGGTGTTCCAACTTTCGGCATCTGCTTGGGTCACCAGATCATGGGCTTGGCCGCTGGCGCTAAAACCTTGAAGATGAAGTTTGGCCATCACGGTGCAAACCATCCCGTAAAAGATTTGGATACTGGGCGCGTAGCGATTACCTCTCAGAACCATGGTTTTGCGGTGGATGCGAATACTCTGCCTGACAATATTCGTGTGACTCACGTTTCTTTATTTGATGGATCGCTGCAAGGTCTTGCTTGGAAAGATAAGCCAGCTTTATGTTTCCAAGGTCATCCTGAGGCCTCACCCGGTCCTCATGACATTGCCTATCTATTTGATCGTTTTGTGGAGCTGATGAATGCTACCGCTGTTGGTAATAAGGGGGGCAAATAATGCCTAAGCGTAGCGACATTAAGAGCATCCTCATCATTGGCGCAGGCCCGATCGTGATCGGTCAAGCCTGTGAGTTTGATTATTCTGGTGCTCAAGCCTGTAAAGCATTGCGTGATGAAGGCTACAAAGTCATTTTGGTGAACAGTAATCCTGCCACGATCATGACCGACCCAGAGATGGCTGATGTGACATACATTGAGCCAATCACTTGGGAGGTGGTGGAACGCATTATTGCTACTGAAAAGCCAGACGCGATTTTGCCGACAATGGGTGGTCAAACCGCCTTGAACTGCGCACTCGACTTACATCGTCATGGTGTTCTCGAAAAATATGGTTGTGAATTGATTGGTGCTTCACCAGAAGCGATCGATAAGGCGGAAGATCGTCAAAAGTTTAAAGATGCGATGACCAAGATTGGCCTTGGTTCTGCGAAGTCTGGCATTGCTCACTCGATGGATGATGCGCATGAAGTGCAGCAGCGCATTCAGAAAGAGACTGGCAGTTTGGGTTTCCCGGTCGTGATTCGACCCTCATTCACTATGGGTGGATCAGGCGGCGGTATCGCCTATAACCGAGAAGAGTTTGAAGAGATTTGTAAGCGCGGTTTAGATTTATCGCCAACCCGCGAGCTCTTGATTGAAGAGTCTCTCTTGGGTTGGAAAGAGTTTGAGATGGAAGTAGTGCGTGACCGCGCGGATAACTGCATCATCGTTTGTTCAATCGAAAACTTAGACCCAATGGGTGTGCATACCGGTGACTCGATTACGGTTGCGCCCGCGCAAACATTGACGGATAAGGAGTATCAAATTCTCCGAAATGCTTCAATTGCGGTATTGCGTGAGATTGGTGTTGATACTGGTGGTTCAAACGTTCAGTTCTCGATTAACCCAGTTGATGGTCGCATGATCGTCATTGAGATGAACCCACGCGTTTCACGTTCATCCGCATTGGCCTCCAAAGCAACCGGCTTCCCTATTGCGAAGATTGCCGCGAAGCTGGCTGTTGGCTATACCTTGGACGAGTTGAAGAATGACATTACTGGTGGCGCTACCCCGGCATCCTTTGAACCCTCAATCGATTACGTAGTGACTAAGATACCCCGCTTTGCGTTTGAGAAATTCCCGCAAGCGGATTCTCGTCTGACAACGCAGATGAAGTCCGTGGGTGAGGTAATGGCCATTGGTCGTACATTCCAAGAATCATTCCAAAAAGCATTGCGCGGTTTGGAGGTTGGCGTAGATGGTCTAGATGAGGTTTCCACAGACTTGGATGACATTATTCAGGAGATTGGCGAGCCAGGCCCAGATCGTATTTGGTATTTAGCAGATGCTTTCCGAATGGGTATGGGGCTTGATGAGGTTTACAACGAGACTAAGGTCGACCCTTGGTTCTTGGAGCAGATCGAAGAACTCATCACTATAGAAACTGAAATTAAGCAGCGCAAGATCGATGGCTTGTCAGCTACTGAACTACGCTTTATTAAACAAAAAGGCTTCTCTGATCGTCGCTTAGCGAAATTATTGGGAGTGGATGCTTCCTCCGTTCGTGCGGTGCGTCATCGTCTCGGGGTAGTACCCGTCTACAAGCGGGTCGATACCTGTGCGGCTGAGTTCTCAACAAATACCGCCTACTTGTATTCCACCTACGAAGCAGAGCACGGCGAGTGTGAATCTCAGCCCACCACCAAAGATAAAATCATGGTACTCGGCGGCGGTCCAAACCGTATTGGTCAGGGCATTGAGTTTGACTATTGCTGTGTTCATGCTGCTTTAGCAATGCGCGAAGACGGCTATGAAACCATCATGGTGAACTGCAACCCAGAAACCGTTTCTACTGACTACGACACGTCTGATCGTTTGTATTTTGAGCCATTGACTTTAGAGGATGTTTTAGAGATCGTTGCTATTGAAAAACCAAAAGGCGTCATTGTTCAGTATGGCGGACAGACTCCTTTGAAGTTGGCTTTGGATCTCGAGGCTAATGGTGTTCCGATTATTGGAACTTCTCCTGACATGATTGATGCTGCAGAAGATCGTGAACGCTTTCAGAAGTTATTGCATGAGTTGAACTTGCGTCAGCCACCTAACCGAACAGCACGTGCGGAAGACGAGGCGCTAAAGCTTGCTGAAGAAATTGGCTATCCATTGGTGGTTCGTCCCTCCTACGTATTAGGTGGTCGCGCTATGGAAATCGTTCATGATGGTCGTGATCTCGAGCGCTATATGCGCGAAGCAGTAAAAGTCTCTCATGACTCACCAGTATTGTTAGATCGCTTCTTGAATGATGCGATTGAGTGTGACGTTGACTGTATTAGCGATGGCCAACATGTATTTATTGGCGGTGTGATGGAGCATATTGAGCAAGCCGGCGTACATTCAGGCGACTCTGCTTGTTCATTACCACCATATTCTTTATCTGACGAGACGATTGCAGAAATCAAGCGCCAAACTGCAGCGATGGCTAAAGGCTTAAACGTAGTTGGTTTGATGAATGTGCAGTTTGCGATCCAGAATGTCGATGGCAAAGATGTTATCTATGTTCTCGAAGTAAACCCACGCGCTTCTCGTACTGTGCCCTTTGTATCTAAGGCAACTGGTTTACAGTTGGCGAAGATTGCAGCTCGTTGTATGGTTGGTCAGACCTTAGAGCAGCAAGGCATCAAGAACGAAGTCAAACCTGCTTATTTCTCTGTTAAAGAAGCGGTATTCCCATTTAATAAGTTCCCAGGCATTGATCCGATTCTTGGGCCAGAGATGCGTTCAACGGGTGAAGTGATGGGTGTGGGCAAGACTTTTGGTGAAGCACTTTTCAAATCCCAACTAGGCGCAGGTATTAAGCTTCCTAAGAGTGGAACTGTGGTGTTGACGGTAAAGGATAGTGATAAACCAAAGGCGGTTGAAGTGGCTAAACTGCTGCATCAATTAGGTTTCCCTATGGTTGCTACCAAAGGCACTGCAGCAGCTATTGAGGCCGCTGGTCTGCCAGTACGCGTTGTCAATAAAGTAAAAGATGGGCGCCCACACATTGTTGACTTAATCAAGAATGGCGAGATCTCGCTTGTATTTACGACTGTTGATGAGACTCGAACTGCGATTGCAGATTCGCGCTCTATTCGCACCAGCGCCCAAGCCAATAATGTGACTTACTACACTACGATTAGTGCAGCACGCGCAGTAATGGATGGATTGATGGCTTCGCAAAGCGGTAATAAGGAGTCACTTGAAGTGTATTCATTACAGAATCTGCATAAGACTCTCATTTAATTTTAAGTTAGGTAAGAAGCATGAACACAATCCCTATTACTAAGCGTGGCGCAGAGCTTCTCAAAGATGAATTGCATCGCTTAAAGCATGTAGAGCGACCATCAGTGATCAATGCGATTTCTGAAGCGCGTGCACAGGGCGATCTTTCCGAGAACGCTGAGTATGATGCCGCCAAAGAGAAGCAGGGCTTCATTGAGGGTCGCATCCAGGAGCTCGAAGGTAAGCTTTCTGCTGCCCAAATCATTGATCCCGCAAGCTTGGATGTTAATGGCCGCGTGGTGTTTGGTGCGACTGTAGATCTTGAGGATTTAGAGGATGGCACAAAGCTGACTTACCAAATTGTTGGTGACGATGAGGCGGATATTGAGCTGAATAAGATCTCGATTAGCTCTCCCATTGCTCGCGCATTGATCAGCAAAGAGGAGGGTGATGTTGTTGCAGTTCAAGCGCCTGGCGGTAATCGCGAAGTAGAAATTCTCGCAGTTCGTTACATTTAATACGATTCAGTTTTAATATGAAGACTTTAGAGGCTCGCAATTATGATGGGGCCCAAAGACTCTTTATTTTGATTGCGGGTTTATGGGTAGGTAGCTTGCTCACAGTCGGCTACTTGGTTGCTCCTGCTATTTTTAGCACTATGACTGATCGTCAAGCTGCTGGCATGGTTGCTGGGAGCATCTTTAGGTTAGAGGCTTACCTGAGCTTGATCGTCTGTATTGGCCTGATGGTGCTAGCCAATCTTTTAGTGAATCGCGGCCTTAATCAATTTCGGTTTATTCGTTGGCTCTTATTAGCAATGCTGTTGTGCTCTGTAGCTGCTGCCTTTATTTTTATTCCTTGGATGAACGCCTTAAGAGATGATGCTCTGCTTCAAGGTATGCCAGTCATGCTCTCTCCTTCGGCCACATTGTTTGGTAGACTTCATGGCGCTTCAAGCATTTTATTTATGTTGCAGAGTCTTTTAGGAATCTTCTTGGTCTGGCGACTCACCAAAAGATAATCTAAGGCGTAAGCAATAAAAACGCCGACTAGTAGCGTTTTTATTAGAAGCTCAAATGCTCATTCTTTGTTCTAAGAGCCTAGTGATTTCTTCTTCGTGCTACTCATACGTGCCTTGCGCTTCTTAATCGGCGCAGGTGTGGCAACTGCTTTACGGTAGCCTGGTGATGACCAGCCAATCTTGGATTCAGCGGCATCGGCACGTAGAACACGCTTCTTCGGGGCTGCACTTTTCACTGCGGCAGCTCTCTCAAACGGTGATTTACTTGCAGCAGAGCGTCGATCTGATCTCTCGGAAGTGCTTGTGCGAATACCTGCCTTTGCTACAACCCGATTCGGTTGACGCTTGGTGCGGGGGGCTTGTAGTGACTTCTTGGTTTGTTTGCTCGATCTTCCTAAATTGGAGAGGGCTGCATCAACAATGTCAATTGGCTTCCAAAGCACAAGTAATTTCCCGATATGTTGAACGGGCGCTGCGCCAAGTTTGTCGCAAAGCTCATCATAGATGGCGATACGAGCTTCACGATCATCGCCAAACACGCGAACTTTAATCAAGCCGTGATGAGAAATGGCTAATTTAGCCTCTTTCACAACCGCAGGGCTCAGGCCATCGCCACCAATCATGACCACTGGACTCAGTCCATGGGCATCAGCTTTGAGGGATTTGCGTTGTGCAGGGGTAATAGTAAGTGCAGTCATGGGCTCGATGATAGAGCATTGGGGCTAGCAAAACAGGGCTTTCGGCCTCATATATGCTTATATGAGGGCGTTTTACGTTGATTCCTTTTGCCTTGTAGGGCATAAACAAGGAAAATGGATGTCGAAAGTGGGTAAGTTGTGGCAAAGAATAAATTTAATAAAAGTTGGTTGCAGGATCATTTAAATGATCCGTACGTGAAGATGGCTCAAAAAGAGGGTTATCGTGCACGAGCCGTTTATAAGCTAAGTGAGATAGACGAGCAAGACCGACTCATCAAAGCAGGTATGACCATAGTAGATCTTGGGAGCGCTCCTGGGAGCTGGTCTCAGTACGCTCGTAATCGGCTGACGGAGCTTGGTAAAAATAACCCCAATATTGAGTCTGGCAAGCCCGATGGAATCATTATTGCCATCGATATTCTGCCGATGGAGGATATTGCGGACGTCTCCTTTATTCAGGGGGATTTCCGTGAGGATGAGGGATTAAAAGCGCTAGAAGCCCTTTTGCCAGCCGATGCGGGTGGCAAAGTTGATTTGGTGATGTCTGATATGGCTCCAAATTTATCTGGGGTGGGGGTAGCAGATGCCGCCAGAATGGCCTTTTTGGCAGAAATTGCCTTAGATTTCTCGGTCCAGCACCTTAAGCCGGAAGGCGCTTTATTGATTAAGTGCTTTAACGGTAGTGGCTACAGCCAGATCGTGGAATCCTTTAAAAAGGTCTTTAAAACCGTGGCATCCAGAAAGCCTAAGGCCTCTAGGGCGAAGTCCTCGGAAATCTTTTTGCTAGGCCGAGACCTCAAAATACCCAAATAACCCCCATAAAATAGGGGTTTATAAAATAAATTAGCTCTTCGCTATTGAAAAAGCCTAGTAGTAGAATCAAATACTTAGATATAGCAATCCGCTTTAACTCCCGGATTAATCCGGCAAAGGTCTCCTTTTGAATAGCAATATGTTGCAAAAAATTGGTGTGTGGCTCATTGTGGGTCTGGTGTTGTTTACTGTTTTTAAACAGTTCGACAAACCAAAAGATCAGACTCAGGTCACGTATTCTCAATTCATGGACGATGCCAAGGCTGGCAAAGTCAAGCGAGTTGACGTGCAAGGTCGCACACTGCAAGTAACCCCAAATGACGGCAACAAATATTCCATCATCTCCCCAGGAGATATCTGGATGGTTGGCGACTTGATGAAGTTTGGTGTGCAGGTTACTGGTAAAGCGGATGATGAACCCAATATGTTGGTTTCTGCTTTGTATTATCTCGGACCAACTCTATTGATTATTGGTTTCTGGTTCTTCATGATGCGTCAGATGCAGGGTGGCGGTAAGGGTGGGGCATTCTCTTTCGGCAAATCCAAAGCACGTTTGATTGATGAGAACAGCAATACCGTAACTTTTGCTGATGTTGCTGGTTGCGATGAGGCTAAGGAAGAAGTCTTCGAGATTGTTGACTTCCTCAAGGATCCACAAAAGTTTCAGAAGCTCGGTGGTCGCATTCCTCATGGCGTATTGTTGGTAGGTCCTCCAGGTACTGGTAAGACCTTGCTCGCGCGTGCAATAGCAGGCGAAGCGAAGGTTCCCTTTTTCTCGATCTCTGGTTCAGACTTTGTGGAGATGTTCGTTGGTGTTGGTGCATCACGCGTGCGTGACATGTTTGAGAATGCTAAGAAAAATTCACCTTGCATTATCTTTATTGATGAGATTGATGCAGTTGGTCGTCACCGTGGTGCTGGTATGGGCGGTGGCAATGATGAGCGCGAACAAACTTTGAATCAGATGCTAGTTGAGATGGATGGTTTTGAAAGTAATAGCGGTGTGATCGTTGTTGCTGCAACCAACCGTTCCGATGTATTGGATAAAGCCTTATTACGCCCAGGCCGTTTTGATCGCCAGGTACACGTTGGTTTGCCAGACATCCGTGGCCGTGAGCAAATTCTGCAAGTGCATATGCGTAAAGTTCCAATTGATCCGGATGTGGATGCGGCGGTATTGGCACGCGGCACTCCTGGTTTCTCAGGGGCAGATCTAGCAAACTTGGTTAATGAGTCTGCATTATTTGCGGCACGTCGCAATAAGCGTGCCGTTGATATGAAAGACTTTGAAGACGCAAAAGACAAGATCTATATGGGCCCTGAGCGTAAGTCTGCGGTGATGCGTGAGGAAGAGCGTCGCAATACGGCGTATCACGAGTCTGGTCATGCCGTAGTTGCTAAGATCCTGCCTAAGGCAGATCCAGTCCATAAGGTCACCATCATGCCTCGCGGTATGGCATTAGGTGTGACTTGGCAGTTGCCTGAGTTTGATCGTGTGAACCTGTACAAAGATCGCATGTTGGAAGAGTTGGCTATTTTGTTTGGCGGCCGTGCTGCTGAAGAAGTCTTCTTGCACTCCATGAGTACGGGTGCCTCAAATGACTTTGAACGTGCCACCAAAATGGCGCGTGACATGGTAACCCGCTATGGAATGAGTGATAGCTTAGGTACGATGGTCTATGTCGATACTGAGTCTGAAAGTATTTTTGGACGCAATAGCTCAAAGACAGTTTCTGAGTTGACCCAGCAAAAGGTGGATGCTGAGATTCGTGCGCTGGTGGATAGTTCGTATGCATTAGCTAGATCTATTCTTGAGCAAAACCGCGATAAGGTTGAGGCGATGGTGACTGCTTTGCTTGAATGGGAAACCATTGATGCTGAGCAGATTAACGACATCATGGAAGGTCGCCCGCCACGCGCTCCAAAGCCGCCACCAGCAACCCAGTTTGGTAACTCTGCTGGTACGCCAGGTCCTGCTGCGGGCACTGCTCCAGCTACTGCTTAACTCATCTTTAGCTCATAATTAGTTGATGAAGCAAACTCTGCCCGCAACATGGCGTTGCGGGCGTTTTCTTTTTGACCTTAGCAAACGTCAACGCCCATTAGTCATGGGTATTTTGAATGCCACGCCAGATTCCTTTTCAGATGGTGGTAAGTTCAGAACCCCAAGCGATGCCATTGCACAAGCAGAGCGCATGATTGCCAACGGAGCAGACATGATTGATATTGGCGGTGAATCTACTCGCCCAGGTGCTGAGCCTGTCTCCCTGCAAGAAGAATTAGATCGCGTCTTACCAGTAATTGATGCTTTGAAAGATTGTGGTGTCCCCTTATCAATTGATACCTATAAATCTGAGACCATGCGTCAGGCACTCAATGCTGGAGTTGATTGCGTCAATGATATTTGGGCTCTACGACAAGAGGGGGCGGTAGAGGTGATCATTGAGAGTGATCAGTGTGATCCAAGTAAGCAGTGCGGCCTTATCCTTATGCACATGCAGCGTGATCCACAGACCATGCAATTTGATCCCGAGTATCGTGATGTCATTGCCGAGGTAAAGGTGTTTCTGCAAGAACGTGCAGCTTTGCTGGAGAGTCAAGGGATTGCTCAAAATAGAATTACCATCGATCCTGGCTTTGGTTTTGGTAAAAGTCTAGAGCACAACCTGAGGATGCTGGCGGATTTTGATCAATTCTCGCAATTAGGCTATCCGGTATTGGCCGGGATATCTCGTAAATCAATGCTAGGTAAATTAACAGGTCGCGATACTAATGACCGTGTAGCACCCAGTGTGGCAGCTGCCATTCTGGCCGCAGATCGTGGCGCTCGTATCATTCGCGTCCATGATGTTCAGGAGACGGTTGACTCCCTAAAGCTCTGGGAAGCGATCCAGGCATAACTTGCTTGGCTAAATACTCACAAGTTTTATAATTAAGAGTATGAAAAAACAATACTTTGGTACTGATGGCATCCGCGGCGAGGTAGGGCAATTTCCGATTGTTCCGGAATTCATTACACGTCTTGGCTATGCTGCAGGTAAAGTATTGAGTAGTCAGGTAAAGCCTGGTGAGCGCTGCAAGATTTTGATTGGTAAAGATACCCGTGTTTCTGGTTACCTATTAGAGGCAGCTCTAGAAGCTGGTTTCGCTGCCGCTGGTGTGGACGTCATGCTGTGTGGACCAATGCCCACCCCAGGGGTTGCTTACCTTACTAAAGCCTTGCGCTTATCTGCAGGTGTAGTCATCTCCGCTTCACACAACCCTTATCAAGATAACGGTATTAAATTTTTCTCCGCAGAGGGCGGTAAGTTAAGCGATGATTTTGAATTAGCGATTGAAGCTGAGCTTGCTAAGCCGATGGGTTGCGTTAGCTCAAAGGAGTTGGGTAAAGCTTTTCGTATAGATGATGCTGCTGGCCGTTATATCGAATTTTGTAAATCCACCTTTCCAGGTGAGCTAAATCTCAAAGGGATGAAGTTGGTTGTCGATTGTGCTCATGGCGCTGCATACCATATTGCCCCTCATGTCTTTCATGAGTTGGGTGCTGAAGTAATCTCGATTGGTGTTCAGCCCGATGGCCGTAATATTAATGATGGCTTTGGTGCTACCGCCCCTGCAGCATTAATCGCCAAGGTTAAAGAAACCAACGCTGATCTCGGCATTGCTTTGGATGGCGATGCGGATCGTCTGCAAATGGTTGATGCCTCTGGCCGATTATTTAATGGCGATGAACTCTTATACGTTCTTGCAAAAGATCGGATTAATCGCGGCCAAGCAATTAGTGGGGTGGTTGGTACATTGATGACGAACCTTGCAGTAGAAAATGCAATTCAGGGTTTAGGAATTGGCTTTGAGCGCGCCAATGTAGGGGACCGTTATGTCTTAGAGTTACTGAAGCAAAAAGGCTGGATTATTGGTGGTGAAGGTTCGGGCCATCTCCTTTGCCTTGATCAGCACTCAACTGGTGATGGCACTATTGCTGCGTTACAGGTGCTAGCAGCCATGAGTCAAGCTAAGAAGAGTTTGGTAGAGCTTCTGGACTCCGTAACGCTCTTCCCGCAGGTGCTTCTGAATGTCAAATTTAAGGCTGGCTACGACTGGAAGTCTGATGAGGCCCTTAAAGCTCAGATAAGCCAGGTCGAGACTGCTCTTAAGGGTAAGGGAAGGGTTCTTATTCGCGCTTCGGGTACAGAACCAGTCCTGCGGGTCATGGTAGAGGCTCAAGATGGAGATCTAGCTATGAGCTCAGCTAAAAGTATTGCAGATCTGGTGCCGATATCTAAGTAATTGATTTTATTAATTAAATTTGCATTAAAAAAGCTGTCATAAAAGGGTCACACTCAAGACGTATCTTCCTCCTATCGCAATGTTGCGTAATTTATCTGAGGAACGATCCATATGAACTCATTTTTGAAAAAAGCGTTGGTCATTGGCGCGATTTCAATTGCTCCAGTTGCCTTTGCAGCCGACATGACCGGTGCTGGCGCAACATTTCCATATCCAATCTATGCAAAATGGGCCGAAGCTTATAAAGCAAAAACTGGCTCAAACTTAAATTACCAGTCCATTGGTTCTTCCGGTGGTATCAAGCAAATCAAAGCGAAAACAGTGGATTTTGGTGCAACTGATAATCCAGTGAAGTTCGAAGATTTAGAAAAAGACGGCATGGTTCAGTTCCCAGCCATTATTGGAGGCGTGGTACCAGTCATGAACGTTGACGGTGTTAAGCCTGGTGAGCTCAAATTGGACGGCCCAACATTAGCTGATATTTTCCAAGGTGTGATTTCGGATTGGGGTGACAAGCGTATTGCTTTGATGAACCCAGGAGTGAAGATCCCCTCGGGTCCAATTACTGTTGTTCACCGTGCCGATGGATCCGGAACAACTGCAATTTTTACTGACTACTTAGCCAAAGCTAGTACCCTCTGGAAAGATGCTGTTGGTGCAGGCGCTGCCGTTAAATGGCCAGCGGCTTCATCTGTTGGCGGTAAAGGTAATGAAGGTGTTGCTGCAAACGTTTCTCGTGTTAAGAACTCAGTAGGTTATGTTGAGTATGCTTACGCCAAGAAAAACAAAATGACGCACATCTCTTTGAAAAATAAAGATGGCAATTATGTCCAGCCTGATGATGTAACTTTTGCTGCTGCTGCTGCTGGAACTGATTGGGCAAAGATCCCAGGTATGGGTACATTCATTACCAATGCTTCTGGTGCTAAATCCTGGCCAATCACTGGTGCATCTTTTATCCTCTTGTACAAGAATCCAGAAAATAAGGCGAATGCTGCTGAAGTAATGAAGTTCTTTGACTTCGGATTTAAAGATGGCAAGAATATGGCTTTAGAGTTAGATTACGTTCCAATGCCTGATGTAACTACCGATTTCATTCGCAAGAATGTATTTTCTAAGGTTGTTACCAAGTAAAGACAGATGATTAAGCCTTCTTAATCATTCATAAATAACAGCTCCACTAAAAGTGGGGCTGTTTCAATATTTAAATAAGCGTAATTTATGATGGAATCGACCCAGTCTCACGCGGCACCGACGCCTCAGGCGCTGAGTATCGCTAAGTTGCAGCGTATTCAGGACTTCCTCTTTCATGGAGTCACTCAATTTTTCGCCTTATCAGTGCTGATTGCTCTAATTGGGATCATCATTTCACTCATCATCAATGCTTGGCCGGCGCTAGATAAATTTGGAATTGGTTTTTTCTTTACCAAAGAGTGGGACATTATCAACGGAGAGTTTGGCGGCTTGATTGCAATCTATGGCACCATCGTGACCTCCCTGATTGCTCTGCTAATAGCCGTACCATTAAGTTTTGGTATCGCAGTCTTTCTTACAGAATTATGTCCTGCTGTTTTACGCAGACCCCTGGGCACAGCGGTTGAACTACTTGCGGCAGTCCCTTCCATCATCTACGGTATGTTTGGCTTATTTGTATTTGCACCACTATTCGCCGAGTATATTCAGCCAGCTTTGGCGGGTACTCTCGGACAGATTCCTGGTTTGGGAATTTTGTTCTCAGGTGCTTTTAATGGTATTGGTATTTTGTGTGCTGGTTTAATCTTGGCGATGATGATTTTGCCATTTATCGCCTCAGTGATGCGCGATGTTTTTGAGATTGTTCCGCCAGTATTAAAAGAGTCTGCTTATGGAATTGGCTGTACGACCTGGGAAGTGGTTAAAAATGTCGTTTTGCCTTATACCAAGGCAGGTGTCATTGGTGGAATTATGTTGGGATTAGGTAGGGCGCTTGGTGAAACCATGGCGGTTACCTTTGTTATTGGTAACGCCCATCGTCTGTCAGCATCTTTATTTGCCCCTGGTAATTCTATTGCCTCTACTTTGGCAAATGAGTTCGGTGAGGCTGAACTTGGACCCCATTACTCTTCATTATTTGCGTTGGGTCTAGCGCTATTTATGATTACATTCATTGTGTTGGCTATCGCGAAATGGATGCTCATGAATATGGAGAAAAAACAGGGATTGAAAACATGAACGGCCTCTCAAATATTAATCCCGCAATTTTTGCGAAACGCAAGCGCGCAAATAAAATTGGTCTAATCCTATCTACTGGGGCCATGATTGTAGGAATGGCATTCCTTTTATGGATCTTGAGCATTCTCTTTATCAAGGGATTCTCCTCAATTAATCTGGATGTTTTCACGCAAAGTACTCCTGCCCCTGGATCTGAGGGCGGCGGTTTGGCGAATGCAATTCTTGGAAGTTTAATGATCGTAGCCAGTTGTACTTTGATTAGTACGCCTATTGGGGTGCTTGCTGGTTTGTATCTTTCTGAGTATGGCGATAGAAGTAAGATTGCTTCCATCACTCGATTTGTTACAGATATTATGCTTTCGGCACCGTCAATTGTGATCGGCTTGTTTGTCTACGCCATTGTGGTTGCTCAAGTAAAGCATTTTTCTGGCTGGGCAGGCACTATTGCATTGGCGCTGATTGCTATTCCGGTGGTGGTACGAACTACTGAAAATATGTTGCGCTTAGTCCCTGGAAGTTTACGTGAGGCAGCTTATGCCTTGGGTACGCCGAAGTGGAAGGTAGCTTTTATGATCACCTTGCGCGCTGCACAAAGCGGTGTGATTACCGGAATCTTATTGGCACTTGCGCGTGTGAGCGGTGAAACTGCACCTTTACTCTTTACTGCGCTAAACAATCAATTTTTCTCTACAAATATGAACGCGCCAATGGCAAATTTACCGGTAGTCATATTCCAATTTGCAATGAGCCCCTACGATAACTGGGTGGATCTCGCTTGGGCAGCCGCTTTATTAATTACATTTGCAGTGTTGGGATTAAATATTCTGGCGCGAGTAGTGTTCCGTGAAAAAGTGCAAAGCTAATGGCCAATATGAAAACCATGTTTGACTTAAATACAATCGATAGTCAAGGAATCAAAATGAATGATCAAACCAATATGCAAACAGCAAAAGAAGTAAAAAATGCGCTTGAAGTGCGTAATTTAAACTTCTTTTACGGTTCATTTCAGGGTCTAAAAGATATTAATCTGGATATTGAAGAAGGCAAAGTGACCGCCTTCATTGGTCCTTCAGGTTGTGGTAAATCTACTTTGCTCCGAACTTTAAACCGCATGTATGACCTTTATCCTGGGCAACGTGCCGAAGGCCAGATTAACTTCTACGGTCAGAACACTTTGGAGCCTGGACAGGATCTCAATTTACTCCGCTCAAGAATCGGTATGGTTTTTCAGAAACCAACTCCGTTCCCAATGTCGATTTATGAAAACATTGCTTTTGGTGTGCGTCTATATGAAAAGCTTTCTCGCTCTGAAATGGATGAGCGTGTAGAGTGGGCCTTAAATAAGGCTGCATTATGGAATGAAGCCAAAGACAAATTAAACCAAAGTGGGTTATCTCTTTCTGGCGGTCAGCAGCAGCGCTTATGTATTGCACGTGGCGTGGCGGTTAAACCTTCCGTGATTCTGCTAGATGAGCCAACTTCTGCCTTGGATCCAATCTCTACCGGTAAGATTGAAGAGTTAATTAATGAGCTCAAGCATGAGTACACTATTGCGATTGTTACTCATAATATGCAACAAGCTGCTCGTGTATCGGATTACACTGCGTATATGTACCTAGGAAGCTTAATCGAGTTCGGTAAGACAGATGAAATCTTCATCAAGCCTAAGCGTAAAGAAACAGAAGATTACATTACCGGCCGTTTCGGTTAATTGGAGCTCTAAATGCCAGATAAACACCTTTCCTCACAATTTGACGTAGATTTAAATTCTCTCTCTAGCCGTTTGCTAGAAATGGGTGGTCTTGTTGAGTCTCAGATTTCAACGGCGATGCGTGCCTTTACGCAAATGGATGTTGAAACTTGTAATGTAGTTATTGCAAATGAGAAGTCTGTTAATGATCTTGAAATTCAGATTGATTCGGCCTGTACCGAATTGATTGCACGTCGTCAGCCTACGGCGCGAGATTTGCGACTAGTAATGGCCGTATCTAAAGCGATTACTAATCTGGAGCGAGCCGGCGATGAGGCAGAGCGTGTCGCCAAGAGAACGAAGCGCTTGATCGAGTCTGGAGAAACTTACAATATTAATGTCGCTGAAATTCGCCTATCTGGTCAAATGGCTATTTCACTATTACGTCGTAGTCTTGATGCTTTTGCTCGCTTAGATACAATTGCTGCTGCAGAAGTTGTGGAAGAAGATCGTCAGATTGATGAGGAATTTAGAGGCTTTGTGCGTAAGCTGATCTCTTACATGATGGAAGATCCACGTTCAATCTCTACTGGCTTAGATATGTTGACGATTGCTAAGGCGATTGAGCGTATTGGCGATCATGCAAAGAATATTGCTGAGTTCGTTATTTACATCGTCAAAGGCTCTGACGTACGACATATTCCTCATGAAGATTTAGTGCGCGAGGCAAATAGAGAATAAGCAATATCAATACGGACTTCATGATGACACACCGAATATTGATTGTTGAAGACGAGCCATCTATCGCGGAACTCATTGCGATTAATTTGACACATGCGGGGTATGATGTTCAAAAGGCTATGCAGACTGATATTGCACTAAATATGATGCGAGATGAGTTGCCTAGTTTATTAATTTTGGATTGGATGTTGCCAGGAAAATCTGGAGTTCAGTTTGCTCGAGAACTTAGAGCCAACGATAAAACACGGTCGCTCCCAATCCTAATGCTCACAGCTAAAAGCGAAGAATCCGACAAGGTTTTGGGCTTGGACTCGGGGGCAGATGATTATGTAACTAAGCCCTTTTCACCAAAAGAGTTGGTCGCCCGCGTTAAGGCTTTGCTGCGTCGTCAAACTCCGGTTGAGGATACTGGCCCGCTAGCTGTTGGCCCACTTAAACTTGATCCTTTATCCCATCGAGTCACTGCTGTTTGGCCTAATATGGACCCACAACCGGTCTCTTTGGGGCCCACGGAATACCGTTTACTTCAATTTTTAATGGCTAATCCGGAGAGGGTCCACTCCAGGGCGAATTTGCTAGATAAGGTCTGGGGTAATGAAGTCTATATCGAAGAACGTACTGTTGATGTTCATATCAAAAGACTGAGAGCTGCTTTGGCTCCCTCAGATTGTGATCGTTATATCGAGACTGTGCGTGGAAGCGGTTATCGAATCACCAAGATTCCTACCCAGACCTAAATAAGAAGGTCTTCTTGGCCCTTTTTTGTCTGGTATCGACCAGATGCTCTAAGATTGTCGTATGTTCTCTGTCATTTCCCGTTTTACTTTACTTATTTCCCTGGCGTTTATTGGGGGTTATATTGCGCTGAGCTTTCTTGGTCCTAGTGCAGCAATTGCCTCTGCAATTTGCGTGCTTTCCATACCCTTAATTTACTCATATATCAATCTTGCGCGACTGCGAAAATTTACTGTTGCCGACTCGGTTGAAACGATGCCGTTGCCAAGTGGATATTGGGAAGAAATTCTTTTCCGTCTTCAGCGTTTAGTTCGTAACCTTAAGCTGCAAATTCGATCTATAGAAAAGCAGCATGCTCGTTTCATTGAAGCATTTCAGGCCTCACCTAATGGCATCGTGATGTTGGATGATCAGGACCAAATCGAATGGTGTAATGGAATTGCTGAGCGTTTCTTCGGCTTAAACTTTAAGCGTGACGCGCTGCAACGGGTCAACTTTCTCATCCGTCGCCCAGAATTTATTCAGTATCTCTATAAACGTCAATTTGAGGAGCCATTGCTGCTGGAGCGAATGGGAAAGGGTGCAAACCTGAGTTTGATGCTACAGGCTTTTCCATTTGGGGATAATCGCCATCTCATGCTAATCCAAGATATTACTGATTTGCAAAAGGCAGATGCGATGAGGCGAGATTTTGTGGCAAATGTTTCTCACGAAATGAGAACCCCCATCACTGTATTGATGGGTTTTTTAGAAACCATGCAGTCGCTAGAGTTGGATAAGAGCCAACAAAATCAATATTTTGAAATGATGATGTCTCAGGCTCAGCGCATGAAGACTTTAGTTGAGGATTTGTTAACCCTCGCCAATCTTGAGTCAAATACTTTGCCTGCTCCGATGCAGGTAATTAGCATTCCAACTCTGATGGCCTTACTAAGAAATGATGCTGAGGCACTATCGCAGGGTCATCATGTCTTTAATTTTGAGGTCTCGAGCCCATCTAATTTAATGGGTGAAGAGCGGGAGATTCTTTCTGCTTTCGGTAATCTGGTTTCCAATGCGATTCGATACTCTCCAGATACTGCCTCAATTAGTGCTAATTGGCGCTTAAATCAGGATAGAGAGGGAGAATTTTCAGTAACCGATACTGGGCCTGGCATCGCCTCAGAGCACTTGTCTCGCTTAACTGAGCGCTTCTATCGTGTAGATAGAAGTCGCTCTAGGGATACAGGGGGAACTGGCCTAGGATTGGCAATTGTGAAGCATATTGCTAATCGCCATCAAGCACAGTTAATTATTGAGAGCACTCCTGGAAAGGGCAGTACTTTTATTTTGCGTTTCCCCAAGGAGCGTATTGCGGATTAAGTGGGTCTTACAGCATTAATCCTTCTTATCCTTCTTATCCTTCTTATCCTTCTTATCCTTCTTCTTTTTAGATTCTTTTGGAAGCTTATCTAGCTTGCCGTTCGCATAAAGACACCAAACTTTGATTTCTTCAAGAAGTTCATTTAGATCTTCATACGATAGATTTTTAAAGTCTTGCAAGCCAATAGCACCAGACTCTTGAAGCTGTTTTACAGCATCTTCGTATTTGTAATCGCCCATGGATTTTTCACTTTAAAGTAATAAGAACGACCCTATCCTAGCAAAGTAATATGACAAAACTACTTTTTTTGCCTTTAAATGCCGTTTTTAGTCTGGATCCGAGGAAATCTCTGAGCTACGCTTAGTCCCTGTGAGGCTGCTAAACAGCCGTTCTAGCGGCCCCCCTATGATCAGGGTAATTATGATGGCGGACAGCGCTAAACAGCCTAAAATAAGTTCACCAGCCCCGAATGCAGCTGCAATTAAGGCGCAAGACCAGATGCTAGCTGCAGTAGTGAGGCCATGGACTCTTTGTGAACTGCGCTCTCGAATGATTACGCCTGCACCCAAAAAACCTAAGCCGGTGACTAATCCCTGTAATACACGACTAAGGGCTTGAACATCGCTTGGTCCAAGGTGCCCAATGGTTAATACTGCCGTGGCCGAACCTATGGCAACTAGCGAGTGCGTTCTGATTCCGGCAGATTTATGATGCAGCCAGCGATTTAAGCCCAAAATTATCCCTGCCAATAGGGCTAGCAGGAGGCGAATGATCATTTCCCCATAGATATTCCAATATTCCATATTTTCCTTGGCGCTTCTAGATGTATTTGATTGGATATGTAAGGTTAAATGATTTTTCTAAGCTTAAGAGCGATATATACGGCAGCACCGGCAGTGGCCATGAGTGCCATCACAAAATAGAAGGACTCCTTTAATCCTGGCAAGTCCTCCATATTCATGCCCATGATGCCGGATAGTAAGGTCATTGGTAGGAAGATTACCGTCATTACGGATAAGACCTGTAAATTCCGTGCATTAAATTCAGCAACATGAGCTGCCTGTTCATCTTGTAATACCTTCGCGCGATCATATAGATTCGATATCTCTTGAACTAAGTAAGAGAGAAGATCCAAATCATCATTTAAGCGGTACCTATCCTCATCTGCAAACCAATAAGGTAAATGCTTTTGCAGTCGATGCAGAGCAATGAGCTCGGGTGAGAACTGGCGACGCAGGCGACTACATTGAATACGTATTCGACCAAGGTATTCATGCTCAGGCAATTCCTTACCCTTCAGTAAAATTTCCTCGAGATCATCCATGGTTTCAGAAAGACGCATAAGGAGCGTCCGCAGATACTCTGCACGTAAATCAATCAGCTCGTGAAATAGCTCAATGGCAGAGCATGGATTTAATTGACCATTTTTTAAGTCTGAGCGTAACTGATCTGTTGTTCTTAATGGATTATTTCTCAGAGAAATCATGAGGCGAGGGGTGAGAATGGCCCATAAGGTCCCTAGGCTTGAGCCACTGTCCTTCTCGCCAAACTCTTGATGAAAGTCATTCATCACCATGAGTAAGCAGTCGTCTAGCTTCTCAATTCTCTCTAGACGACTACGAGTAACGCCTTCATCGATCATCTCTATAACTCGCTCTGGTATCAAGCTAGTATTTTTTAACCAACGTTGAACTTGAGAGTTTGATAGGTTTAGATGAAGCCAGATTGATATATCTGGATCATTTAGCGCGTCGGCAATATCGAAGAGTGGGATTTCATGACTTTTGCCAGATGGGGTCATGGCCCAAGCAAATACAACACCATTGATCGGGAAGGGGTGGCTTAGGTTTTGAGTCACGGCAGGGAATTAATTTTCTTCAGATGTCATGTAAGTAATGAAGATTGTACGGTAGGCACTTCATCAATAGTGCCTGACATACTACTGACTCATTGTTTATTTAATATAAGATTTGAAATTTAGAGCATTCTTTTTAATAAACTTTTCAAAACTATCAAGGAATCTACTGTTATGAAAAAAACAATCTTCAAATTATTACTAATGTGGCGTGAAATAAGAATATCCTATTTGAATCGCTCTCTAAGACATCGTCTTGGAAGCTAGGGAATTAAAGGCCCATTGAAATCTTATTTCTTATTTTCGATACCCAAGACATTCAAGGGAATCAAGATAGGGCGAAAACTAAATGGGCTAGATTCTTTTGAATTTACCTGCACCTCGACCGCTTGCACTAGATCTGCACCCATCACTTCTAGTCTATAGACATTTTCTAATGTTTTCTTCTTACTACTAAGTAGAGGGTTATCGATCTTTAATTTGTGGCTGTCGCCATGTATCAAGAGAATAGGGATTGTTAAATTTTCAGAGCGATCTCGAAAAGTAGAGACAGTCTCACGATAGCCGCTGTTACTGCCATTCGCTGTTTCATCGGAGTAAAAAATATCCGCTTGAAATGCGAAAATAATCCCTGCATAAGCTTTTTCTTTGGCCAGATCAAAAGCATAATTGATCCAGGCTAAATTTGCTTCATTACGTAATGCATATTCTTTATTGGACTCTTCATCTCGACCAAGGTTATTGTTGGACCCCGGAATATGCAAATTCACAAATAAGAAGTTATCTCTAGTCCATAGAGAATTCTCTACATAGGTGCGGAAAATTGGCATTACATCTGCTTGCCGTTGCAGTTTTAACTTTGACCTTCCAAAGCTATTGCTAGAGTTAAATTGTAAAGTGCGGATATGTTCTAGACGCTCTAGGGGGTTATATGCTCCTGCCAAAATTCGGTGGCAGTCAGTCCACTCGTTATCACCAATGCTGTAGATCAAGGGGGATTTAAACGAGTTGAAATAGCTCGTCATTTTATGAACATGTTCATTGCTACATGGGGTGCTACCAGATTTCGTATCACCAACGAATATGGAGAACGCATTTTTTTTAGAATTAATGACCTTGATGAGACGCTCAAATCTTAGAAAGTCTGCTGGTTGGGAGTACGGCATATCTCCCAATGCAACGAACTTAAATGCCTCAGCCTGAGCGTTTCCAATGAATATGAAGGATAGGGCAATAAGACAAAGCTTGATGATATGCGATAGTTTGTTTATGAACATCATTGAAACCTCCAGGTAAACCCAATTTCAGAGCGAGATGAATTCGCCCCAGCATTGGAAATAACAATGCCCATGTTAGCTGCACTTCGCATATAAGATAGGCCAATATCTAAACTATCGTTTACAGAGAAGATGCTTGCCAATAAGGCGTAACTTGTTAAGTATTGCTCGTTGCTTGGTGGATTGGTCGTGATGCCCATATCTAGAGCTAGCCTCACACCCTTAACTACTGTCCAAACTGGTGCCGCAGAAAAGAATAGGATATTAGTTCGGTTAGCAATGGAGTTCATTCCAACTTGATAATTGGTGTTGTAGGGTGACTTCATAAAAGAACCATTTAAATGTAGCTCCACATCATCCCAGTACTTAGACCCGATCATATTTAAGCCAAAGTTAGGTAGTGCAAGATCCAGTCCGTAGACTTGCTGCTGATGTGTTCCTGGCAATGTTATGCTTGGCTTAATTGCCAGCGCCCACTTGTCTTGATTGCTTTCCGCAAACCGCCATTTAAGTGCAATGACCTTGTTCGATATGGGTGAGTAACTTCCCCTTGGATTGGCAAAGTAGGTCGCACCTATGCTGGCCTCTATATTTTCAGTAATGCCTCGGGTATAGGTAAATGGAAATGCTTTAGCCACGCCGCCACCAAAATATTCCTCTCCGGGAGTAATAATATCTACCGTATTGGCTGTGCTGCCACCACGTGACGCGGTTGTAAAAAAATATTGCTCAATTTGATTTCTATCTTTTGCTACGGTTCCCGCATCATCAGTATTGAGCGGTTCAAACGCATGACTAATGATCGGGATAAGAAGGAAAAGTAGGGCGGTTAAGCGCATTTCCAGGATGACTTATCTCATATAAATTGACTAACATATCCGATCAATGTGACAAATTGGGGTAATGGATTCAGCGTGGAGTATTTGTCATATTTCCTTAATCAAACTGAAATACTTAGTTTCTATGATTCATATTGCTCTATCAATTTAGATTTGAAGGGGATTGAACATGATGACTATTGAAATGAAAAGTAATTTATCTCAAATTTTTCGTCAATCTGAGTCCAGGCTGAATTTAGCTCAGAATGATCTAAATGAACAATCCCCAGTATGTAAACCATTGTCCTTGCGAACTACGGCAACCCCTTTTATTGTCGATAATAAATTTGCTTTGCAGCTAGATGAAGTTATTTGATATTAATAGCCATGAATAAACCGCATAATATTCTGTTTCTTTGTAATGGCAATTCTGCGAGATCGATTCTTGCTGAGGCCCTCGCCACCACCTTAAGTAATGGCCGATTGATTGGTTTTTCAGCTGGAGCAAAGCCTACCGGTGAGATTCATCCCATGGTGATAGAGATAGTAAAAGCGATGGGCTACCCCTTAGAGCTTCTGAGCAGTAAAAGTTGGGATCAGTTTGGTCGTGAGGATGCCCCAAAAATGGATTTCATCATCACCTTATGTGATTCGGCCGCCGGGGAAGAATGTCCATACTGGCCAGGACATCCTTCAACAGCTCATTGGGGTTTCCCGGACCCAGCTGCAGTAGAGAGTGGTGATGAGGCTATGATGCATGCCTTTAAGCAAGTAGAGATCGGCTTACGCAATCGGATTGAATTGCTGATGGATCTGCCGCTAACCCAATTGGATCGCTTGGAGCTCAATGAGCACTTGCAGAGTATTCACCATCGTATTAAGTTCGGTCAGTAGTTAGCTGCCTATTTCTGTGAGTCCTGTAATAATGAGCGCATTATTTACACTGGACCAGACATGTCAGCTACCCACAGAATTCGTAAATCAGGCGCAAAGGCTAGGCCAACACCCCTAGACGAATTTTCTGTTCTAACGCCTGTTGAGTTACATAATGGGAAGCGTTTAAGCCTTCAGAGACGCTTCAAAGATGGCAAGGCTTTACGCAAGATTGTGAGCTTTGCTGATCAAGCTATCTACACTCCTCCAAAGCATCGGATTGGTCCGATTGAAATTCTTGAGAAGCAAGCTAGGCAGCGGATTAAATCGCTAATTCCCATCCGGTATGAGCGCATGTTGGAGTCACCATTTGCTTTTTATCGTGGTGGCGCCGCAATTATGGCTCAAGATTTAGCCAATCAGCCAAGCACTAAGATCGTTGTTCAGCTTTGTGGTGATATGCACGTTTCAAATTTTGGTTTATTCGGAACAGCAGAGCATCGCCTAGTCTTTGGAATTAATGATTTTGATGAAACCCTTCCCGGAAGCTGGGAATGGGATATGAAGCGTTTGGTTGCAAGCGCTGTGATTGCCTGCGAAACCTTGGGCGGCTCTCCGGCCCTGAGTAAAAAATTAGTATATCGAATCAGCTCTGAGTATCGTAAGCGTATGGCTAAGTATGCACAGATGCCTTATCTGGAGCTTGCACAGCAATTCATTGGCGAGAAAGAAATTCGTAAGCACTTTAATAGCGTTCATCAAAAAAAGTTAGATGCCTATTTAAAAGAGACTAAGGGGCAAAATAACGTTCAGATATTGGAAAAGCTCACCAGATTGGTAGGTAAAAATCGTAAGATCATTAATAGGCCACCACTGATTGAGCACTTTGATAAGTCAATACATGGAAGGTCAATGGCGCATCTAGTTGATAAGGCCTTATTAAATTACAGTTTCACTTTACTGGCTGATCGTCAGGCCTTATTTCAGCGTTATACATTACAGGATTTCGCTAGAAAAGTAGTGGGCGTAGGTAGCGTTGGGACAACTTGTGTGATGCTGTATTTTGTTGGAGATGACCCAAAGGATCCACTTTTTTTGCAATATAAAGAAGCGCAGGAGTCGGTATTGACTCCCTATCTTGGTAAGTCTATCTACCCCAATATGGGTCATCGCGTAGTTTCTGGACAGCGATTACTTCAGGGTGCGCCCGATATTTTCTTAAATTCAGGATCTATTACGGAACGTACTGATGTTACTCAGCACTTTTATCTCCGCCAGCTAAGGGATATGAAGGGTGGAGTCGTTGTCGGTCCCGACGGCGTATCACTCAAGAACTTTCCTGATTACTGCAGGCTTTTTGGCTGGGCACTGGCATTAGGCCATGCTCGTTCAGGGGATGCTGCCATGATTTCTGGTTATTGCGGTGAGATGCGAGAGTTCGATGAGGCAATGTACAGTTTTGCTAAATCCTACTCCAAACAGAATCAGGCTGATTACGAGATATTTTGCCAAGCAGTCAAGAGTGGAAAAATTCATGCGGCAAAAAAGCAAACCCTAAAATAAGTCTCAAAGTAAACCGGCATTTAAGATGATGAAGGTTTGCTCAAGCGCCTCTAGTCATAAATAAGCAAAATTAGCTCACTTTTATAGCGGCCGGAATTGCAGTGATGTAACCTACTGCCGCACCAAATCCATCCTTGTAATTTTTTTGAATCAAGGGATCGAGGGTGGGCTTGACCTTTGCGTGTAACTTTGCTATCCAATCACCCGGATGTTGAAAATTCGCAGTGATATATGTCCAGCCATTGAGGTTATCAACTACACTTAAACCAGTTGCCTCTGCACCGGATGGCATGGAGGCAATTCTACTGAGCTTCTTGGTATCGACGTTATAAGCCCAAATAAAATTATTGATATGAGTACCGCTGTCTTCACCAATAAATAGAGTTCTCAGTTTTTCAGAAAACTTTAAGTTATCTGGATTGGAGATGGTGTTGGGATCCGCTAAATTACCTAGTTCGTCCGGTGCAATATCTTTGCCAACTAGAAGCGCTGATAATTGGCTAGGAACCCAATTGCTTTTGATAATGCTGTCTGATTGATCGCGTTGATTACCCTCAAGCTTACTTGTCATGACAGCGCCTGCAATTAAGGGCTTATCGAGCTCAACCATACCCTGGGCATTCCAGCCCTTGCCTCCTTTAATCATTGAGTCTTGTATGTTTTGCAGGGCAAAATAGGCAACTTTATCTTTGAGATTGGCGGTAGTGCCCTCCATCTTGCTAAAGCCCATGCTGCCACCCATTAAATAGGCATAACGATGAGTTTCTAAAAATGCGGCCGCCTTTTCCATTCCGGGTTTGAGCTTTACCCAGTTCGCTATACCGTCGTAGTAAATTTTGGTGAAGGTGTCGTCATTGGGGTCAGTCTTTAAAACAGTCATGATGTCTGAGGGTTTTAAAGTCATTGCCAATTTTTTAATTTCATCACTGCTGGCATGCCCGAGTTTGATCCAAGATAATTTTGTGCCTTCATCTTGAGGATCTAGCGAAAATCCCTGACCAAGCTTTGCTACATAAAGTGTGCCTGAGGAAAGGTCGGCTTCTTTATCTGCAATGAATAGAAATAGACCGCTATTCGTATAGTCATCACCCATTAAAACAGTTCTTCTGTCTGGCATCACTTCGACTAACTCATGTGAAATTCGGCCGAGGCAATAGTGCTTTACAAGCGTTCCTGTGCCGTCGGGATTGACTGTGACCTCGGGAAGGTGGCCATAGTTATAGGGATTCGCACTAGTTTCATTACCATAGAGATTTTTACTAAAAGCCTTGAAGCGGGCATTCTCATGTGCAAATGGAGCATCTGGCTCATATTCTTCGCTGGATAAATGGGTGTTCCATGGTGATAAGCTAGCACCGCAGGTGATCCATAGGCCTTGAGCGCTAGAGGTATCTACCGGAGTATATTTTACTAAGGTGAGTTTTCCGTTAGCTCGATCCTGATTGAGTGTTAACACGGCAATTTGAGAGGGCAGTACCCCGTACATTTTTTGTTTGCCCTGATTGGCATTTGTATATTCAAACTGAACAACTGCAAATACGGTATTTCCTTTGACGCCCTTAATATTTGCCTTTTCAAGTTTCAGTAATGACATGCCATCCGGGCAATCGGAAAAGAATTGCCTTTCTTTGCCCAATACTGAGTTATCCATAATTGGTCGGTTTTGGATGTCTACATATCCTCCGGCTAATATTTTTCCACCCTTACCATCTGGAACCATGTCTCCAGTAATAAAGAATGGCTCATAAGCAAGTTTGTATGTTTTTTTATTCCCATTCTGGGAAGTGATTTCAAGCATTGATCCTACTGTAGTGGCAGCCATCGCTTCTGGATTGGCTAAAGAGGGGGCTTCCATGGAGATAAATTCTGCAGATTTGAAATTTGAAGCTGTTTCAGCAGCCAGTAATGAGGGGCTATTACAGAGCGCAGTAAAACCAGCAGACCCCAGCGGGAGCATGGGTGCTCCAACAGCCATTTTGATAAATGAACGGCGATGTAGTGCAGTAGGTTTTGAAATTTTCAACATGATTTTTCTTTAGGATTTGTTTTGTTAGCGGAAGAGGGGAGCAAAACTAATAAAGAATGAAATGATTGTCTAGCTCAAATATGACAGTTTGATTATTGATTAGATCAATACATCTATTTCATTTGTCTTGATACTGAAATATTTATAATTTAATGTTCTGGGGTGAATAACTCTTCCCAAAATCAGCATTCTGTAATTACATGTCCCAACTGTCAGGGTCACGAAATTCTAGAGATTCCTCGTGGATCCTCTCAGCACCTATACCGTTGCCCATCTTGCAGCTCTATTTTGAAGCCCAAGTCAGGCGACTGCTGTATTTTTTGTAGTTTCGGGAGTTTAGATTGTTCTAGTTCGGAGCAGAATTTGGCTGCATAGACTGATTTCTGTGCAGATGCTAGTAGACTGTTATTCTTTTCACGAATATGTCACGATAGTTTCATAAAATAGACATATTCATAGAAAATAGGATCTATTGGAATTATCTTGGCACAAAAAGACATCCCTGTAAAACATGCAACAGACCTAGTTGCAGCAGTTGACTTAGGTTCGAATAGCTTTCGGATGTTGGTCGCTCAAGTTGTACGTACCCCATCTGGTACTCAGCTTCGTCCTATTGATACTCTAAGGGAGTCTGTTCGGCTTGCAGCGGGCTTAACTGATAACAAATTACTCGGTAATGATGCTTATCAGCGTGGTATTACGGCGATACGCCGCTTCGGCGAACGCATCCGAGGCTTTGAGTCTTCCAAAGTTCGTGCGGTTGCTACCAATACCCTACGAGTCGCAAAAAATGCCTCTAGCTTTATTCGTGATGCAGAAGAGGCTTTGGGTTTTCCAATTGAAGTCATTGCTGGAGTAGAGGAGGCGCGCTTAATCTATATAGGTGCTGCGCATGAGGTTCCAGCCGTTCAAGGTAACCGCCTCGTAGTCGATATTGGCGGTGGTTCTACTGAATTTATTATTGGTAAAGGCTATGAGCCTAAGCTCATGGAGAGTCTTTATATTGGCTGTGTTTCTCATAGTCTTCGCTTCTTTCCTAAGGGAAATATTGATTCTCATGCTTTTAAAGAGGCCGAGCTGGCGGCGCGTCGAGAAATCCAAGTAATTGCTGGGGCCTATTTAAAAGCAGGCTGGAAGCAGGTGATCGGCTCTTCAGGAACCGCTCGTGCCTTAGCAGAACTCATTGCAGAAAATAACTTTAATGGGCAGTCAGATAGCCTTACTATGGGAAGAGTTAATGGCTCTAGTGGCTTGATCACTCGCGATGGTTTGAGGGCCATGAAGAGGTATTTACTGAAATATGAGCACATTAGTCAGGTTGAGCTAATTGGCCTCAAGGACGATAGACGCTCAGTCTGGCCTGGCGGACTTGCGATCATGATTGCCGTCTTTGATGAGCTTGGGATTGAGAGTATGGAAGTAACTGATGCCGCATTGCGCATCGGCGTTCTATACGATTTATTAGGGCGCTCTCAGCATGATGATATGCGTTTTGTAACGGTTGAGCAGTTCATGCAACGCTACGCGGTAGATCGAGAGCAGGCTAAACGTGTCGGTAACTTAGCAGCAGAATTTTTGACCCAATTACCTAAGCCAGACTCTGAAAGCAGGGCAGACAATATAGCCTTATTGCAGTGGGCTGCTAACTTACATGAAATTGGTCTGTCGATCTCTCATAATGGCTATCACAAGCATTCGGCCTATATTGCAGGAAATGCCGATATGCCGGGCTTCTCTAAAAATGATCAAGCGAGATTGGCTGCCTTATTGATCGGACACACTGGAAAATTAGGTAAGCTGGCAAACAATGCCAGCTTTTCAGATTGGCGTATGCTGTTCTGTCTACGTTTAGCCCAAGTGCTTTGTCGTGGTCGTAGTGATGGTAATTTACCCAAAGTAAAAGTATCTGAACACAACGGCTCCCATATGCTCACTCTTTCAAAAGAATGGGCAAAAGAACATCCCCTGACCGAATTTAGCTTGCAAAAAGAGGCGGCCGAGTGGGAGCGTATCGGCCGACCTTACAGCATTAGCTTGAAGTAATTAAAGCCCTAAGAAGTGCTTGGCGTAGCGCGGATTAATCTCCGACAGGCGCAACATGGTCAGTACATCTGCAGTATTGAAGTCTGGATCCCAGGCTGGAGCGCTACAAATCTTTGCCCCCAATTTCAGGTAGCCCTTAATTAACGGGGGTGGTTCTACCTCTAGTCCGCCATTAAGGCGATCCAGAGGAAGTGGTAGGCGCGGGAATGCATGATTTTCTACTGGCGCCATTTGCTCATTGCCTAGGGAGTTGTAGAGGCTGGCCGCGAAGTGACCGCCATCGGCCATAGGAATACTTGCGCATCCCAGCATAATTTCATAACCATGTTTTTGCATGTATTGGGCAAGACCACTCCATAAAGCCATGATGACGGCGCCAGAGCGGTAATCTGCATGAACACATGATCTGCCGAGCTCTACCATTTTTGGGCGCAAATGATTTAAACGCGACAAATCAAATTCAGAATCAGAATATAAACGACCAATTTCTAGGGCCTTATGTGGAGGTAGTACACGGTACGTACCGACCACCTTGAGCGACTCTTGGTCGCGAATGAGTAAGTGATCGCAATAGGCGTCAAACTCATCTATATCTAGGTTCTCAGGATTTGATGGCAGATTTGCACCCATCTCTTCAGCAAAGACTTTGTAGCGTAAGCGCTGAGCCTCTTTTATCTCATTGGCATTGCTTGCCCAGGAAATTTGAAAAGCAGGTCGTTTTGGCTTAGAAATCGATTTTTCAACAATAACTGGCTCATGCAAGCTTAACTCGGTACGAGTTCGAGTAGCAAACTTCTTACCAAAAAGTTTCTTGGCAATTTTTTTAGAGAAGAGTTTTTTGATAACCTCTGTTTTGCTTTTCTTAAGCTTCTTTGGCTTGCCTTCAAAGCGTGAGTTGAAGATGTCAAATGCACCTAATGGGTTTGGAATATCAGACATATTATTTCCTTAAGTATGTATCTTTTATCTTATGAGAGATCTATTGCCAATGGATGACAAGAGGAGCGCAGATAGTTAGCCAAAGTAGCACGGCAACAAAAAGCGCCAGCATCACTGCCGCCGATCCAAAATCCTTAGCTCTCTTAGAGAGATCATGGTGATCGAAAGAAATTCGATCAATTGCTGCTTCAACACTAGAGTTCAGTAACTCAACGACCAAGACCATGATAAGTGAGACAATCAGCACGCATTTTTCTATGGGGCTGACGGGGAGGAATAGGGCTACAGGTGTGAGTAAGATCAGTAATACAAGTTCTTGTCTAAATGCACTTTCTTCCTCGAAGGCATAAACAATGCCACACCAAGAGTTTTTTGCTGCGTGCCAAGCTCTAGTAAGCCCCCGGTTTCCCTTGTGAGGGTTTTGATTAATGTTGTAAGGAGCTGTCAAAATGCAATCTCAAGCGAGGGCGGTTACGTGAACTTCAGGCGATGGAACTGGCTTGAGGTGATTGGCAAACTGTTCTGAAGCGGCTCTCCAGGAGAACTTTTCAGCATGTGCTCGCGCTACTTCTCTTGGAATTTTGAGGGCCTGCAAGCAAGCGACGCGTAAATCTTCGTTCATGGCACCTGCTGGGGAGTTTCCTAGCACATCGATTGGCCCAGTAACTGGATAAGCGGCTACAGGTGTGCCACAGGCCATTGCCTCAAGTAATACGAGTCCAAATGTATCTGTTTTACTCGGGAAAACAAAAACATCCGCTGCTGCATATACCTTGGCTAATTCATGCTGTTGTAAAACACCTAGGTAGTTAATGTTAGGGTACTTTTCTTTAATGCCGGCCATGGCTGGACCATCTCCAACCACCCATTTAGATCCAGGGAGATCTAATTCCAAGAAAGCGTTAATATTTTTTTCAACTGCAACTCTTCCAACATATAAAAAGATTGGATGGGCGCTATTGAGCACTTTTGATTCTTGCGTTTTAAAGATATCCAAATCTACGCCTCTAGACCAGAGCACTACATTATTGAGGCCATATTTCTCTAAATCATCCTTAACCACAATTGTGGGAGCCATCACTGCCATGGAGGGACCATGGAACCAGCGTATGAACGCATAAGTAATCGCTAGTGGAATGCCGGTACGTGCTTTTACGTACTCTGGAAAGCGTGTATGGTAAGCGGTGGAGAAGGGGAGTTTATTCTTGACTGCATAGGCACGCCCTGATAAACCTAATGGACCTTCTGTAGCAATATGCATTGCATCCGGTGCAAATGCTTTAATTCTGCGGGCAACTTCTCTTCCAGGAAATAGGGATAGAGCAATATCAGGGTAGGTGGGGCAGGGAATAGATTTGAATCCATTGGGTGTAATCATTTCAACCTCGTGGCCCATACCAATCAGCTCGGCGCGAGTTTGCTTAAGTGTTCTCACAACGCCATTCACTTGTGGATCCCATGCATCGGTGATGATCATAATTTTCATACAGTAGCCTCTTTAATCAGTACTTCAATTGCTGGTTGGGGAGTAATTTCGGTAGCATGGACTGGATCACCTTTAATGTTGGTCCAGTAAATAATCTTGAGTTCTCCTTCTAATGTCTCAACTAATGCAGACAAACTTTCAACCCAATCACCATCATTGCAGTAGAGTAGGCCATCGATTTCTCGGATCTCAGCTTTATGAATATGCCCACATACGACGCCATCACAACCACGTAAGCGCGCTTCTCTGGCCATAATGTGTTCAAAGTCTGCGATGTAACTAACTGCATTCTTCACTTGATGTTTGAGATATTGGGAGAGGGACCAATATTGCAGGCCCATTTTGACCCGCAACATATTGAAATATCGATTGATATACAAAATGAAGGAGTACAAAGTATCTCCGACGTATGCCAGCCATTTGGCATATTGCATTACGCCATCAAATAGATCACCATGAGTAACCCAAAGCTTGCGCCCATCTAGGGTTGTATGAATGACTTCTTCCTGAACTTTGATATCTCCAAAGGACATGCCAAAGTACTGCCGAGCAGCTTCGTCATGATTGCCTGGAATATAAATAACTTCAGAACCTTTTCGTGCCTTGCGTAATAGCTTTTGAACAACGTCATTATGAGTTTGAGGCCAATAAAAAGACTGTTTAAGGCGCCACCCATCGATAATGTCACCAACTAAATAGAATTGATCTGCTTCGTTGTGTTTCAAGAAATCGAGGAGGTAGTTTGCCTGACACCCTGATGTTCCTAGGTGTACATCTGAAATCCAGATAGCTCTGTAATGCGTCATGAGTAGGTATTTAGCCTATTTAATATGTAAGCAATGTGACGCTTTTAAGTCAATTTGATGACTTGATTTATATTTACATTTGCTTATGAAAAATTCTTCCGATAAACCCCAGTCAATGATGACGCCAAAAGTCTTGCGCATTTGGATATGGGTCCAGATTTGGGTGCATGTATTGTGCGGTATCTGTACCTTATCTTTCATTATTCCTTTTCTTAACCGAGAAAATAAAGATAAAAAAATTCAGGCGTGGTCAAAGCGGCTGCTGGGTATATTTAATATTGAGCTTGAAGTGCTGGATGCTAGGCTGCTCGGTAGCACCCCACATTTGATTGCCTCTAACCATATCTCTTGGCTAGATATTCATGTTATCAATGCGTTTAAGCCGATCCGCTTTGTTGCGAAGTCTGAGGTGGCCTCTTGGCCTATATTTGGCTGGATGGCGACACAGCTTGGTACGGTATTTATCAGGCGAGATAGTGCAAGACATGCTCGATTGGTTGTAGCCCATATGGCCGATGTATTAAAAACACAATCTATCTGTATTTTTCCAGAGGGCACATCAACTAATGGCTCAACCGTTTTACCGTTTAAGCCCAATCTTTTTGAATCAGCCATAGTCGCTCAGACCCCCGTTTGCCCTATTGCCATTCAATATATTTCAAAAATTACTGGGGTTATGAGTGAATCACCTGCTTTTGTAGGTGATATGGGTCTTCTAGAGTCGATGTCCAAGGTCATTAAAGATCGATCCTTGCTCGCAAAAATCACCATACTTACACCCTGTTTTCCGGGTTCAAGTTCACATCTAGATCGAAAAAAACTGGCTAATACCTGTCAAGAATCTATTGCTAAAACCCTTTAATCAGCATTTGTAATAAAAGTGTCATATCCTTAAGATACAAAGAAAGCAACACTTCAGAGGATGAAATGACGTCAAAACATAATGAAATGGCTGAGTGGTACAAGCGAGCCCAAGAAGAGATTCTGGATAGCATGGATGAAGAGCTCGAAATGGAGCTGGATGACGATCGCTTAACTCAGGATGGAGGAAGCAGTTCAGTCATTCCTCGTCATATCTACTTTAAAGAGCTTTTCCGCCTTCAGGGAGAGTTGGTTAAGCTTCAAGACTGGGTTGTAGAGAATAAGTTAAAAGTTGCAGTGCTATTTGAGGGTCGTGATTCAGCTGGTAAGGGTGGTGCTATTAAGCGGATTACGCAACGGCTCAACCCTCGCGTATGTAAAGTGGTTGCATTGACAGCTCCTAGTGAGCGTGAAAAATCTCAGTGGTATTTCCAGCGATATATTTCTCAGTTACCTGCAGGCGGAGAAATCGTTCTGTTTGATCGCAGCTGGTACAACCGAGCTGGCGTTGAAAGAGTGATGGGGTTTTGTACGGACGCCGAGTATGAAGAGTTTTTGCGTACGGTTCCAGATCTGGAGCGCATGATGATTAACTCGGGAATTATTCTGATTAAATATTGGTTTTCGATTTCCGATGATGAGCAATACAACCGTTTCATGATGCGTATTCATGATCCATTAAAGCAGTGGAAGTTAAGCCCAATGGACCTTGATGCACGCCGGCACTGGGAGGCTTACACCAAAGCTAAAGAGACTATGCTAGAGCGCACGAACATTCCAGAAGCACCATGGTGGGTGGTAGCAGCTAACGATAAGAAAAAGGCGCGTCTAAATTGCATCACCCATTTGCTTAGTCAAATCCCTTATAAAGAGATTGACCATCCCGTAATTACCTTGCCGGCTCGTGTTCATAATCCAGATTATTTACGTGGCCCAGTCCCCCGTGAAATGTATGTCCCAGAGGTTTACTAGCTAGAAGGTGCCTCTTAAGCCTACCATCAGGCTTCTGCCGGGTTGTGGTGCAAACAGTCTTACTGCCATTGGTGTAGTGGCATACCGAATTTGCTCATTGAGTAAATTCTTGAGGTTCATGTAAAGGGTCCAATTTACATCCTTAATTTTCTCCGTATAAGAGATGCCAGCATTGAGAAGGTTGTAGCTTGGCGCAGGCCCAATCTCCCAGCTAGCTAATCGATTTTGCTGATAGCTATAAATATAGGTGGCATTCGTTAGCCAGCCATTTTTCTGATGCGCAATCTCAGCACCTAAACGTGGAGCAGGTTGGAGTGGCAAATTACCGCCCGCATCAAATGTGCCTTGTGAGGCATCTCCAAATAAGCGCCCACCCACACCATGTTGTTGCCAGTTATAAGTCAGCTCACCCTCAATGCCTTTAATAGTTGCCGCTGCTTGTTGTGCAACTACTACTGAGAAATTTTCTACATCAGGTACTGATTGGCCGGTGTAGTAGCCATAGATGTAATTATTAAAGCGATTGGCGTAGATGCTTGCCTTGCCCCGCATCAAACCGCTCACTTTTTGAATATTAAATTCCAGATTGTGTGAAGTCTCTTTATTTAAATTGGGATTACCAATATCAAAGGTAGCGGTTGATTCATGCGCTCCATATGAATAGAGTTCCTGGGCGCTAGGCGCGCGTTGGGAAACAGTATAAGCAATACCCGCACCATGTCCCTGCATGAAGTTCCACAAACCGCCAGCAGAATAGGACATTAAATTAAAGTTACGATTTTGAAGAGTAATAGCCGGTGTGTCGCCGCCAGTATTCATGGGCTCAGTAACCAACTCAGTACCCAGATTGGGTTTTTGCGCAACATTGTTGTAGCGCAAACCTAGGTTACCTTGCAGTGAATTCCATTTTCCTTCCTCAATCCAAAACAGAGCGTTGGAATTGGTTTTAGTTGGTGGCACGATTGCATAGCTACCTGAGCCAACTTCAGTGGCATTCAGTGAAGCAGCGGACACCTGGGCTCCGAAAGTACCCTTCCAGCCAGCAATAGGGTTGTGGGCCAATTCAAAGCGAGCCTCATTGGCAATATTTTGCCAGACGGAAGCAGCCTCGCCAACGTTATTAAACTCTGTGTGGTTGTAATTCGTATTGGCTGCACTAAATTTAAAGGAAGAGAACCCTGCAAATGGATCCCGAGTTTGATGTTGCAGATCATAGCGATTTTGCGACTGGTTAATTGATCCACCTTCGGGCGTTGGAATGCCGTAATTATTATTAAGACGCTCCACAGAAATCCCGGTATAACCTGATTCACCAATGTAAGAAACGCCAACGCCTAAATTATTTTGATTGCTAAATGAATTTGGTAGCTTTCCTGAATAGGGCACGCTTTGCGGCTCTCCTGGATTAATTGACCACTCTTGATTCGGTCCGCCCTGATTGGCATAACCCGGAATCCGGTAATTATTAGCATTATTAATAGCAGTGTCTACGTGGACTGCTACAGAACCAAATGCGCCATCCACTTCAAGGGCGGCAGCTCTGCCATTATTCACAGTCTCGTAGCTAGTATTGATAGCGCCGGTAGGTCTATCAGGTAAGTTAGTTAAGATACGATCGTTTATAACGTTGACAAGTCCACCACTTGAGCCTGAGCCATAGAGTAGGGCGGCAGCCCCGCGTAAGATCTCTACTTGATGGGCGTTTTGCATATTATTTCCAACAGCATGATCCTGAGAGATATTAGAAACATCCCCCACTGATAAACCATTCTGCAAAATCTGTACACGGGCACCTTCAAGACCTCGAATGACTGGACGCGATGAACCGGCGCCATAGCCAGTAGCGCTTACCCCTAACTCATTAGCGAGCGTGGCACCCAAAGTTGAGCCTAATTTATTGAGTAGCTCATCGCCTTGCAAAACCTTGGTCGGCGTTAATATACTTTGTGTTGCCTCTTGAGCTCCAGTGGCAGTAATTTCGAGAGAGGGTTGAGACTGTGCAAAGGCTGCAGTGCTGATTAATCCTGAAATTAAAACGTAGATTAGTTTGTGCTTAGCCAATGGCTGATGAATTTGATGCATATTATTTCCTTCATTCCTGTTGCATTCCACTGAGTAAGTGGCGCAATAAATCTAGAGACCAAACTATGAAGTTTGGCGTATCGGGCGATTTATAGAATGAGGCTAGGTGGGGCTCTGGACTGATAAAGTCCAGTATGAATTCTGGCTAGTAAGAAGTCATCAGATGACAACTGCACCTCATGAATGAAGTGGCTAGCAATGAGGAGTTTGGATGTTGAGGCAACGAAGCCGGCAAGTGTCAGTGAGTCTAATAAATGGCAGCTGGCGGAGCTGTGGCCAAGGGCAGGCTCTTGATCTTCACAGATCTGTTCAACATGTTGATGATGTATTCCAGAGTGGGAAATACTGTGAGCAAACCCAATCCAATGGTTACCCAATAAACATGCAAGCAGAAAACTCAGGGCAATGAATCCCTTGAGCTGTTTTCTGATTTTGCTTAAAAATAAGGCTTCCATGTACCGAATCTTACAGTATTTGCCCTCTCAGGCCATCTCAGTGTAGAATATCCCTTCCGTCGGAGTGTAGCGCAGCCTGGTAGCGCACCTGCTTTGGGAGCAGGGGGTCCAAGGTTCGAATCCTTGTACTCCGACCACTTTCCCTTATTGTTCTAGATATACCCAGCATACATCTGCCCATAGCTCAGCTGGATAGAGCAACGCCCTTCTAAGGCGTAGGTCGCACGTTCGAATCGTGCTGGGCAGGCCAAAAATACAAAGCCAAAAGCAACTAAAACAAAGGCTAGCGGGTGAAAACCTCAAAATCCGATAACGCCGACTTGATTCAATTTATACACCTGTTTTGACCAAGTGAGGTTGCATTTAATACGCATACTAGGTAATGGGGTCATAAATAATAGATAGATACTTCAACAACACTTACCACCCAACCCATAGGGTCTCAAAATAGGCAAACATTGCCCTGGATGCATCCTCATTGTTTTGTAGTCGTATCAGAAAATTTCTGCAAAACATGTAATGGATTTGTCTAATGGATTGCTGTGCATGGAGGGCATTTATTAATTACCTACGATTTGATGCTACTAACGATCAATAAATAAGGTGAAATTCGGATATAGGATGGGAAATTATTTGCATTCAACAATCATGGGATTTAGTTCTTCTCCCTTGCGAACCGTAATTAAGGCAATTGGAGTCGTTACGGCCATTGTTACCGCTGACATCGGCTTTGGCGTTCTTAAGCAAATTTCGTAAACATTTTGAGTTCTATTAACTTCAAAAATATATCCACCAGAACCTTTAGTTGGGCTAACAGCGTAGTAATAGTCATTGTCATTGATTGACGTAATAAGTTTACGAAACTCTTCAGGCAATATGCTTACATCCTGATTATTTGAGATCTTTTTTAGGCTAAATTGTTGCGATATTTCAGAAGGCAAGCTTGATGTAGCAATTGAAATATTGCCACTTAGACTTCCTGCAGATATAAATTGACTAGAATAAATAGCGCTTATAAAAATCAGCATTATCTTAGAGAGCAGCTTAAATGGAATCATTCAAATATTCCTAAGGGTATTCCAGTATTTGTAGACAATACTTCAAAGTTTTTACAAGAATTGGTTTATAAATTAACTATAAATTTAATAATTTATATGTACCAATTTAAATGGAGATATTCAGATGAGTCAAAGGTTATTTATCTTCTTACTCCCTTTTGTTTTGGTCGCATGTGCTGGCGGTGGTGGGGGTGGTGGATCATCTAGCTCTTCTGGATCAACGCGAACTCTTTTGTATACGAGCGCTTCTGCATTTGAAACCTCAGAATATAGCGCTCAGTCTGGGTTAACTTTGGTTAAAGCCTCATCAATGTATTACAACGGTCATTATCGATGGTACGCCCAAAATGGAGGTACTGCAGGCAATCCATCTGAATCCACTGCTGGTACTGGAGTAAATATTATTGTTGCAGTTGCAGATACTGGGATTAATTCAGCCGAAGCTTCAACAGGTTCTCAGATTTCTATTAATTCAAATAGCTATGACTATGTTCAAAACATATCGGGTTCAACATCTGATCCCAATGGGCATGGAACCCATGTTGCAGGACTAATTGCCGCACCCATGAATTCATCCGGCATGCATGGAATTGCATACAATGCGAGCATTCTTAATTTAAGGATTGGCGACTCCACTGGTGCCATTACTGCTACCGATGCGCAGATTGGCGCCTCTGCAACTAGGGCATATAACGCCGGTGCCTATATTATTAATAATTCATGGGGCTCTACTACTACTATTACCTCGGTAACTGCCAGCCAATTAAATGCAGCAATACCTAATTCAATTGCGGGGTATCAGTCCTATGTTGCAAATGGTGGGGTAGCAGTTTGGGCTGCTGGTAATAGTGGATTTACCCAAGTTAGCTATCAAGCAGGATTGCCTTACCGCATTTCAGGACTGCAGGCAGGTTGGCTTGCAGTTGCAGCGACTGACTCTAGCGGTACTATAACTAATTATTCAAATAGATGCGGTGTATCTGCAGCATGGTGTTTGGCTGCTCCCGGAGGTGGTGATAACTCTGCCACTAATGGCCTATATTCAATGTATAACAATGGGAGCTATACAAAGATGTCAGGGACATCTATGGCTGCGCCATTAGTGAGCGGAGCAATTGCAGGCTTAAAGAGTATGTTCCCAAATCTATCCTATCAAGACATAGCAGCAAGGTTGCTTACCACTGCAAATAAGACAGGCATTTGGGCGGATTCTACGATTTATGGTCAAGGGTTAATGGACTTGGAGGCAGCATCAAACCCAGTTGGCGGCCTTTCTTTGCCAACAGGCTCACATACCAGCGGCTCATCAGGATCGGTTTCTATTTCAAAAATAACGCTTCCAAGCTCTGTGGCCAGCTCAATGCGTAACTCAAAGATTTTATTGGTTGATAGCTATCAAAAAGCCCCCTTTTGGGTGTCTGCATCAAACTTTGTTCAGGAATCAAAGATTCAGTCTGATTTTGCCGTAAGGCATATGGCTACCATGTCTGAGCCTATGCCGGTTAATACTGGTGACGAGGAGGGGATTAAATTTAATCATCTTCAAGGCCTACATTCTTCGGTTGGTTTAAATCAATTTGGCCATTCTTTTGCTTTTTCCAGCGGCATCAGATCTGATCAGTCGTTAAGCAAACAGCTTAATCTTCACTACTTACCGCATCTTAATGATTCAGCTACCAACACAAATGGATTTGGATACGCAACTAATTTTGGTAAAACAAAGATAGCTATGATGGGGAGCATGCCAAATACTCAAAGCGGCTATAACGCTAATGAGTTAACCCAGAATAGATCGATGATGGGGTCTCGAACCTCGTATAGTTTTGTTTCTCAGCGTGAGCATGAAAATTTTGCGTATGGACTGACTTATTCTTTAGCAAATTCATTTACGCAACCCCTAGGATTGAATGCAAGTGGGGTATTTGGACTTAGCAATGCCCAAGCATCCTCATTGGGCAGTTTTTATTCTCACTCACTTTTCAACGGTACAACGAAATTTAGAACCGGAGTTGAGATGGCGAGCTTTAATGCGAGCTCTACAGGCTTAACTTCTTTTGATAGCGGTAAATATGCTGTATTTAAGGTTGGCGCAGACCACTTCTTAAGCAAACAAACTACTTTGAGTATTGGCTTTAAGCAAGAGCAAGCAATGTCGGGTCAACTCAATACAAAATTATCTTCAACTATCGATTCAAGTGGAAATATCGGATATCAAAACTATTCATCAGGATTTAGTAATTTTATAAATTCAAGTCAAGTAAATTTTGATGTTCATCATCGTCTAAATGCCGTTAGTCGCATTAAGGGTGGTTTGATGTATGAGCAAAGGCCCTATGGTCTTAATGGTGCTGGGGCGGCATTTTTTTATGAGCATCGCCTGTAATCTAGGCAAGATTAGTGCAACAGAGGTTTGTAATCCTACTTCTGAGAGCGGTTGTTAATGGGGGGTTATCACAGAGTTCACCTATTGATAAAAACCCTTAAAATATATATGTATCCTCGGCATTACTTTTTATTAAGGACGGCGTATATGCGATTATTAAAGTTCACTCTTGGTGCGTTATTGGTTGTGTTTTCTATTTCTACTTATGCTCAAGATTGTATTGTTATAGTCATGCACGGAAAATGGGGTGGACCAAAATCGCCATACTTAAAAGTTCTTGCTGACAAAATTCAGCGGGTTTGCGACGTAGAGCTTAGGGAGATGCCTTGGTCAAGAAATCGTAATTACGATGAAACATACGATGGCGCCCTGGTAAGACTCTCCGATTCAGTGCGTAGCTATAGAGAAAAAGGTTATAAAAGCATATTCTTGGGCGGTCAAAGTTTCGGCGCTAATGCATCAATTGCCTATCAGTCAGTCTTTGGTAATATCGACGGAGTTATCGCACTAGCGCCAGGTCATTCGCCATACGAGATGTATCAGATGGGTATGAATCGATCACTGCTTGAAGCTGCTAATAAACAAATAACTGAGGGAAAACCAGAAGCATTAATTGAGTTCACAGACCTAAATCAAGGCGAGCGAAAAAATTTCTCGATTCGCTCTGATGTTTTGTATAGTTATTTCAGGCCTGATGGGCTTGGGAACATGGGCTTATCAGCATCTCGCTTTAAGAAATCAGTGCCATTTATGTGGGTTATTGGAACAAAAGATCCGTTGTATCGCGATGGTCCCGGCTACGCCTATGAAAAGGCTCCCCCAAATCCATTAAGTCAGTACTTAGTTGTCGAAGCAAATCACGCCACGACACCCGAGGTTGCTTCTGATCAAGTGCTTGAATGGATTTTACGAGTCAAGCAATAACGATTACATCAGTTATCAATTCATTTTTTTCTTTATCTCTTGCTCAATTGCCTTATCTTTTGGACCGGCAAATTTTATATAGACATCCCATATCTCAGGATTATTAGGAGATTCTTGATAGGCGAGGTTAAGATAATTCGCAGCTTGTTCAAGCCGCTGTCTTTCGATGAGATGTTTCGTGTATTTCAGTAATATCTCTGGACTTCTCGGAAATTTCCTAATTGCCTTCAAAAAAGTTTGCTCAAGATTTTTTTCATCATTTATCGAGGAGAAAAAATCAATAAGCTCTATATATTGGATCACCCAATTAGGATTTCGATCTAGAGCCTTAAGATACTCAACTTTAGCTTTGGCAGGTTCATCCATTCCCTTATATGCATCACCAGTATTTGCATAAGGCTGCCAACGGTCTGGCAGTGCCTTCTGTGCACGCTTTGCCCACGCAAGGGCCTCTTGATGTTTTCCAATTTCATTGAACAAGTAACTTTGGACATTAATTGACCAAGCAAAATGGGAATCAATAGAAAATACGCGATCAAGATCGCCTTGAGCAAGATCAAATTTCTTAAGCTGAATATACATTGAAGCACGATTATTCAATGCATAAAGATCATCCTCAAACCGGTCATCTTTTAGCGCTTCCTCGATTAACCTAAAGGAGTTTTTGTAATCTTTTTTCCAGCGATAGTACGATGCTGCTGCAACGGGATCAACTCTCTCAACTAGCTTAATAGCTATCTTGCGAAGTAATTCAGGAATATCTTTATCCGAATTAAAATCTACCAAAAGTTTATTTTCGGCACTTGATCGCATTCTTATCAGATAAGTAATTTTTCCATTCATCTCGGAGGTGGTAATTTCGCTTGAGATTTTTTCCTTACGAATCCCAAGTGATGTTTGAATTAATGATCTAATCATATTGATATCAATTCCACCCACTAATGGCTGAGACTGCAGCTTAGATAGCTCCTCCCCAGGCGGCTTAGACTTTATATTATTGCTTTGTAAATTTACGGTTGAAATCTCCCTAATTTTTGAAACTTCATCAAGGATCTGGGTTGTGGCAATTTCAGAGCTGTAGCCCTTTTGCAAAAATCCATCAGGGACTTTAATGGGTTCTATCTCAACACTATTTACTAAGATACTGTTCCAAAGAAATCCTATAAAGATAATTCCCCCAGCAATTGAGCTGATAGAGATAAGGAATTTTTTTGCCCGATCTGTAAAAACTTGCCAGTCTGGCAGTTGCATTAGGAGAGTTTTTAACCGCTCAAGTAATTGCCGCATTTTTCTTCATATAAAACATAAAAGTATTAAGAGACAAGCGCTTCTCCGTTGGTTAAGCTCAAATATTAACCTATTTAGCTATGTGACCTTGATGAATCTAATCTAAAATCTTGCCGTATTGAGATTCTAGTTTGTAATAAGGTGATCGGCATTTAGTGGGTTGGCGCGCCCAAAATTGGGCCGACTTATTTTTTACTGCCACTCCAAAGAAGAAGGGATTTGGTAATCTACATCTTAAAGAATTGTTTAATGCGGCTAACGATCGATGTCTCAAGTCTATAAAATTCATTAATTGAGTTCGTAATTTGGCTTAACTTTGAGATAAAAGATTAAAAATAATTCGAACAATAAGACTTAGGCATTGCACGGTTTATGTATTTTAACTTCAGCCGTTCAATTCTTTGATATTTCTAGCGGCCACTATTTCCTCTAAGGGCATAGGTCGCACCTTCGAATCGTGCTGGGCAGGCCAGATATCCCATCTCTAGACACCTTGCTTATTTGAGTAAAAGATTATTACAATTGGTTTGATAGCAATCTTTCACCGGGACATTTTATGGCCGTCAATATCGAAGCAAGTCTGATTCAGAATATGAGTCAACTCTACAACGTCCATTTTATTAAGAATGCCAACGCGGGCGAAGCTTTGATTCATATGATGCAAATGACCAAGATGGATCATCCAAATTTAAGAAACATTAATCCCAACGATATTTTGATTTCTCTTTCACGTGGCATGAATCTGTCTAGCAGAGAGAAGCTCAAAACTTTTGCTTGCGAAGTGGTTGTCCATCTTATTAAAAACGTGGTTGGCTCCAAAATGACACAGGCTGAGCTCATGTCAATGACTGAGCCTAAGATCAAGGCTTAGTCGTTTCCAGCGCCAGTTCAAATCCTTTTAAAAAAATGCTTTTAAGCTTAGTTATACGGCTCAGATAGCGCTCTGGTAAGTTTTTCAATCTAACTGGTATTTCTCCAAAGTACCATTTGCCTTAAATAATGCTCGAATAGATGCTCCTTTAAAGGATATACATTTTGTAGGCAGGAGAGTCAGATCTTATCTCCACCGAAGGCGCAAACTCCCATGAACGCTAAGTATCTTCCAGGGGGCACTGCTGATCCTAAATAGCTGTCTGGAGAGTCACCATCTCGATGGTGCACCGAAGGAGCAAGTACTCAGCCACGCTGTAGTGCGCATCTCTTAGGAATTAGGGGCAGGGCGGCGGCACCCATATTGATATGGCACTTTAGGAGATTTCGCATGCGCACACTTCCAAGCTAATGCAGTTTTTGGTAATACAGATTAATTGATTCAATTTTCACTGACTGAAAAAGGATGTTCATCATGATCAATAAACTAGTCCAAGAAGCCTCTTTTCATCCTGGATATGATGATGCCGGATATAAAAATGTTGTTTCACCAACAATTGCTGAATTGGAGGGCTTTAGAAAAACAAATGCTCGTTACCTCGGCTTTTCAGAGTTAATTGTGGATTTCTGTAAGTCGTCAAAGTCACTTGCTCCAGCCTGATGGTCAATCAATAACCCAAGCTAGAAACGACTGGGGTTTATTTAAGCTGCAGATCGCACGCTCAAATCGTACTGGGTAGGCCAACTACATAAATTACGTGTCAGATATAAAACATAGGCTAAGTTTTGCCTGGTACATAGCTTTGCTTGTTCAATGCTTATATTCTTAGATACTAGCTCAGGAAAAACCCCTAGAAATATGTAAATTCCTTATTGGCGGCCTACTAAATACGACATACTATGGGTAGTATTTGGGCGCACACAATTAAGCGTCATCACCAAGTTACAGTTAAGAAATTACACTTTATTTAAAGGGTTTTGTATGAAATTCTTCTCTAAGTTAGTTGGCTTTTTGTCTTTGTTCTTTATTTGCGCTTCCATTGCTCATGCTCAGGCTTACCCCAATAAACCAATTAAGTTAATCGTGCCATTTCCTCCTGGAGGAACGGCCGATATTCTTGGAAGGATGCTTGGAGATAAGTTGGCTACAGTTACCTCGCAGTCAGTAATTATCGAAAATCGTGCTGGCGCCGCGGGTGGTATTGCTGCACAATTTGTCGCAAAGTCACCAGCCGATGGGTACACATTACTGCTCGGAACTACTGGTACACAAACCATGAATCCAGCAATAAATTCTAAATTGTCATATGACCCCTTAAAAGATTTCGCTAGCGTCAGTAATTTTGGTGCATCGCCATTTGTTTTGGTGGTTAATCCAAATGTGCCAGCACAAAACTTAAAAGAATTGATTGATCTGGCAAATAAAAAACCTGGATCTTTACGTTACGCTTCCTTTGGCTCTGGAAGCTCCGCTCATATGACTGGCGAAATGTTTAAGTTACGCGCGGGAGTTGATATTGTCCATGTTCCTTATAAAGGAGCTGCTCCAGCGTTAATTGATGTTGTTGGCGGACACGTTGATATGATGTTCACATTAACCCCTAGCGTACTACAGCAAATACGTACTGGGTCCTTGCGCGCAATTGCAGTCGCCGCTCCACAAAGAGACCCAGCAATTCCTTCAGTTCCCACCTTTGCCGAAGCGGGCCTTAACAATTTCATGTCTGATTCTTGGTATGGAGTATTTGCCCCAGCTGGAACTCCTCAACCTATTATTGCTAAGTTAAATGCAGATATTCAAAGAATATTGGCCATGCCTGATGTGAAGCAAAAATTAGCCAGTGAAGGTGCGATCGCGGTTGGTAATTCACCTGAGCAATTTACTGAACAAGTGCGCAAAGAGCTTGACCATTGGACTAAGATTGCCAAAGAGGCAAAAATCAGTGAGTAATTTTATGATTGCAATCACATGCTCATAAGTCTAAAAAATCAATCTCTCTTTCGCGAGCAGGGGTTAATAGATGGTATCTGGTGTGGGGCTGATTCCAATCAGACTCTGAGCGTGCTCAACCCTGCATCGGGAGGGTTGTTGGGCACAATCCCAAATATGGGTGCTTCAGAAACTAGGCGAGCTATACATGCCGCACAGAGTGCTTGGCGTGGATGGCGAGAAACAACCGCCCGTGACCGAGGGGTCATTTTGCGTCGCTGGCATGACTTGGTGCTTGAACATAAAGATGATCTTGCAGCCATGATGACCCTAGAGCAAGGTCGCCCCCTAAACGATGCTAAAAATGAGGTCACCTATGCTGCTAGCTTTATTGATTGGTATGCGGAAGAGGGTAAACGAATTTATGGGGACGTCATTCCTCAGCCGCAACGGGATTCCAGAACAATTGTTCTAAAAGAACCTATCGGCGTGTGTGGCGCTATCACGCCATGGAATATGCCTAGCGCTATGGTCACCAGAAAGGTTGCCACTGCCCTAGCTGCTGGATGTACCGTGGTACTGAAGCCTGCAGAGCAGACACCATATTCGGCAATTGCCCTTGCTGCACTTGCGCAGCAAGCAGGAGTCCCCAAGGGTGTTTTTAATTTGGTCACTGGTGAGCCTGAGGCCATTGGAATGGAGTTAACTACTAATCGTATTGTTCGCAAGATAACCTTTACCGGCTCGACTGAGGTTGGAAAGATATTGATGCGACAAAGCAGTGATTCCATTAAAAAACTTTCTCTAGAGCTCGGCGGAAACTCACCATTCATAGTCTTTGATGATGCCGATATTAAAAAAGCAGTAAAGGATGCTGTTTCATGCAAGTTTCGCAATTCTGGGCAAACTTGTGTTTGTGCTAATCGTATTTATGTACAAGAATCTATTTATGATCAATTCGTACAGCATTTTTTGGAGGCAGTTCAGGAATTAAAAGTGGGAGACGGATTCGGCGATGGAGTTACTCAAGGTCCGCTGATTGACCAACACGCAGTCGATAAGATGGAATCCCATGTGAAAGATGCCTTATCACATGGCGCTCAATTACTTATCGGGGGTAAGCGTCATGCTCTGGGTGCAAATTTTTATGAACCTACGATCTTGTTAAATCTCAACAATAAAATGCGACTGTATTCAGAGGAGACCTTTGGTCCTTTAGCGGCGATTGCCAAATTCAAAACTGAAGAAGAGGTTATTGATCTAGCTAATGACACAGACTACGGCCTTGCTGCCTATGTGCATACAACAAATATTGGTCGAATGTTTAGAGTTTCAGAGCGATTAGAGGTTGGGGTAGTAGGAATCAATAAAGGGGTATTTGCAACCGAAGTGGCCCCATTTGGAGGCACTAAACAATCTGGGATTGGTGCGGAGGGTTCCAAGTATGGCATCGAGGAGTACCTTCACCTAAAACGCCTATCTATTGGTGGGGTCGATGATTAGTGATTCATAAATAATGGATACTCGATAATCACATTTTCTCCATTCGTATTTGATTGTGGGCTGGCCAAATAACCCAGTAACCATTACTTTATCGATTTAGTCGATAAATGAAGAGTTAAGGGTTAGCAAAACATAAATTAACCAAGAGCTTAGTTTTTTATCCTAAAAGATTTTTAGTTTGTTTTTACTTTGGAGAAACTTACCAGCTCTTTCCATCGCAAAGTTTCTGATTTTAAATAAGCCTCAGCACTCATGGGAGTTGATGATGCATTTATATCGATCACTAATTCATGAAGTTTTTTTGCGACTATTGGATTTGACAAAACTTTATTTATCGCGACATTCAATTTATCTATGATGAATTTTGGTGTCTTTTCTGGAGCAAAAACCATATTCCAAGTTCCGGCACTCACACCTTGAATTCCAGACTCTGCAATCGTAGGTACATTCGGTAAAAGAGGTGAACGTTGATCGGTAGCTAAGGCAATTGCTTTTAGCTTCCCGGATTTCACAAGGCTTATTGCAGAGCTGGCTGTTTCAAAAGTATAGAGATGTAAATCAGACATAAGCCCTTGTTTGGCTGGTCCAGCACCTTTATAGGGAACTGCAAATGCATCTATATTTGCTTTTTGGTTAAAGTATTCTGCAACGATATGCGTTGCACTCCCTATCCCGGAGGCAGCATAGCTATATACTCCAGGCTGTGCTTTTACTTGGGCGATAAGTTGGTCAATTGTATTTGGTCCAGCTGGTGTGGTGAGAACAAGAGCGGGGGAGCTTCCGACTAATGCGATAGCTTGTAAATCTTTCTCAGCATCGTAGTTAAGGTTTTTATAAACAGATGGTGCAATCGCAATTGCTGCAGTTCCAAAAAGCAAGGTATATCCATCGGATGGTGAGCGTGCTACAAGAGCTGCTCCTACATTGCCGGCGGCTCCTGCTTGATTATTGACTATGATGCTTTGGCCTAATTCTTTGCCTAGTTCTTGGCTAAGAATTCTCGCAAATACATCGGCTGACCCTGCAGGTGCGTAGGGAACAACAAGGGTAATAGGTTTATCTGGATAGTTTTGCTGTGCAAGGGCGCTGTAAGAAGAAAGTATTCCCCATCCTAGGGCTAGACACCAGCTTAAATTCTTAATTAATTTTGTCATTTTTAGCCCATTACCAATTCACCACGAATTTGTGTGCGATACATTAAGCGTCTACTTGAAGCATCAAAGGAGTCACGTTGATGCATCGTACAGCGGTTATCCCATAGAATGGCATCACCAAGCTGCCAGACTTGAGTCCACTTTAATTCAGGGTCGGTACTAGCTGCCCATAGTTCATCCAGTAACTCTTCGCTCTCGTTTAAAGGTAAGCCAACTATATAGGCATTTTTTCTTCGTCCTAAAAAGAGACATTTCTGTTGAGTGACAGGATGAATGCGGACTAGTGGGTGGGAAGCGCCCACAGCATTTCTTGGGTCAGTTACTTCGGTGAATCCTTGACGCAATTCTCCTGTGCTATTTTTACTTGCGTCATGTATGCACTTCAAGTTCGCAATTTTTTGTTTTGTTTTATCGGACAGCCTGTTGTAAGCCTCATACATATTGACAAATGATGTATTGCCGCCTGTAGGGGGAATTTCTACGGAGTAAAGAACGCAACCCTTAGGCGGTATATCAACATATGACATATCTGTATGCCAATCTGCCTCGTAAGATCCTAGGCCACCAATAGGCTTTCCGTCATCTCCAATGATATTTGAGATGACATTAATTTCTAGCGGTAAATCGTTGTAGCCACCATTAACAGTTCCACGAACAGGTCTTTTATCAAGATCTCCCAATGCGTTGGAGAATTGCGTTAATTCTTGAGGAGTAACATTTTCTTGACCCCTAAATCTCAGGACTAAATTGTCTGCCCAGGCCTTTTCAATAAATTGCTTATCCTCGCTTGAGAGAGGTAGTTTTAGGTTAACTCCATAGATATCGGCACCCAGCAAATTTTGACTGGGAACAACTTTAAGTCCCCCATTTGTTGTATCTGTGGCCTTATTCATAGCGAACCCTTTCTCATTTAAATGTTCCTTGGTAGATAAGACTAGAGCATATAACCAAAAAACCATTTTTTAACGTTTAATAAGGCCTATTTGGGGTAAACCATAGGCTCTAGCATTAACATCATTTATTTAGGATGGAGTTCATACGCCTTCATGGATTTAGTATCCGGTTATCTGATTTGTTGATGTACCTAATTTTTGTAGGTGTTTATACTAAGTAAAAGTAAATTGGTTTTTATATTGCTAAAGGGAGAATCATGCAAAGTAAAAAAATGAGTGGCAATTATCTAGTGTCGGCCATCTTGTTGTTAGGTTCGCTCAACGCATATGCCGCAAGCCCAACACTCGATAAAATTAAATCCAGCGGTGCAGTGACAATGGGCGTTCGAGAATCATCCATTCCAATGTCATACACCACTGGGGATAGTCGCTTTGATGGCTATCATGTTGAGGTATGCCGCATGATTTTGGCTGATGTAAAGGATAAGCTGGGTTTGAGTACACTGCGAATCAACTACCAGCCGGTTACTTCACAAAATCGTGTTCCATTAGTTCAAAATGGCACAGTTGATATTGAGTGTGGTACCACAACGAACAATAGTGCAAGAGCCAAAGATGTTGGTTTTGCAAACACCCTTTACGTTGAAGAGGTCCGGATTGCAGTTAAAGCAAATTCTGGTATTACTTCAATCTCTCAGCTAGCAGGTAAAAAGGTTGCTACAACTACTGGTACCACATCCGTACAGTTATTACGAAAACATGAAAAAGCCAATGGCGTTAATTTTGACGAAGTATTTGGTAAGGATCATGCTGATAGCTTCCTATTGTTAGAGTCGGGTCGCGCAGATGCTTTTGTAATGGATGGTTCAATTCTTGCTGGCAATATTGCCAACTCAAAAAACCCTAAGGACTTCAAGATTGTTGGTGAGGTTCTGGCAACTGAGCCTATTGCCATTATGGTGCCTAAGAATGATCCAGAATTTAAGGCTACTGTGAATGCTGCAATTGCCAAGATTGTGGCTAATGGAAATATGCCCAAGCTTTGGAATAAATGGTTTTTAGCCCCAATTCCACCAAAGAATATTGTTGTTGGTCTTGAATTGTCTCCAGCAACTAAAAACGCATGGGCTAATCTCAACGACAAGCCTGCTGAAGACTACAACAAAAAATAATAGGTAGCTCTTACTAAATATAAGCCAATATTATGTCCTTAGATTTAGGTGTTTTTTGTAAGAACACCTTAGACGGAGAGGTGGTTGATCACTGCTTCTCCGCACTTTTTGGTTTAGCCCAAAATAGTGATCCCAGCTACTTGGACTGGCTTATGAAGGCCTGGGGCTGGACCTTAGCTGTAGCGGCTCTTAGCTTGATGATTGCTTTAATTCTGGGGACGGTTATGGGTACTTTACGTACTCTGCCAGCGACCAAGTCTCTGAATAGATGGCTAATTCATATTTCTACAGCTTGGGTGGAGCTATTTAGAAACATTCCACTCTTGGTTCAAGTATTTCTTTGGTATCACGTTATTCCTTCTTTTGTATTGCCCTTGAAGTCTCTGCCATCCTATTGCTTAGTGAGCATTGCTCTTGGATTTTTTACATCTGCTCGTATAGCTGAGCAAGTTAGGGCAGGAATTCAGGCGCTCCCCAGCGGACAAGCGGATGCTGCAACTGCATTGGGTTTAACAACTGCACAAAGTTACCGTTACGTTATCTTGCCGATGGCGTTGCGGATTGTCATGCCACCACTGACTTCGGAGAGCATGAATCTCATTAAAAACTCCTCAGTAGCCTTTGCAGTTTCTGTACCTGAGCTGACTTTATTTGCGATGCAGGCACAGGAAGAAACATCTAAAGGCGTTGAGATCTACTTAGCAGTGACTCTCTTGTACGCTCTTTCTGCTTTTGCAGTAAATCGAGTGATGACTCTGATTGAAAAACGTAACCGTATTCCAGGTTTTATTGTTTCTAATGATGCAAGCTTGGCTCACTAGGCCTTAATGGGATCGATTTTATGTTTAGCTTAGATCTGAGTTTTTATAATTGGGAGTTATTTACCAACTATATTTTGAAGGGCTTGTTATTTAGTTTTCAGCTGACTGTCTTTGCAACGGTTGGAGGCATTCTCTTTGGGACATTTTTAGCTTTAATGCGCTTGTCTGGAAAACCGGTCCTAGTATATCCCGCTACTTTTTATGTGAATACCATGAGGTCAATTCCCTTGGTGATGGTGATTCTCTGGTTTTTTTTGCTCATCCCTATATTGGTTGGCAGACCTATTGGCGCAGATCTCTCGGCGACGATTACTTTCATCGCATTTGAGGCAGCATTTTTCTCGGAGATTGTTCGTGCTGGTATTCAATCTGTACCAAAGGGGCAAAGCTATGCGGGAGAAGCTTTGGGTATGACGTATGGCCAGAACATGCGCCTTGTAGTTTTGCCTCAAGCTTTTAGAAACATGATTCCCGTTTTTATGACCCAAACAATTGTCTTATTTCAGGATACCTCTTTGGTTTATGCCATTGGTGCATACGACTTACTTAAAGGATTTGAGATTGCTGGTAAAAATTATGGTCGCCCAATTGAAACCTATATTTTGGCTGCAGCAACTTACTTTTTAATTTGTTTTTCGCTTTCTAAAGTAGTTCGTAAGATACAAGCTAGAGTCGCCATTATTCGCTAATCTCATTAGGTGCAAAATAAATAGATCATCATGATTGAACTTCAAAACGTATCTAAATGGTATGGCTCATTCCAAGTCTTAAATGACTGCTCCACATCGATAAAAAAGGGTGAGGTTGTGGTGATTTGTGGGCCTTCCGGCTCTGGCAAATCTACCTTGATAAAAACCATTAATGCTCTAGAGCCTTTTCAGGCAGGTGAGATTACAGTTGATGGAGTTGCTCTGCATGACCCAAAAACAAACTTACCGAGGCTCCGTTCACGTGTGGGCATGGTGTTTCAACACTTTGAGCTTTTCCCGCATCTCAGTGTTACTGAGAATCTGACACTTGCTCAAATGAAAGTCTTGGGTAGATCAGTAGATGAAGCCAAGACGCACGGCCTCACGTATTTAGACCGTGTTGGGCTAATGGCTCAAAAAGATAAGTTTCCCGGGCAGTTGTCAGGTGGTCAGCAGCAGCGGGTAGCAATTGCACGAGCCTTGAGCATGGATCCAATTGTGATGTTATTTGATGAGCCAACTTCAGCCTTAGATCCTGAGATGGTGGGTGAGGTGCTAGATGTCATGGTGAAGCTTGCTAATCAGGGAATGACGATGTGCTGCGTCACCCATGAGATGGGATTTGCTCGGAAGGTGAGTCACCGTGTGATCTTTATGGATCAAGGTAAGATCATTGAGGACTGTAGCAAGGAGGATTTCTTTGGCAAACCAGAGGCGAGATCGCCGAGAGCCAAAGACTTCCTCTCAAAAATATTGGATTACTGAACTAGGTTTCTGTTTTGGCTACAAGTTCTATGGCACAACTTTTCTATTACAAGGCCCATTTTTTATACTTAAACCCATCTAAATATATAGATTGGCTAGAAACTGTGATTTCTTCTAAGGCTTAGATCGCACTTTTGAATCGCGCTAGAAAGGCCAAAGGTCGGGCTGGCACATGAAATCATTCAAAACCTGATTTCCCCCTGCCTTAATTTAGTGCAAACATCCATTTAAACTATCATCTAGGCTTGATATCATTAGCCGCACAAATCAAATATAGGGGAAATAAAATGTCACACGTTGCACACATGTCACTTCAAGCTAAGCCCGGCTCATTCCAAAAAGTTTGTGATCGCTTTCATCAGTTTGCTACAGAGGTATTGGCAGGCCATCCTGATTTACATGATGTCATCATCGTGGGTAATCAAGCGATGAATATTGTTGAAGGCTTCGGAATTTGGGAGAATGCAGAGCAGGCTGCGTCCCTTGAAGATACAAAAGACTTTGCAGATTTTTTAGCTGACATCCAATCCAATCTTGCGGCACCCGTAGAAAGAAGTGATCTGTTAGTGTTCTATCGCATGAATCCCAAAAGCTGATTAAACAAGACAAAATCAGGAAACTAAGGATGGCTGGCAAAATGTATTTGCAAACTTAAATACGTTGAACTAAAAAATTACTTTATGCTAGCAAAAAACACAAAAACCACCTTCGGGTGGTTTTTTGTTACTCGCCACTATTGCCTAAAAGATTTTTTGTTTTCTTACACTTATTTAAAGCTTCTAAGACATGGGTTATGCGTTCGAATCGTGCTTAGCGGGCCAGTCTTGATGTGTCACTCAGCTTTAAATCCCCATTTCTGTAAAGACTTCCTTGGCACATCTAAAACTGTCAATTGCTGCCGGCACTCCACAGTAAATTGCGGCCTGTAAAAATACTTCCTGAATATCTTCTTTGCTTAAGCCATTGTTGATAGCACCTCTCACATGAAGCTTGAGCTCATGGGGGCGATTTAACGCTGTAATCATTGATAGGTTAATAATGCTTCTAGTCCTTCGATCTAAACCAGGACGGTTCCAAATTTCATTCCAGCAATATTCAGTAACTAATTCCTGCAAGGGCATATTGAATGCATCAGCATTCTTGATAGAGTTGTCTACATAATCCGAACCTAGTACCTCCCGACGAGTTTTTAAGCCTTTCTCAAATGCTTCTTTATTCATCTTGTTCTCCTTTGTATATGCCGTATTGAATAAACACCCTATATTGTCACTATGCATCAAGCCCTGTTTGGCCTAGAATGGTTTTTATGAATATTGTCCACTCTTTACCTATTGCCGTGTTGTCCTCCGTCCTTGTCCTGCTAGGCGCCTGCTCTGCAGATAAGCTCGAGGCAAGGCTACAGGCTGATCCCCAATGTAAGTCAGTGATGAATGCTAAAACTGGTGCATTAATGCCATGCCCGGGTACTGATAAGGAATTTTATAAATATATTCCAGCTTTGAATGTGTCTCAATCAAAAGTAACTCAGGCTGACGTGCTTCAAGGATCTACTTCTAGCCCATCATTGGCCTCAAAACCTATTTTGGTACCAGTAGAGTGCAGGCCTCAATTGCACCAAAAGTCAGGTGGCTTGATGCCTTGCCCGGCCCCATAGGGTTGGAGTGAATATAGCTAGGTATTTAAGCGTATGATTTGATAAAACTCGCTTTAAGATAGATTGCAAATAAACCACCCACTGGATATAACAAATGAATAAATTAGGCTCTTTAGTGTTAGCAATCTCTGTAGCTACTTTGCTGGCAGCTTGTAGCAACACCCCAAAACTTGCAAGTCAGCCCATGCCAAAGTCTGGCTTTCTACCAAACTATTCAGTACTCGTTCCCATTGCCACCTCTGAGGCTGATACTCGCATTTGGAGATATCGCAAGGCCGGTGTAAATCCAGGTACATACACGGCAGTAATTTTGGATCCAATTTATTTAAACCAGAACGCAACTAAGGAAATTTCTCCGGAGGCAATTAATCAGGCTAAGTTGGCATTGCAAGACTCAATGGTGAGCGCGGTGAACAGTCGCGGCAGCATTAGGATCGTAAATCAGCCGGGCCCAGGAGTAGCTCGTATCTCTGTTGGTATTACTGGTGCAGAGAGTTCTGCTGACAGTTTGCAGCCGTGGAATTTCACGCCAATTGGTTTAGCAATGAATGCGGCTGCATATGCTGGTGGTGTGAATTCCAAGACTCCAGCAATGTTGGTTGAGAGCAAGATTACTGATAGCCAAACTAAAGAGGTAATCGGTGAGGGCTTGGTAACTATTCAAGGAGAGTCTTTCAGAACCGGTGGTGGTTCGGTTGAATCATTTGTAGCTATGGCTAAAAAAGTAGTTAGGGTAGCGTTGGAGACTTCTGCCGATCCAAGATCTACCGCTCCTTAAAGTTTGGGTTCATCAAAAACTTACACCCTGAGGGGCCAATACTAAGAAAATCAAGTCGGCCCACTTGACTATTCCATCATTTAAGATGGGATATTAAGAAGGCCATCAAATATCAAGGGACTGGGTGAGTGCATCCCTTGATATTTGATGCAATCTCATTTTGATATCTCTGCAATGACTGCATCTGTGACATCTTTCATCATTGCTGTGCCCCCTAAATCACGAGTATGTAATTTGGGGTTGGCTGTTACCTTCTCAATTGCTTGCATCAACTTGGCCCCCAAGTCCTTTTCGCCTAAGAAGTCCAGCATCATGACTGCAGACCAGAAGGTGCCGATCGGATTAGCCAGCCCCTTTCCCATAATGTCAAATGCAGAACCATGAATTGGCTCGAACATGGAAGGGTAGCGACGTTCCGGATCAATATTGCCTGTTGGTGCAATTCCCAGGCTACCAGCTAAAGCTGCAGCCAAATCACTGAGAACATCAGCGTGTAAATTGGTGGCGACAATGGTGTCTAATGATTCTGGGTGATTCACCATGCGTGCAGTGGCTGCGTCAACCAATTCTTTATCCCAAGTAACATCTGGAAATTCTTTTGCAACCTGTACAGCAATTTCATCCCACATTACCATTGCATGGCGCTGTGCATTTGATTTAGTGATGACGGTAATATGTTTACGGGGACGTGATTGCGCAAGCCTAAAAGCGTAACGTTGAACGCGCTCAACGCCAACGCGTGTCAATATGCTCATATCAGAAGCAACTTCAATGGGATGGCCTTGGTGGGCTCTACCACCTAAGCCGGAGTACTCTCCCTCAGAGTTTTCACGAACGATTACCCAATCCAGTTGATCGGGTTGACAGTTTCGTAATGGCGTTTGAATACCGGGCAAAATGCGGGTAGGTCGCACGTTGGCATACTGATCAAAACCTTGACAGATTTTGAGACGTAAGCCCCAGAGCGTAATATGATCTGGAATTTTTGGATCCCCGGCTGACCCAAACAAAATTGCATCTTTAGAGCGCAAAGGATCAAGTCCATCCTCTGGCATCATCACGCCATGTTTGCGGTAGTAATCACCACCCCAATCGAAATGTTCAAAATTAAATTCAATATTTTTATTTTGGGCTGAAAGGGCATGGAGCACTTTTTCACACTCAGGAATGACTTCTTTACCGATTCCATCTCCAGGAATAGAGGCAATCTGATATTTTTTATTCATTTTTTTTGTGGGGTAGAAGGGGTTGATGGAATGGCTAACATTCTAAGATGATTGCTCGATTAATAAAATCTTTTGGGATATTAGCGTGAATTTTTTTATCTCACTAATTTTTTAAACAAGCGTTTAATATAAGGGTTTCTACTGATATAAGATACCCCCAGTAATCCTAAGTGAAATATGTTTAGGGTTTCTATCTTGATGCATGCTAATCTAATGAATGAATAGATGTTAAAACTAAAAAATAATAAAATTTTGGAGGTGACTAAATTGAATCCATTTCAATCTAAACGTGGCATGATTAAGGGCGTTGTAGCGGCTTGTATTTTTTCGGCTGTGAGTTCAATTGCTAGTGTTTCATATGCGCAGGCCGACAACTATCCATCAAGGCCTATTACTGTAGTAGTCCCTTTTGCAACGGGCGGACAGAATGACCGTATGTCTCGTGCAATGGCTCCATTCTTGCAAAAATATCTTGGTCAACCTATTCAGATTGTGAACAAAGGCGGTGCTGGTGCCCAATTAGGTCATACCTATTTCTTGCAGCAGCCTGATGATGGATACACCATCTTGCAAACATCTGTAAATTACATCCCCTTAAATATTGGTTTAACAAAAGCGCCATTTAAATTAGAGGATTTTGATGTTATTAACTTGCCATCAAATGATTACACCATCCTAGCTACCGCATCTGACTCAAAATTTAAGTCATTTGAAGAAGTCATGAATATGCTGAAGAAAGACCCGAAGAGTGTCAGCATTGGTGTTCAGCCTGCTTCAGCTGACCTCATGAATTTAACGCTACTGCTAAATTCCTTCAATATTGATATCAAAAATGTTCGCGTTGTCACTTTTACTGGAGGTGGCCCTGCTCGTAATGCTGTCTTAGGTGGAACCGTCGACGTGGGTCTAGTTGGAGCCGAAGGTTTCCTTCCAGTTAAGGAACGCATTCGTGGATTGGCTTTATTCGATAAAGTACGTAGTCCAGATTTTCCTAATGTACCCTCCATTGATGAGCTGGGAAAAAAATATAAATTTGTAGCCGACTATGTACCTGGCTCTCAACGCGGGTGGGTTCTGCATAGCACTATGAAAACAAAAAATCCGAAGCAGTATGCTGCGTTGGTTAAAGCGATTACCCAGGCATCTAAGGATCCGGAGTACATCAAGATAGCTAAAGCTCAGTCTTTGCCAGTTGAATGGTATGGTCCTCAGCAATCACAAAAGAATTATCTGAATGCCTCAAGTGTTCTGTTAATCAACCTTGATACCATTCGAGCGAAGTAATAGTTTTTTACGATTTTTAGCAAAGAAATAAATGAATTCAAAATTAAGATTTGATGTCGATTATGGCCATCTATTATTTATAGTCGTCATTGCTAGTTGGGTAACTTGGTACTGGATGAGTGCTAGAGCAGTTTCTTTAAGTCCAGAGAATTTGCTGATCATTCAGCCAGTATCAGCTATTGTTTTGGTATGCCTTGCTTGTATTTTGCCGCAATGTTTTCGTTCACAATCTATTCCAGATGATTTAAAGCCCGAACCCCTAAGTATGATTGAATTCATCAAAATTGTTGGGGTGATGTTAGCAATGTTTGGTTTAGTTTATGTGATGTTTACCGTTGGGTTTGATGTAGGGGTTCTATTTTTCTCCGTGATCGTATGCATGATTTGCGGTGAAAGACGCCCCTTGGTGGTCGGCATTTATGCCATTGCAACTACCTTTCTGATGGTGAAGGCTTATAAGATGCTCATTAGCTTCCCAATGCCCACTTTGTACCTATAAGATTTCTTCCCATCACGCACTTCATTAAAAGATAAAAAATGTTTGATATATCTGCATTAATGGCAGCAATCGGTCTCATGACGGGTTCATTAGATACTTGGCTGTGGGTCGTACCTGGTATTGCCATTGGTTTATTTTTCGGGGCGCTTCCTGGCGTTTCGATCACCATGGCCATGGCATTAACCTTGCCAATTTCGATGTATATGGATTTTTTATCCGCAATTATTTTCTTGACTTCAGTCTATACAGGGGCGGGGTACGGTGGATCGATTCCAGCGGTATTAATCAATATCCCCGGTACTTCTGCCGCAGTTGCAACAACCTTTGATGGCTATCCAATGGCGCGGAAGGGGATGCATAACGAAGCACTTGGTGCAGCTCTTGGTGCCTCAGTCATTGGTTCCATCATTTCTTATTTAGTGCTTTTATTTTTAGTGGTCCCGATTGCAGATCTAGTGATCAAGATTGGCCCCATTGAAATGTTTGGTATTGCTCTTTGGGGTATGTTGATGATCGGCTCATTAACTGGCCCATCGATGCTGAGAGGTTTTGTTGCTGGTGGTCTTGGGGTTTTGTTAGGCACCATCGGCATGAATACTGTGGGTTTTATTCGAGGAACCTTAGACATACCTGAGTTACTGGATGGAATCGGCCCGATTCCTGCTTTGATGGGGCTGCTTGCTTCTAGCCAATTACTAGGTCTGGTAAGCGCAAATTTTATTATTGATAATAAAAATGCAAGATCTCTCAGTGCAACGAAGATCATGGCAGGCTTTATGGCTGTCTTTAAATATAAAGTGACGATGCTCCGGGGCACTGTGATCGGAATGATTATTGGTGCCGCCCCTGGTGTAGGTGCTTCCGTATCAAATTTGCTTTCTTATTCTGATGCCAAGAGACGCTCTAGCACTCCAGAAAAGTTCGGAAAAGGCGATATCGAGGGCGTTATTGCTGCTGAGTCGGGAAATAGTAGCGGTGAAGGTGGTTCAATGGCCACCACACTTTCATTAGGTATTCCGGGTGGTGGTGCTACTGCCGTTATCTTGGCTGCCTTTGCTATGCACAATATTGTTGTCGGCCCAAGCTTTATTGATAAGAGCAAAGATTTAGTTTACGTATTGATTTTAAATAACATTGCGCAATGCTTATTCCTCATACCAGTTGGCTTAATATTTATTTACTTCGCTGGTTCGATTGTTAAGGTACCAATTCGTTTCTTAATACCAACGGTATTAATAATCTCAGTATTTGGTTGTTTTGCAACGGATGGTAATGCAGCCGGTGCTATTACTTTATGCATTTTCTCAGTCATTGGCTGGACCATGGCGCGTTACCATTACCCACCTTCAGCAATGGTGGTCGGTTTATTGTTGGGCGGAATGTTTGAGACTGAAGCGATTAAGTCTATGCAATTGAGTGCCGGTAATATTTTCTATTTCTTAGAGCGACCAGGTGGCGTTGCAATTTTTGCCCTCATTCTGCTTTCAACAGGCTACGCAGTCTTTGATAAGTTTAAAAAGAAAGCGACCCAAAGTGTTTAGATTGTATTGGGCCCGTTTGATGGGCCCTTTATCCTTTTAATGTTTATATCAATCATGGAGAGAATTTAAATGTCAAGCAACACCTCTAATAAACAGAGCCTAACAGGCTATGCGGCTCAGTTTGTTTGCGATACTCAGTTGAAGGATTTACCGGCTGATGTAATTGAGCTCGGTAAAAAATCGATGCTAGATGGTATTGGACTGGCAATTTCTGGTTCAGTTGCTAAATCTGGTGAGCTTGTTAGAAATTACTTGCAGGCACAAGGCGTCACATCGGGAACTTCCACTGTTATTGGCTCCAACATTAAAACTGCACCACGATTTGCTGCATTTGCTAACGGCGTTGGTGTTCATGCGGATGATTATGATGACACTCAATTGGCTGTTGCTGCGGATCGTGTTTATGGTTTACTTACCCATCCAACTGCTCCAGCTTTGCCGTCTGCGATAGCAGTCGGTGAGCAGTTAAATGCTAGTGGTGCCAATGTATTTCTGGCTTATCAATTAGGTGTGGAGCTTGAGTGCAAGATTGCTGAGGCCATAAACCCAAGACATTACCAAACAGGTTTCCATGCAACGGCGACCTGCGGAACATTTGCATCGGCTGCAGCTGCTGGCAAATTAATGGGTTTAAATCTAGAAACGATGCGTCGTGCACTTTCTATTGCCGGCAGTCAGTCAGCAGGATTGCGTGAGAATTTTGGAACAATGACAAAGCCATTTCATGCTGGCCGTGCATCTGAAAGTGGTGTTGTAGCTTCTGAGTTTGCCTCGATTGGCTGGACGGCAACCGATGTCATTCTGGAGTCTCCACGTGGATTTTTTAGTGCTGCTGGTGGTGGTTACGATGAGGCATCCATTCTTGGCAAACTTGGCAGTCCTTGGACTTTCTCTTTCCCTGGTGTATCAATTAAGCCGCATCCATCCGGATCTTTAACTCATCCTGGGATGACTGAATTATTAAGGCTGATTAAAGAACATCATATTCAAGCCAAGGACGTAGCATCTATGAAGGTTGGTACCAACCACAATATGCCAAATGCCTTAATTCACCACAAGCCACAAAATGAACTACAAGCCAAGTTCTCGATGGAATTCTGTATGGCTATCTTGCTGCTTGAAGGTAGAGCGGGATTGTCGGAGTTTACTGATGAGGTAGTGTTGCGTCCAGATGTGCAGGAGCTGATCTCTCGAATTGATTTTGGTGTAGACGATGAAGCTGAGCGTGCTGGTTTCCATAAAATGACAACTATCTTAACTATCAACATGAAGGATGGCAGGGTTATTCGAGGTGCCGCTGATTTTGGTAGAGGTAGCCCGGCAATACCGATGAATTATGACGAGGTGGCAGATAAGTTCCGTGAAAACTGTGAGTTTGCTCGGTTTTCTTCAAGTCGCGCCGAAGAGGTTGTCAACATCGTGCGTAGTATTGAGAGCTTGAAATCGATCAAAGAGTTAACTGCATTATTGGCGATTTAAGTTTTAAACCATGCTCTATTGATTATCCAACTAGCCAGCCTAATAGAAATGCTAACTAGTTGGATTTTTTCACTCAGTGGTCAGGCGGGATTCAGGGTTGAGGATGAAATATTTCTAAATGCAATTTAATAAATTCATACTTAAACAGAGCTTATCTGAGTTAAAGACACTATTAACAACTCCTACTGGATTGACTGGATTGCTGCTCAATATTGGACATGCGATTGATCACATGTTCTTACTCATTTTTGCAGTGGCTGTTTCTTCTATAGCCCTTGATTTTGGCTTTTCTAGCTGGGAAGATCTGATGCCCTATAGCGTTGGGGCTTTTGTATTTTTCGGTTTAGGCGCATTACCTGCTGGTCGCTTAGGTGATTTATACGGCCGACGCATCTTAATGGCGATCTTTTTCTTTGGCATGGGTATTACATCGATCCTGGTGTCGTTTTCTCAAAACGCTTGGCAATTGGCAATCGCACTTTCTTTTTTAGGTGCATTTGCCTCGATTTATCATCCTGTTGGCATTCCCATGTTGGTGCGAGATTCTCAGAGGCCGGGTAGGGTGATTGGTATTAATGGCTTAGCCGGTAATTTCGGTATTGCTATAGCTGCAATCTTGACTGGATTCCTAGTGAGTTGGATTAGCTGGCGTGCTGCCTTTTTTATTCCAGGACTATTTGCCATCATTTGCGGATTAATTTTTATTAAAGTTGCTCCGCAAGAGTCGGAGTCTCCTGCTAAGAGTAAGAGACCAAAAACATCTAATCTGTCTAAAAGTGATTTAGCTAAAGTATTTATGGTGATGACAGTAACTGCTGTGACTGGATCTGCCATTTTTACTTTCATGGTGAACGGCAATATGCAAATATTGGGCAATGGATTTAAAGGACACATTGAAAATCCTGCTGTTCTTGGTACATTGCTAGCAATTATTTATATGGTTGCTTCATTTACTCAAATTCTGGTGGGCAACTGGATAGATCGTTTTTCAATGAAGCGACTCCAATTTTGGGTTGCACTCGTACAGATTCCCTTATTAATTTTTATTGCTTACGCTGATGGCTGGATGCTATTTATTGCCTTGCTAATAGGTATGGCTTTTATATTTGGTTCTATTCCATTTAATGACACCATGATCATCCGTTACGTAGATGATCAAATACGCTCGCGTGTTGCTGGTATGCGCTACACAGTTTCTTTTGCTATCAGCTCACTGGCTGTTTGGCTATTAGGGCCTATGGTTAAGGATAAAGGCTTCTTATTTTTGCTATGGATTATGGCTGCCATTGCCCTAATCAGAGTGATTTTTATTCTTCAATTGCCCGATGACAGTAACCACCATAAAGCCAGCCAGCCTCAATAAAAGACTTATGACTAAAAACATCTGCCTTGTTTGCACAATATTATTAATATCCTTAAGTGCACCTGCCCACGCAGATAACGCGTCTCGCAATAAAGAGATCCAAGAGCGATTTGCTAAATGTGATACCAATCGTGATGGTAAGCTGACTCGCAATGAGGCCAATGGTTGCATGCCTAGGATCTATGACAATTTTAGTAGAATTGATCAGCAGAATAAAGGCTTTGTCACGGTTCAGGAAATTGAGAAAATAGCCGATCGGTAGTAGTTAACAAAGCTAAAGAGACTCTTAAACGGCTCTTTTTATTGGGGTATAGGATGACATTGCGCATTGAAGGTTTCAAGGAGTCTGTAATTGAAATTCCTTCTGATGATGGCCCCATCCACATTTCCTGTCAGACTGCTGGTAGCGGACCACCCATCTTATTACTTCATGGCTTTCCTCAAACGAAAGCAATTTGGCGGCATATTGCGCCTACATTAGCAAAGCAGTTTAATGTTGTTTTAGCAGATCTTAGGGGTTATGGCGCCTCATCAAAACCGGCTGGTGAAGGGGATCACTCTACCTATTCAAAAAGAGCGATGGCTGCTGATCAACACGCACTCATGCAGGCGCTCGGGCATCAAAAATTCTTTCTTCTAGGTCATGATCGGGGTGGTCGAGTTGCCCATCGTTTAGCGATGGATTTTCCAGATAGCGTAGCGCGTTTGATGGTATTGGATATCTCACCAACGCTCACCATGTATGAGAACACTAGTATGGCATTTGCAAAGGGGTATTGGCATTGGTTTTTCTTAATCCAGGAGCATCCCATTCCAGAAACGATGATCGGTGCTAACCCAGAGTTCTGGCTTAGAAATCATATGGGTAGACATGCTGGTATTGGAATTTTTGATTCACTACCCTGGGCTGAATATCTTGCTGGAGCAAGTAATCCAGAGTCCATGCATGCGATGTGTGAGGACTATCGTGCCGCAGCCTCAATTGATTTAATTCATGATCGTGCCGATAGAGATGCTGGTAAAAAATTGCAAATGCCCTTGAGAGTTCTGTGGGGCGAACGTGGCCTAGTCGCCAAATGTTTCTCACCAATAGATGACTGGAAGGGGGTGGCTGAGGATGTTTCTGGCAAGGCGCTGCCTTGTGGCCACTATATTCCTGAGGAGTTGCCGCTTGAGTTGCTTGAGGAGGCCGAACTCTTTTTTGCCTAATTAAGTTACTTAGATAGCTTGGGAAGTTTTTTAGAATTTGCTGGCCAATTGAGTACGATTTTAGGATCTATCTTAAGGATGCTCTTATCTTTGTCTGGATAATTCAGTCGCGACAGTAGATCTGCTATCAGGTTTAGATGAGCCAGTTTCTTATCATTTGCGCTAATTACAGTCCAAGGTGCGTTTGATGAGCTGGTGTGTTTGAGCATCTTGTCTCTTGCATCTGAGTAGGCGCCCCACATTTTTTGTGCTTTTTGATCAATCGGACTAATCTTCCATTGCTTTAATGGATCTTTTGCACGATCTTTAAGTCGTAGAGCCTGCTCCTCTTTGTTAATGTCTAGGTAATACTTGATTACTTGAATATCAGACCCAACCAATAAAGACTCAAAGTCATTCACCGTATTCATAAACTGTTTGTACTGTTCATCCGTACAAAATCCCATCACCTTTTCTACGCCGGCGCGGTTGTACCAACTGCGGTTGAATAATACGAATTCACCAGCAGTAGGAAGCTGTGCAACATACCTTTGGAAATACCATTCGCCTTCTTCGCGCGGGGAGGGCTTGCTTAAGGCAACCACTCTGCTATCCCTTGGGCTTAAATGCTCGGTAATGCTTTTAATGGACCCATCTTTGCCAGCGGTATCGCGCCCCTCAAAGATGACCAAGAGACGTTTACCTTTTTGAATAATGTGGTGCTGTAGTTTGACTAACTCAATTTGAAGTAGTCGTAAATCTGCCTCGTAAGTATGTTCCGGAACTAAAGATTTACTCACGGGCAGCTTTTACCTTAAACATATTTTTTTATTAAGCGCTTGTTGTTGGCGCAACTACTTTCACTGGAGCTTTTTTAGTAACTACTTTCTTAGCTGGAGCTTTCTTCGTAGGCGCTTTTTTAGCTGGAGCTTTTTTAGCTGCAACTTTCTTAGCTGCTACCTTTTTCGCAGGCGCTTTCTTGGCAACAACTTTCTTAGCTGGAGTTTTTTTCTCAAGCTTATCTAATGCTTTTGCAAGTTTGTCGATCAACTTCTCTCTATCGGCTTCGAGCTTGTCTAGTTTTTTTAATAATTGCTTAACTAATTTTTTCTGACTCATGATGGATCCTTTATAGAGAGCGCTATATGTAAAAACTGAATAAAAGGCTGACGCCTACCCGACGATCCTACGTTTAATTGAGATGAGTTTCAAGCGATTGTGACAGTCAGGACCACATTTAATTTGATGCTACATTGGGTCTGTATGCTCAAGACTTTATTTTCTCTCCCCCGAACCGTCTGGCTCATTGGCCTCATTAGTTTTGTGAACGATGCTGCGAGTGAGATGCTGTATCCCCTGATGCCGCTTTACCTTGCCACTGTGCTGATGGCTGGCCCTAAGGCTCTAGGACTGATTGAGGGAATTGCTGAGGCTACTTCCAGTATCTTTAAATTGATTTCTGGTGTGATTGTTGATCGCACAAAAAAGACCAAGCCTTGGATTGTGATTGGCTATTTCTTGGCTGGCATTGGCAGGCCTCTCATTGCGATCGCCAACTCTTGGACATGGGTTTTATGTATTCGCTTCACTGACCGCCTTGGCAAGGGCTTGAGAAGTTCACCTCGAGATGCCTTGTTGGCAGAGAGTATTGATCCTAAGCAGCGGGGTATTACCTTTGGTCTTCATCGTTCTATGGATAACGCAGGCGCAGTTATTGGACCCTTGATGGCAGCTTTTTTGCTATCTATAGGCATTCCATTGAGGGATATCTTTTTGTGGGCAATTATTCCGGGAGTAATTGCCGTGGGCTTGGCTCTTTGCCTTAGGGAACCGCTTCGCCAGCAAGCTGAAGTGAAGCCATTGTCATGGTCGCTTGAGGGGCTGCCACCACAATTCAAGCGTTATATTTTGGTTGCCGGTATATTTGCTTTGGCAAATTCATCCGATATGTTTTTGTTATTAAGAGCAAGAGAGCTTGGCGTACCCCAGGAGCAGATTCCTCTATTGTGGGCGGCTATCTCCCTGATTACCACCGTTTTTGGAACGCCTCTTTCGGCACTTTCGGATCGATTCAGCCGTAAGAACTTTATCCTGATTGCCTGGGCTGCGTTTGTATTCTTCTATATGGCCATGAGTTTTTCTGGCACCAGCCTATGGATGCTATATGGCTTATTTGCTATCTATGGGCTGTTTAAGGCGGCGACTGAAGGGGTGGAGAAGGCGCTGGTAGCTGACTTAGCTCCAAAGGGGATGGCGGGTACGGCTTTTGGCTGGTTCAATCTAGTGTCTGGCTTAATGCTGCTACCCGCATCGTTAATATTTGGATGGCTTTATGAATCTTTTAATCCGAGCTACGCCTTTTTGTTTTCAGGATCGTGCGCTGGAATAGCCTTTCTACTATTGGCCTTTTGGGTTTTTGGGCTCCCAGAAACACAAAAACCCAGATGAATAGCTCATCTGGGTTTATTGGAGTGCAAAGGTTTTTGCAGGATTATTCTGGGTGGAAGTTGTTGCTGGCCATAAAGCTAATGGTGCGCTCAAAGCCTAGAATGCGGATATAACGCCAAGCAATATCGCGATACTTGCTATCTAAATAGCCAATGGCGACTTCCGGCGTCCTTTTGGACAGGTCGATTTGTTCAACTGCGCGGGCCCAACTTTTAAGTCTTGTTGACATATTTGTCACCTCCATGGGCATACAACGCATGGAAAACTAGATGAGATGACAGAAATAAGTAATATTTTTAAAAAATGAGCAAAAATCGGTCAAATAAGCTTTTTTAGGGCTTCTATTTGGACATTTCTGTTGTCGTGAGCTCTTTTTTTGCTGCTTTAGCTCGTGCTTTGATTGGTTTTAGGAACATGAGTAAGCATACAAAGCCGACAGTAGCTATGGTGGTTTCTAGGGTGGCCATCCAGAAATTAGTCCCTGTTTCCAGGATGCGGACCAGGCCTTCGGTGATGTAAAGAAGGATCAGCATCGATGCCCACTGCATGGTGTAGACATTTCCTTTCCACAGCCCCGGTATGGCAAATAAGAGGGGAATAGCCTTCAGTATTAGCCAAGATCCACCAGGTCTGAGGGGGGAAACAAACCATTCCCAGGCAACGCACAAAATAAAGAGGTCAATAAAGGCTGCGGTAGCAATCAGTTGGTAGGGGTTTTTGGAGAGCCAGCTTTTAAACATAAATCCTTAAATGAGTTTGAGTGCTGCCAGAGCCAGTCTTTTACCTTGGGCTTTAGCTAAGCGTTGCTCTTCTGTGCTAATCGGTGCTCGGCCATCAGCATGAGCGAGGTGGGTGACTCCATAAGGACTGCCACCAGTCGAGGTACTCATAAGGTCCGGTTCGCTGTACGGAATCCCCATGATCATCATGCCGTGGTGAAGCAGGGGGATCATCATGGTGAGCAAAGTGCTCTCCTGTCCGCCATGCAAGCTGCCAGTACTGGTAAAGACGCAGGCTGGCTTGCCAATCAATGCGCCATTCATCCACTCCGAAGAACTGCCATCCCAGAAGTATTTCATGGGTGCGGCCATATTGCCAAATCGAGTTGGGGATCCCAGGGCTAGACCCCTACATTCTTTGAGGTCTGAGTATTCAACATAAGGAGCTCCATCAGATGGAACTGCTGCCTCTGTGGACTCACATACTGCAGATACTGGCGGAACAGTGCGCATCCGGGCATTTACTCCAGGAACGCTTTCAATGCCTTCGGCAATCAGGCGCGCCAAATCCCGGGTAGACCCATAGCGCGAGTAGTACAAAACTAAAATGTCGGATTGACTCATATTGCTCTCTTATCTCTTATGATATGGGCGATGCGCCTCATACGGAATCCTCAATTATGGCTCTCTCTTGGAAAAGAGATATGGGAGCGTAATCGCGGCCAAAATCTGAAGCAGGTCGCGGCTAGCTTAGCCTTCACTACTACGCTTTCCTTGATCCCAATGCTGACGGTAGCCTCGATTTTGATTGGGTATCTCCCCAGCGTGATTCGAATTAAGTATGCCTTTCAGGCCTGGTTGCTAGATACCTATATGCCCGGGGGTTTGAATCAGCAAGTCTTTAACTATCTTGATCAATTTTCAGCCCAAGCTAAAGGACTTACCTTAATTGGTTTGCTTGGTCTGGTGATTACGACAATCATGACAATGGCGGTGATTGAGAGTGCATTTAATCAAATTTTTCGTGTTACTCAAAGTCGCCCTATTTTAAAGAAGATAGCGATTTATTCATCCGCAACCATATTAGGCCCTATCCTCTTAGGAATTGGAACCTACTTGAGTGGCCTCCTATTTAGTGCGGCAGAGGGATGGACTGAAACCTTAAGTTTTGGTCTAGGTTTATTTGCCACGGTCGTGCCTGTTTTGCTGGCCATGTCTGTATTCTCAGTGGCTTACAAAATTCTTCCATACACCCAAATTCAATGGCGCGATGCTTTGAGTGGTGCTTTTTTTGCTGCACTTACTTTTGAGTTAATGAAGTTTGGTTTTGGTCTATTTTTAACTAATGTTGCTTTTTATAAAACCGTCTATGGCGCCTTTGCAATCTTTCCTTTGGCGCTTATTTGGATTTATCTAACTTGGTGGATTACCCTGGCCGGCGCCGTTCTGGTGGCCAACCTACCTAGTATTCGAAGTGGTTTTGTTAGGGTTATTCGTTACTGAAATACCTCATATGACCCTTGATTCCTTAGGGGCTTAAGAATATATTGTTTAAATAAGAATTCATCGTTGGAGACCGTATGAAAGTTTGTGACATATTGCGCGTGAAGGGCAGTACGCTTTTTACAGTAGCGCCAGACACTGCTTTGCAAACTGCTGTTTTGGTCATGAGTGAGCACGATATTGGCTCCTTAGTGGTAATGGAGTATGAAAAGTTAGTGGGCATCCTGACATTTCGTGAGGTCATTGCGGCTTTGGCTCAGCACCATGGCAAATTGGATGACCTTAAAGTTCGCAGCGTTATGAATGCCAAGCCGCTGACATGCAATATGGAAACAGAGATTGATGAAGTGCGCCGGATGATGTTGGTTGAGCATGCCCGCTATTTGCCGGTGATTGATCAAAAAATGCTGATGGGGGTGATTTCTTTCTACGACGTCGCTAAATCGGTTGTTGAGGCTCAGGATTTTGAAAATACCATGCTCAAGGCATACATCCGTGACTGGCCGGAAGAGCCTGAAAAGGCCTCTTCCTAAGACTGCCTAGCCCAAGGCCCCAAGCAATGACATAATGTTGGAATGTCAGGAAACACTTTAGGCCTTCTCTTTGCCGTCACCACTTTTGGTGAATCCCATGGTCCCGCGATAGGCGCCGTTGTTGATGGTTGCCCCCCAGGCATGTTCTTATGTGAGGCAGACTTACAGATTGACTTGGATCGCCGCAGGCCTGGCACATCTCGCCACGTAACACAACGTCAAGAGGCGGACAAGGTTGAAATCCTATCTGGCGTGTATGAAGGAAAAACTACTGGTACACCCATTTGCTTACTGATTCGAAATACGGATCAGCGAAGTCAAGATTACGGCAATATCCTGCAAACATTTAGACCTGGCCACGCTGACTACGCCTATCACTATAAATACGGTTTGCGCGATCCCCGAGGTGGTGGACGCTCTTCAGCAAGATTAACTGCACCCGTAGTTGCTGCGGCAGCAATTGCTAAGAAATGGCTCAAGGAACAATATGGCACTGAGTTTTATGGCTATATGAGTCAACTAGGTGAAATTGAAATTCCGTTTCAAGATGCATCATTCATTGAAGGCAATCCTTTCTTTGCTGCAAATGCAGATATCGTTCCTCAATTGGAGGCCTATATGGACTCTCTGCGTAAAGCGGGAGATTCTTGTGGTGCGAAGATCGAGGTGCGGGCGCGTAATGTACCTATTGGATTAGGTGAGCCTTTATTTGATAAGTTAGATGCCGATATTGCTCATGCCATGATGGGCATCAATGCCGTCAAAGGTGTTGAGATTGGTGCTGGCTTTAGGTCGGTATCCCAACGCGGTAGCGAGCATGGGGATGAATTACATTCGGATGGCTTCGATAGCAACCATAGTGGCGGCACCTTAGGAGGGATTAGTACCGGTCAAGATTTGCGTGTATCGATTGCAATCAAACCCACCTCTAGTATTTTGAGTCCAAAAGAATCGATTGATTTGCATGGTAAACCTATCACCGTTCAAACCAAAGGTCGTCACGATCCTTGCGTTGGTATACGGGCTACACCTATTGCGGAAGCGATGCTAGCCTTAGTATTGATTGATCACGCTTTGCGTCACCGCGCTCAGTGTGGAGATGTGGAGCATTCCGTACCGGCAATACCAGCCGGTCGTCCGGGCTCTCCAACTCATTAAAAAAAGTATCTAAGAAAAAGAAAATGACACCATCAGTGCGTTGGGCCTTCGGGTCCTTTTTCTTTTTATATTTCGCTTATGTTGGCTTAGTTTCTCCATACGCTAGCCTCTTTTTTCTCGATCGCGGTTTTAATGTGATTGAGATTGCTATCTTAATGTCTATGCTGCAAATTACCCGTATAGTAGGACCATTCTCCTGGGGATGGTTATCCGACTATTTATCTGATCGTATCGGCATCATTCGTTTTTGCTCATGCCTAGCAGCAGTTACTTTTTTATGTATCTTTTTTCTTCAAAGCTACATTAGCTTCTTCGTTTGGATGTTTGTATTGCACACTATCCTGAGTAGCTTGATGCCATTGGGTGAGTCCGCAACGGTCCATGCTTTATTTAAAGACAATTCATTCGATAAACGTTATGGTCGTTTGCGTTTATGGGGGTCGATTGGTTTTATTGCGATGGTTTTATTTGCTGGTGAGTTATTTCAGCGGAAAGGTATCGAGCTTTATCCCATTGTGGGTACGGTAATTCTGATGTGCTTGGCCTTAGTCACCTTTCGCTTACATGAGCCTAAGATGGAGCGTCGCAAGATGGTGAAAGGTGAGCTTCTGATTGTTTTATTTAATCCCGATGTGCGTTGGTTTTTGCTGTCGGGATTTTTTATGATCTTTGCGCATGCAGCTTTGTATGTTTTTTATTCTCTTTACTTGGCAGATTTGGGTTACGACAAATTCCAGATTGGTTTGTTCTGGGCATTAGGCGTAGGTGCTGAAGTGATTTTCTTTTATTTCCAAAGCAAGGTTCTGAGTCGTCTAGATGCCGAAGTAGTCTTGCAAATGGCTTTTGGTATCGGCGTCTGCCGATTTATCTTGATTGCTTTTTTTCCCCTAACCTGGGTACTGATTTTGGCTCAACTGATGCACGCTGCTACCTTTGGTGCACACCATAGTGCAGCTACTAAATTATTACAACGCTGGTTTACAGGTCCACTGCAGGCTCGAGGGCAGGCTGTAATGGCAACCGTATCTTATGGTTTAGGTGGAACACTAGGGGGTTTAGTTGCTGGCTGGTTATGGGATGCAACTCAGCCGCGCAATGTGTTTGTGATGTCAGCTCTAGCATGCGGACTAGCAGGCATGGCAATTCAGAAGCTGCGTCCGCATAATGGGTTGCAGTGAAGAGCAAGCTTACGTTGATCCGTAATTGGGGCCACCACCACCTTCTGGAGTAATCCAAATAATATTTTGGCTTGGATCCTTGATGTCGCATGTTTTGCAATGTACGCAGTTTTGCGCATTTATTTGTAATTGTGCTTGACCATCTTTTTCTACATACTCATACACGCCAGCAGGACAGTAACGTTGCTCTGGACCCGCATAGGTTTTGAGATTTAAGCCCACCGGTAGCGATGCATCTTTTAGAGTGAGATGGACTGGTTGATTCTCAGCGTGATTGGTATTCGAGATAAATACAGATGAGAGACGATCAAAAGTGATGTTGCCGTCTGGCTTTGGATAGTCGATTGGTTGATGCAGTGCTGCTGGTTCTAGGCACTCATGATCTGCATGCTTTAAGTGAATTGTCCAAGGCATATTGCCGCCCAAAAGCTTTTGCTCCAGGCCAACCATGAGTGTGCCGATATAAAGTCCTTTTGACATCCAGGGCTTAAAGTTACGCGCTTGGCTTAACTCGGTATGTAGCCAGCTATTCTTAAAGGCGCTTGGATACGCAGTTAAGATATCTGCTGAGCGATTCTCTCCAAGTGCTGCAAATGCAGCCTCGGCAGCTAGCATGCCGGTCTTGATAGCAGCGTGACTTCCCTTGATGCGTGAAGCATTTAAAAATCCAGCATCGCAACCAATGAGTGCTCCACCCGGGAATACAGTTTTAGGTAAGCTATTTAAGCCTCCAGCAGTAAGGGCTCTAGCACCATAGGCCAAGCGTTTTCCGCCTTCAAATGTCTCACGAATCTTTGGATGTAACTTATAGCGTTGGAATTCTTCAAAAGGTGAGAGATAAGGGTTTTTATAAGAAAGGCCAACTACAAGTCCTACTGCAACTTTGTTATCACCCAAGTGATACAAGAATGAGCCACCATAGGTATCACTCTCTAATGGCCAGCCTGCCGTATGAACTACTAGGCCGGGTTTACTCTTGGAGGGCTCGACTTCCCATAATTCTTTAATGCCAATGCCGTAGCTCTGAGGATCGGCATCATTATCCAATGCAAACTTGCTAATCAATTGTTTGCCTAAATGACCACGTGAACCCTCGGCAAACAGGGTGTACTTGGCGCGTAACTCCATCCCGAGTTGAAATTGATCAGTAGGCTGACCTTCTTTGTCTAAGCCCATTGCGCCAGTAATAACGCCGCAAACTGCACCTTGTTCGTTATACAGAATTTCTGCAGCAGGAAATCCTGGAAAAATTTCTACGCCTAAATTTTCAGCTTGCTGACCAAGCCAGCGCGTGACATTGGCTAGACTAACAATATAGTTACCTTCATTCTTAAAGCAGTGGGGCAACATCCAATTCGGAACTTGAAATGAACCACTCTTTGTTAGAAACAAAAATTGATCTTGGGTAACCTCGGTATCCAGTGGCGCACCTAATTCTTTCCAGTCTGGAAAGAGTTCAGTCAATGCCTTGGGGTCCATGACTGCGCCAGAGAGGATATGCGCACCAATTTCGGATCCCTTTTCAAGGACGCAGACGGTAAGCTCTTTGCCGGATACATTGGCCAGCTGCTTTGCTTTGATGGCTGCAGATAAGCCAGCTGGGCCACCTCCGACGATGACCAAGTCATAGTCCATGGATTCTCTAGGTCCAAACTGTTCGAGTAATTCCTGGGCAGTCATTTCATTTCTCCGACAATACTTAACAATAGGTGCTTAATGGATTTTGAGGATTTTTAGCATTTCTACTTCTTATTTAGCCTCTAAACATACCTATAGTTTAGTTCTAAGCTAGAAAAACTAGGTTGGTGAGCATTGCTGGTGTGGTGGGGAGCCTAAAGCGTTATGATTACTTTTTTACCTTTTTTGGCAATATTAGGACGAATTTATGAATAAAACATACCCATCGGCTGTAGATGCCTTGAGGGATATCTTGAGGGATGGTCAAAAGCTGGCTGTTGGCGGTTTTGGCCTGTGTGGAATTCCTGAGACGCTAATTCAAGCGGTAAAGGATCTTGGTGCTCAAAATTTGACGGCAATTTCCAATAATGCTGGGGTTGATGGCTTCGGTTTAGGTCTGCTATTGAATTCAAGACAAGTTAAAAAGATGATTGCCTCTTATGTTGGTGAAAACAAAGAGTTTGAGCGGCAATTTTTAGCCGGTGAGCTTGAGTTGGAATTTACTCCACAAGGAACGCTGGCAGAAAAGTTGCGTGCAGGTGGTTGCGGTATTCCTGCTTTCTATACCAAAACCGGTGTTGGCACTTTGATTGCTGAAGGCAAAGAAGAAAAGGAGTTTGACGGCGAGCGCTACATCATGGAGCATGCACTTGTTTCTGACATTTCTCTTGTTAAAGCATGGAAGGCTGATAAATCAGGTAACTTGATTTATCGCTATACCGCACGTAATTTCAATCCAGTTGTGGCTATGGCTGGCAAGATCACGGTTGCTGAAGTGGAAGAGATTGTAGAGAACGGCGAGCTCGATCCAGATCAAATTCATACTCCAGGTATTTATGTTCATCGCCTGGTTGTGAATAGTGCTCCTGAAAAACGTATTGAGCAGCGTACCTTATCTGCCTCTTAATTTAGCCTGACAGTACAGAATACAAATAGAAAGATCGATATGCCTTGGACAAGAGATGAAATGGCAGCACGGGCTGCTAAAGAATTAAGAGATGGTTACTACGTAAACCTCGGAATTGGTATGCCTACATTAGTAGCTAATCATGTACCAAAAAATATGGAAGTCTGGCTGCAATCAGAAAATGGTTTACTGGGTATCGGCCCATTTCCTACTGAGGACACCATTGATGCTGATTTGATTAATGCTGGTAAACAAACCATTACTACTTTGCCAGGCTCTTCGATATTTTCCTCAGCTGATTCCTTTGGAATGATTCGTGGCGGCAAAATCAACATCGCCATCTTGGGAGCAATGCAAGTGAGTGAGTATGGTGACTTAGCCAACTGGATGATTCCTGGGAAAATGGTTAAGGGTATGGGTGGTGCGATGGATTTGGTAGCAGGTGTAAAGCATGTGGTGGTAATGATGGAGCACGTTGCTAAGAAAAAAGACGGCACGGAAGAGTTGAAGATTCTGCCTAAATGTACATTGCCATTAACTGGTGTACGTGTGATTAGCCAAATCATTACTGATCTCTGCGTTTTAGATGTCACTCCTGGTGGTTTGAACTTGGTTGAATTGGCTCCTGGCGTAACTAAAGAAGAGGTGATTGCCAAAACAGGTGCTCCTGTTGATACCTCGCGCTTTTAACCCTTTTCATCGGATAGTGAAATAATGGGGTCATTGACCCCATTTCTATTTCTAAAGAGTCTTTTATGAGTGCTGTAGACCATTCGCTTCACGCACACAAGCAGGGTGATGCTAAGCACTCTCATGCAAAAGAAGTCTCCAATCAAAATTTATTATTAATTGCCCTAGTGCTGACTCTGGGTTTTTCCGGAGTGGAGGGGGCAGCAGCTTATTTCGCTAATTCACTAGCCCTGATATCAGATGCAGGTCATATGGTGACGGATGCAGCCGCATTGGGATTGGCTTTATTAGCTCAAATTATTTCTAGACGTCCCCCTTCGCCAAAGCATTCTTTTGGGTTTGGGCGTGCGGAGGCATTAGCTGCCTTTGTAAATAGTATTGCGATGTTGGCTTTAGTGGTGTGGATTGTGGTGGAAGCGGTAAGCCGATTTTATGATCCTCACCAAGTGGATGGATTGACAGTTACAGTTGTAGCCGCAATTGGTTTGCTAATGAATATCGTAGTGGCATGGGTACTTTCACGTGATAAGAAAAGTGTGAATACTCGCGCCGCCTTAGTGCATGTCATGGGGGATTTATTGGGCTCCGTAGCTGCTCTAATCGCTGGCGTGGTTATTCAGCTTACCGGTTGGATGCCGATCGATGCAATTCTTTCTATCCTCGTCTCGTTACTGATCTTGAAATCCACTATTTCTATCTTGCGCGAGTCTTATCATTTTTTAATGGAAGGTGTTCCACTACACATTGATTATCTTGAAGTCGGTCGGGATTTAAAAAAGGTCTCAGGTGTACTGGCGGTTCATGATTTACATGTTTGGGAAATGACGCCTAGCTTCCCAGCTTTGATTGGTCATATTGAAATTGAGCGTATAAATGATTGGCCAGAAATCATGGCTCGTATTAACGAGATGCTTTTAAATAAACATGGTATTGATCATGTAACCCTGCAGCCCGAAATTTCGGCCATGGTGAATGAATATACGCACGATGAACGGCTCACAGATGAAATTAAACAATCTGATGTAATTCATCACGGCGATACTTTTTATGTGGCTTGCACCAGTGGTGACGATTCCCATCGTATGGCGTATCACGCCTGGGGAAATCCCAATAATCCAAAGGTCTTGATCTGCGTTCATGGTCTAACCCGAAGGGGCAGTGACTTTATCACCCTAGCAGAGGCGATGAGTAAAGATTATTACGTTGTCTGTCCTGATGTGGTGGGTCGAGGTGATTCCGATCGATTAAAGAATCCAATGCTCTATGCTGTTCCCCAATATGTTGCCGATATGTCGAGTTTGATTGCACATTTAGGCGTCTCTCAAGTGGATTGGTTTGGAACTTCCATGGGTGGTCTGATTGGTATGGTCTATGCCTCAATGCCCAAGAATCCGATTCGTCGAATGTTGATTAATGATGTGGGCCCACGCATTGAACCTGAGGCCATTAAGCGCTTGGGTTCCTATGTAGGTCAGCCATTTGGCTTTACCAATCGTGCTGATGCATTGCAGCGTTTGAATGAGATCTGCGCTTCATTTGGCGCTCATACTGCAGAAGAGTGGGAGATTTATAACGGCCCAATGCTAGTGCAAAAAGATGGTCTTTGGGCAATGCACTATGACCCAGATATTTCTGTACCGTTTGCATCAGTCAATCCCATCATGGCAAAAGCGGGAGAAATGGCAATGTGGCATGCATTCAAGCAAATTCACATCCCGATGCTGATCGTACGAGGTGGCGACTCAGATTTACTCTCAGCTAAAACAGTAGCTGAGATGTGTAAGGTCAATCCCTATATTCGGAGTATTGAAATTCCGGGGGTAGGGCATGCGCCTGCTTTTGTTAAGTCAGAGCAAATTGCTTTAGCAAAAGAATTCTTTAGTTAAGGATTTCAGTCGCCTATGTCAAATATTGGCAATGCATCTGAGAGCATCAAAATTATTGATGGCTGGTATGGTGAGCCTTCCGAAAACCATGCTGCTGGCGTTTTTAGTATTCTCAAACAACTTCATCTAGACGAAGCAACGCTAACTGCTGCAGGCAATATTGCACGCACTCATGGCAAAGAATCACTCACCAAACTCATTGGTGATGAATCAGCCAGACTACTGATTGGGTACCGCGGCCTAAGGCAGGCTCAAGCCAAGCTTGTACGTAACGATGGCGGTCTAAGTATTTCTGGGCAAGAAGAAATGCTTAGAAAGATGTTGCTCGCCTTTGGCGATGATTTGCGCGTCGTTCTGATTTATCTTGCCTCTCGCCTACAAACGCTGCGTTGGATTACTCAAGAAAAGATGGAGATGCCTAAAGCTTGGGCGCAAGAGATTCTGAATATAGATGCAAGTCTTGCTAATCGCCTCGGGATTTGGCAAATGAAATGGGAAATGGAGGACTTGGCGTTTCGAGTTCTATCTCCACAAATCTATCGGAACATTGCCAAGATGTTGGATGGCAAACGCATAGAGCGTGAATTCTTTATTGAGCAAATTGTGAAAAGGCTCAAAGAGGAATTAAATGCTGCTCATATTCAGGGTGAGATTCAGGGTCGCCCAAAGCATATTTACAGTATCTGGAAAAAGATGCAGGGTAAGTCACTCGACTTTGCCAATCTTTATGATGTTAGAGCATTCAGGGTTTTAGTCGATGACGTCAAAGCCTGTTACGCTATTTTGGGAATAGTTCATAACATTTGGCAGCCAGTACCACGTGAATTTGATGACTATATTGCTAGGCCAAAACCCAATGGCTATCAATCTTTGCATACCGTAGTGATGGATGAGCATGGCACCGCATTTGAGATTCAGGTGCGTACCAATGAAATGCATCAACAGGCCGAGTATGGCTTAGCTGCACATTGGCGCTATAAGGAGGGCGCTTATATTGGTGCTGCAACTCCGCCGAAAAATAAGTCCAACGATCCAAATCTAAGCCATCAAACTGGCACACATAGTGCGGCAGTAGCCTATGAGCGTCAGATTGCTTGGGCAAGACAGCTTATCTCCTGGAAGGAGGATGCTTGGGAGCAACTTAAGCATCATGAGATTGATGATCATATTTATGTTCTCACTCCACTGGGAAAGGTGATTTCATTGGAGAAGGGCTCATCTCCTATTGACTTTGCTTATGCAGTTCACACTGACCTCGGTCATCGCTGTCGCGGTGCTCGCGTTGACGGTGCGATGGTGCCACTGGATACACCGCTCCAAAATGGTCAAACCATTGAAATCATCGCTGTGAAGCATGGCGGCCCCTCGCGAGACTGGATTAGTCCTGGCAGAAATTACTTGCGATCACAGCGTGGCCGTACTCGAGTACGTGCTTGGTTTAATGCTTTGGATGATGAAGAGGCGGGAGCTAAATCCATCATCAGCAAAGAAGAGCAAAAGCCTGAGACTAAGGTGATTGCACCTGCTCCAGAAATTATTCTTAAACAAAGTACCCAAAAGCAGGGCCACGTAGGCGATGTATTGGTGGTTGGAGTGGATTCACTGTTGACGCAGTTGGCGCGTTGTTGTCGACCTGTCCCCCCTGATGCGATTGCCGGTTTTGTGACTCAAGGTCGTGGAGTATCAATTCATCGCCGATCTTGCAAAACTTTTAGGGGTCTCCTGGATCGCGCTCCTGAACGTGTAATCCAAACAGCCTGGAATGAATCTAGCCTTGAAACGGTGACTAGAAATGAGGTTAAACGAGTATTTCCAGCGGATTTGGCGGTAACCGGCCTAGATCGCCCTGAGCTCATGCGTGAACTATTTGAGATTCTGACAAGGCAAGGTATTCACGTCATTGATTTGCGTAAATCCGCCAAAAGAGGCCTTGCTCAAATACTGTTGACCGTAGAAATTAAGGACTCGGAAGCCTTGCGCTTAGTTCAAAATAGCCTCGAAGAGGTCAAAGGGGTGACCCAAGTGCGCCGCCGGTGATAAACTCTATGTCGATATAGGCTCGTAGCTCAGCTGGTTAGAGCACCACCTTGACATGGTGGGGGTCGTTGGTTCGAGTCCAATCGAGCCTACCAACGAATAAAGACCCAAAAGTGCGCGGTTGCCCAAAAGCTTCCGCGCTTTCTTTTTGGTGGGTGTTATGCAGTACATCAGTCAATTGGCTGAATCTTAATAAGATGGAGTGGTCATGCTTGTAGTTACTCTGCCAGATGGATCTAAACGTGAGTTTGATGCTCCCGTGCGCGTTCTTGATGTTGCCCAAAGCATTGGAAGTAGTCTAGCCAAAGCTGCCCTTGGCGGCATTGTTGATGGCAAGATGGTTGATGCCAGCTTTGTTATCGATAAAGATAGTCAATTGGCCATCATCACCGATAAGAGCCCAGAGGCTCTCGATATTGTGCGTCACTCCACTGCACACTTATTGGCTTATGCCGTTAAAGAACTCTTCCCGGATGCGCAGGTCACAATCGGGCCTGTGATCGACAACGGTTTTTATTACGACTTCTCATTTCATCGTCCATTTACTCCGGAAGATCTAGTCGCAATTGAACGGAAAATGGCGGAGCTTGCTAAAAAAGACGAGCCAGTAACTCGTACGGTGATGCCGCGCGATGAGGCTGTCAAGTTTTTCAAAGATCAAGGCGAAAACTATAAGGCAGAAATTATTACTAGCATTCCGCAAGGTGAGGATGTTTCTTTGTACACGGAAGGGAAGTTCACCGACTTATGTCGCGGACCCCACGTGCCATCTACTGGCAAACTAAAGGTATTTAAGCTTCTCAGCGTTGCTGGTGCTTACTGGCGTGGTGATAGTAAGAATGAGATGCTACAGCGGATCTATGGCACAGCTTGGCTGAAAAAAGAAGATCAAGATGCGCATTTACATATGCTGGAAGAAGCTGAGAAGCGTGATCATCGTCGCCTTGGTAAGTTCTTAGATTTATTTCACTTTCAACCTGAGGCACCAGGTTTAATTTTCTGGCATCCAAAAGGCTGGTCTATTTGGCAAGAGGTTGAGCAGTACATGCGCCGCGTTTATCAGCGCGAAGGTTATCAAGAAGTGAAGGCTCCACAAATTCTCGATCGTGGATTGTGGGAGAAGTCTGGTCACTGGGATAACTACAAAGAAAATATGTTTACGACCGAGTCGGAGAATCGTGCTTACGCATTAAAGCCGATGAACTGTCCAGGACACGTGCAGATTTTTAATTCCGGCTTACATAGTTATCGTGAGTTGCCATTGCGTTACGGTGAGTTTGGTCAGTGCCACCGCAATGAACCCTCAGGCGCATTGCATGGCTTGATGCGTGTTCGTGGCTTCACACAAGATGATGGCCATATTTTTTGCACCGAAGATCAGATTCAGTCAGAAGTAGCTGCATTTGATAAGGCGGTTCGTGAGGTCTATCAGGATTTTGGTTTTACTGAAGTCGCTGTCAAGCTAGCCTTGCGCCCGGCAAAACGCGTTGGTGATGATGCGATTTGGGATAAGGCCGAGGCTGCTTTGCGTGGCGCCTTGACTGCCTCAGGCCAAGAGTGGGAAGAATTGCCAGGCGAGGGCGCTTTTTATGGTCCAAAGATCGAATATCACCTCAAGGACTCGATTGGGCGTACTTGGCAGTGCGGCACGATCCAGGTGGATTTCTCAATGCCGGCCCGCTTAGGTGCCGAATACGTTACAGAAGAGAATACTCGTAAGGCCCCAGTAATGCTTCACAGGGCAATTGTGGGATCCTTGGAGCGTTTTATTGGTATTTTGATCGAAAACCATGCCGGAAATATGCCAGTTTGGCTCGCCCCGACCCAGGCTGTAGTCCTCAATATCTCCGATAATTCCGCTGCCTACGCACAAAAAGTCCAGCAATCTCTGAAAAAACAAGGGTTTAGAGTTGAATCTGATTTGCGAAATGAGAAAATTACGTATAAAATACGCGAGCACGCATTACAGAAGCTCCCATTTTTGTTAGTTGTAGGGGATAAAGAAGCAGAAAGTAATTCGGTGGCCGTTCGTGCCCGTGGCGGAGTGGATTTAGGTGTAATGCCTCTTGATGCCTTCGTTGCCCGACTCCAGCAGGATATTTCCCAGAAAGTCGGACCCGAGCCTAGCTAGGGGTGGAATGGTTTTTATTGTTTTTTTAAAGGAATTAAGAAGATCGCTACTGATAAATCGCAGCGCATAAACCGGGAGATTACGGCTCCTGAAGTGCGTCTGATTGGACTGGATGGAGAACCCATCGGTGTAGTTAAGTTGAGTGAAGCCTTGGCTTTGGCGGAAGAGAAAGAGACCGATTTGGTTGAAATTGCTCCGACTGCTGTGCCACCTGTAGTCCGGATCATGGACTTCGGCAAATTCAAGTACCAAGAAGCCAAACGTTTGCATGAAGCAAAGCTCAAGCAAAAAGTGATTCAGGTGAAGGAAGTGAAGTTCCGCCCTGGCACAGATGATGGTGACTATGGTGTGAAGCTACGCAATCTAATCCGCTTTTTGGAAGATGGCGATAAGACAAAGATTACGCTGCGGTTTCGGGGTCGTGAAATGGCTCACCAAGAAATCGGAGTCAGAATGTTGGAGCGCCTGAAGTTGGACTTGCAAGAGCATGGCCAAGTCGAGCAGTTTCCAAAGATGGAAGGCCGCCAGATGGTGATGGTATTGGCCCCCATTCGTAAGGCTAAGTAACTAGGTCCTACCTGGTTCTTATGTAGGGAGGAGTCGCAAGACTCTGGCAGTTTGAAGTGCTTCTAGGTACAGGAAGCGTAACCGTCGGTTACCACCTATGTTGCACAAGTAATTGAAGGGGTGCTTTATGCCCAAGATGAAGAGCAAGAGTAGCGCTAAAAAGCGCTTCACGGTTCGCGCAGGCGGAACGATCAAACGAGGTCAGGCTTTCAAACGCCATATCCTCACCAAGAAGACCACAAAGAACAAGCGTCATTTGCGTGGTTCCACAGAAGTTGCGAAGGCAGACGTTAAGTCAATTCGCTCTATGCTTCCATACGCTTAACCTCAGACTAGATTAGGAGAAATAAATGCCAAGAGTCAAACGTGGGGTTACAGCAAGAGCCCGTCATAAGAAAATCACCGATGCTGCAACAGGCTATCGTGGACGTCGTAAGAATGTATTCCGTATTGCTAAGCAAGCAGTTATGCGTGCTGGTCAATATGCATACCGTGACCGTCGCAACAAGAAACGTGTATTCCGCGCTTTATGGATTGCTCGTATCAACGCGGCAGTTCGTCAGCATGACATGACCTATAGCGTATTCATGAATGGTATGAAGAAGGCTGCGATCGAGCTCGACCGTAAAGTGATTTCTGATATGGCCATTGCTGACAAAGCAGCTTTTGCTGCTTTGGTTACTCGGATCAAATCCGTAGTAAGCGCTGCAGCTTAATTCTTAGTTCATTTAAAACTAAGCTGCAATGGTTTCTCTCGACCACATTGTCGAGGATGCTAAACGTGATTTCCTCGGGGCTGCCGATGCGGCAGCTCTAGAGGACGCGAAAGCCAAGTATCTCGGTAAGTCAGGTGTTCTCACTGAGCGTTTAAAAGCGCTTGGTGGAATGTTGCCTGATGAGCGCAAAAGTGCTGGTGCCCAAATTAATCAAATCAAAACCCAAGTAGAAGCTGCATTACAAGAGCGTCGCCAAGCTTTGGCTGATGCGGTATTGCTGCAACGACTTGCCGCTGAGTCTATCGATGTTTCCTTGCCTGGCCGTGGCCAAGCAGTAGGCAGTCTGCATCCGGTGATGCGTACCTGGGAACGTGTTGAAGAGATCTTCCGCTCCATTGGTTTTGATGTGGCTGATGGCCCTGAGATTGAAACCGATTGGTTTAATTTCACCGCCTTAAATAGCCCCGAGAATCATCCCGCACGTTCTATGCAGGATACTTTTTATATTGATGGCAAAGATTCCAATGGAAAGCCTTTGTTATTGCGCACGCATACCAGTCCCATTCAGGTTCGTTATGCGAGTGAACATGTAAAGAAATATGCTCATGTTGATGTGATGCCGCCAATCAAAGTAATTGCACCGGGAAGAACATATCGAGTCGATAGTGATGCAACCCATTCACCGATGTTTCATCAGGTTGAAGGGCTTTGGATTTCTGAGAGTGTTTCTTTTGCAGATCTCAAAGGTGTGTACACCGATTTTTTAAGAACCTTTTTTGAAACAAATGAATTGCAGGTTCGTTTCCGTCCCTCGTATTTTCCTTTTACTGAACCTTCGGCTGAAATCGATATGGCTTTTGGTGGCGGTAAGTTAGCCGGCCGCTGGTTGGAAATTTCCGGGGCAGGACAGGTTCATCCAAATGTATTGCGTAATATGGGTATTGATCCAGAGCGCTATACCGGTTTTGCTTTTGGCTCTGGCTTAGAGCGCTTGACGATGTTGCGTTATGGCGTTGATGATTTACGTCTTTTCTTCGAGAACGATCTCCGTTTCTTAGCGCAATTTCCGGCTTAATTCGCCAACCTTCTAATAGTAGATAGCGCATATGCAATTTTCTGAATCTTGGTTACGTCAATATGTAAACCCTTCGCTTGATAGTAATGCCTTAGGCCATGCGATGACTATGGCAGGTCTTGAGGTTGAGGAGCAGCATTCAGTAGCCCCTGCATTTACGAAGATTGTGGTCGCAGAAATTCTCTCTGCTGAGCAGCATCCAGATGCAGATCGTTTGCGAGTCTGTAAGGTAAATGCAGGTACTGGTCAAGACTTACAAATTGTTTGCGGCGCTCCAAATGCACGTGTAGGTATCAAAATTCCCTGCGCATTAGTTGGCGCAGAATTACCGCCAGCTGAAGCGGGTGGTAAGCCCTTCATAATCAAATTAGGCAAGCTACGTGGTGTTGAAAGCCAGGGGATGCTGTGCTCTGGTCGCGAGCTAGGCTTGGGTGATGATCATGAAGGTATTTTGGAGTTACCTACAGATGCGCCAGTGGGTGAAGATATTCGTCAGTATTTAAATCTAGATGATCAGATCTTTGTAATTAAATTGACGCCTAATAAGGCGGATTGTCTTTCACTCATAGGCATGGCACGTGAAGTATCTGCTATAACTGGTGCTGCGCTGTGTGCTCCCAAGTGGACTGCTGTAGATGTTTCCATACAAGACAAGCTGAAAGTGTCTGTTGAAAATACTGATCTTTGTGGTCGTTTTGCTGGTCGCGTGATTCGCGGCGTTAATCCAAAAGCCAAAACGCCTGATTGGATTATTCAGCGTTTATGTAATGCTGGTCAAAGAAGTATTTCCCCTTTAGTGGATTTATCTAACTACGTTATGCTGGAAATGGGTCAGCCGACCCACGTGTTCGACATTGACAAATTGACTGGTGACTTATCTGTTCGTTGGGCTAAGTCAGATGAGAGTATTGAGCTTTTAAATGGTCAGACGGTAACTTTACAAGGTCCAGATTCTGCTGGGAAGATACAAGATGCTGGTGTGGTTGCTGATCAAGCGGGCCCAGTTGCATTGGCTGGAATCATGGGTGGTAATCATTGTGCTGTGACTGACGACACAAAAAATATTTATGTTGAAGCGGCGTACTGGCAGCCTTCAGCAATTCAAGGGCGTGCTCGTCGATTTAATTTCAGTACCGATGCAGCGCATCGCTTTGAGCGTGGGGTTGATCCACAAAATACTGCCAACTGTTTAGAGTATTTAAGTGCTCTGATTGTTAAGGTATGTGGTGGCCAAGTTGGACCAATTGATGACCAAGTGCTAGCTATTCCTGAGCGTAAGCCAGTGAGTATGCGTTTGGCGCGCGCCATGAAAGTCATTGGCATTCCATTGACGGCTGAAATTGTGGCTGATGTGTTTAATCGTTTGGGTTTTGAATTTAAGCAAGAGGCTGGCGATGTGTTTGTAGTGATGCCACCAAGTTTTCGCTTTGATATCGAAATTGAAGAAGATTTAATTGAAGAAGTCGCGCGTATGTACGGCTTTGAAAATATTCCTGATGTGCCGCCCGTCTCTTCGTTGAAGATGAGCGCTAAAGCAGAGGCAAAGCGGGGAGTGCATTTATTACGTCAGCGTTTAGCTCTTCAAGGTTATCAAGAGGCTGTGAATTTTGGATTTACTGATTTAGAAAGTGAGCAACGTTTAGCTGCCGCGACTGAAAAAGATTTGATTACTGTTCTTAACCCAATTGCTAGCCAATATGGTGTTATGCGAAGCAATCTCTGGGGTGGCTTGTTGGATAACCTCAAGTCAAACCTCAATCGGGGTGCAGGTCGTGTCCGTTTATTCGAAACGGGTCGCGTCTTTAAGCGTGACTCTAATATTCAAGAGCAGGCTGGCAAAGTGGCTGGTTTCCATCAGCCACAGCAAGTTGGCGGCTTGGCTTACGGTTCATTTGTTCCAGAACAGTGGGCCATCGCTGATCGTGCAGTTGATTTCTTTGATGTAAAAGGTGATCTTGAGCGCGTGCTCGATCCCTTGCATTTCACAACTCAGGCTGCAGTTCATCCTGCACTTCATCCTGGCCGTTGCGCTCGAATCCATTTAATAACTTCTTCTGGCAAGCAAGAGATTGGCTGGATTGGCGAATTGCACCCTGGACTGCAGCAGGCCTACGATTTACCATTGGCGCCAGTGCTTTTTGAATTAGACCTAGAGTCTGTTCGTATGCTCGGTATTCCGCAGCCAGAAGAGTTAAGTAAGTTTCCTGCAGTTCAGCGCGATTTGGCGGTAGTGGTTAAGCAGGCGGTCTCTTCGCAGACTCTACTTGATGCCATGAATGCTAAGAAGCAGAGCTTTGTCAAAGCAATCGAGTTATTTGATGAGTTCAAGCCAAAATCTGGCTCTAGCAGTATGGGTGATGATGAGAAGAGCTTGGCATTCCGGATAACCCTATTGAACACCCAGGAAACTCTGCAGGATGCGCAAATTGAGACAGTTATGACAGCTTTGTTGACTGCTCTTGAAAAAAATTGCTCAGCCCGTCTGCGCTAGGGTTTAATATTAGTAACAGTTTAGTTTGAAGAGGCTTCTGTCATGAATGATTTAGTTAGTAACGATACCGTAACCAAGAATGAGCTCTCAGAAGCGCTCTTTGATCAAGTTGGCCTGAATAAGCGTGAAGCTAAAGATATGATTGATGCGTTTTTTGATCGTATTGGAGAATCTCTGGAGACTGGTGTTGAGGTAAAGATTTCTGGATTTGGTAATTTCCAGTTACGCAATAAATCAGCTCGCCCAGGTCGCAACCCAAAGACTGGACAAATGATACCGATTGCTGCGCGTCGCGTTGTTACATTCCATGCCAGCCAAAAGTTGAAGGATGTTGTCGAATCACATGCTCGAGAAAACAGTATTTGAGTCTGGGTCGGCGCTGCCTAGTTCGCAGCTCCCCCCAATCCCCGCTAAGCGTTATTTCACTATTGGTGAAGTATCGGATCTTTGTGGCGTTCGTTCTCACGTACTGCGTTATTGGGAGCAAGAGTTTTCTCAGCTAAGTCCGCAAAAGCGTAGAGGTAATCGTCGCTATTACCAGCATCATGAGGTTGTCTTAATACGTAAGATTAGAGCGCTTTTATACGAAGAAGGTTTCACGATCAGCGGTGCCAGAAATCGCTTAGATGAGGCTCGCGGGGAATTGCGCTTACGCGATGAATTGCACGCTGTTTTGCAAATTCTATCCAAATAGTTGCTGATACAATTTGTTCTCAGTCGGGGCGTAGCGCAGCCTGGTAGCGTACATGCATGGGGTGCATGTGGTCGGAGGTTCAAATCCTCTCGCCCCGACCATCTTCCGCTTGATGCGATGATGTCTTATCTCGGTCTTAACTCGCGATAGAAGTTTAATTCACAATCATATCTACCTTCGGGGTGATAGCTTACGGTGATCTCAAATGCATTCTTTTGGGCATTTTGATAGCTTCTGATAATTCGAAGCGCTGCTGAATTGCTTGGGACATCAAGCTGTTTCGCCATATCCGCTTCTAATTTTGCAAGACTAATTTTTACTGTAGCACTTTCAACTCTCTCCCCATATAGCTCCTCTATTTGTTCATGCACCGGAGTGCTGAAGTGAGCCTTATGCTTCACTACATCCGAGTAGCGGGGCAGAATATAAAAATCGGTCCAGCATAAAGCTTGAGAGTTGCCATCGAGTCTTCTGAGCGCCCCAATCTTGAACCATGGCGTTCCAATTGTGCAGCCCAGTAACTGGGATAGGATTCGATCGCTCACAATATGCTCATGAACAATATTTTGACGAAGAGTATTTTGTGGATAGCTAAATAGGTGGCGCAAATCGCCCGCTACGTGAGCAAAGACTGTGGGTTCGCTAGCGGCAATTACCTTAGTTCCAGCCCCAGGACGTCGGGTAATCAGCCCCTTATCAATTAAAAGCTTTAGCGCATCTCGAATCGTGTGGTGACTTGCCTTAAATTCTTCGCATAAATTTGCCTCAGTTGGGAGGTTGGTGCCAAGCGGATAAACTCCGCTGACAATGCGGTCGGACAAGATAGTGCTAATTTTTTGATAGAGCGTTTGCTTCAGACTCATTTACTCCAACTGAATATTGTTATTTTTAATAACTTCAGATTGTTTTCCATATTAGTCCGCCTTAATATTGCCGTCTTTAACAATCTTGCTTAAACGCTGCATCTCTTTTTGAAAGTAAATTTGACTTTCGGCAGTGGTGGTGAGATTCATTACTTCACCTCCATCGGCAGCCACTTTTTCTTTAAAGGCATTTGAGCTTATTACTTGTTCAATGGTTTTACTCAGTTTATTGAGAATGGGTGCTGGTACTCCAGTAGGTGCCCATAAGGCATAAACAATCGACATTTCATAGTCTTTTAGATTGCCAGCCTCGGCAATAGTGGGCACGTCTGGTAATAGTTTGGCCCTAGAAGAGCTGGTAGTTCCAAGGGCAACTAGCTTGCCAGCTTTGATATGGGGAAGCGCCAGACCAAATGCTGAAAAACTCAAGGGTATCTGACCGCCAATTGTGTCGGTAATTGCAGGTGCCCCACCTTTATAGGGGACATGCGTCATCTTGATGCCGGCTTGATTGGTAAATAGAGCGCCTGCAAGATGGCTTGCGCTACCGTTTCCAAAGCTTGCATATGCAATACCATCAGGATCCCTTTTTGCCATTGCAATTAATGCATTAATATTTTTTGCTGGAAAGTTGGTATTTGCAACCAGCAACATAGGTACTGATCCAACGATTGCAATCGGCACAATATCTTTTTCTGTTGAGTAAGGTGTTTTTTCATACATAGACGGATTGATGGCGTGTGATGTCACAGATTGAAACATTAACGTGTATCCGTCCGGTGCTGATTTTGCAACCACGTCAGCGCCAATCATCCCGTTTGCACCCCCACGATTTTCAACCACTACCTGTTGCCCAAGAAGGGCGCTCATTTGGGTGGCCAATGCTCGGCCTAGGGTATCTGCAAAGCCACCCACAGGCCAAGTAATTACCAGTTTGATAGGTTTGTTAGGATAGGCATCGCCTTGAGCCCAAGTTGTCGAGGACAGGATTGTCAGTACGGCAAATCCTGCTAGAACACGTTTCAATTTTGTAAGTCTTTTCATTGTCTCTCCGCAGATGATTGTTTGTACTATCAAGCAATTATTTTTTTGTTTTTTAATTCATGGATTACATCGTTAGTTAAATTAAGATACTCGGCTAAAACCTGATCTGTATGCTCGCCAAGCAGGGGAGGCGCATAACGAATTGAGCTTGGAGTTGCGTTCATTTTTACCGGTACTCCTAAGGTTTTAAATTTACCAATTTTTTTATGGTCTAGCTCAATCACCATCTCTTTTGCATGTGCCTGTTCAGTAGCAAGTGCCTGTTTAATCGTATTCACTAGTCCAACTGGAATGCCATTCTGACGAAGCAGTGCAATGAGCTCTCCACTGGAAAAATCAATTAATTTTTCTCTAACTAATTGCTCGCATTGAGACCTATGATTCACTCTTGCTGTGTTTGATTTAAATCTCTCGTCTTCAGCCCACTCAGGGTGATGAAGGATTTCAGCAAGTTTTGCAAATTGCTTATCGTTACCAATGGCAAGGGCGATGACGCCATCACTACAGGCGAAGGTGGTGTAAGGCACGATTGTTGGATGGCCATTACCGTAGCGACCTGCCTCTTTTCCGGTGGCAAGATGACTGCTGCCTACGTTGGCAAGAAGTGCAATCGAGGTGTCAAATAAAGATACCTCTACCGCTTGACCTTTGCCAGTTCTATAGCGTGCCAATAGGCCAGCTTGTATTGCATTGGCTGCCATCATTCCCGTAGCAAGATCAACAATAGCAACCCCATATTTTGAGGATTCACCATCGGCATCTCCTGTAATACTCATCAATCCAGATTCAGCTTGCAAAATAAAATCATAGCCTGGCAGTCCGGCTTGAGGTCCAGCGCTGCCATATCCAGTAATAGAGCAGCGCACAACGGCAGGAGCATGAGTTTCAAACCAAGCAGAGTCAAACCCCCATTTTTCTAGAGTCCCACTCTTAAAGTTATCAAGTAATACATCAAACTTTGGAATGAGTGCAGCCAGTAAATCCCTGCCTTCTGGCTGCGAAAAATCAATCGTTACGCCGCGCTTATTCCGATTGCAGCCTAAAAAATAGGCTGATTCACCCTCTAAAAATGGCGGACCCCATCCGCGGGTATCGTCGCCTGCATTGGGCGATTCAACCTTGACAACCTCGGCACCCAAGTCACCTAACAATTGGCCGCACCAAGGTCCAGCTAAAACGCGGCTTAGATCGAGAACTTTGAAACCTGCCAATGCTCCATTGTGACTGGTGGGATTGGCAGAGTTACCTTGTTGTGAGCTCATAGTGGCTTGAGTTAATCGCGCATATCGGGAGGTGCATTTAAGTTCTTGCGGAAGCCATCCATGTAATCTTCTAATGCCGCTTTATTTTTTAAGCGGAATTGTTGGAAATCAGGTTTACGACCTTCCAAGAAGGCATTCATTCCTTCAAGACTTTCCTCTGAGCCCCAAACATAGGCAAGCAATTCCATACCGTGCTGCCATGATGCATAAAGTTGATCGGATTCAAAATTCAAACTCTTCTTGGTCATGCGAATCGTTTGCGAACTATTTGATTTAATGTTTTCGCACCATGCCAATGTTTCTGACAGGAGATCTTCCTCTGGAACACATTTGTTAATCAAGCCGATTCTCTCGGCTTCTTTTGCATCAAATCGCTTCGCTAAAAAAATCATCTCGCGAGCAATGCGTTCACCAACAATGCGTGGCAAGTATTGTGTTGCACCAACTGTCGGGCAGGCTCCAACCTTGGCACCAGTTTGTCCAAATACTGATTTTTCTGAGCCAATCACTAGATCGCACCAAAGGGCTAATTCATGACCCCCACCAACACACCACCCATTAACCATAGCAATTGCAGGAATGGGTACTCCACGAATAGCCATTGCTAGGCCGAGCATTCGATCATTCCACATGGAGCCATTGGTAAAAGTAAGCCGCTTCATCGCATAGAAGTCACCGCCAGCCGAAAAGGCCTTGTCTCCCGCGCCCTTGAATACGATGCACGCAATAGAGGGGTCTTCACGGGTTAACTTAACAGCATCAATCATCTCATCCAAAGTTTGCTCGCGGAAGGCATTGAGGACCCTTGGGCGATTGATTGTGATCCAGGCAACCTGGTCCTTCACTTCAAAAAGGATATCCTTGTAGGGTTTTTCTGGTTTGATGCTCATGTTATCTCCGTTAGTTAGTTTGCTAAGCTTATCCGAATAAATTTTAATAAATTTATAATCTAGTGGAATATCATACATCCTACATATGTTTTTTGAATAATAGCTTTTGCAAATATCCGAATAAATAGGAGAATATTTTTTATGACTATAGACAGCCCCAATCGTTCTGGTGAGTTCTTTGGGCTCTCAATTCCTTTTTTGAAACATTTGGGGGTTGTTGCTGAGCATGCAGAGGGTGGTAAGTCTCGAATTAGTCTTGTCTTAAGGCCGGAATTCGAGAATAGCTTCCAGATTGCTCATGGCGGTGTAGTGATGACCTTGTTGGATTTTGCTATGGGTGCAGCTGCTCGTAGCACGACTAATCAGCCCTTGGGGGCTATGACAATTGACATGACTGTTAGCTTCTTGCGCCCAAGTGTGGGAAAAATTGTTGTCGAGGGTACTGTTCTCAAGGCTGGAAAGACGGTGAATTACTGTGAGGCCGTGGTTTTAAATGAGGCTGGTGAAATTACTGCTAAATCCAGTGGTACTTTTATGCTTAGAAGGTAGGTAGTATGTACCCATAATAAATATATTATTTATAATGATTAAGTTAATTGTAATGATTAAGTTAATGAATTAAAAAATAGTATTATTTCTTTAGAGCCAAAGAAATGCCTATATTTTTTTAATAGGTTATTAATAAGCGTATATAATCGCCAATAAGATATAGCAAATTCCTTGCTATATCCTAAAACTAATATGTGGAGAAATTAATACATGTCCTCTTATAAGGAATTATTGGCTCAGCGCGAATTGTTGGATAAACAAATTAAAGAAGCAGTTATGCGTGAAAAAGCAGATGGAATTGCCAAGGCTAAGCTGATTATTGAGCAATATGACTTAACAGCTTCAGACTTATTTAGCCGTAAGGCTGGTGCACGTAGCTCTACTGGTAAGGTTGCTCCCAAGTACCGTAACCCATCTACTGGGGATACATGGACTGGTCGTGGCAAGGCGCCAAAATGGATAGAAGGTAGAGATCGAAATAACTTTTTGATATAAATAACTGATTTATATAGATTTATTTACTTAAAGGGGCCGCTCACTGTTGATTGAGCGGCCTTTAGTCTTTTGTGATTATGCGCACTTTCGATTAAGCGCCTGAATAAATATGGCCTCTAGTAGTTCATGGCGATTCTTGTCTCCGAATGCTGTTTCAAGCTCTAGATTGGTCGCTGGATAGCCAATAATGAGGGGATTTTGGTCAATTAAGCCTTTTTCAATCTCCTCCTGAAGGACCTCTGGATTCTGAGGTCTCACTCCAATCATATTTTCATCTGCTAGCCCCATGACCCCGGGGTGTAGGCGAATAAATCCTTCATCTACCAAGATAGGAATGCGCTGCGTGTCCTTGTTTTTGCTCAAATAATGGATAAGATGTACTTGCTCAACTGGTGGTATCAGCGCATCAAGGAATATCAAGTCAGGGGCAATTGATACTGCCTTCATCAGCCCTTCTAGACTATCTACCGACACTTCAATATCAACCTTTAGTTGCCAATGTTGAATGGATTCGATTAATTCATGACTATTTTCAGCTCTCCTAAATATCCCCATGGCAATACAGTTTTGAGTAGTCTTTTGCCGCATAGCTCTTTTACGGCGAGCAAGTTGCTGATCAAGTGAGCTTGCGAGGATGCGGCGATGGCCTCCACGGGTTTTCCAGGCAATTAATTCACCTAATTCAACCATTTTCTGCACGGTGCCGAGCGATACTTGCAATACTTGGGCGCTTTGGCGAGTGCTAAGGTATTCCAGATCTGGGGTAATTGCTTTCATATATCCTTAATCTCATTAATTCATTTAAAGATTTAGAGAATACGAATCAAATCTCAGGTAATCTGTCAGGAGTTATTTAAATCCAGGTAGGAAAATTCTTATTCTGGGTCTCAATTGAGGCAATACCTCCTAAAGCCCCCTTAATCAGGGAAAGCCCTTTGTTAATCTATGGGTAATCGTGTTAAATTAATGCACTAGTAAAAGTATTCGCACAGATCAATTCGTAAACCGGTTAAGCCGGAGAGTGAATGGTTTTAACCACAGTTTTTATTCGGGAAACCCGATGAAAGGTGAGCATCATGATGCAAGATCAAAGAGATAGCTCCTATCTCTTCGGTGGTAACGCCCCCTACGTAGAGGAACTCTACGAATCCTACTTGCACGATCCAGCTTCTGTAGCTGATCACTGGCGAGATTATTTTGATAATGTGAAACAAATTCCTGCAGTTGATGGGTCTTCTAGAGCCGATGTTGCCCATGGACCGATCGTTGCCTCCTTTGCTGAGCGCGCGAAGCAGGGCCCCATTCGCACAGTGTCTGCTGATTCATCTGACTCTGATATGGGCCGCAAGCGCGTGGCTGTTCAGCAGTTGATTGCAGCGTATCGCAACGTTGGCAATCGCTGGGCAGATATTGATCCATTAAAGCGCACAGAGCGTCCGGATATTCCAGAATTAGATCCAGCCTTTTATGGTTTTGGGGATGGCGATATGGATATCGTCTTCAACACCAGCAACACCTTCTTCGGTAAGAATGAAATGACCTTGCGTGATTTATTGCAAGCATTGCGTCAAACCTACTGCGGCACTCTTGGTGCAGAGTACATGTACATTGCCGACCAAAAGATTAAAAAGTGGTGGCAGGAGAAGTTGGAGTCTACCCGCTCAACCCCCTATTTTAATGTGGATCAAAAGCGCCAGATCTTAGACCGTGTTACGGCAGCCGAAGGTTTAGAGCGCTACCTCCAGGCAAAGTATGTAGGTCAAAAACGCTTCTCTCTTGAAGGTGGCGAAAGTTTTATCGCCTGCATGGATGAGTTAATTCGTGAGGCTGGTGCTAAGGGTGTCCAAGAAATTGTCATTGGTATGGCCCACCGCGGTCGTCTTAATGTTCTCGTAAATACGCTAGGCAAAATGCCGACAGATTTATTTGCTGAGTTTGAGCATAAGGGCCCAGAGACGCTACCTGCTGGTGACGTTAAGTATCACCAAGGTTTCTCTAGTGATATCTCCACTCCAGCCGGTCCAGTTCATCTGTCTTTGGCATTCAACCCATCCCATTTAGAAATTGTTAACCCAGTAGTAGAGGGTTCAGCACGTGCCCGCATGGAGCGTCGTGGCGATTTATTGGGTGATCAAGTTTTGCCAGTATTGGTACATGGTGATGCAGCGATTGCAGGACAGGGTGTCATGCAAGAGACTTTGGCAATGGCGGAGGTTCGCGGCTATTCCACTGGCGGTACGGTCCATATTGTTATTAACAACCAAATCGGTTTCACCACATCTGACCCGCGGGATTTACGTTCTAGCTTGTATTGCACCGACATCATGAAGGTGATCGATGCGCCGGTATTGCACGTGAATGGTGATGATCCTGAGGCGGTTGTATTGGCCACTAAATTGGCGATTGAGTTTAGAACCCAATTTCATAAAGATGTTGCCGTTGATATCGTTTGCTTCAGAAAGCTAGGTCACAACGAGCAAGACTCACCAGCAATGACTCAGCCTTTGATGTACAAAATCATTTCCGCTCACCCTGGTACACGTAAGCTTTATGCAGATAAATTAGAGGCCCAAGGCATATTACCTTTAGGTACCGGTGACCTTATGGTGAAGGAGTATCGCGCCGCTATGGATGCAGGCAAGCAAACTTCTGATCCAGTATTGAGTAATTTCAAGGGTAAGTTCGCTGTAGATTGGTCGCCTTTCTTAAATAAAAAATGGACCGATGAGGCTGATACTGCAATTCCATTGACTGAATGGAAGCGTTTGGCAGAGAGGGTCTCCACGGTTCGCGAAGGATTCCAGGTTCACCCGCTAGTAGAGAAGGTGCTTAAAGATCGAGCTGCTATGGGTCGTGGTGAAACGAACATTGACTGGGGTATGGGTGAGCATATGGCCTTTGCCTCTCTTGTCGCCAGCGGCTATCCAGTGCGTTTATCTGGAGAGGATAGTGGTCGCGGCACCTTCACACACCGCCATGCAGTTCTTCATAATCAAAGCAGAGAGAAGTGGGATAAAGGGGTTTACATTCCTCTCCGACACATTGCCAAGGACCAGGCTCCTTTCTTGGTTATCGATTCCATCTTGTCAGAAGAGGCTGTGCTTGGTTTTGAATATGGCTATGCCGCTGCTGAGCCAAATACTCTAACAATTTGGGAGGCCCAGTTCGGTGACTTTGCAAATGGCGCGCAAGTAGTGATTGACCAGTTCATAGCTTCAGGAGAAGTCAAGTGGGGTCGTGCCAATGGTTTGGTGATGATGTTGCCTCATGGGTATGAAGGTCAAGGCCCGGAGCATTCATCTGCCCGTTTAGAGCGCTATATGCAGTTATGCGCCGACACCAATATGCAGGTGATTCAGCCAACTACTGCATCTCAGATCTTTCACGTATTGCGTCGCCAGATGATTCGTCAGTTCCGTAAGCCGCTGATCTTGATGACGCCAAAATCACTTTTGCGTAATAAAGAAGCTTCCTCACCCTTGACCGAGTTCACCAAAGGTGGTTTCCAAACTATTCTTCCAGAGCGCGATGAGAGCATAGATGGCAAAAAAGTTACGCGTTTAGTGATGTGCTCTGGTAAGGTTTATTACGACTTGGCCAAATTACGCTCCGAGAAAAAGCTTGATAATGTGGCAATTATTCGCCTGGAGCAACTCTATCCCTTCCCGCATAAAGCATTGACTGCTGAGCTGAAGAAATATCCAAATCTAGAAGAGATTGTTTGGTGTCAAGATGAGCCGCAAAACCAAGGGGCTTGGTTCTTTGTTCAACACAATATTTTGGAGAATATGTCTGAGGGTATGAAGATGTCCTATGCGGGCCGTCCAGCATCAGCATCGCCAGCTTGCGGTTATGCCCATCTCCATCAAGAACAACAGAAGTCTCTTCTTGCCGCAGCATTTGCAAAACTAAAAGGTTATGTCATTACGAAGTAATCGTATACATCACGCAATATACAAATATTAAACAGGATTAATCATGGCTATTTTTGAAGTTAAAGTTCCCCAACTCTCTGAGTCAGTAGCTGAAGCTACTTTGTTGCAATGGAAAAAGAAGGTCGGTGATGCTGTTGGTCAAGATGAGATCTTGATTGAAATTGAAACTGACAAAGTGGTGTTGGAGGTTCCAGCACCATCTGCTGGTGTTGTTACGGAGATTATTGTTGCTGACGGTGGAACTGTGGTTGCCGAGCAATTGATTGCGAAGATTGATAGTACGGCTGTTGCTACTTCAGCCCCTGCAGCTGCTGTAGTGGCACCTGCTGCAGCTCCAGTTGCTGCACCCGTCAAGTCATCAGGAGCGACTGCCGCACCTTCCGCAGCAAAAATTCTTGCGGAAAATAATATGAGTGCTGGCCAAGTTGCAGGCTCTGGCCGCGATGGTCGTGTAACTAAGGGCGATGCACTTAATGCTGTTGCTGGCGGTTCAAATTCTGCTCCTTTGCCAAGTGCGCCAATTCCAATGGGCGATCGCCCTGAAGAGCGCGTACCAATGACTCGCTTGCGTGCTCGCATTGCGGAGCGTTTGCTTGAGTCCCAGGCAAACAACGCTATCTTGACTACTTTTAATGAAGTTAACATGGCTCCAGTAATTGCTATGCGCAACAAGTACAAAGATCAGTTTGAAAAAGTCCACGGCGTGAAGTTGGGCTTTATGTCTTTCTTTGTTAAAGCTGCCACCCATGCTTTGAAGAAATTTCCATTATTAAACGCGTCCGTTGATGGTAATGACATCGTTTACCACGGTTACTTTGACATCGGGATTGCTGTTAGTTCACCACGTGGTTTGGTGGTTCCAATTCTGCGTGATGTCGATCAAATGAATTTGGCTGATATCGAAAAGAAGATTTCTGATTTCGGCGTTAAGGCTCGCGAAGGTAAATTGTCGCTGGAGGATTTAACTGGCGGCACATTCTCCATCTCTAATGGTGGTGTATTCGGATCTATGCTGTCCACCCCAATTATTAATCCTCCACAGTCTGCAATCTTGGGTATTCATGCAACTAAAGAACGTGCAGTGGTTGAGAACGGTCAAATTGTGATTCGTCCGATTAATTATCTAGCTTTGTCATATGACCATCGCATTATTGACGGTCGTGAGGCTGTTCTTGGCTTGGTAGCCATGAAGGACGCATTGGAAGATCCTTCACGACTTCTTCTTGATTTATAAGAGGAAAGAATATGAGTCAATCATTTGATGTATTAGTCATCGGCGGCGGTCCCGGCGGCTATATTGCTGCAATTCGTGCTGCGCAATTAGGTTTTAAGGTTGCCTGCGCTGAATCTAACGCCTACGACGATCCAAAGGGCGAGATACGCTTGGGCGGAACTTGCTTAAACGTTGGTTGCATTCCTTCTAAAGCTTTACTCGCCTCTTCTGAAGAGTTCGAGAAAATTAGTCATCATGTTGCAGACCATGGCATCACCGTTGGATCGGTAAAGTTAGACTCTGGCAAGATGATTGCCCGTAAAGATGCGATTGTGACCAAGATGACTGCTGGCATTCAATTCTTGTTCCGTAAAAATAAAATTACTTTGCTAAAAGGCCATGCTTCATTTGAAGGCAGGGGTGCTGATGGCTATCAGGTCAGGATTGATGGCAAAGATAAAGAAGTGGTTACATCAAAAAATGTAATCATTGCTACAGGATCTAAAGCGCGTCATCTGCCTGGTATTCCTGTCGATAATGAGTTGATTAGTGATAACGAAGGTGGTTTGAAGTTTGATTCCATTCCGAAGAAACTTGGCGTGATTGGTGCTGGCGTCATTGGCTTAGAGCTTGGTTCCGTTTGGCGTCGTGTTGGCTCTGACGTTACTATTCTTGAGGCGCTCCCAACTTTTTTAGGTGCCTGTGATCAAGGTGTTGCCAAAGAAGCACATAAGATTTTCACTAAGCAAGGCCTGAAAATTAATATGGGTGTCAAGATTGGTGAAGTTAAAGCTGACAAGAAGGGCGTTGTTGTTAATTACACCGACAGCGAAGGCAAGGCTCAGAAGTTAGAATGCGACCGTTTAATTGTTTCTGTTGGTCGTGTTCCGAATACTGAAAAATTAGGTCTTGATAAGATTGGCCTCAAAGTCGATGAACGTGGCTTTATTCCAATTGATGATCATAGTTGTGCAACTGCCGCTCCTGGTGTTTACGCAGTAGGTGATGTTGTTCGTGGTCCAATGTTGGCTCATAAAGCCGAAGATGAAGGCGTGCTTGTTGCTGAAATTATCGCTGGCCAAAAGCCACATATTGATTACAACTGTATTCCTTGGGTGATTTACACCGACCCAGAAATTGCTTGGGTTGGTAAAACTGAAGAACAGCTAAAGCAGGCTGGCATTGCCTTTAAAGCAGGCCAGTTCCCATTTGCTGCTAATGGGCGTGCATTAGGCATGGATCGAGCTGACGGCTTTGTCAAAGTATTGGCTGATGAAAAAACTGATGAAATCTTAGGTGTTCACATCATTGGACCAAATGCTTCTGATTTAATTGCTGAAGCGGCAGTAGCAATGGAATTTAAAGCAGCAGCTGAAGATATTGCTCGTATCTGTCATCCACATCCAAGTCTATCGGAAGTGGTTCGCGAGGCGGCATTAGCGACTGATAAACGTGCATTAAACATGTAATTGAAAGCATTAGAGTATTACCATCAAGAGTTAAAAGCGCGTGGGTATCATAGTGATCCCGCGCAGCTCGCTGCTATTGAGCGCTTGCAGCGCTGTGAAGATGAGTGGGTTGCTTATAAAGAAATCCGCAGCAACGGCTTAAAAAAGAAACTCTTTAAACCAAAACTCCCACGAGGCGTCTATTTATGGGGAGGAGTAGGCCGCGGAAAATCCTTTTTAATGGATGTCTTTTTTGCCGCCTCTCCCCTTGAGAAAAAGATCAGAATTCATTTTCATGAGTTTATGCGTGAGGTGCATCGTGAGCTTCATGAACTCTCTGGCATGGCTGATCCACTCGATGAGCTGGCAAAAAGAATTGCCAATAGATACCGACTCATCTGTTTTGACGAGTTTCATATCAATGATATTGCCGACGCAATGATTTTGTACCGCTTGCTGAGCGCACTTTTTGAAGATCGTGTCCAGTTTGTAATGACCTCTAACTATCAACCGAGCCAGCTTTATCCAAATGGCTTGCATCGCGATCGTTTATTACCAGCCATTAAGCTATTAGAGGAGCAGCTCGATGTCATGAATGTCGATGCTGGTAATGACTATCGTCGGGTGCAGATGGCTCAAGTTGAGGCATACCTGACTCCAGTTAATGCAGCAACTCATACCGTATTGATGCAGATGTTCCAAACTTTGATTGGCAATCAAAAAGAAACGGTTCGCCCAGTTCTTCGTATTGAATCCCGTGAATTAAGACCTCTGCATATGGCTGAGGGGGTAGTATGGTTTGACTTTCAAACTCTATGCTGTGGCCCAAGGTCCCAAAATGACTATTTAGAGATTGCAAACCTGTTTCACACCGTGATTTTGTCTGGGGTGCCTTATATGCCCCCTAGAATGACCAATGAGGCTCGTCGTTTTATTTGGCTAATTGACGTCTTATATGACCATAAAATCAAGTTAATCATCTCTGCAGAGGTCCCGGCAGTAGATTTATACACTGAGGGGCAGATTACGAGTGAGTTCTCCAGAACGGTTTCTCGCTTAATTGAGATGCAGTCTCGAGATTATCTAGATGCACCTCGCCGGGTAATTGATACCAGCTTGACCTAAAATAGGCTCATGACTAGCAATTCCAGCCTCAATGCAGATTTACACTGCCATTCCGTTGTTTCGGATGGAACGCTCACGCCTGAGCAGTTGGCTGAACGTGCCTACGCTAATGGAGTCCATCTCTGGGCTTTAACAGATCATGATGAATTGGGTGGACAAGTAAGGGCTCGTGCTGCGGCAAGTTCGCTTGGCATGGATTACCTTTCCGGAGTCGAGATTTCTGTAACCTGGATGGGTCAGACCATTCATATCGTTGGTTTAGGAATTGATGCAGCCCATGCTGGAATTCTGGAGGGTCTACGTCGTACTCGTGAAGGTCGCGGCAATCGCGCTATGCAGATGGCTGAACAATTGTTGAAGGTTGGTATACCTGGTGCCTATGAAGGTGCATTGCACTTTGCCGGTAATCACGAATTGATTTCTCGAACACACTTCGCACGTTTCTTGGTGGAGCAGGGCGTATGTCGCGACACCGATCAGGTCTTTAAAAACTATTTAGTTGAAGATAAGCCTGGTTATGTTCCTCACCTTTGGGCTACATTAGATGATGCTGTTGCCTGGATCAAGGAAGCAGGTGGCGCCGCAGTAATTGCACACCCCGGCCGCTATAAGCTCAATGCTATGCAGATGGATGAGCTTTATAAGCACTTCAAAGAAATTGGCGGCATAGCTATTGAGGTCATTACTGGTAGCCATAGCCCGAATCAATATCAAACTTATGGCAAGATTGCCCAGCATTATGGATTTTTAGCTTCTCGAGGGTCGGATTTTCATGATCCAGAGGAAAGCTTTATTGACCTCGGAACCTTGCCCCACTTACCAGATCACTTAACTCCAGTATGGTCGCTATTTCATTAAATCCCCTTCAATACTTAACCATTTTTAATTACCCCTAAAGAGTAAAGATCAAGATGTTTGCAGAACGCGTTCTCTCTGGCATGCGACCAACAGGTAGCTTGCACCTCGGCCATTACCATGGCGTTTTAAAGAACTGGGTTCGCTTGCAGTCTGAGTACCCTTGTTACTTTTTTGTTGCAGACTGGCATGCCTTAACAACCCACTACGAAACCCCGGATGTGATTGAGCAATCTGTATGGGATATGGTGATTGACTGGTTAGCTTGCGGTGTTGATCCAAACCAAGCTACTTTATTTATTCAGAGCAAAGTACCTGAGCATGCAGAACTTTTCTTGTTGCTTTCTATGGGAACTCCTTTGGGCTGGCTGGAGCGCGTTCCAACCTATAAAGACCAAATTGAAAAACTCAAAGAAAAGGATTTGCAAACCTATGGTTTCTTAGGCTACCCGTTGCTACAGGCTGCCGACATTCTGATGTATCGTGCGCAATTTGTACCGGTTGGTGAAGATCAGGTGCCTCACGTAGAGATGACACGTGAAGTGGCGCGACGTTTTAATTATCTCTATGGGCGTGAACCTGGTTTTGAAGAGAAGGCGCTAGAGGCTGTTAAGAAGCTAGGTAGTAAGCGTGCGAAGATGTACGCCGAGCTGCGCGTCGCTTTTCAGGAGCGTGGTGATGATGAGGCTCTAGAGCAAGCTAAAGCATTATTACAAGAGGCACAAAGTCTCTCGATGGCAGATCGCGAACGATTATTTGGCTTCTTGGAGGGCGCTCGCAAAATTATTCTGCCAGAGCCACAGGCTTTGTTAACGACTGCGTCACGTATGCCAGGTATTGATGGGCAGAAGATGTCAAAGTCTTACGGTAATACTATTAGTATTCGTGAAAAGCCTGAAGAAGTCATTCGCTCAATTCGTACGATGCCAACTGATCCTGCGCGGGTGCGCAGGACTGATCCAGGCGACCCTGCGCGCTGCCCTGTATGGCAACTTCATACGGTATATTCAAATGAAGATATCAAGGCCTGGGTACAAAAAGAATGTCAGTCAGCTGGTATAGGCTGTTTGGAGTGTAAACAGCCTGTGATTGATGCCATCCTTTCTGAACAACAGCCCATGTTTGAACGTGCCCAGAAATACTTGGATGATCCTAGCTTGTTGCGTTCGATCATTGCGGATGGCTCTGATAAGGCTCGTAAGGTTGCCCAAGAAACGATGCGCGAGGTCCGTGAATCTATGGGCTTAGCGTACGACTAAGCCTTGTGACTGAAATGCATGGTGCAATTCTCAATGCCTCACCTTGGGTGAGGCATTTTGCCTTGGCAATACCAAAACAGGGTTTGGTATTGGATCTTGCATGTGGTGCCGGCAGACATGCAGCTTTACTGCTATCTCTGGGGCACACTGTTTTAGCTGTTGATCAGGATATCTCCGCAATTGAATTGCTGAAAAACAAATCGCTTCAGATTCAAAAATTAGATCTTGAGGGTGCGGATTGGCCTCTCTTGGGTCAGCAGTTTTCAGCAATTGTGGTGACCAATTACCTATACCGTCCTTTTTTAGATGAATTACCCAAAATGCTGATTGAGGGTGGCGTTTTAATCTACGAAACCTTTGCCGATGGCAATGCCGAATTTGGCAAGCCCTCAAACTCCGATTTCTTGCTTAAGCCTGGGGAATTGCTTGCTTTAGCGAGGCGGGCGAGTTTAAGGGTGATTGCCTATGAGGATATTTACCAGGAGCAACCTAAACCAGCCATGGTTCAGCGAATATGTGCAGTAAAAGGTCATTTAAAAGGGTGCATTCCGTTACAATTTGGACGTTAACATTCAGATAATTCAGATACATTCAGTGATTAATACACCACAATTCCAAGCTAGTAAAAAGCCTATTGCTGGCAGCATGCCTGCCATTGTGACGCCGATGTTCGAGGATGGAAGTCTTGATTTCCCAGCCTTACGCTCCTTGTTGGATTGGCATGTTGCTGAAGGTTCTGATGGCATTGTTATTGTTGGTACTAGCGGCGAGTCTCCTACAGTATCTGTGGAGGAGCACTGTGAGCTCATCAAAGCGACGGTTGATCACATTGCTGGACGTATTCCAGTAATCGCCGGCACTGGTGGTAATTCAACGACAGAGGCAATCGAGTTAACCAATTTTGCTAAGTCCGTTGGTGCTGATGCTAGCCTTCAGGTAGTCCCTTATTACAACAAGCCTACACAAGAGGGGATGTACGCCCACTTTAAGAAAATTGCTGAGTCGGTTGATCTCCCCTTAATTCTTTATAACGTTCCCGGAAGAACTGTTGCCGATCTTGCTGGTGAGACAACTGTTCGTCTCGCAGCCATCCCGGGCATCATTGGTATTAAAGATGCTACTGGTAGCATTGAGCGTGGTACCTTGTTGCTGACGGATCTCAAGCGTGCAGGACATGAAAATTTTTCAGTATTTTCTGGTGATGATCTCAGTGCTGCAATGTTGATGCTCATGGGTGGTAAGGGTAATATTTCTGTAACTGCGAATATTGCACCACGTTTGATGCATGAACTATGTCGGGCTGCCATGTCTGATGATGTAGTCAAGACTCGTGAGATTCAATATCAACTACTGGCTGTTCATAAGGCCATGTTTACTGAGGCAAATCCGATTCCTGTTAAGTGGGCTTTGCATGAAATGGGCAAAATTACAGCTGGAATTCGTCTGCCTTTAACCCCTTTGAGCGATGGCTTGCGCGAATCTTTGAAGGCTGCAATGAAACAGGCTGGCTTACTATGATGAATTTGATACAAACCCTGCGGCATTATTGCGCAACTCTTCTTATCCTCTCGTTAACAGGCTTTATCTTAGTTGGCTGTAAATCTGTTACAACTAACGACACTGTGGATTATAGGTCTGCCGGTGCGGTACGTGGACCCAACCTATCTCTACCTCCAGATCTCATAGCTTCACAAGCGGATCGTCGCTATATTGTTCAGGACGGCTCAGCCACTATGTCCGAGTACAATGCCGCAGTAAAAAAATCCGTTCAATCTCGTAAGAACGTGATGACTGGAATCCCAGGGATGCGTATTGCTCGAGACGGAGAGCGTCGATGGTTGGTGGTTGAAAAGCCTGCCGTGGAACTCTACCCTCAAGTTAAGGATTTTTGGCAAGAGAACGGTTTCTTGCTGGTTATTGATTCACCATCTACCGGCATCATGGAGACAGATTGGGCAGAGAATCGTGCCAAGATTCAGCAAGATTTTATCCGCAATATTATTGGCGGTGCCTTAAATTCAATTTATGACACTGGTGAGCGTGATAAATATAAGACACGCCTTGAGGTTAGCAATCCAAATGAAACTGAGATTTATATTACTCAGCGTGGTGCGCTTGAAAAATGTACCACTGATACTACTGGCGCTTGCATTTCTACCATTTGGACCTCTCGTCCAAATGACCCTGATCTGGAGGCTGTATTCTTAGCTCGCTTGATGGAGCGTTTAGGTATGACTCAGGAGATGGCTAAAGCTCAAGTAGCGGCACCTTTGCCTACCAAGACGGCAAAAGCAAAATTGGTCCAAGAGGGTGTCAATACTGCGTTTATTGAAATGGTAGTAGGTTTTGACCGAGCTTGGCGTGATACAGGACTGGCTTTAGATCGTTCCAACTTTACGGTTGAAGATCGTAACCGCGCTAACGGTATCTACTATGTTCGTTACGTCAATCCTAAGGATTTAGGGGATACAAAGGGATTCTTCTCCAATCTCTTTAGTAGCAAGGATGATTCCAGTCTAAAGGCAAAAAAATATCGCGTGGTAGTGAAGTCGACTGGAGATAATTCTTCAAGAGTGTATGTTCAGGATGCGGATGGTAGGCCAGAAAATACTGCAGCTGGCCTTCAGCTATTAACCCTGCTTACCGAGCAAATGTCTCGATAGGGTCTTCGGCTTCAAAAAATCGAGACGATAAAAAAGCCGCTGAAAAGCGGCTTTTTTTCTCCAAGAAGAAGATTACTTCTTAGCATCAGCAGCTGGAGCAGCTGGAGCAGCTGGGGCAGCAGGAGCATCAGCAGCTGGGGCAGCAGGAGCAGCAGGAGCAGCAGCAGGGGCAGCTTCTACAGGTTTTGCTTCTTCTTTTTTACCGCAAGCGGCCAAAGCAATTGCCAACATTGCTACTAGTGCGAGTGACTTCTTCATTTGTAATTTCCTCTTAAAAAATTATTATTAATAACCGGTTATTAATACACAGAAAGCACAGGGTTACCCCTTAGGTACTTTCCAGCAATCATTATAGCTATCTCCTAATTTAATCCTGGAAAATCAACCATCCTGCCAAAAAGGCGTCAAAAAGACTGTTGTCCGGTTGAAGTGAATTTATGGAGCCTCTGAACTGTTTTTTTGATGCTAGAGAGCGCCAAGCAGTTTTTGTCGTGGAGCTCTGCCCATTGGTCATGTCTTCCCCGTTACAGTAAATCCTTGCTCCTAGTGCCAGCAATCTTGTTTGAGGGTGTGGCTTAAGAGTCTCTTTGGCAAGCTGGTGCGCAAACTCTTCGAGTGAAAGACCATTTTTTTTGCCATCAAAATAGGCTTGAGGTTTTGGTTCGCTGAGGTAGGCAGCGATGCCTGGAAGAAGCGTCTCAACACGATCGAGCTTTAAACCTTTTAATTTTTGTGCTACTTGTTTAATGAGTTCTTCTGGAAGTTGTTCAGCAGATTTGCTGGCTATCTGTTTTGGGTCTGCAAAGCGTTTTTGGAGCTCGGGGATATCCTCTAGCGATTCAGCTAAATTCCATAATCCTTCTTGCAGGATTTCTTTATAAGTCGGAGATCTAAAGCCAACTGACCAAGTTTGACAGCCAGCATCTAATGAGATGCCATCATGGGCAATATGGGGTGGTAGGTAAAGCATGTCGCCGGGCTCTAGATCCCATTCCTGTTCTACCTCAAATTTTTGAAGAATCTTCAAAGGTAAATCTGGATTTAAGCTCAAATCCTCTTGCTCAGAGATACGCCAACGCCTGCGCCCCGACATTTGAATTAAAAAGACATCATATGAGTCAAAATGGGGGCCTACGCCACCGCCTGGACCGGCGATGCTAATCATCAAATCATCTAAGCGTGCATCTGGAATAAACCGAAACCATGAGAGTACTTTTGCGGCAGCAGGATGCCTTGCTTCCATACCTTGAAGAAGTAATGTCCAGTCTGGTGTCTCGAGAGAGGGAATGGATTTCTTCTTAAATGGACCGCTTGAAAATGTCCAGGGATTCGCCTTAATTAGTCTTGACTCCAGCGTATCTTCGCCTGCTATTTTAAATAGCTCCTCGGAGGATATTGCGCTCCCCAAGGTCTCGCCTAATTTTTTGGAGATCTCAAAGGCAGGGATGGCCCCACGTACTAGAAGTGGCCTCTTATGCCAATAGGCTTTCATAAACTGCTGAGGGCTATTGCCGCCCAGAAGCGCCCATGGGAGATCCAGTGGAAGGTTTTGGGGTGCCTGAGGCGGATTGTAGGACTTGCTCAAGTAAAATGCAGTCATATAGGTAAGAAGCTATTTAAAACACAATGTTGAATGAATTACGCATGAAAATCGAAAAAAATACCGTTGTATCCCTGCGCTACAAATTAACTGATGCGCAAAACAATATTATCGAGGAACCTGATTCCCCGATGGTATACCTGCATGGCGGATATGAGGGCACTTTTCCTAAGATTGAAAATTTACTGGATGGTCAAGATGTGGGTTATGAAGCCAGTATTCAGCTTGAGCCAAGTGAGGCGTTTGGTGAATATGATCCAGAATTACTAAAGATTGAACCACGTGCGCGCTTCCCGGAGCCTTTGGAGATTGGCATGCAGTTCGAGGGAGTTCCCGACGCCGAGGAAGAGGAGGGGGATGACTCTAGTGATGTTGATGAAGAGCCCCTTATCTATACCGTTACCGATGTTGCTGATAGCCAAGTGGTATTAGATGGCAATCATCCGCTTGCTGGTATGGCCTTGCGTTTCTGGGTGCAGGTTGAAGATATTCGCGCCGCTACTGATGAGGAGATTGAAAATCGCCATCCTCAGGGCGGTGAGGGGTTTGCTTTCGGAATGCCCGATGATTCCGATGAGGGTGATGATGAATTTGTGGTCGGCATTACCGGTGCGAGTGGATCATCCCCAACTCTGCATTAAGGCTAAAAAACTACTCTTTAAGCCACTCTTTTAGAGCGCCTAGATCGCGTTTAGTATCGCTCGATTCACTGGCATCAGATGCTGGAGTATTGCTTAATTTTGCCAATGCCTTCTCGAGAGCAGTGATCTTAGCTTCTTGCTCTAAGGTTGCATCAATTAAACCTTTTAAGGCCATCGACACTGGATCATCTACGTTCGGCGTCACGCCATAAGCGGAGAAGTATTCTTTAGCCTTGCTATCCGGTGTGCTTGCTTGCGGCAAATCTGGATGCAGGATACGTGCAGGAATTCCAACTGCAGTTGCCCCGGCGGGGATTTCTTTTAGCACTACGGCATTGGAACCAACGCGGGCTCCATCCCCTACGGTAAAGCCTCCGAGCACCTTAGCGCCAGCACTGATGACTACTCCCTTGCCTAGGGTGGGGTGACGCTTTACGCCTTTATATAAAGAGGTGCCACCTAGGGTAACTCCTTGGTAGATGGTGCAGTCATCACCAATTTCAGTAGTTTCTCCAATCACAATGCCAAGACCATGATCTAAAAATACACGGCGACCAATCTTCGCCCCAGGATGAATCTCAATACCAGTAATCCAGCGCGATACCATCGAGAGAAGGCGTGCAATCCACTTCAAACCCAAATTCCATAAGCCATGAGACGCTCGATGAATCCATACAGCATGTAAGCCTGGATAGCAGGTAATAACCTCCAGGCGATTTCTAGCGGCAGGGTCTCGGACAATGATGGAATCGACTTGGTCGAACAGCGAATTAAACATGTGACAATTTTAACGGGTAAAGCCTGAATTTATTTTTTGAGTAGCATCTGCTTAGCAATCCCACGCAGAAGGTCTACTTCTTCTTTGTGGAGTCTTGCTCTGGCAAAGAGGGCTTGTAAACGGGGCATGAGTTTCTTGGGGTTGGCAGGATCGAGGTAGCCAATGGCCTCCAAGCCTTCACGCCAGTGATCTAGCATCGCGGCTACAGCGGCTGGATCGGCATAGTCCACCTTTTCCAATGGGGCGGGGCTGATTGAGGGGATTCCCAGATCAGTATTTAAGGACTCCCTAAGGGTGAAGGCGCAAACCATGATGGCCTGAGCGAGGTTTAGCGAGGGGTAGAGCGGGTTAGCATCCAGCCAGACTCGATGGGTGCATAGGGAGAGATGCTTGTTGTCCAAGCCGGTTCGCTCTGGTCCAAATAGGAGGGCAACTTTTTGATTATCCCTTATGGCTGCCTGAACTAGACAGCGAGCATCTTGCCAATTGAATGCTGGCGGCCCAAATTCACGATCACGACTTGTTAGTCCCAACACTAGGGAGCAGTCCTGAACTGTTAATTCTAGTGAGGAGGTCTCTTGACTGGACTCCAAGATATCAACCGCACCGCTAGCTAAAGCAATCGCCTCGGGTGCCTGAGCAACAGCCAGCATCTTTGGTGAAATCAGGCGGAGATCGCTAAACCCCATGGTTTTTAGTGCGCGCGCAGCCGAACCCACATTTCCAGGGTGGCTGGTTTCGACTAGAACCCAGCGGAGTAACTGGGCTTGTGCGGTATTCATATCAACAAGAATTCTCTATGGGCCTGGGTATTCAAAGGGACAATCGTTTAGAATCAGAGTGTTAGCTCCTTATTGTCCTGCAGTTTGCAATCTAGTGAGCTTGTTCTTATTTAATTTGTCCATCAATACTATGCATCCCATGTTAAATGTGGCCGTGAAGGCTGCCCGCCGTGCCGGAACCGTAATTAATAGAGCCTCTCTAAATCTAGAGCGCCTTCAGGTTGATCGTAAACAGCATAATGATTTTGTTACCGAGGTGGACAGACAGGCTGAAGCAGCCATCATTGAAACGCTAAGTGATGCCTATCCTTCGCATGGTTTCTTGGCCGAAGAAGCTGGCGCCCAAAATACCGATGCTGAAAATGTCTGGATCATCGATCCTTTAGATGGCACAACTAACTTTATTCATGGTTTTCCGCAATATGCAGTTTCTATTGCACTATCTGTAAACGGGGTAATCCAACAGGCTGTGGTGTATGACCCAACACGCGATGAACTCTTTACGGCTACACGTGGTGCTGGCGCCTATCTAGATCGTCGGCGTTTGCGAGTTGCCACTCAAGATCGTTTAGCAAATTCTTTATTAGGTACTGGCTTTCCTTATAGAGAGGATCAAGACTTAGAGAGGTATTTAAAAATCTTTAGCGATATGTCACGTCAATGTACCGGACTGCGTCGTCCGGGCGCTGCTTCTCTCGATTTAGCTTATGTTGCAGCTGGCCGCTATGATGGATTTTTTGAAAGCGATCTCAAGCCATGGGATATGGCTGCAGGTGCTCTATTGATAACTGAGGCTGGTGGACTTATCGGCAACTATCGCGGCGAAGAAGGTTTCTTACAAAGCGGTGAAGTAATGTGTGCAAACCCACGCATCTTTGCTCAGATGGTGCAGTGCTTATCCAAGTATTCTATCTGCTAGATTACGCTTTAATAAGGTCAGCATAGCTTACGCCACCCTGATTAATGAGTAGTGCGCTGGCACGGGGTCGCCCACTTTCTGGGTGATCTAAATCCCAGTCTGATAAGACCCAGCGCTGCCAATCTTGACCTTGAAGTTGTTCATGATGATGCTTGGGTAAATGGGTATGCCCATGAATTAGTTGATTAGATGATGCATCCCTTAGAACTGCTGCGCATGCTGCTAAGGTGACATCTGTTTTGGCTTGCACCCCGTCAACAGAGGATTTGATTGCCTTTTGATATTGCACTCCGCTTTTACTACGTAGTTGATTTGCAATTGAGCGGCGCCAATTTAAAGGTAATCTTAAAAATAGTTTTTGGACCCAGGGTTTGCGAACCCAGCTACGGAACACTTGATAACCTGTATCCGCCGTACAAAGTGAATCTCCATGACAGAGAACATATTCAGAGCCAGCAATATCGATCTTAGAAGGATCAGGCAGCAGGGTCATGCCTGTTTTGCTTAAGAAATATTTGCCGACAAGAAAGTCTCGATTGCCGTGAAGATAATAAATTTTTACCTTTGTGGATAGTTTTGCGAGCGCATGCTTCACTTCTAGTTGAAAAGGTGATTGCAGGGCGGCATCATCTCCAACCCAATATTCAAATAAGTCACCCAGGATAAATACGGCCTCTACCTTAGGGGCATCCTTCTCACAAAAATCGAAGAATCGTTGTGCCGTCAGGGGCATTGACGGCGAGAGATGTAAATCAGAAATGAGCAGCGCGCTCGCGCATTGCAAAATCATTCCTCGAGAACAGTTGCCTTTTCAATGACAACATCTTCCACAGGAACATCTTGATGAAATCCAGCATTGCCAGTTTTAACTTTACGAATGGCATCAACCACATCAAGGCCATCAGTTACCTTTCCAAAAACAGCATAACCCCAGCCCTGAGCATTCGGAGCGGTATGGTTTAAGAAGTCATTGTCGTTTACGTTAATGAAAAACTGTGCTGTCGCGGAGTGTGGATCGCTAGTGCGGGCCATAGCTACTGTGCCACGTTCGTTTTTGAGACCATTGTTTGCTTCATTCTCAATTTTTGTGCCAGCAGTTTTCTCTTTTAGGCCAGCAGTCATACCGCCACCTTGAATCATAAAGTTATCAATCACACGATGGAAAATAGTGCCGTCATAGTGACCGCTCTTCGCGTACTGTAAAAAATTGGCAACAGTCTTAGGAGCCTTAGTAGCATCCAATGTGAGGGTGATATCACCCTTGTTTGTTTTTAGTAGAACTTTAGCCATGATGTATTAACTTTCTGAGGGGTTAGTAAATAAAAAAAGTAAAAAATTAAAGTAAAAAATTATTTTGAGGCTGGTGATATGGGTGTGACCGCCTTTGTAGCTGGCTTCAGTATGTCCATTAATGCTTTTGCACGATTAGTATATTGACGCTGATTCAGAAGAGCATCTTTTGCTGCATTATCGTAGGCTTGAACTGCAAGGCGGATATACACTTCACCCAAGTTGGCGGAGGCGACCGTATAGCTAGGACGCAATTTTAAGGCGAGCTCCAAGTAATCTCTTGCTTCTATCCAATTATCTTGATTTGCCGCTAGCGCTGCTAAGTTGTTATAGGGCTCTGGTAGCTCTGGAAATTGCTGGGTGATTTCAATAAGAGTTTTCTTGGCCGCTTCCCACTGACGCATTTCAATCTGTATACGCGCTTTAACGTAACGTAATTGGACATTGCCGGGAGTTTTCTTAAGTTGCTTATCGATACCCTCAATCGCTTCTGGATATTTTTTAGCTTTCACTAGCTTTTCAATGTCCGATGGAACCCCGTTTTTAGTTACGGGATCCGGCTCGATAATCAAAAAAGATAAAAAAGGAACTGCTACAGAATCAGAAAGTTCCTGGTTAAATTGGTCATATCCCGATGCATTGCTGGCTAATCTAGGCGGCTCCCCTGGTGAGTAAGAGCCTAAATATGGTTGGGATATAGTCTGTTGGCTGGGACAGGCGCATGGGGTATTTAGGGCCTTAATTTCAGCATCTGCCAACTGTTGCCCGGGGGTACTACATCCTGAGAGGATTAAAACGGCAAAAATGACGATTAAGCTGGCAAATACGGCTGGACGTAGGGAAAAAGGGTAGGCTGGCATAGGGGGTGGGGTGAAAAACTGGCTCATTCGATATACTCAGCGCTCAGTCTAACAAATTAGCGCTACTTGCCCATCTTTATAGCCCCTATGCTGCAAATCTATAACACCCTCAGTCGCTCTAAACAGGCCTTTAAACCCATCGAACCTGGCAAGGTCAAGATGTATGTCTGTGGGATGACGGTTTATGACTTTTGTCATATTGGCCATGCGCGGGTGATGATTGTTTTTGATATGGTGGTACGCTGGTTGCGCGCCAGTGGCTATGAAGTAGTTTATGTCAGAAATATTACCGATATTGATGACAAGATCATTAATCGCGCTGTTGAGAACGGTGAGTCTATTTCTGCGCTGACGCAGCGCTTTATCGATGCTATGCATGCCGACTCAGATGAATTGGGCTTGATGTATCCGGACCATGAGCCCCGCGCAACCGATTACATTGGGCAAATGCAAGGCATTATCGGCCGCTTAATTGAAAAAGAGTTGGCCTATCAGGGCGATGATGGCGATGTCAATTTCGCCGTACGATTGTTTCCCGAGTACGGTCGCCTCTCTGGCAAGTCTTTGGACGAACTTAATGCTGGTGAGCGTGTCGCTGTGAGTGGTGGCAAACGTGATCCATTAGATTTCGTTTTGTGGAAAAGTGCTAAGCCTGAAGAGCCTGATGATACGCGTTGGAAATCTCCATGGGGTGAGGGTCGCCCAGGATGGCATATTGAATGTTCTGCTATGTCATGTGATTTACTGGGTGAGCATTTTGATATTCATGGTGGCGGAGCAGATTTACAGTTTCCCCATCATGAAAATGAGATCGCTCAAAGTGAAGGCGCTCTATATGGCCAAGACCATAAGACTAGTGACCAGCCTTTTGTAAATTATTGGATGCACAATGGCCACATTCGCGTCAATGAAGAGAAGATGTCAAAGTCTTTAGGCAATTTTTTCTTGATCCGCGATGTCTTACAAAATTTCGATCCTGAAGTATTGCGTTTCTTTATGTTGCGAGCGCACTATCGTAGCCCGATCAACTATAGTGATGCTCAACTTGAGGAGGCCCGCTCTGGTTTGGTTCGCCTTTATACCGCCTTATCCCAGGTTCCCGCCGCTATTGAGTCTCTAGATCCTCATTCGCCATGGGTTAAGCGATTTTCCAATGCCATGAATGATGACTTCAATACACCTGAGGCTATTGCGGCTCTGTTTGATTTGACAAGCGAAGTCAATCGCGCTCAGGGCAAGGAAAAAGTGCAATTAGCTACGACACTAAAGTCCCTAGCTGCTACCCTAAATTTTTTGCAGCGTGACCCAACCGTATTTTTACAGGCAGGATCACCTAGTGGTGAAGTAGGCTTATCCGTTATTGCCATCGAAGAGCAGATTGCTGCACGGGTTGCCGCTAAGCAAGCCAAAGATTTTGCTAAAGCAGATTTCATTCGTAAGAGTTTATTAGAGCAGGGCGTTGTTCTCGAGGACAAGCCTAGCGGCCTTACTGAATGGCGCAGAAATTAATTGAAGATCACTTATTTTGAGTAAAGCTGCAGAACCAGTCATTGTCGAAGAGCATGCCCCTGATTATTGGGAGCAGGCGTGCGCGGAACTAATGAAGCATGATCGCATTCTTAAAAAGCTCATTCCAAAATATGGATCCGGTTTTTTGAGAACACGTGGTGATGCATTTACAACATTAGCAAGAGCCATTGTTGGTCAGCAAATCTCTGTAGCAGCAGCCCAATCGGTTTGGAATAGAGTCTTATTGGCCTCTAAAAACAAAGTAAACCCTAAAAATATCCTAGCCTTAAGCGCTGAAGAGTTGCGCGCAGCGGGATTATCAGGTCGTAAGGTGGAGTACATCCGCGATTTAGCCAAACACTTTGATTCAGGTAGATTGCACGCTAATCAGTGGAAGGGGATGGAGGATGAGGCCATTATCAAAGAATTATGCGAGATTAGGGGCGTTGGGCGTTGGACGGCTGAAATGTTCCTGATTTTCAATATGGTTAGACCGAATATTCTCCCTTTGGATGATGCTGGCTTGTTTAAGGCGATTTCTCTCAATTACTTCAGCGGAGAGCCTGTTAGCAGGCATGAAGCACGTGAAGTAGCCGCGAATTGGGCTCCTTGGCGAACAGTTGCAACCTGGTATATGTGGAGAAGTCTCGACCCCATTGCCATTGAACATTAAAATCAAGCTATGAAAACGACTTTCCTGGATTTTGAGCAGTCAATCGCTGAACTAGAGTCAAAGATTGAGGAGCTGCAATTTGTGCAAGATGAGTCATCGGTAGACATCTCCGATGAGATCAAAACGCTGAGCGAAAAAAGTCAGCAACTGACTAAAGACATTTATGCCAACTTAACCCCTTGGCAAGTGTCCCAAGTAGCTCGTCATCCGCAGCGTCCATATACCTTGGATTATGTGAGTGCATTGTTTACCGATTTTCATGAGCTCCATGGCGACCGTAATTTTGCAGATGATCAATCCATTATTACCGGCTTAGCCCGTTTTGAGAATCAACCCTGCATGGTGATCGGTCATCAAAAAGGTCGCGACACAAAAGAACGCGCTTTACGAAACTTTGGTATGAGCCGTCCTGAGGGTTATCGAAAAGCAAAGCGTGTAATGCGCTTGGCAGAAAAATTTAAATTACCTGTATTTACTTTTGTTGACACACCAGGCGCATTTCCTGGTATCGATGCAGAAGAGCGCAATCAATCTGAAGCCATTGGCCACAATCTATATGTGCAGGCTGAATTAGAGGTGCCTATCATTGCTACGATTATTGGTGAAGGTGGTTCTGGTGGCGCCCTAGCAATTGCAATGGGTGATGTGGTACTGATGTTGCAGAACTCCACTTACTCTGTGATTTCCCCTGAAGGCTGCGCATCCATTCTTTGGAAGACTGCTGAAAAAGCACCAGAGGCTGCCATGCAATTGGGCTTGACCGCACAACGTTTAAAAGCAATTGGCCTGATTGATAAGATCGTTACTGAACCAACGGGTGGTGCACATCGTGATTACGACACCATGATGAGTAATATGCGGAAAGCTTTAGTTGAGTCCCTTAAAACCTTCGATGGTATGAAAGTGGATGCGCTTTTGGAGCGTCGCCATGAGCGCTTGATGAGTTATGGCAAGTTCAAGGAAATCGAAGCCAAGCCTTAGGGCAATCCCCAAATCAGCCAAACGTATTGGGCTTGCTGTCAGCGGCGGGCTTGATTCGGTTGTGTTGCTGGATACCGTTTGCAAAGCGGTGCAAGTCAATTCTAGCTCTCCTGCTGAGATATGGATATTTCATATCCATCATGGATTACAAAAGCCGGCCGATCAATGGCTAGCGTTTTGTGAGAAGCTCGCTAAAAAATACCGAGTATATTTTGACTTCCGTTTATTGCATTTTGCTGATCAGTCTCAGGGCAATATTGAAGCCAAGGCTAGGGCGGAGCGTTATGACGCTTTAACTGAGTTGTGCATTGAGCATGGCATTGAAGATTTGCTGCTGGCGCACCACCAAAATGATCAAGCTGAAACCGTGCTCTTGCAGTTACTCAGGGGGTCAGGCGTAGCGGGTCTTTCGGGCATGCCGCTACATCGCCTGAATTCGAAAAAAGAGCGCCCTATTAATCTTTGGCGCCCACTGCTAAATCAAAGTAGAGCCGAGTTAGAGCTTTACGCCAAAGACAATAAACTGAAGTGGGTAGAGGATCCCAGTAATCAAAATACGCGCTATCGCCGTAATGCTGTTCGTAAGGAAATTATTCCAAAGCTAGAGAAAATTCAGCCTGGGGCAGTTGCTAATTTAGCTCGCAGCGCAGACTTGCTCGCCCAATCTCAGACTCTTCTTGATCGTTTAGCTCGGCAGGATGGGAAAGGTATTTTTCAAGGTCGCCACTTGAAGCTATCTCCTCTCCTGACTCTGGCTCAGATGGATAAGTCTGCTGCCAGTAATTTGATGCGTTATTGGTTGAAGCTCAATGGACTAGTAATGCCTTCTCAAGAGAGGTTGGAGTCTTGGTGGAAGGACTTAATAGCTGTAAAAACAGATTCAAGCCTAGAGTGGCAGCATGATGAAGTCAGTATTTATTTATGGCGTGGCGTCTTACAAGTGGCTATTTCCCATGCTGGGGCTTGGATATTTAAAAATATATCTCCGCGGAGTAGCTTGCTTGGCCTGCCTGCGGCCTGGGTATACGCTGCTCAAGAGCAGGGCCTCATTGAGGAAAGACTACGGCAAGGGGCTGAAAAGATCCAGATCAAGCCCAATACCCCTCGCAAAACTCTCAAGAACCTCTTTCAAGAGTCAGATACGCCACCTTGGGACCGGCAGGCCCCGCTCCTGTTTATTCGGGGTCGGTTGATAGCGGTGGCTGGGGTAGGGGTGAGCTACCCAGATTTAGTGTCTACTGGTAAGCGAGTGCTCCCCGTATGGCTTGAGAAGCCATAGCGCAGTGCAAAACCCTGTAAAATAAGCCCTTTTTAGACCCTGGGGAATGTAATTCCCTGTAAATAGACAATACAACGGTTTTTATGGCTCTTATCGTTCATAAGTATGGTGGCACCTCCATGGGCTCAGTTGAGCGCATTCAGAATGTCGCCAAACGTGTTGCCAAGTGGATGCGTGCAGGTCACCAGGTTGTAGTAGTACCCTCAGCAATGTCTGGTGAAACTAATCGCTTACTTGGTTTGGCAAAGGATATCAATCCCGATGCGAATCCACGCGAACTTGATCAAATTGCCTCCACAGGAGAGCAAGTTAGCTCTGGTTTATTGGCCTTAGCATTGTTACGTGAAGGTGTCGATGCGGTCAGTTATGCCGGTTGGCAAGTAACCGTCCATACGGATTCTTCATTTACCAAAGCTCGCATTAAGAGTATTGACGATAAAAAAATTCTTGCGGATCTCAATGCGGGGCGAGCCGTAGTTGTGACTGGCTTCCAAGGGGTCGATCCCAATGGCAATATCACCACTTTAGGTCGTGGTGGCTCTGATACATCTGCTGTTGCGATGGCTGCGGCACTGAAGGCGGATGAGTGTCTGATCTACACCGACGTGGATGGTGTGTATACAACTGACCCCCGCGTTTGTGAAGATGCACGTCGCTTAGACAAAATTACTTTTGAAGAAATGCTAGAGATGGCAAGTCTTGGTTCAAAGGTATTGCAGATTCGTTCAGTGGAGTTTGCTGGAAAGTATAAAGTTAAAACCCGCGTTCTGTCATCGCTGACAGATCCGTTGATGCCCCTTGATCAAGAGATGAAGTCGGGCACCTTGATTACATTTGAAGAGGACAGCACTATGGAAGCCGCAGTTATTTCCGGCATCGCCTTTGCGCGTGATGAAGCAAAAATTACCGTTCTTGGGGTTCCTGATCGCCCAGGTATTGCTTATCAAATCTTAGGCCCGATTGCGGATGCCAATATTGATGTGGATATCATTATTCAGAATCAATCCTTCGAAGGTAAGACAGACTTTACTTTTACGGTTCCGCGTGCTGATTATCAAAAAGCCCTAGACTTGCTTAAGACTAATGTGCAGTCTCATATCGAAGCAAAAGAGATTAATGGAGACCCGAGGGTTTCGAAGGTCTCCGTAGTTGGCGTTGGTATGCGCTCCCATGTAGGCGTTGCTAGCAAAATGTTCCGTACATTGTCGGAAGAGGGTATCAATATCTTGATGATCTCCACTAGCGAAATCAAGATTTCTGTTGTGATCGATGAGAAATACATGGAGTTAGCTGTGCGCTCTCTCCATAAGGCTTTTGAGCTAGACCAGAAGTAAAAATACGCAACAAACGCTTTAAAACGGCAGTAAAACCCCGCTGTCAACGGAATCCGTTAAACTGTGGGTCGTTGTAAATGTATTAATACGGAGACGTGGCCGAGCTGGTCGAAGGCACTCCCCTGCTAAGGGAGCATCGGGGCTAAAACTCTGATCGGAGGTTCGAATCCTCTCGTCTCCGCCAAGGATGACCGCAAAGCCCCTAACCACGGGGCTTTGTTTTTTTCAGGGTCTTCTACCCACCAGTAAAACATTGCTTGATTTGGGATTTTTGATTAGCCCAAACTCAGGAATTGCGCCTTTGATATATCCATACTGTTATATACGCAAAAAGCTCTATTGAAATAATAATTTAATTGTTTGATATTGACCCCATGCCGTTTAGAGTTACTTCTCTGATGAATGGCATTTGCATTTAAAACTGACAAGTACCATAACTAGAGCGTGACAATTATCCTAAGGAATAACCATGACATTACGAATTAACGATTTATCGCCGAACTTTACAGCAGAATCTACAGCTGGCAATTTGACTTTGCATGACTGGATTGGCGATCACTATGCTATTTTATTTTCTCATCCAAAAGACTTCACCCCGGTATGCACAACAGAGTTTGGTGCCGTTGCAAGCCTGGCCCCCGAGTTTGCCAAACGCAATACTAAGGTAATGGGTATTTCCGTTGACAGCGTAGAAGATCACCAAAAATGGAAAAAAGATATAGCTGCTTTTGCTGGAGTACCTGCAGATTTTCCAATTATCGATGACACTTCATTAAAGGTTGCTAAGCTCTATGACATGTTGCCGGCTGATGCATATTTGCCTGATGGCCGTACTCCTGCTCATAGCGCTACTGTTCGCACTGTTTTTATCATTGGACCAGATAAAAAGTTACGCTTAACTATGTCTTATCCAATGTCTGTTGGCCGTAATTTTGCTGAAATTCTTAGAGCTCTTGACGCTATTCAGATAACAGATGGCGTTCCATTGGCAACGCCAGCAAACTGGGTTCCTGGTCAGGATGTAATAGTGGGCCTAGCTTTAAATGATGAACAAGCGGTAGCTAAATATGGTGAGCTTGATGTCAAGTTGCCATATGTACGCTTTGCTAAGGCACCTAATAATTAATAGATTTTTCACCATATCCTAACCACCTTCGGGTGGTTTTTTCAATGCTGTCTGGTTTTGGCCTACTAAGCCTGAATAACCAGTTTTAGATATCTACCCAAACAAAAGTCCTTTTTAGGACTTTTTCTTTTTCCTCTTTTTTTGTGTGTTTTATTTCCAACACCTTTATTTTTTTTAAGGTTCACAAGTTCACAACTTCTGTGGTATAGTATTAACAAAGGAGGGTAAATGAGAAAAGCGATACCAAAAACACATCAAGCTTTGGATTGGATAGGGAAGGGAATGACCGCTGCTCAAGCCGCTAGGAAGATGGAAATTTCAGAATCCAGTGTCTACGCCGCCTTAAGAAAAACAAAAGCAAAAGATTTGGGGTGTTGTCCAACTTGTGGTCACAAACTAAGGAAATAGAATGAAAAAAACTCTATTAGCTGTTGTCTCAATCTCTGTAGCTGCAATCGCTTATGCAAATACCTCATCTGATTCCTCTGAATTATTGAGTCAGCAATGTAAGATTTCAGCTGAAGCGGTTTCTACATTGAAGGAATTGCGCTATGGAAATACCTCCATTCGCAAAGATGTGGCAGGACTAATTAACTTAAATCTTAAGAAGCAGGAAAATAAAGATGCTGCTCAACTAACCTTAAATCAGATGGTTGATGATCGAGTAAATTCAGCATCTGCTTTAGAAGCAAAGTATTGTTCTTAATCTTGTTATGAATGGGTTATTACCCAATCATCTTTGAAGGTATTTGATGACCCATTCATTTGAGTGTCCAGAATGTGGCAATCCTCGAGGAATGCTGGGGGAGTGTCGCCAATGCGGAAGCGAGGATCTGCCCATTCCCCATAGCGATACTATGGTGTTGAATTTGAAGTTTGATAGTCCGAGTGCTGAAGACGCATTGGATAGATTAACCATTGGTCTTCGAAGAGCATCTGAAGTGGGTATCAAAGTAATTATCTTGATACATGGCTATGGCGCTAGTGGAGAGGGTGGCAGAATTAAATGGGCTGTGCACGATGCCCTGGAAAATAACTACTTCTCAGATCGGGTAGATGAGTACCATTATGGTGAACAAACTGGGTTTGGTAGCGAGGCTTACCATGCCCTTTTGAGAAGAAGACCTGGTTTAAAGCCATATCTCAAGCACTTTAAGGAAGGCAATGCGGGGATGACGGTATTAATACTGTGATCTCAATGAGAATTGCTTAGAATAGTCTAAATCTACTTAATTGCCATCGGCTAGGAGCGGTAATGACTGCTAAAAAATCAAGCACTACGCATGAAGAAGCTCAGATCAATTCTGAAAATTTGATTGGTGACTTCAAGGCGCTCATGGCCGATGCTGAGGATCTTATCAAGGCAACTGCAGGCCATGAGGATGGGCCGCTTGGCGTAATTCGCTCCAAAGCCTTGGATACACTCAACAACGCAAAAGAAAGCCTCTCTTCTGTTGAGGGTACTGTGACAGAAAAAGCCAAGGTCGTAGCTGAGCGTGCTGATGAGTTCGTTCACCGAAACCCTTGGGAGGCTGTCGGCGTTGCCGCGGGTCTGGGTTTGTTGATCGGCCTTTTTATTCGTCGTCGCTAGGCGCACATGTCACAAGAAAATCTTTTATCTTCCCTGAAGAATCTCGTTTCGACCGGGGCATCTATTGCGCAGACACGTTTGGAGTTGATTTCTACTGACATTCAGATTGCACGCGCGAAGTTTCTGAGCTTGCTGCTTTTGATCATCTGCGCTTTATTTTTCCTGTTCTTTGGCTTGGTGATGCTGGCGCTATTAATTGTGATTTATAGTTGGGAGACTGACCGCATTTTGGCCTTAAGCTTACTCACGAGTGGTTTTTTGGTGGTGGGTTTTATTTTTGCTTTAGTAGTTTTGCGCTCACTCAAAACTATGCCAAGACTATTTGAGGCAACTATTTCTGAGTTGGCCAAAGATCAGCAGGAGCTGGCAAAACGATGACTCACACCTTAGCGGAACTTCAAGCTAGGCAGAGAACCTTACAAGAGCGAGCCGCTCAAGAGCGTAATGATTTTGCCCTTCATTTTGAGCCGATTGAGAAGCCGCTATCTTGGGCTGATAAAGGGATTGATGTCTTCAATTTTGTTAAGGGCACTCCGATCCTGTGGACCAGCGCATTTGCAGTCTTAGCTCATTACAAACCAAAGCTTGCTAGCAAGGTGTTGGCTGTGGGCTGGGGTGCCGTTAAGCTCCTCAAAACTGCTAAAAAGTTGGTTTAACCCAAGCTTTTACGCTGTTAATACTGCTTTATTCAAAATTCCTTTTTTGCTAAGAAGATTATCGCCGTCTAAGCCGTCAATCTTTAACAAGGTGATGGCGCCTACGACTTCATAACCCGCTTTTTTAAGTAATTGACTGGCTGCAATGATGGTTCCACCGGTCGCTAGCACGTCATCCACAATCAAAACTCGTGCACCTGCCGGCAGGGTAGATTGCTGAATTTCTAGGGAATCAGCGCCGTATTCCAGGCCGTAGGATTCTCGATGGCTAGCCAATGGCAGCTTATTGGGTTTTCGGGCTAAAGCCAGGCCTTTATGGGCTTGGTGGGCCAGTGCACTGCCAAAGATAAAGCCACGTGATTCAATGCCTAGGATATGGCTGTAGTCAAACTGCTGTGCCAGTGCCTCCATTTGCAAGATGGCCTCTCTAAATGCGGCAGGATTGGCCAAAAGAGGGGAAATATCCCGAAAGAGGATTCCTGGCTTAGGAAAGTTAGGGACGCCGGGTAGATAATCTAATAAATTCATTATTAACTGATATGAAAACACAATTACTCATTATTACCGCACTCGAGACCGAGCTTGATAAAAGCGCATTGCCCGAGGGTGTAGATATTGTGTATTCAGGGGTGGGTAAGATTAATGCAACAGCTGTAAGCTTTCGAGCTATCCAGGAATTTCAGCCTACACAGATAGTGAACTTTGGAACAGTTGGAAAAATCAATCCCACACTTCAAGGGCTATTGGAAATCGGCAAGGTGATTCAGCGAGATATGATGACGGCCCCACTAGCCCCAAGAGGAAAGACCCCGTTTTGCCCTAAACCATCGCAATATCTATCTTTGGGCGGAAATCATGTTTGTGGTACCGGTGATAGCTTTGTGACGGCTCATGATCCATGGTTAGCATCTCAAGGTGTGGACGTGGTGGATATGGAGTTATTTGCCATTGCAAATATAGCCTACCAATTTAATATACCCTGGCAATCATTTAAGTATGTTTCGGACGATGCGAATGCAGATGCTGGAAATCAGTGGGCGGATCGCGTTAATCATGGACAAGAGCTATATTTGGAAAAGCTCAAAGAGCTAATGAGCGCCTAAAGAGCGCCTAAGCTTAGACCAACAATTGGTGATGCAAATGAATGCTCAAAAACCCTGGCTGAAAAATTATCTTGAGGGTGTCCCCCATGAGATTGGCTTGTCGAGTTACCCATCGATCATTGAGTTAATAGATGAATCATTTGAGGCATACCCTAATCACGTTGCAATCGAGTCGATGGGGAAGTCAATAACTTACCGCCAGCTGGATATTCTGTCAAAAGACTTTGCCGCTTATTTGCAAACTTTGGGTCTAGATGCGGGATCACGTATCGCCATCATGTTTCCTAATGTTCCGCAGTATTTGATTGCAATGCTTGGCACTCTACGCGCTGGCTTTGCAGTCGTTAATATTAATCCCTTGTATACAGCCCGCGAACTAGAACATCAATTGCAAGATAGTGGTGCCTCTATTTTGGTTATGCTGGAAAACTTTGCTCACGTCTACCAGGATATTGCCAATCAAGGACTTGTAAAAAAAGTTATTGTCAGTAATTTAGGTGACACTCTAGGCCCCAAAGGCGTCATCGTTAATCTGGTTGCGCGCCATATTAAAAAGCTGATTCCGCGCTGGAGCTTTCCTTGCATCAAATTCAATCAAGCACTCAAAATTGGTTCTGGACATGGCTTTACTAAGTCCCATCTCAGGCCGGAAGATATCGCTTTTTTACAGTACACAGGCGGCACTACGGGAGTTTCTAAAGGTGCCATTTTATTGCACCGAAACATATTGGCTAACATTGCGCAGATAGAGTCTTGGCTTGAGCCTGCCTTACAAAATAGACAGCAGCAGTTAGTCTTTTTATGTGCATTACCAATGACGCATATTTTTGCATTAACTGCTTGCGGGCTTCTGGGAATCCGCAAAGGCGGAAAATTATTATTGGTAGCCAATCCCCGTGATATCGGCGGCTTTATCAAATTGTTGATGAAGCATCCTGAGATCAATTTTTTTCCAGGAGTGAATACACTTTTCCATGCTTTGATTCATCATCCAGAATTTACCAATGTGAAATTACCTCATTTACTGGTAACCATTGGCGGCGGCATGGCGGTACTCAAGAAAACTGCCGACCTTTGGCAGAAATTGATGGGTGTGCCCATTGCGCAGGGTTACGGTTTATCTGAGACCTCGCCAGTTGTCTGTGTTAACACACCCTTTGTAAAAGAATTCACTGGATCAATTGGTATGCCCGTGCCTAGTACAGATGTTCTGATATTGGATGATGATGGAATGGAAGTTCCATTTGGCACGCCTGGAGAGATTTGCATCAAGGGGCCACAAGTGATGGCGGGCTACTGGAATCGTCCTGAGGAGACTGGCTATTTTATTACCCCAGAAGGGTATTTCAAATCTGGTGACATTGGCATCATGAGCCCTGAGGGTTATGTGCAGATTGTGGATCGCAAGAAGGACATGATTGTGGTTGCCGGATTTAAAGTTTTCCCGAATGAAATTGAGGAAGTGATTGCATTTATCCCTGGTGTAAGAGAATGTGCTGTGATTGGGGTTCCGCACCGCAAACTTGGTGAGATTGTAAAGGCCTATATTGTGAAAGATGAGCCTGAGTTAACAGAGGCTCAAGTCATTCAGTACTGCAAAGAGCAGATGACGAGCTACAAGCGCCCGAGGAAAATTGCCTTTATTGATGAAATGCCAAAGTCTAATGTTGGTAAGATCTTACGGCGCCACTTGCGTGATTTATAAAAAACTAGAGGCCACCGCCAAAGCGGTATTGCCATGAAATTCCATACAGATCGTAACTATTATTGGTCCTAGAGTACGCCCCAGTACTTGCTGAAAGTCGAATTGAGTTTTCTCTATTTACTGGATATGACATCGTTGTACCAAAGCGCCAGTTTTCCTGGCTTCCGCTGATGGGATTTCCGTTTACATAGGATTGCCCACCAGTAAAGTAGGTGGCATCAACTGAGATCCAGGCGGTATTCTGGAAGTAATAAATTGTATGGGTTTGCGTTGAATAGACGGGATGTTGGGATAAAGAGTTTCCGCCCATAAAATTGGTATTGCTAGTGTAAAAAATACCCGGACCTGCTAATTCAAGTCTCCAGGGACCAAGCGCCTTCGATACTCCTATACCGGGCTATATAAACCAGCGATTTGCACCAACATTGATCAGTTGATTATCGTCATATTTACCCCATGGAGCTTATGCTGCAAGGCTCACGCCAACAATTAGATCTTGCTGATACTCCTTAAATTGATCTAGTGTTAGGGCTGGAGCACCGTCAAGATTAATTGCGGCCTTGAGCAGTGGATCAGATAATCCTTCGGTGCTAGCATTGACTGTGCGCCCGCCAATTGAGCTTGATCCTGTCAGTTGTCCGTATGGCAACACTAGAGTCAGTTTTCCGGATTGACCGCCGGCGTCAAAGATATGCGTTAAGCCCATGACTTCGCTAGTCAGGGTGTAATTATCGGCCTTAGCTTGAGCAACTCCAGTGCTAATAAAGTTAATCCCAATGGGTGATTGGAATAGGTGCGCGCCTCAATTTCCTGGGCATGGGAAGGAGGCGATAAGAAGGCGCTGAAGGCCAATGCAACCCTAACACCTATTTTGTAACTCTTGTCTTGAAGTATTAGGGTTAACTTCATCATCAAGACAGTCGAGCAACACCTTTATTTATTTGAGCTTGACTGATCGCCAAACAAAATTTTTAAGGTAGCGTTACTGCCTAGCATCAGAGTCATGCCCATTAATAAAAGATAGGGCCATACAATCAACCAGTAAATAATTGACATAGCCACTACGCGCAAGGGATTGGATTGACCAAATGCGGTCATGGATATGAGAAATTCTTTTCCATGAATTAATCCGTGAACTCCAGCCTCAAGGTAATTTAAACCCAAGACAACGAGAAGATAAACCAAGGATTCTAGAAGTAGGGAGCCTACGATGCCATGTTCTTTATTAACTTTGATTGGGAATGCTGCTTGCGCTATGAGCATAAACTTGGCACATATTGCTGCTTTAAATAAGGCAAAGCCAAAAATAGATAAAGGAATTGGCCTTTCATCTAATGAGGTAGCTCCCAAAAAAGCAAGGGCGCAAAACCAAGCTCCGAAGTACAGCGTCAGCTTAAAAGCTTTTATAAATTCTTCTTTAGCTTTTTCCTTAAAACTATGTTGCTTAGTATCTGAAGCATTGCTTACATTCATGCTATTTTATTCGCTAGTAAATTTCGATTCCCACGCTTGAACTTCTGAAAGTCCTAGTGCTTCGTTATATTGTGCAGAACTGAACATGTTCTCAGCATAGTTGCTGAGTTTTTCAGCTGATTGAAGATGTTTTAATGCTGACTGCATTGCATGGCCAAATACACCACGGGCAAGACTTGGGTGAATTGCAATATCGATACCATGACTTTTAAGTTCCGATGCCTTCAATTGTGAAATTGGCCCGCCTACATCTACATTAAATAAGCAGGGCGCCTTTACTTCCTGTTTGATTGTTTTGATCATACTCAAAGCATCAGGGTTAGCTTTCAGCTCCACAAAGACAGCATCTGCGCCAGCTTCAATAAATGCCTTGGCTCGTTTAATAGCTTCTTCGAGCCCATAATGACCTGCGCTGTCAGTGCGAGCAATGAGCATCATCAGAGGATCATTTCTTGCTGATACAGCTGCTTCTATATGGTTTAGCGCATCATTAAAGCTTAGGACTGTTCTGGCACCTGGAAATTGAGCGCATCGCTTTGGAAAGGTCTGATCTTCTATATGAATTGCAGCAACTCCAGCGGCTTCAAATTCAGCAATGGTGCGTTTGATGTTCAGCACGCCGCCGTATCCGGTATCTGCATCACAGATGAGTGGAATATCAATACAGGCTGCAATGCGCCTTGCATGGTCTGACATCAGGGTTAAATCAATTTGACCAATATCAGGGGTTCCAAGCAGAGTGGCTGAAACACCATTACCCGTCATGTAGGCAGCATGGAAGCCTGCGTTTTGGACCATTCTGGCTCCGTACCCATCGTAAATCCCTGGTGCCACGACCGCCCTCGGTTCTTCGAGCAGCTTTCGAAGGTGTTGTCGCTTTTGGGATGGTGTGGGTGTCGACATCAAAACTTCCAATCGGGATGTTCTTTTAGGTAGGGAATTAAGCCCCCAAACTCAATCAGCTGAATAATTTCACGAGGCAGCGCGGTTGCTTGAATGATTGAATTATCGCTGCGGGTAATTTTCCCTGCTGCAAAATTGACATTCAATATTTCACCATCTAGAAGGTCTGATGTGTCGCATTCCAAAACAGGCATACCATTATTAATAGCATTTCGGAAGAACTGACGCCCAAATGATTTGGCGATGATGCCGCGAATATTCATCATGTGCATAATGTGAACTGCTTGTTCTCGTGAGGAGTTAATCCCAAAGTTATCGCCAGCTACAAGTATGCCCCCATTTGCGGCGGCAATTTTGCTTGCAACACCGGTAGAGATTTTGTCAAACGCGATTTTTGCAATTGATTCTACTGAATGGTTCGGCAAGTATTTTCCAGAGCAGTTCAAGTCAGTATTTACATGATCGCCCAATAGAAAAGCTTGGCCTTGGACGCAAGAGAGATTTGCTTTACTCATGAGTTTGACCTCCAGTCTCCACCGCTGACCGTTCGAGGGTCTGTAATGTATCCAGTTAATGCGGATGCTGCAACAGTTGCTGCTGAGCCTAACCAAATCTCTGAATCTGGATTAGATAATCTACCTTTAAAATTTCGGTTTGCAGTTGAGATAATGGTATCGCCATCGCCGGGCACTAAGTGATTAGTAATTCCAACGCAGGTTCCACAACCCGCGGATTCAAAAGATGCGCCAGCCATTGTCAGTATTTCAATGAGACCTTCACGCAGGGCTGATAAATAAATTTGTCTGGATGCCGGCGTCACAATCATCCTCACCCCTGAAGCTAATTTCTTACCTTTCAGAATTGCAGCGGCTTGCCGAATATCATCCAATCTTCCGTTAGTGCAAGTGCCAATCAGGGCAAATTGAATCACCTGTTTATTCACTTCATGAGCAGCAACAATGTCGTCTACCTGATGTTTTCTGGCTACTTGAGGTGCTAGGAGGCTAGCATCGATTTCAAGAGATTGAACATATATAGCATCTGGGTCAGCAAACACGGGCTTGGGTGTTTGGGCACCATGTTCATTTAGCCAGGCAACGGTTTTCTCATCCGCTTCGAGAAGTGCTGCTTTAGCACCTAACTCAGCTGCGTGATTACAGAGTGTCATGCGATCATCAATATTCATCGCCGATACACCTTGACCAACATATTCAATTGCTTTGTAGTTCAGGCCTTCTGCGCCAAATTTACCCAGCATATATAAGGTAATATCCTTAGCCCATACTCCTGGTTGAAGCTGGCCTTTAATGTTGACTTGAACAGATTCAGGGACTCGAAACCAAAGTTTGCCCGAGGTCATTACTGCTGCAATATCGGTGCCTTCGATGCCTGTACCAAAGGCATTGAACGCTCCGTAGGTAGTCGAATGGGTATCCGTGCCAACAATTAAGTTGCCTGATGTTAGGTGGCCGCCCTCGGGTAGCACTTGATGGCAAATTCCATCGCCAATGTCATAAAGTTTGGTACCTTCTTGCGTAGCGAATGAGCGCATCTCAGTATGTATTTGCGCTGCCTCAAGATTGGGTGGAGGTGAGTAGTGATCTAAAACCAAAGCTGTTTTATTGGCAAACTCTAAATTCTTGCTGCCAATACGATTAATCATCTTGATGGAGTTGCTTGCCCTAGTGTCGGTAACCATTGCGTAGTCAACGTCACAAACGACAACCTCTCCAGCTTTTACTGATTCTTGGTGAGCATGAGCCGCCAGAATTTTTTCACTAATTGTTGATCCCATATTATTGAGCCGTAAGGTTAATTGTGTTGATGAGCTTGCCCCAGAGTTTGTATTCAGAATGAACTGATAACCGCTCTAGGGCAGTTGATTGACCAATTTCTTCTCCAGACGTGGAGTTCAGAACTCTTGATATTTTTACCGTTCTACCAGCTAGTGCAAATACTGTGATAGAACGGGTGGACTTATTCGGATAGGTTACCGCTTGATAATACCCGCTAGAAGATGTCTTAATTAAAGTGGTAGCAGCGGGAGCGGAGGTTCTCATTGATTGGTGGTACATAGCCAGCCTATTTTGTCTCAAAGTTTTGTTAATGATTTTATTTAATATTAACCTAAACAGGCAGGCTACGTAGTGATTTGGCTGGCGATAATCATGTTATAAATAATCCATAAAACACAATATGAATAATCAAAACTGGAGATAAAAATGTGGGCAATTAAGGTTAAATCATTTGTTATTCTGATCTCCCTTCTTTGGGGATCCTTCGGTATAAGTGCTTATGCTCAAAGTTGGCCTCAAAAGCCGATTAAATTCATCGTCCCGTTTTCAGCGGGTGGCGCAAATGATTTAATGGCTAGGGCTGCAGCTGAAGGAGCATCTAAAGTTTTAGGCCAAACTATTGTAGTTGAGAACAAGCCAGGAGCTGGAGGCTCTATTGGAACAGTTTTTGTTAGCAAAAGTGCTCCTGATGGCTATACATTTCTGATCAGCGCTGCGGGAGTGATCTCAAATAATATGATCAAAAAAACCACGAACTATAAAGATAGTGATTTAGTTCCAGTTGTAATGATTGGATTGGCTCCATCAGTTATTGTGGTTTCCTCTGAGTCTAATTACAAAAACTTAAGAAATTTTGTGGATGCATCGAAAGAGGGTGCTGGCCTTCATTTTGCAACAGCGGGGACAGGAAGCACTCCACATTTTGTTGCTGAACTCTTAAATACACGTTACGGTGCCAAGCTGATTCCGGTTCCTTATAAGAGTGGTTCAGAAGGCGCATCTGCAGTCATGGGTGGGCAAGTGGCTGGAACATCTGAGGCGAGTATTGTTGCCTTACCGCATATCAAGCCGGGTGGAAAGTTCAGAGCATTAGCTACAACCTGGACTAAGCGCATCTCTGTCTATCCGGAGCTATCTACTGCAGTCGAGCAAGGCTTCCCTGACTTGCAAATTGCTCACTGGGCTGGTATTCATGCCCCTGTTGGAGTACCGCCTGACATTATGGATAAGCTCGCGGCAGCGGTAGATGTGGCGATGAAATCCCCCCAAGTTTCGGATCGATTAAAGAGTCAAGGAATTGAACCAGTAGGTGGGACTCGTGCCTCATTTAATGAATTTGTAGATGCGGAGCGTGCTCGCTTAGGTGCAATCGTGAAGGCTGCCAATATGAAAGACGAACAATGAAATCGGATGAGAGCTTAAATCTAGCTCTTAGTCAAAAGATCAAGACAAAGTCTGGACTCTTGGTCGCTGGTGCAGCGAATGCGCTTGCCGCACGGATTATTTACCAATTAGGTTTTGAGGTCGTATATCTCAGCGGGGCTGGGCTAACTAATAATTTTTATGGCATGCCAGATTTAGCTTTTGTTGGTCTTCATGATTTAGTTGAGCATACTGCCGCTATGCGAGATGCAATGCCTTTGCCAATTATTGTGGATGCTGACACTGGTTTTGGTAATGCTCTGAATGTTCGGCATACCGTGCGCTCTTTAGAGCGTGCTGGTGCGAATGCAATTCAGATTGAAGACCAGATCATGCCCAAGAAGTGTGGCCACTTTTCCGATAAGTCAGTAGTGGATGCTGGTGAGATGGTATCTAAAATTCGTGCTGCCGTGGATGCCAGACAAAGTGGGAATCTTTTAATTATTGCTCGTACAGACTCTCGTGCGATGCACGGTCTTGATCATGCAATCGAGAGGGCTCAACTCTATGCAGATAATGGTGCAGATATTACTTTTGTGGAGGCGCCCGAGGGTATTGATGAATTAAGGCGAATACCGCTTGAAATTACTTGCCCTCAGGTAGTCAATGTAGTCATCGGCGGAAAGACCCCAAGTCTCTCACAGCAAGAATTCAGTAAAATGGGATTTGGAATGGTTTTATATGCTAACGCCGCTCTTCAAGGTGCAATGCGAGGAATGACAAATGCCTTATCCCACCTAAAGGAGCATGGCGAACTCAAAGAAGATTTGAATCTAGTCGCATCTTTTGAGGAGCGCCAAAATTTTGTACAGAAGCCATTTTTTGATCAGTTAGACAGTCATTACAAAAAATAAGGCCTCTAGTAAATGGATTTGAAGTGCTCTAGTCTGTGGAACAGGAGGAGCATGCACTTTCCTCTACTGGAGCAGGCTCATTGGTATAGCGGGCAATAAAAGCATGCTTGCTCTTGAGTGGCAGTTTGATCCAAACAAAGTGACCTGATCCAGGCGCAACGCTAATTGGCTCTCCCTTCAGATTCCACATTGCGTCAAGCACCATGTCTTGATTGCCCTCGGGTTCAATGATTTCTAGCTTATCTCCAACAGAAAAGCGATTCTTGACATCCACCTTGACACGGCCTGAAGTCTCATCTATTTCTAGAGTTTCGCCAACATACAAACTTCTGCCCGATAGAGAGTGTCCACGCATGTAGAGTTGATACTCTTTGTCGTGATGACGCTCGTAAAAGCCATCGGTATAGCCACGGTTTGCAAGTCCCTCTAGATTGCCAATGAGTGACATATTCATCGGACGACCTGCCACCGCATCATCAATTGCGGTGCGATAAGATTGGCAAGTACGGGAAACGTAATAAGGTGACTTGGTCCTACCCTCAATCTTGAACGAGTCAACACCCATCTTAGTTAGGCGCTCAATATGCTCAATTGCCCTTAAGTCTTTTGAGTTCATGATGTAAGTGCCATGCTCATCTTCTTCCATGGGCATTAAATCATTTGGCCTTCTGGCCTCCTGCAATAGAACAACATCGCCACTGCTATTTTGTTGCCCAGGTTTAACCTTGTAATCCCAGCGGCAGGCATTAGTACAGGCGCCTTGATTGGAATCGCGATGCGACATATAGCCAGATAGTAAGCATCGACCTGAGTAGGCAATACACAAGGCGCCATGAACAAATACCTCTAATTCCATTTCTGGGCAGTCTTGACGAACTTCTTCAATTTCATCAAAAGAGAGTTCACGCGACAAAATCACTCGACTAATACCAACAGAGCGCCAGAATTTAGCAGATGCGCCATTGACAGTATTGGCTTGTACCGATAAATGAATAGACATATCTGGCCAAGCTTCTCGCGCCATCATAATGAGGCCTGGATCTGACATGATCATCGCATCGGGTTTTAATGCAATCACTGGATCCATATCTTTAATATATGTGCGCGTCTTGCCACCATGAGGTAGCAAATTGGAGACTAGGTAAAACTTTTTACCTAATTCGTGAGCGGTATCAATACCTTCTTTAAGCGTCTCCATTTTTCCGAAATCATTATTACGAACCCGTAATGAGTACCGAGGTTGACCGGCATAAATGGCATCGGCGCCAAAGTCAAAGGCAGTGCGCAGCATCGAAAGGCTGCCAGCAGGGGCTAGAAGTTCAGGAGTCTTGATCATGTTTTGCATTTTAAGGCCTACCGTTGTGATTTGCTGATGGCAATCGATCTTGAGTTAGCCCTTTAGGTCGAATAGATTGAGGAATTGGCTGAAGTCCAGCCCTACCAGTAAGTTCTAGATGCTTAATTTGCTATTTTATTGATCCAGGGACCAGATGAAGTGTGATAACTTTCCGGATGTCCTGCGCAAATATTAACCATACTTTGAAAGAATGAAACCCGAATGGAGATGTCAAATACCGGTTTAAATGGCGGCCAAATCCTTGCAAATGCTTTGGTAAGGCAAGGGGTGGATATCGCTTTTGGCGTCCCTGGTGAGAGTTTTCTGCCTCTGTTAAATGGTCTTGTAGATCATTCTGATTTTAGATTTATTACCTGTCGTCAAGAAGGCGGCGCTGCCTACATGGCTGAGGCCTATGCAAAACTGACAGGCAAACCAGGTATCTTAATGGTTACCCGTGGTCCTGGCGCCTCAAACGCGATGATTGGTATGCATACAGCCTATCAAGACTCGACACCAATGGTTTTACTGATTGGTCAAGTGGGAACAGACATGGTTGAGCGGGAGGCATTTCAAGAGATGGACTACCGCCGCATGTATTCAGAATGCGCAAAATGGGTAGGAAGTATTGATCGAGTCGATCGGATTGATGAATTTGTTTCCCATGCTTTTCATGTGGCTCAGGCTGGTCGTAAAGGCCCCGTTGTATTAGCTCTTCCAGAAGATGTGTTGTATGCGATCGGACAAGAGAATCCTGTAGCCCCAGCTCATATTATTCAGCCCGGTTTGGATGTCAAAATTTTTGACCAAGCAATGAGCGCTTTTTTATCTGCTAAAAACCCAATGATCGTTGCTGGTGGTGGTAATTGGAATAGCAATGCTTGCGCAGATTTACAGCGATGGGCTAATGCCGAGGGCGTTCCAGTTGCAACTAGCTTTCGCTCTCAAGATGTAATTGACAATCTTGATCCTGCATTTGCTGGTGACTTAGGTATTGGCGCTAATCCAGCCTTGGTTAAGCGTATTCAGCAGGCGGATGTATTACTTGTTATTGGAGAGCGTCTGGGGGAAATGACAACTGCCGGTTACAGCATATTGACCGTACCCCAGGCCAAAACAAAATTGATTCATGTACTTTCGGGTTCGGAAGAGTTAGGCCGCGTTTACAGGCCAGAATTTGCTCTGAATTGCAGCCCTGAAAATTTTTGTGCAGCCTTAAAGCTGGTGAAGATGCATTCTGCTTATGATCGCAGCAGTATGAAGCGGGCTCATGACGAGTACCTCACCTTCTCTAGTCCAGTGACGGTGGCAGGTGATTTGCAATTAGCCTTCATCATGGACTCATTGCCAAGCCTAATACCGCGTGATGCCATCGTTACTAATGGTGCTGGAAATTTTGCAACTTGGGTTCATCGTTTTTATCCCTATGGACCATATAAAACCCAGCTAGCTCCAGCGAATGGCTCCATGGGGTATGGCTTACCCGCAGCTATTGCCGCAAAAATTACTAGTCCGCAAAAAGTAGTCATCGCCGTTTGTGGGGACGGCGACTTTATGATGAACTGTCAAGAGCTGGCAACCGCGGCTCGATATGATGCCTTCCCAATTATCTTGCTGGTTAATAACAGTATGTTTGGTACCATTCGTATGCATCAAGAGAGGGAGTTTAAGTCCCGAGTCATGGCAACTGATCTAACCAATCCTGATTTCGTGAAATTTGCAGATAGCTTTGGAATGCCTGGCTTTAGGGTAAGTAAAACAGAGGAATTTGCACCAGCATTTGCTAAGGCACTTGCTAGCAAAAAAGGGGCTTTGATTGAATTGATCTTGGATCAAGAGGTAATTTCACCTACGAAACTGCTTTCTGAATTAGGAAAATAAAAAAGAGGAGCATGGCTCCTCTTTTGGTAGTTGATGCTTGAGGGGTTTAATCTACCCTTGCTCCGGACTCTTTAACCACCTTCGTCCACTTTGTAATCTCACTTTTAATGAAGGCTGAGAATTGCGCAGGTGTATTGCCAACAGGTTGTGCACCCATTGCTAAATATTTTTCTTTCACAGAAGCGCTATTAATGGCAGCCATCAGCACAGCACTATCTTTATTGAGAATATCTGCCGGCATATTCGCAGGACCAACCACCCCAAACCAGGAGGTTGCCTCATAGCCAGGTAAGTTGGCGGCTTCAGCAATGGTTGGTAGGTCTGGGAATGCAGGCGAACGCTTGGCCGTTGTGACTGCCAATGCCTTTAATCGACCAGCGCGGATGTAGCTAATTGAGGATGGGAGATTGTCAAACATAATGTCAACATTGCCCGCCATGAGGTCAGTCACAGCAGGAGGACTTCCTCTATAAGGAAGATGCACCATAAAGGTTTTTGTCATCGATTTAAATAGCTCACCAGCCATATGAATCGAAGTACCGTTGCCACTCGATGCCATATTGACTTTACCCGGATTAGCTCTTGCGTAAGCAATTAAATCATTCACGCTATTGATTTTATTTTTAGCAGCAAATTCAGGATTTAGTACCAAGACGTTTGGCAATTCCGCTACCAAGGTAATTGGGGTGAAATCTTTAATAGGGTCAAATGGTAATTTGCCGCTGCCTTGAGTGTATAAGGGCAGATTGATTCCATGAGTACCGACTGATGCCATTAGCCAGGTATAGCCATCAGGAGCTGCTTTGGAGACAAGCTCTGCGCCAATATTGCCACCAGCACCGGGCTTATTGTCAATGATGACATTCCACTTGACTGTATTTAAGAGTTCATTTTGGAGTGGTCTGGCGATATTGTCAGTTGCTCCAGCAGCAGGGAAGGGAATTACGAACCGAATCGGTTTATTGGGGTAATCCGACTGAGCGAGAGATGCTTGGCTAGTGCCAATGAATAAGGTTATAACCGCAGTAAAAAATAGAGTTGTGCTTTTAATTACATGAGAAAGCTTATCTTGAATCATAGTGATCTCCTGGTTACCAATGTCATTCTGATGATGATTTTTAAAATTAGTGCTTAAAGCATAACAGACCAATCTGTGGCCAGGTCCCGAAGTATCCTTAGAGTAATTTGGACGTCAATCTTGAGCAATCAAGAGTATTCTAGGGGGTCTGTGGTGAGCATTGTCAAAAATGAGTGAGGGGTTTCCCTTACAACTTCCACTCTAAATTGAAGGCACTGATTAAAGAGTGCAGAAAGAACGTAATGGCAAAACTCACATCCAAACCCATCCTCAAAAAAGCGAGCGGCATTCTGAATCAGGAATTTGCTACCCCCAAAGATATTGCTTGGGCTTGGGTTACTTTATTGCTTTCGCAAGAAGAGCAAAAGCGCGATAGTGAAGAAAAGCGCTATGCCTGTATTGCAGAATTTGAAGCCTGGATTACCGAGCTCAACTTGCCAGCTGATCCAAATAATCCTGCTAGTGGCGCAGTAAGTCCAGAGTCAGTAAAAAACTTAGCGCGAAATGTATTTGAGTGGCCGCACGAATACATCTTTGAAACCCCAACTTCTGCGAAGCATCCCGACTCGAAGGTGACCTATAGCGACACAATTACTAAACCCATTTTGGATGCAATTAAAGATATCGGGGGGTCTGATGATCGTGCGGCATTAATTGCTGCTTTGGAAGGCTTTGCAAAAGAGGGTAGGGAGCCATTTGCGGATGTCACAGCAGAGGGTATTGAGTGGAAAGGCAGCAATTGGTCTGAAGGTGATAAGTTCAACTTGCTCACTATTAAATCTTTAAATAACCGGCTCGCCAATCTGCGTAAAAAAAGGTTGATCTAAGCTCGGCTACTTCATCAGCCCTTTAGAAGATGGTTGATAGAAAAATGGTAGCATCTACTGGTCATAATCTTGCGATGTCAGCTTTTATTCATACTAGCTCACCTCGTAATAACTAAAAAAAGAATTTAAATTATATGGATTGGGGATTAAAAGGCAAAACAGCGTTGGTTACTGGAGCTAGCCAGGGAATTGGCAGAACTACTGCTCGTCTTTTGGCTTCAGAGGGTGTGACAGTAGTCGGTGTTGCAAGGCGTCATGCACTGGTTGAGGAATTAACTACAGAAATTTCCAGTCAAAATGGTGGCAAGATCATTGCCTTAGAGGCTGATTTTTCTATTGAAGGCGAGCCTGAGCGCGTGGCAAAAGAGGCGGAAGCTTTATTGGGTCGCGTTGATATCCTCATTAATGCTGCTGGTGGTAGCCGCCCCGTGCCCTTTGATGCAACCAAAGAGCAATGGCTTGAAGGAATGACCCTCAATTTTTTCCGAATTAGAGAGTTAACGCATGCAATAGTCCCTGGAATGCAGCGAAACAATTGGGGGCGTATTGTTACTTTTACGGGAACATCTGAGCCAAGAATGTTAAATGCAGCATTTACTGCAAAAGCTGCCGTTCATGTTTGGGCAAAAGCGCTTTCACGTGATGTTGCTCTGTATGGTGTTACTGTAAATTGTTTGCAACCGGGCCGCATTCGAACTGAGCAAATTCAAAAGCGCTATCCAACATTGGAGGATGAGCTTGAGTATTCTCGGCAAGAGATTCCGGTTGGTCGTTTTGGTACTACGGAAGAAATCGCAGCAGTTGCCTTATTCTTGAGTTCGCCATTAGCTAGCTATGTAACTGGAACAGTGATTCCAGTAGATGGTGGCTCAAGTCGCTTCGCCTTTTAATTTAACAATCCGCTTGCTTAAGTAATTATTAATATTTTGGAAAATACAATTTAAAGGAATAATCATGACCTACCCCAATACGCAACTTTTCATTAATGGCCAATGGTGTGATGCCGCAGCAGGTGAATCGCTTGCTGTTTTTAACCCCGCCACAGGTAAAGAAATTGGTCGAGTAGCGCATGCTCGTGTCCCTGACTTAGATCGCGCTTTACAGGCTGCGCAAAAGGGCTTCGAAATATGGCGAGATATGCTCCCCGTAGAGCGTAGCAAAATCATGCGTAAGGCCGCGAGCTTGATGCGGGAGCGAGCTTCAGATATTGCAGTCATGCTGACCCAAGAGCAAGGCAAACCACTGATGGAGGCCAAGGTTGAGGCTATGTCAGCAGCTGACATCATTGAATGGTTTGCGGATGAAGGCATGCGCGTCTACGGCCGCATTGTGCCATCGCGATTTAACTTGTCAGTGCGTCAAATGGTAATCAAGGATCCGGTAGGAGTAGTTGCGGCATTTACGCCATGGAACTTTCCTATTAATCAAGTGGTTCGCAAAATGTCAGCTGCTTTGGCCTCAGGTTGTTCGATGATTGTCAAGGCGCCGGAGGAAACTCCCGCAGCACCTGCAGCACTTATTCGTGCGTTTTCAGATGCAGGTTTGCCAGAGGGTGTGCTGGGCTTAGTCTATGGCACGCCAGCAGAGATTTCAAATTACCTCATCCCACACCCCATTGTTCGCAAGGTTACCTTCACTGGATCAACGCCTGTTGGTAAACAGCTAGCTGGGTTGGCGGGTCAGCATATGAAACGTGTCACGATGGAATTGGGTGGCCACGCGCCAGTGATTGTTGCCGAGGACGCAGACATTGTCCTGGCGGTGAAGTCGGCGGGAGCAGCTAAGTTTCGTAACGCTGGACAAGTCTGTATCGCCCCCACACGCTTTCTGGTGCATGAGAGTATCAAAAAAGAATTCGTTGCCGAGATGGTCAAGTTCACTCAAGGGCTTAAGGTTGGTAACGGCACTGCGGAAGGCACAACAATGGGCCCCTTGGCCAACGCGCGCCGTGTTACAGCCATGGCAGAATTTACCGCCGATGCGATCAAGCATGGAGCTCAACTTGAAACTGGAGGAGAGCGGATTGGAAGTGAAGGTAACTTCTGGCAGCCTACCATCTTGACTGATGTACCACTGCATGCCAAGGTTTTCAACGATGAGCCATTTGGACCTATGGCAGCAATCCGCAGTTTCAATACTCTAGATGAGGCCATTACAGAAGCTAATCGTCTAGCATTTGGTCTTGCAGGCTATGCATTTACAAAGTCTTTGAAAAATGCTGATTTATTAGCTCGTCGAGTCGAAGTGGGAATGCTTTGGATGAACATGCCAGCAATGCCTTCTGCCGAAATGCCTTTTGGTGGCATCAAAGATTCTGGTTATGGTTCAGAAGGTGGACCAGAAGCCATGGAAGCTTATTTGAATGCTCGTTCAGTTGCAATCATGAACGTCTGAGGATCTTTTTGTATAGTTTTCTTAGTATCTATATCTAAGTCAATCGTACAGTTCTTATAGATACCCCCCAAGAGCAATCTTAAAGTTGCTCTTGGGCCAGGAAGTAAAAAGCCTTACAGTGATTCCAGCAGATGGTGGCTAAAGTCGCTTCGACTCTAATTTAACAATCTTCTGCCCACCAAGATATTAAATAATCGCCTCGTAAATCTGCGTAATAAAAGAGATGATCTAGGTTCAATCATCCTCAACATGACTGCTCAACAACTGTGGCCGATTTATTTCACAGAATGTTGCTTAATTAAAATCCCGACATTAGCTTTAACTTGTAGGGATAAGTAATAGCACCCTTGATTTCCCATATTTTGGCTAATATCAGGAAATCGTTCGGGAGAGATAAAGGTTATTCGCTAGAAATTTGATTGTGACGCCTATTTCTGATTCCTTGAATAACTTAAGAAATAAGAAAAGGTCTATCTTGCTTAATTAATAAATATTCATGTATAGTAAATTTCAATAAGCCATGATTTTTATTAAATCAATAATAGGAGACAGCTATGCGTTTTTTTGCTCGCGGTATTCATTGGTATTTCGCTATTGTAATTCTCAGTATCAGCACCTTTTCACACGCTCAGGGATCCGGCTCTTTTCCTAATAAACCAATAAAAATAATTGTTCCTCTTGCTCCTGGTGGCGGGACTGATATTGCAGCTCGCATACTCGCGGCTGCTCTATCGGAAGTTGTTGGCGAAAGTGTTTTTGTGGAGAATAAAACTGGTGCCAGCGGCAATATTGGCATGACTGCCGTTGCTCAGTCTGCACCGGATGGCTACACATTGCTCATGGGTAACGTTTCGACTAATGCAATTAATGAATTTATTTATGCGAAGCAATTAAAAGTAAGCCCTTCTCAAGATTTAGTGCCAATCACAATGATTGCCTCCATACCAAATATAATAGTTTCTGGTCCTAACTTTCCGCCGAACAATCTGAAAGAGTTGGTTGCATACGCGAAACAACGCCCTGGTGAATTAAATTTTTCTGCCCCATTGGGTGGTTACTCGAATCTTGATATGCTTGATTTTAATCGTCAGGCTGGTATTTCAATGGTTAATATCCCATCTAAGGGAGCAGGGTCATCACAGACATCTATCATTGCCGGCGAAATTCATTTTTCAATTCTGAATGCAGCGACAGTTACTGAGATAATCAAGAGTGGAAGAATGAAAGCATTTGCGACAACATCAGCAACACGCTTGCCAGCATTTCCTGACCTCCCCACAATGATCGAGAGTGGCTATGTGGGAATAGGTAGTGATAATTGGAATGCTATATTCGTTCCCGCAAAAACTCCAAAGCCAGTAGTTGATTATCTTTTTGCGGCTATCACTAAAGCAATGCAAAACCCTAAGGTAAAAGAATCTTTTGCAAAGGCCTACTTGCCGATTGTATTAAGTAAGTCACCCGAAGATGCTAAGAACTTTGTTCGAAATGATAGTGTGCGTTGGAAGCGCGTAATTAGCGAAAATAACTTCAGCATTGATTGAGATGCTAATTTTGTCGCAGATGTACTGTCCTTTCAACAATCAGTACTGCCAGCACTTATAAAAAAAGCCCCTAGATTGCTCTAGGGGCTTACTTATTTGGCTCCTCGACCTGGGCTCGAACCAGGGACCTACGGATTAACAGTCCGGCGCTCTACCGACTGAGCTATCGAGGAATAAGCCGATATTATAGCAAGATGAAATCATCTACCCCAAGTTCTGTACAGATCCCTAAAGTATTGACCATTGCTGGGTCCGATAGCGGTGGTGGCGCAGGCATCCAAGCCGACCTCAAAGTCATTACAGCCCTTGGTGGGTATGGGATGACTGCTATCACCGCTATTACAGCCCAGAACACCCTGGGGGTGAGTCGCATTCAGGATATTGATCTTGATGTGGTTGAGGCTCAGATCGATGCAGTCTTTATGGATATTGGGGTGGATATTGTCAAGATTGGCATGTTGGCTAGTCCTGAGATCGTCCGCACTGTAGCGGTAGCACTCAAGCGCCATGGAGCCAAAAGAATTGTCCTGGATCCCGTCCTAAGGGCAACATCTGGCGCAAGTTTGGGTGGTGACGATACTGCTCAGGCCATGATTAAAGAGCTGTTTCCAATGGCGATGTTGGTAACTCCAAATCTGGAGGAGGCCTCCTTATTATTAGGTCGTGAGCTTATGGGTCCGCAAGACTTTAAGTTGGCGGCTGAAGAGTTGTTAGATATGGGGCCTCAAGCTGTATTGATTAAGGGTGGTCATCTTGATGCTACCCATACACAACTGATAGATTTTCTGATGTGGCGAACTCTTGAGGATGGTCTTGAAGTAGTTCAGTCAAAAGAATTCAAGCACTATCGTGTTAACACGGCCAATACCCATGGCACTGGTTGTTCACTAGCCTCTGCTATTTCAACCTATTTAGCAGATGACCATGATCTTCCTCATGCAGTTGCTAAAGCGATCTCTTATGTTGAGGCAGGACTAGAAGCAGGGCGTTTCTTAAATATTGGTGAGGGTCCAGGACCTTTGTGGCATATGCATGATTTTTATCCAACTGCATTACCAGATGAAGAGGGTAAGTATTAGGTTTTCATGAGCTCTTGCAATCGCTTCACTGCTGCTTTAGGATCATTCGCCCCATTGATTGCTCGAACAACAGCAACAGACCCAACACCACTTTGTGCCACCGCATGAATACTGCCTTCATCAATCCCCCCGATGGCAACTAATGGATAGTGACTCATCAATTGAGCGTACTTATATAAGCGTCCAAGGCCTTGGGGTGCTGTAGCCATCTTTTTAAGATTGGTTGGGAATACCGCACCCATGGCGATATAGCTTGGGCAGAAGCGATCGGCATAGACCATCTCAGCATAGCCGTGAGTACTGAGGCCTAAGCGCAGACCTGCGGATCGAATGGCATCTAAATTTGCCGTCTCTAAATCTTCTTGACCTAGATGAATGCCGTATGCACCAGCTTCAATCGCCTCTTGCCAATAGTCGTTGATAAAAAGCAAAGTTTTACTACCTTGAACCGCCTCAACAGATTGTCTAATTTGCTTGTGGATAAGTTTTTTATCATTGGACTTCAGGCGCAGTTGTACGGTTGGCACTTCAGCATCAACCATTCGCTTTACCCAATCCGCATCCGGCATAACAGCATATAAACCTAAGCGTTTTGGACATTCTGCAAATGCTTTGGGATTCATGTTCCGTGTCCAAGGCAGTAAATCAAAATGCTCCGGCCTAGAGGGCCACTTAATTGGATTGAAGCCACCATCTTGGTGAACCATGCGTGACCAAGCCTTACCAAGAACCTTGGAGTCACTTTCTATAAACCCCATCTCAATGGCTGCAACCATACCGGCTAGCTCATAGTGATCGGCAGCATGCTCATTATCAATACTTGGTGGTGGCAACGACATGCTGTATGCCGGAATAGGCAAACACAAGTCATCCTTGATATGGGCTGCAACAATTTGATCCGCAAGGTCGCGAACTAAGCTCATCAGAGTTACTCTTTAACTTTGGTGCCAGAAAGGTGTGCCAACTAAGGGCGTGCTAGCTTGAGCGGATTGCTGAGCCTTCATGGCGCCTGAAAGGAAAGCCATGCGACCAGCGTCAACTGCCATCGCAAAAGCCTTTGCCATTGCAATAGGGTCATCAGCTAATGCAACAGCGGTGTTCAGCAAGACGCCATCAAAACCCCACTCCATTACACTGCAGGCATGAGAGGGTAGACCCAAGCCAGCATCAACTAGTAGCGGAACCTTTAAGCGATCACGCAAGAGTTTTAATGCATAAGGATTTAAAGGTCCTTGACCTGTACCGATAGGCGCAGCCCAAGGCATTACGGCCTGGCATCCAACGTCAACTAAACGTTGGCACAAGATGAGATCTTCTGTGCAATATGGCAATACTTTGAAGCCATCTTTAATTAACGTTTCTGCGGTTGAAACTAAGCGCAAAGTATCGGGCTGTAAAGTGTAGTCATCACCGATGAGCTCTAACTTAATCCAGTTAGTTTCAAATACTTCCCGAGCCATCTGTGCGGTGGCAATGACTTCTTTGGGGCTATGACAACCTGCGGTATTGGGTAAAACCGGTACAGCCATTTTCTTTAAGAGATCCCAAAATCCAGAGTGCGCCTCTGTAGTTGAAGTCCCTTGTCTACGAAGGCTTACAGTAATCATCCCAGGATTAGATTGCTTGACAGCATTTTCTAAAACTTGTGGAGAGGGGTAACGCGAAGTTCCTAGCAATAAACGGCTAGCAAAAGTCTCGCCATAAAGCATCAATGGATCTGCAGCAATTAAGGGGTTGGGTAAGGGTGCTGTCATATTAATCAATTGCGGTGGTCTACATTTATTCTGATGTTCATTACTAGATTAGCCCCCAGTGACTGGTGCTATGACTTCCATTTCATCACCTTCATGCAATACTTCGTCGGCATGCCTAGCTTTAGGAACAAATTCATAATTGATGGCAACGGCGAAGGGCGGTTTTGCATTAATTAGTAGCAAAACATCGTGAATAGTACTTTTACTCGGCACTTCTTTAGCAAGCTGATTCACCATTATGCGCATGCAATTAACTCCTGCTGAGCGGTATCCGTCACCTGTAATCCCAGCTTCTTTGCTGTAGAGCTGAAGCCCACGCTCAATACTTCTAATGCGCAATCCAGAATAGCGGGCGAGATCATGAATCCATGCCGATACAGACCATTGATCATCATGAGGCCAGCCTCATTTGGTTTTTGCTCAATCTGGATCTCTGGAAGATTATCTTTGAGTGTAGGGCGGTTTTGTGTTGCCATTTCTAAGATACGTGCCTCAGCAAAACCACTATGCACGGTATAGACTGCACTCAGCAACTCCATTGCAGAGCGCACGCTCATGGGGGATAAATCTTCAGACTCAATCTCCGTTGCGCCAACAACATACACGTCATCTTCTTTGGGAGCAATATATATGGGATAACGAGGGTGTATGAGTCGAGTAGGGCGACGTAGCTTAACTTCAGGCGCATACAAACGTATGACCTCACCACGCACACCTCGCAAATTCTTGGAAGCATTGCCTACTTCTTTCCAAGCATCTTTAGCACCAAGGCCGCGGCAGTCAATCACCCAATCAAAACCATTCTGTTGAGCGCAGAGTTGCTCTGGGTCTGCAGCTTGATTCCAGTGACAAGGCACCTTCATTAAAGTGAGTTCAACTAACAAAGCCTCCAGTAATTGGCGGTTATCTAGTTGTCCCTCATTTGGAAGGTAGAGGCCTTGCTTAAAACACTCACCAAGGCTGGGTTCGATTTCTGCCAAAGACTCACTGTCTAAATGTATCGGTTTAGAAAGCGCTTGATTGCGATCACAATTTCTCTCGAGGTGAGAGGCAAAACGCTCTGCATCGCTAGTATCTTGACGATGCCATAAGATCAAGGTCCCATCATGCTGAAAGAACACTGGCTTCGCCAATTCATCGATCAGTTGCTTCCAGCGCGGCAGACTGTGAATGCCCATGCGCACAACGCTATCTTCAGTAATGGCAGATTCAGCTAGTGGGGCTAACATTGCGGCCGCAATGCGTGCAGCCGAATTAGCAGCATCTGAGCTGCCTTTCTCAAACAGCTCTACCTGAGCCCCGCGCTTAGCAAGTGCAACAGCTAGCAACCGACCCATGAGGCCGGCGCCAACAATAGCGTATTTACCGTTTGAGAATACGCTTTTCACTTACTGATAAATCTCACTACCGCGCTTACGAAACTCTGCTGACATCTCTTCCATTCCCTTTTGTGGATCGGTAGAGGCCTCTGCAGTGATCGGAATGACTTTCACTTTTGGATTGCCATCAGCATCTAAAGTCGCTGCGTAATCACGCACCTCTTGTGTGATCTTCATAGAACAGAACTTCGGTCCACACATCGAGCAGAAGTGCGCAATCTTTGCACCTTCTGCAGGCAAGGTGGCGTCATGGTATTCGCGGGCACGCTCAGGATCTAAACCAAGGTTAAATTGATCTTCCCAGCGGAACTCAAATCGCGCTTTGGATAGGGCGTTATCGCGGACTTGAGCGCCTGGCAAGCCCTTAGCTAAGTCTGCACCATGGGCCGCAATCTTGTAAGTGATGATGCCGGTGCGGACATCCTCTTTATCTGGCAAGCCCAAATGCTCTTTTGGTGTTACATAGCAAAGCATCGCTGTACCATACCAACCAATTTGCGCAGCACCAATACCGCTAGTGATGTGATCGTAACCAGGGGCGATATCAGTAATCAATGGCCCGAGTGTATAGAAGGGAGCTTCTAGGCAGTGCTTTAATTCCTCAGTCATATTCTCTTCAATGCGCTGCATTGGAACGTGACCAGGGCCTTCAATCATAACTTGAACATCATGCTTCCAAGCTTTGGCAGTCAATTCACCAAGGGTATGGAGTTCCCCAAACTGCGCGGCATCATTCGAGTCAGCAATACAGCCTGGACGTAAACCATCGCCTAAACTAAATGAAACGTCATAGGCTTTCATGATTTCGCAAATCTCATCAAACTTTGTGTAAAGGAAGTTTTCTTTGTGATGAGCCAAACACCACTTCGCCATGATGGAGCCACCGCGAGATACGATGCCAGTGATACGGTCAGCAGTCAAAGGAACATAACGCAGTAATACCCCAGCATGAATAGTGAAGTAATCCACACCTTGCTCAGCTTGCTCAACTAAAGTGTCGCGGAACATTTCCCAAGTGAGGTCTTCTGCAATGCCACCGGTCTTATCTAGTGCTTGATAGATTGGAACGGTACCAATTGGAACTGGTGAGTTACGAATAATCCACTCACGAGTTTCATGAATATGTTTGCCTGTGGAAAGATCCATGATGGTGTCTGCACCCCAGCGGATTGACCACACCATTTTCTCTACTTCCTCATTAATCGAGGAGGTCACAGCAGAGTTACCAAGATTGCCGTTGATCTTCACGCGGAAATTGCGACCAATAATCATTGGCTCAAGTTCTGGGTGGTTGATATTAGCTGGGATAATCGCGCGCCCAGCAGCAATTTCAGAGCGAACAAATTCACCAGTAACAATTTCAGGTAGATTGGCTCCATAGCTCTTGCCAGGATGTTGTTTCAGCAATTGTTTATATTCAGGATTTTTACGTAATTGCTCAAGACCCATGGATTCACGTAAAGCGACATATTCCATTTCAGGGGTCACGATGCCCTTACGGGCGTAATACATTTGGCTCACATTCTGGCCTGCTTTAGCAACGCGCGGAGGATTGATATGGGCAAAACGCAAATTCTGTGTGGCTGCATCTTGTGAGCGGGCAACACCATACTCAGAGCTTGGCCCAGCTAATTGCACAGTATCACCACGTTCTTCAATCCAACCTTTACGCAATAAAGGCAAACCTTTTTCAAGGTTAATCACAATATCGGGATCGCTATACGGACCTGATGTGTCATATACCGGCACTGGAGGATTGGAGACCATCGCTTCGCCAACACGCGTTGACAATTGCTCGATCATTCGAATTGGGGCTTTAATATCTGGACGCGAACCCTCTAGATATGTTTTAGTAGATGCGGGGTAGGCAAATTTTTGACCAAAGTCACGCTCCAAGCTTTTTAGACTTGGAATCTCTTGCTTTAATTTATTTTTGGTATCGCTCATGTCCATCTCCTAACTGTGTTTAGATGGACGAAACCGGGTGACGGTCTGATGGAAAACTCCCCACGCCAGCATTACCTGGATCGGGTTATAGGGTCTTTCTCAGCGCCTTATAGCAAAAATTACTAAAAGGGCACCCCTGTTTCATCCTTAGACCTTATTTAACCACGAAATGACTCTAATCCAGATGATCAAAATCAAGTCATTTAGCCAACTTGGAATAACTTAACTCGCCTTGCTATTGCGCAAGATGAAATCCGCGGTCACAAATGCGGCATCGCTAGTGAACTCGTCGGCCAAAATGCGTGCTGCGGCCTCCGAAAGCGAGATTTCAATAAAACCGCTGACTTCACCATCATGATTGGTGGGAATAAAGTTCTCGGCTAGCTCTAGATCATAAATATAGAGTTGCTCATCATGAAAACCCTTGCCTGGAATTGCGCGCCGCATATGAATACGCCCAACCGGCTCAATTTGATCAGAAATCTGGGCTGGGACGCCGGCCTCTTCCCACAACTCCCTCCGGGCATTAACCCAAGGGGTTTCATCTGCCCCAATACCTCCTGCTGCAAGATTATCTAGACGCCCTGGATCAGTAGCCTTGGTTTCACTGCGGCGACTAAGCCAGAGCTTACCCGCCTTGGTATAGCCATTGATATGGGTTGCCATGCTCCGGAATCCAAAAGTACGGAAAGCGGCGCGCTCTAGTCGAAAGTACTCATGACCATTTTCATCAATCCACGCAAAATCTTCATGCCGCCAGCCTGGAATGAACGCGCCTTGCCGCATTCGGTCCGCTAATTTAGCTAGACTTCCAGACAGAATCAGGGGTCGAGCGTGATGAATGGTCAGGCGATCATGACCCATCGTTACTTCAGCGATCGGGTGTTTGGCTAGAGATTCTTGTAAGTAAGAGATAAATTCTGGATTAAGGTGACCAATGACCTGTCCAGCGGAAGCGCCGCCTAGAAAATGAATGGGTAAAAAATCTTGTGGGGCTGATCTTGCCGTGTTTTGGAGCATTTCCTCTAATGCGGCGATCGTGCTAGTTGTGAGCTTATACATGCATCAAGTGTAAGAGAAATAAAAAATGCTGTATTGATACCAAAAAAAATAATAAATGAATTCGAAATGTCAATAGATCTTTATTTAAATTTTTAGTGGAAGTAGATGCTTATATTTTAAGCAAGCTAGGTCACTCTATACAAATCCGCAACTTACGAAAACTTTTGGGGATTTATCCACAAAATCTGTGGATAAGTTTTGTAACCTGAAGTGGTCCCGCCGACAGGAATCGAACCTGTATCCCACGCTTAGGAGGCATGTGCACTATCCATTGTGCTACGGCGAGAATTAAAAAATAAAAATATTTTTTAAAAAAGTTGTGAAGATAAACATTATCCACTGATTACCAGCCACACATCGCCCATACTGAGTTGGTGATTGCAATCATGACACCAGGAGTAAAGTAGGCGGAAAAAATCATTCCTAAGATAATTGACAATGCGCAATAAATGAAAAAGCGCAGGATTGAAATTTTCATAATCACTGATTAAGTTGCAACAACGCGATGAATAGCTCGCTCTTTAATGGGTAGGTTCACCAGGAATGCAAATACACCTAAGGCAATAGCGATATTCCAAACAAGCATATACGAGCCTGTGCTATCAAATATATATCCCCCAAAATAAGCTCCGCAGAAGCTACCCAATTGATGCGAGAAAAAAACCAAGCCAGAAAGCATCGTAAGGTATTTAACCCCAAAGATCTGGGCCACGATTGCATTGGTAAGTGGGATGGTAGAAAGCCACAGGAAGCCCATAATGGAAGCAAAAATGTAGGTGGAGGCAGTGCTGATGGGTAGCCACACAAAGGCCATGATAACAACGGATCTGATGATGTAGATGCCTGATAGCAGATAGCGTTTTTGAAAGCGTTGACCCAATATCCCGGCACTGTAGGTGCCAAAAATGTTAAACAGCCCAATTAATGCTAGCGCAGTAGTCGCCACAGTAGGCGCACCAACATCGGGGTAACTCTTTGATAAATCTTTTAGGTAGGGCGCCAAATGGACGGCAATAAAGACCACTTGAAATCCACAAACAAAATAGCCTAAGGTCAGCAATCTAAAGTTGGGATTGCCGATTGCCTCCTTTAAAGCTTGCTGAATGGTTTGATCGCTGCCTTGGTTCGCTCTCAGTAGATTGGGCTCACGCAACATAAAAGCAATTGGGATCATGAGACTTGCCATTAGCGCCAAAATGAGTAGTGCATCGTTGGCACCAAAACTGGAGAGTAAACCTTGCTCAACAGGAATCATTAGGAACTGTCCAAATGAACCTGCAGCAGCAGTGATTCCCATTGCCCATACTCGTTTTTCCGGGGGAACATTTCTACCCAAGATGCCGTACACAACACTATAAGTTGTTGCTGTTTGTGCAAGACCAATCAGTAAGCCGCCTGCAAGTAAAAAGTTTATGGTATCGGTTGATAGTGCCATGCCAGCCAAACCTAATGCATACAGAGCTCCACCTACAATCATGATTTTGAGTGCGCCAAAGCGATCAGCTAATGCGCCTGTAATTGGTTGTATTGCTCCCCAGGTGAGATTCTGCAGTGCAATAGTAAGAGCGAAAGTTTCTCGTCCCCAGTCATTTGCAGAGGTGATGGGTAGATTAAATAGTCCAAAGCCATGACGAATACCCATGGATAAGGTCACCATCAAGCCGCCAAAAATTAATAGGGCTTTTAATGAAAGAATGTTTGGCGCTAAGTCCCTTGACCTCATGGTTTAACTTAAAAAATGCAGGCGATATTTAGTTCAAGAATATCAGGGTGGTGTCTTTGATTGAAAACTAATCACTTTTCAGGCTCCTAGGTGCCTATAGTCGACTTTGATGCTGATTAAGCACAGATTTTTATATAAGGGTTTCTACCGATGTTGAGGGGTACCCCCCCTGTTCTAATGATGAAACAATTTTTAATTCACCAGATTACTTGGAGTATTTTTTATGCCTGCAGCAGACAGTATCAGTTCATTGTTAAAAGATAAAAATCTTCTAAAGGGGGATGCCTTTATTGGTGGTAAATGGGTTAAGGCTAAATCTGGCAAACTTTTTCCAGTAACTAACCCGGCAACCGGCGAGGTTATTGCGCAGACTCCAAATTTAGATGTTGCTGATGCTGAGCATGCAATTTCATGTGCAGAAAGTGCATTTCTCCTATGGAGAGCGAAAACCGGCAAAGAACGCGCTGCCGTTTTGCGTAAGTGGTTTGATCTGATTACCGAACATGCAGAAGATTTGGCGATCATTATGTCTTTGGAGCAAGGAAAACCCTTGGCAGAGGCGAAGGGAGAAATTCATTATGGATCCTCTTTTATTGAATGGTTTGCCGAGGAGGCAAAGCGCGTAACTGGCGCTATTCCGAGTACAACCTGGGAAGATAAGCGTTTGATGGTTCTCAAGCAGCCAATTGGTGTTTGTGTGGCGATCACTCCTTGGAATTTTCCTAGCGCAATGATCACTAGAAAAGTCTCTCCTGCGATTGCGGCAGGCTGTTCAATCATTATCAAACCAGCCGAGCAAACCCCGCTTTCAGCTCTGGCTTTGGCTGAATTGGGCTCACGAGCTGGCATACCAGATGGTGTAATCAATATTTTGACTGCTGATGCTCACAATTCAATTGGCATTGGTAAGGCGCTATGCGACTCTCAAGTTGTCAAACACCTTTCATTTACCGGTTCAACCGAGGTTGGTAAATTGCTCATGATGCAATGCGCCCCTACGGTAAAGAAGGTTGCTCTGGAACTTGGTGGCCATGCGCCTTTCATCGTATTTGAGGATGCCGACATTGATAGCGCGGTTGCTGGTGCAATGTTTGCTAAATATCGTAATGCTGGCCAAGCTTGTGTTGCTGCAAACCGCTTTTATGTTCACAAGAAGGTTCATGACGAGTTTGTTGAAAAGTTTGCTGCAGCCTCAAAAGCAATCAAGGTGGGTTATGGCTTAGAGCCTGGCGTAACTCAGGGCCCGTTAATTGATGAGCAAGCTCTCGCTAAAGTACAAAGGCATATTGCAGATGCTTTGGAAAAAGGTGCAAAGCTAATTACTGGTGGTAAGTTATCTGAAATAGGTGGTACGTTTTTCGAGCCAACTGTTATTGCAAATGCTAACAATTCAATGACGATTGCCTACGAAGAAACATTTGGTCCTGTAGCTCCCGTTATCCCATTTGAATCTGACGATGAGGTGGTTCGATTGGCTAACCACAGCCAATTTGGCTTGGCTTCTTACTTCTATAGTCGCGATATCGGGCGTATCTGGAGGGTGGCTGAGGCGCTTGAATTTGGAATGGTTGGTGTAAATACTGGATTATTTTCCAACGAAGTAGGTCCGTTTGGTGGTGTAAAGCAATCAGGCCTTGGTAGAGAGGGTAGCTCGTGGGGTATAGATGAGTACCTAGAGATGAAATATGTTTGTGTTGGACTATAAAAACCGACTATCTAGATGGGCTAGAGTTCTTAGCCTTCTGGAGCAAAGATATCGTGTGGATGAACTAGGTTCTTAAAAAAATTGGTAAGCTTGATTAAATTGAACCATTTTTTCTGAGCAAATCTATATCCTGCGCAGTTAGACCTAGTCTTTCGTGCAGGATTTCATCTGTATGCTGTCCAAGGGTTGGTGGCGCCATCCGAATCTCAACTGGTGTCTTTGAGAGTCTCATGGGGCTGGCCACGAGTTTCATCTTTCCTGCAGTTGGGTGTGGAACTTCTAATTGAATGTTGCGTGCTTTAACCTGTTCGTTAGCAAAAACCTCTTCAAAATTATTTATGGGACCGCAAGGCACATTCGCCGTCTCAAGTAAGTTAATCCACTCCATCTTTGTTTTCTTTCGAGTCATTTCCTCCAGGAGCGGTACCAGTTGATGGCGGTTTTGGACTCTTGCTGGATTTTCTGAATACAGCGGGTTATCAGCCAGATGCGGCTCATCACCTGCTGTTACAAACTTTCTAAATTGACTGTTATTTCCTGCTGCTACGATCATCCAGCCATCTGAAGTGGGTAGTGTTTGATAGGGGACGATGGTTGGTGATGCATTTCCCCAGCGCTTAGGTATTTCGTCGGAGCATAAATATGCACTTGCCACGTTTGCCATTACCGCTATCTGCGTATCTAAAAGTGCCAAGTCAATGTATTGACCTTCCCCAGTGTGGTCTTTGTAGGCGATAGCCGCCAAAATTGAGGTGGTTGCGTACATGCCTGTAAAAATATCGGCAATAGCAACTCCCGCCTTTTGCGGGCTGGCCCCTTCAAATTCATCTGCTTCGCCAGTGACGCTCATAAAGCCACCCATGCCCTGAACGATAAAGTCATAACCAGGCCTTCGAGAATAGGGGCCAAATTGACCAAACCCGGTAATGGAACAGTAAATAAGGTCTGACTTCACTTTTTTTAAACTCTCGTAGTCAAGTCCATATTTAGCGAGTTGACCTACTTTGTAGTTTTCAATCACTACATCCGAGTCTTTTGCGAGCTGGCGAATGATTTCTTGACCCTCAGACTTGCTAATATCGACTGTAATTGACCGCTTATTACGGTTTATCGAGATGAAATAGGCGCTTTCTGAAGTGTCATGCCCAGTCTCATCTCTCGCAAAAGGCGGCCCCCAGTGGCGGGTATCATCCCCCTCACTAGGTTTTTCGACTTTAATTACGTCAGCACCAAGATCTGCTAAATTTTGTGTGCACCAAGGACCGGCAAGTACACGGCTGAGGTCTAAAACACGAATATGACTTAAGGCTCCCATACTTCAATTTTGGCATGAATTTAAAGGGAATTCTGAAAAATTCAGGTTTTGTTTCCAGACATGACTACAATTTGCGCGCATGGCTACTCGTAAAACATCCGAATACAGCGAATCATCGATTCAGGTCCTCAAGGGGCTCGAGCCCGTCCGTCAACGGCCGGGAATGTACACTCGCACCGATAATCCCCTTCATATCATTCAAGAAGTATTGGATAACGCTTCTGATGAAGCTTTGGGTGGATTTGGTAAGCACATCATCGTCACTTTGCATGCTGATAGCAGCGTGAGTGTGGAGGATGATGGCCGCGGAATTCCGGTGGGAATGCACCCAACTGAGAAGCTACCGGTAGTAGAGATCGTTTTTACTCAACTTCATGCCGGTGGTAAGTTTGAAAAAGGTACCGGGGGTGCTTATGCATTCTCGGGTGGTTTGCACGGTGTTGGCGTTTCAGTAACCAATGCCTTATCTAAGCGCCTTGAAGTTACAGTCTGGCGTGAAGGACAGGTCTCTACTTTGACCTTTGCGGATGGCAGGGTCATCGAAAAGCTACAAACCAGTGCTTCTAGTAAAGAAGACAAATCACACGGCACACGCGTACGCGCATGGCCTGATGCTAAGTACTTTGATAGTGCTGCAATCCCCATGCCTGAACTCATTCGCCTCTTGCGATCTAAGGCGGTCTTGTTGCCGGGTGTCAAAGTTACCCTGATTCAAGAAAAATCTGGTGACACTCAAACTTGGCAATATGCTCAAGGCCTACGTGGCTATCTGAATGAGGCTATTGCTCAAGCTGGTCATGGTGCAGAAGTCATTCCACCATTTGAGGGTGAGCAATATGCCTCCGGAAATAGTGATGATGATTCATTTGCTGAAGGCGAGGGCGCGGCCTGGGTAGTTGCTTGGACTGAAGATGGTGCCCCAGTGCGTGAGAGTTATGTGAATTTAATCCCCACTCCTGCCGGCGGAACACATGAAAGCGGATTGCGCGAAGGCCTCTTTAATGCGGTTAAAGGTTTTATTGAGATGCATGCCTTACAACCTAAGGGCGTTAAGCTCATGCCTGAGGACGTCTTTGCTCGCGCCTCTTTTATTCTGTCTGCAAAGGTATTAGATCCTCAATTCCAAGGGCAAATTAAAGAGCGGCTTAACTCCAGAGATGCGGTGCGTCTGGTATCTGGTTATGCTAAGTCTGCGCTTGAGCTTTGGCTCAATGAACACGTAGATTATGGTCGTAAATTAGCGGACTTGGTAATCAAGCAGGCGCAAGCAAGAACTCGAGCCGGCCAAAAAGTAGAGAAGAAAAAATCTTCGGGTGTAGCAGTTCTCCCTGGAAAGCTGACTGACTGCGAGAGCGAAGATATTGGCCTCAATGAAATTTTTCTCGTTGAGGGCGATTCAGCTGGGGGCTCTGCAAAAATGGGTCGCAATAAAGAATATCAGGCAATTCTGCCTTTACGCGGCAAGGTTCTTAATACCTGGGAAGCAGAGCGAGATCGCTTGTTTGCGAATAATGAGGTGCATGATATTGCAGTTGCAATTGGCGTAGATCCGCACGGTGCTAATGACACCCCTGACCTCTCGAACTTGCGTTACGGTAAAGTCTGCATCCTGTCGGATGCTGACGTTGACGGTGCGCATATTCAGGTGTTGCTACTCACCCTGTTTTACAAGCATTTTCCTAAGTTAATTCAATTAGGGCACATTTATATTTCCAGGCCGCCATTGTTTAGAGTCGATGCACCAGCACGAGGTAAAAAACCAGCGCAAAAAATATATGCCCTAGATGCAAATGAACTTCAGGCGATTGAAGATAAATTGCGCAAGGATGGTGTAAAAGAATCGGCTTGGCAAATTTCTCGCTTCAAAGGTTTGGGTGAGATGAGTGCTGAGCAATTGTGGGATACCACCTTAAATCCAGATACTCGTCGGCTCTTACCGGTTACTTTGGGTGCCTGGACCGAAGATGAAACAATTAAAACAATGGATATGTTGATGGGTAAATCTGAATCCGGAGCACGTCGTGATTGGCTTGAAGAGCGCGGCAATGAAGTGGAGGCCGATATCTAATGGCAACTAAAAAAATTCCAGGTAGTACAGACTCAAGCGAACAGGCAGACTTATTTGCGGGCGAGCCAATGGAAATGAATATTGTTGAGATTGATGAGCCTCTTTCTTCACAAGCTGGTGGCCCTAAGGATCCGCATGACCCCAAAATTGTTGAGCTCAATGAAGATGATAAAGATAGCTTGACGCTGGCAGTCTACGCAGAGCGTGCTTATCTGGATTACGCAATCAGCGTAGTTAAGGGTCGTGCTTTACCAGATGTATCGGATGGTCAAAAACCAGTTCAACGCCGCATTCTGTTCTCGATGAGTGAGATGGGTTTACGTGCCGATGCTAAGCCGGTTAAAAGTGCTCGTGTGGTTGGTGATGTGCTGGGTAAATTCCATCCTCATGGTGATCAATCTGCTTATGATGCACTAGTTCGTCTTGCACAGAGCTTTTCATTGCGTTATCCGCTGATCGATGGTCAGGGTAACTTTGGCTCACGTGATGGTGATGGTGCAGCGGCAATGCGTTATACCGAAGCACGTTTAACCAAAATTGCTGGTCTCTTGTTAAGTGAGATTGACGAAGGCACGGTAGATTTTGCACCAAACTACGATGGATCGTTCCAAGAGCCTAAGTTATTGCCAGCACGCCTACCATTTGTTCTGTTAAATGGAGCATCTGGTATTGCCGTGGGTATGGCGACTGAGATTCCTTCGCATAATTTACGAGAAGTGGCTAGCGCAGCAATTGCTTTGATGAAGTCTCCTAAAATGACTACCGCAGAGCTATTGGAAATTCTGCCTGGCCCAGATTATCCGGGTGGCGGTCAAATCATCTCTTCCTCGGCAGAAATCGCCCAGATTTATGAAGCTGGCCGTGGTAGCGTCAAAGTACGTGCTCGCTGGTCCATCGAAGAATTGGCACGCGGTCAGTGGCAAATTGTGGTGAATGAATTGCCACCATCCACTTCATCGCAGCGCGTACTTCAAGAAATTGAAGAGATCACCAATCCAAAGGTCAAGGTTGGTAAAAAAACCTTAACCCCTGAGCAGAGCAATCTAAAGTCTACCATCTTGAATGTGCTCGATGGCGTGCGTGACGAGTCCAGTAAAGATGCTGCTGTTCGCTTAGTGTTTGAACCGAAGAGTAAGAATATTGATGTCAATGAATTCGCCAACTTATTGCTTGCCCATACCTCTCTAGAGTCGAATGCGCCAATGAACTTGGTGATGATAGGTGCGGATGGACGTCCACGTCAAAAGGGTCTTAAGGAGATTATTGCCGAGTGGATTTCTTTTAGGGTTGCTACTGTTACACGTCGTACTCAGCACCGCCTAGGTAAGGTGAATGACCGCATGCATATTTTGGAAGGGCGCTTAATTGTTCTTCTGAATATTGATAAGGTCATTAAGATCATTCGCAATAGTGATGATCCGAAGGCAGACCTCATTAAAGAATTTAAGCTTAGCGATCGTCAGGCAGAAGATATTCTGGATATCCGTTTGCGTCAATTGGCTCGCCTTGAGGGTATCAAGATTGAACAAGAGTTGAAAGAGCTGAAGTCTGAGCGTGATGATCTTGAGGGCTTGTTACAGAGCGATACTGTTCTCCGTAAACGTATCATCAAAGAAATCGAATCTGACATGAAGGATTTTGGTGATGATCGCCGTACCCTTATTCAGGAAGATAAGCGCGCTGTAGCAGAAACTAAGATTTTGGATGAGCCAGTAACAGTCATCGTGTCTCAAAAAGGTTGGGTACGTGTGCGCCAAGGACATGAGCATGATGCAACTCAGTTTGCTTTCAAGTCAGGTGATGCACTTTACGGAACATTTGAATGCCGGACGGTAGATGTGATGCAAGGTTTTGGCAGTGATGGCCGTGTCTATACCGTACCGGTGAGTGAGCTGCCGGGTGCTCGTGGCGATGGCTCGCCTTTGACCAGCTTCGTGAACTTAGCAGCGGGATCACAGATGGTGGCTTATTACGCTGGCCAATCTGATGACCTGGTGCTAATTTCAACTCGATCAGGTAATGGCTTCCTTGCCAATGTAGCGGATATGACTACTCGTAACAAGGCCGGAAAATCTTTTGTTGGAATTGATAATAAATTCCCAGGTGGCGATGCGCCTCTTGGCGCGGCTAAAGTTAAAGTTGGCATGAAGCAGGTCGCCTGCTTATCTGAAAGCTCTAAGTTATTGGTATTCCCCCTTGATGAACTCAAGCGCTTGCCAACTGGTGGTAAGGGTGTGATTCTGATGGGTCTTGATGACAAGGAGAAGTTGGCTTCTGCAATTGCCGTTGGTCCTGATGGCGCTACGTATTCTGGTGCTGGACGTGCAGGTAAGCCAACAGAGTTGAGTCTTGATGTAAAAACCTTGAAATCATTTGCTGGTAATCGCGCGCGTAAAGGCCATTTTGTAGAACCAAGACTCAAAGATGGAAAGCTCAAGGCAAACTAAGTAGCTAGGCTGGCTCGTTAGGGCTTAAAAAAACTCGCTCATTATTTGATCGGCTTTTTTATCTCCACCTATACCTTTTTTGGAATAGGCACGCCGTATTTGACAGAAATTACTTCAGCCAAAATTGATATGGCGATTTCAGGTGGTGTTAAAGCGCCGATAAATAGACCAACGGGTCCGTGGAGACGTTCTATCTGCTCTTGCGATAAATCAAATTCTAATAGGCGGGCTTTGCGTTTCTGAGTATTAATTCTGCTGCCGAGTGCGCCAACATAAAAAGCAGGGGACTTTAATGCTTCCATCAAAGCCATATCATCAAGCTTAGGATCATGGGTTAAAGCAACTACAGCTGTATGAGAGTCAATGCCAATATCTAGTAGTACATCATCTGGCATGCCCTTGATAAATTGAATCTGTTCGCGATTAATGCCTTCTACATACTCTTCACGAGGATCAATGATAGTCACCTCAAAGTCAGAAGCGAGAGCAAAGTCTGCCGTATAGAGTGATAGTTGCCCCGCACCAATAATCACCATGCGCCAGCGAGGACCGTAAGTGGTTTTCATTATCCGCTCGTCGCAAATAAATGGCTCGTTACGATTAGCATCCTCTAGGGTGGATTTGCCGGTTACAAGGTCAACTGTGCGAGAGGTAATTTGGTGATTAGAGATAGAGGCCAGAATAGCTTCAAGGATAGCTAATTCTGGTTTTGGTTCGACAAGCAAACGTAGCGTTCCACCACAAGGCAGACCAAAGCGAGCAGCCTCCCGTTGACTGACTCCATAGATCACCATCTCTGGCAAGTCTTTGGTCAAGATTTCAGTTTGAACTCGACGAATCAAGTCGTCTTCGACGCACCCACCAGATACTGACCCAGTAACCTGTCCATCAGCCCGAATAGCCAACCAAGAGCCGATTGGTCTTGGGGACGAGCCCCATGTTTGAACAACTGTGGCGATGGCAACAGGATGGCAAGACTTGAGCCAGTCGACGGCAACATTTAGAACGCTTAAATCAGTGCTGTTCATTTCTCGACTTTAATTTTATTTATTATTGTTAGCTAGTAATGTAATTATTATCACTCTAATGACAAGTTCTAGCTCACCCATTCAAGCCTTACAGTTACGCCTTGCCGTCCTCTTGCTGGCAGCGGGAGAGGGTAGTCGGCTGGGTAGACACCCCAAAGCCTTGCTTCGAAAGGACGGCCATACTCTGTTGCAGCGTTTTTCAAGTGCAATTCAAGGATTTGCCCTGACTGAATACATTGTAGTGACCGGCTTTCATGCTGAAGCCATTGAGTCGGAGATCGAGAAGTTGAATCTCTCCTTGGCTCATCCAATTAAAGTTATTAAAAATCCTGCCCCAGAAAGGGGTCACGCTTCATCAGTTCGTCTGGGCCTTGAGTCATTTAAAGGGGTATTTGATGTCTTACTGGTAGCGCTGTCAGATCAACCTGTAATAGGGGAAAAGGAAGTTCAGGAGCTGCTTGATGCATTCCTTAAGCTAAAGATTGGCGAGGAAATTATTCTCCCAATGGTGGAAGGTAAGCGCGGCAATCCTGTGGTCTTCTCACGCAAAGCCATATCAGAAGTCCTTGGAACTCCGGGAATGGTTTGTCGTGAATATATGGATCATCATCCCAGCCAAGTGAGGACTATGCTCACCAGCAATCAGGCATTTTTAATGGATGTCGACACACCGGAAGACATCCAACTACATAAATTAAGCCTTACTTAGTTTTTTAAATCTCGGCAATCAACTCGATTTCAACACAAGCACCCAAAGGGATTTGTGCGACACCAAATGCACTACGCGCATGTTTACCGGCATCGCCAAATACCTCAAAAAGTAATTCTGAACAGCCGTTAACAACTAAGTGTTGTTCAGTAAATTCAGGGGTGGAATTCACTAGACCCATGACCTTCACAATGCGCTTTACTTTATCTAGAGAGCCCAAGTGACTTTGTAAAGTGGAAATTAAATCAATCGCGATTGACTTAGCTGCTGCTTTGCCTGTCTCTGTATCCATATCTTGGCCAAGCTTGCCAACCCAGGGCTTGCCATTTTTCTTGGCAATATGGCCAGATAGAAAAACAGTGTTGCCGGAAGTGGCTGCCATCACATAAGCTGCGGCAGGAGGTCCGGGCGGCGGTAGATCAATGCCTAGAGTTTTCAGGCGATCGCTAATGTAATGTGTCATAGAGTTTTAGTGAGGAAAAATTAAGGAAATAAAGAGGATTGACGTAATTTTAATGGATTACTTTGATAGCTGACGCATGGCACTCTCAAGACCATTTAATGTCACAGGAAACATGCGGTCTTTCATTAGACCTTTCATGATGTCAATAGATTGACGATACTGCCAGACTGATTCTGGCTCTGGATTGAGCCAGGCAAAATGCGGGAAATGATCGATGAGTCGATTAATCCAAGCTGCACCAGTTTCTCGATTGTTATATTCTACCGATCCATTCGGACTTAGAATTTCATAGGGAGACATAGTGGCATCGCCAATGAAAATGAGTTTGTAGTCGGGACCATACTTATTGATGATGTCTTGAGTTGCGCTTACCTGGTCTCGTCTACGGCGATTGCTTTGCCAAAGATGTTCGTATACACAGTTATGAAAGTAGTAATACTCCAAGTGCTTAAATTCAGTTTTGACGGCGGTAAATAATTCAGAGATACGCTGAATATGATCGTCCATTGAGCCGCCAACATCCATTAACAATAGGACTTTGACCTGATTATGCCGTTCAGGGCGCATTTGTATATCAAGCATCCCTGCATTTGCGGCAGTTGAATGAATGGTCTTATCAAGGTCCAGCTCAAGATTGGAGCCTGCTCTAGCAAAGCGTCGTAAGCGACGTAATGCTAATTTGATATTGCGAGTTCCTATATACAGATCACTGTCGTAATCTTTAAATTCTCGTGCTTCCCAGACTTTAATGGCTGTACGATTGCCTGCGCTTTCACCACCAATACGAATACCTTCCGGGTGATAGCCGCTATGACCAAAAGGGGATGATCCTCCAGCACCAATCCATTTATTTCCACCGCCGTGCCACTCCTTTTGTTCCCTTATAAGCTCCTGAAGACGCTTTTGCAATGCCTCAGGACCACCTAACTTTTTGAGTGCCGCTTTTTCTTCTTCAGTTAATACACGCTGTAATTTTTTCTCAAGCCAATCCAAGGGGATATCGGGCACTAAGGCAATGATTTGCTCTACACCATTAAAGTAAGAGCCAAAGACCTGATCAAAGCGATCAAAATATTGCTCATCTTTGACTAAAGTCATGCGTGCAAGTTGATAAAACTCATTAATTGAAGGCTCAATAACGCCTTTCTTTAGGGCTTCTAGTAGGGTTAAAAATTCCCGAACTGAAACAGGTACCTTCGCCTCTTTGAGTTTGAGAAAAAAATGAATCAGCATAATTCAGCTATTGCGGTATGCGAATACTTGGCATCAACGGTGAACGCGATTCATCATTACTAAACGTTCAAATAGGTGTATATCTTGCTCATTTTTAAGAAGCGCCCCATGCAGCGGAGGAATCGTAATTTTGTCATCGCTGCTACACAGTGCCCCGGCTGGAATGTCTTCTGCCAGTAATAGTTTTAACCAGTCAATGAGTTCAGAAGTCGAAGGTTTCTTTTTGATGCCAGGTAATGATCGAATTTGGTAAAAACATTTAAGAGCTGCGTCAAGTAATTCGTGCTTAATATTGGGGTGATGGACATCAACAATGCTTTGCATAGTTACGGCATCTGGAAATGAGATGTAATGAAAGAAGCAGCGACGCAAAAATGCATCTGGTAATTCTTTTTCATTATTTGAGGTAATGATGACAAGAGGGCGGTGTTTGGCCTTAATCAACTCACGTGTTTCGTATACATAAAACTCCATACGATCAATCTCTCTCAGGAGATCATTCGGGAATTCAATATCTGCTTTATCAATCTCATCAATTAATAGAACAACAGGCTCATTCGCTTCAAATGCTTGCCAAAGAACTCCCTTAACAATGTAATTGCGTATGTCATTTACTTTTTTATCGCCAAGCTGAGAGTCCCTAAGGCGGCTGACGGCGTCATACTCATAAAGGCCTTGTTGAGCTTTGGTAGTTGACTTGATATGCCACTGCATTAGAGGCATATTTAAGGCTGCAGCAACTTCCTCAGCCAACATAGTTTTACCTGTGCCCGGTTCTCCCTTAATCAAAAGAGGGCGCTGAAGTTGAATCGCTGCATTTACTGCCAACTTTAAGTCATCTGTAGCCACATAGCTTTGTGAGCCATCGAAGCGGGATTTAGTCTTAGTCATTGTGATCGTCAATCATTTGTCTGTAAGTAGCGTTCAAGTATAGGTAAAAGGGTTGTTATTTACCGTGTTTTTACTAATTTCATGCTATGAAAAAAGAGTGTCTTTGTCGGTCTCCGCTATACTCTTCCCAAATTGATTCAAATCAAACTCGTTAATTATGATTTCTATGAAAAAACAACTCATTCTTTCCCAATTGACCCTCTGTGCTGGCTTGGCTTTTGCCGGATTTACAGCACATGCTCAAGATGTTAAAGGCTCCGCCCAAGCAGGACAGGGTAAAGTTTGGCTCTGTATTGGTTGCCATGCTATCCCTGACTACCGCGCTGACTATCCCTTGGTTTATAAGGTGCCCATGATCGGCGGTCAAAATGCTGCCTATATCGCTAGCTCCCTAGCAGCATACAAAAAAGGTGAAAGAAAGCATCCAACTATGCGTTCTATTGCAGGCAGCCTATCCGACCAGGACATGGCTGATCTAGGCGAGTACTATGCTGCGCAAACTGCCAGCTCACCAAACAACCCATTGAAGTGATATTAGAGGCACCTTTTATGAAATTCCCACTAATTACCCTCATTTTGTTATCCAGTATTGGTCTAGCTCAAGCAGCTAGCGCTGAAAAAGGTAAGGCCCTGGTTGAAAAGGCTAATTGCGCCTCATGCCATGGCGCCGGTCTAAACGCTCCAATCTTGCCAGCTTACCCAAAGTTAGCTGGTCAATATTCTGATTACCTCTTCTACGCCTTAAAAGCTTACAAAGTTGGCAATGGAAACCCTCAATACGGTCGTAATAATGCAGTCATGTCCTCCCAAGTTCAGGCTTTCACTGATGCCGATCTTGAAGATATGGCCTTGTACATCTCTAAATTACCCGGTAATTTTGTAATTAAGAAGTAATTCTGATATCGGCTGTAGATATGACAAAGGCTTAGGTTAACCACCTAAGCCTTTATTTTGTTGCCTCAAGACCTCTAGCGAGGTGTTTTCGCATGGCCAGCTCCGATGCCTGGGGATCTCTTTTAAGAATTGCCTGGAGTATCTCCCGGTGCTCAACAAGTGAACTTAATAGCCGTCCGCTTCTGGTGAGAGAATCACGTCTTTGGAGCTTGAGAACCTTACGCAGGTCTTCAATAACCCCGTTCATCCATTTATTCCCAGCAATCTCTTGTATTAGCTCATGGAATTTGACGTTTATTTCAAAGAATTGCCCAGTATCACGATCTGCAGCAGCTTTTTCTAAGCGGTGATGCAAATTATCTAGCTGTGTGAGTTGATCTTCTGTGGCATTTAATGCGGTTTCTTTTGCGGCCTGACCCTCCAGCAAAGAAAGAACAGTAAATATTTGCTCCAGATCGCGCCTATCCACTTCTGTTACGTAGGCGCCTTTATTCATTTTGGTAGTTACTAGGCCCTCTGAGGCCAGAACCTTGATGGCCTCTCTCATAGGTGTTCGGCTAATTCCGAAGGCTGCAGCTAGATTTTGCTCATCTAGCCAGCTCCCTGGGGCTAGTTCATGGGCGAAGATCTGCTCGCGTAGTCTCTCGGCCACATCCTCATATAAGGGTCTATTAATTAGTTTTGTATTCATAATTATGTATACAGTATCTAGACAAATTCAAAAATGTCAAGCAAAATAGCCCTACAAACATAGCAACAATGCAATAAAGCCAACCAGGAGTGCTTTATGAGTACAGGTGATAAAAAGTCCATATCCAATATATCCAATGCTTGGCCAAATGTGCCGGATAGTGATTTAGAAGCATGGAAAAAATCAGCACAAAAGTCAGCTCCAAGTGGTGATGTTGATAAATTGGGTTGGCAAACTCCAGATGGCATTCATCTCAAAGCCTTATATACAGCAGAAGATATTGAAGGACTTCAGTACACGCATTCTTTACCGGGTTTTGAGCCATTTGTCCGCGGACCCCAGGCAACGATGTACTCGGTACGTCCTTGGACTATTCGTCAGTACGCCGGTTTTTCAACTGCAGAAGAATCCAATGCCTTCTATCGAAAGGCTTTGGATGCAGGTGGCCAGGGTGTTTCAGTAGCATTCGACTTGGCAACCCATCGTGGCTATGACTCTGATCATCCACGTGTGACTGGTGACGTTGGTAAAGCAGGCGTTGCGATTGACTCTGTAGAAGATATGAAGATATTGTTCGATGGCATCCCATTGGACAAAGTTTCTGTTTCAATGACGATGAATGGGGCAGTTTTACCAGTATTAGCTGGTTACATCGTTGCGGGTGAAGAGCAGGGCGTAAAGCAGGAATTATTGTCAGGAACAATTCAGAACGATATTCTGAAAGAGTTCATGGTGCGCAATACTTACATCTATCCACCAGAGCCCTCCATGCGCATCATCGGTGACATTATTGAATACACCGCTAAGAACATGCCTAAATTTAACTCGATCTCCATTTCGGGTTATCACATGCAAGAGGCTGGTGCAAACCAAGTCCTCGAATTGGCATTTACATTAGCCGACGGTAAAGAGTACGTAAAAACTGCACTGGCTAAAGGTCTCGATGTCGATGGCTTTGCTGGTCGCCTTTCCTTCTTCTTTGCAATCGGAATGAACTTTTACTTAGAGGTTGCCAAGCTTCGCGCCGCTCGTCTTTTGTGGTGGCGCATTATGAAGTCCTTTGAGCCAAAGAACCCAAAGTCACTCATGTTGCGAACACATTGCCAAACTTCAGGCTGGTCCTTGACTGAGCAGGATCCTTATAACAACGTTGTGCGAACAACGGTTGAGGCCATGGCTGCTGTATTTGGGGGTACGCAATCCTTGCATACAAATTCTTTTGATGAAGCGATTGCTTTGCCATCTGAGTTCTCTAGCCGTATTGCGCGTAATACTCAATTAATTCTTCAAGAAGAGACCCATATCACTAGTGTGATAGATCCATGGGCTGGTTCCTACATGATGGAGAACCTTACTCAGGAGATGGCCGATAAAGCTTGGGAAATTATTCAAGAAGTGGATGCAATGGGCGGCATGACCAAGGCAGTAGAAAGCGGTTGGGCTAAGCTCAAGATTGAGGCTGCCGCAGCTGAGAAGCAAGCCAAAATTGACTCCGGTACTGATGTCATTGTTGGTGTAAATAAATATAAGCTTGGCAAAGAAGACTTGGTTGATGTCTTGATGATCGATAACGATAAGGTTCGTGAAAGCCAAGTTGCACGATTAAAAGATATTAAGGCAAGGCGCGACTCTAAAAAAGTTGAGGCTACATTAGAGGCATTAACCAAAGCTGCAGATGAAAACACCGGCAATTTGTTGGAACTTGCTGTTCAGGCGATTCGTTTGCGCGCTACAGTTGGTGAGGTTTCAGATGCATTGGAAAAGGTTTACGGGCGCCATCGCGCCGATACTCAAAAGGTGACTGGTGTGTATGCAGCTGCTTATGACTCAGCAGAAGGCTGGGAAAAATTGAAAGTAGAAATTTCTGATTTTGCTAAAGACTTTGGCCGTCGTCCACGTGTAATGATTGCGAAGCTTGGTCAGGACGGACATGATCGCGGTGCTAAAGTAGTTGCAACCGCTTTTGCTGACTTGGGTTTTGATGTAGACATTGGACCTTTGTTCCAGACACCTGAAGAGTGCGCTCGTCAGGCGATTGAGAATGACGTCCATGCCCTTGGTATTTCTACATTAGCTGCAGGTCACAAGACTTTAGTGCCAGCCATTATTGCTGAACTTAAAAAACAGGGCGCTGACGACATTATCGTTTTCGTAGGCGGCGTGATTCCGAGACAAGATTACGATTTCTTATACGAGGCAGGTGTGAAGGGTATTTATGGCCCTGGTACTCCGATCCCAGCTTCTGCAAAGGATGTACTTGAGCAGATTCGCAAATCTGCAAAGCCTGAGTAATTCAAGGTCGAATACACAGCATGCTTAATGCAGTTGACCTAGCTTTAGTGAATGACCTCATTGGTGCGCCCTCATCGGCGCAGCGTCGGGCCTTGGCCAAGGTCATTACTTTGCTTGAGTCCACGCGCATGGACCACCGTCAACGTGCTGATGAGGTTCTGAACACTTTATTACCAAAGACGGGTAAGTCATTTCGCTTAGGTATCTCCGGTGTGCCTGGTGTTGGCAAGTCGACTCTGATTGAGGCTTTAGGCTTATATCTCATTGAAAAAGGCCATCGTGTTGCAGTTTTGGCAATTGATCCTTCCTCCAGTCTATCCGGCGGATCTATTCTGGGTGACAAGACTCGTATGGAGAGGTTATCGGTTTTAGATAATGCGTTTATTCGACCTAGTCCTTCATCTGGAACTTTAGGTGGTGTTGCTGAGAAAACTCGGGAAGCTATGTTGGTTTCTGAAGCCGCTGGATTTGATGTTGTGATTGTTGAAACAGTTGGGGTTGGTCAAAGCGAAATTGCAGTTGCTGGTATGACTGATATGTTCCTGCTATTGCAATTGCCAAATGCGGGCGATGATCTTCAGGCAATTAAAAAAGGTGTCATGGAGATTGCTGACTTAATTGTGATCAATAAGCTAGATATTGATCCCGATGCTGCAATGCGCGCACAATTATTTATTACAAGTTCTTTGCGCCTGCTCGGCTTCCAAGGAAATCCCGATCATGCTTCGCATAATCAAGAATATTGGCATCCTACTGTGATGACCTTAAGTGCATTAGAGGGTAAGGGTATTCCTGAGCTATGGGAAAAAATCCTGCATTTTCAGAACTTACAAAACCATAACGGTCAGTTGCAGGCTAGGCGCAAGCAACAATCAGGTGCTTGGATGTGGGATCGAATTGACGCAGGTCTAAAAAATGCTTTTCAAAATAATCCAGCAGTACAAGCACTTTTACCTAGTTTAAGTAGCCAGGTGAATCAAGGCACCATGGCCCCATCTGTTGCTGCGAGACGTATGCTCGAAGCCATGGGACACGAATTTTTCTAAGGAGCAGTTATGAAGGAAATCATTCAGCAACTTGAAGCAAAGCGTGAACTAGCCAGATTAGGTGGCGGGCAAAAACGCATTGCTGCTCAACATTCCAAAGGAAAATTAACTGCACGCGAGCGTATTGAGCTTTTATTGGATGCGGGAACTTTTGAAGAATGGGATATGTTTGTTGAGCATCGTTGCTTCGACTTTGGTATGGCTGATCAAACCGTTCCAGGAGATGGGGTTGTTACCGGTTATGGCATGATTAATGGTCGCTTAGTTTTCGTTTTCTCACAAGACTTTACCGTTTTAGGCGGATCACTTTCAGAGGCGCATGCTGAGAAGATTTGCAAAATTATGGATCAGGCTCTTAAAGTAGGTGCGCCTGTAATTGGTCTAAATGACTCTGGTGGTGCACGTATTCAAGAGGGTGTTGCATCTTTGGGTGGCTATGCTGAAATTTTCCAGCGAAATGTGACAGCTTCTGGCGTGATTCCGCAAATCTCTTTAATCATGGGCCCATCAGCTGGTGGCGCCGTGTATTCTCCAGCATTAACCGACTTCATCTTTATGGTGAAAGATAGTTCATATATGTTTGTGACGGGTCCAGAGGTGGTAAAGACTGTGACGCATGAAGATGTGACTGCTGAAGAATTAGGTGGTGCAGTTACTCACTCAACTATTTCTGGCGTTTGCGACTTGGCTTTTGATAATGATGTTGACGCCATTATGATGCTCCGTCGATTCTTTAATTATCTCCCGCTATCTAATCGCGAGAAGCCTCCGATGATTAATGGTGCCCAACGTACGGAGGAACCAGATTTCTCGCTGGATACCTTGGTACCAAGCAATCCCAATCAACCTTACGATATGAAAGAGTTAATTGAGAAGATTGTGGATGATGGCGAATTTTTTGAGCTCCAGCCTGATTATGCAAAAAATATTTTGATTGGTTTTGCTCGCATGGAAGGGCGTTCAATTGGTATTGTTGCTAACCAACCTTTAGTCTTAGCTGGTTGCTTGGATATCAAAGCATCTGTTAAAGCCGCACGTTTTGTGCGTTTTTGCGATGCTTTTAATATTCCAGTTGTCACATTAGTTGATGTGCCTGGATTTATGCCGGGTACATCACAGGAATACGGCGGCATTATTAAGCATGGCGCAAAGTTACTCTATGCCTATGCTGATTGCACTGTGCCTAAAGTGACTCTGATTACACGTAAAGCCTATGGTGGTGCTTACGACGTGATGGCCTCAAAACATTTACGTGGCGATGTGAACTTTGCATGGCCATCTGCTGAAATTGCAGTAATGGGTCCAAAGGGTGCTGTTGAGATTATTTTCCGTGAAGAAAAGTCCGATCCAACAAAAATTGCAGCACGTGAGGCCGAGTACAAGTCCAAGTTTGCAAACCCATTTGTTGCTGGTCGTCGCGGCTACATTGATGACGTGATCCTGCCCCATGAAACTCGCAAGCGGATCTCACGTTCTTTGGCGATGCTTAAAGATAAAGAACTGACAAACCCACCGCGTAAACACGGCAATATTCCTCTTTAAGGCGCCGATAAATCATGACTACGAAAATGTTCAAGAAAATTTTGATTGCTAACCGCGGTGAGATCGCCTGTCGCGTGATGAAAACCGCTAAGAAGATGGGCATTAAGACTGTTGCTGTCTATTCTGAAGCTGATAAAGAGGCGCGTCACGTGCAGATGGCTGATGAAGCGGTTTGTATCGGGCCTGCTCCCTCACGTGAATCCTATTTAGTGATGGATCGTATTATTCAGGCCTGTAAGGATACCGGCGCTGAAGCAGTCCATCCAGGCTATGGCTTCTTATCTGAGAATGAGCAATTTGCGCGTCGCTGCGAAGAGGAAGGTATTGTTTTTATTGGCCCTAAGCACCAGTCTATTGCGGCAATGGGCGACAAGATTGCTTCTAAAAAGTTAGCCTTAGAGGCCAAGGTAAACACAATCCCTGGGTTTAATGAGGCAATTGATAAAGCAGAAGATGCTGTCAAGATTGCTCAAAATATTGGCTATCCAGTCATGATCAAGGCATCTGCAGGTGGTGGTGGTAAGGGCTTGCGCGTTGCTTTTAATGACAAAGAGGCCTTTGAAGGATTTACAGCCTGCCGTACTGAGGCTTTAAATAGCTTTGGCGATGATCGCGTCTTCATTGAAAAGTTCGTTGAAGGTCCTCGTCACATTGAGATTCAGGTGCTAGGTGATTCACATGGCAATGTGGTGTATTTGGGTGAGCGCGATTGCTCTATTCAAAGACGTCATCAAAAAGTGATTGAAGAAGCGCCATCCCCGTTCATTGATCCTGTAACGCGTAAGGCGATGGGCGAGCAAGCTGTTGCGTTAGCAAAAGCGGTGGACTATCAATCTGCCGGTACTGTAGAGTTTGTGGTCGGTAAGGATAAATCTTTTTACTTCCTTGAAATGAATACCCGCCTACAAGTAGAGCATCCAGTTACCGAGGGTATCACTGGCTTAGATTTGGTCGAGCAGATGATTCGTGTGGCTGCCGGTGAGCAGTTAGCATTTAAGCAAGAAGATATTAAGCTCGACGGTTGGTCGATGGAGTGTCGAATTAATGCGGATGATCCATTCCGCAACTTCTTACCATCCACGGGACGCTTAGTGAAATATCGTCCACCAGAAGAGTTTGATGGCGTGCGTGTAGATACGGGCGTTTATGAAGGTGGTGAGATTCCGATGTACTACGACTCTATGATCGCCAAGCTCATTGTGCATGGCAAGGATCGTACTGAGGCAATTGAAAAGATGCGTGCCGCACTGAATGATTTTGTTATTCGTGGTATTCATTCGAATATTCCTTTTCAGGCAGCTCTCTTACAGCATCCACGCTTTGTATCTGGTGATTTCACTACCGGTTTTATTGCTGAGGAATACCCAGACGGCTTCAAAAAAGATTCTGTACAACCGGCAGATCCAAATCGTTTGGCAGCTTTGGCAGCTTTTATGCGTTATCGCTACCTTGAGCATATTCAGATGATTGACGGTCAGTTGGCTGGTCATGAGATGACTATTGGGAAGAAATTCGTGGTGGTTACCGGATCACGCGTTGGATCTAATGAAGAGATCATAGAGATCCCTGTGCGAGTCGATGTTAAAGAGGGTGTTTATGCTGTTTACATTGAAGATGTGGATGGCGATACTCCTTACAACATCGTCAGCAGCTGGCGTCCAGGTCAACTTTGTTTGCATGCAACCATTAATGGCGTACACAAGGTTACCGTACAAGTAGAGCGTAGGGGCATTAAATTGGCTCTCGTCTTAGATGGCGCCCATTATGAGTGTATGGTACTAAGTCCATTGGGTGCCGAGCTACAGCGCCGCATGCTGGTTAAGGTTCCGCCAGATACTTCCAAGTTGGTGATGTCTCCAATGCCTGGTCTGTTGACCAATATTTCTGTCAAAGTAGGTGAAGCGGTGACAGCTGGTCAGAAATTAGCTGCGATTGAAGCAATGAAGATGGAAAATACATTAGTTGCCGCTCAAGATGGGATAGTTGCTGAAATTTACGCTAATGTGGGCGAAAGTCTGGCTGTTGATCAATTAATCATTCGCTTCGAATAACAGGGTGAACATGAGTAAACCATTTAAAATTTTAGGTATTCAGCAAATTGCTATTGGCGGGGAAGATAAAGATCGCCTCCGAAAACTTTGGGTTGACTTGTTGGGATTTGAATTCAAAAGTACTTTTGTGTCTGAGCGTGAAAACGTTGTCGAAGATATTTGCGCCATTGGCAAGGGTGCCCATGAGATTGAGGTTGATCTCATGCAGCCCTTTGATATTGAAAAGAAGCCAGCCGTTCATCAAACCCCACTTAATCACATTGGTTTGTGGGTGGATGATCTTCCGAAGGCGGTTGAATGGCTGTCTGCCCAAGGACTTCGCTTTGCTCCAGGCGGTATACGTAATGGCGCAGGTGGTCATGACATTACGTTTGTCCATCCCAAAGGCAATGAAGATTTTCCTCTGTGCGGTGAAGGCGTATTGATTGAGCTTGTCCAGGCGCCACCAGATATCATTGCAAGTCTGAGTTCATAAGATCTAGAGAGTTTAAATTGACCTGTATATTGGCCATCGACACCTCATCGGCTTGGTGTTCGGTGGCTTTATCTTTAAATGATGCCGCGCCCTTATTTCGACACCAAAAAGTGTCGATGGGTGCCAGTCAACTTTTGTTACCTTGGGTTAAGGAGTTGCTATCCGAAGCCTCTACGGAGCTTTCATCACTCGATGCCATTGCGATTGGCATTGGTCCTGGAGCATTTACTGGGGTACGCCTTGGTGTTGCTGCAGCTCAAGGTCTAGCAACTGCTGCTAAGTTACCTGTGCTTCCCGTGGTCAGTCTGGATGCTATTGCTTGTCAGCTGACACAAACCCATATGTTTCTCTCCTCAAGGGCTCAGTCTTTTGTTATTGCTGTGGATGCTCGTATGGGTGAGGCCTACTGGGCCAGTTATGAAGTGACGGTAAATCAATTACCTCAGCGACAGGGTGATATACATTTGACGGCTCCAGAGGATATACAGCTCTCCAATATTGACTTTCTTGCGGGTAATGCGATTGCAGAGTTTGGTGATCGCGTATTTGCCAGCATCTCTCAGCCATTTGTCGCAACTCATATCGACTCAACTATTGGGATAGATACCTTGGGCATTCTGACTTGCGCACAGGATATGTGGAGTAAAGGTTTACAGCAGGACATCCATTTACTTGAGCCACTCTATATTCGTAATAAGGTGGCTCTGACCTCTTCTGAACGAATTCAACAAAATGGTTGATGAGATCAGTTCTATTGGACCTAATACTGAAGGTGTTTCAGAGCTTTCATTCTTGCCAATGACGACCACTGATTTAGATTCCGTTTTAGCCATTGAATCTGTCTCGCATATTCATCCTTGGACTAAGGGCAATTTCTCGGATTCTCTATCTGCTGGACATTGGGCTTATTGCGTCCGACCGCAACTAGTAAATGCAGTAAAAGGTAGCTATTTAGATCCAGATATCCTATGGGCTTATTGCATTTTATTTCCCGCGGTGGATGAGTTGCATCTACTAAACATCACTGTTTCTCCAAAATTACGCCGTTTAGGTATTGGTTTAAAAATGATGAATGCCATTGAGGGTGTGGCCGCACAACAAAAAATGCCTCGAATTGTTCTAGAAGTTCGTCCCAGTAATGAATCTGCTTTGGGGCTCTATCAAAATCTTGGGTACGAGCAGATTGGGGTGCGAAAGAACTACTACCCAATTGATTCCACTAATGGTCTACGTGAAGATGCTCTAGTTTTATCTAAATCGATTAAGCTTGAGGTATGAACATGAGCACAAACTCCACCTTTCTTAAAGAGATGGGCATTACCGAGTGGACTTCCCGCGATCTTGTGCAAGAAAAATCTGAACCAATAGCCTCTGTTGAGGCCTCGGAATCGACTATTAGCGAAGAAACACACGCGAAAATTTCTTTTGGAATATGGTGGTTTTTTGGTAGTAAACCTGAGGGTGCTGCTGATGTACTTTTTCAGAACATTATTAGGGTTCTTGGACTATCCCCACAAGAGTGGTCTTGGAAGAATCCAATGGAAAAATTTAATCCCGAGCAATTGCCTCAGGATGGAAGCCCAATAGTAGCTCTGGCCTTTGGTGGAGCTGCCGCGCAAAAGTTGTCTGGTGAGCGTGATGCTCTTTCAGATTTGCGTGAAACTGTTTTAGTAATCAATGCAAACGGAGCTGAGGATCTACCCCTCATTGCTACTTTTGAATTAAATCAGTTGGTATCTAGGCCAAAAGACAAGGCTCTATTTTGGCAAGATGTACAACTTGCTAAATCAGTATTGCAGAATATCTAAGTTTGAGCTTAATGCTTGTGCTCACCAATTAAATGCATTGAGTCATATTCAGCTTGATTTTCTGCATGGCGTTTCATAACAAACCACATGATGATGCTAACGGCTACGCCAAAGCCAATAATCACTACTTGAATTGGTGCATCTAACCAAATCAATCCAGAGTAAATTAGCAGCATCATCAATACAGAAATATTCTCATTAAAGTTTTGTACCGCAATAGAGTGGCCAGCCGACATCAACACATGCCCACGATGCTGAAGTAGTGCGTTCATGGGAACTACGAAATAACCAGCTAACCAGCCCACTAATATTAGTAGGAAGTACGCTGGCAGCAAATTCAGTGAAAGCTCAAACTTACCCACTGTCAAGACGGTAATATTGGGCAGCATATCTGAGTTATAAATGGCCATGACACAGACTACCAAGCCCATGGCAATGCCGTATGGCAGAACCTTAAGAGAACTTTTGAGGGGAATTCGCCAAGCAGCCCATACGGCTCCACCTGCAACTCCAAATGCTGAGATTGCCTGAAGAATAGCTCCTTGCGACAAGGTCATGTGCAATGAAACCTGAGCCCACTTGATTACAATAAATTGCAATGTGGCGCCTGCACCCCAAAATAAGGTGGTAACTGCCAAAGAGATCTGCCCAAGACGGTCGGCCCAAAGAGTCTTAAAGCAAATAGAAAAATCTTTTATCAATTCAATTGGATTGGTTTTTTGTGATTCATAGCGTGCCCCAGTATCTGGAATGCGCAAATTAATAAGAGCTGCTAGCACATAAATCATCATGATGATCATAATTGCAGACTCGGCAGCGGTATCAATGCTGGTATCTAGAACGGGCATATCAAGGCCAAGGAGACTCTCGGAGACTGATTTGCTGATCAGAACGCCACCAAGAACGGTTCCCATGATGATTGAGCCCACTGTAAGACCTTCAATCCAGCCATTAGCCTGAACCAGCTTTTCGGGTGGAAGAAGTTCAGTCAGAATGCCATATTTGGCAGGGGAGTAGGCCGCAGCCCCCAGACCAACAATTGCGTAAGCCAACAAAGGATGGCTACCAAACAGCATGACCACGCAGCCAATAAACTTAATCGTATTGGTAATGAACATGACATTGCCCTTAGGGCGGGAGTCTGCAAATGCACCAACAAAGGCTGCCAACAATACATAAGAGAGTACAAAGAATAATTTGAGTAAAGGAGTCATCCAGGCCGGAGCACTGAGCTGGACCAATAGAGCTATTGCTGCGATTAGCAATGCGTTATCAGCGAGCGACGAAAAAAATTGCGCCGCCATAATGATGTAAAAACTACGGTTCATTCGTACAATCTAGTCATATAGCAATTAAAACATGAAAGGAGGGTGTAAATGAGCTTGCCAGTTAATCGCTTTGTTAATAGACCAATTTTGGCAACTATACACACAGATGCCTTTCGACATAATTTAGGGCGAATTCGAGAGCTTGCTCCTCAATCCAAGATTTGGTCGGTTATCAAGGCCAAAGCCTATGGCCACAGTCTTGAGGCCGCATTTCAGGGTCTGGAGTCTACAGATGGCTTTGCCTTATTAGATATTGCGGATGCGCAATGGTTGAGAGACCATGACTGGGCTGGCCGTATATTGTTACTAGAGGGTATTTTTAGCCTGGCAGAGCTTGAATTTGCAATAAAGCTACATTGTGACTTGGTTGTCCATAACGAACAGCAGGTCTCCTGGCTTGAGACCTTTAAAAACCACTCAGGTAATCCGGTTAATATTTTTTTGAAACTCAATTCTGGCATGAATCGTCTTGGTTTTAGGCCTGAACAATATCGTACCGCTTTTCATAGGCTGCATTCTGCTGGTTATCATTTGCATCACATGACCCACTTTGCCAACGCCGATCAAGTAGACGGCTTACCATCGGTAGGTGAGCAAATGGAGTGTTTTGAGAAAGCCATTGAAGGACTTCAAGCCCCATCATCCTTGGCTAACTCAGCAGCAATCCTCTGGCATCGGAATGCCTTAGGGGATTGGGTTCGCCCTGGAATTATGTTGTATGGGGTCTCACCAACTGGTGTCCATGCTGATATTGTTCGATCTGAGCTTCAAGCTGTTATGCATTTGCGCAGTGAAATCATCGATATTCAAGAATTAAAGAAGGGGGATCACGTAGGTTACGGTGGTTGCTACGAAGCTCCAGAAGATATGCGTATTGGCGTTATTGCATGTGGATATGCAGATGGCTATCCACGACACGCTGAGGATGGAACGCCGGTTTGGGTGGATGCTGCTGACGCCAAAGGTGAAGGTGTGATCTGCCCCACTGTTGGCCGTGTGTCAATGGACATGTTGACAGTGGATTTGCGTGAAGCGCCCAATGCCAAGGTTGGGGCTACAGTTGAGCTTTGGGGTAATGAAGTTCCCGTTGATGATGTGGCTCAAATGAGTGGAACAATCGGATATGAGCTCATTTGTGCCTTAGCGCAGAGGGTACCTGTACTTATCAAGTAAAAAGGTTTTACTCGATAACTTTGGAAGTTTTTACTTATTCCAGATTTGCCACCAGGGACGCTCTTTTTTAATGCGTTGGCCAGTTAGAAGCATTTGGCTTTCTGGGAAATTAAGCTGAAACACGCGGGCCGCATCATTACTGAGGTCAGTCATGCCTAGCTTTTCATAGGATTTTGTAAGAATAAAGAGCGCTTCCTCAACTGCTGGGGCACGATCATAATCGCGAATCACTAGTTGCGCCCTATTGGCAGATGCTAAATAAGCACCACGTTGATAGTAAAAGCGAGCAACTATGACATCTGCCTCAGCAAGGGAATTCACGATGTAGCGCATACGATCTAAAGAGTCGGGGGCATACTTGCTATCGGGGAATCGCTCAACAACCACTTTGAATGACTCAAAGGCTTCTTTGGCGGCTTTTGGGTCACGCTCGCTCAGATCTTGACCAGTGAATTTTCCAAGCCAACCCAAATCATCATTAAAGCTAATTAGACCCTTAAGGTAATAGCCGTAATCTAAATTAGGACTACCTTGGTGAAGTTTAATAAAGCGATCGATAGCTATTTGAGCTTGAGCCGTCTCTTGAGCCTTCCAGTAGCAGTAAGCTGCATTAATTTGCGCTTGCTGTGAGTAGGGCCCAAAAGGAAAGCGGCCTTCTAGTTTTTCAAAGTATTTGCCGCACTTTGCATAATCAGCATCATTTAATTTTTCTGTTGCCTCGGAGTACAGCTTTGTTTCGGACCAAAGATCTGTATCGTCTTTTGTGCCATCCGACCCTGCGCAACCACTAAGTATTAGGCAGACGGCGCTAGCTCCAAGCAATAGTGAAACCAGGGATTTTCGAGAAGATGCCCCAATAGTGACAGCAAGCCTTAAACTGGCGTCTGTAATAACGTCCGACATAACTAAAAGGCTCTTTAAGCGTGGCATTGCCGCATACTCCCGATTCGAATCCTAATGATTATATCGATGATGAGGACTTCATTACCCTAGAAGCTCCTCTCGAGGTCAGTGGAGAGCGTTTAGATAAGTTTTTAGGTGCCGCTTTACCAGATTATTCCCGTAATCGGCTGAAGGCTTGGGTTGAGGCTGGAGCCGTCACAGTCGACGGCAAGGTCACTAAAGTCCGTCACTTACTCCGTGGAGGTGAAGCTATTAAGGTTTTTCCACAGGAATTGCCTGAGCAATTTGCTTTTACCCCTGAAAATATACCTCTGGACATTGTTTATGAGGATGACTCGGTAATCGTCATTAATAAGCAGGCTGGACTTGTAGTTCATCCTGCAGCTGGCAACTGGACTGGCACCTTATTAAACGGTCTATTACATCGCTTCCCAGAGTTAAAGCTTCTTCCAAGAGCAGGCATTGTCCATCGCTTAGATAAAGATACTTCTGGCCTGATGGTGGTAGCTAGGACCGATATCGCTCAAATCTCATTAGTGAGGCAATTGCAGGAGAGGACAGTGGGGCGACGCTACCTCTCTTGGGTTTGGGGTGACGCACCTTCTCAGGGAAAGGTGCTAGCAACCGTAGGTCGGGATCAGCGTGATCGCCTCAAAATGGCGGCTGGATCATCCCAGGGTAAGCCCGCAGCTACATTATTTCGACGAATAGCTAAAGGTGCTTTTTCTGATAGCCCCCTAGCCTTGTTGGAGTGCCGTCTGGAAACTGGCCGAACCCATCAAATTCGGGTGCATCTCGAATCCTTGGGCTTTCCATTGTTAGGTGATCCGGTATACCGCAAAAGAACGCCTGGTGTAGCGAAATCACTCCCTTTTGAACGACAGGCTTTACATGCTTTTGCTCTGAGCTTACGGCATCCAGGTACACAAGAGCTAATGACCTGGTTTAGATTGCCACCTCAAGATTTAATAGACTTATTGCCTCTTGTTGGTATGAGTGAGGCAGACTTGCCCAAGGAAGACGCCTTAATGGCTTTAATTAAAAATGAGCAGCAAAATTCATAAGATTGATCTCGCTTGGGTTGTGCCTTCGGAAATTAAGGCTTTTTGTACAACTAGAGTCGGCGGGTTCAGTAAGCCTCCATTTGATGGTCTTAATCTAGGGCTGAATTCGGGTGATGACCCAATAGATGTTCTGCAAAATCGTAGCCTCTTAAGATCAATCCTTCCTGCAGACCCATGTTGGCTTAAGCAGATTCATGGGTTTACTGTTAGCACTCCAGTTACGAGAAATGCTTTTATAGGCGGGCCATTTGAAGCCGATGCTTCAGTAACAAATATTCCCAACGAGGTTTTGGCTATTCTGACTGCCGATTGCATGCCTGTTCTATTTGCAAGCAAGAATGGCGACGTTATTGGTGCGGCACATGCTGGTTGGCGAGGCCTCAGTGGCGGAGTTTTGGAAAATACAATTCGGGAAATGCGCACTCTATCTAATGGTTTGATGCCCCAAGATATTAGGGTGTGGATGGGTCCAGCAATCGGACCTACAGCATTTGAGGTTGGCGAAGATGTACTACAAGCATTCTCCAGTTATTCTGAAGCCATCTTGTCAGAGGCATTTAAGCCGATTAATGGAAATCCAGGAAAGTATTTGGCCAACCTTTACCTTCTTGCAAAGGACCGCTTAAGATCTTTAGGAATTGAACATATCTATGGTGGTGACTTTTGCACTGTCGGAGATCGTGAAAACTTTTATTCCTATCGTAGGGATAAAAAAACAGGAAGATTTGCCTCCTTGATTTGGATTTCGGACAAGGGCTAATCTTCGGGTTATTACTAGCCCAGCCCTAGGGCTAGGGCTAGGGTTAGTGCGTATAACCCTTCTAGCCTGATAGATGGAGAATGAAATGAATAACTTTACGAGATCATTATGTTTGCAGGTATAAACACAGGTGCTGCGCCATCTTTGGCTCCTCACCACATGGCATTAATTCCTCCAGAGCGTGTATCGGAAATTCAAAAAGAATATTTTTCCGAATTTGCTCATCTTGCAACTAATCCTGAATCAGTTGAAGTTAAAGATCGTCGTTTCTCTGGCAAAGCATGGCATTCCTCTTGGAGCAAGATGATTGCAGCTACTTATTTGCTTAATTCAAAGCATTTACTCTCTCTCGCTAAAGCAGTTGAAGCGGATGAAAAAACTAAGGCCAAAATTTTGTTCACTACAGAGCAAATGATTGATGCTTTATCGCCCTCAAATTTTATTGCAACCAATCCTGAAGTTCTGGAAAATATTATTAGCTCGCAAGGACAGTCTATTCAAAACGGCATAGTGAATTTGCTGGGTGACTTAAAAAAAGGAAAAGTTTCACTAACTGATGAAAGCGCTTTTGAAGTTGGTAAGAACATTGCAACAACCGAAGGTCAGGTAGTTTTTCGAAATGATCTCTTTGAATTAATTCAGTACGCACCATTAACTGAAACAGTTTATGAGCGCCCATATTTAATGGTGCCTCCTTGCATCAATAAGTATTACATCTTAGATTTACAACCAGATAATTCCTTAGTCCGCTACATGGTGGAGCAAGGTCACACGGTCTTCTTGGTCTCCTGGAAAAATCCCGATGCCTCCATGTCTAAGGTCACTTGGGATGATTATGTTGGCGATGGTGTGATCAAAGCGATTGAGGTAGTTAAAGAGATTGGCTCCACAGAGCAGATCAATGTGCTGGGCTTTTGTGTTGGTGGAACTTTAACCTCTACTGCTTTAGCGGTCCTGGCTGCACGAAAAAAAGATTATGTCGCTAGCTTGACCTTGCTAACGACCTTATTGGATTTTACTGATACCGGCATTTTGGATGTGTTTATAGATGAAGGCACGGTAAAGCTTCGTGAGAGCACTATTGGTGGGGAGGGTGGCCACTTCGGCATGATGTCTGGTTTGGATTTGGGTAATACATTCTCCTTCTTGCGTCCGAACGATTTGGTGTGGAATTATGTTGTTGAGAATTACCTAAAAGGAAATTCACCGCCCCCATTTGATCTGCTCTATTGGAATGGAGATTCAACCAATTTACCTGGCCCAATGTACTGTTGGTATCTACGACATACCTATCTACAAAATGAATTGGTGAAGCCAGGAAAGCTGACCGTTTGCGGTGAAAAGGTGGACTTAGGCAAGATCACCGTTCCAGCATATATCTATGCATCTCATGATGATCACATCGTCCCTTGGAAATCAGCTTATGAGTCTACGCATATTCTGAAGGGTAAGAATCGATTTGTCTTAGGTGCGTCAGGCCATATTGCTGGTGTGATTAATCCGCCGGCAAAAAATAAGCGTCATTATTTTGAAAATAATAAATTAGCTAAAACCGCTGATGAGTGGTTGGCTGCAGCAAAAGATATTAAGGGTAGTTGGTGGCCTAATTACGCTAAATGGTTAGAACAGTTTGGTGGCAAGAAAATTAAAGCTAGCAAAACGTTTGGTAGTGCACAGTACAAAAAACTAGAGTCTGCACCTGGTAAGTACGTGAAAGAAAAAGTATCTACAACTGCTCAATAATTTATTCATAAGGGGAAATACATGTCTCAAAAGATTGCATACGTAACTGGCGGTATGGGTGGTATTGGTACTGCTATTTGTCAGCGCCTTGCCAAAGATGGATTTAAGGTCATTGCTGGTTGTGGCCCGAACTCCCCGCGTAAGGATCGCTGGCTTGGTGAGCAAAAAGTCCTAGGTTATGACTTCATCGCATCTGAGGGTAATGTTTCCGACTGGGATAGTACAGTTGCTGCCTTTGATAAGGTGAAGGCTGAAGTAGGTCGTGTGGATGTTCTAGTAAATAACGCGGGTATCACTAAAGATAGTGTATTCCGCAAAATGACCCCAGAGCAATGGAAGGCGGTAATTGATACCAATCTCAACTCCTTATTTAATGTCACTAAGCAAGTGGTTGATGGCATGGCTGATAATGGGTGGGGTCGCATCATCAATATTTCCTCTGTAAATGGTCAGAAGGGTCAGTTTGGTCAGTCAAACTATTCCACTGCAAAGGCAGGTTTGCATGGATTTACGATGGCCTTGTCTCAGGAATTAGCGTCCAAGGGCGTGACCGTAAACACGGTCTCCCCCGGTTACATCGGCACAGATATGGTTAAAGCTATTCGTGAGGATGTGCTGGAGAAGATCGTTGCGGGCGTTCCTGTTAAGCGTTTAGGCACCCCAGAAGAGATCGCTTCTATTTGTTGTTGGATTGCCTCTGCTGATGGCGGCTATGCCACTGGCGCTGACTTTTCCTTGAATGGTGGTCTTCATACAGGCTAAACGCCTCAAAAATGCAGTTTTAGTGGTCTACTCATCGGCATATTTACCTTTAGGTGAAACTAGGGATAAACTATGCCGATGTTGCATTGCAGTACCAAGAATTAGGAAAAATTACATGGCCACACGTACTAAAAAAGCCGGCGATAGCCGCTTGATTAAGAAATATCCGAATCGTCGTCTTTATGACACTCAAACCAGCACCTATGTGACGCTGGCTGATATCAAAAATTTAGTGATGGCCGGTGATGCTTTTAGTGTTGTAGATGCTAAAACTGATGATGATTTAACTCGCAATATTTTGCTCCAAATTATCTTAGAAGAAGAGGCTGGCGGTGCGCCAGTTTTTTCTACCCAAATGCTTTCTCAAATCATTCGCTTTTATGGAAACTCTATGCAAGGTTTGATGGGTAGTTATCTTGAAAAGACCATGCAATCTTTTGTGGATATTCATAATAAGCTTGGCGATCAAACTCAGGGTTTGGGTGTAGGCAGTACTCCTGAGGCATGGGCCAAGATGATGAATCTACAAAACCCAATGATGCAAGGCTTGATGGGTAACTATATGGAGCAAAGTAAAGATTTATTTGTGAAGATGCAAGAACAAATGCAGAATTTCCCATTTGCTGGGCAATCTAATAAAACAGAAAAAGAATAGTTGTGGTGGGTAAAGTTGGTTTCGTTTCCTTGGGGTGCCCCAAGGCATTAGTTGATTCTGAACTCATCCTCACCCAACTGAGTGCTGAAGGTTACGAAACTGCTAAGGATTACTCTGGTGCCGATCTCGTAGTTGTGAATACCTGCGGCTTTATCGACTCCGCAGTAGAGGAAAGTCTTGCAGCGATTGGTGAAGCTTTATCTGAAAACGGTAAGGTAATCGTTACCGGCTGTCTTGGTGCTCGTAAGAATGCAGATGGTAGTGATCTCATTCAGAGCATTCACCCTAAAGTCCTTGCCGTTACTGGCCCTCATGCAACCCAAGAGGTGATGCAAGCCATTCACTTGCATCTGCCAAAGCCTCATGACCCATTTACTGATTTACTACCACCCATTGGTATCAAGCTCACCCCGAAGCATTATGCTTATCTAAAAATTTCAGAAGGATGCAATCATCGCTGTACTTTTTGCATCATCCCTAGCATGCGCGGCGACCTTGTTTCAAGACCCATTGGTGAAGTATTGCTAGAGGCTAAAAAACTTTTTGAGTCAGGCGTAAAAGAATTATTGGTTGTTTCTCAAGATACTAGTGCCTATGGTGTTGATATCCAATATCGCACTGGCTTTTGGGATGGCAAACCGGTTAAGACCCGCATGTTGGATTTAGTTAATGCCTTAAATCAAATCGCGAGAGAGCATCAAGCTTGGGTTCGTCTACATTATGTTTACCCCTATCCGCACGTTGATGATGTTTTACCTTTAATGGCAGAATTTGCTGAGCACGGATATGGCGTTTTACCGTATCTCGATATTCCTTTGCAGCATGCTCACCCAGATGTATTAAAACGTATGAAGCGTCCTGCGAGTGGTGAAAAAAATATAGAGCGTATTCAAGCTTGGCGAGCCGCTTGTCCTGATTTGGTTATTCGCAGCACCTTTATTGCTGGCTTCCCAGGTGAAACGGAAGAGGAGTTTGAGTATCTCTTGAATTTCTTGGATGAAGCACAAATTGATCGTGCCGGATGTTTTGCTTTTTCGCCAGTCGCTGGTGCTACTGCAAATAGCTTGGATAATCCGGTACCTGAGGGTGTGCGTGAAGATCGCCGGGCTCGTTTTATGGCAAAGTCCGAAGAAATCTCAAGCAAACGACTTGCTAAAAAAATAGGCAGCCGGGTTCAGGTGATCATTGATCGCGTCGATGAATCTGGCGGAATTGGTAGAACTATTGGCGATGCCCCTGAAATTGATGGTCTAGTGAGGGTTTTGCCCCCAAGCAAGCCTTCCAAGCGTTACCGTTCAGGTGACATTATCAAAGTAACGGTGATTAGCTCCCAAGGGCATGACCTAATAGCCGAAACTTGAGTATTAGAATAAAAATAGTCTTTTAACCAGCTAGTAAAGTCATTATTTTTTGCCTATTTAGGCGCCGTAAAGGGGATTGATATGAGTCGTGATGTCGTTGTTTTGAGTGCTGTACGTTCTGCAATTGGTGCTTTTAATGGTTCGCTTAGTAGCCTCGAGCCAAGTGAGCTCGGCGGTATCGTGATGAAAGAGGCGGTAGCCCGCTCTGGAGTAGACCCAGCATTAATTAATTACATTACTGTAGGCAACACCATTCCAACCGATAATCGCTACGCCTATGTTGCGCGCGTGGCCTCAATTCAAGCTGGCCTTCCTATGGAGTCAGTTGCGATGGCCTTGAACCGTTTGTGCAGCTCCGGTTTGCAAGCGATTGTGACAACAGCTCAAGCAATCATGCTGGGTGATTGTGATTATGGCGTTGGTGGCGGTGTTGAGGTGATGTCTCGCGGTATGTATGGCTCACCAGCAATGCGCAGTGGCGCACGCATGGGTGATACCAAAATGATCGATTTGATGGTGTCTGTTTTGACTGATCCATTTGGAGTTGGTCATATGGGTGTTACTGCAGAGAACCTTGTTGAGAAATGGAAGTTGACCCGCGAAGAGCAGGATGCTCTTGCGGTTGAGTCACATCGTCGAGCTGCACATGCAATTAAAGAAGGGCGCTTCAAATCTCAAATCGTTCCAATCACTATTAAAACTCGCAAGGGTGATGTGGTCTTCGATACCGATGAACATTGCAAGCCAGATACCACAATGGAAACTTTGGCGAAGATGAAGGCAGTCTTCAAAAAAGAAGGTGGTAGCGTTACTGCAGGCAATGCATCTGGTATTAATGATGGCGCTGCTTTCTTCGTATTGGCTGAGGCTGAAGCGGCTAAGAAGGCTGGTCACAAGCCAATCGCTCGCTTAGTTTCTTATGCGATTGCTGGCGTTCCAAATCACATCATGGGTGAAGGTCCAATCCCAGCCACCAAGATTGCGCTTGAGCGTGCTGGCTTAAAATTAGACCAAATCGATGTGATTGAATCGAATGAAGCCTTTGCTGCCCAGGCATTGGCCGTTACTAAAGGCTTGGGTTTAGACCCAGCGAAGACCAATGTAAACGGTGGTGCTATTGCATTGGGTCATCCAATCGGTTGCTCTGGTGCTGCAATTGCTACTAAAGCCATTCATGAGTTACATCGCGTTCAAGGCAAATATGCCTTGGTAACAATGTGTATTGGTGGTGGACAAGGGATTGCCACCATTTTTGAGCGCCTCTAATATAGGTAAGATTTAGGCTATCAGTAATAAGGCAGCATCTAAGCCGACTCGGTCAAAAGCCGCGTCGGCTTTTTCTTTGACGATGGGTTTTGCTTTGTAGGCAATGCTGATGCCAGAGCCATGCATCATCAGTAAATCGTTAGATCCATCACCTATGGTAATAGAGTTCTTTTTATGGCAATTCATGAGAACGCAGGCTTGCTCTAAATAAGAGTTTTTAGCTGCGCCATCAACGATATCGCCAATGACCTTGCCCGTTAATTTGCCGTCAATGATTTCTAAGGTATTGGCTTGAGTTTGCTTAAATCCTAATTCCTTCTGTAGCTTTTCGGTAAAGAAGGTAAAGCCACCGGAAACAAGCAATGTATAAAGCCCGCTTATATTTGCCCCAGTTAATAATTCAGCAGCGCCAGGATTTGGTCGCAAACGCTCTTTATAGACTGAGGCCAATACGTCTGCGGATACGCCAGATAAAAGTGCTACGCGTCTACGCAAGCTTTCTTTAAAGTCCCTAATCTCACCTCGCATGGTGGCCTCGGTAATTTCAGAAACCGCCGCCTTTTTGCCAGTGAAGTCAGCAATCTCATCAATGCACTCAATATTAATTAGGGTCGAGTCCATATCCATTGCTAACACCTTCACTTCATCTGGCTTATATCCAGCTGAAAGAAAGGCTAAATCTGCATCGTATTTACCAGCGATATCTCGCATAGTCATTCTTGCTTCGGATGCTAAGGCTTTGACACAAGTCCAGCGGGCGGTAAAGTATTTTGAGGGCTTACTTTCCTCGACATCTCCGGTAATTTCAATCCCTAAAACTTTTGCCCGTTCCATGAGTGCAGTACTTAACTCATTGGGGATCGGGTTATTGGCAATTGCTACAAGTGTGAAGTGACTGGACATATTTAGTAAGCGATAGATAATTAATTAGCCTTAGCAGTATTCAGCATGGCAGATTCATTTAGGCCCCTAAGAATCTTCCGGATATGGTCTAGGCGTTGCTCTAGTTTCTCAAAATCTTTCTCTTTTTGCGGCAGAATTTTTAATTTATCTTGCCCATTCAGTTGTATATATTTTGAAGATTGAATTAATTGAATAATTTTCATCGGATCAATTGGAGGATTGGGGATGAACTGAATCTGTATCGATACTGGGCTCGCATCAATCTTCTTAATTCCAAAGCCTGACATCTCTAAGCGTAAGCGATGAGTCTCGTATAGCGATTTAGCTTGGTCAGGTAAATCACCATAACGGTCAACTAACTCTTCTCTTAGGCCCATGAGCTCTGAGAAATCATTTGTACCGGCAAAGCGCTTATACATCGAGAGTCGCTCATGGACATCGGGACAATAGTCGTTAGGAAAGAGGGCGGGTATACCTAAATTCACATCAGTAGTCGCCTGAAGCGGTGATAGTAAATCTGGTTCTTTTCCACTGCGGAGAGATTTAACAGCACGATTAAGCATCTCTGTATAAAGTTGAAAACCAATTTCATGGATTTCGCCAGATTGTTTATCACCCAGCACTTCACCGGCACCGCGAATCTCTAAATCATGCATTGCCAAATAAAAACCAGATCCGAGTTCTTCCATTGCTTGAATTGCATTTAAACGCAGTTGCGCTTGTTTGCTCAGTGCCTCAGGATCAGGTACGAGTAAATAAGCGTAGGCCTGGTGATGCGAGCGACCAACGCGCCCACGTAATTGATGTAGCTGGGCTAGTCCAAATTTATCTGCACGATGCATGATGATGGTATTGGCGGTTGGAACATCAATGCCTGTTTCAATGATGGTAGTACAGAGTAGGATATTGGTGCGTTGAGTCACAAACTCACGCATCACTGATTCAAGTTCCCGCTCATGCATTTGGCCATGTGCTACGCTGATTCGCGCCTCCGGGATCAGTTCTTGTAAAGCATGTTTACGATTTTGAATGGTTTCAACTTCGTTGTGTAGGAAGTAAACCTGACCACCACGCTTGATCTCACGAAGAATGGCCTCACGAATAACGCCATCACCCTCACGCCGCACAAAGGTTTTAATTGCTAAGCGTTTCTGTGGGGCTGTAGCAATAACTGAGAACTCCCGCAATCCTTCCATGGCCATACCAAGCGTTCTCGGAATTGGAGTAGCAGTCAAAGTCAGAATATCAACTTCCGCCCTTAATGCCTTGAGCGCATCTTTTTGACGAACCCCAAAACGATGCTCTTCATCCACAATCACTAAGCCTAAATTAGCGAACTGGGTCTCTTTAGATAGTAGCTTATGTGTACCAATAATAATGTCGGCATCACCTTTAGCAATCGCTTCTAGTGCCGCATTAATTTCTTTAGTAGTTTTAAAGCGTGACAGCTCAACAATACGCACAGGCCAATCAGCAAAGCGATCTTTCCATGTGGCTACGTGCTGTTCAGCCAGTAGGGTAGTTGGCGCCAAAATAGCCACCTGCTTGCCACCCATTACAGCAACAAAACTGGCGCGAAGGGCAACTTCAGTTTTACCGAAACCGACATCTCCGCACACTAGTCGATCCATGGGTGTACCGCTGGTCATATCTCCAATGACTGCAGCGATTGCATTGGCTTGATCCGGCGTTTCCTCAAAGCCAAAACTTTCAGAAAATGCAGCGTAATCATGGGCGGAAAATTCAAAGGCATGACCTTTACGAATAGCCCTGGCTGCATACAGACTCAATAACTCGGCAGCAGTATCCCGAATTTGTTGTGCGGCTTTACGTCTTGCTTTCTCCCACTGACCTGAGCCAAGTTGATGTAACGGTGCTGCATCTGGATCAGAGCCCGCATAACGTGTCACCATCTGCAGCTGTTGGACAGGCACATACAGCGTGGCATCTTTAGCGTAAACCAAGTGCAGGAACTCTTCAAAAATTGGCTCTTCTTTTGGCGGTGCTAAATTTAAAAGAACTAAACCTTGATATCGACCGATACCATGATCGGAGTGAACAACCGGGTCGCCAATCTTGAGCTCAGATAAATCTTTGAAGAGCATGTCTGGATCGGCGCTTTCACTCTCCTTGCTCTTACGTCGTTGACGTGCAGTTGTTGTAAAGAGTTCAGCTTCGGTAACAACAATCAGATTTTCTGATGGCCAAGTAAAACCATTAAATAATTGGGCCGTAACTAGACCAAACAGCGCAGCACTCTTAATAAAATCAGCAACACCTTCAAAACTCTCTGGCTTTAATGGATAGAGTGGGTTGCCATTGAGACCCAGAACTGAGTTGCTTTCTTCAAACAGTTGGCGAATAGATTCTTTCCGGCCATTGCTATCGCTACAAATGAGTACGCGTACTTTTTCCTGGGAAACTAAAGTGCGTAAACGATTCATTGGATCTGCATCACGGCGATGTACCGCTAAATCAGGTACAGCTAAAAATTGAGGGATCTCTCTTGCTTCTTTATCAATCTCTTTATTTAAAACCAAACGCGCATTGGGTTTAGCTGCCACAAAGAATTGATCGACATCTAGAAATAACTCCGCTGGCGGAAGAATTGGTCTATCTAGATCGTGTTTTAAGAATTCATATCGAGAAAGAGTGTCCTTCCAAAAACCCTTAATAGACTCCTCAAGATCACCAATGCTCACTAACCAAACGGGGTCGCCTGAGCGTGGGAAATAATCAAAGACGGTGGAAGTCTCTTCAAAAAAGAGAGGGAGGTAGGATTCAATTCCTGCACTAGGGATGCCAAGGTTGGCATCTTTATAAATTGAGCAGCGGGTTGGATCGCCCTCGAATACCTCGCGCCACCTACCGCGGAAGGCAGTGCGCGAAGCATCATCAAAAGGAAATTCGTGCCCTGGCAATAAACGTACTTCTTTAACTGGATAAAGGCTGCGCTGAGTATCAGGGTCAAAAGCCCGAATTTGTTCAATCTCATCGCCAAAGAGATCTAAACGATATGGCAGACTAGAGCCCATTGGGAACAAGTCAATTAAGCCACCACGAATACTGTATTCACCTGGTCGCATTACTGAGCTGACGGGATCGTAACCGGCCTGTTGGAGCTGAAGTTTTAACGCCACTTCATTGAGCTTGTCGTTTTGCCTAAAAAAGAAGGTATGACCCGATAAGAAGTTTGGCGGGCCAAGTCTTTGAAGTGCAGTTGTAATTGGCAAAAGGACAATATCGCAACTACCGTTTAGTAATTCGTAGAGCGTAGCTAAACGTTCTGAGACCAAATCCTGATGTGGGGAGAAATGGTCATAGGGCAGAATTTCCCAGTCGGGTAATAGACGTGTTTTGAGCTGTGGCGCAAAAGCCGGAATTTCCTCAAGGAGACGTTGTGCTTCCTGTGCTTGCGCACAAAAAATGATCATGACTGAGAATTCAGACCGATAGCGCAGGGCCGATTGGGCGATTAATGCCGCATCAGATGAGCCCACCAAGCCAGAAAAGGTAAAGCGCTGCCCAGCCCGTGGCCCGGGTATGGGGGGTGCTAGTTTTAATGCATCAGACATCTGCGCTCATTATAGAATCAGGTATGCACCTTGGAAATCAATCTTTACAGTCTTTGGCTCAATGCCACGCTCTATTACCTACAGCTGGTACTGGATCTAGACTGGGCGGAGCCTTGCCAAAGCAGTTTCAGGAGTTGGCTGGAAAACCTATGTTGGCCTATGCCCTAGAAGCTTTTATCCATTCACCAGAAATTGCTTCTATTTGGGTGGGCGTAAATCAGCGTTTTATCGACAACCCTATATTGAGCGAGCTCTCCAAGATATCTACAAAAGTCCATTTCCTCCCCAGTGGCGGTCCAACCCGTCAAGAAACAGTCAGAAATACTTTGGCGGCAATGCTCGATGCGGGTATTTCCGACACTGACTGGGTCTTGGTTCATGACGCTGCCCGACCAGGAATTTCCCCTCAGCTGATTCACAAACTGATTGATGCTGTCAGGCAAGCTGGTGAGGGCGGCCTCTTGGCAATGCCCTTAGCCGATACCTTAAAAATGGCTGATGCTAATTCTGCGATTGCCGGTAACCCTAGTAGGGCGATGAAGACAATTTCTCGAGAGCACCTCTGGCAGGCTCAAACACCCCAGATGTTTGGTTTAAAACAACTGCATGATGCAATTGAAGAGGGGATTCGTTGTGAAGCGGACATTACTGATGAGGCCAGCGCGATGGAGCTTTCTGGAGTGAAACCTTTATTAATTGAGGGTGCTACTCGCAACTTCAAGGTAACTCACCCGGCTGACTGGGACCTGATGCAATCCATAATTCAGTCCCTGGAACATAAAACTTAAATATCATGACCACAAGCGCTGCTCATATTCCTCAATTTCGAATTGGCCAAGGCTATGACGTCCACGCCCTTGTGGAGGGTCGCAAGCTCATTCTTGGAGGAGTTCATATCCCAAGTGATAAAGGGTTGCTAGGACACTCTGATGCGGATGCCTTATTGCACGCTTTAACGGATGCATTATTAGGTGCTGCAGGATTAAATGATATTGGCCAGCTATTCCCAGATACAGATCCTCAGTTTAAGGATATGGATAGCCGTATTCTGCTCAGAGCTGCTCTCCAGAAGGTTCAGGCAGCTGGTTTTCATGTGGGTAATGTGGATGCAACGATTATTTGTCAAAAGCCGAAATTAGCCACTTTTTTACCAGAGATGGTCCGCAATATTGCAGCAGATTTGGCCGTCACACCAAGCCACGTCAACCTCAAAGCTAAAACCAATGAATCCCTTGGGCACTTAGGGAGAGGTGAGGGCATTGCTGTCCATGCTGTAGCTTTGGTCTACAAGGCCTAAATATCCTCCATAAGCGCTAAGCATTGTAGAATGACGGTCTTTAGAGTGAAGCTTTAGCTCGGTAGTGTTTGCGGAGTTCGCGCGAGGATGGCGAAATTGGTAGACGCACCAGGTTTAGGTCCTGACGCCAGCAATGGTGTGGGGGTTCGAGTCCCCCTCCTCGCACCACAAGATTGCTACTTGGCTTGGGCTTCACATATACCGATTTTCAATTAAAAGACGAGAATGGCTGTGCAGATAGAAAATTTAGGTCAGTTAGACCGCAAAGTGACCTTAGAGTTCGCTCGTGCCGATTTGGCTAAGGCAAGAGAAGACCGTTTGGCTAAATTGGGTAAAACCTTGAAAGCTCCGGGATTCCGCCCTGGTAAAGTGCCTAAAAGTATGGTTGAAAAGCAATACGGTATGCAGGTGGATTTCGAGCTTCAGTTCGATAAAGCTTCTGAGCTCTTCTACGGATGGGCTCAAAATGAAAAAATTCTTCTGGCAGGTCAGCCACGTTTTGACCCTAAATCTGAGTTAGATGCAGATAATGTTGTATTTGAAGCGTATTTTGAAGTCTTACCTGATGTAAAAATTGGCGATTTTACTAAGTTAGAAGTCACGAAGTACACAACAGATATCTCAGATGCAGAGATCGATCGCGCCGTAGATGTCTTAAGAAAACAACAAGTTCACTACCATCCTCGCGGTGAGGCTGGTCCCCATGGCAACGGTGGTGAAAATACAGCCGCTCAAGCTGGTGACCAGGTAGTGATTGACTTTGTAGGCAAGATTGATGGCGTTGAATTCGCTGGTGGCAAAGCTGAAAATTTTGAATACGTTCTTGGTGAAGGCCGTATGCTGCCAGAGTTTGAAGCCGCTACATTGGGTCTCAAGGCGGGTGAGAGTAAGACTTTCCCATTGAGCTTCCCAGCTGATTACCACGGCAAAGAGGTAGCTGGTAAGACTGCTGATTTCACTATCACCGTGAAATCGGTGAACTGGGCTCATCTTCCTGCGATTGATGATGCATTTGCATTGTCCTTGGGGGTGACTGAAGGTGGCGTTACTAAGATGCGTCAAGAAGTAAAAGAAAATTTAGATCGCGAAACAAAGCGTCGGATTACCTCCTTGCTAAAAGGTGAGGTAATGGAAAAGCTCAATAGCATTTGCGAACTCGATACACCAAAATCCTTGGTTGCTCAAGAGCAAGAGCGTTTGGCTGAGTCTGCCCGTCAAGACTTAATCCAACGCGGAATTCCCAATGCTAAAGATGCGCCAATTCCTGCAGAGATGTTTGCTGAGCAAGCCCTCAAACGCGTTCGTCTTGGTTTGATTTTGAGCGATTTGGTTAAACAGCATAATTTGGCTGCTACTGCGGATCAAATTAAAGCGGAGATTGATGAGCAAGCCGCAACTTACGAGGATCCAAAAGAAGTAGTGCGTTGGTTCTACAGCAACCCTAGCCGCCTCAAAGATATTGAGAACCTGGTTCTTGAAAATAACGTCATTCAGTTTTTCACTTCGCAAGCTAAAGTGGTTGATAAAGCGTTAAGCTTTGAAGAGCTAAGCAAACTCAACTAAGCTACCCCAATTATTAAATAAAGGTCCCATCACATGAACCAGAATCACTTTCAATCTGAGAATTTAGAGCCAAAAGGTTTAGGTTTAGTTCCAATGGTGATTGAAACCTCTGGACGAGGTGAGAGGGCCTATGACATTTACTCTCGCTTACTTAGGGAGCGCGTTGTTTTCTTAGTTGGTGAAGTTAATGATCAAACTGCAAATTTAGTTATTGCGCAGCTGCTTTTTTTAGAGAGCGAAAACCCTGACAAAGAAATTTCTTTGTACATCAATTCACCTGGTGGTTCTGTATCCGCTGGTTTAGCAATATATGACACGATGCAGTTTATTAAGCCTCATGTAAGCACTCTGTGCATGGGTATGGCCGCGAGCATGGGTGCATTCTTGTTATGTGCTGGCGAGAAAGGTAAGCGTTATGCCTTGCCTAATTCACGCGTAATGATCCATCAGCCATTAGGTGGCGCTCGTGGGCAAGCCTCTGATATTGAAATTCAAGCTCGTGAAATTCTCTATTTACGTGAGCGTTTGAATAAAATTTTGGCTGACCGAACCGGACAAACTATTGAGACTATTGCTAAAGATACTGATCGTGATAACTTCATGTCTGCTGATCAGGCTCAAGAGTATGGCTTGATTGATAAAGTCATCGATAAGCGCCCTTAATTCTCATCACTATTTAGACGGCCATCTTGAGCGATATTAAAACTACGAATACTGCAGATAAAGTTCTGTATTGCTCTTTCTGTGGCAAAAGTCAGCATGAAGTTAAGAAGCTGATTGCTGGCCCATCCGTATTTATTTGTGATGAGTGTATTGATCTCTGCACAGACATTATTCAAGAAGAGTTGTTAAAACTGCCTAAGTTAGAGGGAGATGAGTCTTTACCAACGCCACATCAAATTCGTGAAAACCTTGATCAGTATGTCATTGGTCAAGATCACGCTAAGAAGACTTTGGCGGTAGCTGTATATAACCACTACAAGCGTCTACAGTATTTGCCAAAGCCAAAAAAAGAAAAGTTAGATAAAGACGGAAAGCCTATTGAGGTTGCCGACAAAAAAGAATCTAAAGCTCCTGCCAAAGCAATGGTCGACGGTGTTGAATTGGCAAAAAGTAATATTTTGCTGATCGGCCCAACGGGATCAGGCAAAACATTACTAGCTCAAACATTAGCGCGCATGCTGGATGTTCCTTTTGTAATGGCTGATGCAACAACATTAACCGAAGCAGGTTATGTTGGTGAAGACGTTGAAAATATTATTCAAAAGCTATTGCAAGCTTGTGACTACAACGTAGAAAAAGCGCAACGCGGAATTGTATACATCGACGAGATTGATAAGATCTCTCGAAAGTCGGACAACCCATCCATTACTCGTGATGTATCGGGTGAGGGCGTTCAACAAGCTCTGTTGAAGTTGGTTGAAGGAACTATGGCTTCTGTGCCTCCGCAAGGTGGCCGCAAGCATCCCAACCAAGATTTCTTGCAGGTTGATACTACTAATATCTTATTTATTTGTGGGGGTGCTTTTGATGGACTTGAGAAAGTTATTCAGCAGCGCACTGCCAAGACTGGCATTGGATTTAATGCTACTGTCCCAGGTAAAGATGATCGCGGCGTAAGCGACCTCTTAATCGAGGTGGAGCCAGAGGATTTAATTAAGTTTGGCCTTATTCCAGAGTTGATTGGTCGTTTGCCAGTTGTAGCCACTTTGGCTCAATTGGATGAAACAGCCCTGATCCAGATTTTGACTGAGCCTAAGAATGCCTTGGTTAAGCAATATCAGGCACTCTTGACTATGGAGGGTTCTGAACTTGAAGTCCGGCCAGCCGCACTATCAGCCATTGCCAAGAAAGCTATTGCACGCAAGACTGGTGCTAGAGGCCTACGTTCCATTCTCGAGGGTTCACTCATGGATGTGATGTATGACCTGCCTTCCCTAAAGAATGTGCAAAAAGTTGTTATCGATGAAAGCACTATTGCCGAGGGTGGTAAGCCTATCTTGGTATACAAACAAGGTGACGAATCTACAGAATTGAGTAAAAAAGCCTAATTTTTAGTATTTTTTGGTCTTTTCGGTGGTTTTTGGCACACTTTTCGCATATTTCCCCCTTGTTTTTCACTTGGTGCTACCCATATAGGTAGTATCCTATTCCTAAATTAGGTCCGTATCTAGTGGTACGGCCTTTTTAGAGATTTTTACGGAATGACTATTTTGGAGGAATTGCCCCATGCCTGGCCACTTATTACTACCCTCTGAACCTATTCAACTGCCTCTGCTTCCCTTGAGAGATGTTGTAGTTTTTCCCCATATGGTTATCCCTTTATTTGTTGGTCGCCCTAAATCAATCAAAGCGCTTGAGGCCGCTATGGAAACTGGCAAGAATGTGTTGCTAGTTGCCCAAAAGACTGCTGCCAAGGATGAGCCCAGTGTTGAGGATCTATATGAGGTTGGCTGTATCGCGAATATTCTGCAAATGCTTAAGCTGCCTGATGGCACTGTTAAGGTTCTGGTTGAGGGTGTTCAGCGCGCTGAAGTAAGTCAGGTTGAAGATAGCCAAGGGTATTTTGGATGTGAAGCTACGCCAACTCCAATGACCGCCTTAGATGCTCATGAGACTGAAGCATTGCGTCGTGCGATCATGGCTCAGTTTGATCAGTATGTAAAACTCAATAAAAAGGTTCCTCAAGAAATTCTTTCATCACTTGGTGGAATTGACGATCCTAGTCGTTTAGCAGATACGATATGCGCGCACCTGCCGGTTAAGCTTGAGCAAAAGCAGCGTTTACTTGAGATGACTGATGTAGTTCAGCGCTTAGAAAGTCTATTAGCTGACCTTGAAAGTGAGATTGACATCTTACAAGTTGAGAAGCGTATTCGTGGACGCGTAAAACGTCAGATGGAGAAGAGTCAGCGTGAGTATTACCTGAATGAACAAGTCAAAGCTATTCAGAAAGAATTAGGTGAGGGTGAAGAGGGTGCCGATCTCGAAGAATTAGAGAAGCGCATTAAAGCTGCTCGCATGCCTAAGGAAGCATTGAAGAAAGCCGAGTCTGAGTTGAAAAAACTCAAACTCATGTCTCCAATGTCTGCTGAAGCAACAGTGATTCGCAATTTCATTGACACCTTAGTTTCTCTGCCTTGGAAGAAAAAAACTAAGATCAATAATGATTTGGCTAATGCTGAAAAAGTATTGGATGAAGATCACTATGGACTTGATAAAGTTAAAGAGCGTATTTTGGAATATCTTGCAGTTCAACAACGCGTTGACCGTGTTAAGGCTCCGATCCTTTGTTTGGTTGGACCTCCTGGTGTTGGTAAAACTTCGCTCGGTCAATCTATTGCACGAGCCACAAACCGTAAGTTTGTGCGCATGGCATTGGGTGGTGTACGTGATGAATCTGAAATTCGCGGTCATCGACGTACCTATATTGGATCTATGCCCGGCAAGATTCTTTCGAGCTTGACCAAAGTAGGCGTTCGCAATCCTTTATTTCTTCTAGACGAAGTCGATAAAATGGGCATGGATTTCCGTGGCGATCCTGCTAGTGCCTTGCTGGAAGTTTTGGATCCAGAGCAAAATCACACCTTCCAAGATCACTATGTCGAAGTTGATTTTGATCTCTCGGATGTGATGTTTGTTGCCACATCAAACTCATTAAATATTCCTGGTCCTTTATTGGATCGCTTGGAAATTATTCGTCTTGCGGGCTATACAGAGGATGAGAAAACCAGTATTGCAATCAATTATCTTATTCCCAAGCAGATTAAAAATAATGGCCTCAAGAAGGATGAGTTAAAGATTGAGGAATCTGCTGTTCGAGGCATGATTCGTTATTACACTCGAGAAGCTGGTGTTCGTTCCTTAGAGCGTGAAATTAGTAAGATCTGCCGCAAGGTAGTGAAGCTATTGCTGCTCAAGAAGGAGGCTGCACCAATTACTGTGAATGCTGACAATCTAGAAAAGTTCCTATCTGTGAAGATGTATGACTTTGGTCTTGCTGCCAAGGAGAATCAAGTTGGCCAGGTAACTGGTTTAGCTTGGACTGAAGTTGGTGGTGATTTATTAACTATTGAAGCCGCAGTCATGCCTGGTAAAGGGGTGATTACTCGGACCGGCTCCATTGGTGATGTAATGAAAGAATCTGTCGAGGCCGCAAAAACGGTTGTTCGTTCCAGAGCTAGAGCCTTGGGGATCCCGGATGAAGCTTTTGAGAAAAAAGATATTCATATCCACTTCCCAGACGGTGCGACCCCAAAGGATGGTCCATCTGCAGGTATCGCAATCACGACAGCTTTGGTATCGGTCTTTACAGGCATTCCAATCCGCTCTGATGTGGCAATGACTGGCGAGATCACATTGCGCGGCGAGGTGCTTCCGATTGGCGGCTTAAAAGAAAAGTTATTGGCAGCCCACCGCGGCGGTATCAAGTTAGCTTTAATTCCAGAAGAAAATATCAAAGACTTGATCGATATTCCTGATAACGTAAAGAATGCGATTGAAATTGTCCCAGTTCGCTGGATTGATAAAGTTCTTGAGTTGGCATTAGAGCGAAAACCAGTGGCCTTATCCGATCCAACGCCAGAGGAGCTTGCAAAAAAGGCTGCTGAAGCCAGTAAAGCCAATGAAAAGATTTCTTCTGGAGAGGTCTTAAAGCATTGATGAATAGGGATGCGTGAGGGGTTTTAAGTCAAATTGAGCGCTAAATTGAATTCCTTTTTGATGCGGAATCCCTCCTTTATTTCTACACTAGGTTACAATCTTGTCTGTATTAACTTGGGGCGCTTAGCTCAGATGGTAGAGCGTCTGCCTTACACGCAGAATGTCGGCGGTTCGATCCCGTCAGCGCCCACCAGTTTCCCAATTTTTATTTGCATTTCTTCTCGCAGGCTTTCTAGATTCTCTAGACCTTCAGCCTATTACACTCGCATCATTGACTTTATTTCGAGCGATTAATTCATGTTTGATTCAGTACGTAAAAACCAAAAAATTCTACAGCTTGCCTTGATGTTGATCATCATCCCTTCTTTTGCACTATTTGGAATATCAAGCTATTCCGAGTTTATGGATAAAGAAACCGATATCGTAAAGGTTAACGGTAAGCCTATTACAGCTCAAGAAGTTGAGACTGCAGCCAAGCGCCAGGTAGAGCGAGTTGGTGGAAATATGCAAATTGCCCAAAGTCTACCTTTTCGTGAAGCCATTCTTAACGAATTACTTCAACAGCGTATTTTAGGTTTTGCGGTTGGCGATCTGCGTTTGCAAGTCGGCAAGCAGGAGCTGGTTAATAGCCTACAAAAGATTCCACAGATTCGCGCTTTATATCGTCAAGACGGTACTTTTGATGATGTTCGCTTTAAACAGTTACTTGCAAGCAATGGTATGAATGAAGAACAGTTTTATGCTGGCCAAAGTTTTGACTTGAAAATTCAACAGCTAGTCAATTCAGTGGCTCGCACAGAATTAGCCAGTCCAAAGTTATCGGCAATAGTTTCATCCTTATATGAAACTGAAAGACAAGTACAGACTTTGCAGTTCAATGCAAAAGACTATCTATCAAAAGTTAATCCAAGCCCTGAAGAGCTGCAATCTTTTTATGAGGCTAACGCTAAATTATTTGAGACTCCTGAATATATCGATGTGGAATATATTGTTCTCAAGGCTGATCCTAAAGAGGATCCTAAGACTTTTAATGAAAAAGCAGATCAGTTTGCCAATATGACTTACGATCAATCCGATAGTCTCAAGCCAGCCGCAGACAAATTGAAGCTCAGTATTCAAACTCAGAAGGGTGTGACACGTAGTGGAGCTGCTGGTGTGTCTAAGGATCATCCTTTGGCCAATCCAAAGGTAGTGCAGTCACTTTATGGAGATGAGGCTCTTAAGAACAAGCGTAACACTGAAGCCGTGCAAATATCTCCAGGTGTATTTGTTTCTGCAAGGGTGCTAACTTTCCATTCCGCTCAAATCCTCCCTTTTAAAGATGTTGCTGCAGAAGTGAAGCGACAGGTGAGTCAGCGCGCTGCTGTGAAGCTGGCTAATTCCGCTGCTAGTGAGAAATTAGCTAATCTTGAAATGGATCCAAAAAATACAGCTGGTTTTAGTGGTTCAAGCTGGATTTCACGAAATAAACCTGGCGGCTTAGTAGGGCCTTCAATGGATGAAGTGATGTCCGTGAGTGTCAATAAATTACCAGCTGTAGTTGCGGTTACTAATCCTGGCGTAGGTACGACAATTTATCGCATTGATCAGGTTCGTCAACCGGCATCGATGGATGCAAAGGTTTATAAGGCACAGGCTCAACAAATCCAAGCTCTGGCTGCACAGTCTGAATTTGCAGGATTTATGGGCTACTGGCGTAACGGCGCTGATGTTAAAGTGATTAATCCGCTTAAGCAGGCAAATTCAGGTAGCGCTGGTAGCTAATCCTAAGGTATTTTTTTCAGCAAGTTACTGTATGGGGCCATTGAGCTCCATACATTTCTGAATATAGTGCTTTGCGCTTCAACATTTGGATGTAATCGATCTGCCTGAAATAATTCTGGTTTGCTTGCAACGCCCTCTAAGAAAAAAGGAAGTAATTCAACTTGCTCTTGTTGAGCTAATTGAGGGTAGAGCTGTTTAAATTGCATGGTGTAGGTTTGGCCATAGTTGGAGGGAATCTGGATACCGCACAGCAAGACCTTAGCGCCGGATTTTTTACTGATCTGAATCATCTTGCGTAGATTTATTTCGGTTTGACTTACTGCTAACCCGCGCAGAGCATCGTTTGCTCCTAGCTCAATCACGACGATTCCAGGTTTTTTTTGACTAAGAAGGCTGGGGAGCCGAGTGAGTCCACCCGAACTGGTTTCGCCGCTAATGCTTGCATTAAATACAGTCCAAGGACTTTTGTCCTTAATCAACTGCTCTTCGAGTATGCGAACCCATCCGGTACCGCGTGGTATGCCGTATTCAGCGGACAGGCTATCCCCCAAAACCAAAACTACTGGTTTTACTTGTGCCCAAGAAGAAATAGCCATTAACAGGCAAAATAGACCTGTTATTAATTTGTTAACAGTTAAAAGCTGAACCCGCATATTTCCACTCTAGAAAAATTCACATGAACAAACAGTCTAATTCCATTGTTGCCGATCATGTTGGCAAGCTGGTCAAAACGGCTGATGGCGACCTTGAGATTTTGCATGATCTTAGCTTTCAAATAGAGCATGGAGAAAGTGTTGCGATTGTGGGGGCATCTGGCTCTGGAAAAAGCACTTTGTTGAGCCTCCTAGCCGGATTGGATCTACCAAGCTCAGGTCAGATCAACTTAATGGGGCAGAACCTCAATCAGCTAGATGAGGATGGCAGAGCACGTTTACGGGGCCAGTATATAGGCTTTGTTTTTCAATCATTCCATCTCTTGCCGCACTTAACTGCCCTAGAAAACGTTATGCTTCCTTTAGAGATGGCTGGTGTCGTTCAAGCTGAGGCTAAGTTAGCCGCCTTTCAATGGCTTGAAAAGGTTGGTCTCGGGCTCAGGGCAAATCATTTCCCAAAGACCCTATCTGGCGGCGAACAACAGCGTGTAGCCTTGGCTCGAGCCTTTATTAATAAACCTGCAATTCTCTTTGCAGATGAGCCCACTGGAAGTCTAGATGAGATAAGCGGAAATAGGGTGATAGAGCTCCTTTTTGAATTAAATCGGGAGAATTCCTCAACCCTGGTTCTGGTAACTCATGATCCAGCCCTAGCTGCTCGGTGCGGACGTCAATTAAACCTTCATGGCGGACGCCTGGCCTAATCAAAACCTTATAATCTTGGGATGTCATCATTCTGTTGCTTGCCCGGGGCAAATGCCCTTTCAGTCTTCCGCCAACAGCGACTTTTAGCCTCGCTCGCAGCCCAGGGAGTTCAACTTGAGTCTATTGAGGCTCAATATCTTCATTTCATTTGGTCTGAGTCTGAAATCATAGCCAAAGATGGAGAGGTTCTCAAAAGTCTTCTGACTTATGGTCAACCTTTCGCGTCGCAAATGAAAGAGGGCGGCTCCTTGTTTGGTAAGCCTGCTGATAAGCAATCTGTGATTTCCATTCCCCGTTTCGGCACAGTTTCTCCATGGGCTAGCAAAGCTACCGATATTGCTCGTCAATGTGGCCTTCACATTTTACGTATTGAGCGAGGCGTTCAATACACATGGCAAAGTAAAAAATCTCTCAATTCTGAACAAATACAACTGGTATTAGCGTCTGTTCATGATCGGATGACTGAGCTTGTTATTAACGAGGTCGATGAGGCATCAGCCTTGTATCAATCTCTGCCTGATAGGCCTTTTATCCGAATCCCAATTCTCACAGAGGGTAGATCTGCATTAGATAAAGCCAATCAAGAATTAGGTCTTGCACTCTCAGAGGATGAAATCCTGTATTTGGTTGAGAATTTCATCCGCTTAGAGCGCAACCCTAGTGATGTTGAATTAATAATGTTTGCTCAAGCAAATAGTGAGCATTGTCGCCACAAGATATTTAATTCTAGCTGGACGATTGATGGCGATGATCAAGAGAAATCACTGTTTGCCATGATTCGCAACACACATCAATTGCAGCCTGAAGGTACGATTGTTGCCTACTCTGACAACTCGGCAGTAATGGTGGGATCCGAGTCGGAAACTTGGTCACCAAAAGGTCAGGACCGACGCTACGAAAAAGACACTCGCTTGGTGCATACCTTGATGAAGGTGGAGACGCATAATCATCCAACAGCGATTGCACCGTTCCCGGGCGCCTCTACTGGTGCTGGTGGTGAGATTCGAGATGAGGGTGCTACTGGTGTTGGTGGACGACCTAAGGCTGGCCTAACAGGCTTCTCAGTATCCAATCTCCATATTCCTGGAACTGATCTACCTTGGGAAGCGGAGAAATATGGCAAGCCCGAACGCATTGCCACTCCACTACAAATTATGATCGATGGCCCATTGGGTGGAGCTGCTTTTAATAATGAATTTGGCCGCCCTATTTTAGGTGGTTATTTCAGGGTATTTGAACAAACTCTAGAAGGGGTACGTCGCGGCTATCACAAACCAATCATGATTGCCGGTGGTATCGGCAGTATTGATTCAATTCATACGACAAAAAAACAAATTAAAGCAGGACACCTGTTTATTCAATTGGGTGGTCCTGGCATGAAGATTGGTATGGGCGGCGCAACTGGTAGCTCTGTTGCAACTGGAACAAATACTGCTGATTTAGATTTTGATTCTGTCCAGCGTGGCAATCCTGAAATGGAGCGTCGCGCGCAAGAAGTCATTAATTCTTGTATTGCGATGGGTCAGAGAAATCCGATTGTATCGATCCACGACGTCGGTGCTGGTGGTATCTCAAATGCATTCCCAGAGCTTGCTGATGGGGCTGGCTTGGGTGCACAATTTCAATTGCGTAACGTCCCACTTGAGGAGAGTGGTATGAGTCCTGCGGAGATTTGGTGTAACGAATCTCAAGAGCGCTATGTTCTCGCAATTGAATCTAATGATCTGGAGCTTTTTAAATCACTCTGCGAGCGCGAGCGTTGCCCATTTGCTGTGGTCGGTGAGGCAACTACTGAGCGACAACTCCAGCTGAGTGACAACAAAGAGCTTGCTGGTAGTGATTCTGCCATGCCAATTGATATGCCAATGGAAGTATTGCTTGGAAAGCCTCCACGTATGCATCGCGATGTAAAACGCGTTGCTCAAGAATTTGATGAGCTTGATGTCACTGATGCTGATTTAGCCCAATGCATTGCTTGGGTTTTACAGCAACCAACTGTTGCCAGTAAGTCATTTTTAATTACTATTGGTGACCGTACTGTTGGCGGCCTTAATGCGCGAGACCCATTCGTTGGTCCTTGGCAAGTGCCTGTTGCCGACTGCGCAGTTACCTTAATGGATTACAAGGGCTATCGTGGTGAAGCGATGTCCATGGGTGAGCGAACCCCGTTGGCTGTAATGGATGCTCCAGCTGCAGCCAAAATAGCTGTTGGTGAGGCTATTACTAATTTATTGGCTGCAGATATTCGTCGCTTAGAAGATGTCAAGCTCTCTGCCAACTGGATGGCTGCTTGCGGTTCGCCAGGCGAGGATGCAAAGTTGTATGACTCAGTCAAAGCAATTGGTATGGAATTGTGCCCAGCCCTTGGCATTTCGATACCTGTCGGCAAAGATTCCTTATCCATGGCTACAGCATGGCAAGAGGGTGATCATGCCAAGAAAGTGGTTTCACCTGTTTCATTAATCATTTCTGCTTTTGCTGCAGTTCAAGACGTTCGTAAAACTACAATACCTTTACTGCAGCTCAAGGATGAGTCTGGCGCAGCCTTAGAAACTGAATTAATTTTGATTGATTTAGGTCGCGGCAAAAATCGCATGGCTGGTAGTATTTTGGCGCAAGTGCTTAACCAATCTGGCCATTCGGCCCCGAATGTAGATCACCCGGAGGATCTAAAAGCATTGGCTACTGCCGTCATTGAGTTGCGTCAGAGAAATCAATTATTGGCTTATCACGATCGTTCCGACGGTGGTTTATTTGCCTGTATCGCGGAGATGGCTTTTGCATCGCATACCGGTATCTCTATGAATGTTGACATGATTGCGGTAGATGTAGGCCAAGAGGCTGATTGGGGCGATGCCAAGAATTGGGCGCAACAAGTTTCTGGTCGACGTCACGAACAAACCATGCGCGCTTTATTTAATGAGGAGCTGGGAGCAGTGATTCAGATTCGCAAATCAGATCGAGACGCCGTATTTGCTCTTCTGCGCAGGTTGAATCTTAGTGCTTGCAGTCACGTCATTGCAAAGCCAAACACTAATGGGCGCATTGAAGTTTGGCGTGATGCTAAAAATATCTTTGCTGAGCCACGTGAAGTGCTACAAAAGATATGGGCTAATACTAGCTATCAGATTGCTCGTTTAAGAGATAACCCAGACTGTGCTGATAGTGAGTTTTCTCTGCTGGATGATATTGCTGATGCAGGTATGTCTCCCCGGTTGACATTTGATATTGCTGAGGATGTTTCCGCGCCATTCATCAATAAGAATGCCCGTCCTAAAGTGGCTATTTTGCGTGAGCAGGGCGTAAATTCTCATGTAGAAATGGCTTATGCAGTGAACTGGGCAGGCTTTGATAGCTATGACGTTCATATGTCAGACTTGCTTGCTGGAAAGGCAGCATTAGATAATTTCCGCGGATTAATAGCCTGTGGTGGATTTAGTTATGGAGATGTCTTGGGGGCAGGTGAAGGCTGGGCAAAAACCATTCTCTTCAATAGTCAATTGCGTGATCAGTTCTCTACATTTTTTGGCCGTCAAGATAGTTTTGCATTGGGCGTCTGTAATGGATGTCAAATGATGAGTAATCTGGCTGCAATTATCCCGGGAGCAGAAGCTTGGCCTAAATTTACCCGAAATCAATCCGAGCAATATGAAGCTCGCTTGGTGATGGCCGAGGTGATGGCATCACCATCGATTTTTACCCAAGGCATGACTGGAAGTCAGTTGCCGATAGCGATTGCTCATGGCGAGGGTTTTGCCAATTTTAGCCAGCAAGGCAATTTAGAGGTGTTGCAGAAACAGGGATTGCTAGCTCTACGTTTTGTAGATCACCAAGGCAATCCAACCGAAACCTATCCTATGAACCCGAATGGCTCTCCTGGCGGTTTGACTGGGGTTACTACTCCAGACGGTCGCTTCACCGTCATGATGCCTCATCCTGAGCGTGTATTTAGAGCAGTGCAGATGAGCTGGGCTCCGAAAGAATGGTTGGATACCCCTGATGGAGCTAGCCCATGGATGCGTTTGTTCCGTAACGCTAGGTTCTGGGCTAAGTAATATATGCCAGATGAATTCATGGCTATGGAGCCAGTCACGTTTTCTGAAAGTGGTGGTGTACGCTATCTGCACTTTGGTAGCGAGTTAATTCAAGGTGCGATGCGTATCCGTGATCCGGATGAGATTTATCTGGAGTACAACCAGCAGATGATGGCTTGGCTTCTTTTTTTGGAGACTAAGCCGGGCATGCGTATTGCTCAACTTGGCTTAGGCACTGGTGCGCTCACAAAGTTTGCTCACCGCTATTGCCCGGCAGTCAAAACAACGGTTGTTGAGCTAAATCCCGCTGTGATTGTATCGGCCCGTAGCATGTTTTTTACGCCTGATGATGATCGCCGTCTGGAGACCTTGCAAATAGACGCTAAAGCGTTCGTTCAAAATATAAAACTCCAGAATCATTTTGATGCAGTTCAAGTTGATTTATATGACGCAATTTGTGATGGGCCTGCAGCCAGCTCTTTAGACTTTTATAAGGGTTGTTACAACATTCTGAAATCACCCGGCGTTTTAACTGTGAACTTATTTTCACGTCACAAAAGTTTTGACATTAATTTGAATCATATTTGTGAGGCATTTGATAACCGTGTCCTGCTCTTTCCGGAATCACATGATTGCAATGTAGTGGCTATTGCTTTTAAAGGTCCGCAGTTGGATGTGGAGTGGAAAGAAGTCTCTAAGCGTGCAAAATTAATCATGGAGAAGACAGGCTTACCAACCAATGCTTGGGTATCTGGACTGCATCGCGAAAATGCGCATCAAGAAAACAAACTGTCTATTTAATAACAGATGGTTAATAAAAAAGGCGATCTATTGATCGCCTTTTTTAACGCCTCAAACTTCAGGGCTTAATACTATTTAGACTGTGACAGTGTCAGCAACATCGCTGAATGACTTAATCTTGTCAAAACTCATGTAACGATACACTTCAGCAGATTTTGCATTTAGTGACTCAACTTGCTCAAGGTATTCCTTTGGAGTTGGAAGTCTACCCAGTAAGGCTGCGACAGATGCTAATTCCGCTGATGCCAGGAATACACGTGTGTCTATACCTAAGCGATTGGGGAAGTTTCGTGTCGAAGTTGAAACAGCGGTAGATCCTTTGCGAATTTGGGCTTGATTACCCATGCACAAAGAACAACCGGGACTTTCCATGCGCGCACCTGCTGCACCTAACATTCCGTAGTAACCTTCCTCCATCAGAATCATTGCATCCATCTTGGTTGGAGGTGCTACCCACAGGCGTGTTGGCATATCTTTCTTGCCTTGTAATACTTGGCCAGCAGCACGGAAGTGGCCGATATTAGTCATGCATGAGCCGATAAAGACTTCATCGATTTTCTCTCCAGCAACCTCAGACAAGTACTTCACATCATCTGGATCGTTAGGGCATGCCAAGATCGGCTCTTTAATTTCATTCATATCGATTTCGATAATCTCAGCATAGTCAGCATTGGCGTCCGCTTTAAGCAATTCAGGTTTAGCAATCCATGCCTCCATTGCCTTAATCCGGCGACTAAGCGTACGCTTATCTTCATATCCATTGGCGATCATCCATTTCATTAAAGTGATGTTGGAGCGCATGTATTCAATGATTGGCTCTTTGTTCAGATGAACAGTGCAACCACCAGCAGAGCGTTCAGCAGAGGAATCTGATAATTCAAACGCTTGCTCAACTTTTAAGTCTGGTAAACCTTCTATTTCTACAATTCGGCCGGAAAACACGTTTACTTTTCCTTGCTTTTCTACGGTTAAGAGACCGCGTTTAATTGCAAATAGGGGGATTGCGTTTACCAAATCACGCAAAGTAATGCCAGGCTGCATTTTGCCTTTAAAGCGCACCAATACAGATTCAGGCATGTCTAAGGGCATCACCCCTGTAGCGGCAGCAAAAGCAACCAAGCCAGAACCGCCAGGGAAAGAAATGCCAATTGGGAAACGTGTGTGACTATCGCCGCCGGTTCCGCAGGTGTCTGGCAACAATAGGCGATTTAACCAACTATGAATCACGCCGTCACCTGGGCGCAACGAAACCCCACCGCGATTAGTCATGAATGGTGGTAACTCATGTTGAGTCAAAATATCAACTGGTTTTGGATATGCCGATGTATGGCAGAAAGATTGCATCACGAGTTCGGATGAGAATCCAAGGCATGCCAGATCTTTCAATTCATCGCGTGTCATTGTGCCGGTAGTATCTTGTGAGCCTACAGTAGTCATGCGTGGCTCGCAATATGTACCTGGTCTAACACCTTGACCTTCGGGTAAGCCGCAAGCGCGACCCACAATCTTTTGGGCAAGGCTAAAACCCTTCTTATTATCGGGAGGGCTAACAGGCACGCGGAATTCAGTAGATGCAGGCAAGCCTAGGGCAGCTCTAGCTTTGGCAGTTAATCCACGACCAATGATTAAAGGGATACGGCCGCCAGCCCTTACCTCATCCAAAATAACAGGGGACTTTAGAGTAAAGGTAGTAATCTCACTGCCATTCTTCAGTACTTTGCCTTCATAGGGGCGTAATTCAATTTCATCGCCCATGCTCAGTTGAGAGACATCTAATTCAATTGGTAGTGCACCAGAATCTTCCATTGTATTGAAAAAGATTGGCGCAATATTTCCACCAAGACAGACCCCACCAAAGCGCTTATTGGGTACAAACGGGATATCTTGACCGGTCCACCATAAGACAGAATTTGTTGCTGATTTACGTGATGAGCCGGTACCAACTACATCGCCAACATAGGCAATTTGGTTGCCCTTCTTCTGTAGCTCAGCAATTTGTTTCATCGGCCCACGAACGCCGCTCTCATCAGGATTAATTCCTGGGCGGGGGTTCTTTAGCATCATCGTTGCATGCAATGGAATATCAGCACGACTCCAAGCATCAGGGGCGGGAGAGAGGTCATCTGTATTGGTCTCACCGGTAACTTTAAATACTGTGAGCTTCATACTGTCAGGAACAGCCGGACGACTTGTAAACCATTCGGCATCTGCCCAACTCTGCATTACTTCCTTAGCTTGCTTATTTCCCTTTTCAGCAAGCTCTTGTACATCATTGAAGTAATCAAACATGAGCAATGTATTTTTTAGGGCTGTAGCAGCTGTTGCTCCACATTCAGCATCCTCCAAAAGCTCCACTAACGGCTTGATGTTGTATCCACCAAGCATAGTACCCAAGAGTTCTGTTGCCTTGATGCGTGAAATTAATGGTGATTTTTCTGTGCCTTTGGCAACAGCATCTAAAAACTCAGCTTTTGCTTTAGCAGCCTCATCAACGCCAGCAGGAACTCGATTGGTAATCATTTCGAGCAATTCCGCCTCTTTACCTTTAGGGGGATTCTTAAGCAAGCCAATGAGTTCGGCAGTTTGGTCTTTAGTAAGGGGAAGGGCTGGTATTCCAAGGACTGCGCGTTGGGCAACTTGGGCGTTGTAGGCTTCTAGCATCGTGTTTCCTATTGGGTAAGAGTTATCAACAGTAAAGCTAAGCAGGGTTTATTACCCTAACCGGCTTATTGTAATTGCTAATTCATGTCTTATATAAGACTTAATTGTCAAAAATTCTTAAAAAATTAGTAAAAAAGAGATGAAAACACCCTTTTTGAGGGATTTAAGAAGAATTTGGGTATGTGCTCTGAGATGGAGGGTTTGATCTTATTCATCCTGCGATATCGCTTGACTCAAAAAATGAGAACTAATTATCCATAAGTTGACCGATAAATTAGACGAGTTTTTGGTGGAGTCAAGAAATTTTCACAACAGATTCGCTATCGTTATAATTACTATTTCCAACAGAGCTTAAGCGATGACCAAATACGTTTTTGTCACTGGTGGTGTGGTTTCTTCTCTAGGGAAAGGAATCGCAGCTGCCTCGCTTGCCGCGATTCTCGAATCCCGCGGCCTGAAAGTCACCCTCCTAAAATTAGACCCCTATATCAACGTTGACCCTGGGACAATGAGCCCGCTTCAACATGGCGAGGTCTTTGTTACTGAAGACGGTGCTGAAACTGACCTCGATCTTGGCCATTACGAGCGCTTTGTATCCGCAAAGATGCGTAAAAGTAACAACTTCACCACTGGCCAGATCTATGAATCTGTCATCAGTAAAGAGCGACGCGGTGAGTACTTGGGTAAAACCGTTCAGGTGATTCCGCACATTACAAATGAAATTCAAGCATTCGTAGAGCGCGGTGCGAAAGCGAGTCATGACGGAAATGCTGATATTGCTATTTGCGAAATCGGTGGAACAGTAGGCGATATTGAATCGTTGCCATTTCTTGAGGCAGCCCGCCAGATGAGTATTCGTCTGCCACGACACAGCTGCGCTTTTGTGCACCTCACTTTGGTGCCCTATATTGCTAGCGCAGGAGAGTTAAAAACAAAGCCTACCCAGCACTCTGTACAAAAGTTACGTGAAATCGGCATCATGCCTACAGTCCTATTGTGTCGTGCTGATCGCCCAATCCCAGAAGATGAGCGCTCCAAGATTTCACTCTTTTCGAACGTACGTGAAGAGGCCGTTATCTCAGTGTGGGATGTAGATACCATTTACAAGATTCCTGAAATGCTCCAAGCGCAGGGTATGGATGATTTGATTTGTCGTGAGTTAGATATTCAAGCCAAACCCGCGGACCTATCAGTTTGGGCAAAGCTAGTCTATGAATTGGCTAACCCGCAACATGAAGTCACGATTGGCATGGTCGGCAAGTATGTTGAGTTAACAGAATCCTACAAATCATTGATTGAGGCTTTGCGGCATGCAGGCATCCACAATCACACACGTGTCAATATTAATTACATTGATTCTGAAGTGATTGAAAAAGATGGCGTAGATTGTCTTCAAAATTTGGATGCAATTTTGGTGCCAGGCGGTTTTGGTAAACGCGGTACTGAAGGAAAGATTGCCGCTATTCGTTATGCACGTGAGAATCAGATCCCATATCTAGGCATCTGTTTAGGAATGCAATTAGCTGTAATTGAATTTGCGCGTCATGTTGCCAATATTGCCCAGGCAAACAGTACTGAGTTTGATCCCGAGACAGAGAGCCCTGTGGTTGCTTTAATTACGGAATGGCTAGATCGCGAAGGTCGAGTTGAGAAGCGCACAAATGATTCTGATCTTGGCGGAACCATGCGCTTAGGCTCACAGCGTTGTCCAGTGAAGGCTGGTACTTTGGCTCATAATATTTATGGGGCCGAAGTAAACGAGCGCCATCGTCATCGTTATGAGGTTAATAATATTTACGTACCTCGCCTCGAAAAGTCTGGCATGATTATTTCTGCTAGAACTCCAAATGAGTCTTTGCCTGAAATGATGGAATTACCGAACTCCATGCATCCTTGGTTCTTTGGCGTGCAGTTTCATCCGGAGTTCACCTCAACGCCAAGAGATGGTCATCCATTATTTTCTGCATTTATCAAGGCGTCATTAATTCATCAAGCTGCCTCTCAAAAGCAAGCAGCCTAGGAGATCGCAATGCGTGTATTTAAGTTATGCGGTTTTGATGTTGGTTTAGATCATCGCTTTTTTTTGATAGCGGGACCTTGCGTTATTGAGTCAGAGCAATCGGCTTTAGATATTGCTGGTGAGTTAAAGGAAATTACCTCTGCACTAAATATTCCATTTATCTATAAGTCTTCTTTTGATAAGGCTAATCGCTCATCTGGCACATCTTTTCGTGGCTTAGGTATGGAAAAGGGTCTTGAGATTCTTGCCCGCGTTAAGCGTGAAATTGGTGTGCCCATATTGACTGACATTCATGACATCAGTGAAATTGCGCCCGTCTCAAAAGTGGTTGATGTTCTTCAGACACCAGCTTTCTTATGTAGGCAGACTGATTTCATTCGAGCTTGCGCCCAGAGCGGTAAGCCGGTGAATTTTAAAAAAGGACAATTTTTATCCCCCCATGAGATGCTCAATGTAATTGATAAAGCTCGTGCAGCTGCTGTTGAATCCAATCTCCCGGATCAATTTATGGTTTGCGAGCGTGGCGCTTCATTTGGTTACAACAATTTAGTTTCAGATATGCGTAGCTTAGCAATCTTGCGTGAAGCCAAGGCACCAGTTGTCTTTGACGCAACGCATTCGGTCCAGCTGCCAGGTGGACAGGGTAATGCTAGTGGTGGTCAACGTGAATTTGTTCCCGTATTGGCTCGTGCTGCAGTTGCTGTCGGCATCAGTGGTTTATTTATGGAGACGCACCCCGATCCTGCTAAGGCATTATCAGATGGTCCAAATGCAGTTCCGCTGAACCGCATGAGAGAGTTACTTGAATCTTTGCTTGCGATTGACTCAGTTGTTAAAAAATCTGGATCTTTTTTAGAAGATAGCTTTAAGTAACATCCCATATTCATTTTTTTATTTAGGAGAAGGTGCATGAGCGCCATTGTTGACATCATCGGTAGAGAAGTCTTAGATTCACGCGGAAACCCAACGGTTGAGTGTGATGTATTGCTTGAATCTGGAGTTATGGGACGCGCAGCAGTACCTTCTGGCGCGTCAACAGGTTCACGCGAAGCTATTGAACTTCGCGATGGTGATAAAGCCCGTTACCTAGGTAAAGGTGTCCTTAAAGCTGTTCAAAATATCAACATCGAGATCGCTGAGTCGATCCTAGGCCTTGATGCAACTGAGCAAGCATTTCTTGACCGCACTTTGATTGAATTAGATGGCACTCATAACAAAGCACGCTTAGGTGCGAATGCAACTCTGGCTGTTTCGATGGCTGTTGCTCGGGCAGCTGCAGAAGAAGCAGGGCTACCTTTATATCGCTACTTTGGCGGATCAGGCGGCATGCAATTACCTGTGCCAATGATGAACATCGTCAATGGTGGGGCGCACGCAAATAATAGTTTAGATATTCAAGAATTTATGGTGATGCCGGTTGGTGCGCAAAGTTTCCGTGAAGCGCTACGTTGTGGTGCTGAAATTTTCCATGAGTTAAAGATAATTTTAGGTGCGCAAGGTATGCCTACTACTGTTGGTGATGAAGGAGGATTTGCTCCAAACTTTAAGAGCAATCAAGAGTGCTTACAGACAATCATGAAGGCCATTGAAGCTGCTGGCTATCAAGCGGGTGAAGATGTCCTATTAGCCTTGGATTGTGCCGCTAGTGAATTCTATAAAGATGGTAAATACCACTTATCAGGTGAAGGCTTGCAACTCTCCTCAACTGAATTCTCCGATTATCTGGGTAACTTGGCTGATCAATTTCCAATCGTTTCGATTGAAGATGGTATGCATGAGAGTGACTGGGATGGCTGGGCTGATATTACTCAAAAATTAGGCAAGAAAATCCAATTAGTTGGAGATGACCTCTTTGTGACCAACACTCGCATTCTTAAAGAAGGTATCGATAAAGGTATTGCTAACTCAATTCTCATTAAGATTAACCAGATTGGAACACTGACTGAGACTTTTGCGGCGATTGAGATGGCTAAGCGCGCCAATTACACTGCTGTGATTTCTCATCGTTCTGGCGAAACAGAAGATAGCACAATTGCTGATATTGCTGTTGGTACGAATGCTGGTCAGATAAAGACAGGCTCCTTGTCTCGTTCAGATCGTATCGCTAAGTACAACCAGTTACTACGGATTGAGGAAGATCTGGGTGATGTTGCCACTTACCCTGGAAAGTCTGTTTTTTATAACTTGAAGCGCTAATTACTAGCTAGCTTTTTAGCCCCATGCGTATCGTCATCTACTCCATGCTGTTATTGCTGATCGCAATACAGTACCCACTCTGGTTGGGTAAGGGTGGGTGGCTAAAGGTTTATGAAATGGAGAAACAGCTTGAGTTACAGCAGGCTAAAAATAGCCTGCTCAGCTTGCGTAATGCGAAGTTGACTGGTGACGTTAAGGATTTGAAAGATGGAACTCGTGCAATTGAAGAGCGTGCTCGTGTCGAACATGGAATGATTAAAGAGGGTGAATTTTTTATTCAGATACTGCCAGTGGAAAAAACCACCTCCAACACTGCCGATGGTGTGAAGCCAGAAGTTACTAAACAATAATGAATGAGTCTACTCGCTAATGACCGCTAGATGGCGGTCTCGTTGCATCTACTAATAAGTCGGTTTTAAAAACCTGCCTGCAATCAACGGCATCAAAGCGATAGGCTTTCGCACAAAAATCACATTCAGTTTCAACAGCACCTTGCTCCGTAAGAATGCTTTCAACTTCTTCTTCACCTAGCATTCTGAGGACATCGGCAACTTTAGCTCTTGAACAACGACAGCTAAATCGAATTGGGCGTGATGGGAAGCTACGAACGCCGCTTTCAGCAGACTCCTCTAAAAATAGACGGCGCAGGATAGTTTGTGGCGAAAGGGTTAGCAACTCTTCGTCGGTGATGGTTTCTCCAAGCGTTTGAATTCGGCTCCAACCCTCCGCTGCGAGTTGAGGGTCTAAATGGGCATAGCCGCCGGAGTCAGGTAGGCGTTGCAAAAGCAGTCCGCCCACGTGGGTTTCATTTGATGCAAGCCAAATGCGGGTGTCTAGTTGTTCTGAATTTTGCATATACAGGGCTATGGCCTCAGCAGCACTGGTAACAGGCTTAATTACGGTTCCCTGCTGCTCTTGAAGCGCGACAATACCTTGGTAGGGCGGTTGACCGGGTTGGCGGTCGGATGGATCAAGAGTAATCACAAGGCGCCCAGTATTGTCAGCATCCAGTAATTCATCTAAGGTGGCATTAGGATTAATGTCAGCAGGCTCTACAGATAGCTTTACAGTAGCTCGCATTGTGAGGTCTGACTTGCATTCAACCACCAAAAGCTGAATTGGGCCCTTGCTTTGAGCTTGAATAATCAAGGTGCCATCAAATTTGAGGCTAGCGCTTAAGAGGGTCGCAGCACCTACAAAATCACCGAGGATTCGTTGAACTACAGGGGGGTCATTGCGACGCTCTAAAACGGCCTGCCAGGCACTACTTATAGAGACAATTTCACCGCGGACGGGGGCGCCATCACAAATAAAGACAAGTAATTCATTCATAAATGAAAGTATCCACTTTTTTGCGATTAGAGGTGCTAAATAAGGAAAATGATAGCCAACCTGAGATAATGCCAATTATGCATATACGTACACGATTCGCCCCCAGTCCAACGGGCTTTATTCATTTGGGCAACCTCCGCAGCGCTTTGTATCCTTGGGCTTTTGCCCGCCATAACAAAGGTGATTTCATTTTGCGTATTGAGGATACGGATTTGGAACGCTCAACACAGGAAGCTGTCGATGTCATCATTGAGGGTATGGCATGGCTTGGGCTGGATTTAGATGAGGGTCCGATTTATCAGATGCAGCGTATTGATCGATACCGAGAGGTATTAAAACAAATGCTCGATGCTGGCCTTGCATACCCTTGTTATATGAGCGAGGAGGAGCTCAATCGGCTGCGTGACCAACAGATGGCTAATAAGGAAAAGCCTCGCTATAACGGCCTATGGCGTCCTGAGTCTGGCAAAACGTTGCCAGATATTCCGAAAGACGTTTTGCCGGTAATTCGCTTTAAGAATCCCATTGGCGGATCTGTCATTTGGGATGATGCCGTTAAAGGCAAAATTGAAATCAGCAATGATGAGTTGGATGATTTGGTGATTGCCCGTCCAGATGGCACTCCAACCTATAACTTTTGCGTTGTAGTCGACGATCTTGATATGAGTATCACCCATGTGATTCGTGGTGATGATCATGTAAATAATACGCCACGCCAAATCAATATCATGAAGGCTCTTGGTGGCACGCCTCCCGTATACGCTCATTTACCAACAGTGCTAAATGACTCTGGTGAAAAAATGAGTAAACGTAATGGCGCCATGAGTGTGCGTGATTATCAAAAAGCAGGGTACTTGCCTGAAGCCATTCTGAATTACCTGGCAAGGTTAGGATGGTCTCATGGTGACGCAGAAATTTTTACTAAGGACCAGTTCGTCAATTGGTTTGATCTTGATAGTCTTGGTCGATCACCCGCACAACACAATCCAGAAAAGCTACTGTGGCTTAATCATCAATATATACAAAATACTGATCCAGAGATATTGGCTGAATTAACTAAGCCATTTGCGCATGAGTTAGGCATCGATACAGAAAATGGTCCAGACTTTGTTCAGGTGGTAGCACTCCTAAAAGACCGTGCAAATACTCTTATAGAAATTGCTGAGGGTGCCAAACTTTTTTATTTACCGGCACCTGTTCTAGGCACAGAACAAATTACCGCAAATATCCCATCTGAAATTATTCCAGCACTTAGAGATTTGATCGATGCAGTACAGTCTTCGGAGCATACAAAATCTGCCTATAGCGCAGCTTTTAAAGAAGTTTTAGCCAAGCATCAGATCAAAATGCCGGCTTTAGCGATGCCTGTCCGTTATGCTTTATTTGCTACAACACAAACCCCAGCCATTGATTCTGTATTACTTGTTTTAGGTAAGGAGGAGGCGATAGAAAGGCTCTCCAAGGTCGTCTGAGCCAGAATTTGCATCCACCTACAAAAATAGGATAAAATCTTGGATTGTTTTGAGTGTCTTGTAGATTTTTAGCGAGATTATGGGGGTATAGCTCAGCTGGGAGAGCGCTTGCATGGCATGCAAGAGGTCAGCGGTTCGATCCCGCTTATCTCCACCAAGCATTTAAAATGGCATTATTAGTTTAGTAGTAGTCTAGGTCCCCATCGTCTAGAGGCCTAGGACATCACCCTTTCACGGTGAGTACGGGGGTTCGAATCCCCCTGGGGACGCCAAAATTTTTGGCTAGTTGTGAGAAGTAAGTTGTGACACAAGTAGCAATCGATGTAATTGGAGCGGTAGTTCAGTTGGTTAGAATATCGGCCTGTCACGCCGAGGGTCGCGGGTTCGAGTCCCGTCCGCTCCGCCAAGTATGTTGAAATAGCCCCTGATAAGGGGCTTTTTTCTTTTTTCTGCACAATCTCCCTATAACTTCGTAGAGGGTGGCGCCTTTGGTGCTAATTTGTATAGAGGCTCAACTGTTGGCATGAGCGCAGTAAGTTTTTCGATTCGGGTTTCGCCAGAAGGGTGGGTAGATAAAAATTCTGGGGAGTTTTTACCCTTTGTTGCTTTCAGCATCTTTTGCCAAACACTAATCGCACCCATCGGGTTATAACCAGCTCTTGCCGCAAGCTCTAGTCCAATTGCATCCGCTTCAGATTCATTTTCTCGTGAGTTGGGTAAAACAATGGCGTATTGGGCAACTTGGTTGGCAGCGCTCACAGCGTAGCCATAGGGACCAGCTAAAGCAGCGGCAATGTTTACAAATACATTTTGAGCTGCAGCTTGAGATACTCGTTCTCTGCCATGCTCTCTAAGTGCATGAGCAATTTCATGTCCCATGATGGCAGCGATTTCATCATCACTTAAATTCAGCTGTTCAATAATTCCCGTATAGAAAGTAATCTTACCGCCTGGCGCACAAGTAGCATTCAGTACGGGCGCATCAATCAGTGTAAGACGCCAGTCCCATTGATTCGTATCATCTCGAAAAGCGACTGTCTGGGGGATTAGTCGATTCGCTATAAACTTTAGGCGATCATAAGTAGGGCCCGAAGACACCAAGATATTCTTATCTTTTGCTTTTTGATTCTGCTCGTTATAGCTTACTGCAGAGATACGATTAACCTCTTCAGATGAAGTCATCATCAATTGAGAGCGATTAACACCTACCGCTCCTGGGCGAGTAGTGTTAGCACATGCCGATAGTAAAGCAGCGAGAGCAAGGATCGCATAGATGCGAATACTCAAATGAAACCCTTGCATTTACAGACCGAATATTTCTAGATTATTTCTTTTTAGGGCTTGTGATTGAAGCAGCCATAGCGTCAAAATAGATTACCTTAACTTGTTCACCTACATTCACATCAGCTAGTAATTGCGGGTTCTTTACAGTCACTACAGTCACTTTACCACTGGGGCCCTTAACTGAAACGAGTTTCTTGGGTCGATCAACTGCAATAATGTCAGCAATGATAGTTGTTGTATTTGTAATCGTGCGGGTTGGCTTTTCACCGGCCTTCGAAGCAACTTCAGACGAAGTTTCTACTTTGCTGCGGATGCCATCACTCTTAGTTTTAATGAGCTCGATTGCAACAGCTAGCTCGTAAGTAACACTGAGACGATCACCATTTTTGATTTGGTCAAAGTTTCTGATTTCAGGGCCCGCCACGAATTTAGATTCACCTTCATTATTTTTAAAGAAAATGGTGCGCGTCTTCTTATCAATTTTGGTAACGATGCCTTCATACAGCTGAAAAATATTGTCTGTGACGGCTGCATCTACTACTACAGCATTTGGTGCGCTGGGAGTTTGAGCCATTGCAGGTGCTAGGAACCCTAAAAGAGCGCTAGTTATCAGGGTAATAGGTGTGAATTTGATTTTCATAACTTTCCTTAAGAATAAGCATTGCTTCACTGATATTAGCGTATTTTTGCCCTGAATTTGACTTAAAGTGCCATCCATTGAGGCTTGCGGAAATTTATAGTCTTCTTTGATAACATCAGGGCTTTAATAGAGCCCTGACTGTAAGGAATGCAATGCCTCGATTTGCTGCCAACCTCACCATGCTTTTCAATGAAGTTCCATTCTTAGAGCGCTTTGCACTGGCTAAGAGCTCTGGCTTTAATGCAGTGGAATTTCTATTTCCCTATTCATTTGATGTGCAGGCGATTAAATCGGCCCTAGATCACAACAACCTAAAGCTAGTTCTACATAACCTGCCTGCAGGTGATTGGGACGCTGGAGAGCGGGGAATTGCTTGTTTACCCGATCGAGTTTCCGAGTTTCGCTCTGGTGTAGCTAAGGCGATTGAATATGCCAGCATATTGGGTGTGCCCCATCTCAATTGTTTAGCTGGCAAGGAGCCTGTTGGATCCAACCCAAAAGTACTTCATGACACATTTGTAGCCAATCTTCAATACGCTGCCAGTGAGCTAAAAAAAGTAGGCTTAAAACTCTTGATTGAGCCGATCAATACCTTTGATATTCCTTGCTTTTATCTCTCTAAGACGGAGCAGGGTATTGCGATCTTAGATGCCGTAGGAGCAGATAACGCTTTTTTGCAATACGACATCTACCACGCTCAGCGTATGGAAGGTGAACTGGCCATTACGATTCAAAACAACCTCAGCCGTATTGCGCATATTCAGTTAGCGGATAACCCTGGGCGCAATGAACCCGGTACCGGTGAAATTCACTATGACTACCTATTCGGCTTATTAGATCGTATTGGGTATACCGGTTACATTGGTTGTGAATACAAACCCCTGAGATCTACTGTAGCAGGTCTGGGATGGATGGATTCATACAAATAAGTTTGATTAAAGTTATAAATCATTCAATATCAAAAATATTCAACATTCATAAATTAAGGAAGATGTGATGAATCAGTTAAAGCTCGGTTTTATTGGCCTAGGGATTATGGGCACTCCTATGGCGGGCCATTTATTGGCAGCTGGACATACCCTTTATGTCAATACCCGCAGCCAAGTTCCACAAGAGCTGCTAAATAACGCTGCAATTGTCTGCTCTAGCGCTGCAGAGGTTGCCAGCCAAGCAGACATCATCATCACCATGGTTCCAGATACTGCGGATGTAGAAAAAGTTCTTTTTAGCGAGAACGGCATCGCTAGTGGCATCAGTAAAGGCAAGATCGTAGTTGACATGGGCTCGATATCACCGATCGCTAGCAAAGAGTTTGCAAAGAAGATAAATGCACTCGGATGCGAGTATCTTGATGCCCCGGTTTCGGGTGGGCAGCTTGGTGCAAAAGCTGCCACGCTCACTATCATGGTGGGTGGTAGTGAAGCAACTTTTGTCAAGGTCAAGCCCGTTTTTGAATTAATGGGCAAGAACATTACCTTGGTTGGTGACAATGGTGCCGGTCAAATTACCAAGGTGGCTAATCAAATCATAGTAGCCTTAAATATTGAGGCAGTTGCTGAAGCGCTAGTATTTGCTGCTAAAGCAGGCGCTGATCCTGCAAAGGTGCGCGAAGCACTCATGGGTGGCTTTGCTAGCTCTAAAATATTAGAGGTACACGGAGAGCGCATGATTAAGAGAACCTTTGATCCAGGTTTTAGAATTGAACTCCACCAAAAAGATTTGAACCTAGCCCTCAGTTGCGCGAAAGTTCTAGGTGTTTCATTGCCAAATACTGCAACCGCTCAAGAACTGCTGAACTCCTGTAGTGCTTATGGTGATAAAGCTTGTGATCACTCGGCGATGGTGAGGGCACTTGAAAAGATGGCTAACTTTGAAATTGGGCAAAAGGCTTAAGACATCCAATGACATCAACCTTGCTTGTCTATCTTCACGGCTTTCGATCATCGCCAAACTCCACTAAGGCGGTAATGACTGGTGAGGTAGTAAGGGCTCTATCAAACTCAGAAAATAGCTATGAATGGTATTGCCCTCAATTGCTAGCATCACCTCAAGAAAGTATAGAGATGGTGATTAATCACATTGATCAATCTCATTTTGATCGTATGGTGATTATTGGATCATCTTTAGGTGGCTTTTATACAAACTATCTTGCTGAAAAATATCAATGCAAGGGAATTGTGCTTAATCCCGCTGTATACGCTGCAAGAGAATTAGAGCCGCATGTTGGCATGATGACGGCATATGACAGCGAAGAGCCATTTGATTTCAAAGCTGAGTACATTAATCAATTACGCGCTTTACAAGTAGATGCAATTAATAATCCTGAGCGTTATTTTTTAATTGCCGCAAAGGGGGATGAGTTGCTAGATTGGAAGGAGATGGCCGCTTTTTATCCAGGTGCAAAACAGCTGATCCTTGAGGGAAGTGATCATGGAATTACTGACTACGCTACTCATCTTCCATCTGTGATCGAATTTATCGAGCATTAATGTCTTGATTGATTCATTTAGCAACTTGTTTCAAGTTATACGCAATAGATCCCTATGGATTCTGATTGCTGCTATTTTTCTATCTCTTATTGGCCATCTCATTTTATTTTTTGGCCTGCCATTTTTTTCTTTCGCTAGTCCACCACCAATTGCTGAAGATCTCATTATCAAAACAGATCTCCGTGTTGAGCCACCCAAGAAAATTCAGATGGCAAATACGCCAAAGAATAAATCTCCACCTACGCAAACTAATGCTGTGTCTGCAGATCCATTATCAGATCAAGGCATGGGGGAAGAAGGAGAGCAGGGGGCATTAGGCGATCAATCTGGTCAAGCGTTTAGACTTCCTGAATCAGGCACTTATTACTTTGACGCCTACGTTGATGGACAACTGATTCAAGCGGCACAACTAGACTGGATAACGGAAGGCAACAATTACCGCCTCTATATCAATATTCCTTATGCAATAGTTGGCCCATTTGTTTTTGAGTCCCGCGGCTCGGTTGATGCATATGGAATAGCGCCATCCATTTACTGGACTCAACGTGGGACTAGGCCACCGCGATATTCTAGATTTGATCGTACAGAGAATGGAGCAGGGAAGATGTATTTTTCCGAAAAGCCTGATTTCACCCCAGATTTGCTTCCGGGAACCCAAGATCGATTTAGTCTGATGTTTCAGCTGGCCTCACTTTTAAACGGCAGTGAGAAGATTGATGAAGCAGGAAGTATCAGATCTCTTCCAGTTGTTGACTATGACACCCTAGAAATGTGGCAATTTAAGAGTTATGGTGAAGCTGAATCCGAGGATATTCCCAGCCTAGGAAAGTCAGTTAATCGCCGTTATGGACTCATGCAACGTGAGAGCAGTCCTTACAAGCGTCAGGTCGACATTTGGCTTGCTAGGGATCTTGACTGGCTACCCGGCAGGATGCGCTCTCTAGAGGCTAATGGACGCATTCTGGAGCTAGTCTTTAAACAGAGGGCGCCGATAGATAAGTCAAAACTCATTAATTAAGGTAGAAAAAGCTCAAAACAACTTTTTTAGCTTCTTCCTATAAAGGACTTTGATTGGTGGGCCTATTCAACAATGCGCCCATCATGGAATACAAAGCTGCACCAGACATTGATACGGCAAAAATTCCAGAGAATGAAATGATGATCGGCAGTATTCTCCATTGCTCAGATAAGGTGTAAGTTCCATAGCCTACTGTGGTGTACATTTCGCCAGCAAAATAGAAGGTTTGGGGGTTGGTAGGAAACACTTGCAGAGCAACGCAGATATAAGCCCATCCAATGATTTCAATTAAATGGCTGCCAATAATGAACAATATAGCAATGAAATAGGATAAGAAGTTTGCGCCATAGATGTGCTTATTTTCCAGCTTACCGTCTATCCAATGGAATGCGCCAGCAATCATTAATACTGCAATTCCGTGCAATGTCAGCATCAAGCATGCCAATATGAGAACAAACCAGATCTGGCTATTACCCATATCTGTATTGATCTCTGCAAATAGAGTGGTAAAGCTGGGAAGATTATTAATCCCTGGTAATTTGGCTATATGCTCAAGTAGGTACATTTATTCTTTAAGTGCTGTAAGGTAAGGTCAATTTCTTGTTTTACATAATAATGATTATACGCAAATAGATATATCAATTATGAAGCCATTTTCATGGGACCACCGGGATACGATTGCTTATAAAGCTTCTCCCAGCGGGAGATTAAACCTTTCCGAATATCGTCTTTATCAAACAATACTGCTACATCAATTGCAGAAAAGCCTTCGTGATTACGGATGCGAAGATCTGCTCCATGGTCCAATAAAAACTTAATGAGAACCTCGTTTCCAGAGCTGACTGCCATCATTAATGGAGTTGTGTCGCTGGGGCTCAGCGCATTTACTTTGGCTCCATTAGCCACTAGAAATTGTGCAACGCTGAGCCTTCCTGTGCTACAGGCGTAATGTAAAGGCGTCCAGCCTTGTCTATTAACCTCTGCCTTCTTTTTCAGTATCAAGGTCTCTACGACTGGCAACTCACCCTCAATTGAGGCAATCATTAGAGGGTTCTCACCACTTTTATTGGCTAAATTGACATCAATTGCCTTGTTGTCTAAAAGTAAATCAATGACCTTAAAGGATTTGTCCCTTATAGCAACAATTAACATTGGATTGCCCTGGGGATCAAGAGTATTTGGGCTTACGCCTGACTTGATTAGTGATTGAACCCCAGAAACATCATCAAACTTAGCAGATTTGGTGAAATCCGTAACTTGGTCTGGTGATTGGGCATAACAAGAGCTAAAAATACTTAGGGATACAGCAATTAAAAAAGTATTAAATTTAAATGAATTTATCATGATAGTTCTCTATCTATATGAAAACATTGGAAAAAATTATTAGAAGTGTGTTCTGCTAAGCTCTCAATAGAAATGCCCTTCAATTGAGCAATAAATTCGCCGACCTTTGAAACCCATGCCGGTTCGTTTGTCTTGCCGCGATACGGTATTGGGGCTAGATAGGGTGAATCTGTTTCAATTAACATGCGATCCAAGGGAACATGTTTACAGGTATCTTGCAGGTCTTTAGCGCTCTTAAAGGTCACAATTCCAGAAAAGGAGATATAAAAACCCATCTCCATAGCCGCAATAGCAACTTCAGTAGATTCTGTGAAGCAGTGCATGACACCGCCAATTTGATCGGCACCCTCTTCCTTGAGTATTTTGAGAGTATCCAATGAAGAAGATCGAGTGTGGATGATGAGAGGCTTTTGTGATGCTATAGAGGCTCTAATATGGGTTCTAAAGCGATCCCTCTGCCATTCCATGGATTCATAGCTACGCTCACCCATGCGATAGTAATCAAGCCCTGTTTCACCGATAGCAACGATTTTGGGGTGCCTGGCTTGCTCAACCAGGAACTCAAAGCTAGGTTCTGGAGTATCTTCGTAATCTGGGTGAACACCAACAGAGGCATACAAATGGGGGTGATCCTCAGCAAGCTTTTTCACCTTGGGAAAGTCGGGAATATCAACAGAAACACACAATGCATGGCTTACCTTGCAGGCAGCCATGTTAGACAAAACCTCAGGTAGACGGGCTTGAAATTCAGGAAAGTCTAGATGGCAATGAGAATCTATAAACATAACTCGCCATTTTAGTCTTCAAACACCTGCTGGTATTGAGAAAGCAAAGCCTCCAACTGTATGCGGGTAGCTAAAGGGTGGTTTTCATGACGTCGTGCCTGAATTAAGGATTTCCAAAGGCGGAGTAACTTAGGTAGGCGAGCCTGTTGAGCAAGCATCTGGATTGTGATTTCATGCTTAGGGTAGTAGCGTGGAGAACCCATTTGGGCGCAACTTTGTAGGTCAGAAACCCAGCGTTGCATGGTAGCTAATAAAAATGAATAGCGGGCTTTTTGAGTCTTATCGGCAGCATCAAGCCAATTAGTTCTATGGCCCTGTGACATTGATTGCAATAAATATCGCGATGCCTGAATGGCGATAGTGAGCTCATCCTTATTGTGTCGCGCAACGATGGAGTCAAAAACGGCATAAGGCGCCCCGCCCTGCTCATCATAAATAGACTCGATATCGGTATCGCTCATCTTCAAACCAGGAATCATGCTTAATTGAGTGCGTAACCAATTTAGCCCACTTAATCGATCAGGACGTGGCGCGGATAGCAAACGGCAACGTGAGCGAATAGTTGGTAGCACGCGATCGAGGCGATCCGCCAACAATATAAAGATTGTATTTTTTGGCGGCTCTTCTAGAGACTTCAGTAAAGTATTTGCAGAATCTGATCTCAACATCTCTAATGGATAAACCAAGATGATGCGATTACCGCCCCGGTGAGATCCAATTGAAAGACTTTCAATAGCACTGCGGGCATCTTCAATCGAAATACTTTTCTTTTCTTTTTTTTCGGCCACATCACCATCGCTATCAGCCTGGCTTAACTTGGATTTTTTAGGTGAGTCAGAATCAGAATCAAAATCACTATGAGGCAAAAGCTTGCGATGTGTTTCAGGAACAAGAGCTATGAAATCAGGATGATTAGCAGAGTCAAACCATCTACACGCCTCGCAGTGATTGCAAGGTTTTGCCCCAAAAGATTCCTCACATAAAAGCGCCTTAGCCAATTCAATGGAGAACTCAAACTTACCAATGCCGGATTGACCATGAATGAGAATGGTATTGGGAAATTTAGCTAAGTTCATGCCATCCCAAATAGGCTCTAGCCAAGGAGCTATTTTCTTGGTTGACTCATTGGGAGGTATTAGATCACCCATTTATAGCTTGAACTCCAATGCCTCAAGATCATTCCAAATAACCTCTGGGGTGCGTGTGGCATCTACTAGATAAAAGCGAGAGGGGTCTGCCTTTGCTCTTCGCAAATACTCTTGGCGAACCTGTTCAAAAAAATCTAAATCCATCTTCTCAAACTTATCAGGCGCCCTCACCTTGGATCGTCTAGACTCAGCAACAGAACCAGGTAGGTCAAATAAAATGGTGAGATTGGGTTGTAGTAATGAACCGTCTGAGCGACCCTGCACCCACCGCTCTAAATCATTTAATTTCTCGAGACTTAAGCCACGGCCACCGCCTTGATAAGCAAAGCTGGCATCGGTAAAGCGATCAGAGATAACGATCTTTCCAGCGCTCAATGCTGGTTCTATGACTTGAGCAATATGTTCGCGACGGGCAGCAAACATTAGCAAAGCCTCAGTCTCTAAATTCATAGGGGCATCCAGCAGTAATGCGCGTAGCTGTTCTCCTAACTGCGTACCACCAGGCTCTCTAGTCATGACAACTTCGCGGTCTGGATAGCGATCTCTTAAAAGCATAGCAAAGGAATCAATATGCGTGCTCTTTCCTGCACCATCGATGCCCTCAAAACTAATAAAATATCCTGGATATTGAGTTGTCATAGCAATTACTGTGAAGTTAATTTAGTACTTACATTACGTTTACGTTGAAACTGGTCAACAGCATTTTCATGCTCTTTTAAGGTTTTCGAAAAGTGGCTACTGCCATCACCTCGGGCCACAAAATAGATAGCTTCACTATTGGCCGGATGCATTACGGCATGAAGAGACTCTTTGCTCGGCATTGATATTGGTGTTGGGGGTAAACCTTTGCGCATGTAAGTATTGTAGGGACTGTCCCTACGCAAATCCGCTTTTCGAAGATTGCCGTCAAATTTGGGGCCAATACCGTAAATCACGGTTGGATCGGTCTGAAGCGGCATATTAATTTTGAGGCGATTTACAAATACTGCTGCGACCAGAGACCTGTCGCTAGAGCGCCCAGTCTCTTTTTCAACAATAGAAGCCAAAATGAGGAGGTCATAAGGAGTTTTCAAAGGAGAAGTGGCCTCTTTCTGCTCCCAAACTGCTGTAAGTTGTTTCTGCATGGCTTGGGACGCCCTACGATAAATTGAAATATCAGAGTCGTCTGGATCGAAGATATAAGTATCTGGATAGAAAAGTCCTTCATCACCAGGATAAGATAGACCGAGTGCCTGCAATAAGTCCTTAGGGCCCATTCCTTTAGTTTGATGAATGAGCGCTGGGTGATTATCAATGAGGCTTCTCAGCTGCCAGATTGTCATGCCGGGGATGATGGCTAAGCTTTCTCTGACACGGTCACCTCTGGCAATTTGTAGCAAAATATTTCCCAAGCTTGCGCGATACGGCAGTAGATATGTGCCTGGCTTTAGCTTAGAACCTACAAAAAGTACTCTCGCAGCAATGTGAAGGCTTAGTGCATTTGTAGTTAGCCCCTGCTCGGATAACTGTACTGCAATTGCGGATAGACCTGATTTGGGGTTAATCTTGACCTTAAAGGATGAGCTCTCTGGAATATTGGGCTTAGCTGGCACAACAGGCCATAAAAAAATGGCCCCATATAAAATGATCAGAAAGGCTGCAAGGTAGAGTGCTGATGTTTTCCATAGCCTAGTATTGGAATAGCGAATATAAAGAGTTCTTCCCTGAAATTTTCTGCTCATCAAGCTATGATAAAAGCTCATGAGCCAAAGCACAGAAAATACCATAATGTCCGCCACCAACCTGAACCACGGATTTACCTCCCTGACCGATTGGGGCTTGATCCTTGTTGAGGGCCCCGATGCCGCAACCCTGCTTCAAAGCCAATTCAGCAACTCCGTAGTTGGACTCAAGCGGACCATATTAGGTGATATTGCTCAAGGATTGGGCTCTGTTCGTTTAGTTGGGTACTGCAATCCAAAAGGTCGCCTTTTGGCAAGCGCTTGGCTTGGCTTATTTCCAGAATCTAATGATGCGGACGACCGTTTCGCCCTTTTTATTTCCAGAGACATAGCGGCCAGTACTGCAAAGCGATTATCCATGTACGTTTTACGTTCAAAGGTAAAAGTGCTGGATGCTTCAAACGACTGGGAGGTTTTTGCTTCCTATCAAAAACTACAAAGCGAGCAATTCACCGCTCCATTGAAGGACTCTCTCGCATTACGGATGCCGGATGTACTAATTCACAATCAGACCTTCCAGAGAACTCTTTTTGCGAAAAGGAAAACAGAGTCGAGTAACTCAGTAGTGGATCAGATCTCGCTAATGCAATGGAACAACTTGGAGGTATTGAGTGCAATTCCACGCATTGTCTTGGCCACACAAGAGCAGTTTGTTCCGCAAATGATTAATTTTGAATCTGTTGCTGGCATAGATTTTAAAAAAGGTTGCTATCCAGGCCAGGAAATTGTTGCCCGCAGTCAATATCGTGGGGCAGTGAAACGTAGACTCCAGCTTGCGCATGTCAGCTTAAGTCCAGCAGCATTAGAACTTGCCAAACCTGGCGTCGAGTTATTTCTAGAGGGTGATGTTGATCAGCCATGTGGCATGTTGGTGCTTGCGGCCACCAGTCCAGAAAATATAGATCGTATTAATCTCCAGGTTGAATGTAAGTTAGATGCGCTTGAGCTTGCCAATATTCACCTAGGTGTAAGTGATGGGCCCTTATTGCAAATAGATCACCTACCCTACCATCTATTAGAAATTTAACTTCTCTAGATCGATTTATTTTCTTATGTGCCTTATTCTCTTCGCCTGGAAATCACATCCAGACTACCCTCTGGTTGTGGCAGCAAATCGAGATGAATTTTATGAGCGTAACACCGATCCCATGGGCTGGTGGTCAGAACACCCTCATGTATTAGCAGGCAAAGATCGTGCAGACGTATTGGGTAGTCCTGGAACCTGGCTAGGATTTACCAAGACAGGTCGATTTGCCGCCCTGACAAATGTCAGAGCACCCAGCGAGAAAAATCCGGATGCAAGAACTCGCGGAGAGTTAAGTCTGCACTATCTAACGGGGCATCACAAACCCCATGCTTATATTCAAGAAAATGCCAAACGATTTGATCAATACAACGGATTCAATCTCTTAATGGCGGATCTCAGCGATCCAGAGAATGCTGAAATGCACTGGGTAAGTAATCGCCTGTTGATGGGTCAAAATATTCGTCCAAGAAAAGTATTTCCCGAGCAAGCCCTCAGTCCGGGAGTCTATGGTCTATCGAATGCCATGCTCGATACACCCTGGCCTAAAGTCAACCACAGGGTTGCTGCTTTTGCTCAAGCATTAGCGATGGATAGCGGTCAACTGAAGAATGCGGATCACTATTTAAAAGTATTAGCAGATACGCACGAAGCAAATACTCAAGAGTTACCTAGCACCGGTGTAAATGCAGATTGGGAGAAGGCTCTATCTGCTGCGTTCATTAAGACACCCTCTTATGGCACTCGCTCTAGCACTATTTTGCGTGTACGAAAAGATGGTCAGTTTGAGATGGTTGAAAGGCGATTTGATGCTAGCGGCACCGTAGGTCACGATGTGGTTACTGGGGAGCTAAGCGCTGCCTCAGGATCAAACCTCTCTATTTAAAAAAGTTAATGCAGGTAAATTAACGTTTCTGTCGCAGATCTTCATTCACCACACGCCCACCATCCACATCCTTAGTGGCTAGACGCTTTAAAAACTGAAACGTTCCTGTTGACATGCAGCAAATTTGGCCTTGATCGTTGTAGAGCTTAGCCTCACAAAACGCCATTGTTGCAGTGCGTCTCACGGTATCTGCTTTTACACGTAATATGCCGTTAGCAGCTTGCATAAAATTATTTTTCATCTCTACAGTGACGACACTTCGATCATCGGGATCGCTTGAGCGGGCAGCAACTGCCATAGCAACATCCATTAGCGTCAGCAATACACCACCATGAGCAACATCCCAGGTATTGGTATGCTCGGGCTTAAGCGCTAGAAGTATTTCACCTTTACCCATTTCAGCGCTGATAAGACGCACCCCAAGTAGCTTTAAGAAAGGAACATTGAGCTCCTCACCTAGATTGGCAAGCTGGGTTGCCGCATTCAGTTGTACTTTATTTGTCATAGGGGGATTTTAAAGGCTTCTGCGACGCTTGTGAATTACCCATAGAATACGAAGATGCCTTTTACCCTCCGCGGCGATGATGTTTGCCAGCCGACCCCGCCTACCCCGATATCTGATCCCTATTGGGTTGCCCTTTCACCATCTGTCGCCGAGCTCATTGGCGTGGAACTCGGAGATCAAGGAAAACCCAGGAATCCTGAATGGCTGGATGTCTTAGCAGGAAATCGACTTGATGTTGGCGGGCTTGCGTTTTCTTACCCAGTTTCCACGGTCTATAGTGGACATCAATTTGGGGTGTGGGCTGGTCAGCTGGGCGATGGTCGCGCTATTCTGCTGGGTGATATTAATGGGCTAGAACTCCAGTTAAAAGGCGCCGGTAAAACACGCTACTCTAGGATGGGTGACGGAAGAGCAGTATTAAGATCTTCAATTCGTGAGTTTCTCTGTAGTGAGGCAATGCATGCTTTGGGCATTCCTACCAGTCGTGCTCTTGCTGTAGTTGGCTCCAAACAAACCGTCATAAGAGAAACTATTGAAACCGCGGCAGTATGCTCTCGAACCGCTCCAAGCTTTATTCGCGTTGGTCACTTTGAACACTTTGCGTCGCAACAAAATTTGACTCGCTTAAAAGAACTTGCAGATCTCTTGATGAACAAATTTTATCCAGAATGCCTTTCTGATAAAGACCCCTATTTGAGCTTATTTAAAGAGATCAGCTCTCGAAATGCAAAATTAGTTGCTCAATGGCAATCGGTAGGTTTTTGTCATGGCGTTTTAAATAGCGATAACATCAGCGCGCTGGGCCTAACTATTGACTATGGGCCATTTGGATTTTTAGATCAATTTGAAATAGACCATATATGTAATCATAGCGACCATGGCGGCCGCTACGCTTACCACCGACAACCCCAGATCATGCACTGGAATATGGCTTGCCTAGCTAGCGCGATGCTCCCCTTGCTAGAGTTAGATCATTCCCTAGAGGAATCTCAAGACCTTTTACGCTCTGCCCTTGAGGAGTTTCCACTTGAATACGCAAAAGAATGGCAACAAGCATTTCGCCTAAAGTTAGGATTGCAATCTGAACAAGATGGTGATATTCAGCTTATTGAGCGGCTCCTACAAGCCATGCATGATTCAAAAGTAGATTTCACTAGTTTCTTCCGCAAGCTGGGTAATCTAAAAAAAGACTCAAAGCCAATAGAAATTTTACAAAGAAATGAATTTATTGATCGCGTTAATATCGATGAATGGTTTTCTGATTACATTGGTAGACTTCAATTAGAGTTGTTAGATGATCAGTCTAGAAAAGTACTGATGAATCGAATGAACCCAAAATACATTCTGCGCAATCATTTAGCCCAAGTAGCGATTGAAAAGGCTCAGCAAAATGATTTTTCTGAGGTAGATACCTTGCTGAAAATACTAAGCAAGCCCTTCGATGAGCAGGAAGCATTTGAAGACTACTCAAAACCACCGCCCTCTGACATGTACCGAGTTGCAGTCAGTTGCTCCTCATAGTCAACATTTTTTATAATATGACCAAAAAAACAGATCAGGAATATAAAACTTCACTTAACGATATTCAATATCGCGTGACCCGTGAGGCTGCAACAGAGAGACCTTTTTCTGGGGAATTCTGGGACCACTGGGCAAATGGTCAATATCGCTGCATCTGCTGTGACACGCCGTTGTTTCAATCCTCTACGAAGTTCGATGCGGGTTGTGGCTGGCCGAGCTATAACGCACCTGAAAATGAGGATGTAATTACTGAAATTCGAGATGTCTCACATGGAATGATTCGAACCGAAGTGCGGTGTACTGAGTGCGATGCCCACTTGGGGCACGTATTTAATGATGGCCCTCATCCTACAGGGCTTCGCTACTGCATCAACTCGGCATCCTTGAAATTTGAACCCTCAGATAATGCTGATCCTATTAAAGCAAAATAATTCTCAAATAGTTAGATAATCATCCTATGAAATTCCTTTTCGACCTCTTTCCTATCATCCTCTTTTTTATTGCTTTTAAATTTGGTGATATCTACACTGCAACTATCGTTGCCATGGTTGCCACTATTGGGCAGATACTTTGGGTGTATTACCGCCATCGTAAGATCGATGCCATGCAGTGGGTTAGCCTAGTCATGATTTTAGTGTTCGGCAGCCTCACCATTTTCTTGCACGATAAAACCTTTATTCAACTAAAGCCAACTGCCCTCTACTGGCTGTTTGCAAGCGCCCTATTTATTAGTGCGCAATTTTTCCAAAAAAATTGGATCCAAGTGCTAATGGGTAAGCAGATTACTCTTAAAGAGCAAGCCGCAAAATCCATTTGGCATCAAGTGAATATGGCATGGGCAATCTTTTTCTTTTTTATGGGCGTCCTAAATCTTTATATTGCCTTTGAGTACTCCGAAGAAACTTGGGTCAACTTTAAGCTATTTGGTAGCACTGGATTACTGGTTGCTTTTGTAATTCTTCAAGGGGTTTGGCTCAGTCGACACATGGAACATCCTGCAGAATGAGCACAAATCAAGATCGCATTACGCTTTTCGAAGCCGATTTAAGGTCAGCCTTCCAAGTCATGCAATTGGATATAGAGGATGAGAGCCATCTACATGCAGGTCATGTTGGGGCAGCTTCTGGCGGAGGGCACTTTAAGCTCACGATTGTTGCTCCAGAATTTGAGGGAATGTCTAAGGTGGCTCGTCATAGAGCTATCTACGCAGCCTTAAATAAACACTTTCCCGTGGCAATCCACGCCTTAACCATTTTGGCGTCCACCCCTAGTGAAAGCACTAGTTAAGATCAGATTGCTTTAATATTGCTTTTTACCCTCTTTTTTACATTATCAGCCCATGTTGAATACACGCCAAATTTTGACCATTAGCGCTTTAAGTGCTGCAATCCTCTCTTCATCTGTTTACGCGCAAAATGCTGCCATTGTGAATGGCAAGGCTATTCCTAAGGCGCAACTGGATAAATTGGTTCAAAAATCGAATCAACCAGATAACCCACAAGTACGAGACCAGGCGAGAGAGATGCTAGTAACTCGCGAACTGATTTTGCAGGAAGCCAATAATCGTGGTCTCACGCAAAAAGAGTCGGTACGAGAGCAATTAGAGCAATCTAGGATGGGAGTTTTGATTGCTGCAGTTTTTGAAGACTTTGTAGAAAGAGAAGGTGTTGCAGAGTCAGATCTGAAAGCTGCTTATGAACAAGTTAAAGGTCAGTACACCGGCAAGGAATATCACGTTGAACATATTCTCGTAGAGAAAGAGGCTGATGCAAAAGCAATAACAGCGCAAATTAAAGCTGGTGGAAACTTTGAACAAATTGCCAAGGACAAATCAAAAGACCCTGGTTCTGCACCTAATGGCGGAGATCTTGGTTGGGTTAGTGATAAAGCGCTTGTCCCTGAATTTTCTAAAGCAATGGTTCAACTGAAAAAAGGTCAAGTAACTGACAAACCAGTCAAAACTCAATACGGCTGGCACATTATCAAATTAGACGATGTAAGAGATGTAAAGGCGCCGAGCATAGAGGAGATTCAGGATCAGCTTAAGCAAATGATCACGGCTGACCAAAACTGGCAAAAAGCCAAATTTTCTGAATTAATGCAAAAACTTCGCGCTAAGGCAAAGATTCAATAAGCCTTGACTTTTTACCCTATAAACCCAGGCCAAGACCCTGGGTTTTTCTTATTCAACGAGAAAGTATTTTTAGCTATATATTTACATCATGATGATTCTTCACACTATGCTCAGAGTCGGCAATATGACTCGCGCGATTAATTTTTATACTCAGGTTCTTGGCATGAACTTGCTGCGCACCACTGAACGCCCTGAGCAAAAATATTCCCTTGCATTTGTGGGTTTCGGCAAAGGCAATGCAGATGGGCATTCTGAGATAGAGCTCACTTATAACCATGGTATTGACAAGTATGATCTAGGTAACGCTTATGGACATATTGCTATCAGCGTACCCGATGCTTATGCCGCTTGCAAAAAAATCAAGGATGCAGGTGGTAATGTCACGCGTGAAGCTGGACCAGTTATGGGTGGGGATACTGTCATCGCCTTTGTTACTGATCCTGATGGCTATAAGATTGAGTTAATTCAGCGCTAAATCTCCCGCCACAGTTGAAACAGGATGCCATCCAACTTCGAGTAATACAGAGCCTTTCAGATATTACTGAAGAGAGTTGGAATGCCCTCCTAAGACCCGATGCAGGACCATTTCTAAAGCATGCATTTCTAAGTGCTCTAGAAGAAACAGGCTGCGTAGGTGGCAATACTGGATGGCAAATTGCACACCTTATTGCAGAGGATTCCAAATCAAGAATTCTCGGAGCAATGCCGCTTTACCTTAAGCAACACTCCTATGGTGAGTTCGTTTTTGACTGGGCCTGGGCGCAAGCTTACGAGCAAAACAATATGCGCTACTACCCAAAGGCACTCTCAGCCATCCCCTTCACCCCAGTTCGTGGTCCGAGGCTACTTGTATCAGCAACCGCCAATAAAAATCTTATCCAAGGAATCTTGATCTCTGGCCTGAAAAAGCTAGTAACTCAAAATGCACTTTCTTCTGCCCATGTACTTTTTCCAGAGGATGGCGAATTGGAGGAGCTTCAGAAGCAAGGATTCATGTTGCGTGACTCTGTACAGTTTCATTGGCATAACACTGGATATCAAGATTTTGAGGGCTTTTTGGCTGCGCTCACAATGAAGCGTCGCAAGAATATCCGGCGAGAGCGTGCAGCAGTTGCTAGCCACCAAATCCGCTATCGACATATTCCTGGATCAATCGCTTCAAAGGAAGATTGGACATTCTTTTATCGCTGCTATAAAAATACCTATGTTGAGCACCACTCTTCACCATACTTAACAGAAGAATGCATTCAATTGCTTGGTAGCAGCGTGCCCGAGAATCTGCATCTGATTATTGCCATGCAGGATGAAAGACCAATTGCCTCATCACTACTAGTCGTTGATCAAATGACAAAAACAGCCTACGGCCGTTACTGGGGTGCAATCGAACATATTCCTTGTTTGCATTTTGAGTTGGCTTACTACCAAGCCATTGAATATTGCATCAAGTCAGGAATTCAGATATTTGAAGGTGGCGCTCAGGGTGAGCATAAGATGGCTAGAGGTTTTTTACCAACCACCTTGCAGTCTGCCCATTGGATAGAAGATCCAGGCTTTTCCAATGCGGTTAAGCGCTTCTTGGAGCGTGAACATGCGGGCATGGCAGCATATATTGATGAGCTTGAACAACACATTCCTCTGAAATCGTCTAAAGTACTGCCATGACTTCATCCAGCAACTCACCAGAGCAATCTGGGGCCAATTCCCTTGCGGTTGGTGACGATGCCTCTGACTCACCCTGTATTGGCGTTTGCACAACTTTGTATGACGAAATCTGTCAGGGTTGTGGTCGCACTCTAGGCGAGGTAAGTAATTGGGTATTTTTCAGTCAGGAAGAAAAAGAAGTGGTGTGGAAACGCATTCGTGCTGACGGCACTGCAATGCGATTTCAACGTCAAGCAAAAGAAAATACTTAGCCAGCTAATGCCTGGCTGCGTAAATACTCTTCATAGGTACCAGAGTAGTCAGCAATTGTTCCATCCATCTTTACTTCGAGAATGCGGTTAGCTAAAGCCGACACAAACTCTCGGTCATGGGACACGAAAATTAGAGTGCCCTCATATTTCTCGAGCGCAATCTGCAAACTTTCAATGGATTCCATATCCATATGGTTTGTTGGCTCGTCCATTGCAAGAACGTTATATTTTTGAAGCATCAATTTGCCCCAAATCATTCTGCCCTTCTCGCCCCCGGATAGCACTTTGACAGACTTGCCAATATCATCACCGGAAAATAGCAAGCGACCTAATGTGCCACGAATCACTTGATCATCGTCCCCTGTATTGCGCCAGTTATTCATCCAATCCATGAGCAATTCATCTTTTGCGAACATCTCAGTATTGTCTTGAGGCATCACGCCTACTGAGGCATTTTCTGCCCACTTGACATCACCGCTATCTGCAGCAATTCCATCAAAGCGTTTGCTCAAGATGGTTTTCAACAGCGTTGTCTTACCAGCGCCGTTTTGTCCAATGATCGCTATTTTTTCACCGGCACGGACACCTAGCTTAAAGTTTTTGAAGATGGTGCGGTCATAGGCCTTAGTCAACGCATTGCATTCGACGGCCATATTATGAAGTTTTTTCTCAGCATCAAATCGAATAAATGGATTCTGGCGTGAAGAAGGTTTTACTTCAACAATCTCAATTTTCTCTAACTGCTTTTGACGTGATGTAGCCTGACGTGCTTTTGATGCATTTGCAGAGAATCGAGCTACAAAAGCTGCCAGTTCGGCAATTTTTTCTTTGGCTTTAACGTTGTTGCTTAGCTGTTGTGTTCTTGCCTGAACGGATGCCAACATATAGGAGTCGTAATTTCCTGGATAGACCTTCAGTGTTCCAAAGTCCATATCCGCCATATGTGTGCAAACTTCATTAAGAAAATGGCGATCATGAGAAATGATGACGATCGTGCTCTTAATTTGGTTGAGAATATCTTCAAGCCAATGAATGGAGTGAATATCCAAGTTATTGGTTGGCTCATCAAGCAGCAGCACATCCGGATCGGAGAACAAGGCTTGCGCCAATAATACGCGCAACTTCCAGCCTGGAGCAACAGCACTCATGGGGCCATTGTGTTGTTCAATTGGAATGCCGATACCTAATAACAACTCCCCTGCTTTAGCCTCTGCGGTATAGCCGCCGTACTCAGCATATTTACCCTCTAACTCAGCAGCCTTCATGTAATCTTCATCGGTGGCTTCTGGATTGGCATAAATAGCATCGCGTTCCGCTGCGGCTTTCCACATCTCTTCGTGACCCATCATGACCACATCAAGTACGCGCACATCTTCGTAGGCAAACTGATCTTGGCGCAATTTACCTAAGCGAATACCGGGATCCAAACTCACGTTTCCACTAGTTGGCTCAAGTTCTCCACCTAAAATCTTCATGAAGGTAGATTTACCGCAACCATTCGCGCCAATGAGGCCATAGCGATTGCCGCCACCAAACTTAACGGAGATATTTTCGAACAGGGGCTTCGCCCCAAACTGCATAGTGATATTAGATGCTGACAGCACGGATGTGTTCTTACTTTCTGATAGGTCAATACGAGGTCATGGATGCAGCTTTGCACCAAAGATCGTTATTTTAACGGCTAGCGCTTAAAAAAACCCGTAAATTAGACTTTCAGCTTAAAGGGCGTGAAATCCGTGTGTAAGTCATAGTGATCCTGATTTTCCTTGCGCTTTAGAAAATTAACCACCCAGTACGTTAAGGGGGTCGCTAGAACCTCCCAGGCAGTTTTAAGGATGTATTGAGAGGCTGCAACAGCCAAGACCTCATTTAAGGGCCAAATACCATAAAAAGCCAGCATATAGAACAGAGAAGAGTCCACCAATTCTCCGCAGGCTGTGGAGCCGATAGTACGCATCCAAAGATGGCGACCTTGGGTCAAAACCTTCATTTTGGCCAAGGTATAGCTATTTACAAAGCTTCCGCACCAAAAGGCTGCCATAGACGCTAGGGCTATGCGCCAAGAGTTGCCAAATACTGTTTCTAGGCCTTGCTGGTAATTAGCCATATATGAACCAGGTGCAACTGGTAATGCAATGACGAGCTGCGCCATTAAAGCCGCAAAGGCGAGCGCCGCAAAACCTGCCCAAACTGCTCGACGGTCATAAGCATAGCCATAGACCTCAGTAAGAATATCGCCAAAGAAATAGGCTATCGGAAAAAAGAGGATTCCTGCCCCAAAGGTCACATTACCGAAGTAAGGTAAGTCTAAAGTTGCAGCCTTGCCGGCACCAATAAAGTTTGAGCAAAGCAAAACAACGACAAATGCTGCCAATATTAGATCGTAGTAGCGGTGATGGCGTCTAGGGGAGTCCATAAGTCAAGAAAAATGGATAATAGGAGAAAGAATATCCGCATTCCTGAAAATTCACAGGATGTGCATGAAAACCTAGATAGGATGACTAAGAGCCATGAGTAAAGCTAGTTTTAATTGGGCAGACCCCCTACTTCTTGACACCCAATTAACAGAAGATGAACGCATGATTCGCGATGCTGCTGCAGATTATGCTCAGGGTCGTTTAATGCCACGCATTCATGATGCATTTCGCAATGAAACCACAGATCCCGCTATCTTCCGTGAGATGGGTGAGTTAGGTCTTTTAGGAATCACAATACCCGAGGAATATGGCGGCGCAAATTTAAATTACGTATCTTACGGATTAATTGCTCGAGAAATTGAGCGTGTTGATTCTGGATATCGCTCCATGATGAGCGTTCAATCATCTCTAGTAATGGTACCCATCAATGAGTTTGGTAGTGAAGCTCAAAAACAAAAATATTTACCCAAGCTAGCAACTGGTGAGTGGATTGGTTGCTTTGGATTAACAGAGCCTAACTTTGGTTCAGATGCTGGGGGTATGATCACTAGAGCGAAAAAAGTTCCAGGTGGCTTCTCTTTAACTGGTTCAAAAATGTGGATCTCTAACTCCCCAATCGCTGACGTATTTGTCGTGTGGGCTAAAAACGATGAGGGCTTGATCAGAGGCTTTATTCTTGAAAAAGGTATGAAGGGACTTTCGGCCCCTAAGATCAGCGGCAAAATGGGTCTGCGCGCGTCGATTACCGGTGAAATCGTGATGGATGAAGTTTTTGTACCTGCCGAGAATGAGTTCCCCGAAGTTACTGGTCTCAAGGGTCCTTTTACTTGCTTAAATTCTGCGCGTTACGGCATTGCTTGGGGAACGCTTGGTGCTGCTGAGTGGTGCTGGTATGCCGCTCGTCAATACACCATGGATCGCAAGCAATTTGACCGCCCACTCGCTGCTAACCAACTTATCCAGAAAAAGCTGGCAGATATGCAAACGGAAATCACTCTTGCGCTTCAAGGAGTCTTACGTTTAGGCCGTATGAAGGATGAAGGTACCGCAGCTCCTGAGATCACCTCCATTATGAAGCGCAACTCCTGTGGCAAATCCTTAGATGTTGCGCGACTAGCTCGAGATATGCACGGTGGAAATGGAATCTCCGATGAGTATGGCGTGATCCGCCACATGCTCAATCTTGAAGTCGTTAATACCTATGAAGGTACCCATGATATTCATGCTCTAATTTTGGGTCGTGCGCAAACCGGAATCCAGGCCTTTAGTTAAAGCCTGAGTTTGGTGATGAGGTCTTTTGCTGTTCTTGCGAAGGCTTCATCACTATCATCCTCAAGCTGCACAAAATGATCCTCACGATAATTCGGAAAATTGCGAATGATTGAGGATTGGTACGATGGGTCGTAATGCATTACCAATAATTCCTCAACCAAATTCTCAAAATCTCCTGCGTCAATCGCCGTATGCCATTTTGCAATTTGTTCCTTGCCATAACGCGATGTCAGCAGACTCAACTTATCCTTAAAACTTTCGGGATTGGATAAGAAGTGCTTATATTCACGCAGCAACCAAGAGACGCGCGTATTGGTACTTGAGCGAAGCTCAATACATTCACCCTCTCGGATACGCTCCATCAGAGAATCGGGAATATGCACTCCACCCACCTTTTTGCTTTCGGACTCGACAAAAACTATCTTGGATGGATCTAAAGAATTAAATACATTCCATAAATTAGTCTCAAAACTTTTTTGTGATGGCTGTTCAATATTGGGCTCATTACCAAGAACAGAGCCGCGGTGAATAGCCAAGCTCTCTAAATCAAGAATCTGTGCACCCAAAGAACCTATTTCCTGGAGGATACGCGTTTTGCCACTGCCAGTCATTCCGGCAATGACTTGAAAGGAAAAATCATTCGCAGCTTTATCCAAGTCATCAATCACAACACGCCGAAAACCTTGATAACCGCTCTGCAGCTGCATGGCCTTCCAGCCAATGCGATTCAGGATATGGGTAAATGCGCCGCTACGTTCACCACCACGCCAACAGTAAATCAAAGGACGCCATTCCCTTGGGAAATCAATCAAAGTATTTTCTAAGTGATTCGCAATATTGCGCGAAACATAGGAGGCCCCTAATTTCTTGGCAGCAAAAGGCGATACTTGCTTATACAAAGTACCGATCTCAATCCGCTCTTCATTATTTAAAACAGGCAGGTTTATAGCGCCTGGGATGTGATCAAGAGCAAATTCTGCTGGCGATCTCACATCAATGATTGCATCGAACTCACCTAAAGAGGAGGCAAGTTTATCTATTCCAAAAATGTGCGGATTACTGAGCTGCAAACAATATCCTAGCGTAGCCGCAAGATCAGCGAACTTGCAGAGCCATATGATACAAATTGGTTGAGCGGGCGCCTGAGCGACAAAAGGCCAAAATGGGACCGGGCATAGTTTTTAGCAAGTGCGCCATCTCAACTACTTGCTCTGGCGTAAATGCACCTGGAATCACCGGTAAAAAAGCGTAGTTCAAACCCAATGCTTGAGCTTGTGCCTGGATTTGGGCATTAGTGGGCTGATCAGGGCCGCCCTCAAAATCAGGACGATTATTAATGATACTTTTGTAACCTTGTTCAACAATTTCAGATAAGTGGCTGGGATCAATTTGACCGAGAGTACCGAACTGATCAGTGTGGCAAGAAATAGGAAGGCTCATATAAACATCAAAAAATGAAAAAAGGGTTTAAAAACTAACAAATTTAGATTTTAAATCAGACTTACCTTTTGTGGCCCGTAAAGAAGCGGTTGCAGATAGCCATACCAGCCAACATTGCCAATACAAAGACCAGCGCCTTAAGGTGGCCAGCTCCGAGAGCAACTATTGCAGGGCCTGGGCAGAAGCCAGCAATACCCCAGCCGGCTCCAAAAATAAGACTGCCAATCACAAGGGGCCTGGAAATATCCCTTCTCGTAGGAATATGGAGGGCGCCACCAAAAAAGGCCTCAGTTCGTTTTGAGACTATGTAAAAGCCACCTAGCCCTACAAGAATTGCTCCACCCATTACAAATATCAAAGATGGGTCCCAATTGCCAGCAAGATCAAGAAAGTTCAGAATCTTCTGCGGGTTGCTCATGCCGGAAATTATAAGGCCAAGTCCAAATAAAACGCCGATTAAATACTGGCTATAGAAAGTAAGATGTCTTCTCATCATTTATAGGCCCAGCATATGGCGAATTACAAACACCATCAAAAAACCGGCACTCATAAAAGATATGGTGGCAACCAAAGATCTTGGAGATAAGCGAGATAGGCCACAGACACCATGGCCGCTTGTACAGCCGGATCCATAGTTCGCACCAAAACCCACTAGAAAACCGGCAATAATGATAGCCAACCAATCAGCATCAATTACAGACCTTGTGTGAAGATCAAATATCAAACTTCCTAAAAATGGGGCGCTCAATAAGCCCAATACAAGGCTTAAGCGCCAATGAACATCACCCTCTTTAGGTGAAAGTAATCCAGAAATAATTCCACTAATACCAAGAATACGGCCATGAAGAATGACATATAAGGCAGCTGAAACCCCCAATAAGATGCCACCTAAAAATGCAGGGCCGGGAGAAAATGCTAACCAATCAATTTGCATATTGTTGAATCTACTTAAAAGTTAACTACAGGGATTGGGAGCATCACGTGTTTCCAAATAACGAAGAGCTAAGTATGCTCCAACGATAAATCCCGGTAAGGCAAGAAACGAACCAATCGCTAACGTAGAAATCCCGCTCAAGCCTTGGCCAACAGTACAGCCAAGTGCAGTGACCCCACCGAATCCCATCAAAGCAGCACCAACTAAATGATTGGCTGTGTCTTCGGTATCTCGAAAACTCTCCCAGCGGAAAGACTTAGTCAGTAGAGCAACACAGGCTGATCCAGAAATCATTCCACCAACAGCCGCAATACCAAGTGTAATAACCTTAGAAGTATCGCTATATAACATCAACCAATCCAGTGAGAATGCATAAGGCGCCACAAAAGAAAGGCTCTCCATGCGCCCAGAGTTGGTGACCAAGAATACTTCTTCCAGGGTATTAGGATCTTCGGCAACAAAACCTACGTTTCCAGATACAAACCATACGGCGCAGATAGCTAGTCCAACAGCAATTCCAGCAAATACATTCTCCGCCGTCCAAAAAGCTTTGCTCGCAAGCGCATAGGCAATAAAGGCAAATCCAATAATCAAGCCAAGGGCAAGATGGAGATTATTTCTAGCAATCCCAATAATGGGGCTCAGAATACTTGGCAAGTCTTGAGGGGTATTGAGCGCAATAAATACAGAATCTAAGGTATTAATGCGAATTACACCCAGAAAGCCTTTCATGGTCATGTAAGCAGTCAGCCCAAGAACAATAAACACAATGATGGACTTGAGGTTACCGCCGCCGATTCGAACAAGGGTTTTGCTTCCACATCCCGACGCAAGCACCATTCCAAAGCCAAACAATATGCTGCCGACAATACTGGAAAGCCATAAAAACTTACTACCGGTATACATGCTCTTCAGTGGATCTATCAACCCCAAATACGACATTAAAGCAAAACCAACAATAGCAACGCCGATAGCGAGGAACCATTGCTTCAAGCGACTCCAGCTAGACATAATAAAAATATCTGATACTGCACCCATGCTACAAAAACCTGTTTTTTGCATTACCGCACCAAGCAAAAAAGTGATCGCAAAGGTAGCAAGTAAAACTGATTTGCTAAGTGAAGAAATATATACCACATCCATAATCAAAATTCTTTACTGAAATTATTTAAATTTATAAAACTGTTGATTGAGAAAGGCTGTGACATCAGCCTCGTCCTCAGGGAAAAGATCAAGGCGCAGTTCAGTGTTGCACCTTGCTACCATCGTCTTTAAATTCTGCAGGGTTTTTACCCTACTATCGCTGCGCGTGTAGATCATATCGCCATTACCAAAGCCAGATTTTTTTGCGTGGCAGGCGTAGCATTGCTGCTGATCAATTTTTTTGCCATTGGCTATATCTGGTGCAGCATAGACGGACAGATTCAGCCCAAATAGGCTAAGCAGAATAAAGAAAAGCTTAATCAGTGGTAATTTCATTTGAAATCAGTCGTTTAGCTAAGTAATTGGCTATTTTAAAGCCCAGATGACAAATCTGCCCTATTCCGCCTGAATTGATAAATAAACGTTATAGGCATTCATCCGGTTTGCGGCCCTAAACAAGGGCATTCCTTCGTATTCTGACCAATCAGTCTGTTGATAGGCCTCCTCAAAGGGGTCCATATTGACAGCTGATTTTGTCATTGATTCACGTAAATACCTTAAATACTCTCTAGTGAAGCGTATATCGTCGACGGGATTAATGGAGTGCGCACCATGGCCCGGAATCACAACATTAGGATTCAGTGACCCAATTTCATCCAAAGCCTGCAACCAACCCTTGCTATCCGCATTACCGACAAAAGGAATGCGACCACGAAATACTAAATCACCGGCAAAAAGTACTTTCTCGGATGGGACATAAATAATTAAGTCCTCTGGAGCGTGGGCAGGACCTACTCTGCTTATCTTAAACACAACACTACCAACTGTTAGGGTGTAGCTCCGGTCTATCCAGACATCAGCCCCTATCAGCTTAGTAGAAGCATTCACCCAGGGAGCAAAATCTATTCTAGAAGCAATCAGCCGCTGTTTAGCGGTTTCTGAGGTGATATAGCTTCTACCCTCACCTTGCGCATAAATCTTTGCTCCAATGCTCCTAAACTCTTGTAGACCATAAACATGATCTGCATGGTAGTGAGTCACAATGACGGCGACTACTCTCTGGGAAGTAAGCTTTTTAATTTCAGCTATGAGTTTCTTTGCGAGAACCGGCGAGCCTAGGGCATCAACTACCACTACACCTTTGGGTGTAATGACAAAGCCCGCATTCGAAATAAAGTTTTGGTTCTTACTGCTACCCATTTCCGGTAAGCCTCTCACAAAATAAGTGTGAGGAGCTACCTGAATAGGCTTTAAAACAAGTTGATCAATCTTATTAGCTGTAGCGCTAAATGCCAAAAGAGAGAGAATACCAAATAATAATGATCGCATTGCGCCAAATCCTAAGTTGGACCCCATGGCAGTCAAAACTTAAGGTTTGATATAGGCGAAATGATTTTGATACTGAAGGTCTGCCACTCGCACAACGCCAGATGGAGTGAAGTCAGTATCAAGAGTGAACTGATCTTTTGTGAGATTGCGATTCTTTAAAGTGATTTCGCAGACTTCAAAACGAACGCCGCGTGATTTTAATGCGCCGACTAGAGGCGCATATTCAATTCCATTCCTCTTATCTTTCGCGCCTTCCATCATAATATCTACGCCATTGGCATGGGTAACAACAATGATCTTGGTTTGGGGGGATACGTCTAAATGATTCCGAATATTACGCAACCCTTTAATTCCTTGAGACTCTGCATCATCTATGTGATAAACCACTTCTGTTGGCCCTGCAGCATAAGCGCCTGGGAAAAAGAGAATGAAAGAAGTGGCAAGGCACTGAAGTATTTTTTTCATGATTTGTTTCGAGTAAAAAGAATTAGAGTGAAACCATTCCAGGGTTATTTTTTATTCCCTTAATAATTGGCTCATTAAGCTTAACTGCTTTAACAACTTTGACATCGCGTAAATGACGCTCAATAACATCCCAGATTGGTTCGCCACCAGCATTCTTCGCATCTTCACTAACTGGAGCCCAGCCGGCGACTTTATAAGTTTTGCTTGGGTCAATATCTTTACCATTTAAGCGCATATCACTAATGCGTTTTCCGGCAGATGCAGTTGGATCAATGGTGTATTGCATACCCCCTACACGAACCATGTCTCCACCCTGTTGATAATAAGGATCAGGATTAAAAAGGTTATCTGCTACATCTTCAAGAATAGTCTTGATAGTTTCACCAGACATATTGGTAACTGTGGTGTAGGGATAGGTAATAGCAGTTTGATCTAGTAGATTTTCGCGAGTAATTGCTTGACCTGGTAGCAAACTTGTACCCCAGCGGAATCCTGGCGAGAATGCGATCTCCGCATTTTTCTGAGCCATTAATCCGTCCAAAATTAATTGATCAAAGCTACCATTGAAGTTACCGCGACGATATAAGAGACCATCTGTAGTGGCTAATTTTTCATTCAACTTCGTTTCATATGGCGCCCGCACTTTTGCGATCAGCTTATTCATCGCCGGATCTGCAGGAATCATGTTGGAGAAAATTGGGAATAGCTTATAACGAAAATCGACCGGCTTACCACCCTTAACGTCAAAATCCAGTACACCTAAAAATTTACTATTTGAACCTGCATTAGTAACCAAGGTGACTCCACCTGAATTTTTGACCTTGACTGGAATTGGTACGCCATCATGCGTATGACCGCCCATAATGGCATCTAAACCAGTAATACGGGAAGCCATTTTTAAGTCGACGTCCATGCCATTATGGGATAGCAACACAACTACTTTTGCACCCTTAGCTTTCACTTCATCAATAGTCTTCTGGAGATTGTCTTCTTGAATGCCAAATGTCCAGTCAGGGGTGAAGTAACGTGGATTAGCAATTGGCGTATACGGGAATGCTTGACCAATAATGGCAACCTGAACGCCATTCTGCACCTTCATCACATAAGGATTAAATACGGAATCACCGAAGTCTGCAGTTTTAATATTTTGCGCTACAAAAGAAACCCTACCCTTGAAGTCTCCATTGACAATCTCCATAACCCGACTCTCGCCGAGCGTCATCTCCCAGTGCGGCGTCATGACATCAACACCTAAGAGCAGCGCTGCATCAACCATATCCTGGCCATTAGTCCAGAGGGATGTACCTGAGCCCTGCCATGTATCACCACCGTCTAACAGCAGCGCACTCGGACGACTAGCTTTGATTTGTTTAATCAAAGTTGCCATATGAGCGAAGCCACCCATCTTTCCATAATTTTGAGCTGCAGCCACGTAATCAAGATAAGTAAAAGCATGGGCATCACGCGTCCCAGGCTTGATGCCATTGGCCTTTAGAAAATATTCGCCCACCAAATGAGGTGTTTTTCCTTCTTGACCACTAATACCTATGTTGACATTCGGTTCGCGAAAATAGATCGGCAGTAGTTGCGCATGGCAGTCGGTAAAGTGTAAGAAATGGACATTGCCAAACTTGGGCAAATCATAAAATTTTTGTGCAGTAGTTTGTGCGTTAGCAAAATTAGATTGCAAGCTCATGCCACCAGCGGAGGCAATAGCTAATGCCTGCAAGAATTCACGACGATTTAAAGACATGGTATTCCCTTAAAAAAACAGGCCTTTCGGCCTGTTTTAGCGCGTTATTTATTCACAGGAGATTCTGGATCAAGCAATAAAGCCATCACATCTTGGATTTGCTGTTCATTTAATAATTTGAAATGCGCAAAACGCGGCATATTGCTGCAAGCGTTGTACGCCTTAGAATTATTAATACGATTCCAGGTGTAGGTTATGACTTCCTTGGAATAGCCACGTAATTTTCCATAACCAGTCAATGAAGGACCAATGTTTCCATAAGAAATTTCTTTGGAATCAATTTGGTGGCAGTTATAACAACCGCCCCCGATTGGGGTATCAGCTTTGTCAGACCATGTTGCGCCACGACCACTTTGGGCAATCCTTTCACCATTCTTCCAATCACCAATGTACTTACCATCAGATGGCTGTTTAATCGAGTCCATATTCATTTTTTGGATCTTCTCTCTCATCGCTTCGCCTTTTTTGCTATTAGCGAATTGGGGGTCTGAGCAGAACTTCTGTGTAGCATCTTGATCGATACGATCTAACCCGGCGATTCCCTCGGCTCTGAAACTATCTTGGATCATCTTGTTAAATTTGGGATCATTCTTTTGCTGAGCAGACGCAGGAGTAACTATAAAACCCGCTACAACAAGAAAACTAGAGATAGCTAAGAGTTGTTTTAAGTATTTAATTTTCATATTCTTCTCTCTTATCTATTAACGCTTTAAGCCAGGTGTTTCAACAGTGCCGCCATTAGCGGTCTTGGCCATATACATAGATAAAGCAATAGTGACATCAGAGCCGTAAATAGGGTATGGGAAGCGTTGCTGACGGAAGCAATCATTTAGACGTTGCTGCATAGTCCAAAATTGCCCACTAGATACGCGATATGCAGGCCAGTAACCCCAACCAAGGGCTGCACCCTTTTGCTCTGTGATATTCGGAAGGTCTTGTAAACGAATACGCTTGTCATTCTCAGCATGGCAAGAGGCACAGGAGAAATCCATTGGACCGCCCTGGAAAAAGAAGGCACGCTTACCAAGGTCATACATTTCTTTTTCTTTTGGATGCGCAGTACTTACTTTGATCTTCTCGCCTTTAGATAGCGTAACAACGTAGGCAACAATAGCCTCCATATCCTTCTTCGGACCTCTTTGGAATGGTGAATCAATCATCTCCTGAGGATCTCGACCCTGCAGCACTTGCATACAGGTCATTAAACGCGATTCCAGATCTTGAACCTTATTTGTATCTTTAAAGTATCGAGGTAATTGCGCAGCAGCGCCCTTTACAACACCAGGACCTAAACCTAAATTACATTGTTCAAGGGTGGCATTTTTGGGGCCAGCAGGTTTTTTCCATAATTCCTCACCCGCTGCCTCGTAAAGCTCTGAAGGATTACCATCTGCAATCATCTCTCGATATTTGGCAATATCATCTGCTGCACTTTTTTGTGCTGACACTGAAGATGCAAAAGTTAATAAAGTTGCTACTAAACCAGTAGCTAACCCTAAGGTCAATTTACGCTGCATTTCCTACCCTTTCAGAACCACGGAGGCGGTGATCATTATTAAAGCAAATTAGGAAGCGGTTGCTTCGTCAGTGCGCTTGTCGCCCTTACTATCGTTCCAAGTCACGACGATCTTGTCACCCTTTGCGCCTTTGTACTTAAAGTTCAAGAATGGATCCTTAGAAACTGCCGGACCAAATTGGCCATTAAACACATCTTTGCCATTGGCTTTTACATTGATTGTGCTGATGAACCAAGCCGGAATTGTTTTACCAGCAGCATCCTTACGCTGTCCTGATTCCATATCATGTTTCATCAAAATTTTTACATCTACAGTACCGCCGCTTTCAGCAGCTCTTACGCGCATTGGATCACCCATTTTGCTTCCTCTTTTTGTATGTTGTATTTATTAATCTAGTTCAGCATTAACCGCCGCAACCACCAAGCGTCACTTTGACTTCTTTAACAGTCATTAGCCACTTACCATCAGCCTTTACCAGACCGTATACATTGGATGTTTGGCCCATCTTGATGCGGGTAGTAACAAAAGAATCAGTCCCTGCTGGAATAAAAAATTGTGCAGCCAGTGCGCTTGGGTTCTTTTCAACCAAAATTGCCATCTGCTCAGCCTTCAGCGTAGTGGTAATACCAACAGGAACAACTGCACCGTTTTCGGCAATATCGGGGGCGTTTAAAGTTACTGAAGATGATTTATCTGGGCTACCAGCGCCCATGATCTTGAACACATCATCAATACCTTTGCCCTCAAAGGCAGCCTTATTCCACTCTTGAGCTTGAGCAGTGCTGATAAGGCCTGTAGAGGCCATCAAGCCAAAAACTGCTGAATACTTCAATACACTACGACGCTGCTGATTCATAAAAACTCCTTTATTAATCTGTACTATCCTCAATTTATTGCTTATTTTTGCATGAAAACACGCTACTTAATGCCAATTCACCATTTTATTTGCCGCCAGAAAGCATCCAGACCACTAATGTCTTACGATCTTCGTCAGAAAGCTGGGCTTGAGCTGGCATTGGAATAGAGCCCCAAACGCCTGCGCCACCTACTTTTACTTTAGCCATCAACTTTTCGACTGCGCTACTCTGACCTTCATACTTCTTAGCAATATCAGCGATCGAAGGGCCAACCAACTTAGCATTCTGGGCATGACAGGCGGAACAGTTCTCATTCTTAAACAACGCAGCCGGTCCTTTTGCTGATGAAGAATGGGTATCTGAAGCGTGAGCTAAACCAACTCCTGATGAGCCAGGCAGCTCTTTAATTGGCGGCTTAGTGGTATCCGCCCCGCGATAGGGACCATACATCCGATTTTGCTCTGCAATATTTTCATGCGCATTACGTGCAAAATCAGGTAATGTCGAGCCAATTTGAACGAATTGAACGCAGTTCTGCATGCAAGCCTTTCCATTGACATCAGGTTTGCCGCTAACACTCCAAAAGCCATGCTTGGTGGTCATTCCATTTCGATTTGGCATCTGGATTTTGGCAATATTCTTATCACTAAGTACAAAATCATCTGGAACGATATCACCAAGATTCAGAATAAATGCAACCAGAGCATAAGTATCGTCAGGCGACAATGACCTAGGAGCATTCCATGGCATCGCGCGATAGATGTAATCCCATAATGTAGACACTGTCGGCACTTTCATTAAGGTCGTTCTTTGGGGCTGCTTCATATCTTTTAATGAGGCAACGCGACCAGTCTTAACGTCATCTTTAGTAGTGCCACCAGCGATCGGGGTAAAGATTTCATTTGACTCACCAAAGGTGCCGTGACAACTTGCACACTTGGCCTCCCAAATGACTTGACCTTTTTCAACTGAACCAGATCCATTTGGTAACCCTTTAAAGTCGGGGCGCACATCAATGTCCCAAGCAGCAACTTCAGCAGGTGTAGCCGCCCTACCAATACCGGGATATTTAGCCGAGCCTGTTTGGGCAAATGTTAATTGGGTAGCAAGCAAGATAAGCGTTGCAAATCCTAGACGGGCTCTAAATTTATCCAACTTGAACATTACTCACCTCGCCGTTGGAATCTAATTTCCAAGATTGAATTGCATTGTTGTGGTAGATGGATCGAGTACCACGTACGTTTCTGAGTGCCTTAATGGAAGGTTGAATATAGCCGGTATCGTCTATCGCTCTAGATTGCATGATTGAAGGAGATCCATCCCATACCCAATCAATATTGAAACGAGTAATGGATTTGGTAAGAACTGGGGTTTCTAGGCGGGCGGTCCGCCAGTTATTGCCGCCATCAAAAGAGACATCTACACGGGTAATTTTTCCGCGGCCAGACCAAGCCATGCCACTCACGTTATAGAAGCCTTTATCTAAAAGCTGTTGTCCACCAGATGGCGTTGTGATTACAGACTTGCACTCTTGAATAGAGGCGTATTGGCGGTGATCACCATTTGGCATTAGTTCAATGTAGTGCACTGCCTCGTCTTTTGAATTCCAAGGCATATCGCCCACCTCTAAACGGCGCAACCATTTAACCCAACTGACGCCTTGAACACCAGGTACTACTAAACGCAATGGAAAGCCATTTTCGGGACGCAGCATCTCACCATTCATAGCCCAAGCAACGATCGTGTCGTTAAGACAGCTCTCGAGATTAATGGTACGAGTCATCCCTGAACCATCGCCACCTTCAGCCAGCATGAACTTTCCTTTTTTTAAGTCGGCGCCGCACTCCTCAAGCAAGACCTTCAAAGGTACTCCGGTAAATTCGCAGCAAGAAAGCATGCCGTGGGTGTACTGAACGGTAGGAACAGCAACATTGCCCCACTCCAATCCAGTGTTTGCACCACACTCAATGAAGTGTGTGCGAGAGATAGACGGTAAGCGCATGAGGTCGTTCATTGTGAAAACGCGTGGGTTTTTCACCAAGCCATTCACCATCAAGCGATGGGTTTCTGGGTTGACGTTATACCAACCTTGATGATGACGCTCAAAATGTAATCCATTGGGAGTAATCGTTCCAAACAAACCTTGAAGCGGAGTAAACGCAACCGAGGCAGCAGATACACGTGTTAAACCTGGAGACTCGCGTCGAATAAGATTAGATTCATAAATAGAAGGGATGCCGTAAGGCATAGTTGCCACATTCTTACCAAGTGTTGTTTGCCATTCTTGCTTTTCTAAAATGGCTGGATCCCCCTCACCGGCAGCAATTGCCAGTGGGGCAGCCAAACCAGCTGTCGCGCCACCCAAAGCAGACATGAATCCTTTGCGCAAGAATCCGCGACGATTTTCATCTAGGCCGTTTGCATTGATATCAGCAATCAGCTCTTGGGAAATAAAATGTTCAGGAGCTTTAACCAAGCGAGCCTGATTAGCTGGCTTTTCGATAGCGCTAATATCCTGCGCTTTAATCTCCAATTGTTTTTTGCTCATGTAATCTCTGCTTTAATAAATAGATACTTCAAAATTAATGCAAACTCTCCGCGATCTTGGCGCACACTGTTTGACACATTTCTACAGTTGCGTTGTCTGCGATTGAGTAAAAAACAGTAATGCCTTCTTTGCGCCTTAGTAAAATGCCTGCTTTGTGGAGTTCTGCAAGGTGACGTGAAACATTAGCCTGACTAGAGCCGCACAACTCAACAACTTCAGAAACAGATTTTTCACCACTGCACACCGCATACATAATGCGCAGACGAGAAGGCTCTGAAAGTACAGTGAAATATTGAGCAACCCGTGTGAATACCTTCTCCATCTCTTTAGGAGAAAGATCTTTTGTTGCTTTCTTGACTTTGGCTTTAATATTCATTGCCTTAATAATATATGCATATATACGCATATATTGGACTCCTAAAGTCCAAAGACTTATATAGTGAAATACCCTAAGCCACAAAGCAATACAATCAAGGAATGGATATTGATGCAATTATGCTATCCCTAAAGCTCGCTTTTTGGACTATGGCACTGATACTCCCATTTGGGATATGGGTAGCCCATAAGCTAGTGACGCTGAATAGAAGTCGCCCATGGCTCGAGGCTGCCCTCGCACTTCCCTTGGTACTTCCTCCTACTGTTTTGGGCTACTACCTCTTGGTTTGTTTTGGCAACACCAGCATTTTCGGCATCCCTCTCGTGTTTTCATTCGCGGGCATTCTGATAGCGTCATTGATAGTAAATATCCCATTTGCCATTCAACCCATCCAAAGGGCATTTGAGGCTATAAACCCTGAAATTAGGGAAGCTGCTCAAGCGAGTGGCCTCAGCAACTGGCAAATATTTCGCTTAATAGAACTGCCTCTTTCTTGGCGAGGTATTACTGGTGCAGCCGCCCTCACTTTCGCACATACTCTTGGGGAATTCGGGGTGATCCTCATGGTTGGTGGTGCCATACCTGGGGAGACGAAAACAGCATCCATTGCAATTTATGACAAGGTCCAAAGCTTTGACACGGCTGGCGCCGGCACTATAGCGCTTGTACTCCTTGGAACGTCGCTTCTTTGTATTGCGCTTTCATATGGGATATTTGGCGGTAATCCAACTCGACGCAGAGGGTTGAATTAATGTTGATGGTAAAAATTAATCAGGTCACCCCTAGCCCGTTACACATTAGCCTGGAATGTGCGCCTGGTGAACTTCATGCTTTAGTTGGCCCCTCTGGAAGCGGCAAAACTACAGTCCTCAGATCTATTGCCGGCCTAAATAAAACAGCAAGCGGAAAAATTGAATGTAATGGCGAAGTCTGGCTTGACGCTGATAGTACTGCTAGCAAAGCCCTTGAGCTTACTCCTGCAGAAAGATCGTGTGGGTTCTTATTTCAGCAGTACGCACTCTTTCCTCATCTCAGCGCATTAGGCAATGTATTGATTCCTTTGGAAAACTCCGGACTAAATGCAATTGAACGTAAGACAATTAGCATGGAGTTACTGGATCGCATGGGCATTGCAAGTCTTTATGAACGCATGCCACACCAACTTTCTGGCGGACAACAGCAACGCGTTGCTTTAGCAAGAGCGCTAGCAAGGCAACCTAAAGCATTGCTTCTAGATGAGCCATTTTCAGCAATTGACGCGCCAACCCGTCAAAGTCTTTACAAGACATTGGCTGAGCTTCGCGCTGATTTGAATATTCCTATCCTATTGGTAACACATGATTTACGAGAGGCTGATTTATTGGCTGACCGCATCACGGTAATAGATCAAGGCATTAGCTTGCAGACTGCAACTCCACAGACCCTATTTCAGAAGCCAAGAAATTCAAGGGTTGCTGAATTGGTTGGCATCAGCAATAAGTTTCATGGCGTTTTTGACTCGGGAAAGTTAAGCTGGGATGGCTGCAGAGAAGTCTTCAGCGTTATCGATAAAGGCAAAATCCCACCTAAAGCTCGTGTAGCTTGGGTTATCCCCCAAAGCGGTTTAAGCGTTCATAACATTCCGACTAACGCCAGCGTACCAGTAGTAGTTGAAAGGATGAGTAGTCTGGGTCAAATTGCAGTGATTCAATTAAGAATTCAGGATAGTGAAAACACGATTGAATGGGAGGCTTCCTCTGCGGAGGTAAAGCGCTTATGCATGGAGCTTGGAGGTCAAATGCATCTCGAGTTCGATGGTAATCAAATTCATATCATGCCCTTAAGGCCCATTAATGACCCAAGAAGGTTTCAAGAGTCATCTATTTTTAAATAGTCTTTTGAGCAACCATACCAAGCAGGGCTGAGATACCACTATGTTTGGTACCCTCAGATAATTCTTTTTCATAACACCGTAGATCAAGAATATTAAATTCCTGACTGAGCCCACGAATCATTTCTTCGGTGTACAGATGCTCTATCAGTGATGGACCACCTGTTTTATATTCCAATTGCTTAGGTGTGTAGCCCTGAAGAATAAATACACCACCTGGTTTAAGAGTTTGATGTACTTGTCTGAAAATTCTGGCACGCATTTCAGGGTCAGCAAACTGAATAAAGATAGCAATAACAGCATCATATGAATTGGCCTGCCAATTAAAGCCATCAGTATCACAAAGGTTATATTGAATATGAACTGCATTATCAGCAGCAAACTGATGAGCTTTCGCAAGCGCAATCTCAGAAATATCAAAACCTGTGACGTTCATACCCTGCTTAGCTAGCCAGACACCATTGCGCCCTTCCCCATCAGCAATACAGAGAACGGAGGAGTTTGGCTTTAGATATTTAGATGCTTGCTCAACCAGATATTCATTGGGATCTTTGCCAAATATAAACTCTGGTTTGTTGAAACGCTCGTTCCAAAACTGTTTTGCATCAATAAAGCGCATTGATTAGTAGATATTCAATAAATTCAAGCTTTACTTCTTTAATCCACCGATGAGGTCATTCTTTAGGTCTATTGCATTTTCTAAGCCAACTGCAATCCGAACTAGGCCATCAGTAATGCCAGCCGCTTGGCGAGCTTCAGGGCTAACACGACAGTGCGTTGTTGTTGCTGGATGTGTAATCGTAGTGCGAGTGTCGCCCAAATTTGCCGTGATTGAACAAAGCTGAGTTTGATTAATAAGCTTGAAGGCCGCTTTTTTGCCACCCTTGAGAGTAAACGACAAGATTGCACCAGCTGCCTTTTGCTGACGTTTTGCTAAAGCATGCTGAGGGTGAGACTTTAAACCAGGGTGATAAACACGCTCTACTCCAGGCTGCTTTTCTAACCACTGGGCAATCTCTAAAGCATTCTGACTCTGCTGCTTCATACGCAACTCTAGAGTCTCTAAACCTTTTAAAAATACCCAGGCATTGAATGCTGAGAGCGTTGGTCCAGCAGTTCGAACATATGGAAATACCTTGCCCATAATGAAATCATTACTACCGACAATGGCGCCACCTACTACACGACCTTGGCCGTCAAGGTATTTAGTTGCCGAATGGATAACTACATCAGCACCTAATGCAAGTGGTTTTTGTAGTGCTGGTGTGCAGAAGCAATTATCTACAGCAAATAATACCTTCGATTTTTTTGCAATCTTGGAGATTGCTTTAATATCCGCAATCTCAGTCAACGGGTTTGAGGGTGTTTCTAAATAAAATAGCTTCGTATTTTCTTGGACAGCATTCTGCCAAGCCTTGGTATCGGATAAATCCACATAAGTAGTTGTGATGCCAAATCGCCCTAAGATATTGCTAAATAATTGGATGGTTGCACCAAACACAGAGCGAGAGCAAACCACATGATCGCCAGCTTGGAGATGAGACATTGCCATTGTCAAAATGGCCGCCATGCCGGAGGAGGTTGCAATGCAAGCTTCACCACCCTCTAGCGCAGCCAAACGGTCTTGGAACATGCTGACGGTTGGATTAGTGAAGCGCGAATAAATAAAGCCCTGATCTGCATGTGCAAAGCCATCAGCCGCAAGCTCAGCGCTATCAAAGCAAAAGCTTGAGGTGAGGAACATCGCCTCTGAATGTTCTTGAAATTCAGCGGTACGACGTGTGCCTGCACGAACCGCTAAGGTCTCAAGTGCAAGCCTAGAAAAATCGGGTTTTTTGCGGGTGGTTTTACTCTTCATACTTCTATTTTGACACCGAATTGCAGAATTGCCTCAGACAGGCATGCCCGAGGAACCCAATCGTTGTTTTTAGTCTTCCGTAGCTAGATGCAGATGTAGTTGTGAGCGGGCGAAGTCGCTGGAATCACGCTGACGATCTGCCTTAGCCTCTGAGGTATTGCGAGCGGCCTCTAAGGCGTCCAAGTAAGATTCATTGATATCACCAGTAATATAATGACCATCAAAACAGGATGCTTCAAAGTGCTGGATATTAGGGTTGATATCTTTCACAGCCTGCTTCATGTCTTCAACACTTTGGTAGATCAACTGATCTGCACCAATCATCTTATTAATCTCTTCGTCGGTACGGCCATAAGCCACTAACTCACTGCGGGTTGGCATATCAATACCGTAGACATTTGGGAAACGAACAGGAGGTGCAGCAGATGCAAAAATGACCTTCTTAGCGCCAGACTCTCGCGCCATCTGCACGATCTCAAATGATGTTGTGCCGCGGACTATAGAATCATCGACAATTAATACAGTCTTATCTTTGAACTCAATACGCATGGCATTGAGTTTTTGGCGTACTGATTTTTTACGCACAGCCTGTCCCGGCATGATAAAAGTTCTACCAATGTAGCGGTTCTTGAAAAAACCTTCGCGGTAATCTACACCAAGGCGTTTAGCCACCTGCATTGCCGCTGGACGGCTAGAGTCAGGAATAGGCATCACCACATCAATCTCACCAGGAATGGTTTCTTTACGGATCTTCTCGGCTAGATAGTCACCCATACGCATGCGTACGTTGTAAACAGTCACCCCATCAATCGTAGAGTCTGGACGAGCCATATATACATATTCAAAAATACACGGAGTCAGAACTGCATCGGGTACACATTGGCGCGAGTAAAAATTACCATCCAAATCAATATAAATTGCTTCACCAGGATTTACATCACGCACGAAGGTAAAACCGAGGCCATCGAGTGCAACAGACTCAGAGGCGATCATCCATTCAGGCCCCTTAGGCGTATCAATTCGTCCAATACATAAAGGACGAATACCAAATGGATCGCGGAATGCCAATAAGCCATAACCGGCTATTAAGGAAACAACAGCATAAGAGCCTTTGACACGCTTAGTCACCTGAGTGACTGCGTTAAACATGGCGCCTTCATCTAATGCAACACTATTAGTTTCTTTTTGAAGCTCATCAGCGAGAACATTTAATAAGACTTCTGTATCGGAACTAGTATTGATATGCCGACGATCACGGTAAGCCATCTCGACCCGAAGGCTAGCGGCATTAGTAAGATTGCCGTTATGCGCTAGGATAATTCCATAAGGTGCACTCACATAGAATGGCTGCGCTTCTTCTTCGCTACTGGCAGAGCCTGCTGTGGGGTAGCGAACTTGGCCGATACCAGCACTACCCAATAAACTACGCATATTACGAGTTCTAAATACATCTCGAACTAGTCCATTAGCCTTATGCATCGTAAATGAGTTACCGTTCATGGTTGCCATGCCGGCAGCATCTTGGCCGCGATGTTGTAAGAGCAACAAGGCGTCATAAATGAGCTGATTAACTGGGGAGTGTGAAACTGTTCCAACGACGCCGCACATAAGTCTAGATCCCTATTGTTAATGAAGGTGTAACGGTGGGTGTAATTTTAGGCAATGAATCACCTAATTTTTTTGCCCAATCAGCAGGTAACCACCCCTTGATTAAGCTAGTTGCCATATCGATTGCTGGACGAGTAATAGCTTTTTGCCAAGCCACGCTTTGTGGAATTGGAGTAAGAGCTGCCAATGTTGCCAATACAACCACCACAAGGCCACCACGCACTAAGCCAAAAACAAGGCCAAGAAAACGATCTGTCAAACTCAAACCGACGGACAAAATAATCTTTTGGATGACATTACCAATGAGGCCGCAAACAATCAAAGTCAGAATAAATAGAATAAGAAAGCTCACACCCAAGGTAAGCAACTCATCCATGTGAAAAGTGGATAACCATTCAACTGATAGGTAATAGGTATAGTGATAGGCAACCCAAGCAGCAACAAACCAAGAAGCTAGAGCAAGTACTTCTTTAAAAAACCCTCGAGATATTCCCACTAAAGCGGACACCAGAAGCACTACCAGGGTGAAATAATCCACCGTAGTTAAATTCAAGGTGGATAGATATTCCATTAAGGAGACCCAACCTCAACAAGTCTTGGGGATAGGCCCATGGCTTTGACTTTTTTCTCGGCTGCTTCAGCTGCATCCTTATCGGTAAATGGCCCTGCCCTCAACACATAGAGCTTCGCGCCATCAGCACCAGTTTTATTGAGTACGTAATTCGGAATCTTTTGATCCTTCATCTTGGCTATCCAACCATTTGCACGTTCTTCAGAAGCGAAAGCACCAATCTGAATAACGAATTTACCAGCCCCTACTTTTTTTGGCAGCTCTTCAGACTTTGATTTGTTGTTTGTGCCAGGTATTGCCACAACTTCCTCGCCAGCAGCTAAACCAATTGGATTGGCCTTGTTTGTAGTTATTGATTTGGCATCTGCCTTTACTTGAGGAGATGGCGTAACTTCAACATCTTTAACTTGAGGGGTTTCTTTATCTTTTTCAGGGGCTTGTGTGATTAAGGATGGTTTTACCTTTTCTTCTACTCCAGGCATTGCCAGATTGGGTGTAGGCAGGCTAGTAACAATATTTACGGCAATATCATTATTCACAGACTTAGGCTTGTTATCTAAGATGCGAGGTAAACCTACTACCGCAATCAAGACTAGAACAGAGGCACCAATTAAACGATGGCGGGCACGCTGTTTCTCTGGGTCTTCGGTCAGAGTAAGCTCCTCAGTCTCTTGAGCACGCTGAAAACTACGAGGAGCTAATTTATTAACGGTACGACGACTCCTGGCTGAACCTTGATCAAGGTCTTCAGTCTCAGAGTTTCGCTTAAAAAGCTTCGGTAAACGAATCATGGATCAATGCGCCTGGTTGTTTCGATATGCCATTACACCGGCAACGGTATAGAAGGATCCGAAGATCACAATTCTATCACCCTCAGCAGCCTTGGAAAGCGCTTTTTGATACGCTGCAGCAGGATCTGGGAAGCACTCAATACCGCCATCCTCCACATTTGTAACCATTACCCCCTGCTCTACCAGTTTCTCAGAGAGAGTGACTGCACTTGCGGCACGAGAGGTTGGTAAGTCGGTGCAATACCAGAAGTCTACGCTGCTCAATAAAGGTTTAATCACCCCAGCGATGTCCTTATCCGCCATCGCGCCAAAAATGGCGTAGGTATAGGGGTGATAGCCCATCTTATCAAGACCCTGTCCCAAAGTGGCCGCGGCATGGGGGTTGTGGGCAACATCGAGTACTACAGTTGGTTGACCTGGAAGTACCTGAAATCTACCCGGCAGCTCTACTAGAGCAAATCCGTTTCGAATATCTTGGGCACTTACTGGCAGGCGTTGATGCAAAGCCATTAAGGCGGCAATCACGGCGGAAGCATTCAGGATTTGATTTGCACCTCGCAATGCAGGATAGCCAAGTCCACTGAAGCGTTTTTGACGCCCTGCCCAACCCCACTGCTGCTTATCACCTTGGAAGTTATAGTCACGTCCATGAAGCCATAAATCACAACCTAGCTTATCGGCGTAATCAACTAAAGTTTGAGGGGGTAAAGGGTCACCACAAACTGCAATAGCGCCAGCTCGAAAAATACCTGCCTTCTCAAGTCCGATTGCTTCACGCGTGCTACCTAGAAAATCAGCGTGATCAATATCAATGCTTGTAACGATTGCGCAATCTGCATCCACAATATTTACAGCATCCAGGCGACCACCCATACCCACCTCTAGAACTACCGCATCTAAATGCGCCCTGGAAAATAAATGCATGATTGCTAAGGTAGTAAATTCAAAATAGGTTAGGGTTGGTGCATCAACCAGAGTGACACGTGCATTTTCAACTGCGGCAAAGTGCTCCAACAAGAGAGCATCTTTTACCTCTTCACCATTAACTCGAGCACGCTCATTAAATGCAAGCAAATGAGGAGACATATGGCAGCCAACTTTGTACCCAGATGCCAACAAAATACTTTCAAGATAGGCGCATGTTGAACCCTTGCCATTGGTGCCGGCAACAGTAATCACTGGACAATCAAAATGAAGGCCTAGAGACTCTTTAACGCGATTAATACGCTCAAGACCCATATCAATACCGACGGGGTGAGCAGTTTCGAGGTGACTAAGCCAAGCCGTTAGGCTAGAAAACAGAATGGGGGGTTGGTGGGCGGAGCTCAAGCGCTTTATAAAGCTGCGCTACCCGCAATCGCAGGCTCGGGCAACTGCTGGAGTAATGCCAACAGACGAGCAATTTCACCTCGCATTTGGCGTCGATCCACAATCATGTCAATACCACCTTTTTGCAACAGGAACTCGGAACGCTGAAAGCCTTCAGGTAATTTTTCACGGACAGTTTGCTCAATAACGCGAGGGCCCGCAAAGCCAATTAAAGCTTTAGGCTCAGCCATCACCACATCACCCATAAAAGCAAAGCTTGCAGAAATTCCACCCATAGTTGGATCTGTTAAGACGCTAATATACGGTAAACCTTTTTTAGAAAGCAATGTCAGCATGGAGTTGGTCTTTGCCATTTGAAACAAGGAAAGCAAGCTTTCTTGCATACGCGCACCACCAGTAGCGGTAATACAGATAAAGGCACATTTTTTAGCTATCGCCTCCTGAACGCCGCGCGCAAAACGCTCGCCAACAACAGAGCCCATTGAGCCACCCATATACTGAAACTCGAAACAGGCAGCAACTACTGGAATAGCCTCTATTTTCCCGCCAAGAACGATTAAAGCCTCGGATTCACCGGAAGCATCGTTTGCCTCTTTTAGTCGATCAGGGTATTTTTTAGAGTCTTTAAACTTGAGTGGATCGATTGGGTAGATATCAGCACCAATCTCATAGCGCCCTTTTGGATCCAGGAGGCTATCTAGACGCTGACGAGCGCCAATCCGCATATGGTGACTACATTTTGGGCAAACCGATAAATTAGCTTCAATATCTGTGCTGTAAAGGACTGTTTCACAGCTGGGGCACTTGACCCACAGTCCCTCAGGCACAGATTTGCGGTTCGCAGGATCCGTATGTTGGATTTGTGGGGGTAGTAGTTTATCGATCCAGCTCATCAGTATTTAACTATCCAGTGCATTAACTATCTAAAGCGACGCGAATTTCACGTATGAAGGTTTCAAGTGATTGTACTGCTTGGCCTGGGGCGGAATCCTCCAAAAGTCGAATAATTCGACTGCCAATCACCACCGCATCCGCTGTTTTGGATACTACACGGGCACTTTCAGCATCATTGATACCAAAACCTACCGCAATCGGGATTGGGGTAGCTTCACGAATTTTGGGAATAATACTAGCAACATCCTGAGTATTCAGGTGAGATGCTCCTGTTACCCCACGCATGGATACGTAATAGATATAACCAGAAGCTATCTTTGCTGCATCCCTTATGCGATCTAATGATGAAGTGGGTGCTAGCAAGAAAATAGGATCCACTCCTGCCACTTTCATGCGGGCAGCAAAGTCGACGCACTCTTCTGGTGGGTAGTCCACGATCAAAACACCATCAACACCAGCGGCTTTAGCCTCAGTTGAAAATCGTTCAGCACCCATCTGCTCAACCGGATTAGCGTAACCCATCAAAACCACTGGCGTATTAGCATCAAGCTTGCGAAACTCTTTAACCATATCCAAGCAACCATGCAAAGTAACGCCCTGGGTAAGCGCTCTTTCTGATGAACGCTGAATCACTGGACCATCCGCCATCGGATCAGAAAAGGGAACACCAAGCTCGATGATATTTGCACCACCACGAACCAATGCATGCATTAACTCAACGGTGAGTTTGGGATCAGGATCACCTGCAGTAATAAAAGGAATCAAACCTTTTTTGCCTGTGGCTTTGAGTTCGTTAAATAGTGATGTAATTTTTGACATGGGCAATTCGTATTAATTATTCTTCAAAATCTTTATGATGGGCCACGAATTAACCTTCAGAGCCTGTAGCTTGTGCAACAGTATGCATATCTTTATCGCCACGGCCTGACAAATTCACTAAGATCGTTTTATCTTTAGAAAGTGTAGGCGCTAATTTGCATGCATATGCAATGGCGTGTGAAGACTCCAAAGCAGGAATGATGCCCTCGATACGGCAGCAATCATGAAATGCTTTCAAAGCCTCTTCATCAGTTATCGCCACATAGTCGGCACGACCAGAATCTTTTAACCAAGCATGCTCTGGGCCAACACCGGGGTAATCCATCCCAGCAGAAACAGAGTGCGTTTCAGAGATTTGACCATTCTCATCTTGTAATAAATATGTGCGGTTACCATGCAATACACCCGGCTTACCAACGCAAAGGGCGGCAGAGTGTAGGCCGCTATTTAAGCCGTGGCCTGCAGCCTCAACACCAACTAATTTAACCTCTGGGAAATCAATGTATGGATAGAAGATACCCATGGCATTAGAGCCGCCGCCAACACAAGCCATGACATAGTCAGGCTGACGGCCAGTCATTTCAGGCATCTGTACTTTACATTCTTCGCCAATGACACTCTGAAAATCTCGGACCATCATCGGATATGGATGAGGACCTGCAACTGTACCAATAATATAAAAGGTATCTTCCACATTCGTCACCCAATCACGCATCGCTTCATTTAATGCATCTTTAAGGGTCTTCGTTCCGGATTCAACAGGAACAACTTTTGCCCCAAGTAATTTCATACGAAACACGTTTTGAGCCTGACGCGCTACGTCAACGGATCCCTGGTATACGGTGCAATCTAAACCAAAGCGGGCACAAATAGTTGCAGTTGCAACACCATGTTGCCCCGCTCCAGTCTCTGCAATAATGCGTGGCTTACCCATGCGTTTTGCCAGCATAGCTTGGCCAATCACGTTATTAATTTTGTGAGCGCCAGTGTGATTTAAATCTTCGCGCTTGAGATAGATCTGCGCACCGCCTAGCATCTGACTCCAACGCTTAGCGTGATATACCGGTGAGGGACGGCCTACAAAATGCTTGAGCTCATAATGGAACTCTTCGAGAAACTCAGGATCATATTGATACTTTGCATATGCCGCCTTGAGCTCATCCAAGGCGAACATGAGCGTCTCAGAAACAAATACGCCACCGTAAGGACCGAAGTGCCCTCTTGCATCTGGCTTATCGTACATAAATACCTCTTTTAATTAGTTACAGCAAATAATTAGAGTGATGTGCTTGCGTCTGCAGCACGCACCGCCTCAATAAACTGCTTCATCAAGGCGTGATCTTTTACACCTTTGCTGATTTCTACGCCGCTAGAGACGTCAACCGCGCAAGGATGCAGGCGAGCAATAGCTTCGCCCACGTTGTGAACGTTCAACCCACCACTCAAAACGACCCGAGGCGCGTTTGCGCTTATCCATGCTTGTGGAATTCCTGACCAATCAAAAGGAACGCCCCCTCCTCCATAGCCCTCGACTAGGGCATCGAGCAAAAAGGCGCTTGCATGGCTATATTGTAGGGAAAAATCATCGAACGCGAAGCTATTCCCAACACGAGCCGCCTTCATCCAAGGCTGGCCTGCAGCCAGACGCTGGCATTCCTCAGGGGACTCATCCCCATGAAACTGCCATAGGGTAATGGAACTTGCTGCCCTGATAGCCTCAAATTCAGCATCTGTAGCATTTACAACGAGACCGACAGCATCAACTCCGGCCGGGAGCCGGGAAATCAATGTGGCGGCAATATTGGGGGTAACAGCCCTTGGGCTTGGGGGATAGAAAACAAAGCCGACGGCATCAACCCCTGCGGCAACAGCAGCATCAACATCAGCAGGCGCCTTAAGACCGCAGATTTTGACCCTGGTTCGACTTGGAGAAAATGTAAGTAAGCCCATATACGAAATGATAAGGCCTATGGTAAATAAAGGTTAGCTTAGGAGAAAACATTGGTGGGGAGCCATGAATTAGCAAGCCAGGGCCTTGGAATCTGGAACTCATCAGGATAGGCAATTTGAGTCAAATAGAGTCCTGTAGGAGAAAACGTTGGCGCTGCAATACTTCGGTCCTTTGCAGCAAGAACTTCAGCCATCCATTCAGCCTTCTGCTTGCCAATGCCAATCTGAATAAAACTACCTACTAAATTACGCACCATATGATGTAGAAAAGCGTTCCCTTTGATTCTGAAATATAACCATGGCTCACTAGAAAAAATCTCAATCGAATAGATCGTCTTAATAGGGGTCTTACTTTGACACTCTGAAGAGCGGAATGAAGTGAAATCATGCTCACCAATTAAACATTTAGCAGCAAGTCTCATCGCATCAACATCAAACCAACGATCCGCTGGAAGCATGACATAACCAGCACGATTGGATGCCATAGGAGAGCGGCATGGGCCGGCATGCAATGCATAAATATAAGTACGTTCATAAGCAGAATACCGCGCGCTAAATTCTTCTGGAACGGCCTTTGCCCAATTGACTACAATAGACTCTGGCAAGAAAGTATTTAACCCCCTAACCCACGACCAGGTCTCACGCTCAACCCCAACATCAAAGTGCACAACTTGACCTAAAGCATGAACGGCTGTATCTGTTCTGCCGGCCGTAATGACACGAATGGGATTTAATTTAGCGGCATCAACCCCTATAAATGAAGTAATTGCTTTTTCCAACTCATCTTGAATAGTATTTTGATTTAGTTGCGATTGCCACCCTGAATAGGGGCTGCCATCATATTGAAGGCCTAAAGCGATACGCATAGCAAAATTTAGTTATTGCGTTGTGATAACTCAGTCAACAAGCCCTGAGCTTCTACCGTAATTACAGGATCTATAGATCCACCAATCTGCACAATCTCTTGAAGAGATTTTTTAGCAGCAGAAAAATCCTCAATCGTAATGTAAGCACGCGCAAGATTCAACTTAACGCGAAGAGCATCGGCCAGTGGGCTTATTTCTGCAGTTGAAGTGGGAGTTAAGATCGATTTATTAACAGGCTTTAACTCTAGGTCAATTCCAGCAAATAATGACTTAGCACGCTCTGGCATTCCACCAGAGGATGGTTGAAATTCTTTGGCAACATGATTATCTTTAGGAATGCTATTTGAAAAATACAAGGCTTCAGAGCGACGGGCATTTTTTGCCAATAACCACAGCAACAAACCAGTAAGCACTATCAAAACCAAAGCTAATAAAGCTGGGGCAAAACCACCCAAGCCAAAATACCCATCATTTTTTTCTGAGTCTAAAGACCTAGCTTTAGCCTGATTAAGCAAGCGCTGCAAATCAGCAATATTTTTTTCAAGTTCAGCAACGCGAATCCTCGACTGTTCAAGTGCTTTTTCTTGAGCTACCAAGTCTTCTGTGTAACGCCGCTCTTCAGAAATGCCTTCAGTGCTAGAGCCAATCTTGAGTCGATCCTTGGCTGGCTCGATTACACCGTTCTGAGAAACACTTGAGCCAACCGCGCCGCCCTTTAGTTCGCGCTCAGATAGCCACTGAGCATGTGACTCAGCTACAAACTGCTGAGCTTCTGCTGGGCTAATAGAGCGCAATAAAGCTTGATTGGGTTGATTCAGTTCGGCACCAGCCTGGAGACGATTAATGCTGCCACTAGCAAAAGCATCTGGATTGGCTTTAAATAAAGCCATCATGGTTTGATCTAGAGTTGCACCCTGAAATCGTGGTGCCAGCTGGGCTGCGATTTCAGATAAGGTTTGACCAGATCTAACGAACAATTTCTGGTCATCGCCAATCAACAAGGTATAGGTTTTGGTGATACTTCCTGCCGACCAATTCAAAATGATTAAAAGATCTAAAAATGGATCATCCGAGATGCTTACGGGCTCCACAGTCTCTACCAAAACCATTAATTGCTCTTGCTGATTTCGATAAATCATTGCCTGAGGGTTAAAGGTCAGAATCTTTTGAGATATTCCTATGCGATCGAAGGATGCCTTATTGGCAATAGCGACATTTAGAGTGGAAAGTGTGGATTGCTCATCCGCAGCAACCCGAATTGGAAACTCTACCCTGAGAGGCTCGCCGGGTTTAGAAAGCAGTTTTGGAGAGCCAAGAGAAATGGCTCCGGCAGTGAAGGACCAACTTAAACAAATTAAGCAAAGCGCTCTAGAAAACTGAACTTGGCTAAATCTAAACATTAGTGCTCTAGCAAAATACGGAGCATGCGACGCAATGGCTCAGCAGCACCCCATAAAAGTTGATCACCTACTGTAAAGGCACCAAGATATTCAGGGCCCATCGCCATTTTGTGAAGGCGACCGATAGGCACTGTCAATGTACCGCTAATGGCTGCTGGAGATAATTCACGTTCAGTAGTCTCACGATCATTTGGTATGACCTTAACCCATTGATTATCGTTAGCCAAGATTGCCTCAATCTCATTTAATGGAATATCTTTCTTTAGCTTTACAGTTAGGCCTTGTGAGTGGCAACGCATAGCACCAACACGAACACACAAGCCATCAATTGGAATGCTTCCTGAGGTTCTAAATGCAGGTCGCCCCAGGATCTTATTAAACTCAGCCCCGCCCTTCCACTCTTCTTTAGTTTGTCCATTCTCAACAGGGACATCAATCCAAGGTATCAAACTACCAGCTAAAGGAGTATTGCGGAAGTTTTTCTTAGGAAAATCCGATGAACGTAAAGTCTCGGTAATTTTGCGATCAATATCTAAGATCCATGAAGAAGGATCCGCTAACTCAATAGCTACGCTGTCACGCAATGCGCCCATTTGCAACAATAACTCACGCATATTTTGAGCGCCGGCACCAGAAGCAGCCTGATATGTCATAGCGCTGATCCACTCAACCAAATCGGCCTTCACTAAACCACCCATAGCCATCATCATTAGGCTAACTGTACAGTTGCTTCCTATCCAGTTTTTTCCACCAGCAGCCAATGCTTTATCAATAACCGGACGATTAACTGGATCTAAAACTAGAACCGCATCATCCTTCATGCGTAATGCACTAGCGGCATCAATCCAATGGCCTTCCCAACCAGCTGCACGCAGCTTAGGGAAAATCTCATTGGTGTAATCGCCGCCTTGGCAAGTCAAAATAATATCGCAGCGAGAAAGCGCTTTGATGTCATTGGCATCAAGTAAAGTATTTTCGCTCTTAGTTACCTTCTGACCATTTAAGAGCGGAACTTCTCCACCAGACTGGCTAGTACTAAAAAATACAGGCTCAATTAAGTCGAAATCTTTTTCAGCGAGCATTCTCTCCATAAGAACGCTGCCAACCATACCGCGCCAGCCAACTAAGCCAACTAAAGGTGTTTTTGTATTTGCCATGATGAATAATCTAATAAGTATATCTATGCAGAGTGATGCATTATTTTGCAAGGGCCGCTACAACAGCATCACCCATCTCAATGGTGGAAACTTTTTTAGTGCCTTCGGTATAGATGTCCGCGGTACGCAAACCTTGTGACAAGACATTTTGTACTGCTACCTCGATACGATCGGCTTCAGTTGGCATACCCAATGAGTAGCGCAACATCATCGCAGCAGAAAGAATGGTTGCCAATGGATTGGCAATACCCTTGCCTGCGATATCCGGAGCTGATCCATGACTTGGCTCATACAAACCTTTATTGTTTTTATCTAATGAAGCTGATGGCAACATACCAATTGAGCCTGTCAACATCGAGGCTTCATCAGACAGAATATCGCCAAATAAGTTACCGGTCACCACCACATCAAATGCTTTTGGAGCCTTCACTAATTGCATTGCGGCATTATCAACATACATGTGTGATAACTCAACATCAGGATAATCCTTGCCAACCCGAATCATTACCTCGCGCCATAGCTGTGAGGTCTCCAAAACATTAGCCTTATCTACGCTACATACTTTTTTGCTACGTTTACGAGCAGCCTCAAAAGCAACACGACCAATTCGCTCTACCTCTGGCTCGCTGTAGTGCATCATGTCATAGCCTTCACGCGCACCTTTGAATAAGGGGAGCTCAGAACTACGAATACCGCGTGGCTGACCAAAATAAATGTCGCCATTGAGCTCGCGAATAATCAAAATATCCAGCCCACTAACAATCTCGGGCTTGAGACTTGAGGCTGCCGTTAATTCTTCATAACAAATTGCAGGCCTGAAATTGGCGAACAATTCCAAATGCTTACGTAAACCTAAAATAGCTTGCTCAGGACGGAGTTCGCGAGCCAATGCGTCATATTTCCAGTCGCCTACAGCACCAAATAAGATGGCATCCGCCTTTTTAGCAAGCTCTAATGTTGCAGGCGGCAACGGATGTCCAGCGACATCATAAGCAGCGCCACCAACAGGGGCTGTCTCAAGGTCAAATTTAGGACCGAGCGCGTTTAATACCTTTACGGCTTCAGCAACGATTTCCGGGCCGATACCATCGCCCGGTAGGACTGCAATTTTCATGAAATGGCCTTTAACTGAGTAAAACTATGGCAGTTGTGTTGCAAGCCAAGGCATCTTGAGGATGCGCTCAGCTTCGTAAGCCTTGATTTTATCTGCATGTTGCAGAGTTAAGCCAATATCGTCCAAGCCGTTCAATAGGCAATGCTTTCTAAATGGCGCCACATCAAAGCTATATGCGGTTCCATCAGGGGTAATTACCTGTTGAGCTTCCAGATCAATAGTGAGCTGATAGGCGCTAAAAGCGAGGGTTTCGTTGAATAAATGGTCCACCTGAAGTTCTGTCAGAACAATCGGTAAAAGTCCATTTTTAAAGCAATTATTGTAGAAAATATCTGCGAAACTTGGGGCAATCACCGCTCTAAAGCCATATTGGTCCAAAGCCCAAGGTGCATGCTCACGGGAACTGCCGCATCCAAAATTTTTACGGGCAAGCAAAATCCCGGCATCTTTATAGCGCGGCTGATTTAAAACAAAATCTGGGTTAAGGGGGCGACTACTACAGTCTTGACCTGGCTCTCCATGGTCTAAATAACGCCACTCATCAAACAAATTTTGCCCAAAACCCGTTTTTTTAATGGATTTCAAAAACTGCTTTGGAATAATGGCATCGGTGTCCACATTCTCGCGGTTGAGCGGAGCTACTAAACCCTTATATACAGTAAATTTTTCCATAATGATCTTTAAAAATTTTTGCTGTGCGCTTATTTCACTGGCGTCACAACAACATCTTTCCCTTGAGTTTGGGACTGATTGGTAGTGTTGGGCGAATTAGAGGTGTTGGAGGTTTTACTAGTGCCCATAGAATTACCCATGGTTTGAAGGTCTTTACCAACACCCTCCATTGTATTTGCACATGCGGAAAGGATGATGCCGATACCAGCAACAATCAGCAGTTTTTTAATCAATGTGAGAGAGGATATTTTACGCATTATCATTCCTTAAGAAATCTTACGAATATCAACGAAATGGCCTTCAATTGCTGCAGCAGCTGCCATTGCTGGACTAACCAAGTGCGTTCTTCCGCCATTTCCTTGACGACCTTCAAAATTACGGTTTGAAGTTGAGGCGCAGCGCTCACCCGGCTCTAAACGATCGGCATTCATTGCTAAGCACATCGAACAACCTGGTTCACGCCACTCAAAGCCCGCGGCTTTAAACACACGGTCTAAACCTTCACGCTCAGCTTGAGCCTTTACTAAGCCGGAACCAGGAACTACGAGAGCTAATTTGACATTGGAGGCAACTTTTTTACCAAGGCGATCAACAACCTTGGCAGCGGCACGAATATCTTCAATACGGCTGTTGGTACAAGATCCAATAAATACCTTATCAATAGAGATATTACTCAATGGTGTATTAGGAACAAGGCCCATGTATTCAAGCGCTCGCTCCATTGCAGAACGTTTATTTGAGTCACGCTCCTTTTCAGGATCAGGAACACGATCGCTGATTGCCAAAACCATTTCTGGTGATGTGCCCCAGGTCACTTGAGGAGCAATTTCCTCCGCACGCAATTCAACTACAGCGTCAAACTGCGCATCTGCATCAGAATGTAAGCTGCGCCAATATTGCAAAGCATGACGCAAAGACTCACCCTTAGGGGCATAAGGCCTGCCTTGAATATAGTCAATGGTAGTTTCGTCAACGGCCACTAGCCCAGCACGAGCACCTGCCTCAATTGCCATATTGCAGAGTGTCATGCGACCCTCCATAGACAAGTTACGAATGGCCTCACCTGCAAACTCAATGGTGTAACCAGTTCCACCTGCAGTACCAATCTTGCCAATAATAGCGAGCACGATATCTTTTGCAGTAGAGCCTGGTTGTAGACGGCCATCCACCTTCACCAGCATATTCTTACTCTTTTTCATCAGCAGGGTTTGAGTTGCTAAGACATGCTCAACTTCTGATGTACCAATACCAAATGCGAGTGCACCAAAGGCACCGTGTGTGCTTGTATGTGAATCTCCGCAGACCACTGTCATGCCTGGCAAAGTTGCACCCTGCTCAGGCCCAATGACATGAACAATCCCTTGGCGGGCATCGTTCATTTTGTATTGGGTAATACCAAATGCATCACAGTTTTGATCCAGCGTATCGACTTGCAACTTAGAAATCGGGTCAACAATACCCTCAGAGCGATCGGTTGTTGGCACATTGTGATCTGAAACAGCCAAATTAGCAGAAATACGCCAAACTGGTCGACCAGCTAAATTCAAACCCTCAAAAGCCTGAGGACTTGTCACCTCATGCAATAACTGACGATCTATATAAATCGTGGCTGTGCCATCTTGCTCAGAATAAACAACATGGTCATCCCACAGTTTGTCATATAGCGTACGTGACATGAAATCCCTTAAAGGCTGTTATTTACGATCGGAGATGTTAGGAACTTTACGAAGAGTTTCCCCAACATACAGCTGGCGAGGACGGCCAATCTTGTACTCAGGATCAGTAATCATCTCCTCCCACTGTGCAATCCAACCAACAGTTCTTGCCAAGGCAAAAACACAGGTGAACATATCAGTAGGGATACCAAGAGCTCGTTGAACAATACCAGAGTAGAAATCTACATTAGGGTACAGCTTGCGGCTAACAAAGTACTCATCTTCTAAGGCAATCTTTTCAAGAGTCATGGCCAACTTGAATAATGGGTCATTCTCTAAGCCCAACTCTTTCAATACCTCATAACAAGTTTCACGCATGAGTTTTGCACGTGGATCAAAGTTTTTATAAACACGGTGACCAAAGCCCATCAAGCGTACGCTAGAGTTTTTGTCCTTTACTTGAGCAATGAATTCATGAATTTTATCTACACCACCTTGAGCTTGAATATCATTAAGCATTTGTAGGCAAGCTTCGTTTGCACCACCATGGGCTGGACCCCAAAGACAAGCAATACCGGCAGAGATAGCAGCAAATGGGTTTGTACCAGAAGATCCACACAGACGTACAGTTGAAGTGGAAGCATTTTGCTCGTGGTCTGCATGTAATATAAAGATACGATCTAAAGCGCGAACTAAAACTGGATTTACTTTGTACTCTTCACATGGTGTTGCAAACATCATTCGCATAAAGTTTGCAGTGTAAGAAAGTGAATTATCTGGATAAATAAATGGTTGGCCCACTGAATACTTGTAAGACATTGCTACCAAAGTAGGCATCTTTGCGATTAATCGAATCTGTGCAACTTCGCGCGCATACGGATCACTATAGTCAATCTCATCATGATAGAAAGCAGCCATTGCCCCAACAAGGCCTGTCAAAACTGACATTGGATGGGCATCACGACGGAAGCCGCGCAAGAAAAATTGCATCTGCTCATGCACCATAGTGTGATGAATGACCATTTGATCAAAATCATTCTTCTGCTTCTCATTTGGCAGTTCGCCATTAATCAACAGATAACAAACTTCCAAGAAGTCGCAATGATGAGCCAACTCCTCGATTGGATAGCCGCGATAAAGCAGTTCACCTTTATCGCCATCGATGTAAGTAATTTTGCTATTACAAGAGGCGGTGGAAAGAAAGCCTGAATCATAAGTGAACTTACCAGTTTGACCATACAGCTTACGAATATCAATTACCTCAGGCCCAATCGTGCCTTTATAAATTGACAGGTCGATATCTGGTGTGCCGTCCGAAAACGATAATTTTGCCTTGATGTCCGATTCAATCATTTCTAATCCTTAGTCATTCAAATTGATGATTAATACACTATTTGATCATGCGTCTGCGCTACTATTGCACCATAAATCCGATTTACTTCTGCCTCAGTCTTTGTAAAACCAACTTAAAAGAGGCCTCTTGCGATACTTTTTCTAAGGTCGCAACAGAATCCTTGCGACCGATCAATAAATCCATCAGATCATTGTCTTCCAGAGCTAGCAACTGGCTTAATACTTTTCCATCATCTGCATTCAGTTGGGCGCCATAACGCTCAAAAAAACGCTGCAAAATCAAATCATTCTCAAGCAAACCCCTACGAGCATCACTCTTGAGACGATATAACTCTGCATTACTAAGGGTCATACCGCCCTTCGAACCATTAATTCCTTGATCTTTCCAATTGCCTTAGTCGGATTCAAATGCTTCGGACATACATCCACACAATTCATAATGGTGTGGCAGCGGAATAAACGGTAGGGGTCTTCCAAGTTATCCAAACGCTGCGAGGTTTCTTCATCACGACTATCTGCAATAAAGCGATAAGCCTGAAGCAAACCAGCTGGTCCAACAAACTTATCTGGATTCCACCAGAAAGATGGGCATGAAGTAGAGCATGATGCACACAAGATGCACTCATATAAACCATTCAACTCTTCACGCTCTTCAGGACTCTGGAGACGCTCTTTTTCTGGGGGTGGATTTTCATTCACCAAATAAGGCTTGATTGACAGGTACTGCTTAAAGAATAAAGTCATGTCAACAATTAAGTCACGCACAACCGGTAATCCAGGCAATGGACGCAAAGTAATGACTTTAGGCAAGGTCAACATGTTGGTCAAACATGCCAAGCCATTTTTACCGTTAATGTTCATCGCATCAGAGCCACAGACCCCTTCACGACATGAACGACGGTAGGAAATGGATTCGTCCTGTTTCTTTAAGGAAATCAAGGCATCCAACAACATACGCTCACCCGTTAATTCAAGTTCATAGCGTTCCATGCGAGGTGCAGCATCAACATCTGGATCGTAGCGGTAAATTTCAAATATACGAATATCACTCATTTTTTTATTTCTCTTCGCTTAGAAAGTACGTTCTTTAGGAGGGAAGGACTCAACAGTTAAAGGCTTTAATACAACCGGCTTATATTCCAAGCGATTGCCTTCGCTGTACCACATCGTATGCTTCATCCAGTTTTCATCATCACGCTCCTGGTGATCATCATGCGAATGTGCTCCACGACTTTCTTTGCGGGCAGCAGCAGAAATCATGGTTGCATTAGCAGTCTCCACTAGGTTGGCTACTTCCAAGGCCTCAATACGCGCAGTGTTGAAAATCTCGGATTTATCTTTGAGCCACAAGTTTTTGGCACGCTCAGTTAACTTAGCCATTTGACGGACACCTTCATCCATCAACTCCTGATTGCGGAATACACCAGCATATTTCTGCATAGTTTTGCGAATATCATTAGCAACATCTTGAGCATACTCACCAGAGGTAGAGTTATCTAGAGCAGCAATACGCGCCAATGTTTGCTCGCCAGCATCTGCAGGTAATGGTTTGAATTCACGATTCTTGAGATCCATTGCAACAATGTGATTACCAGCTGCACGGCCAAACACCAATAAGTCGAGCAATGAGTTTGTACCTAAACGGTTAGCACCGTGAACAGATACGCAAGAGCACTCACCAATTGCATATAAGCCGTTAACGATTTCATTATGCTTGCCATTAGCTGGGACAACTACTTGACCGTTGATATTTGTGGGAATACCACCCATTTGATAGTGAATGGTTGGTACGACAGGAATTGGCTCTTTAGTAACATCGACGTTGGCAAAGTTAATGCCGATTTCATATACAGAAGGCAAACGCTTCATGATGGTCTCGGCACCAATGTGGGTTAAGTCAAGAACCACGTAGTCGCCATTTGGACCACATCCGCGCCCTTCTTTGATTTCTTGGTCCATACAACGAGAAACGAAATCACGTGGCGCTAAATCTTTATAGGTTGGAGCATAACGCTCCATAAAGCGCTCACCATCCTTGTTACGCAAGATGCCACCTTCACCACGACAACCCTCTGTCAACAACACGCCTGCACCAGCAACACCAGTTGGATGGAATTGCCAGAACTCCATATCTTCCAATGGAATGCCTGCACGCGCTGCCAATCCCATACCATCGCCGGTATTAATAAAGGCGTTTGTAGATGCATCCCAAATGCGGCCTGCACCACCAGTAGCCATCATGACGACCTTTGTTTCGAGGATATAAACCTGACCCGTCTCCATTTCAAGCGCTGTAACGCCAACAACATCACCCACGTCGTCACGAATCAGATCAAGCGCCAACCACTCAACAAAAAAGTTGGTTCTAGCGCGAACATTTCGCTGATACAAAGTGTGTAGCATCGCGTGGCCAGTTCTATCGGCAGCCGCACAAGCGCGCTGCACAGGCTTTTCACCATAGTTAGCGGTATGACCACCAAATGGACGCTGATAAATAGTGCCATCTGGATTGCGGTCAAAAGGCATACCGAAATGCTCTAACTCATAGACAACTTTAGGAGCTTCACGGCACATAAATTCGATCACGTCCTGATCACCCAGCCAATCAGAACCTTTAATCGTGTCATAAAAATGATAGTGCCAGTTATCTTCGCTCATATTACCTAGCGAAGCACCAATACCGCCCTGCGCAGCAACAGTGTGAGAGCGAGTCGGGAAAACTTTTGTTAATACCGCAACATTCAGGCCGGCTTCTGCTAATTGCAACGAAGCGCGCATACCTGAACCACCTGCACCAATAATTACCGCATCGAAACGACGGCGTGGCAATACTTTTTTAATCGCGGTCATTGAATTACACTTTCCACAAAATTTGTACGGCATAAGCCGCACAGGCTACGAGATACAAAACAGTTAACACTTGAAGTGTTAAACGAATGCTGACAGGCTTGATGTAATCCATCCAAATGTCACGGATACCAATCCAAGCGTGATAGAACAAGCTGATAAAAAATAGAAGCGTTAAGAGCTTCATTAATTGGTTGCTAAATAAGGCAGCCCAGCCCTCATAAGTAGCGCTACCAGTAATGGCGTAATCCACCAACAAAACAATCGTAAAAATGACCATTACGATGGCAGTGGCTCGCTGAATAATCCACTCTTTAAGGCCGTAATGAGCGCCAACCACTAAACGTTTCGGTCCGATTTGATAAATAGGCATTAGATTTCCTTAATAATTTAGCGCTTAGTACAGGCCAAACAGTTTTAAACCAACGACTGCAGTCAAAGCAAGGCCCAAGAAAAATACAACGATCGCAGAACGGTTAGCATCGGCCTTTTCAACGCCAATCTCTAGGTCCAGCAAGAGGTAGCGGATGCCGGCGCAGAAATGGTGTAAAAAAGACCAAATCAAGCCTAAAAGAATGATTTTCACCAACACATGGCCTGTAAGAGCCTGGAACTTTTGATAGCTCAATTCAGAGGCCAAACTCTGGTCGAAAAGATAAAGCAGGAAAGGCAACATTAAAAATAATGCTGCTCCACTAATGCGATGAAGAATTGATACTTTTCCAGCCCAAGGAAGGCGATATTTGATTAACTGGGCAAGACCAATGTTTCTGTAAATAGGTCTATCTTTTTTTACATTTTGCTCTGTATCAACCATGGGTAATCTCAATCTTTCGGTGGAGGTTCAGTGTGGTTTTGTTGTGTTGCAACATATTCTATTAGAAACCTTGGGTATGGTGGGGACTTTTTAGCGTTTAAAGGGGTTAAATAGTGGTTTTTACTGATTTTCGAGTGTACTACCTAGTTCAATTTATTGTCGTAGTGCTGATCAGAAGTGTCATATCTTGCCCGTCGAATTTCAACTGGTTTATTCCCGTAGGTGAAAGCCACACGCTCAACTGAAAGCAAGGCGGCACCTTCGGAAACTTGTAAATGCTTGGCAAGTTCAGAATTAGCCAAAACAGCCTTAATTTTTTCCTCAGCCCTGACCATGTGAGTAGCATATTCACACTCATAAAAAGCATACATAGGACCAGGCCAGGCATTGAGTGCCTCTAGGGTAAGTCCTTTGAAGCGCCCTTCTGGCAGCCAAATCTCCTCAAAGACGATTGGGCGACCATCCGAGCTTTGCACTCGATCAATGCGAATAACACAATCGCCTACCTTTAATTTAAGCAGTCGCGCAATAAGAACATCGGACTTCAGGTTTTCACAGGCTAAAAAATGGCTTTTTAGGTGTAATTTATGCCCAGAATCTGGTTCTAGACGCAAAAAACGGTATTGGAAGTCTTCTTCTTGATGTGTCGCAACAAATGTACCCTTGCCTTGACGCCTGACAAGTAAATTTTGAGCCGCTAACTCATCAATCGCCTTACGCACAGTTCCTTGACTCACGGCATAGCGTGCTGCGAGCTCCATCTCACTAGGAATAGCATCGCCAGGCAACCATTCTGAGGCCTGCAAGCTCGCCAAAATCATGGCTTTAATTTGCTCATAAAGTGGACTAAATGAGGCAATCGATTCAGGTATTTGTGACAAATTAACTCCAGAACAGCTTCCATTGGATAAAATTTAAGCTTATCTCATATCTTATATAAGACATGATTGACAGTGTAAATGGAAAGTCCATACACTTGAATGGATAATAGAAAAGATTTCATTAATTAACCTCAACTGGAGTTATTAGTAATGGCAAAAGCCCCAATGCGTGTCGCAGTCACCGGTGCAGCCGGTCAAATCGGATATTCCCTACTTTTTCGCATCGCCAATGGCGATTTGTTAGGCAAGGATCAGCCAGTAATTCTCCAGTTACTCGAAATTCCAGACGAAAAAGCACAAAAGGCACTTGCCGGCGTCATGATGGAGTTAGAGGATTGCGCCTTCCCTTTATTGGCTGGCATGACTGCCCACTCCGATCCAATGACAGCATTTAAGGATATTGATATTGCTTTGTTGGTTGGCGCACGTCCCCGTGGCCCTGGTATGGAGCGCAAAGATTTACTCTCAGCAAATGCGCAAATTTTTACTGCTCAAGGTAAGGCTTTAAATGCTGTAGCTAAGAAAACTGTGAAGGTATTGGTCGTTGGTAACCCAGCCAACACGAACGCCTACATCGCCATGAAATCTGCTCCAGATATTCCTGCAAAAAACTTCACTGCAATGTTGCGCCTTGATCACAACCGCGCTCTTTCACAATTAGCGATCAAGTTAAATAAGCCTGTTGCTGATATTGAAAAGTTGGTTGTTTGGGGTAACCATAGCCCAACAATGTATCCAGACTATCGTTTTGCGACAGTTGATGGAAAGTCAGTCAAAGACAGCATCAATGATGCAGCATGGAATAAAGATACATTTATCCCCACAGTTGGTAAACGTGGCGCAGCCATTATCGAAGCGCGTGGACTTTCTTCTGCTGCATCTGCTGCTAATGCTGCGATTGACCATATTCGTGACTGGGTTCTTGGCACAAACGGTAAGTGGGTCACGATGGGCATTCCATCTAAAGGCGAATACGGCATTCCAGCTGAAGTTATTTATGGCTATCCAGTAGTGTGCGAAAACGGCGAATACAAGATGGTTGAAGGTTTGGAAATTGATGAGTTCTCACGTGAACGCATGAACCATACCTTGAATGAATTACTTGAAGAGCAGGCTGGCGTTAAACATCTCCTCTCATAAGGATTAATTCACATGAAGAAAAACCTTCTCATCGCTAGCTTGGCAATATCAGGTCTTCTGGGCTCTGCAACAGCTTTTGCTAGCGAGGAAGTATCAACATGGACTTGCAATGAAAGCAAACAGTTTAAAACTTCAGGAACAATGGAAAAGGTTCGTCTTACTTGGGAATCTAAAACCTTTGATTTGAAGCGTGAAAATTCTTTGCCAGGTAGCTTGCGTTATAAAAACACCACTACTGGACACGATCTTGTAGTGCTGGGAAATAAAGCAATGTTATTCAACATTAAGTCTGGAACTCGCCTCGCTGATTTTTGTCAAACAGCGGAAATGAAAACAGGCAAACTTCCTCACTTATTTGCTGATGCTGAACCATTTACGCAGAATTAATTGCAACTGCTTCAAACAAAAAAGCCGAGAGATTCTCGGCTTTTTTACATCTTGAACCTTGAACGAGACTTCATTTTGCTAATGAAACAAGGGTTGCTGTGTAGGTGCATCATCAGGGAGCTCTGCATGAACCACGTCTCCAGATCGATCTGGAAAGAGCGGCGCTCCGCAGTCATCACAAAGCTCTGGATCAAACAACATTGCATGGCGGAAGACATCATCGATACCGGCATCATGAAGTGCATCTGCAATCCGCTTCATCGGACTTTCATCATCCGATAAATCATTCAAGGCATCATTTGCTACACTCTCTCGATCGTACAGAGGCCAGATTACACCGTATACAACATCGGACGAACCTTTCAGGCTAAAAGAGATTCGATATTCATCGGCTTGATCCTCACCAAAAGCCCCCACAACACAGGACAATCCCGCAGGCAGAACACCCAAAGTGCTCTCGAGAAAATTGACTCCCGATCGAATGCTTAATGGGCGTACTTGTTTATCGGCCAACCTACAGTTTGTAAAATATGCCTCGGGCAATAAGAGTTCGAACTCACAACCTGGCAAGAGAGCGGCAATAGGCTCTTGCATGGTGTTTTGCCACCCAATTAAGCTAACGCCACGCTCTAGCCGTGTTGGTGTCTCAGCCTGCCATCGGAAAAGCGGCGACCCAGAAGGCGCTGCAACGGCAGCAATAATAAAACGCGGATCAGCTAATACCGCAATGGTCTCCGACATCTCACGCAGCTCTAATTTAATTTCGCTAGCTGTGATTGCAGCAGTCGCAAGCGCCTCAGTCAGTAAGCGGGTTTGACAATGCGAGTGTGGCATTTGATCAATACTATAAAGCCAGGGCACAATCGCTAAGCGGGTCTCCGCGGAAGAAATGGAAGCATGTAATGCAGCGGCAGTAGATTCAATCATATTGACGGGAAGAGCGCCTGAAGGAATTTGATAGCGAGTATGCGCAACTATTGGCAAAGCTAGTAACAGTACATCCCAACTCTGACCATCATGTTCCATAACTAAGGATTCAGCGAGCGTCTCAGCACAGTCGGCAAGCACCTCAAAAGCAAGGGTATTAATGCGAAAAGTTTGATCCAGAGCAGCATCAATCACATTTTGATTTTGACTTTTAAGAAGGCGCATTAAGCGAACATTTAAGCGTTCCTCCCAAAATTGGTCTTCCATGTGGCTACCAGAAGCTGCCAAGGAGATTGCATCTGCGACTAGGCGCTCAACATCTGGGGAGGCGCGTTGCGAGGATTTTGTGCGATGAACAGCCATGGTGCACTCCCCTACTTTCTTTCTGGACGTCTAAATATCGGTTTATCCAGCCTAGATTCAGATGCAACAAACTTATAGCCATCTAAATTGAAACCCTTTAAATCTTCAGGATCAGTGATGCGGTTTTCAACTACATACCGTGCCATTAGGCCTCTAGCTCGCTTTGCATAAAATGAAATGATCTTATATTTACCATCCTTACCATCCTGAAAAACTGGAGAGATCACTGGGCAACCTAAGCTCTTGGCTTGCAACACCTTAAAATATTCTTCAGAAGCTAAATTAAGCAGTAGAGGATTCTTTTCTTGCTCTAGCATCTTCTTTAGTGAATTGGTTACTCGTTCGCCCCAGAATGCATAAAGATCTTTACCTCGAATGTTTTTAAAGGCTGTACCCATCTCTAGGCGGTAAGGCTGCATTAAATCCAAAGGTCGCAATGAACCATAAAGCCCAGACAAGATACGAAGATGATTCTGCGCAAAATCAAGAGATTTAACATTCAGGGTCTGTACATCAAAACCATCATAGACATCGCCATTAAAGGCGTAAATAGCTGGCTTACTATTTTCTTCAGTAAATTTCTTGGACCAATCTCGATAGCGCCCCACGTTAAGAGCCGCCAATTGGTCAGATAAACCCATCAGATTGGCAATCTCCTGAGGCGATAGCTTCTTGAGCTCAGCTATTAACTTAGCCGATTCAGCAACAAACTCTGGCAAGGAGGTGGTCTTGACCTTGTAGGGGGTTTTGTAATCCAGGGATTTAGCGGGCGAAAGGACGATCAGCATGGCACAATTTGAATATGAATATCTTCCATTCTAGCGACTACCCACTTTATTTGCCTTAAACCGCCTGCATGGACCAAATCCGCCCACTAGCGCCACCTTTCCCTAGCCGCCTACCTGCAGTAGGGACAACGGTATTTACAGTCATGTCCGCCCTTGCTGCAAAGCACCAGGCAATCAATTTAGGCCAAGGTTTTCCTGACTTTCCGTGTGATCGGGAGCTGATATCTCATGTAAATGCTGCAATGCTTGCCGATCATAATCAATACCCCCCAATGACGGGCATTGCAGATCTGCGCCAAGGTATAGCTCAAAAAATATATGAGCTATACGGTTATCAATACAACCCTGACACAGAAATAACCATTACTGCCGGCGGTACTCAAGGAATCATGACCACAATCTTGTCCTGCGTCAGCCCGGGGGATGAAGTCGTCATCATCGAACCTGCTTACGATAGCTATCGCCCTTCGGTTGAATTGGCTTGCGGAAAAATTGTTGCAGTACCTTTAATTGCCAAGCGTGATAATCAAGGTGGTGTTTGCTCATATTTAATACCTTGGACTGAACTAGCCAATTCAATCAATGCAAAAACGCGCCTGATTATTATCAATACACCGCACAATCCAACCGGTATGGTTTGGAAGGCATCTGATCTTGATCGCTTAGCCGACTTAGTAAGGGGCACTAATGCGCTACTCTTAAGTGACGAGGTCTATGAGCATATGGTGTTTGATGGAATAAATCACGTCAGCATTGCAAGTCATCCAGAATTAGCAGCGCGAAGTTTTTTAATATCGAGTTTTGGTAAAACCTATCATGTCACTGGATGGAAAGTTGGCTATGTAGCTGCGCCTGAAAAGATGATGCAAGAGTTTCGTAAGGTGCATCAGTTCAATGTGTTCACAGTAAATACACCGATGCAGTTTGGGTTAGCAGAATATCTCAAGAATGCAGATCACTATTTAGGGCTAGCATCTTTTTATCAAGCTAAACGAGATTACTTTAGCAGAGGCTTAAAAGAAACTGGCTTCAAATTATTGCCAGCGCCAGCAAGCTATTTTCAGTGCGTTAATTACACCGAACTGAATATTCCCCAAGCCAAGATGAGCGAAGCAGATTTTTGTTTCTGGCTAACTGCAGAGATTGGCGTAGCCGCTATTCCGGTTTCTGCTTTTTACGCTCAGCCAGTTGAGTCTGGTGTAATCCGTTTTTGTTTTGCAAAAAAAGAAGAAACGTTATCAACTGCATTAAAGCGTTTACAAACCCTGTAGAAGAGGAATTGATCATGGCAATAAGCAAGCCCAATAAGGACATCATTGATGTTTACAGCTGGGCAACCCCAAATGGGCATAAGGTTCACATCATGCTCGAAGAGTGCGGTTATAAATTAGGCAAAGACTGGCTTGCTCACCCAATTGACATTGGTGCTGGCGATCAATTTAAGCCAGATTTTTTAGCGATAAGCCCAAATAATAAGATTCCAGCCATCACTGATCCAAATGGTCCAGATGGAAAACCCATTCATCTCTTCGAATCTGGTGCTATCTTGCTCTACATAGCTGCTAAAACCGGGAAATTTTTACCTAAATCCACCCGAGGCAAATACGAAGTTTTGCAATGGCTCATGTTCCAGATGGGTGGCTTGGGACCTCTTTTAGGACAAAACCACCACTTTCGAATCTATGCTCCAGAGAAGATTGACTACGCAATCAATCGCTACACTAATGAAGCTAAGCGTTTATATGGTGTGATTGACCATCAACTGAAAGATAATCCTTATATTGCTGGAAAAACTTACTCAATCGCTGATATCGCCATCTTTCCATGGACTCGCAATTGGAAGAATCAAGGCATTGATATCAATGAGTATCCACATTTCAAACACTGGTTTGAAATAGTGGCTGAACGTCCTGCCGTCAAGCGTGGCGTTGAAGTATTAAGCGCATTACGTAAGCCCGTGCATGATGACAAAGCAAAAGAGCAATTATTTGGCTCATCACAGTACCAAAAAAGGAAATAGCATGAAGATTCAGTCGGTCGGGGTTATTGGTGCAGGCACGATGGGCAATGGTATAGCACAGGTCTGCGCTGTTGCTGGTCTTGATGTCGTCATGGTTGACGTTAATGATGCCGCAGTTGATAAGGGCTTAGGTCAAATCAGCAAGAGCTTGGATCGCCTTGTTAAGAAAGAGATCCTCACAGCGGAAGAAAAAGATGCCGCACTCAAGCGTATCAAGGGGAGTACTTCCTACGCTGACTTTAAGGACCTGCAACTAGTCATTGAAGCTGCCACCGAAAATCAAGCTATTAAAGAAAAGATTTTGAAGCAAGTTGATGAGATCGTCAGCAAAGAAACTATCATTGCCACTAATACTTCTTCACTTTCAATTACGAAGCTTGCCGCTTTAGATTCCACACCAAGCCGCTTTATTGGTATGCACTTTTTTAATCCGCCACCTATGATGGCATTAGTTGAAGTCATTCGGGGTTTGCAAACTTCAGACGCAACCCACTCTGCCATCATTGAAATGGCTAAGCGCATCGGCAAAGAGCCGATCACAGTCAAGAACTCTCCTGGCTTTGTAGTGAACCGCATTCTATTGCCAATGATTAATGAAGCTTTCTTTGTTCTTCACGAAGGCCTTGCTAGCCCCGAAGATATTGATGCTGGCATGAAATTGGGTTGCAATCAACCGATAGGGCCACTCGCTTTAGCCGACTTAATTGGTCTTGATACATGCCTAGCAGTTATGGAAGTCTATTTTGAGAACTTCAGCGACTCCAAGTATCGCCCTTGCCCATTGCTCCGCGAGATGGTTGATGCTGGCTACCTAGGTCGCAAAACTGGGCGCGGTGTCTACACCTATGATCAGTAACTCTCAACATACCAACCCATTATTTCTATAAAAGAGTTCTTGTGAACCCCTTACCTCCTCTAGTTCAAAAATTAGGTTATGCCGGCCTCATTCCTTTTGTTGGCCTAGCTTTAATGGTTCAATTGGCTCCTACACCGCTGAATTATCTAAGCGCTGAGTCGCTAGCAGGTTATGGGGCTGTTATTACTTCATTTATGGGCGCTCTACATTGGGGCGCCAATTTGCATAGGCTAGGCAAAGCGCCGATAGGTGATCGTTGGGAGGATCGTAACGCATGGATATGGGGTGTGATACCTGCCCTAGTTGCCTGGGTTGCGCTGCATATTTATATTCCAGTTGGTATGGTGATCTTGGCATCAGCTTTGATCATCCAACGTAATATCGATAAAGAAACCTATCGACGCTATTTTTCTAACGAAGAAGCATTCACTGCATTCATGACTATGCGCAATCGACTGACGGTAGTTTCTGCAGGATGCTTAATTTGGGCCGCTCTCGTTATTTTATTTGTCCAAAACTAATTAGGGTACATGGGTAATCTTTTTAACCAATCGCCTCCCCCGCCATTAGCGGAGTCGTTGCGCCCAAAAACTATCGAAGAAGTCATCGGACAAACACATCTACTAGCAAACAGCAAACCACTCCATCTTGCATTTGCATCTGGCAAGCCGCACTCAATGATTCTTTGGGGTCCACCAGGGGTAGGTAAAACCACCTTAGCAAGACTCTCAGCAAAGGCTTTTGATCGAGAATTTATAGCGATATCTGCTGTTCTTGCTGGTGTTAAAGAAATTCGCGAGGCAATTGAGCAAGCACAACAAAGCATGTCTCAATATGGTCGGCAAACCATTCTGTTTGTTGATGAAATTCATCGTTTTAATAAAAGTCAGCAAGATGCCTTATTGCCACACGTTGAGTCTGGCTTATTTACTTTTATTGGCGCAACAACTGAAAATCCTTCATTTGAAGTGAATTCAGCCTTGCTTTCACGTGCACAAGTCTATGTACTTAAATCATTAAGCGCTGAAGAGCTTAAGCAATTATTTGATCGGGCGCAACAATTTTCAATGCCTGATACAAAGTTTGAATCGGCAGCAATTGATACCCTAATTGCTCATGCAGATGGCGACGCTAGAAGACTACTCAATTTGGTCGAGCAAGTAAGTAATGCTGTCTCTACCCCAAATTCTCAGATTCTTAAAGTTGATGAGCATTTCATTGAGAACGCTTTAAGTGTTCAAGCTCGCCGTTTTGATAAAGGAGGCGACCACTTTTATGATCAAATCTCCGCCATGCACAAATCAGTACGGGGCTCTAATCCAGATGCAGCGCTATATTGGTTCTGCAGAATGTTAGATGGTGGTGCCGATCCTCGCTATCTGGCCCGAAGAATTATTCGCATGGCCTGGGAAGATATAGGACTAGCCGATCCTAGAGCAATGCAGCTTGCGAATGATGCAGCGCAAACCTTTGAACGACTTGGCTCCCCTGAGGGTGAACTTGCACTTGGGCAAGCCGTGGTGTATTTAGCAATCGCTGCTAAAAGTAATGCAAGCTATAAGGCGTATAACGCTGCAAGAGCCTATGTTGCGAGCGACCAAAGTAAACCCGTACCCAATCATTTGCGTAATGCCCCAACCAAGCTAATGAAAGAATTAGGTCATGGTAAAGAATATCGTTATGCGCATGATGAGCCACATGCCTATGCAGCTGGAGAGTCATACCTACCAGAGGGAATGGCGGAGCCTCATTGGTATGAGCCTGTCGATCGTGGGCTTGAAAGCCAAATTAGCGAGAAGATGACCTTTTTACGAAAATTAGATGCCGAATCTAAAAAGAAATGACCTTAGACCAGATGAGCTCAAAGACCGTAAGGGGAACTTTTTATTACGACATTATTTCTCCATTCTCCTACTTTTATATTAAGCAACGTCATCGGCTTGACCAGCGTGTAAAAATTGAGCCAGTGCCAATATTATTAGGCGGTTTATTTCGCGCAACTGAAAATCGGGGCCCTGGAGAAGTAGCAGCCAAACGACCCCACACCTATCAATACTGTGTATGGCTTGCAGAAAAACTGGGGCTCCCTTTTCGTTTCCCAAAACATCATCCATTCCTTACAGTTGCGGCGCAGCGCTTGTTAGTAAAAGAAGAGGCTCAATGGGAAATGATAGAGCGCGCATTTGAGTTTGTCTGGGCAGAAGGCAAGGATCCCAATTTATCCTGGCCGGAGTTTTGCCAATATTTAGGATTAGCAGAAAACACAGCTAAACCAGATTCACCAGAGATCAAAGCAAAGCTCATCAGCAATACAGAAAGCGCAAAATCGGATGGTGCATTTGGCGTCCCAACGCTAATCATCAATGGACATGCCTTTTGGGGTGTAGATACTATCGATTGGACCTTGGATTACCTAAATAGGCCGGGCATGTTTAATGAGGAAACCTATCGACACGCTGGACAAGTACCCTCTGGACTTTGAGCAATACAATCAGAATTATTCATTTTTTAGTAGATTTTTAAGGACTATCACCATGCGCAAAATTATCGCCTCACTTTTTATTATTGTTAGTTTCCTTGCCAGCGCTACCAGCTATGCCGGCCCTAAAGTGGAATTCAAAACTACTATGGGGAATTTTGTAGTGGAACTAGATGATGTCAAAGCGCCTAAGACAAGTGCTAACTTCTTGAACTACGTCAAGAGCGGGTTTTATAATGGAACAATTTTTCACCGTGTTATCGATGGTTTCATGATTCAAGGCGGAGGCTTTACGCCAGACCTAAGCCAAAAGGCGACTAATGCACCTGTAGTATCTGAAGCTCAAAATGGTCTCAAGAATCAGACTTATACCATAGCAATGGCTCGCACTTCTGACCCAGATTCAGCAACAGCTCAGTTCTTTATTAACGTTAAGGACAACGAAGGATTGAATTATCCAAATGCTATGGGCAATGGGTATACCGTATTTGGTAAAGTTATCTCTGGTACGCAAACAATTGATGCCATTCGTAAAATTCCTACCATGGTTGCATCAGCACCAAAAATGGGTCGCATGTCGGATGTGCCAAGCAAGACCGTCACAATTGAATCGGCCACTGTTTTAAAGTAATTTCAAGCTAATATTTGAGCCCCAACAGTCATCAGCATGATATTGCTTGACGATGCCCAAAGCAGTCATGCTAGGCCAAGTAGTCGCCTTTATGAAGCGCTATTGCAATCATGGACGATATACCCTCAGTCTAAGCCCTCTGCAACAATCGCGGCCGTAAATCAATGTCTACAGAGTATTGATGAGGCATTAGCTCGCGGAGAATATGTTGTCGCTGCTTTTGCTTATGAATTGGGCCTATACATTCATAAAATTGATCAGCGCCCAGCATTGAAAAATCATCCCCATCCACTTGTACAGGCCTGGTCTTTTAAATCTTTTAAAAGCCTGAGCAAGGAAGATGTTGATGCCTTTATTAATCATGAAGTTGCGACCCTTGAGCCTGATAAGCAAATTGCAGGAATTGCCAATCTTCACTCCTCGATTGATAAAAAACAATTCTCTTCCGAGATTGAGAGTATTCAAGAATACATCCGTAATGGCGATACTTATCAAATTAACCATACATTTCGAATTACTGGTGAGACCTACGGTGATCCACTTGCCCTGTATGCGCGCTTAAGAGAAAGGCAGCCGGGAAGATTTGGTGCATTTATTTCCCAAGACTCAAGCTTTATTTTGTCACAATCACCGGAGTTATTTATTCAAAAACAAGGAGTTACTTTAAAGGCCATGCCTATGAAGGGTACTGCTAGCGCACTAAATGACTCAGCCGAGCACTTGTCAGCAGATGCAAAGAATCGAGCTGAGAATGTCATGATTGTTGATTTACTGCGCAATGATCTCAGTCGCATAGCTTTGCCAGGTACGGTTACCGTTCCTACTCTTTTTGAGGTTGCTAGGTATGGCGACGTTCTACAAATGACCTCAACTATTCAAGCTGAAATAAAACCCGAAACTAGATTGACTAATATCCTGAATGCAGTTTTTCCCTGTGGCTCTGTCACTGGGGCACCAAAGAAGCGTAGCATGGAGATCATCCAAGAATTAGAGCCGCAAAATCGCGGCTACTATTGTGGCGCTTTGGGCTGGATTGATCCTAGCGGCGACTTTGCATTTAGCGTGCCAATCCGTACCCTTGAAATTGATCAAGATACAAAGACGCATGCATCATCTTTTACATTGGGTATCGGTGCTGGTATTACGATTGATTCTGAAGCAGATAAAGAATGGGAGGAGTGCCAAATTAAAGCGTCCTTCTTAAGTAAGATGCCAAGTGAACTAGCTTTATTTGAGACTATTTTGATTCGTCAAGGCAAGGTACAACATCTGCAACTTCATATGGAACGCTTAGTAAATTCAGCTTTGATGCTGGGGATTCCTTGCCCCATTGCTGAGGTAATCAGAGTTATTGAGCTCAACTGCAAAGATTGCAATACTAATTCTGAATATCGTTTGCGATTAGACCTCGACTATACAGGCATACCGAGCTGTAAGGTTACCCTGCTTAACCCACTGCATGGTCCAACCAAGCTATTTTGGGCGAGCGATATTCTTCCTGATCCTAGTAAAGCCATACTTCATTCAGGCAATATTTTATTGAGACACAAGTTGAATTGCCGAAGTATTTATGATCAAGCATGGCAATTATCTGAGTTGCTCGGTGGCTTTGACGCACTTTTTATTAATGAGCACGGCTTTGTTACTGAAGGTGGAAGAACTAGTGTTTTCATTAAATCCGGAGATGCCTGGCTTACGCCACCTGTTTCAGCCGGCCTTCTGCCGGGAGTAATGAGATCAATCGTATTAAATGATCCACAATGGAATGCCCATGAAGCCAACCTGACCATTGAAGATGTTCGGAATGCAAAAGAGATTATGCTTAGCAATGCACTCCGGGGCCTCATACCCGCCCATTTTTAGAAAGTAAGTATGAAGTTTTGCTCGCACTGTGCAGCGCCTATTAGCATCAAGATTCCTGCGGATGATTCTCGGGAACGTCATGTCTGTGAATCTTGCGGCATCATCCATTACTTCAATCCACGCAATGTAGTTGGCAGCATTCCTATCTTCGGTAAACAAATTTTGCTATGCCGTCGCGCCATAGAGCCTCGCTATGGCTACTGGACTCTCCCAGCTGGATTTATGGAGCTTGGTGAAACTACTAGCATTGGAGCTGCAAGAGAAACCCAAGAGGAGGCTGGTGCAATTGTTCAAATTGGCCCACTCTATTCACTGCTAAACGTGCCACATGCAGAGCAAGTTCATCTTTTTTACCTCGCCTCAATGAGCTCACCAGACTTCCAGGCTGGTGAGGAGAGTTTAGAGGTTGGCCTTTTTAATGAGGAAGATATCCCTTGGAGTGAGATTGCATTTCCAACAGTCAAGCAAACTCTAGAGTGGTTTTTTAATGACCGTACCGCAGGAGTCTTTGATTCTGGTCTTGAATTTAGCGTTCGCAGCAGAGATATCTTGCCATCAGAAAAAATCTAAGTCTGGCTATATCATGAGCAATATCAATTGGCTGGGGTCTCAGGATGAATTTCCAAATCCAATCGAATATCCTGATCCAGATCCAAGTGTCCCAGGCCTAATTGCAGTAAGCGATCGTATTTATCCAGGGCAACTAGCTCGTGCATACCAGATGGGGATTTTTCCGTGGTACTCAGATAACCAGCCAGTGCTCTGGTGGTCACCTAACCCCAGAATGGTACTAAAGCCCAAGGACTTTAAATGCCATGACTCCCTAAAGAAAAGCATTCGTCATTTTTTAACAGCTGAACAAAAAAATATCTATGTTGATGAAGACTTTGGAGCAGTGGTCCGCTCCTGCGCAACCGCAAGAAGAAAGAACCAAGATGGTACGTGGATTACTCATGAAATCATGGACGCCTACACCAATCTTTATGAGCAAGGCCATGCCCATAGCATTGCTATAAAAGAGGATGAAAGAATAATAGGCGGCCTCTATTGTGTGTCATTTGGTGGAATGATTTTTGGAGAGTCGATGTTTAGCCATCAAACTGGCGCATCTAAAATTGCCTTGGCCGCTCTTGCCGCATGGTGCCAACAACATCAGGTAGAAATGATTGATTGCCAACAGGAGACGGCGCATCTGGATTCTCTGGGCGGAGCACCAATACCTCGACATGAATTTTTAACTCACCTGCAAATTGCCTTAAAGCAATCTAATATAGAGATTCCATGGAAATTTGATAAAGCAATTCTGCGTCACTGGCTATGACCCAACTAAAAGAACTCCCCTTAACTGAACTTCAGTTTTACGCAACAGCACCCTACCCCTGTAGCTATTTGCCGGGAAAAACTGCTCGCTCACAGGTAGCGACGCCCTCACACTTAATTCACGCTGACTTATATGGAGAGCTAGTGAATGCAGGATTTCGTCGCAGCGGCTTATATACCTATCGCCCTTATTGTGATGAATGTAATGCCTGTATTGCAACACGAATTCCAGTAAAGCATTTTGTAGCAAATCGCAGTCAAAAACGCTCATGGAAAAAGCATATTGGATTAGATATTCGCGTACTGAAACTAGGTTATCAAGAAGAGCACTTCCAGCTCTACCAACATTACCAAAATGAGCGTCATGCTGGCAGCGAAATGGATCAAGATGACCAAAATCAATATATGCAGTTTTTATTGCAAAGCCGTGTTAATTCTAGAATCATAGAATTTCGGGATGGGTCAAACGATACTGATCCTGGGCGCCTGCGAATGGTTAGCATGATTGATATCTTGGACCAAGGTATTTCCTCGGTTTATACCTTCTTTGACGCTAAGAATACCTCTGCGAGCTATGGAAGCTTTAGCATCTTGTGGCAAATTCAACAGGCCATGGAATTGGATCTTCCCTATCTCTATCTTGGCTACTACATTGAGAACAGTGAAAAAATGTCCTATAAAACGAAATTTCAGCCTATTGAAGGTTTAGTTGACGATCACTGGCAGCCAATCATTGGGCCATAATATCTACCCATGATCGATAGCTATTCCCTTTTACGCCCCTGGCTCTTTTCTTTAGACCCTGAGCGGGCTCATAACATCACTCTGAATAACCTAGATCGCGCAGAGCGCTGGGGTTTGCTGCGCTGCTTAATCAAGCAGCCTGTTCCAGATCCCCGTCATCTGTGCGGCATCACCTTTCCAAACCCAGTTGGTCTCGCTGCAGGTCTCGATAAAGACGGTAAACATATTGATGCCTTGGGATCCCTAGGTTTTGGTTTTTTAGAAATTGGTACAGTCACCCCAAAGCCGCAACCCGGCAATCCAAAACCGCGTATGTTTCGCCTACCCCAAGCTCAAGCACTCATTAATCGGATGGGATTTAATAATGATGGTGTCGATGCTTGTGTAAAACGTGTACGCAATTCTGCTTATTGGCAAAATGGTGGCATTGTTGGCTTAAATATTGGCAAGAATGCCAGCACACCAATTGAGGATGCTGCGAGCGATTACGTCTCAGCAATGGAGGCAGTCTATGAGGTTGCCTCTTACATTACTGTCAATATCTCATCTCCGAATACCCACAATTTACGAGCACTCCAAGAAGAGGATATGCTGCGCTCTTTACTTGGCTCTCTGCATTTAGCGCGAGAGGCGCTTTCTGACAAGTACGGTATTCGCAAGCCCCTGTTTTTAAAAATAGCACCCGATCTTAATCAAAGCGATATAAAACTTATTGCAGAACTATTGCTTGAATTTAAGATCGATGCAATTATTGCTACAAATACAACCATTGCGCGAGACGCTGTTAAAGGCCTTCAGTTTGGAGAAGAATTGGGAGGCTTATCTGGTGCACCAGTTCGTAATGCCTCTACCGAGGTGGTTATGAACCTAAAACAGCATCTTGGCAATGCTATTCCGATTATTGGCGTTGGAGGCATCCTTTCTGGTGCAGATGCATTAGAAAAGATATCTGCTGGAGCATCTCTAGTACAAATCTATAGCGGCCTAATCTATCGAGGTCCAAACCTAATTGCTGAGTGTGCTGCTAAATTGAAAAAGTAGCTTTCTAAGGGCTAGGAAGTAGGCAATCATTCAAACCATATTTCATATTGTGCAATTTCACTAAAAATCGCTACAATTGATAGCATGACATCAAGCAAAACAGAAAAAATGCCTAAAGCTCCTGGTGAAGCTGGCAAAACAGCTATCCAGGTAGTTGAGCGCATGATGAACCTACTCGATGCATTAGCTGTCCACGAAGACTCAACCAGCCTTAAAAATCTTGCCGAAGAAACTGATCTACACCCATCTACAGCTCACCGAATCCTCAATGACCTTGTAGCCTGTCGCCTCGTTGAGCGAGGAGATGGTGGTACCTACCGACTAGGACTAAAGTTACTTGAGCTTGGTAACCTAGTTAAAGCCCGCTTATCTGTCCGAGAAGCTGCACAAGCCCCAATGCGTGCCCTGCATAAGTTAACTGGCGAGACTATTAATCTTTCGGTCAGACAAGGTGACGAAATTGTTTACATTGATCGAGCCTATAGTGAACGCTCTGGGATGCAGGTTGTACGCGCCATTGGTGGACGCGCACCACTCCACCTCACATCAGTAGGTAAATTATTTTTGGCTAGTGACGACCCAAATCAAGTCCGAGCTTATGTCACCCGTACCGGCCTGGCTGGGCACACGAGAAACAGCATTACAGACCTCGGAAAGTTGGATGCTGAACTCAATCAAGTTCGCAAACTAGGCCACGCGCGTGACAATGAAGAATTAGAATTAGGTGTAAGTTGTGTAGCTGCTGAGATTTTTGACGACAGTGGGAAGTTGGTAGCAGGCCTCTCATTGAGCTCACCCACGGATCGAATACAGGCTGACTGGTTAAAGCTATTACAGGATACTGCCCTGCAGATATCCAAAGGAATGGGCTACAAACCCAAAGTTAGTGATCCTAAAGCCTAATGCCCAAATCATTTGGGAATGTAATTACATTAAACGACGAATTGCATGAGGCTCTCCCGAGGGCATACGCTCATACCAATCACGCACTCTCACAGCGTCAGCAAACCGCGATTGTGATCCAACAGAATCCAAGAAAATCAGTAACAAAGGCGTGTTATTGACTCGAGCCTGCATGACTAAGCACTTGCCTGCAGCATTAATAAAACCTGTTTTTTGTAAGCCGATATTCATATCGCCAGCTCGCACCAAACGATTGGTGTTTAAGAACTTTTGCGGACGTTTAGCAATCACCATTGTCAGATCTGGCCAGGTAGAAAAATCACGAATTACTTTATATTGATAAGCGGCGCTGAGCAGACGCGCAAGATCTTCAGCCGATGCTACATTCTCGCTCTTGAGGCCGGTGGGATCTGCAAAGTGGGAATGGTTCATACCAATTTCCTTGGCCTTGCGGTTCATGGCATCAACAAAGGCAGAAATACCTCCTGGGTAATTACGACCTAAGGTATAAGCAGCACGATTCTCTGAAGACATCAAAGACAGTAGCAAAGCTTCTTCTCTGGTTAAGATAGTTCCACCAACAAGGCGGGAAGTTCGATAAATATTGACATCCTCTGCATTGATTACCAAGGTTTCATCGAGGGGTAATTTAGAGTCAAGCACAACCATTGCCGTCATCAACTTGGTAATAGAAGCAATAGGCAAGCTGACGGAGGAATTTTTTTCAAAATATACATCTTTAGTATCTTGATTAACAACCATCGCAACACTCGATTTCAAGCTGAGATCATCATGTTGACCCCTTAAGCCTAAGGCGGTGGCAAATGAGGGTCTTGCTGCTACAACTGGATCACTTGAGCGGGTCACAGTAGTGCGTACTGTTTTGGATTTCTTAGTAGATTTTGCTACCTTCTTTACTTCTACTTTGGTAGTTTTCTTGGGTGATGAATTAGATGTCTTCGAAGTTTTGGAATCGTTATTGGCTGCACTTACCTGAAACGAACTGGCCACACCAAATGACATTAGTCCAACTAAAGTGATGAGCCAAAATCGATTCAAATACATCCCCAAAAAACCTTCCGAAATTTTTAACATACTGAATGATAAATAACTTTTGACTCTATGTAGTAATTATTAAAATCATGAATAAAAATGCTTGACAATAACTTAAACCTACTCGGCAATCGTAGCAACGACTCTGGTACTCCCGCGATTTACTAGCATAACTCCGGCCATAGTCAGCAAGAGACCAGACGCCATCATTAAAGTAAAAGGCTCATCAAATAAAAACCAAGCCATCGCAGCAGTTGTTGGAGGTGTTAAATAGAGAAGGCTAGTTACCTTGGTAGCCGCACCCTTGCGAATCATCATAAAGAGTAGGCTAATGGATCCGATCGATAGAGGAAAGATCGCCCAAAGCAAAGCTCCGATAACAGAGGCATTCCACACCATCACTCCAGATTCGAAGTAATACATACAGGCAAAGCATAGTATGGCTGATACGCCAAATTGAATTGATGAGCCAGCACGAAGATCAAATACTGGACAGAACTTCTTTTGATAGAGCGTTCCAAAGGTAATAGACAGCAAACCAGCAAATGCAAGAACATAACTAAGGAAAGGAATGTGCGCAAAGCCAATTTTTTCTACAACCACAAAGGCTACGCCTGTAAACCCAAAGGCTAAGCCAATCCACTGGCGTCCAGTCACTTTCTCAGAGACCCAGGCCGCAAACCAAGCGGTTAAGATGGGCTGTAAACCCACAATGATTGCCACTAACCCAGCAGTCATTCCCAGTCTGACGGCAAACCAAACACCCAAGAGGTAGCCAAATTGCAGCAATATCCCAGCGATGGCAATATGCTTCATTTGCGATCTGCTTGGCCAACTTATTCTCCAAACGAGACTAAGGCAGGCCATAGCCATTAAGACACCCACAAATCGCCAAAATAAGAATGTTGCCGGCTCTACATATGGCATGGCCAATCGCGCAATGACAAAGCCGGTACTCCATATCAAAACAAATATGGGTGCAATTAGGCTGTCTAACTTCAAGCTCATGGTTAACTTATTGAAAATATGGAGTTTTTTATTTAATCTACGATTTTAGGCTTATTTGTACACGTCACTCTTGATTAGTACTTGGATACTTGTCATTATTGTTGCAACGCACCATTTATGCTGTAAAATGGTGCTTAAAATACTTGCCTATTTGGAGATAAGGCTCATAGTGGCTGAATAGATAAAGTAGGAATAAAAGGAATCAAATGAACTTAACACCTGAACAAATCGCAGCAGCTCAAAAGGCTAATTTAGAAACTTTGAGTGGACTAACAAACCAAGCCTTTAAAAGCATTGAGAAATTAGTAGAGCTCAATATGCACATAGCTAAGCAAAGCTTGGGCGAAAGTATGAGTAGCGCAAAGAAAGCATTGGAAATAAAAGATGTTCAACAATTGCTTGCCCATCAAGCAGAGGCTGTACAACCAATGGCTGAAAAAATTATGGCCTACAGTCGTCACCTATATGAGTTGGCTCATGAGACCCAAGCCAGCTTTACGAAGTCTGCCGAACAAGAATTTCAGGCTGGCCAAAAAAAGATTGCTGCATTAGTAGAAGATTGGACAAAGAATGCGCCGGCAGGATCCGATGCTGCAGTTAACGCGATGAAGCAGGCCATTGCTTCAGCTAATAATGTGTTTGAGACAAGTCAAAAAGCAGTAAAGCATGCGGTAGAGCTTGCAGAAACTAATCTCAGTAATGCCAGTAGTACAGTTGAGAAAACAATGAAATCTGCTAGCAAGCCTGCAAGCAAAGCCTCCAAGAAAAAGTAATACAAAGTAATCGAAAATAACTAATGCATTTTTTATGATGTAATTTCAAGAATTAAAAAAGCCCCGACTGATCGGGGCTTTTTCTTATCCAAAAAAAATGTAAAGGACTTAATGTGCTTTCTTCTTTACCGGAGGTAAGTCAGTGCAGTGACCATGAGCAGCCTCTGCAGCTAAACCAACAGACTCACCTAAGGTGGGGTGTGGATGAATAGTTTTACCAATATCAACAGCATCGGCACCCATCTCAATAGCAAGGCACACTTCACCGATTAAATCACCGGCATGTGTACCAACAATTCCACCACCAATAATGCGCTTACTTGCAGCATCAAAAATCAGCTTGGTAAATCCTTCATCCCTTCCATTAGCTATCGCTCTGCCGCTCGCAGCCCATGGGAATAATCCTTTTTCGTAAGCTATTCCCTTGGCCTTGCATTGCTCTTCTGTTAAACCAGCCCAAGCCACTTCTGGATCGGTGTAAGCAACAGAAGGAATTTGCTTGGCATCAAAATATGATTTTTCACCGGCAGCAACTTCAGCTGCAACATGGCCCTCATGAACAGCTTTATGAGCTAGCATTGGTTGGCCAACAATATCGCCAATTGCAAAGATGTGATTTACATTAGTGCGCATTTGATTGTCGACCGGAATAAAACCTCGCTCATCAACAATGACTCCGGCAGCAGATGCATCAATTTTCTTGCCATTCGGTGTGCGTCCAACTGCAACCAATACTAAGTCGTAAGTCTGAGGTTCTGAGGGAGCACCCTCACCTTCGAAGCTGATCTGAATACCATCAGACTTCACTTCAGCTTTAGATGCACGGGTCTTGAGCATGATGTTTTCAAAACGCCCAGCATTAAATTTCTCCCAAACCTTTTCTAAATCTCGATCTGCGCCGGCCATTAGTCCATCCATCATTTCAGCGATATCAATCCGTGAGCCGAGGGTACTGTAGACGGTAGCCATCTCCAATCCAATGATGCCGCCTCCAATGACTAGCATGCGCTTTGGAATGCTCTTGAGCAATAAGGCGCCTGTACTATCTACAATTCGTGGATCTTCAGGTAAGAATGGCAGCTTTACCGGCTGACTACCAGCTGCAATAATCGCCTTTTGAAAGCGAACTACTTGCTTATCGCCTGTTAACTCCTGACCATCCCCTTTTGTGAGTTCAACTTCAACGTGATTCGCATCTAAAAAACGGCCCAATCCACGCACTACAGCAACTTTACGTGCCTTGGCCATGCCAGCCAATCCGCCTGTTAACTTAGCAATGACTGAATCTTTATAGCCACGGAGTTGATCAATTTCAATTTTAGGAGAGCCATAACTAATGCCATGCTTAGACATCGTCTTAACTTCATCCATTACTGCAGTTGTGTGAAGCAAAGCTTTTGATGGAATGCAACCTACGTTTAAGCAAACGCCACCTAAAGTTGCGTAACGCTCTATTAAAATAGTGTCCATTCCGAGATCTGCACTTCGGAATGCAGCACTGTAACCGCCTGGCCCAGCACCTAAAACAAGCACTTCACACTCATGATCCACTTTGCCATTGTATTGGCCAGTGATTGGGGCGCTGATAACGGGTGCAGCTAGTGGAGCTGCAGCCGGTGCCGCTATCGAGGTAGACGGTTTAGCCTCAGCAGCCGCCCCCGCTTCGATTTCAGCAACGATGCTACCTTTACTAACTTTATCTCCAGCTTTAACAGCAATGCTCAAAATAGTTCCAGCAGTATCAGCAGGAACCTCCATAGTAGCCTTGTCAGACTCCAGAACGAGCAATGGCTGCTCTTTTTCAATGACATCACCGACTTTGATTAAAACTTCAATAACCGGAATATCTGAGTAGTCACCAATATCTGGAACAAGAATTATTTGCTTAGCCACATCTTCTCCTTATAACGCTGCGCGACGGAAGTCCGACATCAGCTGAGCAATATAGACGTTAAAACGAGTTGCCAAAGCACCATCAATGACGCGATGATCAGCGCTTAATGACAAGGGACAAATCAAGCGCGGTACAAATTGCTTACCATCCCAAACTGGTTTCATGGCAGCCTTGCTGACACCTAAAATGGCTACCTCTGGTGCATTAACAATTGGCGAGAAATAGGTCCCACCAATACCACCCAACGAAGAAATGGTGAAGCTAGCACCCTGCATCTGATCGGGCTTTAATTTACCGTCACGGGCTAGTGCAGCCAACTCTGAAGTTTCACGCGCAAGCTCGAAGATACCTTTCTTATCAGCATCACGAATCACGGGAACAACTAAGCCATTTGGCGTATCAGCAGCAAACGCAATATTGAAATACTTTTTCAACACCAAGTCATCGCCATCTATCGAGCTATTGAACTCAGGGTATTTTTTAAGTGCAGCAACAGCGGCCTTCATTAAGAAAGCCAACATCGTGATTTTGAGGCCTTGCTTTTCATTCTCTTTATTCGTGAGAACTCGAAATGCCTCGAGATCGGTAATGTCTGCATCTTCGTGGTAAGTCACAGCAGGAATCATGACCCAGTTACGGCCGAGGTTTGCGGCAGTCAGCTTCTTAATACGATTTAATGGCTGGCGCTCTGTAGCACCAAATTTTGAGAAATCCACTTTTGGCCATGGAATCAAATTCAAACCACCCAGGCTTCCACCTGATGTATTTGATCCATTACCAGCCCCTCCACTCATTGCAGCTTTTACAAAAGCCTGCACATCTTCTTGAGTAATTCTGCCTTTAGGACCGGAGCCTATAACTTGATGCACAGTAACGCCAAGCTCGCGAGCAAATTTACGCACGGAAGGACTGGCGTGACTGGCCGTTGGATCAATTTCAACAGGAGTATTGCTAACTGGAGGTGGTGCTGGCGCACGCACAATTGGTGGCTCTGCTTTTGGGGCTGGAGTTGCTGCAGGCTCAGCTTTTACCACTGCTGGAGCGGAGGCTGGAGTTGCTGCGGATCCGCTCTCTTCTAGAATCAGAACGATAGCACCCTCTGATATTGAATCACCTACTTTAACTTTGACCTCTTTCACCACGCCAGAGTGAGATGAGGGGACATCCATAGTTGCCTTATCTGACTCGAGAACAACAATCGACTGCTCTTTTTCAACAAGGTCGCCGGCTTTTACCAATACCTCAATGACAGGCACATCTTTGTAATCCCCAATGTCTGGGACTTTAATATCAATTAATTGGCTCATATTCTCAGTCTCTTATCAAACCATCATTGGGTTTGGTTTAGTGATATCAATTTCATATTTCTTAATCGCTTCGGCTAGCTTTTGACGGTCAAGTTGACCTGCATCAACCAGAGAACGCAGAGCAGTTATTACAACCCAGCGACGATCTACTTCAAAGAAATCACGTAATTTCTCGCGTGTATCCGAGCGACCAAAACCATCGGTACCCAACACCTCAAAACGACGACCCATATGCTGAATTGCTGGGCGAATTTGCTCTGCAAATAAACGCACATAGTCAGTAGCGGCCACAATTGGACCCGAAGTATCTTTGAGGCACTTCTCCACATGAGATAAAGTAGGTACTCCAGTTGGATTAAGAAGATTGCTACGATGAACTGCATTCCAATCACGACCTAATTCTGTAAAGCTTGGGCATCCCCACAAGTCAGAAGCAACGCCCCAATCCTGATGCAAGATTTCTGCAGCCTCAATTACTTCACGGAATATCGTGCCTGAACCTAAGAGTTGCACACGTAATTTTGCATTAGCATCCCCAACGGAGTTGAGTTTATACATGCCCTTGATGATGTCTTGCTCTGCGCCTTTTGGCATTGCGGGATGAGCATAGTTCTCATTCATTAATGTAATGTAGTAGTACACGTCTTCCTGCTCAGTCAGCATGCGGCGCATACCATCCTGAATCACTACCGCTACTTCAAATGAAAAGGAAGGATCGTAGCTAATACAATTTGGAATGGCTGCACTCCAAACCTGACTATGGCCATCTTCATGTTGAAGGCCTTCGCCATTCAAAGTTGTTCTACCGGCAGTACCACCTAATAAGAAACCACGACTACGCATATCGCCTGCAGCCCAACAGAGGTCGCCAATACGCTGGAAACCAAACATGGAGTAGAAGATGTAGAAAGGCAACATCGGTACACCATGGGTTGAGTATGAGGTTGCAGCAGCGATCCAATCGCACATACCGCCCGCCTCATTGATGCCCTCTTGCAAAATCTGGCCGTTCTTATCTTCTTTATAGAACATCAATTGGTCATGATCTTCCGGGGTGTAAAGCTGGCCCAATTGGTGCCATATACCAAGTTGGCGGAACATGCCTTCCATGCCAAAGGTGCGGGATTCATCAGGAACAATAGGAACCACCCTCTTACCTAGAATCTTGTCACGAACGATTGTGTTGAGGATGCGCACAAAAGCCATCGTTGTTGAAATCTCACGACCTTCTGATGTTGCCTCTAACAATGGTGCAAATACATCAAGCGCCGGAACTGGCAAGCTCTCAGCCTTCATACGACGCTGTGGTAGGTAACCACCCAACTCTTGGCGGCGGGCTTTCATGTAGTCGAGCTCCGGACTGCCGTCGGCAAACTTCAGCAAAGGCAATTCATCTAGTTGCTCATCTTTAAGTGGGATCTCAAAGCGGTCTCGAAAACCACGTACATCATCTACGTTCATCTTTTTAGCTTGGTGCGCAATATTCATTGCCTCACCTGAGCCACCCATACCATGACCCTTTACAGTGTGAGCTAATATGACCGTAGGTTGGTCCTTGTGATTTACAGCAGAATGAAATGCTGCAAATACTTTGTGAGGGTCATGACCACCACGATTCAAATTCCAAATCTCGTCGTCACTCCAGTCGCTTACCAATGCTTTTAGATCTGGTGTGTTGAATACAGCTTCACGGACGTAAGCGCCATTTTTGGATTTCATCGTTTGGTATTGCCCATCTACGATTTCACCGAGACGTTGCATTAAGATACCTTTTTTATCGCGAGCGAATAAGGCATCCCAGTGGCCACCCCACACTACCTTAATCACATTCCAGCCAGCACCACGAAACTCGCTTTCCAGCTCTTGAATAATCTTTCCGTTGCCACGTACAGGACCATCAAGACGCTGCAAGTTGCAGTTCACCACAAAAATCAGGTTATCTAGTTTTTCTCGGCCGGCCATTCCAATTGCACCAAGTGACTCCGGCTCATCAGTTTCACCGTCACCTAAGAATGCCCAAACTTTGCGACCTTCATCCTTAATGAATCCGCGGTCCTGCATGTAGCGCATAAAACGGGCTTGATAAATAGCCATAATGGGGCCAAGGCCCATTGATACTGTTGGGAACTGCCAGAAATCTGGCATCAACCATGGATGTGGATAGCTTGAGATTCCCTTGCCACCAACTTCTTGACGGAAATTATTGAGTTGATCATCCGATAATCTACCAAGCATATAAGCGCGGGCGTAGATACCAGGGGCTGAGTGTCCCTGAACAAAAATCAAGTCTCCGCCATGCTCTGGAGACGGGGCATGCCAAAAATGATTAAAGCCAACATCGTACAAAGTGGCTGCGGATTGGAAGGATGAAATATGCCCACCAACGTTGGTATCTTTATTGGCACGCAAAACCATTGCCATTGCATTCCACCGTGTATATGAACGAATGCGATGTTCAATATTTTGATCGCCTGGTAGTCGTGCCTGCTGCTCCACAGGGATGGTATTAATGTAAGGAGTTTCTGCATGGAATGCTTGATTAACTCCATTGACTCGAGCATGAGAAATTTGCTGGTCAATTAGAAAAGCGGCACGCTCTGCGCCTTCATTCCGTATGACCCCATCTAGGGCCTGTAACCACTCTTGGGTTTCAATTGGATCCGCATCTTGCTTTCCTGCACTACCCAAAATTTGATCTGGAACTGCTGCCATAAACTGCCTCCATTATTAACATCGTTCTTATCTTTTAACTCTATAGGCAATATTCTAGGAAGGTATATGGGTGTAAACAAGCAATTTTCCACATAATGATAATATTTATCACTATATGATATTTTGTTGCATTGCATATACATTGCCAGATAGCCATTAAATGACGGAAGTAAGCACTCTATAGGGCAAAATAAGGCTATTACATGAAAAAATTTGCATTTTCAATCTGGCAGCTGAAGCCCGTAAAGTGGATCCGTCAAATTCGGAGATTCAAACTTGTCTACACACCATTAATTGCCATTGTTCTATTTACGGTGGTAATGGGTGTCATCATGGGCACCCTCCAGCTTCAAGAAAAAAACCAACAAGAGGCGGCATTATTTAGAGAGCTGTCATTTGCAAAACAGAGAATCCAACTGCGATTTTCCAATAACACTGATGTACTGCAATCTATTGGGCGCGACTACGTCAGCTCCCAAGACTCTGCACAAGTGAGGAATAACGTTATTAATCAAGCAGAAACACTCCTACAAAATAATCATGAACTTGCACAAATTTTTTGGGTTAATGAAAAATATCAACAGCAATGGAAAATTCCACCCGATAATCTAAAAACCGATTGGTTTAAAAAAGTAAATAATGCGGACGCCATTAACCAGGCACTCAAAAAAACACTTGAGCTGAGCGCTGCTACGAATAGGCCGGCATTTAGCCAATTCATCAACATAGAAATACCCAGCGATGAAGTCGTCTCAAAAGAAATTCGAAATGTATTTTGGCAAACAGTTCCACAGATTTATGCTGGCGAACTAAAAGGGATGGTAGCGGTGCTCTATACAACTCAAGGATTGCTGGAGATGATTCCCGGCGAACTGAAGAGTGTATATAGATTTACACTAATTACCGACGATGAGAAAGTGTTAGCTATTTCATCCGACAAAAATACCCCGAAACGTGCTTATAGTAATCAGACTAGCCTCGATATTGGCGTACTTAGTCCAAACCTCGTTTTACGAATTGATACCTACCCGCCGGCGACAAATCTCACTTTTAGAATGTTAATTGGCGTAGTTTTGGGATTAAGCGCGTTCGTTATTTGGAGTCTATGGTCTGTACTCAAGCAAATGCAGGTTCGTCAAGAGGCTGAAGCAAATCTTCGTGCTGAAACCAATTTTCGCAGCGCAATGGAAAACTCTACCCCCGTAGGTATTCGTGCGCATGACATGAATAAGACGATTACCTATGTAAATCCTGCTTTTTGCGAGATGACCGGCTGGTCAGCAAAAGAACTCATCGGCCTGAGCCCGCCTTTTGCATTTTGGCCAGATGATCAAAGGAGCGAGCTCACTGAAAAAATGAATTCCGCCATCAAACTTGCCATGAGCCAAGATAAAAGCATTGGAATTGAGGGGTCGATTCTGCACCGCAATGGATCCATTATCCAAACCCGCACATTTATCGCACCTTTAATCAATGAAAAAGGTGTTCAAACAGGCTGGGTCACATCATTAATTGATATTTCTGAGCCCAAAAAAATTCGCGAAGAATTGGCAGCTTCACAAGAGCGATTTATTACTGTACTTGAAGGTCTTGATGCAGCAGTTTCAGTGGTCTCGAATGAAAATGGTGAGCTGTTATTTGCAAATCGCTTTTATCGAGAACGTTTTGGAAATACAGGTAAAGGTCATTTTGACTTAGTTGGCAGCGTCTTGAAACAAAACAAGCTACTTACTTCACCAGAAGTTACCCAATCCTCATCCATGTACCAAGAAACTGAATCGGAAGAAATCCAATTGCTCGACGAGTCGACAGGCGCAACAAAATGGTATGAAGTTCGCAGACGTTTTGTACCTTGGGTCGATGGTCATTTAGCACAACTTTTAATTGCTACGGATATAACAATTCGAATTGAGGCAGATGATTTGGCTCGACAACAAGAAGAGCGGATGCAATTTACCAGTCGCTTAACTACCATGGGTGAAATGGCCTCCTCATTAGCACATGAACTAAACCAACCGCTTGCAGCTATTTCTAATTATTGCAATGGGGTAGCAAAGCGCTTACAAGGTCAACTTGATCCTGGGATGCAGAAAGATATTATTCCTGCATTAGAAAAAGCATCTGACCAAGCACATAGAGCCGGCACTATTATTCAACGCATTAAGGGTTTTGTTAAACGCAGCGAACCACAACGTAAATCATGCAATATCGGCGAGATAATTAACGACGCGGTTGGGCTTGTAGAGATCGAGGCTCACCGACACCGGCTCAGTATTGACACTAAAATTGCTGAGAACCTCCCTTCTATCGACCTTGATCCAGTGTTAATTTTGCAGGTCCTAGTCAACCTTCTCAAGAATTCTCTAGACAGCTTAAGAGAGGTTTACCCATTATCCTCACGCTGGTCTGCTCCTCCAGTCCAGATTTCAGCTGATCTAGAGACCAGCACTTTCCCAGCCATGCTCCGAATCCAGGTAACTGATGCAGGCGCCGGAATTGCTGAATCCGTCATTGAGAGGATGTTTGAGCCCTTTTTCAGCACAAAAAACGATGGTATGGGCATGGGTTTGAATATTTGCAGATCCGTTATTGAGTCACATCAGGGCAGGCTTTGGGCAAAAAATCAGATGGATGCAGAACATACCAAGCTATCGGGCTGCACCTTTACAATATTATTACCCTTAGAGTCTCCTGGCTCTGAGGACAATACCTAACTTATGTATTTTTTTAGATTTATCTGCGAGAGCGAATATGAATATCAGTGCTTCTTCTAAACCCAATCAAGCCGAGGTAGTTTATGTAGTAGACGACGATGAGGCAGTTCGTGATTCCCTCACCTGGTTGCTAGAAAGCAATGGTTATGTTGTTCGCTGTCACGCAAGCGCTGAACGTTTTTTGCAATCACTCCAAAGCACCGATAAATCAACGATTTCTTGTGCCATTCTTGATGTTCGCATGTCCGGTATGTCTGGCCTTGAATTACAAGAACGTCTAATTAGTGAAAATCTGCCAATGCCTGTAGCCTTTATCACTGGGCACGGCGATGTTTCAATGGCAGTTTCAACCATGAAGCGTGGTGCAGTTGATTTTATTGAAAAGCCTTTTAAAGAAAATGATCTTTGCGGTCTAGTGGATCGCATGCTTGCTAAAGCGCGAATTGATTACTCACAAGCAAGTCAGCGCAAGATCACTCAGGGTCTTCTTAGCAAACTAACCGGTCGTGAACGCCAAGTCCTTGAACGTATTGTTGCGGGGCGCTTAAACAAGCAAATTGCAGATGATCTTAGCATTTCCATTAAAACTGTTGAGGCGCACCGCGCTAACATTATGGAAAAGCTTAACGTCAATACTGTGGCAGATCTTCTTCGCTTAGCACTCTCAGACCCACAACCAAACTAATTTCTTATGCCCGCACAATTACTCGACGGCGTCGCCCTTTCTAAAAAATTACGTACGGAAATTACCGCTCGTGGTGCAATCGTTACCGCTAAAGGAATAAGACCAGGCCTAGCTGTCATTGTGGTCGGAGAAAATCCTGCTAGCCAGGTTTATGTTCGAAACAAAGTGAAAGCCTGCGAGGATGTTGGCTTTCACTCCGTACTTGAGCGTTACTCTGCAGAATTGGCTGAAGAAGAATTACTTGCACGTATCGCCACACTAAATGCAGACCCTGCTATTCATGGAATTTTGGTTCAACTTCCTCTTCCTGAGCATATTGCTGCTGAGCGCGTTCTAGAAGCGATTGCGCCAGAAAAAGATGTGGATGGTTTCCATGTTGCCAATGCTGGCGCCTTAATGGTAGGCCAGCCTGAATTTAAACCCTGCACTCCCTATGGCTGCATGAAGATGCTAGAGAATATTGATTACCCGATTCGGGGTGCACGTGCTGTAATTGTGGGTGCCTCTAATATTGTGGGCAAGCCAATGGCCATGCTCTTGCTACAAGCAGGCGCAACAGTCACTATTTGCAATAGCAAGACCCGTGACTTGGCGCATCACACTAAGGATGCGGATATTTTGGTTGTCGCCACTGGCAAACCTAAAATGATTACTGGCGATATGGTGAAGAACGGAGCAGTTGTAATCGACGTTGGCATTAATCGTATGCCCGATGGCAAGCTCTGTGGTGACGTGGATTTTGATGCGGCTCAATATGTTGCAGGGTGGATTACCCCCGTACCAGGCGGTGTAGGGCCCATGACCATCACTATGTTACTAATGAATACCCTAGAAGCAGCAGAAAAGGCGGCAAAGCACTAGGGAAATGACTGGGACTTTTGGCAAAAACGCCCCCAGTCCATTAAGCTAGAGGGATGACTACATCTATCTTCCTTCAGCCTTCTTCTGAACTACAACAAAATCCCTTAATTGCATTTGGCAGGGGTATCTGCGACTATTCTAAAGTTAAGCCCTCAGACATTGAACCTGCAATTGACTTTCTTCTCAAACATGCCGAACAAGCGGTAGCACATGCAGTCGATCCAAAGACTCCAGCGAGCTGGAATGATCTACTTGAACCCCTTGAGGATGCTACCGAATCATTAAGCAGATCTTGGGGGGTGATTTCACATCTCAATAGCGTTGCAGATACTGCTGAACTAAGAGCTGCTTATGGTGAAATGATGCCTAAGGTAACCGCATTCTTTGCTAGCCTAGGCCAAAACTTAGCGCTTTACCAAAGATTCAAAGAACTTAGCCAAAGTGCTGGCTTTGCGAAGTTGAGTAGTTCACAAAAAAGGGTGATTGAAAATTCATTAAGAGATTTCCGCCTTGGTGGCGCCGAGCTGCCAGATTCGCAAAAACCACGATTTGCCGAAATTCAAGATGAGCAAGCCTTACTTGGCAAGGCATTCTCTGATCATGTATTAGACGCAACAGATAGCTTTGTTCATCTGATTAGGGATAAAAGCGAGTTAGCGGGCCTGCCCGAAGATGTAATCGCGGCGGCAGCTGATCTTGCCCAACAGAAACAATTAGAAGGCTGGGCTTTTTCATTGCACTTTCCATCCTACTATCCAGTAATGCAGTACTCCGAAAATCGGTCCCTACGTAGACTAATGTATGAAGCCTATGTGACAAGAGCCTCCGAACTTGCCCCTCAGTACTCCAAGGGGAAGCTGGATTGGGACAATACACAAATCATGCTTGATCAACTCAAGCTGCGCGATGAAGAAGCACGTATGCTGGGCTTTAAAAACTTTGCGGCACTCAGTTTGGCGCCAAAGATGGCCAGTAGCGTTGAGGAGGTCGACACCTTCCTGACAACCTTTGCGCATAAGGCAAAACCATTTGCAGTTAAAGACTGGCAGGAGCTTTCTGAGTTCGCTAAATCTAAACTCTCAATTGTTGACGGGTTAGAGCCATGGGATATTGCCTATGCTTCTGAGAAATTAAAACAAGAACGCTACGCATTTTCTGAAAATGAGCTGAAACAATACTTCCCCTTACCTAAAGTTTTAGAAGGCTTGTTTGGAGTTATTCAAACCTTATTTGGGGTGAAGATTGAAAAAGCCAATCTTCCAATCTGGCATGCAGATGTACAGTCCTTCGAGGTAAAAAATTCTATAGGCAATACGGTAGCTTACTTTTACCTAGATCCCTATGCTCGCCCTGGTAAGCGTGGTGGTGCTTGGATGGATGACGCGCGCGGCCGACGCGAGATGCCTAATGGCGAAATTCAGATCCCAGTAGCCTATTTAGTCTGTAACTTTGCTGCACCCGTAAAGGCAAATGGCATATTGCGCCAACCAACCATTACTCATGATGATGTCATCACCCTGTTCCATGAGAGCGGCCACGGTTTACACCACCTATTAACGCAAGTCAGCGCCTTAGGTGTTTCCGGAATTAATGGTGTTGAGTGGGATGCAGTTGAGTTGCCAAGTCAATTCATGGAAAATTTCTGCTGGGAGTGGGAGGTCTTAGCAAAAATGACGGCACATGCTGAGACCGGAAAACCTATTCCCCGTGAGTTATATGAAAAAATCCTGGCTGCCAAGAACTTCCAAAATGGCTACATGACACTACGTCAGGTTGTGATGTCGCTAACTGATTGGCGTCTGCATGCGAGCTTTGATCCTAATAGCGCGAAAGGACAGGCGATCCTTGATGTATCCAGAAGGATAGCTGATCAGTTCAATATCATTCCACAGGCGCCTATCTCCCGCTGGATTAACACCTTTAGCCATATCTTTGCTGGTGGTTATGCGGCTGGTTATTACAGCTACAAATGGGCTGAGGTGCTTTCTGCAGATGTCTACTCCGCTTTTGAAGAGGCAGCCAAACTTACCGGAAGTATCCTCGATGCAAAAACAGGCATCCGCTATCGTCAAGAGATTTTAGAGGTGGGAGGAAGTCGTCCAGCTGCCGAGTCATTTAAGGCATTTAGGGGGCGTGAGCCCAATATTGATGCCCTACTTCGTCATGGTGGCTTAGTGACCCAGTGAGGATCTAGGCTTTAATTTCTGCGATGACTGGAGCATGATCTGAAGGCTGCTCCCATGTGCGAGGCTCTTTATCTATCAAGCTCAAAGTGCATTTTTCTTTAAGCGCATCACTTAGCAAAATGTGATCGATTCTCATGCCGGCGTTTCTTCTGAAACCCATCATGCGGTAATCCCACCAACTAAATGATTTAGGCGCTTGCTCAAACATGCGGAATGAATCCGTTAAACCTAGATTTAATAAGCGCTGAAATGCTTCTCTTTCTTGAGGTGAGACCAGATTCTGGCCAATCCACTTAGAGGGATCATGAACATCCTCATCAGTGGGTGCAATATTGAAATCACCCAGAAGTGCTAGCCTTGAATTCTGTTGAAGCTCTGCAGTTAGCCAGCTTTCTAACGCCTGCAACCAGCCCAACTTATATTGGAATTTATCGCTATCGAGTGACTGTCCATTTGGGAAGTAGGCAGATACGAGGCGAACCGGCTGCATTCCTTTAAAAGATATTGTCGCTGCTAGGATACGCTGCTGCTCATCAGCATTACCTGGAATATTTCTAACGGACTTTAAAAAAGTGGTTTCATGATCTGTGGCTATGGAAGCTAATGCTGCTTTACGAGCAATAATCGCCACTCCGTTATAGGTCTTTTGGCCAGCAGCAATACTAATATATCCAGCCTCCTCAAGCTCTTGATGAGGATACTTATCATCAGTCAGCTTGAGCTCCTGAAGACACAAAGCATCAATGGGTTTTTTTGCTCTCTCTTGATCCTGTAACCACTTTAGTACTTGGGGTAGACGCACCTTAAGTGAATTCACATTCCAAGCGGCTATCCTGACTGATTCAAGCATCAATACCAAGCTCCTGTAATTTTCGAGTGATCGTGTTGCGACCAATTCCAAGACGCTGTGCAGCCTCCACACGTCTTCCACGAGTAACTTCTAGAGCTGCTTGGAGAACTGCTTTTTCAAATTTAGAACATAGTGCGTCATACACGCCCGCATCACCATCCTGAAGCATTTTTACTGTGAGACGACCCAAACCACTCTCCCAGTCTATTGCGGCACTCCTGACAGTAAGCTGAGCGGAAGATGTTGATTCTCCTTGCACTAGGACTGCTTGCTCACCAACATCTGACAAAAATTCAGCAGGTAAATCACTTACCCCAATTACGTTAGATGGCGTCATCACAGTAAGCCAATGACAAAGATTTTCCAGTTGGCGAACATTACCAGGAAACGGCATAACACCAATTTCCTTTAAAACATCATCAGAAAGTTTTTTAGCCTCAACATTTAAGGATTTTGCACACGACAACATAAAGTGTCGAGCCAATACCGGAATATCTTCTACACGCTCACGCAATGCCGGCATGCGCAGGCGAATCACATTTAAGCGGTGTAATAAATCTTCACGGAAAGCACCAGCAGTAACACGAGCCTCTAAGTTTTGATGGGTCGAAGCGATAATCCGAACATTGGCTTTGATGGGATCCTGTCCACCAACGCGGTAAAAATGACCATCCGTTAAAGCCCGTAATAGACGAGTTTGTAAATCAAAAGGGATATCACCAATTTCATCTAAGAATAAAGTGCCGCCATCTGCCTGCTCAAAGCGACCACGACGTAAAGTGAGTGCGCCAGGAAAAGCTCCACGCTCATGGCCAAATAATTCCGACTCCAAGAGATCCTTAGGGACAGCGGCAGTACTAAAGGACACAAAAGGCCCTTTGGCACGAGGACTATGTTTGTGCAAAGCTTGAGCAACTAACTCTTTACCAGTACCGGATTCACCGGTAATTAAAACTGTTGAATGAGACTGAGCGAGTCGACCAATTGCCCTAAATACCTCTTGCATTGCTGGCGCTTGACCAATAATTTCCGTTGAATCTTGCCTCCAACCGTTAATCTCTTTATTACCAGATTGATTGCGCTCACTCTGCTCCATTGCACGTCGAATAAGCTCAACAGCTTTATCGATATCGAAGGGCTTAGTGAGGTACTCAAACGCACCACCCTGAAAAGATGAAACCGCTGAATCTAAATCAGAGTAAGCGGTCATGATAATTACCGGAAGCATCGGGTGAGTATCTTTTACATTTTGCAAGAGATCCAATCCATTGCCACGTGGCATACGGATATCAGAAATGAGGACCTGTGGAGCATCCTTCTCCAAGGCATTTAGCACGTCATTGGGATTAGAAAAACTCTTATGAGGAATATTCTCACGTGTAAGCGCCTTTTCTAAGACCCAACGAATAGATTGATCATCATCAACGATCCAAACGGGTTTCATAATGCTTTCTCCTGCCTACGGTAAGGTATTTGAATATGGAAGTCAGTCCGTCCGGGACGGCTGTCACAGGCAATGAAGCCTTGATGCTGCTGCACAAAAGTTTGAGCCAAGGTTAGACCAAGACCGCTACCACCGTCTCTACCTGAAACCAATGGAAAGAATATGCGTTCATGAATATCCTCAGGAATACCGGGTCCGTTATCAATGACATGCAAATCCATGGCCATCTTATAGCGTTGCTTAGAAATGGTGACAGAACGAGCTACCCTCGTCTTCAATTCAATTTGAGCAATACCTTGCTGTATTTCTTCTGAAAGCGCTTGAGCAGCATTGTGAGCAATGTTCAAGACAGCCTGAATCAGTTGCTCACGATCACCCAGAACCTCGGGAAGGCTAGTGTCATAGTTGCGAATAATTCGTAAGCCTTTTGGAAACTCAGCCAATACTAAGCTACGAACACGCTCTAATGCCTCATGGACATTAAATAATTCCATGGCATGCGCTTTACGGTGTGGCGCCAATAATCTATCTACCAAGTTCTGCAAGCGATCAGATTCCTTGATAATGACTTGGGTGTATTCACGCAAGCCTTTCTCTGGGAGTTCGAACTCTAGCAATTGCGCAGCACCTCGAATACCACCTAAAGGATTTTTAATTTCATGTGCTAAGTTCCGCATCAACTGCTTATTTGCTTCAACTTGTTGCGTCACGCGTTCATCGCGCTCACTACGTAACTGCTGATCAATCGGGAACCACTCCATCATAATGAGAGCCGGATCCTCAAGGCTAGCCACTACAACGTGAGCAGGAATTGATTCTTGATGAATGCTGCCAGGCAAGGAATGCAAGACCATCTCTTGGCGTTGTGCAGAGAAATGCCCTGCTTTTACTTCTTCAATCATGTGATTCAGAGATTCACTAGATCCAAATAAGTCGCGCACAGACTGACCTTCAAGTGATTTTCGTGAAAGATCCAGCGCAGACTCTGCGGCAGGGTTCACATAAACCAATTGTTGGTTCTCAGCCTCGAATACCACAATGGCATTGGGCATCTGATCAAGCAATGTCGGAAAAAAAGGAGCAGCCGAAGCTGCCCCTTTGAACGAATTGCGCAACAGACCTGCGCTCAACATTTCTCCTTCGCTTACAGGGAGTAGTACATATCGAATTCAATTGGATGAGTAGTCATACGGAAACGTGTGACATCTTCCATCTTCAAAGCGATATATGCATCAATCATAGAGTCTGTAAAGACGCCGCCACGAGTCAAGAACTCACGGTCTTTGTTCAAAGCATCGAGCGCTTCTTCTAAGCTTGCACAAACGGTTGGGATCTTTGCATCTTCTTCTGGTGGCAAGTCATACAAGTTCTTATCAGCAGCTTCACCTGGATGAATCTTGTTCTGAACACCATCTAAACCAGCCATCATCAGTGCTGAGAAGCAGAGGTATGGGTTAGCCAATGGATCAGGGAAGCGAGTTTCAATACGACGGCCCTTAGGGCTAGAAACGTGTGGAATACGAATCGAAGCAGAACGGTTACGAGCTGAGTATGCCAACTTTACTGGAGCCTCAAAGCCTGGAACCAGACGCTTGTAAGAGTTAGTGCCTGGATTAGTGATCGCATTCAATGCTTTAGCGTGCTTAATGATGCCGCCGATATAAAACAAGGCGAACTCTGATAAACCAGCGTAGCCGTTACCAGCAAACAAGTTTTCACCGTTTTTCCAAATAGATTGGTGAACGTGCATACCAGAACCGTTATCACCAACGATCGGCTTAGGCATAAAGGTTGCTGTCTTGCCATAAGCATGTGCTACGTTTTGAACGACATACTTTTGCCAGATAGTCCAGTCAGCGCGCTGTACTAGTGTGCTGAACTTGGTGCCAAGTTCATTTTGGCCTTGACCAGCAACTTCATGGTGATGTACCTCGACAGGAATGCCCAAGGATTCGAGAATCAAACACATTTCAGAGCGCATGTCCTGGAATGTATCTACTGGAGCAACTGGGAAGTAGCCGCCTTTTTTACCTGGACGGTGACCAGTGTTACCACCTTCAATTTCAGCAGCGGAAGACCAAGGAGCCTCTTCAGAATCTACCTTAACGAAACAACCCTGCATATCAGCGCCCCAACGGACGCCATCAAAAATAAAGAACTCTGGCTCTGGTCCAAAATAAGCGGTATCGCCTAAGCCAGTGCTTTTCAAATAAGATTCAGCACGCTTAGCAATGGAACGTGGGTCCCGGTCGTAACCTTTACCGTCTGAAGGCTCGATCACATCACAGGTGATCACTAATGTTGGCTCTTCATAGAACGGGTCGATGTAGCAAGATGTTGGATCTGGCATCAACAACATGTCAGATGCTTCAATACCCTTCCATCCAGCGATAGAGGAGCCGTCAAATGCATGACCACTCTCAAATTTATCTTCGTCAAAAGCAGAGATAGGTACTGTTGTGTGCTGCTCTTTACCCTTTGTATCTACAAAGCGGAAATCAACGAAAGTACAATCTTTCTCTTTTACCAACTTCATCACATCAGCGACGGTCTTCGTCATGCAAATCTCCTCTATTAACTAAATTCGGAATACAAACTTAAGGTGTACACCCTTGTTCATTCCAGGCATCAAATATGCCCATGGGATGTATCTAATTTACTGAAGCAAACAAACGGGAAATGCCATTATTGCACTAATTAAGTGCTGAAATAAGGCCTAAAACCCTAAAAAATACTAGATTTGCACCAATATAGTGCTTAATCAGATTTTGAAATATCGTGAATCTCGTAACCCAGGGCCTCTGTGCCAGCTCGCAAAGCAATCCAAGCGCTTTCAAGCAAGCTTGCATTACCTTTGATGCCTAGTTCAATATGACGATCGGCGTAAACACCGCCTTTAGCAGGGTCTCCAACTGAAGGGAGGCTAAACACCTTTACCCCAGGAAAGCTAGCCTCAATACGCTCCATTAAGGGCGTTAAAACGGATTCGATTCCCTTGGGAACGATAAAACTCTGCTCAGCCCAATTTTCACGATGAAATAGATTTTGATAATAGTGATCCAAAGACCACGCCATCATCGGGGCAGCCATCACTGGAAAGCCCGGGACAAAGTAATGCTCTTTAATAGAGAAACCAGGTATCTGGTTATAGGGGTTGGGGATAATATCGCTACCCATTGGGAACTCTCCCATCTTGAAGCGATGCTGGTTTTCAGCTGTACTCAAATCCGCCTTCACTGGATCACCCTCGGCAGTCGCCCGAATCCGTCCTGTAATTAATTCTTTAGCGGTCGGATGTAACTCTATTTTGCTGCCTAGCGCCAAAGCAGCACACTGCCTAGTATGGTCATCAGGAGTAGCCCCGATACCGCCAGTACTAAAAACGACATCGCCACTAGCGAAGCTATCTTTGAAAGTAGCGGTAATTTGCTCGGGATCATCGGCAACATATTTAGCCCAAGAAAGACTCAAGCCTCGCTCATTCAAGAGCTCAATCAATGTACTCAAATGCTTATCTTGACGGCGTCCCGACAAAATTTCATCACCAATCACAATTAAGCCAAATCGACGCGCCCTCACCTCAGGCACATCAATGCTAACCTGCTTCGATACATCAACCATGGTACGGGAGCTCCATATCAATTACACGCGCTTCAATATTAAGGGACTGATCTAATGCTTCTCTACGTAATTCTTTTAATGATTCCAATAAATAATGCGTAAACCACAGTGCAGCAAATACAAAGATCAAGGAATAAATCCAGAGTGCAACAAAACTCACAATGGGGAATAGAACTAAAGCTAATGCTGAGGTAGCCCAGAAGAATGTTGGAACTGCTCCAAGCATGCCAGAAAAAATTCCCATAGCCAATAGTGGCCAACGATGTTGTTGCAAAAGGATGTCACGCTCCTGCGAAGTAGCATGCTGAGCCAAAACGTCATATGACATTAAGCGCATAGTCAACCAACCCCAAAGCAATGGGGGTAAAACTGCCACTAAGGGTGGTACCCACCATACTGGCAGCGTTAACATCACCAATGCCAAGCAAATTAAAGCAGACCAGATTGTGTAGATCAAACTGCCAAAAAATCCTCCACCCTTTTTTTGCTCAAGATCTTGATAGGCGTATTGACGCGTTACCACTTTGACGATTGTGGGCACGGTTGTAAAAGCAATAAACACCAATAGACTAATAGAAATTAATGGGATCAGCAGCATTACAAAAAACAATGGCGCAATCCAAGCGCGTGCATTTTCGAAACCAGCCCAAATCAAGCCATCTTGAATCCAACTGGTAAAAATGGATGTTGTCAGAAAGATGCTGAGCATCTCTAATGCTGGTGTCCACGTTAGCCAAATTAAACTGCCCCATAAAATCGACACGATCAAAAATGGGCGCAAGCTTAGCCACAGCATTCTGGGGTGCATTGTTCCAACTAAAGCTAAGCCAAAAGACTTGAATACTTGCTGCATACTATCCATAGATTTCAATTACCGCCAAATTAAATGCTGGCTTTATTTTGCCTTGGGAAAAATTTCTCGAATAGAGTGAATAAAGCTCTGCCACTGTTGCTCAATTATATTGGGCGAAATAGCTAAATCCTTGACCCCAGTAGGATGAACTTCCTTTGGAAAAATTACAGTCTTAAATATCATGTCCCACCATGGAAATAAGACACCAAAATTACAACCTCCCAAAACGCCAGGCTTACCTTGCGCCTCATGACCATAACCCACCGCATGATGCATACGATGATACATAGGAGAGACCAAGAGATACTTAAAAACACCAAGATGAATTCTGAGATTAGCATGCTGCCAACTCTGAATAAACTGACTTAAGACTACTAGCAAAATAAATTGGCTTGGGGATACGCCAAATAATAAAGCAAAGAAAGCAGACACCACAGCATGTAGGATACTATCCAAAACATGGTTTCGATCATCAGACCAAGCAGTCATGACAGTTTGACTGTGATGCAAGGCATGTAATTGCCACCACCAGCTAAAGCTATGAGAAGCGCGGTGATACCAGTACTCCACAAAATCTAGCAATATAAAGTAGATACAGAAACTTACCAAAGGAATCGAAGTCACTGGCGGCCACCATGACTCAACATTTAATCTGCTAAAACGAAAATCATGGAGGACGGAATCAATCTGAAAGAAAAAGCCTGACAATGCGAGAAAGATCAATCCCTGAAAAATACCCAGCCGGTGAAATAAAGTGTAAAAAACATCAGCCTTGGAGTTCTTCGAGAAACGCACCTGCACTTCAGCTGGAAAAAATCTTTCCCAAGTGCGCAAAATAAGCACAATTAGCAAAATCTGAATGCAGCCGAACAAAAACCAATCAATGCCATCAAATACATCCTCGGCCATCGACATCAGATTGAAATGATACAAAATGGGGCCAGCCACATTAGCAAACAAGAATTCTTGAGTGCTTGCATAAGCTGAAGCAATAGAGGCTATTAAAGGATTGGAAGCCATATCCCTCATTGTGACTTATTTAGATTGTTTTGGCAGGGTTGCAAAGCAAAAGCCGCGACCCTTTAAATTGATAATCAGCTGCTCCAGAACCGCGGGAGCCCAGGGATCTTTACGGGACCAAATGCCTAAATGAGCCATCGTGATATCGCCATCTTGAAGCTGGCTGCTCGCCCTATCCAAAAGCATCTTGCTCGGATGAGTTTGAGAGCTCAGTTCATCCCCCAAAAATCCAGCGGGATTCCACCCAATATGCTGATAACCGCACTGGCTACCCATACGAATAGAACGGGGCGATGTTTTTCCTCCGGGGGCACGCCAGATTTTCTGGAGTCCACTACCAGTTAACTCCTGAAAGCGCTCATCCACCCTTCTAATTTCTCGACAATAGCTTGCCTCTTTATAGAAAGTGGCAAGTCCAGCTTTTGGGCCAAATTGTGGTTTTGCAAGGATCTCCCCACTCGGGCCGTCTTTGATGAAGTACAAGTGGTCATAGGTATGACTACCAAAATGGTGACCTTCACGAAGGCGATCTTGCCAATACGATTTCCATGAATCATCCAGAGAAAAATCGCCACGGCTAGTTTTTTCATTTGCTAGGAAAAAAGTAGCTTTAATATTCTGGCGATTAAGTATGTCAGCTACCGTCTGTGCAACAGACATATTGCCCGTATCAAACGTCAAGTAAACCGTTTTTTTGCAGTGCGCTTCTTGAGAAATGGCAAGCGAAGAAAATGTCGCTAAAAGTACTAGCGCCGTTAATCGAGCTAGAGCGCTATTCACACACATCTAATTAACTTATTCCCAGCTAGCACGCGGAGTGAAGAAAACCCCATGAGGAGATCTACCAACGGGAATCACCGAAACCAACTTCATTGAAGGTATATCAATTACACCTACTTTTTTAGAAAAGCGGAGGGTGACCCATAAAGTTTTACCATCGGGAGTAATTTCCATGTCGTCTGGACCCGCAGGTAAGCCGTTAATATCACCAACCTTCTCCAAGGTTTGCATGTTAATCATGCTGATACTAGATGAAATACGATTACTCACAAACACATGTTTTTTATCGCCCAATGGGCGGAAATTATGGGCACCTTTCCCAGTAAAGATTCGCTTCACTTCTTTGCGATTTTTCCAGTCAATTACCTGAACATTATCTTCGCCAGTAATACCAACTAATAAATATTGGTCGCCAGGAGTCATCCAAACTCCAGCGGGCACTTTGCCTGTAGTCATCTTCCAAACAACAGTTTGCGTGTCCAAGTCAATTGCAGCGAGCTCATTAGAATCCTGCAGAGTAATAAAGGCAAGCTTGCTATCTGCCGTAAACGCCACGTGACTCGGTGTCTTACCTAGCTTAACGGATTTAGCCAACTTTAGATCTGCGCCCTGTGCGTGGTACAAGTCAACCCTATCTAAGCGATTGCCGTTTGCAACAAACCATTTGTTATTAGGTGAATAACCGATTTGATATGGATCAATGATATCCGGAATCCTACCCGTCAACTCTCCGGTGGTGGGGTTCATCAGCACAACATCATTGCCAGCCGCATTTGCGATGAGAAGCGTCTTTTGATCAGGAGTCATCATGAGGTGATGAGGCTCCTTACCTACTGGGACAGTCTTAATCACTTTGCGCTTAGGCATATCAATCAAACTTACTGATGCCTCGCCAGAATTTAAGACGACCGCTAATTTAGGCTCGGCCTTAGAATCAGCAAATCCGGAGGTTTGGCCGCGAACAATATTGAAATACCCCAAAAGGACAAAAAAAGTTAGAGCTGAAATACTGCCAAATTTGGCTTTACTGATAAAAGTATGCATATTCATCATTGTAAGCAATTGATGCTCTAGTGCGCTGTAGAGGATAGCGAAGTTTGACCTATCGCAAGCTAGCTAAGACCTTTTCTAGCCGCTTTAGCGACATAGGGGTTGGGGTCTTTAGCTCCTGGGCATATAAGGCCACCCTCAACTCCTCAAGTTGCCAGCGGAAATCCTTCAAAACCTGGTCATCTGCCAGAGCGTAGGTAGCAGATCCACGACTACCCTGCAGCAGTTTTTGCCAAGGCTGAGCAACAGACTCCCAGTCTTTTTGGCACTGCGCATCCCTGCTGGGGTTCGCACGGAGCTTATCAATTCGCATCGCAATTGCCTTGAGATAGCGAGGAAAATGAACCAGCTGGCTAAATGGTGTATCAGAAACAAATTTCGCAAAAATTAAGCTTTGAAGCTGCATTTGAATATCCGCATATGCGACAGATGAGGCGGCCTTGGCTTGAGGCAGCTTCTTTTGAAGATCAGAATGAGCCTGTAAAGCTGCTAGGGCATGCTTTGAAATCTCTTGGGCGATTAATGCCAATCGAGGCTTGCCCGCCTGCAAACGATCTGCAAATTGCTCGGCATTGACCGGTAATACCTCACTCATAAATGCCCGCTCAAGGGCAAGATTCAGAATTTGATCAATTAAGCCATCAACCGAGCCCACATTAATGAACAGCAAACCAAGCTCGCGAATTCCAGGGAGCTGTTTTTGCAGCGCCTTGAGTGTGTCTTTATTCGATAGGGCAAATAATCTTCGCAATCCAAGCCAGTGATATTTCCGAGCCTCTAGCAAATCATCAAATACCTCTAGGTCGCATGACTCTGTCCGATCCACTAGGGCTGGGTAACCAAATAGAGTGCGATTACCTTTTTGAATTTCTAGTGTTTCAGCTAGCTCACCAAAGTCCCAGCTTCGATAACCACCCTGCTCTACATTTTTCGCTGCTGAGGTGCTTGCTGCTTGACTTGTTTTAGCAATCGTATTTTGAGTGCTTACCGAGGTTTCAGCACCAAACTCTTCTTGAACTGCTTGCTGGGCAATTGCCTGAAAAGCTGTTCGAGCCGTTTCACCATATTCAGCTCGTAATCGAGATAAATTACGCTCTAGCTCAAGCTGACGTCCATGCTCGTCAACTAGACGGAAATTCATTGACGAATGCAAAGGCAGAGATTCTGGCCTGAAATCTGTGCGCTTAATTTCCAAGCCACGCTCTTGACGAATATCCGTGATCAGACTGTCTAAAAAATCACCCACTCCAAACTGTTTTTGTGCAAGCTTGCGCTCTAGGAATGATTTAGCATATTCGGGTAGCGGAATACAGTGACGACGTAATTTCTGTGGCATTGACTTGAGTAGTAAGTGTATTTTTTCTTCACACATCCCTGGTACAAGCCATTCACAACGTCGACCGTCAACCTGATTTAATAAAGTCAAGGGGACAATTAGGGTCACTCCGTCTTTCGGGCTACCAGGCTCAAAGTGATAAGTCAAACTCAACTCAGTACCACCAACGATCATCTTCTTGGGATAGCGATCTACCGTAATGCCAGCAGCCTCATGGCGCATTAAATCTGCCTTGGCTAAACGCAGCAGGGCATCTGGTGACTCTTGGTTTACAGCTCGGTTTCTTGATACCTTCTTCAGCCAGGCATTCATACCCTCTCTACTGAGAACATCTTTAGGGATGCGAGAATCATAAAAAGCGAATAAGAGGTCGTCATCAACCAGAACATCAGGACGTCTAGATCGGTGCTCGAGGGCTTCAATCTCTTTAATAAGTCGTCGGTTATGCCAGAAAAATTCAAAACTACCGGGATATTTTTTTCTAGCATCGGCCTCGGTCTCTCGCGATAATGCTGGAGTATCCATACGACCAAACAGCTCTTCTTGAACCAAGGCCTGAGTAATGAATATCGAGCGAGCATCTTCGGGGTTATGTGGCTCGTAACGAACTCGACGACCATGATAAATAGGCAGGCCATATAGAGTGCCACGCTCAAAAGCCATGACCTCACCTTGACGGCTATCCCAAAATGGTTCACTCAAGGATTTAATTAGTCGATGGGATGCAACTTTCTCTACCCACTGAGGCTCAATCTTCGCAATCGTGCGGGCATACATCCGATTAGTTTCCTGAAGTTCACCAGCCAAAATCCAAGCGCCAGCCTTTTTACCTATGCTCGAACCAGGCCAAATAAACGGCCGAATACCACGAGCGCCGATATAGCCACCTATTTTGCTGCCTCGCTCTTGAGATTTTTCATCCTCCTCTTTTTTAGCGATATAACCCAAGAGTCCCGTTAGCAGAGAAAGGTGAACTTGTTCATAAGTAGCTGCTGATGGGTTTTCTTTCCAGCCCTTCTCACCTAGCATTGTATGTAGCTGACCATGAACATCACGCCATTCACGCAAACGTCTTGGCGATAAAAACTTACTTCGACAGAGATTCTCTAATTGACGATTGGTATGCTTATGCTTCAGTGCATCTTGATACCAATCCCAAAGTTTTACAAAGCTCAGAAACTCAGATCGTTCATCTGCAAACTGTAAATGAGCTTGGTCAGCAGCGGCAGCCTGATCCATCGGTCGATCGCGGGGATCTTGTGTGGCCAAAGCTGAGGCGATGATAGTCACTTCACGTAAGGCGTTTTGCTCTTTGGCCGCTAAAAGCATGCGCCCAATACGGGGATCCAACGGAAGGTCAGCAAGCTGTTTTCCCGTTGGGGTCAATTTAAAACTATTGTTGATATCTTTATCATCGCCAAGAGTTGTTTCGTCATAGACGATAGCGCCTAACTCATCCAATAACTGTACGCCGTCTGCAATTGCGCGGCCCAAAGGTTTGTCGATAAAAGGAAATTCTTGAATTCGAGGCAAGCGTAAAGAACTCATACGCAGTAAAACCGCCGCTAGTGAACTACGTAGAATTTCTGGATCGGTAAATCGAGGACGATTTAAGTAATCTTGTTCACTAAACAAACGAATACAAATACCGTCAGATACACGACCACAACGACCAGCCCTTTGGTTGGCTGCCGCTTGGGATATCGGCTCTATTTGTAGTTGCTCTACTTTGTTACGATAGGAATAACGCTTCACTCTTGCCAAACCACTATCGACCACATAACGAATATTGGGAACCGTCAATGAAGTCTCAGCAACGTTGGTGGTCAAAATAATGCGTCGACCATTGCCAGGATTGAACACACGCTCTTGTTCGGCTACCGATTGCCGAGCAAATAGACTCAATACTTCCGGATGGAATCGTTGCTGGAGAACATGATCTTTTCTGAGTGCTTCAGCACAATCCCTAATTTCTCGCTCTCCAGGCAAAAAGACTAATACATCCCCAGCGCCTGAGGCGCCCTCTCGCCACACATTAACAATCGCTTCTACGACTGCATCTGGAATATCCTTAGCCTCTTTGGACTCTTTTTTCCCATCTGGCTTGACATCAGGTTCCAGGGGTTCGTAGCGCTGCTCCACTGGGAACAGTCGTCCACTGACTTCAATTACTGGGGCAGATTTCCCGTTTAGCGTGAAATGCTCTGAAAAACGCTTAGCATCAATCGTGGCAGAGGTGATGATCAGCTTAAGGTCTGGTCGCTTCGGTAGTAACTGGCGGAGATAGCCAAGAAGAAAATCAATATTGAGACTACGCTCATGCGCCTCGTCAATGATGAGTGTGTCATAAGCGCGAAGCTGAGGATCGCGCTGGGTTTCAGCCAACAAAATACCATCCGTCATCAGCTTGATAGATGCGCCCTGACTAGTCTTATCGGCAAAGCGCACTTGATACCCTACATCCTGACCAACGGGAGTGCCCAACTCCTGAGCTATACGCTTTGCTGTAGCTGTTGCGGCAATCCGGCGAGGCTGTGTATGCCCAATAAGCCGGCCACCGTTGATAGTACCTCTACCGAGATCCAAACAGATTTTAGGTAATTGGGTTGTTTTCCCAGAACCAGTCTCCCCACAGACAATGACTACCTGATGAGAACTCAAGGCATCCTTGATGATTTGGCGTTGCCCAGAAACGGGCAACTCCTCTGGAAAGCAAATTTCTAGCCTTCGTGAGGTGTTGGAAGCAGACACAATCACAGGGCTTGCTTTGGGTTTTTGTTGGTTTATGGGCTCTTGCACCCTATAATTTTCTCACTATGCCAACAAATGCACCGAACAACGGCTTAAATGCTGAAGAATCAAGCTCCAACTTTCCTTTTGTGGGATGGTTGCGTGATGTTGCGCCCTACATCCATAGTTTTCGCGAGAAGACCTTTGTGATCGCCTTTGCTGGCGAACTAGTCCAGGAAATTGGCCTTGAGAATCTGATTGAAGATATTGCCATGTTGCATGCCATGGGCATGCGCATTGTTTTAGTACACGGCATTCGCCCACAAATTGAAGAGCAACTAATGCTCCGCAATATCAAGAGTAAATTTGGCAACAGTGCCATGCACAGTTATCGTATTACCGATGCTGCAGCGTTGGAATGCGTGAAAGAGGCTGCTGGCGAATTACGCCTAGATATTGAGGCAGCATTTAGCCGTGGTCTTCCCAATACTCCAATGGCGGGATCACGCATCTCAGTTATCTCGGGGAACTTTATTACAGCAATGCCAGTTGGTGTAGTTGAGGGGATAGACTATATTCACACTGGATTAGTGCGGAAGGTAGACTCCACCTCAATAAAGCTTTCGCTTGATAGCAACAAGATAGTGCTGCTCTCACCGTTAGGATTTTCTCCAACAGGTCAGGCATTTAACTTGGCCTTTGAGGATGTTGCCGCATCTACTGCTGCAGCCCTCAAAGCGGATAAGCTGATTTTCTTGAGTCCATATGTTGGCTTAAAAGACGATGACGGCGATCTCATCACTGAACTTTCGATGCCACAACTTCAAGAATATGTCTCACAACATGAAGAGCTTGATCAAGGCATGAAAAGCTTGCTGAATATTTCTGGTAGAGCCATTCGTGCCGGCGTCAGTCGCGTGCACTTCTTGCCTTGCAATCAGGATGGTGCACTCCTAGAGGAACTATTTACCCATGATGGCATCGGCATGATGTTGGCCTCATCTGATATTGAAAACTTGCGCGAAGCCAATCAAGACGATGTTGGCGGGATCCTTCAGTTAACCAGCCCACTTGAAGAAGAGGGTATTTTGGCAGCCCGTGGTCAAGACGTCATTGAGCGAGATATTCAGCGTTTCTCTGTGATTGAGCATGACCGCGTTCTCTTTGGCTGTGCTGCCCTCTTTCCATTCCCCAACGGAGTCGGTGAACTTGCCTGCCTCGCAGTTGATCCAGATGTGCAAGGCTCTGGTGATGGAGAGCGTTTGCTCAAGCGCGTTGAGATGAGAGCAAAGCGGGAAGGCATTAAAAAACTTTTCGTTTTAACTACTAGAACAGAGCATTGGTTTTTGAAGCGCGGCTTTAAACGAGCTTCTGTCGACGATCTTCCAGAAGAAAGAAAACAGATTTATAACTGGGATCGCAAATCAATGGTTTTAACCAAGGATCTATAAGTTTTATAGCGAATCTACATTTTTCTTATTTTTTATTAGTACACCGTATTTGAAAGGCATTACAAATGGCACGCATGGTTCAATGTATCAAACTGAATAAAGAAGCCGAAGGCATGGACTTCGCTCCACTACCAGGCGATCTTGGTAAGAAGATTTGGAATCAAGTCTCTAAAGAAGCCTGGGCAGCCTGGCTGAAACAGCAAACCATGTTGATTAACGAAAATCGTCTGAATATGGCAGATCCTCGTGCTCGCCAATATCTACTGAAGCAAGTTGAAAAATACTTCTTTGAGGGTGGCGCAGACATGGCTCAGGGCTACGTACCGCCAGCTGAATAATCATGGCAAAAGAACCCGATGGATCGACTTACTGCCCCGTCGGGTTTGTTATTTAGAAAGTGATTCGGCTAAGGCCGGAGGCATTACTCACCAGCAAAATATCAGCCTTTTCTTTTGCAAATAGGCCAACGGTGATCACACCAGCGATTTGATTAATCTGAGCCTCAAGTTCAAGCGGATTAGCAATCTTAAGACCAGCAATATCCAAAATCCAGCCGCCGTTATCGGTCACAAATGGCTCACTCGGCGTTTGACCCAAATCTGCACGTATCTCTTTCGCCATTCTGAGAGTGACTACACCCCCCAATTTAGCTAATTCTTGAGTAACAATCCCTTTGGACAAGGGAATGATCTCCACGGGCAATGCAAAGTTACCTAAGACTGAAACCTGCTTTGATGAGTCACAAATGCAGATAAATTGCCTTGCCATTGAGGCAATAATCTTTTCACGAGTTAAGGCGCCACCGCCACCCTTAATCATGTGGCCTGAGGGATCAATTTCATCTGCACCATCTACATAGGCAGGCAGCTCATTCATATCATTAGGATCTAAGACCTTAAAACCATGCTTTAAGAGGCGCTCAGTAGTAGCATTGGAACTGGAGACCGTTCCCAAAAAATGATCCTTGTGAGGGGCCAAAGCATCGATAAAGTAGTTCGCAGTAGATCCTGTTCCGATACCCAAGATCTGGCCAGTAGGCAGCTTTAGAACCTCATCCCGAGCCGCCTCACCCACCAATTGCTTTAGTTGATCTTGATTCATGATCTTGCCCGATATCCTTATCTGAACTGGAACAGTCTTATTTATGCATCTATCATATGATATTCCCTGATTTATTAATCGAAAGCATTGCCAATACCGATGACATCACCCACTTCCTCACTGAGCCAACTTAAACAACTCACCACCGTCGTGGCCGATACCGGTGACTTTGAACGCATGCAGCAATACCACCCACAAGACGCCACCACCAACCCATCTCTGATTCTGAAGGCCGCACAGCAAGCCAACTATCAGTTATTAGTCAATCAAGTCAAATCAGCGCACCCCAGAATGCAAGCAGTGGATTTAGTTGACCATATCCTAGTGGCTTTTGGTCTTGAGATCTTAAAGATCATCCCTGGAAGGGTTTCAACTGAAGTTGATGCTCGCCTATCTTTTGATACCCAAGCAACCATTACTAAAGCAAAACATCTAATAGCTCTATATGAATCTCAAGGGATTGATCGTAAACGTGTATTGATTAAGTTGGCGGGCACATGGGAAGGCATTCAGGCGGCCAAGGCTTTAGAGGCTCAAGGTATTCATTGCAATATGACATTGCTTTTCTCTTTGGTACAAGCTGCAGCCTGTGGTGCAGTCAATGCCAAACTGATTTCACCATTTGTGGGGCGGATCACTGATTGGTATAAAGCCAAACTCGGCAGTAACTGGAATGATGTTAATTATGGCGGGGCAAGTGATCCTGGCGTAACGTCGGTTAAGCGTATCTTCCATTATTACAAGCACTTTGGCATCGCTACCGAGATCATGGGTGCTAGCTTTCGTAATACTAGCCAAATTCTGGAGCTAGCCGGGTGCGACTTACTCACCATCAGTCCCGAGCTTTTGGGAGAACTTCAAAATAGTTCGGCAAGGGTTGAGAAAAGACTAAATGCCAGCAATGCAGCGAGCGCGCTAACTAGTGAAAATATATCAGCCCTAAGGCTAGATGAGTCAAATTTTAGGCTCCAATTAAATAATGATGCGATGGCCACTGAAAAGTTAGCTGAAGGAATACGGAATTTCTGCATCGATACTGAAAAATTAGAGGCCTTATTAACTAGCTAAGCAACCAAGGGGCCAAGATGATTATTCATTGTCCACATTGCAGTAGAGGTAATCGAGTTCCTGCTGAAAAACTCACTCAGACGCCCATCTGTGGTGCCTGCAAACAAGAGCTCCTGTCCTTACCAGTCAATGCAACAGCGGCAAACTTTAGCGAGCTCGTGACTCAATTGACAATGCCGGTAATTGTCGATTTCTGGGCTCCATGGTGTGGGCCATGCAAGATGTTTGGCCCGACTTTTCAGTCGAGCGCTATTAGCCATGCAAATCAAGTGCTGTTTGTGAAAGTCAATACCGAGGCAGAACAACTACTCGGATCGCAATGGAATATCCGTTCAATACCAACCCTAGCGGGATTTAAGGGTGGTAAAGAGGTTCACCGCATTAGCGGTGCACTGCCACCTGCACAGCTAGAGCAATTTGTGCAGCAATTACTAGTTAGCTAGGCTCTTTAGCTAATCTCTGCCTTAGCGCTTCATACAAGCAAACACCACTCGCGACAGAGACATTGAGACTCTCAACCACACCCTTCATCGGAATACGCACTAACTCATCGCAGGTTTCGCGAGTTAAACGGCGCATACCCTCACCTTCTGCGCCCATTACAATTCCAATCGGTCCAGTCAGATCTAAATCGTAAATCGACTTTTCGGCCTCATCGTCAGTACCAATCAACCAAACGCCTGCCTCCTGCATCTCTTTCATGCTGCGGACTAAGTTGGTAACGGTGATTACTGGTATCACCTCAGAGGCACCGCTCGATACTTTACTTACGGTTGCATTGATTGAGGCTGAACGGTCCTTGGGGATAACTACAGCATCGACACCGGCACCATCAGCAACACGTAAACATGCACCAAAGTTATGGGGATCAGTTACGCCATCAAGCACCAAGAACATCACCTTACTTTGATTGCTTTCTGTATCCTCAACCACTTCCATAATGGTCCGAGCAATCGTCATTTTCTCCGCCAAAGCTACTACACCTTGATGGCGATCATGTCCTGCTAGCTTATGAAGGCGTTCAGAGTCGGCTGCATGTAATCTTTCTCCCAGAATCTCTTCAGCCTGCTTGAGAAAATCACCCATACGACGATCACGTCTACTCGGGTCAAAATAAACTGACTTCAGACTTGCTGCATCCACCCGTAAGCGCGCTTGTACCGCATGAAAACCAACTAATATTTGCTTCATTTTTACTTATCTCAATCTTGAATAAATACTTATTTACGACGCGCTTTAGTGTTACGAACAGGCGGCTTAGTGCCAGCAGATTTTCCTGTGGGCCTTAATGGCTTACCAGATTTGGCAACCTTACTTGCGGTTCGTCCGGCATGATTTTTCGATTGGTTGGCACCAAGATTTCCCGCAGATTTATCAGCATTCACATTAACACCGGAATGTTTCTGCGGCTCTTTACTTCCAGGCCGACCTTTTTTCGGAGAGGCTTTTTTATTCGGCCTACCAGTATCACTAGCCAAAATAATTTGGCGGCGGTTGGTAGTGCCTCCTGGCTCTAAGCCAACAGACTTCACCAGACTGAACTCGATCTTACGTGCATCAAGATCAACTCGACTCACCAAGACATGGACGCGATCACCTAAGCGATAACGAATCCCCGTTCTCTCACCACGGAGTTCTTGACGAGCCTCATCGTACTGGAAATAGTCCCCACCTAATTCGGTTACATGAATCATCCCCTCGACAAAGAGATTTTCTAACTGCACAAATAAACCAAATGAGGCTACACCGGTAACCGTACCAGCATACTCTTGACCCAAGTGGTCGCGCATGTAATAACACTTGAGCCACGCCTCTACATCACGAGATGCTTCATCTGCACGGCGCTCATTAGATGAGCAATGAACTCCTAGCTGCCCCCAAATAGGTAAAGCAGCATTGGCACCTTTGGGTAACTTAGGTAAGCGCACACCTTTAGCTGCAGCCTCTTTCGCGTCGCTATGAGACTTCTTGGCATTGACCGCATTCTCGCGACCCTTGCCCTTGCGAGGCAAAGTCAAGTTCAGCGGAACTGTGGGGGGCAATACTGGAATGTAAGGCTTCTTGATAAGAATCGCCTTGATCACACGATGTGTCAATAAATCAGGGTAACGGCGAATCGGGCTCGTGAAATGCGAGTATGCGGGATAAGCAAGACCGAAGTGGCCTTCGTTATCCGGTTGATACATCGCCTGTTGCATAGAGCGTAAAACAACCGACTGAAGCATATTGGCATCAGGACGCTCTTTAATTTCGCGCATTAGCTTAGCGTAATCTTTTGGTTTGGGCTTTTCACCACCACCCAAGGACAAACCAGATGTTCGCAAGACTTGGCGCAAGGTCACTAATTTTTCTTCAGAAGGTTCTCCGTGAACACGATACAAACTGAGATGCTTATTCTGATCAATAAAGTCTGCAGCACACACGTTGGCTGTCAACATACACTCTTCAATTAAGCGATGGGCATCATTACGGAGGCGAGGCTCAATACGCAGGATCTTACCCAACTCATTGCTGATGATCTGAGTTTCAGTAGTTTCGAATTCGATAGCACCACGTTTTTGACGTGCATCCAATAAAATTTTATACAGCGAATATAGATTAGTCAGCAAGGGTCTAAATTCTGTAAAGCGCGTTGCTTCAGGACCCTTACTATTAGAAAGAATTTCCCATACGATATCGTATGTAAAACGCTGCGCAGAATGCATTACTGCTGGATAGAACTGATATGCCAATACCACGCCGTTGTTATCGACAACCGAGTCACAAACCATGCATAGACGATCAACGCCTGGGTTTAGTGAACATAAGCCATTAGAGATTTTCTCCGGCAGCATGGGTATCACTCGCCTTGGAAAATACACCGAAGTAGCACGCAAGAGACCTTCATCATCCAAAGGATGGCCAGGCTTGACATAGTGGGATACATCCGCAATAGCAACAATCAAGCGCCAGGCTTTACTCTTGCCATACATCACTGGCTCGCAATACACGGCATCATCAAAGTCACGGGCATCGGCACCATCAATGGTAACTAGGGGAACATCCCGCAAATCAACCCGACCCTCAAGATCAGATTGCTGTACGGAATCAGGCAATGCCTCCGCTTCTTTTTTTGCAGCCGCTGAAAATTCATGGGGAACACCATACTTGCGCACAGCGATTTCGATCTCCATACCAGGATCATCAATCTCACCTAAAACTTCAACCACTCGACCAACTGCTTGACGATAGCTGTCTGGATAATCAATGATTTCAACACTTACTACTTGGCCTAATTTCGCATTACCCTGACCCTTTGGCGGAATCAAAATATCGTGGCCAATACGCTTATCCTCCGGAGCAACAATCAAAACACCATTCTCATTCAAGAGACGTCCAATGACCACTTTATTGGCATGCAAAATCACATCAACGATCTGACCCTCTGGACGACCGCGCCGATCTGTTCCCAATACTCTGACATTGACTCTATCACCGTGCATAACGCGAGACATCTCTCTTTCAGAAAGAAAAATATCTTCGCCACCGTCATCAGGGATAACAAATCCAAATCCATCTCGGTGACCTTGGACTGTACCTAAACGGTCAGCCTCTCGTGGCACCAAGTTTTTTGCTTTACGCATTTAATTCCTTCGGCAATACATGCCTTATATATCAATCGTTATTCTTGTTAAGGCTACTGTATCAAACCACCAAGTCTGAAAGGGGAAAAGCCAAAGCGGGGGGTTGGGAAATGAGCCAGAAGGCGTATACCTTTATAATAATGGCATGCCCAGGTGGCGAAATTGGTAGACGCACCAGCTTCAGGTGCTGGCGATCGTAAGGTTGTGGGGGTTCGAGTCCCTTCCTGGGCACCAAACAAGGTTTAAATGCGCTCTGCGCCCCTCTTCATAAATCTACATAAGACAGATATGGGGGCGTTTTGCCAAAATACAACCCTAGCTTTTAGGTAGCCCACTCCTTAGCTCCAAAGACTCCAAATTGAATGGTTATAAGTCTGCTGCAATCAAAAAGATGACATTCATTCTTTTTCGTGAACCATATATCTCTCTGAGAGAGCAAATATCAAGCCAGTTACGACAAAGGTAATATGAATACCCACCATCCAACCAAGATTCTCTTTATTGGTAGTTTCAATTTCCAAGAATGCTGCCAAAAGATTGATGCCCGATAAAGCAACAATAGAGCCAATTAACTTTAACTTTAGGCTAGCAAAATCCACTCCCCCCATCCACTTTGGTCGATCAGCGCTAGATTTAGCAGCACCAATGATAGAAACAAAGTTTTCATATCCAGAGAAAATAATCAAAATCAATAAGTTACCTAACAAAGTCTTATCGACAATAGCAAGAACACCCGTCACAAATTCAGCCTCAGAAGCATTCCAAAAGATAGATGCAAAGTGCATAAATTCTTTGGCAAATTTTATTGCCACCAATCCCAAGGTAGCCACTAAGATGAGATAGAAAAAAGCCAAAATCCAACGACTTCTAAAAATCAACTTCTCTACAAAAACCTCAATACGCCCAGATTGATCTGGCGTAAGTTCCGAATGATTTACATTCTCAGACATGACTTTTTATCCTAGTATTGGTACTTTAATCATCATAAAACAGCTTTTATTATTTGTCAGGCTAAATGGGATCTTTTGCCGACAAGCAAGTAGGTGCGGATTTCTCCTAGCCCCTTGCACTCCATTAGACCAGCATCCTCAAAATCATAGAGATCCTTGAGAGCCTCATATGTACTAGGGGATACCTGAACCCGTCCATGCTGAGAGGTAGATTCCATCCGACTGGCTGTATTCACAGTATTACCCCAAAGGTCATAGGAAAACTTAGTAAACCCAATGACTCCAGCAACTACTGGGCCTGAATTCATACCAATACGCATATTGAGTTCAGCATTATTTTCTTGATTGAAATTCTGGAGATCTTCAAACATTCCTAAAGCCATCTCTGCACAAAGGGCGGCATGATCGGGGCGCGGAATGGGAAGACCCCCTACTACCATATAAGCATCTCCAATGGTCTTAATTTTTTCCAAACCCAAAGCTTCTGCACGTATATCAAAACGGGTGAATAAATCATTCAATAGTCTCACCAAATCAGTTGCTGTAGTTTTGGAGGACATTTTTGTAAAGCCCACTAAGTCACTAAATAGAATTGTGACATCTGGGTAGCTCCCTGAAATATTCTTCTCTCCGCGCTTTAATCTCTCCGCAATAGGTCTAGGAAGAATATTGAGCATCAGCTTTTCTGTTTTCATTTGCTCTATCTCAAGCAATTGCTTTTCTTGGTTCAGCATTTCTAAGTGTTTGCGATCTAAATCACGTAGACGCTTTTTCTCAAGAGAAGAAAAAATACGGGCGCGCAAAAGAATGGGGTCAAATGGCTTGGGCAAATAATCCTCAGCACCAATTTCAATACATTTAATTGTTTTTTCAAATTGATCTGCGCCAGATATCACAATAATAGGCAATGCCTTATAAGCGTCATTTGCCTTGAGCTGGCCTAAGACTCCTAAGCCATCGAGTTCAGGCATTTCCATATCCAAGAGCATCAAATCAACAGACTTAGTCTTAACAACCTCAATAGCCTCAAGACCATCAGCTGCTTCTAAAATATTATGGAATCCCAAAGAGTTCAACTCTCGGATGAGGATCTTACGCAAAGTTCTACTGTCATCTACTACCAGAACAGAAAATGCAGCAAATACTGGGTCAATCTCAATTACTGGTGACGCAGGAGGAATGCTTTGGTTTTCCATATCAGACCTTAATAAGAGTATTAGATTTATAATAAGAAATCTTATCAAGCGCGACTAATTTGTATAAATCATTGAGGTAGATCGATTCAGCGGCACCCAAAATCAACACACTATCGCCACCGTTTAAGTGTTGCTGCATCTTAGATAACACCTTATCTTTTGCATCCTGTTTGAAATAAATCAGTACATTTCTGAGTAATATCAGATCAAATTTAGGATAAAACGGCCAATCCCCTACTAAATTATGATGAGAAAAATTGACCATTTGACGTATAGATGGTTTGATCTGAAAGGCGCCTTTCTCAATGCTTTCAAAATATTTATGCAGGAAATGATCATTAAGGCCACGATGAGCCTCCATCGAGCTATAGATTCCAGACTTAGCCTTCGCTAGGACTAACTCAGAAATATCTGTCGCCTGAAGATAGATGGTCCAATCATGTAGCATCGGGAAATCTTCTCTCAACATCATTGCTAGGCTGTAGACCTCCTGACCAGCAGAACACGCTGAACTCCAGATGCGTAAAGTTCTATCTTTTTTACGATGCTCAATGAGCTCCGGAAGAATCGATGTTCGCAAAGCTTCAAATACGTGTTTATCCCGAAAGAATGAAGTCTCATTTGTTGTCAATGCTTCAAATACTTGCCAATGTAATGAGCCTAAAGGACTCTGCGTTAAGAGCTTAATCAGGGCATAGACATCTGGAAGACCTTTTTGTTGCGCAATCGGCATTAAACGGGACTCCAGCAAATACTGCTTGGTGTCATCTAAAGCAATTCCTACCTGCTGCTCTAACATTGTATAAAACTGCGGTAGATATTGTTTTGACATGCTATCGACTGACTGGAACTTTACGAGTTCTAAAAATGATTTCATCAGCCATCTTATCGATCGGTAGAACCCCATCCGCCAATCCTGCCTGCACTACAGCCCCAGGCATACCCCAAATGACGCTAGTTGCTTCATCCTGAGCGATAACCTGCCCACCTTTTTCCTTAATCATTTGCGAGCCCTTTAGTCCATCATACCCCATGCCAGTGAGCATAACTGCTAGAAGGCCGCCACTATAGACATCTGCCGCCGTTCTAAAAAGGACATCCACAGCTGGTCTACATGAATTTTCCGGAGGCTCGGTATTGAGATGAATAATTGTTTTAGTTCCGAGCCGCGATAGGGTCATATGAAAGCCGCCTGGTGCAATGTAAACCATTCCAGGGGCTGCAATCTCCCCTTCTTCTGCTTCTTTGAACGTCATCACACCTGTGGCACTTAAGCGAGCAGCAAGTAATTTCGTGAATTCTGCGGGCATATGCTGCACGATAAAAATCGGCACGCTAAGAGAGGCGTTGAACCCACCAAAAAGTTGCATCAGAGCCTCGGGGCCGCCAGTAGAAACACCAATACAAACTGCTTGTGCTGGTTTTGCCAATAAACCTGATGTGACCTTAACAACTTTTGAAGCTAGTGGGGGAATGGTTGTAGTTGGTGCCAAAGACTTAGTGGAGACCGAGGGGCTCAATGTAGCTGTAGCAGTAAGTGGTCTTTGCGAACTGGCAGCCCTCCCCTCTCTATCTCTTCGCGATTTCACACGCTTAGCTAAACCAATAATCTTAGGAATGAGTTCATGCTCTAAAACCTTAAAAGCATCGTCAATACCGCCGTTAGCATTTGCAGGCTTGCCGACATAGTCACTTGCGCCAGCTGTGAGCGCCATGACTGCTGCTTGAGCCCCATTGTGCGTTAAAGAGCTAAACATAATGATGGGTAAATACTTATTGCTTTTGCGTATCTCTCGTAAAGCCGTCAGACCATCCATCTCTGGCATTTCAATATCGAGGGTAACCACATCGGGATTACAAGTTTGTATTGCCTCGATTGCCTGCAAGCCATTAGCAGCAAAACCGGCAATCTCAATAGAAGGCTCTTTCTGCAAAGCGCTAGCGATGATTTTTCGCATTACCGCAGAATCATCAACAATAAGAACGCGTACTTTTTCCACAACTTCCTAAAAAAAGGTTAAGAAACTAGTTTTGGATTGGATTTATTATTAGGCCGACTTTAAAGAGGCAATAGTGACTTCTTTCATGCTTTGATAGTAACAAATTTTCATGGGAATACCTGCTCTAAGCCCCAAAAAGGGTATTTGCACTCTTTTCATAGATTTTGTAATCAGGCAATAGAAAAACCGGGGCATGCCCTATATTACAGTGAGGCTCGGACCAGTAAGGTCCTGACTGGGGTTAGCCCTTGTTAAAGAAGAATTTGAGAATCTTTTTAGTCAACAGCTTAATATTCTTTTGGGCCTCTTCTTGATCTACATTCTTATTCAAAAGCTCTTGATTCATTCCCTTACGCCTTTCAAGCAGGATGGAAATTTCATCAATTAAGTCAGGATTAGACTCGAAAATCGGGGTGATATTTTCCTTGGTAATTTCTAGCAGGGTTGAATTGATCTTTGCGCGAACATTTGCAGAGCGGGGCTCACCCGTCAACAGGGACATCTCACCCACGCAATCGCCAGGCCAAATCGTTGCAACTACAACTTGTTCGCCCTGATCATTTGGAATTGTTACTTCTAATCCGCCCTCAATCAACATGAACATACTATCTGCAGTATGGCCCTTTTCAATCAGTAAGTGCTGAGCACGACAGTTCACGATCTGTGCTGAATCTGCAAGGCGACTGACTTGATCCACGCTCAAGGCCTTTAAAACTCCCAGGCGATATACATCCTTCAGGCGACTCTTAACGGTATCAACAATTTCAGATGACTTAAAAACCTCAACAGTAGAGTTCATATTGATACCGCCCAACTTAAAGAAGCGGGCAATAGCTAAATTCATAATGCTGTTTGATCCGTTGGGCGGCAAGGAGGGATCACATTCATAAATCAGCGCAAAAAGATAAGAGCCATTGTTAATCTTGGCTAAACGAACTCGATACCACGGGGTATAGTTGTAATCAGTCTTCACCACATAGTCGGCAGCCTGATTAATGAGCTCAATAATCCTATCAGCATCATTCCCTGAATCTAACTCAATCTCCAAGCGCCGACGTGAGCCCATCTTAGGGTTTTGCTTAGTTAGGTTGATGTAATTGAGATTAATAAATCGGCGGTTCGGAACGCGAACGATGTACTGCAGGACCGTTTTTAAAGTCACCATGCGACGATCCATCTGCACAATCTGGTAGTAGTCGCCACCCTTCACTTCAATATGATCGCCAATGCTGATCAAGCCATCAGTTTGGATTTGAATACAAGCGACAACGTCCGCAATGACCTCACGCAAGATATAGACAATACCAAAACCAATTGCTCCCGAAGCTGCTAATAACTGTCCAGCAGAATGGTCGTACATCACGATAAAACCAAACAATCCAATCACGCCATAGCAAAGCAAGGTTACTGCCTGTACCAAAATGGCTGGAACTTGATTGCCTTCAGTTATCTGATTAAAACGGACTACAAAGTGGCGAATAGACATATCTACCGTCACAGCAAATATTAAAAATTGGGCAATCGCCACAACATCTTCAAATCTTGCAGTTTTGGAATCCGCTAAATCAGAAATGTCCCATGCTAAGAATGATCCAAAGTTACTTTGAAGCCAAAAGGCATAAACGATATTAACTAAGACTAATAGCCAATACACCGTCTTGGGCAAGGAAAAAATATTGTGGTTGATCTTCATGACAGTCGTGTGCGAAGTTGTGAAAGAGAATTATGCAAGATTGTAGTGATACCAGCATGGACAGACTGAGGGCTTACAAACTGCAGGCTAGCAAGGAAGCTAAGATAACCTACCTGCTTTCGAAGAGCAATCGATTTTTCAGGATAAGGCCCCGCCCATTCATCGCAGAGACGACTTGTCAGCAATGGGCCCCTAATAGGAAGTACGCTACAGGCTAGATCCGCCTCTACCAACAACATTGCCAAACAATCAACATGATCTGGAGAATTAATGGTTAGACGGTGCAATAGAGCTTGGTATTGACCATGATCGGTTGCCAAAATCCATGGAGCAATAGATTCCAGGGCAGATGGTATAAAACCGTCATCCTGATCAAGTCTTAGTAAAAGCGCTCTCAGCAAATCTAAGCTTTGAAGCTCTAACTCGTATGGAGTGGCATTCATTAAACCCGGATGACCCAAATCATGCCCAGCTGCAGCAAGCAGGAGTTGCCATTTTTCAGTCGATGAAGTTAGCCAAGGAGGTCCAATTGCTTCATGACCCCCAATCTCTTCTTGCCTTAACAAATAAGAAAGCATCAAGCACACGTCCATCATGTGTTTTTTAGAATGGAAGGCGGGCTCATGAAGCAGCGTTGCTAAGCGATCAATTTCTGATCCTACAGTCAAAATCATTGCCTCATAGGGATTAGGTGCTATACCCCAACCTTGCCACAAGCTAGTATTTACTAGTACTTGAAGAAAGTCCCGCATGCTGTGGGCCTCTTGTTCTACCACTGAAAATACCTCTTCTAGGCTTTGAGAATATGAGGCTATACCATCTACAGCTAAAAATGAGTTTAAGAGAGAGTGCAGATCAATCTGCTTACTCTTCATTGGTTAGTGATTTCAATGTGCAACATACCCGTAGTTTATACAAAGCTAGGTCAATCCACATCACACGGCAGCTTTAAGGTAACTAATGGGTATCTGAATAGAGTAATCCTCAAGCCCCTAGCCTAATATCAGGCCGAGATTTTTTTATTGGGCATTTGCTATCCCCTTTAAAGAGATACACTAATCCTCCAAGATGCTAAGTAAGCCTACAAAGCCCTGATGGAGACTGAATAGGACCTAATCAATTCCCATAGTTCGACGCAAGATCTTAGGCTTCATTTCCTCCCAGAGAGCCTCAAACTCTTCAACCTTATCGCCTGACAGCTTAATGGGCTCGAAGAGACTACTAAAGATGATGGTCTTTTTGGGGACTAATGTTTTTTCAAACTCATTCAGCGCAACTGGCTTATCGTCAATGTCACGAGTTAATTTAGCAGAGCAAACAATCCCCTCCGTGTCATCCTGATCAATTACAGCAAACTCGATGAGTTGCTGAGTCCTATCAAGAATCACTAAAGTTCCGCGCGCATAACAAACTGCCTCATGCTCTTGCACGATGAAGGCCAAGAATTGATCCTCCTCGACCTTATCCATGGGTAAATCATCAATGAAAAATAGATATTGAGAACCCTCTCCGTTGACTAAGGTGAAGACTTTGGGAATCACTCCATGTCCTAATGCAAGATTACGGTAATAGGAGGAAATTTCAACTGCGAGATTTTCAGCAAAAAGATGCATATGGGACGTAAGGGTAAAGGATTATTAGGCGCGAGTTTTAATTCTAGGCAAGGACAGCATGCAAATAATAATTAATATCTGGGCATTGCTGTACTTATCAATCCAATTGAAAAGCATCTAAACATTTAGCTATCTTTTTTGGGAGCTAAAGTATTTTTTAGGAAAGTCATGGTGCGATCCCAGGCTAAATCAGCGGCAATAGCGTTATATTGCAATGGTGGCAAACCTCTAGAGTCTGAGATTGGATTCGCGAAGGCATGCTTTGCATCGTAGCGCTGGAAATCATATGAAACTCCAGCTGCTTCTAGTTTTTTCTCAAGCTGATCAACCCCAGCGATAGAGAAAAAATCATCATGAAGAGCCCAGTGCGCCAGTATCGGCTTTTGAATAGCAGACGCATCAACATACTCCAATGGAGGGTAACCATACCAAACTACGGTTCCATCGCACTCTGGAACAAGACCAGCCGACAACACAGTCAGTGCTCCGCCCATGCAAAAACCAGTGATAGCAACCCTGTCGCTCCCTGTTGCCTTTAGGTATTGAGTAGCACCCCGAATATCTTGGCTTGCAGCATCACCAAAATCTAGATCATTCATTAGGTGCTCAGCTTCATTTGCCTCCAATGCGAGCTTACCTCTATAGAGATCTGGTACTAAAACGCGATACCCTGCTTGCGCTAAGCGATTAGCAACATTTTTAATCTCTTCATCAAGCCCCCACCACTCCTGGATTACCACCACGCCAGGAGCATTTTTTGCATCCACTGGTTCGACTAAATGTGCGCTAATAGACTTACCATCTGGCCTTTGAAATGTGATCATCACAATCCTTTTTTTAAAGTAGTTTGGGATTTACTGCGTTTGCTTATCAATTACAGATGTGACATTATCAACCCACCAGGCAATCAATGAGCAATCTACTCTTCTAAAGCAAACATGGACAATATCATCAATGCTTTCTCTGGATTTCAATTTTTACCACTATTGAGAGATATAGTCTGGGGAATTTTTCTCCTCATCTGCACCTTGATCTTTCATGGCAGTGCCATCAATCATGCCTTCATGCGCTTTGAGCGCTTAACTCATCAAAATCTGAAGTTAAGGCAATATAATCGCGTCTTCTACCATTTCTATGCCACATTTGTATTGCTGGCAATGTTCCACCTATTAGGAATATTATTTTGGTCGGTTTTCATCATTGCCTTAGGCTTGTTGAAGGATCCTATTGAGGCTATTCTTTTTGCTGGTAGTTGCTACACAACAGTAGGCTTTGAATCAGACAACCTAATAGATGGCTGGAAATCCTTTGCTTTTTTCATCTCATTTTGTGGGCTATTTTCATTAGCCTGGACCGGATCAATCATGATTGGCATGACCACGGTATATAAAAGTGCTTGGGACCAAAAATACCGCCACACGAGCATTTATTAATCTAGATCACACATATTTCTGCAACGCAGATGAATCAGGTGTATCATTAGGGTTAACCCTTAAGGAGCTTACCATGGCACATTCAAACTCAGTACAGTTTCAGCAAAACCAAGCTTTTAGCTTAAAACCTTTAATTGCAATTAAAGATTTCTTTGTTTTATTGGCAACCGCCTTTAGCGAAGCTAAGGTTATGGAGCAGAAATCACGTAAAACTAGTGGAAATTGGTAGTTTTTTGATTTTTTAGTATAGTTTTAGGCCAATGATGGTCATTTTTGAATAAAAAAGCCTTCAGTCTTTGGAGGCTTTTTCTATTCCAGCCCCGATGCAGAGCGTTTAATGTAATAACCATAGACACAACGTGATCCACCCCGAGATGGATTATGCGTATCTTGAATAACTCCATTAATTACCGCTGTTAAGTGCTTGGAAACTCTCACAATTAACTTGCCCGGGGGCAATTCATTGGCTAGCAAATGCACTTCGCAGCCAACCCCAATTTTCATGGTTGGAACCCATTCAAAACCTTGGCTCAAGATATAGTCATGAAAGACATTGCGGTGGTTTCCATTTCGGGGCGAAGTACCCTGAGCATTGAGCCTTCGGGCTAGCCTATCGTTGCGCTGATTAGCGTATGCCGTATTGGCAACACGCAGATCTTCATAGATTTGCATATAGGGCAGCTGCGTAGCAATTGCAATTGCGCGGACTACGCAGTCACCAGCCCCACCCTTAAACCCAGCAGCTTCCCTGCCCCCGTCATTGAACTGAAAGCCGAGCGCCAGCCTGCGATTGCTAGCAAGTCTGGCAAAGGGATTGAAAAAACTAAACATGTCTTGGCTGGTGATCAAAGGAATGGTGAATAAAGAAAAATGGACTTGCCTTTCGACAAATCCACTCTATCTTCAGACTAAACAAGGGCAGGCTTAAGCGTGAGACTTCTTCACCTCTAAGCGCCATGCATGAAGCAAGGGCTCGGTATAGCCATTAGGCTGCTCTAGACCTTTAAAAATGAGATCACTTGCTGCCTTATAAGCGAACGAGTCCTTGAAGTTCGGCATCATAGGTTGATACAAGGCATCACCTGCATTTTGACCATCAACTACTTTAGCCATGCGCCGCAAAGTCTCATTCACCTGAGCCTCAGTCACAATTCCGTGAAGCAACCAGTTAGCAATATGCTGACTAGATATACGTAAAGTAGCGCGATCTTCCATCAAGCCAACGTTATGAATATCGGGAACCTTGGAGCAACCAACACCCTGATCGATCCAGCGAACCACATAACCCAAGATTCCTTGACAGTTATTGTCTAATTCTTGCTGAATCTCTTCCTTAGACCAGTTAGCTTTTTCTACCACTGGAATAGCCAACAAATCGTCAATCAAGGCTTCAGCTTCAGCGGCAGTATCTAACTGCTCCATCTCTTTTTGCAATTGCGCTACGTCAACTTGATGGTAGTGCAAAGCATGCAATGTCGCTGCCGTTGGTGAAGGTACCCAGGCTGTATTTGCTCCAGCCTTGGGATGAACAATCTTTTGCTCAACCATCGCCTTCATCAAATCGGGCATTGCCCACATTCCTTTGCCAATTTGAGCACGACCACGCAAACCACAATCTAAGCCAGCCAAAACATTGCGACGCTCATAAGCGGACAACCATTTGCTGGTTTTCATATCGCCTTTACGCATCATTGGACCTGCATGCATCGCTGTATGCATCTCGTCACCCGTGCGATCCAGGAAGCCGGTATTAATAAAGGCTACGCGAGCACCAGCTGCAGCGATTGCCGCTTTGATGTTAGCACTCATGCGACGTTCTTCGTCCATGATTCCCAGCTTTACAGTGTCTGCAGGAAGACCCAATAATTTTTCAACACGACCAAAGAGTTCACCTGCAAAAGCAACCTCTTCAGGACTGTGCATTTTTGGCTTGACGATATAGACAGAACCTTTACGTGTATTACCAATAGCCTGGGTTGCAGGACGATTAATATCGTATAAGGCGATCAATACAGTAACTACGGCATCCAAAATACCTTCGTAAATTTCTTTTCCGTCGCCAGTGATGATCGCTGGGTTAGTCATCAAGTGACCTACATTACGAAGAAACAACAAAGAACGGCCGTGCAAAGTTATCACGCCATCTTTAGCATCAACTGCACCAATGCCAGCAGTATATTTACGGTCTGGATTTAATTTACGCGTAAATGTTTTACCGCCCTTACTCACTTCCTCAACTAAAGTTCCTTTGAGAATGCCTAGCCAGTTTTCATAAGCAAGGACTTTGTCATCGCCATCAACTGCGGCAATAGAATCCTCTAAATCTAAAATAGTGGAAAGTGCAGCCTCTAATACAACGTCATTTACACCAGCCGCATCGCCTGCACCAATCGTTTTAGTCTTGTCGATTTCAATATCGATATGTACACCGTTATTACGGAGAAGTACTGAGGAAGGCGCAACAGCAGCACCTTGATAGCCAATAAATTGCTTCTCTTGGGCAAGACCTGTTTTGCTACCATCTTTAAGGCTGACAACTAATTTATTCCCATCAACCGTGTATGCAGTCGCTTCTGCATGCGAACCTTTAGCCAGTGGTACAGATTGATCTAAAAACTTTCTGGCAAATGCAACGACCTTGGCACCCCGAATCGGGTTATAGCCACCAGCCTTAGTAGCGCCATCTTCTTCCGAAATAACATCAGTACCGTAAAGAGCATCATATAAAGAGCCCCAACGTGCATTGGCAGCATTTAAGGCATAACGCGCATTAAGAACTGGTACCACCAATTGAGGGCCGGCTTGCAGTGCCAATTCATCATCAACGTTCTTGGTGGTGCCTAGAACTTTTCCAGGCACCTCATCGAGGTAAGCAATTTCTTTCAGGTACTTACGATACGCAGGCATATCCTTAATCGGACCAGGATTGGCCTGATGCCACTTATCTAAATCCATCTGCAAACGATCACGCTTAGCAAGCAGGGCCTCATTTTTTGGAGTGAGATCTTTGACGATTTCATCAAAACCCTTCCAAAAGTCTGTGCTCTTAATACCAGTTCCAGGTAAAACTTGATCTTCAATAAAACGATATAGGGGTGTAGCCACTTGCAGGCTATTGCATTGTGTACGGGCAGTCATCTATAAATCCTAAAGCAAATATGTAAATTAAATATGTGAAAGTGAATTAACAAATAGTTTGTTAACCTTTAAATGGATGTTGCAGAAGAATCGTTTCATCACGTTCAGGTCCTGTTGAGACCATAGCGATCGGCTTTCCTGCAACTTCTTCGATACGACGCAGGAACTTCTGTGCCTCTATTGGGAGTTTGTCCCATTCACGAATACCAAAAGTAGTTCCCTTCCATCCTGGGAAATCCTCATAAATCGGTTCACAACGAGCAACGGCTTCAGCGCCGCGTGGCAATACATCCAATTGTTGACCATCAAGTTTATAGCCTACGCAAAGACGGATAGTCTCGAAGCAATCTAAAACATCAAGCTTAGTAATGCAAAGACCAGACAAGCCATTAATCTGAATTGATCGCTTGAGAGCGGCAGCATCTAACCAACCAGTGCGGCGTGGTCGTCCAGTAACTGAGCCAAATTCCTTACCAACCTCAGCTAAACGAATACCAACTGGATCCTGCTTTGCCGGATTATCAAAGTCATACAACTCACTTGGGAAAGGGCCAGCACCAACACGCGTGCAATATGCCTTAGTGATACCCAAGATATATTGCAATGAATCTGGACCAACGCCAGATCCAGCAGCTGCATTTCCCGCCACGCAATTACTTGAAGTAACATAAGGGTAGGTGCCATGATCAATGTCAAGCAAAGTACCTTGCGCACCTTCGAATAATAAATTTTGCCCTGCCTGCTCTGCTGCATATAGGGCGCTAGAAACGTCAACCACCATAGGCTTGATGCGCTCTGCATAAGACATGGCTTCTTCTAAAGTCTTTTGGTAGTCAACAGGCTCAGCACCATAGTAGTTAGTGAGCATGAAGTTGTGGTACTCCAAATTCTCACGCAACTGCGCGGCAAACTTTTCCGGATAAAACAAATCTTGAACGCGTAAGGCGCGTCGTGCCACCTTATCCTCGTATGCCGGACCAATTCCACGGCCGGTGGTACCAATCTTGGCATCGCCACGTTTTTTCTCGCGAGCATGGTCAATGGCTACGTGATACGGAAGAATCAATGTTGTCGCCTCAGAAATCTTCAAGCGAGACTGAACATCCAATCCTGCAGCCTCGAGCTCACCAATCTCTTTAAAAAGCGCTTCTGGAGAAAGCACTACACCGTTGCCGATGTAACAAATGACATTCTTATGCATGATTCCTGATGGAATCAAACGCAGAATCGTTTTCTTATCACCAATGATTAAGGTGTGGCCAGCATTATGTCCGCCCTGAAAACGCACAACTGCTTGAGCATGATCCGTTAACCAATCCACTACTTTGCCTTTACCCTCGTCACCCCACTGGGTACCAATGACAACGACATTACGACCAGGGGCTTGTTGCTTTGAAGACATATTTAAATCCAAAAGTTATTACAGAATGAGTTTCTTATTAAATGCGGTGTTAGTTTCTTACTTACGTATTCTTCACTTCCCATGAGTTGCCTTGCTTTACTAGCTCACGGTCTAAACAGTATTCAGCAGTTTCAATGACATCAGCATTCATGGCCTGAATCACTACTTCACCAGCATTGCGTAACTGTGCAATCTTGCTTGCAAGGTCTAAATCGATAATCCAAGGAGCAAGGATGGCAGATCTTCTTTTTGCCAAAGGCGCGAGATTAGCTAGGGTTAGCAAATCCATTGAAAAACCAGTAGCTGGACGAGAACGACCAAATGCCTCGCCAACATGGTCATATCTACCACCGCGAGCAATTGGCTGCGGCAATTTATCAACATAAGCTGCAAACATCACACCGCTGTGATATTGGTAGCCACGCAAATCAGATAGATCAACACTCAACTCAACATCACCTGGCAATGCAGCTGTTGCTGCGGCTAACTTTTCTAATTGGGCCAAGGCCTCATCAATTAATTTATGTTGAGGCAAAGATTTTTTGGCGCTTGCCAATACTTGCGCACAAGGGCCATTTAACTCTGTCAGCGCCATCAAAGCATATGCAGATTTTGTCGGTAGGCATTTAGCCCAAATAGCTAAACGTGGCCGATCTTTACTTTGAAGCAAACTGTAAAGCATCTCAACATCACTCCGCTCAAGCCCATGTCCATCGAGTATTCCTTCGAGTACACCCGCATGCGAAAGATCGAGATACACTTTATTCAAACTCGCCATACGCAAAGTCTGTAATAGCAAAGAGACGGCTTCAAAATCCGCTTCCCAAGTAGCGCATCCATAAATCTCTGCCCCCAGTTGCAATTCTTCACGAGCAGAGCTACCCACAGGAGTCCGCGCATGAGCAACAGAGCCGGCATAGCAAAGACGAGTCACACCTTTGCGATTTAGTAAGTGAGCGTCAATGCGAGCAACTTGCGGGGTCATATCGGCGCGAAGACCTAATGTACGACCAGATAATTGATCGACCAATTTAAATGTTTGCAAATTGAGATCCGAGCCAGTACCGGTTAGCAAGGAGTCTAGAAATTCTAGAATGGGAGGAGCAACTAATTCATATCCATATGACTGGTACAAGTCCAGAATAGAGCGACGTAAAGTCTCCACCTTGCGAGCCTCCGCTGGCAAAACATCGGCAATATCTTCAGGAAGTAACCAGCGATTCATGGTATGAAATATGCACTCTTAATTTTTTTTGTTCATGAATTTAAAGAACTCGCCATTAGGCTCCACCACCATGACATCCCTCTTATCCTTAAAGGAGCTTCGGTAGGCTTGCAGACTTTGATAGAACTGAGCAAACTGAGGATCACGTCCAAATGCATCTGCATACAAAGCTGTAGCCCTCGCATCACCAGAGCCCTTGATTTTCTGTGCTTCACGATAGGCTTCAGCCAAAATAGTGTCACGTTGACGCTCAGCATTGGCTCGAATCTTGTCCGACTCTGCAGCACCAGTAGAGCGTAGCTCATTAGCTACTCGTTTACGTTCTGCTTCCATCCGCCTATACACGGAGTCACTAATTTCAGCCAGCAGATCAACTCGCTTAAGGCGAACATCGACTATTTCAACACCAATATCAGAGGCATCATCAGCAACCTTTTTACGAATACCCTGCATGACCTGCTCGCGTTGGTCTGAAATAATTTCTCTCACAGTACGTTTTGTGAATTCTTCATTTAGGGCTGAGCGAACTAACTGACTCAAGCGATCTTGCGCTAAGCGTTCATCGCCTTTAAAGCTTACAAAAAACTTACGCGGATCGACGATACGCCACTTCACATAAGAATCGACTAGGAGGTTTTTCTTCTCGGAAGTAATAAAACGCTCCGCTTCCGGAGTATCAATTGTCAAAATACGACGATCAAAAAAGCGTACATTTTCAAAAGGGGCAGGCAGTTTGGCTTGTAAACCCGGCTGCTCAATCACGCGCACAATTTGCCCGAATGAAAAGACTACGGCAAAGTTACGCTGATCAACAATAAAAATACTTGAAGCAAGTACATAGACCAAAGCAATCAGGCCAGCAATTGCAGCTAAGAGACGATTTGCGTTCATTATCTTGCATCCCCTCTGTCACGACTTCTCAGGCCGTCTCGTTTTTCGGAAGCACCAACACCTGAAGTACTGTTGGGAATTGGGCTCGCTACATTGTTACTAAATGGGGCGGCTGGATTACCAGTCGCACCCCCTACAGTCACTGATCCAGTGGGCGTTGGTGTGAGCGACTGACCACTGGCTACTTGTGCGCTTTCTGCGCTAACTTGAGCAATGATCTTATCCAGAGGCAGATAAAGCATGCTGTTGCTTTTGGTAGTGCCAACCAAAACTTTGGACACATTGTTGTACATTTCGCGCATGGTATCAATGTACATACGATCACGAGTAACGCCTGGCGCTTTTGCGTACTCAGTCAAGACCTGCTTAAAGCGGTTTGCATCACCTTCTGCGGTTGCAACCACCCTAGCTTTATAGCCTTCAGCCTCTTGAATGAGTCGATCGGCTGTGCCCTTTGCTCTTGGAATGATGTCATTGGCGTAGGCCTGACCTTCACTCTTGAGGCGCTCCTGATCTTGCCCGGCTTTTACAGCATCATCGAATGATGCCTGAACTTGCTCAGGTGGCTGAACGTTTTGAACAGTCACGCTAGTTACATAGATACCAGTTTTATAGCTGTCTAGAATTTTCTGTATCGAAGCGGCTAAATCAATCGCAATCTTTTCACGACCTTCGTACAAAACAGTATCCATCTTGCTTCGCGCCACAATCTCACGGACTGCAGTTTCAGCAGCCTGCACTACAGTGGTATCGGGATCACGATTGTTAAATAAATAATCAGTGGGGTCTTTTAAGCGGTACTGAACTGCAAAACGCACATCAATGATATTTTCGTCCTCCGTCAGCATGGAAGTATCTTTTTGATTGGTTGCCTTAATCAAAATTGAGCGACCCACTTCTACAGAGCGAACCCCTGAAACATTCACAATTTGCTCAGCTTGAATAGGCCAAGGCATACGCCAGTTAATACCAGGGCCTCCTGTATACGCATACTTACCAAAAGTAGTGACTACGCCGGACTGGCCTTCCTGGATGATGTAAAAACCACTGAAGATCCAAAGCATAAATACGCTACCAGCAGCGATCAGTACTGACACTCTAGAGCCAAAAGGATTGGTGAAATTAAAATTGGGTGGACTCATACCACCACCATTGCCACCGTCATTACCGCGCTGCGATGGTGGAGGGATATCAGTAGTATTCGGCTTATTCGCTGGTCTACTTGAAGAGGAGCCCGGTCTTTTCTTACCGCCGAAAATACCAGTCAGGCGATCATTAAAGTCACGCCACAACTCATCTAAGTCTGGAGGACCATTTGGTCGCGCTGGTTGATTCTGCGGCTGAGATTCAACCGGCTTATCTGCCTCCGGAAGGGATGGATCGACTTTAGGTGCTTGGTCAGAGCTTTGACCCTCTTTAGAATCTTTAGGTCCACTGCCTGGGTGACTATTACCCCAGCCTGGATCATTGACCGAGAACAGCTCAAGAAATTTACGCATCGTTTGGTGAATATTTTCGGTTGGAAATCGGGTTAAATTCAGAAGTCTCTGGTCGTTCGGGTAAAGGGGCTAAAAACTCGTCCAGATCCATTTGGACCTTGGCACGATTCAGCTCGACCCTTATTCTATCAGTCATTTGAGAGCATTCGGCGAGGGCTGAGCGCAATAAATCCAGACCTAAGCCAGTCTTGGCAGAGAGGAAAACCTGGCTCGGCGTTCCGTTGGAATCACGCACTAGAACCGCCCCTTCTGTAAAGGTCTGTGGCATCTGGTCAATTTTGTTCATCACCTCGATGCGAGGGATGTCATCGGCCCCTATTTCTCGCAAAACAGCCTCTACTTCGGCCTTTTGCTCCCTTGCCACTGGGCTACAGGCATCAATTACATGCAAAATCAGGTCTGCATGGATAGTTTCATCTAATGTAGCCCTAAAAGCCTCGACCAGTTGATGGGGCAATTCTCGGATAAAGCCGACGGTATCAGAGACCACAATCGACCCTGCACCATCTAAATGGACCTTGCGGGAGGTGGTATCAAGGGTCGCAAATAGCTGATCTGCTGCATATGTCCCTGCTTTTGTAAGGGAATTAAACAATGTGGACTTACCAGCATTGGTGTAACCAACCAGGGATACAGAAAAGACATCTTTGCGATTACGGGCTCTTCTTTGGGTTCTTTGCTGGCGCTGGAGTTTCTCCAACTCAGTCTCAAGACGCTTCGCCTTAGTTGCCAGCATGCGTCGATCAAGCTCCATCTGGGTTTCGCCAGGGCCTCCACGAACACCAATACCGCCTCGTTGACGCTCCAGATGGCTCCAAGCACGCACCAATCTCGACATGCGATAACGCACTTGCGCAAGCTCAACCTGGGTTTTACCAATATGACTTTGTGCTCTTTGGCTAAAGATATCCAAAATCAAGCCAGTACGATCCATGACATGAAAGCCGATATGCCGCTCTAAATTACGTTGTTGTGTTGGTGATAGCGGGTGATTGAAGATGACCAATTCAGCGCCCTGCTCTTCCATTACCTTTTTGACTTCATTTGCCTTACCAGATCCAATGAATAAAGCTGGATCAGTTTTACCTTTACGAGCAATCACACTAGCCACAGGAATAGAACCGGCACTGTCAGCTAAAAGGCTGAGCTCAGCCATGCTGTCGGCGAAATCCTCGCGACCTGTATCGACTCCCACCAGTACGGCACGCGCCGCATCTACACCCGTTTTATACAGAGCTGTCTTCTTCCGTGCGGAACTCCACTGCACGAGCTGGAACAATCGTGGAAATAGCGTGCTTGTAAACCATCTGGGTAACCGTATTGCGCAAGAGGACTACGTATTGATCGAATGACTCAATGTTGCCCTGGAGCTTAATGCCATTAACGAGATAGATAGAGACAGGGACATGCTCTTTGCGCAAGGCATTGAGAAAAGGATCCTGTAGTAATTGGATTTTGCTGTTATTCATACTGCTCCTTATTGATTTTTATACGCTACCGCTTTTTTTGGGAGTCTTGCTTTTTTGTTTATTAATTTACTGCTAAGCGCCGCTGTCTTCATCTAAGATAGGGGTTTGATATTCAAAAATCAAGCCCCCTGGTTTAAAGCATATCTAAAACTGTAGATTATTTATACCTTTTTACTTCTTTTTACCCTTTTTGCCTTTTTCCGCATCAACATAGGGGTTTTTGGCAGTATTCATCTGAATACGCAAAGGGGTGCCACGTAACTTGAAAACTTCTCTGAAGCGACCCTCTAGGTAGCGCTTGTAGCTATCGGTTACACCACTCAAAGAGGTTCCGTGAATCACCACAATTGGAGGATTCATACCACCTTGGTGGGCATAGCGTAATTTGGGGCGCCCCATACCAACGCGCTTAGGTTGCTGATGCTCAATCGCCTCTTGCAAAATGCGAGTAAGTTTGGGTGTTGGCAATTTAGCCATAGCTGCGGCATAAGCTAGATCGACGTCTTTAAATAGCTCCTTGAGTCCAGTACCTTTTTTAGCGGAGATTGGATGAACGTTAGCAAAATCAAGGAAGCGTAATTTTTGAGCAATCTCTAGACGTGCACGCTCTTTCACATACGAATCTAAACCATCCCATTTATTCACGGCAACGACTAATGCGCGGCCTGCCTCCACAATAAATCCGGCAATATGGGCATCTTGCTCAGAAATATCTTGCTGGGCATCAAGCATCAAGATCACCACATTGCAATCCGCAATGGCTTGCAATGTTTTAACGACTGAAAACTTCTCAATCGCCTCAAATACTTTTCCACGGCGACGTAAGCCTGCCGTATCTACCAAGATATAAGGCTTGCCGTTACGCTCAAACGGAACCTCGATCGCATCACGGGTTGTTCCCGGCATATCAAATGCGATGACACGCTCCTCACCGATCAATTTATTGATCAAGGTAGATTTTCCAACGTTTGGACGACCCACCACCGCAATTTTCATTGGGCGATTGGGATCACTTTCCTGCTCTTCGGGCTCGGGCTCAGGAACACCTAAGGAATCCAAGGCGTCATCAATCAAACCACGAACGCCATCACCATGTGCCGATGAAATCGGGAAGGGCTCACCTAAACCCAGCTCATGAAAGTCTGCAGTGACTACACCAGATTGCATGCCTTCGGTTTTATTCACAGCAAGAATGATCGGCCTACCAGTCTTGCGTAAGAAATCAGCAATCACCCGATCCTGTGGTGCCATACCTAAGCGCCCATCAACTAAGAAGATAATGATGTCAGACTCAGCAACAGCTTGTTTTGTTTGCTTAGCCATCTCAGCAACAATGCCGGTCTTGGCTACGGGCTCAAAGCCACCCGTATCTACGCAAATAAATGCACGCTCTCCAATCCGACCTTTTCCATAATGGCGATCTCGGGTTAAGCCTGAAAAGTCAGCCACCAAGGCATCACGTGAACGCGTTAGGCGATTAAAGAGTGTCGATTTACCAACGTTAGGACGGCCGACAATGGTGATTACTGGATTCATTTTGGACTGTACGCCGCTAGTTTGCCACCTTGAGACTGAACCAAGATGAGGCCATTCACCGCAATCGGTGCGGCTGAGATTGGACTACTGTCATGACGAATGCGGGCCAGCATCTCACCATTCGCTTGTGAAAGTGCATGCACATAACCCTGCGCATCACCAACGAGCAAGACCCTACCAACTGCTAAGGGCTCACCTAAATCTCTAAATGTCAGTTGTGTATTTTCCCAAACCTGCGAACCATCTTTCACAGCAAAAGCAGTAACGTAAGACTTTTCATTGGATGAGAATACTAGGTCGGCACTTTGCGCTGTACCGGTATAGCTGGAATAATCTTTGAACCACAATAAGTTGCCTGTGCGTGCTTGACCGCAACCCACACGTCCTTGATAAGAAACAGCGCAAATAATTTCACCTTCCATACTAGGTTTAGCGGTAACATCATTGAGACGTTCAATTTCTGAGAAGCCTTTTGGAAATGAGACTGGGGTTTCCCAAATCAAACCTCCGTTAGCAATCGCAATCATGCCAAAACGACCACCGGAAAATCCAGTCACAATCACCTCATTCGCAATTGGCAACATGCCGTAACCAACACGCAAAGACAATGCCGATTGTTGACGCTGATATGTCCACTTACGGGCACCTGTTTGCGCGTCAAGACCGATGAAGCGGTTATCTAATGTGCGAATGATGACTACGCCACCTGCAACCACTGGCTCAGACAATACTTCACTGCCAACACTCATATTCCAAATAGGCTTACCGGTATCGTCATATGCGTAGACAGTACCTTTAGTGGTAACTACAGCCGTAGTACGACCATCAGATCCAGGTCCTATTGAAAGACGATCGGGAACCGTTACTTCCCATAGCTTTCCGCCTGTAAGCATATCAATCTTAGTGAGATTGCCGCGGTGAGAAGCGGCGTAGATAGCATCACCTGCTACTGCAAGATGAAAATTGAATGGTATAGATGAGCCGATATTGGTCGACCAGACTGGAGCCAAATCAAACTGATTGCTTACCGTTACTAACTCTGCTGGTTTACGTACACGTGAACTACCAGAGCAAGCCGCCAAGACTGTGATAACTAAGCACAGTACTAGACCATTTATTGATAGCCTTACTACGCGCCTGTATTCCATCATCACTGAGATACCCCACCGACAGCATCTAATTTCACTTTCAGGAGGCGTCGCGCCTCTTCAGGGAATTCTTTGACATCATTTAATTGCTTCCATGCTGCTTCATAACTCTTACGTGCATCGGCTGTATTTTTTTGAGCCAAATACCAATCTCCTCGACGCTCTAACCACAAAGCTTCAAACCCTGAGATGGGCTTTTCTTTCAAAATGACATCAGCTTCTGATAAATCTTTCTCAGCACCCTGCTCAATTAATTGAGCAGCCAAACGTAACTTTCCTATGGCTAAATATCCTGAATCAGATGAATTTTTAGCAGCCCATCGTAAATAATCTATTGCTTTCGCAGAGTCGCCGGCGTCAGAGGCAATCTTTGCGGCGACTAGACTCGACATTGCAGCGTAAGGCGTACCTGAGAATTGCTTTTGCAAATCATCAGCGGCACGCAAGGTTTGATCTTTATCGCCCTTATTAATGGCGGCAACCATCGTCTCATACAACTGGGATGCTGCTGCAGCTTGACTGGTTTGCCACCATTGGTAAGCACTATAAGCTGCATAAGCAAATAAAGCGGCAGTCACAAGACCCGTAATGAGGTTGCGATACTTTTGCCAAAATGCTTTAAGTTGATCTAATTGTTCTTGTTCTTCTAGGTCTAAAGGCATATCAATCCAAGCTAATAAATACAGTATTAATAAGTAATGTCTTAATTCTATTCGGTAGCGCCAACTATGGCATCAATTACCGCTTCTACAACGCTATCCAGCGCTACAGACTTCTGCTGGCCAGTGCCGCGCAAATCCTTCAGCTGAGCCTCACTCCTAACCAATTCATCGGGGCCAATAATGACAGCGTAAGCCGCCCCACTTGAATCCGCCTTCTTCATCTGAGACTTAAAACTCGCAGCCTGACCATCTGGGGGGCAAAAAAGGATGACATCAATCCCAGCATTACGCAGACGCTCGGCAATAATCATGGCGGCAGTTAAAGTCTCTCCACCCTGGTGAATGACAAAAGCATCGCATTGCGCTTGCGCCTCAGGCAGGGAATCAGAAACCTTCATTAGCTCCAGAACGCGCTCCATACCCATCGCCCAACCACAGGCTGGGGCTGGTTTACCACCCATACGCTCGATTAATGGGTCATAACGACCACCACCAGCGATTGTTCCCTGGGCACCCAACTCTTCAGTAATCCACTCGAAAACAGTCAAGTTGTAATAGTCCAAACCACGGACCAAGCGGGGATTAATCTTGCATGGGATGTTATTGGCCTTAAGCAAGGCCTGAACCGCCTCAAAATGCTGCAGTGATTCTTCGCCCAAGAAATCCAGTAACTTCGGCGCGCCTTCGATAAGCTCTTGCATTGCCGGATTCTTAGAATCCAAGATACGCAATGGATTTGTGAGCAAGCGACGCTGTGAATCTTCATCTAACTGCTCTTTATTGTTCTCAAAGTAGCTTACTAAAGCAGTGCGATGCTCTGCACGCTCAGGAGCCTGTCCAAGAGAATTAATCTCGAGACGCACACCTTTGAGACCTAGCTCATCCCATAGACGTTGACCCATCAAAATAATTTCTGCATCAATGTCTGGACCAGCAAAGCCCATCGCTTCAATACCAAATTGGTGGAACTGGCGGTAACGACCACGCTGTGGGCGCTCATGGCGAAACATGGGGCCGGTATACCAAAGACGCTTTGGCCCTTCGTAGAGAAGATTATTCTCAACCACGGATCGAACCACAGCGGCAGTACCCTCTGGACGTAATGTCAGTTGCTCACCGTTAAGACGATCCTCAAACGAATACATTTCCTTTTCAACGATATCAGTTACCTCACCAATTCCACGCTGAAATACGGCAGTCGCCTCCACAATCGGAGTGCGCAAAAACTCATAGCCATAGGCACGAGTTAGATCACGCAACACATGCTCTAGATGTGTCCATTGCGCAGCATCTACGGGCAAGAGATCATTCATGCCACGAACGCCATTAATTTTCTGAATCTTCTGTGTCTTTACTTGATCGGTCATGGTGTACGTTGTTGCAATTCTTAATTATTTTTATGATTTACTTCGGTGCGTAATGCTGGTTCACATAATCATCAACAATGACTTGAAAGTCTTGAGCAATATTCTCGCCACGCAATGTTTTTACCTTAACCCCATCCACAAACACAGGTGCAGCAGGCGTCTCGCCAGTCCCTGGCAAGGAGATGCCGATATTGGCATGCTTGCTTTCGCCAGGACCATTCACGATGCAGCCCATGACAGCAACATTCATGGCCTCAACACCGGGATGGGTTTTTTTCCATACCGGCATTTGCTGGCGCAAGTATGACTGAATATTCGCAGCCAACTCCTGAAATGTTGTGCTCGTCGTTCTACCGCAACCTGGGCATGCAATCACCATCGGAGTGAAGTTGCGTAATCCCATGGTTTGAAGGATTTCTTGCGCAACAATAATTTCATTTTCCCGCGGCGCTCCTGGATCAGGAGTGAGTGAGACTCGAATCGTATCGCCAATACCCTCCTGCAACAAGATACCCATTGCAGCAGTTGAGGAAACAATCCCTTTACTTCCCATACCTGCCTCAGTTAATCCTAAGTGCAATGGGTAATCTGAGCGATAGGAGAGATCGCGATAAACCGCTACTAAATCTTGTACGTTGCTGACCTTGCAAGACAAAATAATTTGATTGGGGTTCATACCAAACTCCACCGCTTTTTCAGCAGACTGTAGTGCAGACTGAATCAAGGCCTCAATCATGACCTCTTGCGCAGTCTTGGGAACGGGCAGTGCTGCATTAGCGTCCATGATGCTGGCAAGCAAATCCTGATCTAAGCTGCCCCAGTTCACACCAATCCGAATCGGCTTCTCGTACTTACAAGCAGCCTCGATCATTTGCGCAAATTGTGGGTCACGTTTAGCACCCTTCCCTACATTGCCTGGATTAATACGGTACTTCGATAAGGCCTTGGCACAGTCAGGGTAGTCATGTAATAAGGTATGACCGTTGTAATGAAAGTCACCAATCAATGGCACTAAGACATCCATCTTGTCTAGTTGCTCACGAATATAAGGAACGGCTGCAGCCGCAGCTGGCGTATCCACAGTAATACGAACCATCTCAGAACCAGCGCGAGCCAATTCTTTTACCTGAATAGCAGTTGCAAGTGCATCGGCTGTATCGGTATTGGTCATCGATTGCACGCGTACTGGTGCATTACCGCCGATCGTAATGATGTTCGTTTTCCAAGCAACCGTTGCTTGACGTGTTTCGCGTTTTGGCGATGGGCCTAATGGCAGCTTGGGAGGATTGCTGGAAGTATCACTCATAGGACTCTTTTTTATGAAATTAGTCGTCTAATCTTTTAAGCCACTGCACTGGGTGCTCAGCTTGGTACTGTTGCTCTTCTTCATCAAGACTATCAACATCATCATCTTGACCTAAATTGATCTGATTGTCATGCACGGCACGCTCACGCACTCTAGTGCGATCAACCACATCACCCGCCAATTGACCACAAGCTGCGGCAATATCATCGCCACGGGTTTTGCGAACAGTGGCTACCATACCAGCGTCTAATAAGATGCTGGCAAAGGCATGAACGCGCTGGGCTGATGAGCGCTTCAGCCCAGACTCTGGGAATGGGTTAAATGGAATGAGGTTAATCTTGCACTTGATGTTTGCCAACAAGCGCACTAACTCTTTTGCCTGAATGTCAGAGTCATTCAAGCCATCGAGCATGCAGTATTCAAAGGTTAAAAAATCCCTTGGGGCAAACGGTAAATATCGTTCACACGCAGCAAGCAATTCTCTTAAAGGATATTTTTGGTTAAGTGGAACGAGTTGATCGCGCAGCTTGTCATTTGGCGCATGCAATGACACTGCTAATGCCACCGGACAATCTTGGGCCAAGCGATCAATCATCGGCACTACGCCAGAGGTGGAGACGGTCACGCGACGACGCGATAAACCATAAGCCCTGTCATCAAGCATTAAACGCAAAGCAGTCACCACATTGTCATAGTTGAGCAAGGGCTCACCCATGCCCATCATGACCACATTGGAGATCACTCGCCCTGTATGTTCCCAGCCTGGAGTTGGGTATTTCTCAATACGGCGAACTGCATTCGGATCAGTGCGAAGTAAATGTTCAGCAAACCAGAGTTGACCAATAATTTCACCGGCGGTGAGGTTGCGTGAGAAGCCTTGATGACCGGTTGAACAAAAACGGCAATTGACCGCACAACCAGCTTGGGATGATATGCACAAGGTGCCGCGATCATCCTCAGGAATAAATACCGACTCCACAGCATTACCAGCACCAACATCAAGCAACCACTTGCGGGTACCGTCTGCTGCATGCTCATCTTTAGTAACTGGCAGGGAAAGAACCTGCGCTTTATCTAGCAGTGTTGCTCTAAAGCTTTTTGCTAGATCACTCATGTCATTGATGTCGGAAACACCACGTTGATGTATCCACTGCATGAGCTGCTTTGCCCTAAAAGGCTTTTCATTCAACCCCGCGACATACGCCGCCATTTGGTCAGCGTCGAAATCTAAGAGATTTACGCGCGGGGAGGTCAATGCGCCTACTTATGTATTAAATAGGTTGTTCGTTTTCAATCGTGAATTAACGATTGAAAACGTTCATGCCAGCGAAGAAGAATGCAACTTCAACAGCGGCAGTTTCTGGGGCGTCAGAGCCGTGAACAGCGTTTGCATCAATGCTGTCAGCAAAGTCAGCGCGAATAGTGCCCTTGTCAGCCTTTTTAGGGTCAGTAGCACCCATCAAGTCACGGTTCTTAGCAATCGCGCCCTCGCCTTCCAGTACCTGAATCATGACAGGACCAGAAATCATGAAGCTCACCAGATCCTTAAAGAAAGGACGTGCAGCGTGCACAGCGTAGAACTGCTCAGCCTCAGCTTGTGACAAATGCGCCATTCTGGACGCAACAATCTTCAAACCAGCAGATTCAAAACGGTCATAGATTTTGCCGATCACGTTTTTTGCTACAGCATCAGGTTTGATAATAGAAAGGGTGCGTTCGATAGCCATGTAAAACTCCAATAGTGATTTCAAAGATTTTGCCGAATTAGCGCCAATTTGGACCCAGGGAGAACATCTTCCCCATTCCCTACAACGCGCTAGGAATTCAGCGACCCCCAAATTATACATCGGATGACCGTATTTACCCTGATCCTGGTGGGTCTAAGCCATTGAATTTACAGGGCATAACCCTTCGATTTGTAGTCTTTTTAACAGGGGGCTTGAAATTACTCTATTTTGTCTATACTTACTGTCAACAGCTCCTTGTGGGCTCGTGTAATTACTATGAAAAAGGAGTCAATATGAGTGATCTCAACTCTTACGGCTTTGGGCAAACTAGCTCGATTAGCACCCCCCAGATTCGCAACCGCGTTCTGCGTAATACTTACGCCCTTTTGGCGCTCTCGATGGTCCCGACTGTCATTGGCGCATGGCTTGGCGTTGCCTTTGGACTGAACTTTATGGCGGGTAGCCCTTTTATGGGTTTCATCGTCTTTATGGCAATTGCTTTCGGTTTCTTTTGGGCGATTGATAAAAACAAGGACACCGGCTTAGGTGTACTCTTGCTGCTAGGCTTTACCTTCTTTATGGGCATCATGATGTCCGGCTTGGTAGGCTATACCTTGAATAGCTATAGCAACGGTGCTACCTTAATCATGTTGGCCTTTGGTGGTACTGCTGCGATTTTTGCTGTAATGGCAACCATTGCCACTGTCAGCAAGAGCGACTTCTCAGGCATGGGTAAATGGCTGATGGTAGGTGTATTACTCTTGATCGTTGCTTCATTAGCCAATATTTGGTTACAGCTACCCGCATTGATGTTGACTGTGATGGTTTTGGCTATTGCAATTTTCTCTGCCTTCATCCTGGTTGACGTACAGCGCATCATCAATGGCGGCGAGACCAACTACATCATGGCTACTCTAGCTATCTATCTTGACGTCTACAACGTCTTCACTAACTTGCTTGCTTTACTGGGCATTGTTGGCGGAGACCGTGACTAAGTCATTGCAGAACTGGCCCCAAGGCCTTACCGAACAAAAGGCGCCACTGGCGCCTTTTTTCATACTCATTTTTTTCTTTTTTGATGCAACTTCCCTAGTTACTTTGCTGTTAAATCATCGCACCACGCGTAATAGGTATTAATCCATTGGCCAAATGGCCCTTCATTCACGCGACCAGCGCCACAACCTGTGAGCTTGTTACCGTTGATCTCATAAACGCCAGAGCCGCCCTTATACGCGATTTGTAGCTTCTTACCATCTGGAGAAATTGTTCCGATTTCATAAGCTTTGTAGTTAGGATTCTGATAAGTGAACTCTACATGAGGCCCATCTTGCTTGATGATAGTTAATGTAGCAGGCACATCTTGCGTTTGTGTCTTAGGATTTTTTTTAGAGGCGTTGATAGAGGTTTCACTCGTCTTGCCGCTATAAACCTTTTCCAATACAGGAATGCCTTGGGCATTTACAAGGAAGCTCATCCCCAAACCAAGAGCCAAGACAATAATTGATTTCATAAAGCACCTTTATGTGAAATTAAAAATAAAGTATATCTTCATGAACAAATTCTGGTTAATTCAGATTGAGGCGCTCAAATACCGCCATCGACTCCACATGTGATGTATGGGGAAACATATTGACAATACCCGCACTCTTCAGATTGTAGCCCGCCTGATGGCATAGGATATCGGCATCCCTGGCGAGCGTCTTTGGATTGCAGGATACGTAGACAATACGTTGGGGCGGCAAATCACTACCCTGCTCATGTAATTGAGCTAGGGCCTGGCAGATCTCTATCGCCCCTTCTCGGGGAGGATCCATTAGCCAGCGTTCGGCCTTGCCCCATGAGGCGATCGTTTCCCCGCTAACCTCAAAAAGATTGCTTTGCATAAAGCTTGCTTTATCTGCAAGTTGATTATGCTCAGCGTTGGCTTTAGCTCTTGTGGTGAGGCTTTCTAAACCCTCAATACCTAAGACAGCGTTGGCTTTTCTCGCGAGCGGTAATGTGAAATTACCAATACCGCAGAATAAATCGAGTACACGATCACTTGCCTGAACTTCTAAGAGGCGAATCGCCCTACTAACCAATGCACGGTTCATCATGTGATTCACTTGCGTGAAATCTGCCGGTTTAAATGGCATCTCGATCTCAAACTCAGGCAGTCGATAACAAAGCTTACCTGTTAATGGATAAAACGGCGCAACAGTCTCTATCCCTTTAGGCTGCAACCAAATCCAGACCTGATGTACATCCGCAAATTCTCTAAGTAACTGCTCGTCTGCCGATGTTAAAGGCAGAAGATTTCTAAATACCAATGCAGTGACTGGCTTTGCTTTTTGGGGATCATCTGAGTTTAGATCCTCCGGCTCACCAACTGCAATCTCGATTTGTGGCATGCGATCCACTATGGATAAGCCCATGACTAATTTACGCATCTGCGGTAATAAATCGGAAACCTGTTTAGGAAGAATCTCGCAAGCAGTCATGTCAGCGACATAGCCACTTTTACCCTCATGAAATCCAATCAGCACTGTGCCTTTTTTGATGGAGCGATTGACGGCACTTAAACGAGCACGATGTCGATACTCCCATGTGGGGCCACCCATCGGCCGAAGAATCTCTTCTGGAGCTACTTTAGCGATATGCTTTAAATCATCCTCAAGAACGCGTTGCTTCATCGCTACCTGCGCCCGAATATCTAAGTGCTGCATAGTGCAACCACCACAAACCCCAAATGCTTCGCACTTCGGCTCTGCTCTGAATACGGCAGGCTTGAGGATATCGAGAACCTTAGCCTTACTAAAACGAGCTTTGTCGCGGGTAATGACATAAGTCACCAATTCAGTTGGTAATGCCCCCTGAATAAAGATGACCTTACCGCTTTGACCCTGATTAAGCTCTTCCTCATTAGGCGCTAAGCGAGCAATACCTTGTGCGTCTAAATCAAGGGAGTCGACTCGCACTGGCTCAGTCACCACGATGTGGACTGGCTTTTCTCCTCTACGCATCAGTAGCAAAACCCAGGAGATACTCTTGCCACTGTTCACCATGTGGCTCTTGAGATTCTTTTTCTAGGTACGCTTTCACGAAAGTGATTTCTTCTTTGTACTCTTCTAATGAGAATCCGCCACGCAACAACTGAAAGCGGCAATACATCAAATAGGTGTTGACTACATCGGTTTCGCAATAGCGTCGAATTTCATCAAGCCGACCATCTTGATAAGCTGGCCACACTTGGCTACCATCCATCCCCATTTTGCCCGGGAAGCCGCAGAGTTTTGCCAGCCCATCTAAGGGTGCGTTAGCGCGACCATTAAATTTAGCCAAGAGATCCATTAAATCTAGATGGCGCATGTGATAACGACTAATGTAGTTGTTCCACTTAAATTCACGACTATCGTTCTCTTGACTCTCACCCATCTCCCAATATCGTGGCGCCTGTACATGGTTTACTAATGCGCGGTAATGCAATACCGGCAGGTCAAAGCCACTGCCATTCCAAGAAACCAACTGAGGGGTATATTTTTCAACGAGCTCAAAGAAGGTCTGAATCAGCACCTTCTCATTATCTTGTGCAGTACCTAATGTGCCAACCTTGATTTGAGGCGAGCCTTCCTTAGTTGTTCGGCGAATAACACAGGAGATGGCGCAGATACGTTGCAGATAGAGCGGTAAAAAATCACTGCCCGTCTTCTCCGCGCGCTCTGCCATTGCTTTATTCGCAACCTCACTATCAGATAAGGTATCAGGATAGTCATTCAGGCGACGCAGTCCTACTACATCGGGAATAGTTTCAATATCGAAGACGAGAACCGTTGCCATTCTTAAATCGCTAGCAAGTTATCTAAAGCGATTACTGCAAATATGGCGTTGGATTTACTGGCTTGCCATTCACACGTAGTTCAAAGTGGAGTTTGACCGAATTCGTATCGGTGTCACCCATCTCGGCAATCTTCTGCCCCTTCTTGACCGCATCACCCTCTTTTACAGAAAGTGTACGGTTATGGGCATAGGCTGTGAGGTAAGTATTGTCGTGCTTGATGATGACGAGATTGCCGTAACCTCGCAAGCTATTGCCAGCGTAAACAACCTTCCCATCTGATGCTGCGGTAATAGGCTCGCCTAACTTACCAGCAATATCAATCCCCTTAGTCTTTTCACTGAAGTCTTCGGTGACCTTACCTTTAGCTGGCCAAGACAAACGAATACCCGGTTCTGCAACAATTTCTTTTGCAGACTCTGCTTTAGGAGTATCCCCTTTTGGTGCATCAGCTTTAGCGGCATCACTAGCAGGCTTCGGAATTGGTTTAACAGTCATTTTGCTGTTAGCGGGAGGCTTCACCAAAATGAGATCGCCCACCTCAATTAAATTCGGATTCGATAAATTATTCCACTGCGCCAAATCTCGCGGGGATTGACCGCTATCTAAACCAATCCGCGCCAAAGTATCGCCACGTTTAACGCGATAGTAACCAGGAGGAGTGGTCTCATTATTGTTAACACTGCTAGCACCAATACCACCACTACGATCTACAACATTCGCTGGCTTAGCCCTAGGAGTTGTTGAGCAACCTACGTTGAGCAGTAAAGATGCCATTGCAACTAGCAATAGGAGATATTTGAATAGGATATTCATAGGCGTTTTCATACTACCCCTGATTGTAAGGGGACAAAAAAGACCTCGTCCAGAACGGTTCTTTGATAGCGCTGGGAGCTCATTCGCTCAACCATGATCAATTGCTGCTCTTTCTCATTTTTGGCGACTGGAGCCACTAAACGCCCACCAATAGCCAATTGATCCAATAAGGCATCTGGAATGCCCAAACCTGCCGCCGCCAGAATAATCCCATCAAATGGGGCAGCCTGAGGTAGGCCTAAGATGCCATCCCCATAGATAAGGCGCAGATTTTTAATGCGAAATGGGCGCAGCTTTTCTCTGGCCATATCGTGCAGAGGCCGAATACGCTCAATGGAATACACCTCATCGGATAACAAACTGAGAACTGCGGCTTGATATCCACAACCAGTACCTATTTCTAGTACTTTTCCTAATTTTTGTCTTGGCTTATGCAAAAGCTCAATCATACGAGCGACTACTGATGGCTTTGAAATGGTTTGCGAGTGCCCGATTGGCAAAGCAGTATCTTCGTAGGCCTGCGGATGCATTCCAGCATCCATAAACGCATGGCGTGGAACAGTAGCAATGGCCTCCAATGTTTTCCCGTGTTTGATCCCAGCGGCGAGGACTTTCGCAGCCAAGGCTTGCCGATGACCGGCATTACGCTCTGCTGCTGGCCTCAACCGCGGTCCCAACCATTAGCGCGCATCGCCGCCAAACGCGCATGATGGGTTAGATCTAATTGCATTGGTGTAATGGAGATACAGCCCTCATCAATTGCATGAAAGTCTGTGCCTTCAGAACTATCTTTTGCATCCCCTGCCGCACCAATCCAATAAATATCATCACCACGTGGACTTTTCTGAATCACCACGGGTTGTGAATGGTGGCGATTACCAAGGCGAGTTACACGCCAACGATAGAGATCTGCATAAGGACGGTTAGGGATATTGACATTCAGCAAAGTAGCGGCGCCATCGGCACGAACCAACTGAGACACCAGGAGTTGCGCAACAATATCGTGAGCAGCTTTAGCAGCATCCTCAATCCGATTCCAGCCTTTATCAATTTGAGAGAAAGCAATGCCAGGAACGCCAAACATGACTCCCTCAACTGCAGCGGCCACAGTACCCGAGTAGAGAGTATCTTCGCCCATATTCTCACCTTGATTAATACCTGAAATCACTAGGTCTGGTTTTTCATCCAAGAAACCAGTCATCGCAATATGGACACAATCGGTTGGGGTGCCATTGATAAATAAAAATCCATCACGCTCACCACCCGCTACTCGATGAATCGAGAGTGGTCGTGAGAGTGTTAATGAGTTCGATGCGCCACTATGATTTTGCTCAGGAGCAATCACGGTCACTCGACCTAATGGACGTATGGCGTTTACTAAAGCCAAAAGACCAGGTGCAAGATAGCCATCATCATTCGAGATCAGAATGTGTGGCTGCTTTGTGTCTTCACTCATGAATATCAATACTTTCTTAGGGGTCCTAGGCTTTGGCCACCTGAGGTAATGATCTACCTCTGAACCATCCATATATTACTGGTAATACTAAGAGAGTCAAAATAGTCGTAGTCACCATGCCACCCACAATGACTAGCGCTAGAGGACGTTGAGCCTCAGAGCCAATGGAATGGGATAAAGCAGCTGGTAATAGACCCAGCCCAGAGAGAGCGGCTGTCATCAGTACCGGGCGAACCCTCAATGAAGCACCCTCTACCATGGCATCCTTCATCTCGTGATGCTCAGTAGATGAAGTCTTATTAATAAAGGAAATTAGAATCACCCCATCCTGAATCGCAATACCAAATAACGACAAGAAGCCGAAGAAGGCGGAAATACTCAAAGTCTCTCCCGCCAGATGCAAGGCAATCACGCCACCAATCGCCGCAAATGGTACGTTGATCATGACGATCACCGCATCTCGGAAATTACCAAAAGCACTAACGAGTAGTAAGAAAATACCTAAAAGCGCTAAAGGCACGATCAACATCAATTTCTTCTGCGCCTGCTTCATTTGATTGAACTGACCATCCCAGCTGATTGAGTAGTTTGGCGGCAGAGTTATATTTTTCCCAACTAAGAATTGCGCGTCTTCTACAGCGCTGCCCAAATCACGGTTACGTACACTGAACTTAATCGCAATATATCGCTTACCAGCCTCACGATAGATGAAGAATGGTCCGTCGGATAACTGAACAGTGGCAACCATAGACAATGGAATTGCCGGACCATTGAGAGAGTCAACTAATAAGCGACCAATATCCGCAACGTCATTCCGGCTACCCTCATTAAGGCGTACCGCAATACCAAAGATTTTTTCATCCTCTAATAGATTGGTCACTGCCGCACCACCAATCGCATTAGCTACAACCGACTGAATATCATTGACATTAATACCATAACGAGCAGCGCGTTCACGATCAATTTGAATATTTAATGTTGGCTGACCCAGTTCTTTCAGAATACCCTCATCAGCAACACCGCGAACTTTCTTCAGTTGTGCAATTACTTCAATGGCTTTTTGATCCAGGACCTCAAGATCAGTCCCGTAGATCTTGATCGAGTTCTCACCCTTTACACCAGAGAGCGCCTCATTGACGTTGTCCTGAATGTATTGCGAGAAGCTGTAAGTTACTCCAGGAACTTTATTGAGCTCTTGCTCAAGACGCTTAATTAACTCTTTCTTACCAGAGCCGCTTGGCATCATATCTGGGCTCTTTAAATAGAGGCCATATTCTTGATTAAATACACCAGTAGAGTCGGTACCATCATCTGGACGGCCAATTTGGGCAGCTACTTTTTCAATCTCCGGTTGCTTTAAGAAAGTTTCGCGCAACTGATTAGCCACTTTAACGGAATAATCTAAATCCACCGTATTAGGTAAAGTCACTCGTAGCCAAATATTATTTTCTTCCAAGGTTGGTAAGAAAGCCGTTCCTAAGCGAGTCACACTTAACAATGTCAATCCCAAGACAAACACTGCAACAGAAACCACAGTTAAAGGACGATCCATCCACTTTCTGAGCAAAGGCTTGTAAGCATTCAGAAGTTTTGTAATAAAGCCGGGCGGTCTGTGCTGTAAGTTCTCACCAAATACCAGCGAGATCATGGCTGGCAAGAAGGTTAAGCTAAGAATCATGGCAGCAATTAAAGCAAAGCCCATCGTGAATGCCATTGGCTTAAAAATAATGCCCTCTACTCCACCCATAAAAAATAATGGGGAATAGGCAACAATAATGATGCCTGTCGAGTAGATCATGGCACGCTGAACTTCACTTGTTGCCAAGATAATGCTTTGGTTAAGTCGCTTACCACCCTGCTCCAAGTGACGCATGACGTTCTCCGTCAGAATCACTGCCGAGTCGACAATCACACCGAAGTCAATCGCACCTAGGGAAATCAAGTTAGCCGGAACACTCCATAAGTGCATCTGAATAAACGATACACAGAGCGCCAATGGAATCACTGCGGCCACTACCGCTGCAGCACGCAAATTGCCCAAGAAGAAAAAGAGCACTGCGAGAACGAGAGAAATACCGAAGAATAGTGTGTGTTTAACCGTACCAATCGTAATATCTAGCAAGACTTGGCGATCATAGAAAGGCTTTACTTCAATGCCGGGCGGCAATATTTGCTTGTTAATATTCTCAACGGTATTGCGAACTCGGGCCAATACTTCAGTAGCATTCTCGCCGCGACGCAAATAGACAATCCCTTCAACAGAGTCAGGATTGTCATTGAACTGGAACATCCCCAAACGTGGCGCGTTGCCAATCTCCACCCGAGCAACATCGCCAATGCGAATGGGGACTCCATTATGAATGGAGATAACTACCCGCTTGATATCATCAATATTTCTGAGTAGGCCAACACCTCGAACCACAAACTGCTGCTCACCGCTAGGTAATAATCCGCCACCGGTATTGCTGTTGGCATTGGTTAAGGCAGTAACCAGTTCAGGCACTGTGACGCCCTTTGCCTGCAGACTTTCCGGGCTAACGATAACCTGATACTGACGAACCTTGCCGCCAAAAGAGGAAACGTCGGCAACACCCGGAGTCTGTTTGAGTTCTTTATAGATCTCGTAGTTCTGCAAGGTTTTTAGATGGGCAGACGAGGCGTAATCTGACCTCACCTCGTAACGCATGATCTCGCCTGTTGCATCAGAATCTGGACTAATACTGGATAACACTCCAGGCGGAAAGTTAACATTTGACAGGCTAGCAATAAAACGTTGACGCGCTTGAAATGGGTTTGTTGTGTCATCAAATTTCAGCGTAACAACAGAGAGTCCAAATAAAGAAACAGAGCGGAAAGCTTGTAAACCTGGAATTCCAGCTAAAGCATTTTCAACCGGGATCGTAACCTGCTGCTCAACCTCTGTCGTACTTCTTCCGGGCCATTGAGAAATAGCCTGAATAGTTAATGGCGCTACACCAGGATATGGCTGAATCGGTAACTTAGAAAGACTAAACATCCCCAAACCGAGTAGCACAATCGAGCCCGCGATGACCAGTACGCGTTTCTCAAGTACGCCTCGAATAAAGGAGGTAAATGCGCTCACTTAATCTTCCTGCTTAGCAAAACGGTCGTTTAATAGAACGGCACCTTCAGCAAGAATACGAGAGCCTGACTCTACACCCTCAGTAATAGCGAAGGCTTTGCTATTGAGATCATAACCTTTGACTGGTATGCGGCGAAATGTCTCGGCGCCCACTTTGATAATCACATAGCGTATTTCCCGAATACGCACTACCGCCGTTTGAGGAACCACGATGGCATCAGCCATCCCCGTAGTTAATTTAGCGGAAACATACATATCGGGACGCAAGAGGTTATCGGCATTCTCAATCTCTGCACGAATCAGCAAGGCACGTGTCTGAGAGTCAATTGCTGGAGCTAGGTAATTTGCATAGGCAACAAATTCTTTATCGGGATAAGCCTCAACTTGTAAGGTCAGTTTTTGACCTTGCTTGACTAGACGCAAATCCTGCTCAAATACGTTTCCTAAGAACCAAAGTTGTTTTGGGTCGGCCAAAGTAGCAATCACATCACCTGAGTTCACGGCTGAGCCTGGCTCAACACTGCGCTTTACTAGCACCCCTTTTAATGGGGAGCGCATGATGAGATTGGCTTGGGTCTTACCATTAGCTTCAATCGCTTTAATATCCCCATCACCAGCCCCCAGATTCCGAATGCGATTAGCGGCAGCCTCTTGAGTAATGCGAGCATCACCTAAAAGATCACTCATCGTTTTGCTGGTCTCCAATACCTTGGCAGTTCTAGAAGAAAGCAAGTACTCTTGCTGAGCAGAAACAAATTCTGGGCTGTAGATCTCCACTACTGGAGAGCCGACATTAACCTCAGCACCCTCAAAAGCATAAATATGCTCTACCCGTCCTGGTGCACGAGCAGACAGTACTTTAGATTTTTCCGCATTAAAGGCCAGACGACCAGCAACTTTGATATCGATTGGTACCTGTACTTTTTCAGCAGTTTGGAAGATGTAAATTTCTGGGTTGAGCTTGATACCCGGAAGCTTTAACTCCAAGATGCCACTCTTCTCTACCTTCAATGCTTTATCAGAGGCTTCAATTTTGACGATACGATTCACAATAGTAATACGGCCTAAAACAATACCCATCGATAAAATAGTAAAAGCATAGGCGGCTAAACGCACTCGATGACGATTTTGCGGGCTGAGATTCCAGTACAGACCAGCAACACTGGCAAGGGCCACCAGAAGATGATGGCCACCAAAATGCAATACCTTGTCGGCGATAGGTCTTACCTTATCGGCAAGCTGTTTTAAAAAAGAAAGAATTTTGTCTTTCAACACTGCTCCTTAAAAAGGTTCTTTGCCAGATGTCACTAGCAATATTGCTTGCGCTTGGAGCAGATTACTCTCCGCTAGCGCCAATTGAACTTCTAAACTACGCAATTGTGTTTGCGCTGTCAGTAGATCGTTAAATCCCTGACCATTATTAGAGTACTGAGTCAGGCCAACCTTATAAGCAGCATCTGCTTGAGGCACTTGACGCTCTTTTAAAAATTGAGTTTGATTCTTTGCCTGCTCATAGGTGGCATAGGCGCTATTGACTGCCAACACAATTTGTTGACGATTAGAAATGTTGCCCGCCTCTGCAGCCGCTTGATTTCGTTGCGCCTGCTCAACTCCATATTTTTCCTTGGTAAAGAAATACAGCGGAATGATGAGATCGAGCTCTAACTGGTAGAACATCGTTCCATTGTTAGCTGAAAATGGACCGCGCGGCGTAAATGAGGAGCCAATGACCTGAAAGTCTGGCAAATACGCTTTCTTGGCAAGATCTACGCCCTTGCGGGCAGCCTCTAACTGCAATGTTGAGCTCTTCAAAGAGGGGTGACTAGTTTCTGCATAATCTTCCAACTCTAGTAGAGTAGGCACACTGTTCATGGCACGACGTACATCACCGCGCAAGACTAGCTTTTCTCTCGAGTGACGACCCACTAAAGTATTGATGTTATTGAGGGCGACTGAAAGCTGACGCTCAACATTAAATTGATCGGCTTGTGCTGCGCTTTGTGCTACTTGCGCATTGAGATATTCAACATAAGCTGCAGAATTATTTGAGTAGCGCGCTTTTGCTACATTCTTAATCATCTCCAAGCGCATTGCCGACTCTTTCAGTACCTGTAACTGCTTTTGCGATGCTAAAGCGGTGTAATACAAAGTGGATAGTTGGGCACCGAGCTGTAAATAGATAGATTCACTTTGAGCCAATAGTGCTTCAGCATTGGTATTGGCAATGTCGGAGGCCAAACTCTTCTTACCCGGAAACTGAAACGGCTGCGCAATAGAAATTGAGTTATTACTACTGATGCCATTAGGATACTGGGGTGGATTAGGTGCGTTTGCCCCACCCAAAGCAAATGGTGAATTTGATGGCATGCCTGACCACACGAGGCCTACTTGCGGATTAGCTGGAGCATTGATCTGCGGCACAGTTGCCTTGGCGGATAAATAGGACTCGCGCAATGAAGACAGCTGAGGGTTGTTCAGTTTGAGTTCATTCCAAAGCTGCCGTAAATCCATTTCCGCGGGGCCTGATTGAACACCTTTTGTATAGATCTTCGGTGTATTACTTTGAGTTACTGGCCCAAATAGTGGCGCGGCATTTGCAGGAGTGCTCCCCAACGGCGGTGTTGATAGAGCATCCTTGGATTCATTTGTCTGGACTGTTACGCTCGCAGTTATGGCGGGATTAGCGGGCGATGTTTGAGCAATAACCGGGCTTATCAGAAATAATGGGGCGATTAGATAAGCAACCCAGCTGAATGGGGTTGTTCTGACATCAATAAATTGGCTCTTTTTTTCATGGCCGTAAATCAAATCGGCTGCCTCTAAATCTCTAATAATGCTGTTTTTATAGCCCCAGATGCAGAATTACCTGCATTGGTAAGGGGGTTTTAAAGATTATAGGTGACAAATTCCAAAAGTCTACTTATTGGAGTTTCATAAGCCATTGATTCTAAAGATAATAATTAAATTATTTCTAAGTGAAATCCCTAGAACTCAGCATGGATCCTGAAAGACAGGATATTGACCGGTCCACGAGCAGCGTTATAGGCCGGATTAATGATGTGCTGGAAATTCAAACCCGCTAAAACATTCTTAATTACGGTAGCGTTGTAATAGATCTCGCCGATCCGCTCCGGTGAATACGAAATCGTCTGACTTGGGCTAGCGTAGTCGCCAATGAAATAGGACACACCTCCCGCTTGGAGATAGCTAAGGCGATAGCTTGATAAACCGTTTTGCATCATCGAGATACCAACGCTGTCTTTTGGGCGCTTCCAACTTGTACCGTTCATGCCCATACCAACCGAGATGGAATTGTCCGCCTCAGTAAACGACATGGTTTCAGTATGGCCATCTGATGTAAAGGCGCGAGCATAGATGCCGAGGTCTTTTGTTAAAGCTTGCTCTCCATGTAAACCAATACCAGTTTTGATCTGCATATTGTTGCGGACATTGTTGATTGCTTGAGTGCCTTGGCGAGCATTAGGATCTTGATCAATGTAATTAGTCGCATCAGAGAACCGCGCCAGCATCATCTTGTTGCGATACGCCAAAACGCTGACCTTGCCAGGAAGATTAGCGATATTATGTTGACGCTCTACCTCCACTTGATCGCCATAGGTATTGAAGATTTGCCAATTAAGGTCACGACCATTTGGTGATTTAGGGGCTAGCATTCTCGAGGCTCGCATGACCCAATTATCGAGATACCATTCTCCTGCCAAGCCCCAGCTATAGCCTCTCGCATCGGCTGCATAGTCGTATGCGAGATAGGTCATATTGCCCCAGTTCATAAACTGAATACGAGGGTCTTTGGCATAACGGCTGTCATCAAAGATATCTAGCGTAGAAAACTGACCGCCAGTCAACACAACACGATTACTGCTGACCGTTTGGGTAATTTGATTGGCCTCATCCTCAAGAACAAGTTTGCTACCTTCTTGATTGATGGTATGGCGAGCAAAAGCGCGGGCAGAATAAAACTTGGCTTGTGCGCCTGTCGCTTTACTACCTTCGCCGTTGGTAAAACCACCCAAGCCCACTAAGCCAGAAAAGGGCACTCCAGAAATAACTTCAGGATTGAAATAGATATCCGTATTCGGTGCAATGCGCGCACCAAAGAATAAAGTGCCGGACCAGGTATAGCTCATGGAGTTTTGAGCATTCAAACTATTCTGACCAGAATAGGATGAGGTGAAATTGTTGTAACGCTGATTAACGTAAGTCGTTTGCCCATGAATATTCACTGGCAAGCCAAAGAGCGTTCCTTCTGTTGGAACACCATCAATGGGAGCGGCAAAAGTTGCGATTTGATCTGATCCCGAACCCGCCTTCTGAGCGAGCGCAGTCGTGCTGTAAAAGGCAGCAAGCAAGCTCAATAAGAAAACATAGGATTTATGGATCATTAAAACTTCATCATGCTTAGCATCAATGGCCAATGAAAACGTAAGGACCAGATCTACCGGGGTAAAAACAAGACAGCTCGGATAGGCACGGAGTGAGATTGAAGCTCAACAGGGGTGCTGGCCAAATTATCCCTAAAAAGGACTAGTTTACCTAGAATTTATGTCGAATTAGTGACGATTAGGCTCCAGAGACTGGGCATTCAGGATGTCAAACAACTTTGGAACGGATAATTCGGAATGGTCTTCCGCAATTTTTCCCAAATGAACCCAATACTCAATTTGTTGAGATGGGAAACTTCCAGCAAGCCTACCAACTTCCCAAGCTTGCATTACTAGATTCTGAGACAACCTAATCACTTTGGGCATTATTTGTATATGTGCTTTCGATCACCAACACTCAAGACGAGAATGCTGATCTCTTTATCTTTAATAGAGGTAATGATCCGATAATCACCGACCCGATAGCGCCAGTAGCCCCCATACTCAGTTCCCTTTAAAGCTTCACCAAGAATTCTGGGGTCAGCCTGAACGGCAAGCCTCTCTCTGCAAAACCCAATAATTCTTTTAGCTACTTTAGGATCAAATTTTCTTAATTGTTTTTGTGCTGATGGGGCAAACTCAATCTGCCAAACCAAGATTTCGCTCCACTTGATCCAATGGAATAGCTTTTACTTTGCCACTTTTTAAGGCTTTCATACTCTTATCCGCTAGATATACATCTTCCAAATCTTCTAGATAAGCCAGAATTGCTTCGCGGGCATAGAAGGTTTTTGTTCTTCCGGTCGCCTTGGCCAAAAAATCAAGTCTCAATTCAATTTCCTTGGGTAATCGTATTGCCAACATATGACCTCCTAGTCTTTGCTATACAAGTATAGCAATTATGACGAATTTATAGGGGGCACAGCAAGGACAACATTAGTTAAAAGGGGTGAGCTGAGATTTTATTAAAAAGGTGCATGTCAATCAACGCCAAAAACAAAAGGGTTTTTAGAAAACCACTTTACTTAGCGACGATCCATCAGCGCTCTGGCCAAGGTGCCTGCATCCACATATTCCAACTCACCACCTACCGGAATACCTCTGGCAATTCTGGTGACTTTGATGCCTTTGGATTTAAGTACCTCACCAATGTAGTGGGCTGTAGCCTCACCTTCACTCGTGAAATTCGTTGCTAATACAACCTCCCTGACTGGCACTCCAGTATCTGGGGCTTCAATGCGATTAAGCAATCGATCGAAATGAATTTCATTGGGACCCATACCATCGAGTGGTGAGATGCGACCCATTAATACAAAGTAATTGCCTTTGAAGCTCAAGGTCTGCTCGACCATGACTTGATCAGCTGGTGTTTCTACAATGCACAGTAATGATGGATCACGACGATCATCATTACAAGTAACGCAGATTTGAGTTTCCGAGAAAGTATTGCAGCGGGTGCAGTGCCCTACTGTCTCCACAGCCTCACCTAATGATTGAGCTAAAACTGCTGCTCCATTGCGATCATGCTGCAGTAGATAAAAAGCCATGCGTTGTGCTGACTTTGGTCCTACTCCAGGCAATACGCGTAATGCCTCGATCAATCGACCAAGGGCATCTTGCGGAGCTTCTTGACGAGCCATTAAAACGGTAACTTAAATCCAGGAGGCATTGGCATACCCGCAGTAGCACCAGACATCACTTGTGAGCTAGCAGCTTCTACTTGTTTGAATGCTTCTGTGTAGGCAGTAACCAGTAAGTCTTCGAGCATTTCGCGATCATCCATTGCGCCTGGATCGATCTGCACACGCTTCATTTCATGTTTGCCAGAGATGGTGACTTTCACTAAACCACCAGCAGCTTGGCCAGTGACTTCTAGCGCAGCCAATTGCTCTTGCGCTACTTTCATCTTCTCTTGCATCTGCTGGGCTTGTTTCATCAAACCAGCAAGGCCACCTTTCATCATCGCTTATTTCCTTTGTTTATTTGTCTTAGATCTATCTATGAATATGAAACTCAATTAAAGAGGTTTCACGGAGCCACCGACTACCTTGGCTCCAAACTCTTTTTCTAATTGCTGAATAAATGGATCTTGCGCAATCATCTGCTCTGCATTCTGTCTTTTCTCTTGATGAATCTGGGCATCGACTTTAGCGACCGTCTTACCTTCAACTTCACCCTTCTCAATAATCACTTTGATCGGCTTAGCAAAGTGTGCAGACAGCGCATCCGCAAGACGACCAACAGAAGCATCAGATGCGAGCTGGGGCATGGGTGTCACAACCGTTGCGCGCACGCCTGCCGGTGAATCTTCCCAATCTTGTAATTCTGTCTGAAATGCTAACTGCTGTACCAAACCCTTAACAGGCAACTGGCGCATCAAGGTATGCCAGTCCGGACGATCTGCGCTGGAGGCTGATGCAGCAGGCTTAGCTACTGGTGTGGGAGTAGATGCAGCAGGCGCAGCTCTAACTGGAGCAGCAGTTTGGTTTGCTGGTGAAACCGGTCTTGGGGTGCTTACTACTGGAGGCGTCGAATTTCCTACCCTGCCTGGAGCTTCGCCTCCCGGACGAAAGGCCAGCATACGCAAGAGTGTCATAGCAAAGCCAGTTTGCTCATCTGGTGCTAGTGATAGATCCGGACGGCTGGTGATGCTAATTTGATAGAAGAGTTGCGCCTCTTCTTTTGTCAGTGCACTAGCCAAGCGACGAATCTCTGCTGCTTCTGGCCAGTCTTCTAATACTGAGTCAGGAACAATTTGTGCAGCTGCGATTTTTTGAATCAGGCTAGATAGATCAGCCAGCGCTAATGAGAAAGACATACTGCGCTCACCCATCTCATTGGCAATGGCTAATAATGTTGCACCATCTTTAGCTATCAGTGAATCCAGAATTCTGATGAGATAAGCATCATCTAAGGTGCCGAGCATGCCGCGTACGGCTTCTTCAGATACTTTGCCAGCGGCATATGCGATGGCTTGATCAGTTAGCGATAAGGCATCGCGCATGGAGCCTTGTGCCGCTTTAGCCAAAACTCGAAGGGCATTGGTTTCGCAATCCACTTTTTCTGCGGCGAGTACTTTTTCTAAATGCTCCACGATGAGCGGTACTGGCATTTGCTTGAGATTGAACTGTAGGCAACGGGACAGAATGGTGACTGGGATCTTTTGGGGATCCGTAGTTGCAAGTATGAACTTCACATGTTCAGGCGGCTCTTCGAGCGTTTTGAGCATGGCATTAAAAGCATGATTGGTGAGCATATGCACCTCATCAATCATGTAGACCTTGTAACGTGCATTGCTTGGGGCGTAGGCCGCCTTCTCCAATAGAGCAGCAATATCGTCTACCCCGCGATTACTTGCAGCATCCATCTCTATATAGTCGACAAATCGTCCAGCATCGATTTCTAGGCAAGCTGGGCATTTGCCGCAAGGTTCTGAGGTCATGCGACCCTGGCCGTCCTCCCCAGTGCAATTGAGAGCTTTGGCCATAATTCGGGCGATTGTGGTCTTTCCGACCCCGCGAGTGCCCGTAAAGAGCCAAGCGTGGTGGAGTCGACCCTGGTCTAAGGCATGGGTTAAGGCCTTAACCACATGGTCTTGTCCTACCAATTGGGAGAAAGTTTTAGGGCGCCACGAACGGGCTAAAGCCAATGCTGTCATGTATTACATTCTAACAAGCTAAAATGGAATTGGACGGGCCTCCTCGCATGGCGGTTTGGATAACCTGGTCAGGTCGGGAACGAAGCAGCCAAACCCAATTCTGTCAGTGCCGGGGGTCGGGCTCGTCCACCTTCCCCAAGCTGTCTACATGGCCACCCCCTTACCTAGAGAAACCCTCATGACCCAAGCCATTATTTTTGATGTAGAAGCAACCGATAAGAACGATGCCGTCATCATTGAAGCTGCTCATTTGGATGTCACTTCCATAAATCCTCTAGCCGTTGGCAATCCTTGGGTGCAGCGTTACAACCCTGGCAAACCGATTAGCTTAGGCGCTCTAGCTACTCACCACATCATGGATGAAGAGTTGGTCAACTGCCCTGCTAGTAGCTCCTTTAGACTGCCTGCTGGCACGAAGTACATCATTGGTCACAGCGTGGATTTTGATTGGGAGGCTATTGGCAAGCCAGAGGTCAAACGTATTTGCACCCTTGCACTATCCCGCAGCCTTTGGCCTGACTTAGATAGCCATACTCAAAGTGCCCTGCTCTATCACTTTGAACGTGCAACTGCTCGTGAGCAATTACGAAATGCCCATAGTGCATTAGCGGATGTGTGGATCTGCTCCAAGATTCTGGTACAGATCATTGAGAAGCTTAAGCCTTCTTCACTGGATGCTTTATGGGAAATGTCTGAGAAATCCCGCATTCCGACAATCATGCCTTTTGGCAAGCACAAGGGTGAGTTGATTAGCCAGGTACCATCTGATTACAAGCAATGGATGCTGCGTCAGGACAATGTCTCTGAATACCTTCGCAAGGCCTTACAGGCTTAAGTTTTTAATGCTGCTTGTGTGCCGAGGACACTAGTTTCTCTGTATAGGCAATCGCAACTGCTGAAAGCACAAAGGTGACGTGGATTAAGGTTTGCCACAGCAAGGTCTTTTCATCATAGGAGGATGCATTGATGAAAGTCTTGAGCAAATGAATCGATGAGATACCAATGATGGCGGTTGCGAGCTTTACTTTTAGTACGCCTGCATTTACATGAGATAGCCACTCGGGTTGATCTGGATGATTCTCTAGCTCTAGGCGTGAGACAAAGGTTTCCCATCCACCCACAATAACCATGACCAACAGGTTGGAGATCATTACTACGTCGATTAATCCCAACACGACCAACATGAGGGCAGTTTCAGTCATAGACTTATCTGCCATCATCGTAATAAGGTGAACCAGCTCTAACCAGAACTGCCAAACATAAACACCTTGGGCAACAATCAGGCCGATATAGAGTGGTGCCTGCAACCAGCGGGACATAAATATCCAGCGTGGCAGTGGACGTAACTTTTTATCTATATAGGTTTGCTTGTCATCGATCATATAAGGGATTTTATCCATATTTATGACATTTTTATATTCACATTACACCTATCTGGCGTAGGGGAATTCCGATGACTATCGCCTTTACTAGGAAATAAGGAATCCGTGATTTCCTTATTCCCCTTCTAGGCAGCTGCTGCTTATTCTGTTTTTTCTTACTGATACTTGCGGCTAAATACTTGGGTCTTGCTACGCTCATTACGCTTCGTATTTTTCAACACTGCGCAGTAAGACAAAATCATGATGATTGCGAGTGAGATGCCGTTGAAGTTATTTAATAGTTCCATTTGATTTCTCCTTATTTACTGTTTACTTACTTCGTTACTTAATTAGTTAATTGCTTATTTATCGTGCTACAGGTAATTCATCCCACTGTGTGGTGTAGTTCGGTGACTTGTTGCCCGATCGCATCTTCCAGTCCTGCTTAGTACCAGATGCTGCGGTTTTGATGGCGGCATTACCAAAGCGGCTGTTAATTGAGTCCATGGCTTTCATGAGTCCAGCCGATTTACCTTTGACTTCCATGTCATCAAATAGGGATTGCTGCATGGTGGGTTTATCGGCCAAGAGATTAAAAATGACGCCTGCCTTCTTGTACTTAAAGCCGGCTTTGTAGATTTGCTTTAGTCCTTTTAATCCAGCACTAGTGAGCGTTAAGGTGTTATCACTAGGATCACTCAGGACTACTGTGATGCTTTGATGGTGTTGTGGCTCAAATGGTTTATGTGGATTGGTTTGCACAAAGATGGTGAGCGCGCCCGTAACGGATTTTTGGCTTCTAAGTTTCTCGGCGCCTCTTGCAGCATGGGTAGCCACAGACTCAGCCAACTCCTCTATTGAGGTCACAGGTTTACCAAAACTTCTGGAAGAAATGATTTGCTGTTTAGCTGGAGCCACTTCTTCCAATTGCAAGCAAGATACGCCACGCAACTCGTAGCAAATGCGCTCAATCACAACGCCAAACTGTTGCCGCATGGCTTGTGGTGATACTTGCACCAAATCAAATACGCTGTTGATCTTCAGTTCTTTAAGCTTCTTAGCAGTCTTGCAGCCAATACCCCACACCTCACCTACCGCTGTCTCTGCCATCCACTGATAGAGCATTGCTTTTGGCATGGAGCTAATGTCACACACACCAGCAAACTGGGGATTCTTTTTAGCCAAGTGATTGGCCAACTTAGCGAGCGTCTTACTTGCTCCAATGCCAACACATACAGGCAAGCCTGTGGTGTCTTTAACATCTTGCTTGATGATTTGACCCAGACTAGTAGGGTCAGCGTATTGCTTGAGCACTGTCTCGATTTGCAGAAAGCTCTCATCAATACTGTAGACCTCTAAATTGGGCGTGAACTTTCTTAAGATTTCCACTACCCTGCCACTCATATCGCCATACAAGGTGTAGTTTGAAGAATAGGCCTGGATACCGTGCTCCTTAGCCAAATCCTTCATCTGAAACCAGGGTGTACCCATCTTCACACCTAGCGCTTTGACTTCAGCACTACGCGCTACGGCACAACCATCGTTATTCGATAGAACTACCATGGGGACATCTTCTAGCTTGGGCGCAAATACGCGCTCGCAAGAGACATAGAAGTTGTTCACATCAACGAGTGCGAAGAGTTGATTCGTTTGGCCGGCTTGGTTCATGCGGATCTTCTGTTTCTGGTGCTAGCGTGGCTGTACTTACGCACTACCCCAACGACCACACCCCAGATTTGGAGTTCACTATTCTCGTTAAAGGTAATGGGCTCGTAATTGGGGTTCTCTGGCTGAAGCTCAGTTTTGCCGCGCAACTGATAGAGGCGCTTGATGGTGTACTCGTCATCCACTACGGCAACCACGATGTCTTTATGTTTTGGCTTGAGGGCTTTATCCACCACCACCTTATCGCCGTCACAAATACCCGCGCCCATCATTGAATCGCCTTTGACAGTGAACATGAAGGTGGCCGGCTTGTTTTGGACTAAATAGTGGTTTAAATCGAGACCTTCCTCGGCATAATCCGCTGCTGGGCTCGGAAATCCCGCTGAAATGCGATGACTCAGGAGTTTGAACTCATAGACGCCATTTGCCGCCAAGGCTTGTGGAGTCTGGGTCAGCGTGCTTTCTGAGGAGCTTTGTGGAAGTGCGATAAGTGCCATGGGTTCTAATATACTGTATATCCATACAGTATTTCAATACCCGGGCCTTATTTTTTCAAAAACGTGGTTTTTGACCCATTTTTAAGGGTTCAGCCTGATGGTTTGGCGCCCCACTCAGTTCTGATACAGCGATACTCCAGCCTTAATGGTTTGCACAACACCAATGTCCTTGATGTCTTTTGGGTCTACCTTAAGAGGGTTTTGATTGAGCTCAACCAAGTCGGCCAACTTGCCTACAGTGATAGTGCCTTTTTTACCCTCTTCCTTGTATTGATAGGCCGCATTACTAGTAAAACCTTTCATCGCAAGATAGGGATCCACTTTTTGCTCTAGTCCTAAGGTATTTCCAGAAGCAGTTTGGCGGTTCACGGCACTCCAAATGGAAAAGAGCACATTCGGGCCAGAAGACGGGGTGTCATTGTGAAGCGCAGTTACGACGCCTTTTGCATGCGCACTCTTTAGTGGACTTAAATTATTAGCTCGCTCTGCCCCCAGAACCCGGGGATAAACATCGCCATATAACCAGGTGTCGTTTGGCATCATCACTGCCATGATGTTGTTCTTTTTATAGCCTTCTAGTTGATCATCACGCACAAAAAATGAATGGGCGATCACCGTACGGCGATCATCACGAATGCCAGTCTCTTTGATAGCCTTATCAATAGCCGCAAGCGTCATATCAATACCAGCGTCACCATTGCTATAGCCAAAGTACTGGATATTTTTCTCATAAGCTAGTTTGACGTACTTATCAATCAAGCTTTGCGGATAATAGGGAAATCCGCGCCAATCTTTTGAAAATCCCGTAGTATCCAAATAGGGTTTGGTGAAGTAAGCCAAGCGTAACTGTGGCGCACCATCAGTGGGTACTTGTATACCCGCCACCTTGAACCCTCGATCACCTTTACTGTAGACACCAAACTGGTAATTGGGGTTAGTCTTGAGGAGCTCATCAACAATATCAAAAGTTGGCAAAGCAATTAAGTCAAGCTTTACAATGCCGCGATCTACTGCCAAACGCATATTACGCATATCAGCCAGAGTGGCCTCATAGCTCTGCGCAGTGGTAAAGCCGTTAGACAGATAGAGCTTCTCAGCCTTGCGATAAGACTCAAATGTGAGGTCTTGAGAATATTTACCTACTGCTTTTGCTACTGCAGTGAGGTAAGGCATACCAATGAGGTCACCAGTCAGCCTCCCTGTTTTGGGATCAACTGGAATAAATCCATTCACTGCTTTAGTAGCAGCAGTAATCCCTAATTTTTTCAGGCCCGCACTATTAACCATACCTGTTAAGGTAGAAATATTTTCGATTAAGACTGGTGTATTGGGAAAGGCCTGATCAAGCTCTGCCAAGGTAATTGCACCATCGCTTAATAGCGCTTCTGAGTATCCCGTACCAACAATCCAGCCATTAAAAAGCCTTCCTTCAGTTTTGAGTTTTTCAAATAGCTGTGACTTATTCTGCGGTGGATTTTTAGAAAAGTACGCCACATTCACACCAAAGGTATCTTGCGCAATTAAGGCAAAGTGACCCCAGGTATCAATAAAACCTGGCAAGAGGGTATGGCCTTTTAAGTCGTACATATTGGCATTGCTGCCAGCCTCAGCCAAAGCCCCTTTCATATCGCCAACAAAGGCAATCTTGTCATCTTTCACCAAAACGGCTTCAACATACTTGGGACTGTCACCCTCCATTGTCAAAATGTCCCCGTTGAAATAGAGGGTGGCAGGAGCAGCAAAGGCCATTATCGCAATGGACAGGTAAGCACCAAGCAGAATTTTGGGAATCATTTTCATAAGCACCATTTTTACAGGAAAAGATGCTGAGTAAGAAAAAACCACCCGAAGGTGGTTTATTTGCTTGAGCCGCTTGGTTTCTTCTTAGCAGAATACAAAAGCCAGAATAGCTGGATCATCTAAGAGAGCATTCGAGGTATAGATACTTGCCCGATAAAGCCAAGCATGCCCCACTTCGATGAACTCGATTACTCTCTCCATTAGCCGAGGTAATCTGCTTTGCCGAGCTCAATACCGTTGTGACGCAAGATGTTGTAGGTGGTTGTGATATGAAAGTAAAAGTTTGGGATGATCCAAGTCAGTACATATTGCTCACCCACAAACTCAAAGTTTCGCCCTTTAATTGAGAACTGAATCACTTTTGCTTCTGTGCCATCAATCTGCTCAGGCTTGATGCTATCCATAAAGGCAATCGTTTTAGCAATACGCTCTTTTAGCTGAGGAAGCGTGCTTTCGGTATCCTCAAATTTAGGCGCTTCAACGCCAGCCAAACGCGCCAAACCAAACTTCACTTGATCGCAAGCAATCTGTACCTGCCTTGCCAAAGGGAACATATCTGGAAATAAGCGCGCCTCTACCAAGACCTTACCATCGACTCCTTTTGCAGCTGCATACTCTTCAGCCATAGTCAGAATGGTGGTGAGGTTGACTAGCATCTTCTTTAACTGAGGAGCCGATGCTTGGTACATGGAAATTGCCATAAATACTTTCTTATATGAGCTACTAGATTAAGAGTGAATTAAACATCACTCATAAAATCGCCACCGCCGCTATTGTCATCCCAAGAGGATCCTGAGCTAGCATCATCCCAAGAGCTAGCATCACGCACACCAAAATTAGGATCCAAAGATGCTGGGCCGCCCACTTGATTGAAGTTAGGGTTGGCGCCGTGATCCGCATTGGAATGGCCGCCATCGCGCCCACCCATGAGGCTACCGGCCAATGCTTGACCAGCATACATACCAGCACCTAATGCAGCACCAGTTGCAAGACTACCCATCAAGCCGCTACCCATTCCACCTGCGGCTGGGGCTCCAGGGTATCCAGGGCCACCGGGGCCACCAGGATTGCCAACAGGGCCGCCTGGAGTTCCAGGGTAACCAGCGCTTGGTGCGTTGTAGACCTGTACTGCTTCAGCCTTGCGACGCTTCATCACCATAACAACACCAATGACCAAGATGGCAATCAAACCCCAGAAGAGTGGATTGCTGAAAATGGATGTCTGACTAGCAACAGGCGCAACTTGAGTGCTAGCCAATTGCACTTGAAGCTTTTGTACAGACTCAGCTTGTGCAAATGGCAATCCTGGCGCTAAGTTTTGCGCTTTAATGAAATGATTGCGCGCTGCCTCTACCTTACCTTCTTTGGCATAAAGCTCGGCCGCCACATAGTGCGCCTTTGCACTATTAGGATGGTTTTGCAGAACTTCTTTCATCATGGCATCAGCTTTAGCCATCTGCCCAGATTGCACCGCCTTATATACCTCTGGCAAAGTTGCCTCGGCAAATGCTACGTTGCTAGTTAACAGTAGCGCTGCTGCGAATACGCCAACGAATAAATTAATTACCTTACGAATGTTCATGAAGACTCCTTGTAGGATGTTTCGTGTGAATTTCATTATCCCCAGTTTGGGGATTTTTGCTATTCCCTACTTATATAGGGCCTTTAGGGTGGATTTCAAGGGGGGTGTCGCAATTCTAGGGATTGAGTATCCTTATTTTTTGTAGCTATATTAATTCATTGCTGATATGATTTAACGTAACTACAATATTTCCGATGAAATTATCTTATGATTTGGCTAAAAATAATTCAAATATTCAGAAACACGGTTTATCTCTTGCAGAGGCTAAGCTACTTGAGTGGGATGCGGCCCTAGAGTGGATTGATGGCAGGAAAAATTATGGTGAGGAAAGGCGCATAGCGCTGGTCCCAATGAAGCAACGCTTGTACTGCATTGTTTACGTTGAGCTAAAAGTAGGCATCAGAGTTATTAGCTTGAGAAAAGCAAATGTTCGGGAGGTTGAAAAGTATGAAAAAGAAAATAATTAGACCGACTGCAGCAGAAGATGCTGCAATCACAAAGGCTGCGATGGCAGACCCAGATTCCATTCCATTCACCGATGAAGAGTGGGAGAAGGCCAGACCCACAATGGTTCGTGGTCGTGGCAGGCCCTTAGGCAGTGGAAGTAAAGAGCAAGTTACCCTGAGAATCGATAAGGATGTTTTAGATTTCTACAAATCCAAAGGTGAAGGATGGCAAACGTTCATCAATCTGGTGTTGGGTGAAATTAAAAAAGAAGCTAAATCCATATCAGTTGTTGAGAAAAAAATTATTAAAGGTAATTTAATTTCAAGCAAACTCAAAATTGCCGCTTAAGAATGCGCTTAACTAACTTCCGCAATCTCACCTCTAGCAGAGATTAAAAAGGCCTTAGCCGGCTTATCTGGACGTATTCTGGCCAGCTCTTGTTTGTAGTTATTGAGCTGTGCGCGGTATTTATTATGAGCTTCACTACCCACCTCGGGGATCGTAAGCTTGTAATCCAGGATAGCCAAGTGATCGCCAAACTCTACTAAGCGATCTAAGCGGAAGCTCTTGCCATCTAAACTCACAATATCAATCTCATTCCAGGCTTGCACCCACTGATTTGCTGTGAGGTATTGCTCAAGCTCTTGAGTATTGAGAACGGTAGTTGCCTGGTCTAGTGCTTTACTTGCCAACTCATTGCTAATGCCGAGCCAGCGTGCGATTTGCTCTACGCCAATCGCTTCTGGCTTTGCTGCTCCAGTCTGTAGAGTGAGATGCTGTAGCAATTGATGAAAGTGCACGCCCTCCTCCAATATTTTGGAGCTATCCAGCGTATTGCCATCACCTTGAAATACTTCTAAAGTCATGCCACTTTCGATATTTTTGAGCTGTTGCTCATGACCAGCCTTAGCCGAGCCCCAGGAAATCTCAAAGTCATCCATCATGAAGCTCTTTGGATTGACGGTCTTTTGACTTACTAGCACCTGGGTATTGTTTTCTGTCAGCCCTGGTTGATTTTCAAGAATAGGTAACTGACCCAAGGTTGCTCTGCCATACCAAGACTTTTCATCTAAGCCTGTAGGATTTTTTGTGGTGGGTGCTTTTGCTACACCACTAATCCACAGTCCCTGCTTTGCTCTGGTCATTGCAACGTAGAGCAGATTCCAGTTCTCGTTCTTACCAATCAGTAGCTCGCGTTCACGTACTTCACTGCGAGGATTGGTTAAGGTGGCTGAGGTGTACATCGACAAATGGCTAGGACTCTCACTCTCGGGCGGCCAATCCAATAAGACGCCACGATGATCCGCCTTACCTTCGGTATGGTTCGCATCGAGCATAATCACAAATGGTGACTCCAAGCCTTTTGCTCCATGAATTGTCATGATACGAACGCGCTTGTTTTTATCCTCCTCAGATAACTCACTCCCCTCATCAAGCTCTGCGAGATCAGATTCCACCTCAACATCACCCTCATCAGGAGTTTCATCATCATCGCCACGACGAATAGTATTAATCTCCTCAATAAAGCGACCTAAGCTTGGATAACGGCCGCCATCTTGATTCAGCGCGAGCTCCAGGAAGGCATCGAGGTTCGCTAAAACTTGCGCACGGGCAATTTCTTGAGAAACGCTAGCGTACTTAATACGCAAATCACTCTCTTGATAAATCTGATCAAGCAAGTCGTGTACTGGCAAGCGCTCACCTAATATGCGCCAATGCTCCAAATACCGCGCTGCCTGTATCAAGCCAGCATCTAGGCTCTCTTGCAAAGCATCCCACCACGAGCGATATTGATTAGATGCCATTGCCTTAACAAGGGTTTGCATTTGGCTCTCCGTAAATGCAAAGATCGGGCTTCTCAATACCTGGGCAAGCGGCAAATCATGCCGCGGCGTTACCAAGACGGTTAAGAGTGCAATCAGGTCATCAATCTCCAGCGTATTGAGTAAGCCACCGAGCCTTGAGCTCTCAAATGCTAAGCCTGCCTCACGTAAAGCACGCTCAAATTGCGGAAGGTACTTGCGGCGCTTAACTAATAGCAAGAAATCACTCTCCCTTGCCTTGCGCCAGACTTCTTGACCATTGATGCGGTCCACTACAGGACGCGTCTGAATGAGATGCTGGATCAACGTACTGACCTGCTGCCCCTCAAGATAGCGCTGAGCGACGTCAGCAGTTTGCCTCGCATCCACAATGGCTTGCTCAAAAGCATTGCCTGCTCTTTGCTCTAACTCTTCGATCTCAAATTTCACGAGAGGCAATAAATAAGCCTCACCCTCGTTTGAATATGGCGCTAGTGCAGTATTGACTAGCGGCGCTTTCCACAAAGTGTTTTGGGCGGTAAATGGGTATGACTCTGGTAATTGTTCAGTACCGAAGATCTGATTGACTGCCTCGTTGATTTTCGGGGCATTACGGCGGGTAGTGTTTTGGTTTAATGAAGCTGCGTTCATTTCCTTTACTAAAAAAGCCTGCGCATCATTAAATAATCTCGGGTCAGCACGACGGAATCGGTAAATGGACTGCTTAGGATCCCCTACAATAAAGACGGTGGGTTTAGATTCATCCTGACCATAACCCTCTAACCATGCCCGCAGAATTTGCCACTGCAAAGGATTGGTGTCCTGAAACTCATCCACCAGAATATGCCTGTACTTCGCATCTAATCGAGACTGCAAATAGGCCGCATTAGCAGAATCCGCCATCAACTGACTAACGCCGATCTCCAGATCATCAAAGTCACGCACACGCATGGACTCTTTGCTTACGTTCACGTGATCCATCATGGCAGCGCTCATTGCAAACCAAGCTTCATTGAGTGCGAAGGCCTCTTGCTCTTTTTTCCAGGCAACAAATTCTAAGAAAACAGTTGCCCAAGCTTGCTTATAAGTCACATGCTCTTGCTCGCGATCCAGTTCGCCCACTTTTTTGAGGTATTTCTTGAGATCGCCCGCAGCTTTATCATTCGATGTGCGATTGGTTTTATCTTGAGTCAAAAATACTGACTGCAATATCGGTGCTATCTCCATCACATCACTACCGCTATTCTTTAGGTCGATTGCCATCTGAATAGTGGGCGCATAGGCCATCTCAGTAGCCCCGCTATTACTAAAGCAGCGATGCAAGTACTCTAAGTCTTCTTTGGCGTTAATGGCATTCCAAATTCTATTGAGCGGATTATTGATCTTTAATCTCGATAAATCAGTTTTAAGTCTTTCAATGGGGGTAGTACCTCGAGCCTTGCATGCTTGAGAGAAGAATGTCCAAGCGCCTCTTTGTTTAAAGAGGCTGTAATTACCCCTTAAGAAGTGTTGGGTCTCACTTGCTCCTAGTGCGTTTAATAAGGTGTCGTAATGCGCTGTAATATCTTCTGGTAAATTGCCCCACCAATCATCCAGACATTCATCTTGTAAACGCTTTGCATCCTCTCGCAAGCTAAAGCCAGGCTGAATACCTGTTGAGATTGGTGCTGCGCCTAAGAGCCTGCCAAACCAACCATGGAAGGTATCAATCACAATGCCTTGTGGGCTTGATAGCACTTTGACATAGAGAGACTTGGCCGTAGGCAGTAATGCCTTCGCCTCATCAGCATTCAGACCACGCTCAGTTAAATGTCCAATAAGTTGCCCATCACTCGCCTGTGAAAACTCCTCCAACAAGCGATAGAGACGATCACGCATCTCTTGTGCAGCTTTTCTGGTGAAAGTAAGCGCGAGGATTTCTTGAGGCTTTGCTCCTGCTAACAGGAGGCGAGTCATTCGGGCAACCAATAACCAGGTCTTACCACTACCCGCACAGGCAGACACGATGACCGAGCGATTAGGGTCGCAAGCAATGTTGACTGGGAAAGTAGAGTTACTCACCACATCCCCTTTCTGCAAATACCCCTAGCCTCGCAATACTGACAAACACTATCGGGTGCGAATGCTTTGAGTGGTTTATCAGACCAAAGAGATTGCATATCCTCAGTTATTTGCTCAGAAAATACTTGCATAAGCTTTGGCATTTCTAAGACGACTACTGAACGCTCAGACTCACCACCACCCTTTTTTACATCCGCTTTTAAGGCCACCCACTCAGCTGCATTGACTGCGCGCCCAGGGATCTTGTTACTCTCATTAGAAGCTCTGGCATAAATTAATAACTGTGGATCATCCAACAGTACTTCTGAGCGCGACTCTAATTTGGCGAGATTTTGATTCTTATAGTCAATAACCGATGCAGCTTTTGGATCGTGGATACTCACATCAAAACGGTCGGCATAACCCTCAATCCGCATATGACGCTCATTGCCATTGACATCGGTAAACGGTAGATCAAAACCAACCTTTACTTCAGCGTCATAAAACTGCCAGCCCTGTGCCTCACGATCTAACTGCCATTGAATAAAACTCGGGATTTGTTTTTGCCAATCCCTCAAGATACCCAAGACCCTGGCATCCCCTTCAATTAAACGCTTAAAGACTTGTTCGGAGATCAGTGTGAGCTGATCTTGCATCCAAGCGCCGCGCAGTTCAGGGTCAACGGTAATTGGTGAGAGGGACTTTTGTGCCTCACTTTTCATTGCGTGATAGAAGTTACGCAAGATCTTGTGCAGCGTTTGACCAGCAAGAGAAGCATCAAAGCCTTCTTCAAACCCTTTAAGCTTGCGTAAGCCCAGTAGGCTACGTACGTAGTATCGATAAGGGCAGTCTCGTAAAGCTTTATAAGCACTTGGACTCATCGAGACAGGCATTGGCAAGTCTACGTCTAGGCTTGCGATTGCCATTTGTGATGGGATTGCTGTGCCACTGCGAGGTGTAAATAAGGAACTAGCATTTTGTGCCTGCCAATTGGGCAAACCGATTTGGAGTCGCTGGATCCAGGCAGATGGTCTTAGGGGCTCCCCACTCTTGCTCTTGCTTTGCCAAAGGAGATTGACACTTTGGAAGGAGACAAGCAATTGAGATAAATCTCGTGCCTGCTGAATAAATTGAGCTTCAATACTCGATCCACCCAAGAGTCGATTCAAGGCATCGGAGAAAAATAACGGTGGCTCTGAAAATGTAGGAAGCTGCTGCTCGTCACAACCTACCATCACAACAGATTCAAATTCCCTAAAGCGAGTGGAGCTAAGAGGCAAGATACTTAAAGTAGCCGCCGCATTAATACCCTTCTCTTCATAAGAAGACTCTTCAATGACGGTCTTTAATAAACTCAGCCATTCATTGAGGCGCATCGAAATTTGCTGATGCTCAACATCAAAATTAAATGTTTCCAGCAGCTCAAGCAATTGTTTGCCAGCAGAATCTTTTTCTAAGCTCTGAGTCATTCCCACTTGAATCAGGTCATCCATCAGATATTGATGGGCTAGAGCGCAATTGATTTTGATTCCACGCCAACGATTGAGGCGACCACGAATGGATTGCAGTAACTCTAGTAAAAGCGGATTAGGTGCAGCAGAGCCATGTGCGACCGATCCCTCAATCGCCATATGAAAAGTTTCCCAGCCAGATTTAGCCTGACTAGCAATCAAAATATCTTCGAGCTGTGCCACCAATCCATTTAAAGATTCTGCGTCACGCGTACCGTTGGGGTTAAGGCACTTTCCAAGATCTAGGAATGGGTTTTGCAAAAACTCCAATAGATCAGCTGCACTCGGACCCTCAGATGGTGCGCGCAATAACTCGAGCCAACTATTGAGCGCTGCAGCTGCTCTGGTGGTGGATAACTTCCAGCCCGTTTCATCTTGAATCTTGAGAGATGGGCCTAGACGTGCAAGCAATGCACGCGCCCTTCTGGCCACGAGACGATCTTGCGCTACCAGGGCGATATTGGTTTTGCCATCTATTAACTGCTGCTCAATGGTTTTAGCTGTTGCCCATGCCAACTCTTCAAATCGCTTAGCGGCAATGAGATGCCAATCCTCTGGATGGGCATTGCTGATATTGGCTTGGATGGTTTGCAGCTTTTGCTCTTCAGGAATCTGGCGGCTTATTGCTTCGGCCCAGAGTGCTACTGATTCCCAGTTCATCGTCACTTCAACTGCTGGCGCGAACTGCGCATAGTCCGCTAAATATCCTTGAATAAGCTGCTTATCATTCGGAGTTGGGTCTGCGGTCTCTACCCAAATCAAAGGTCTTGTATTTAAAGGTTTTGTACTTGCTTGTGAAGTTTTCTTGGCAGCCTCAAGATGGGCGGCCATAGCAAATTGCCTTCTGAATGCGGGATCACTTGGGCTGGTGATGTATCTCCAAAATGTCAGCAGCACTTGCGCTTCTTGATCCACTACTTTTCTTGCAAGTGCTGGATATGCCCGCCCAATGGTGCGATCTAATAATGGTTCAAGGGTTTCAATCCAAGATTGCGTATTTTGAGTAATAAGCTCTTCTTGATTTGAGATTAATCGATGTAGCTCTTGCTGAAGGCTGGGCGCTATAGAGTTCGATAAGGTATCGCAGGCTGCGATGATGGCCTGAGCCAATCCCCACGAACCTGCCTCGTTTTCTGCTTTGAACCAGGATTGCAACTGCTTATGTTTGCGCAGAGTGGCATATACAGATAGCCAACGCTCTAGATCGGTTTGCTTTTTGGGGAACTTCCAGGCGCCTGGCGCTGCTTCTAGCCAGTCGTTAAAACTCATGACTTGGGGCAGGAAGGCAATGTGATTTGGCAGATCGTTAGGTCGATACTTTTCCAGGGCTGCTCTCACCCCCATTAATGGGCCTGCGGTACTTAGCACCACTAAGGGGCGCTGGTTTGTTTGCTTTGCACAATTCCAGATACCCTCGGCGAGTGATTTCAGAGCACTGGCATTAGGCGCTATTGCCCAAGCATGTGGCTGCTTCTGCTCGTTTAGGATGGGAAATGGGGGCGGCATTGAGGTAAGTTCTGGGGTTTCTTTTGAGAATTTAGGCAGAAAGTGTGGCTTATTGCTAATATAAGCGTTGTAGTGCAATAACTATATAAAACTAAATAAGATTAATTAAGGAATTTTCATGAGTGCCGGCATCAAATATGTAACTGACGCATCTTTCGAGCAAGACGTTCTCAAGTCCGATAAACCTGTTCTCCTGGACTTCTGGGCTGAGTGGTGCGGTCCTTGCAAGATGATTGGCCCTATCCTGGAAGAGCTTTCTGGCGAATACGGCGATAAGATTCAAATTGCTAAGATGAATGTGGATGAGAACCAAGGTGTTCCTGCCCAGTTCAATATTCGTGGCATCCCGACATTGATCCTGTTTAAGAACGGCACTGTTGCTGCTCAAAAAGTAGGCGCTTTGGCCAAATCTCAGTTGACTGCATTTATTGATAGTCATCTGTAAATAGTCCTTGATCACAGGTTCACTGGGTGAGCCTGTGGTTTTTAGCTGTTTTTAGTGTAGTATCTAGTTCATCAGTATTTCAACGCACTTTAAGTGCCCCTCTTTTCTAGCAAACTCCCAAAAACTCTGTTTTTCCAATCCGTCTGATATCCATCTAGACAGCGATACCCCAAAACCTATCTACTTCCTTATCTACACCCGAGAACCACATGCAATTATCTGAACTCAAAGTACTCCACGTATCCGCCCTACTTGAAATGGCAGCCAGCCTGGAGATTGAAAATACCCAACGTATGCGCAAACAAGAGTTGATGTTTGCCATTCTCAAGAAACGTGCCAAGGAAGGTGAATCTGTTTTTGGTGACGGTACTTTAGAAGTGTTGCCAGATGGTTTTGGTTTCTTACGCTCTCCAGATGCCTCTTATATGGCTTCTCCGGACGATATCTATATCTCTCCTGCGCAAATTCGTCGCTTTAACCTGCATACTGGTGATAGCGTTGAAGGCGAAGTTCGCACTCCTAAAGATGGTGAGCGTTATTTTGCTTTAGTCAAAGTAGACAAGATCAACGGTTTGGCTCCTGAGGCCTTGAAGAACCGCATCATGTTCGAAAACCTCACCCCATTGCACCCAAATCGCGTCATTCAATTAGAGCGTGACATCAAGGCTGAAGAGAATTTAACAGGCCGCATTATCGACATGATCTCCCCGATTGGCTATGGTCAACGCGGTCTGATCGTATCTTCACCGAAATCCGGTAAGACAGTCATGATGCAGCACATTGCCCATGCGATTTCCACAAATAATCCTGATGCGATCTTAATCGTGTTGTTGGTGGATGAGCGCCCTGAGGAAGTTACTGAAATGCAACGCTCTGTGCGTGGTGAAGTGGTTGCCTCAACCTTTGATGAGCCAGCTGTTCGTCACGTTCAAGTTGCTGAGATGGTGATTGAAAAAGCCAAGCGCTTAGTAGAGATGAAAAAAGATGTCATCATCTTGCTTGACTCGATTACCCGTCTTGCTCGTGCTTACAACACCGTAATCCCTTCATCTGGAAAAGTACTCTCTGGTGGTGTCGATGCAAACGCATTGCAACGTCCAAAGCGCTTCTTCGGTGCCGCACGTAACGTCGAGGAAGGTGGCTCACTCACCATCATTGCAACTGCTTTGATTGAAACTGGTAGCCGTATGGATGACCTCATCTACGAAGAATTCAAAGGTACTGGCAATATGGAAGTTCACCTTGAGCGTCGTTTGGCCGAGCGTCGTGTATACCCATCGATTAACCTCAACAAGTCCGGCACCCGTCGTGAGGAGCTTTTGGTTAAAGCTGAAAACCTCCAAAAAATCTGGGTTTTACGTAAATTATTGGCCGATATGGACGATATTGAGGCAATGAACTTTATCGTTGATAAGCTCAAATCGACCAAAAATAACGGTGAATTCTTCGATTTAATGCGTAAGGGTGGCTAATTTAGGCTCTCAGAGTCAGTAAAAGTGCGCTTTGTTGTTGATTTCATGGCATAATTTCGCCTTTACAGCTTTAATAATTTGCATTTAACTTGGGTAAGTATTTAGGTCTTTAGATCAAAACGGCTGCCCGCTAATAGGACTCAATAATGAAACCTGGCATTCACCCCGAATATCGTGAAATCGTCTTTGTAGACGTTTCTAACAACTTCAGCTTCAAGACTCGCTCCACTATGTCTACTAAAGAGACAATTAAGTGGGAAGATGGCAATGAATATCCATTGGCCAAGATTGAGACTTCATCTGAGTCACACCCTTTCTATACTGGTACTCAGAAGATTATGGATACTGCCGGTCGTGTTGAGAAATTCCGTCAGAAATTCGGTACTAAAGCGGTTGCCAAAGCAACTGGTGATGGCGCCGCTAAAACAGCCGAGAAAAAAGCTGCTGCTGCAGAAGCTAAAGCTGCTGAAAAGCCAGCTAAGAAGAAGTAATAGGCATACTCAACAAAGGGGTTGGGCATACACCCTCCCCTGCGAGATAATCAAGGCAGCGTTTGCTGCCTTTTTTATTACTAGTTTTTTATGGTCAAACTCACCGCCGCCGCCACTACATCCATCCCACGCATCATTATTTTTGCGCTGACCATAGTCTATGGTTTGGCAGGGCTATTTGCGCGCGACCCATGGAAGAATGAGGATGCTATTGGTTTTGGTGGCATGTGGACCTTAAAGAACGGCACTTCGCTTGATTGGATTGTTCCGCATCTAGCAGGCCGCGATACTTCTCTTGGTGCACCCTTTCCCTATTGGCTAGGTGCCACTCTGATGGATTGGTTTGGCCCATGGATTGGCATGGCTAATGCTGCACGTCTCTATTCAGCAGTTTGCTTCTTTGCTGCTGCCCTTGCCATCTGGTATGCAACCTACCTATTAGGACGTCGCCCAGAAGTGCAACCCATGGTGCTAGCAGTTGGTGGGCAGCCAGGTCGTAAAAACTACGGCATGACTTTAGCAGATGGTGCACTATTGATTTTCTTAGCTTGCGTCGGTCTTGCACAACGCGCACATGAGACAACGCCAATGATGGCGCAACTCATGGGTATCAGTATCGTCTTATACGGCACAGTACGTGGCCTGGATAAACCTTGGCAAGGTGGTTTATGGACTGGTCTTGGTATTGCTATTGTTGTACTCTCTAGCAATCTCACACTAAGCCTCATCATCGTCAGCTCGACCATCATTGCAGTTATTGCTAGTAATGCCAAATTACGTTTTCGCTGGACTTTGACCAGCACCGTTTTAGGTCTGATTGGTTTTGCAATCTGGCCTACGCTTTGGCATCTAGGGAACCTCACTCCAGAGTGGCGTCATATTGCAGAGGAAGGTTGGCGCAATATGCCAGAAATGCGCACAAGTCCTTCCATTCAATCCCTAGCATTTTTAAGTATTAACTTCTGGGCCTATGCCTGGCCGGTTTGGCCATTGGCTATTATTTCGCTCGCACATTGGGCTCGAGTGAAAGAGGCAGGTCAATGGCGCGCCCCTCATCTTTGTATTCCGCTAAGTTTGTTTATTGGGTGCTTGATTTATACCTTGTTCAGACTGGAAGCCAATGAGCATGACCTCATCATTTTGATTCCAAGCCTATCCATTATTGCTGCATTTAGCTTACCGATTCTCAAGCGTGGCCTGATTAGCTTCATTGACTGGTTTGCCATGTTTAGCTTCACATTGATTGCCCTAGCCATTTGGATTATTTGGTTAGCAAAAATCACCGGCTTTCCGGAATCTACAGCTAGTAATTTGGCAAGACTGCTACCAGGATTTCAGGCGCAATTTGACTTAATTGGCCTGATTATTGCCCTCATCATTACTGGTGTGTGGATGGCGATTGTGCGCTGGAGAACTTCTCGTGCTCCCAAAGAAATCTGGCGCTGCCTCATCATTTCCGCTGCAGGCACCACTTTGATGTGGGTGCTGTTGATGACCTTGTGGCTACCAACAATTAATTACGCTAAAACCTATCGCTATGTTTCTGATCGTCTGCAAACCATTATTGCCAATACGCCAGGCTGTATTGACACCACCAATCTAGGTCAGGCCCAGCTCGCTTCATTTAGTTATTTCACTAAGCTTCCGCTAAGGGATGATCCTAGCTGTAATCTCATGTTGACCCATAGCTCTTCAGAGGCAAAGGCCTATGCCAACCTCAATAAAAAGAAAATTGAATTACTGTGGGAGGATCGCCGTGCTGCTGACCGTGATGAGCGTCTTCGCCTTTACGAAATTACCCCTGCCGACAAAGAATAAACCGTGGCGCACTTTAAATTATCGCGTCTGCGCGAGGATATCCCCTCCCTACTAAAACTCGCTGGCCCACTACTCATTGGTCAACTCGCTGTGATTGCTTTCGGAGTTTTAGACACCGCAATGACGGCACGCTACTCTGCCGATGACTTAGCTGCACTAGCAATGGCTTCCGCTATCTTTATTAGCGTCTATGTTGGGCTTACCGGCGTGATCTCTGCACTCGCCCCCATTGCTGGACAACTCTTTGGTGCAAAGCGTTTTAGTGAGATTGGCGAGGAAGTTCGTCAAGCCACTTGGCTAGCTCTTGGGCTTACTCTATTGGGCGGAACAATTTTGCTCAATGCGGATCATCTTCTACAAATCTCTCAAGTAACGCCGGATATTGAAGGCAAGGCGAGGTTGTATCTTCAAATTTTGGCAATTGGCCTGCCCGCTAGTATGGCAATGCGCGTTCTCATGGCGCTCCATAATGCAGTCTCTAGGCCGGCCGTCATTACCGTAGTTCAACTCATTGGCTTAGGCCTAAAAATCCCGCTCAACCTCCTCTTTATTTATGGCGGCTTCGGCATTGAAGGCATGGGCGGACCGGGCTGTGCAGTAGCTACTGTCATCATCAATTGGTTCTGGCTCATCATCACTCTTGCCTTTGTAGTCTTTGATGGCTTTTATAAACCATTCAACATCTTTGCAAGCTTTAGCTGGCCAGATTCGCATCGCATTTGGACTCTGCTAAAGCTGGGGACGCCAATTGGCTTGAGTTATTTAATTGAAGTAACCTCCTTCACCTTTATGTCACTCTTCATTGCGCGCCTTGGAACGACTGCTTTAGCTGGCCATCAAATTGTCGCCAATATGGGGACAGTGATTTATATGGTGCCCCTATCCCTATCGATTGCAACGATGACGCTAGTTTCCCAATCTATTGGCGCAAACAAGCAAGAGCGTGCTGAAGAAATTGGCTGGTCGTCGGTTTTCTTTACAACTACGCTATGTGTTTTGATTGGTGTTGCGGTATGGATCTTCAGATTCCAGCTATTAGAGCTCTACGATCCACCAGAAGAGGTAAAAGCATTTTCTATTCCACTTTTTTTGTTTATCGCTTTTTATCAAGTTTTTGACGCTCTGCAGGTGACTGCGGCATTTATATTGCGTGCTTATCGCATCGCCTTCTGGCCGATGCTAATTTATGCAGGTTCCCTATGGGGCCTTGGACTTGGCGGCGGCTACTTGATGGGCTTTAATGTCTTTGGCAACACACCGGAATTCTTACAGGGCGCCAATGGATTTTGGGCTGGCAATAGCATGAGCCTAGGATTAGCTGCCTTGCTATTACTCTATCTATTTAGAAGAACGGCGGCACGCTTTGAGAAAACGCGTCCGCCAGTAGAGGTTTAATTTCAGTAAATTGATTTATTGAATGGGTTTGAAGCCACTGCTCGGTGGCCCGTATCTAGGGCTACCTCCCTGCGATGGATAGCTTGGCACCTGGTTACCCTTGGAATACATACACTGCTGATAAGCGATGTTGTATTGAACTTGTGCCTGATTTTGCTTGCCAGAGGAATTCATAGCACCCATAGCGGCTCCACCAAGAAGTCCAACACCTGCGCCAGTTCCAATATTCTGACTACTGCCACCTTGAATGACTGCGCCAGCAGCTGCACCTAAAGCAGCACCAATAACAGCACTAGTAGCACCCTCTTTTAAGGCGGCATTACTCGTATCTTTTACTGCATTTGCAGCGAACTCCCGACATTGCTGATCTTCCTGCTGAAACACTTCAAAAGGCTTGCCTTCACGGGGCATGATTGCGATTGTGGGACCGGTTGGTGCAGAGACACAAGCAGCTAAAGAGCTGATGATGGCCAATGTCAGTATGGTTCGTTTCATATGAATTCCTTAAATCAAATAATTGCTCAATTGTGTATGCAGTTTTATCGACGCATGCTTGATGGTGGGACTGCTGGCTGCGTCTGCCAGCCAGATGAGCAACTTTGCACGTATGGGAAATACTGCCCACTCGCTTCACAGTAATACCAAACTGGGGGCTGAGCTTGAGAAGCTAACACCATAGGCTGCTGTGGTGCTACATAGACGACTGGGGGTGCATAGTATCCAGTGGCGTAAGGATAGCCATAGCCAGGGCCGTAATACCCCCCACGCCAGCCAGGACCCCATACACCACTCCCCCAGCCAGGGCCGTAAGCTGCTGGACGCCAACCGCCACCATAGCCACCACCAACAGATACCGCCCAGCCGACATTACCAGCTTGAGCACTCAGCGGAACAAGCGAGAATAAACCTGCAGAGACGAGAAGCATCAGGACTAATTTAGACTTGACTAATTTACATTGCATTTGGCTTGTTTTCATAGTGGACCCCATTATTTGGTCGCCTCCTATTCTCTTTAACGCTTCAATTAAATCCAAGCTGACAAGAATTAGGCTTTGAGTGGAATATTTATCATTCCAGCTTTTTTAACTCACTATTCCAATTTTGCGCCCGATTTGTAAATAACCCTACCCCATTTATTGGTCTCAGATTGAATCAACCTAGAAAGGTCTTGCGGACTTCCTGGAGCGGGCTCCAAACCGATAGCTAGTAACTTGTTTCTAACCTCAGACTGATTGAGAGTTTGACGAGTTAAGGTATTTAAGCGTTTTTGTAGAGTTAAAGGGAGATTTACCGGCGCCATGAGGGAGAACCAAGACGTAGCCTCAAATCCAGGTAAACCTTGCTCAGCCATGGTCGCAATCTCTGGAGCTACCGGTGAGCGTTTTAGTGTGGTTACTGCCAAAGCCTGTACCTCACCCGCCTTAATCAGGGGTAATGATGAAGAGAGATTATCAAAGAGCATGGAAATACGCCCGCTAATAAGATCAGGCAGTGATTGAGCCCTTCCTTTGTAGGGAATATGACGAATCTGCACCCCAGTCATTTCTTTAAAGAGTTCTCCAGACATGTGCAGAGAAGTACCAACACCAGAGGATCCAAAAGTAAGCTCATTTGGTTTTGCTTTGGCTAACTCAATGAGTTCATGCAGATTATTCACGCCCAGCTTCTTATTAACCACCAGCACATTGGGAGTGCTAGCTAAAAAACTAATCGGCGTGAAATCATTAATTGGGTGAAAAGACATCTTTTCATAAAGAGCGCCGTTGATTGCATGAATACCCACCGTGCCAATCAGCAGTGTGTATCCATCTGGCTCGCTCTTTGCAACAACTTCAGCGCCAATATTGCCGCCGTAGCCCGGACGGTTTTCAACAAGCACTGGCACACCTAAGCTTTGCTGCCAACTCTCTGCGAGAACGCGCGCCAAAATATCTGGCGCACCGCCTGGGGTAAAGGTCACCACAATCCGAATGGCTTGTTTGGGCCAAGTAGTATTAGTTTTAACTGTTTGAGATTGGGCGGTATTAGCAAAGCTCAGGCAAGCAAATAGCGTTGCCAGACCCTTCACCAGCCTAGAAGCGATCATCATAAAGGACTTACGCTCAACTAAAAACCAAAGCGAGTGCGCAACCAAATCCATCCATCGTATTTAACAGGATCATCAGCGCAAGGACCAGCACCACACTCAAGCAGCGTCGATGCAAGATTAGCAAAAACTAGAAAGATAAATGCAACTACTAATACATTCGCAAATATGGAGCGTGAACGTATATCCCGGTTAGGCAACATCAATAAAATAGCAAGGCCCGCCAATAATCCAATATAGCCTACATACGCCCAAGTATAGAAATGCAACTCTAAAAAAGTTTTTCCAAAGCCTTGGTCACCGGGCAAAATATGTAAGAGCACCTGTCGCAAAGAAACCATCATTCCCACTAAACCACCGATGATGCCCCAGCCATAATGCGCAGAATGCGCACCACAGCGAATATTGAGAACGAGTGCGAAACCGATGATGATAAAACCCATGCGCTGCATTAAGCAGAGAGGGCAAGGTAACTCACCAAAATAGAATTGATCAACAAAAGCATAGGACAGCATGCCGATGATGGCAGCCAATACTAGCTGATTACCCAGACCAGCTAATGAAGAAAAAGAAAGTTTACTCACACTCTTTACAGACTGATATTCAGGTGAGTTGTGGCATGGATTCTGAACCAGAACATCAAGATGCCAACCGTAGTCGCAAGCATGACTAAGCCTGCCAAACGCTTCTCAAACCAAACGAGGACAAGGCCGATAAAAGCTGTCAGGAAAGGTAGAAACATGTACATAGATGAATTCTATCGCAGGTAGGATATCAGCCTAGAAACAAGCTTCCCAAAGGGTCATTTATTTAGAATGGAGGCTAGTGCGTAATTTAAGCAGCAGAATGCTCAGCGCCAGCGCAAAGGTCAATGCATTGGCAAGAATCAAAGGCCACTTCTCGATGATGAGGCCATAGATAAGCCATAAACCAACACCTGCAGTAAATAAGCTATACATTCCCACCGATATTCCAGAAAGGTCACGGGTACGCCAAGAATGAATGGCTTGAGGTAAAAAAGCAATCGTTGTCAAAAATGCAGCGCAGTAACCAATAATTTCAATCTGATGTGGCTGCATATTCATACATTTATGGTTTCTTATTCAGACTAGCTTTGCGCGCTTCAATTTCTTTGTTAATTGCAGCCAGGGTTTTTGCATCTGGAGTCTTCCAGTTGCCACCTGCCTTATTCACCATATATGCTACTGCATCCGAAAAACCTTCTACTGTGAGGTTTGGGTTACCGCCCTTAGCGGGCATACCTCTTACACCAACATAACCATGCGCTGTAAGAGTCACCTGGCCTTCAGCAATTAACGGAGCCCATTTAGCCTTATCGCCAAGCTTAGGGGCATTTAAAACACCAGAAGCATGGCAGGCAGCACAGACTTGTTTGTAGGTATTCTCGCCAGGTTCAGCAAAAGCAGAAAAGGCGAGAAAACTCAGAGCGATAGTTAAAGCGTGAAGAGATAATTTCATGTCGATACCAATGGAGATTGTTGTCAATACTAACAATGTATCTCAATTTTTAAACCAAGGTATTGACACTGTATTAATTCAAGCGACACCAAGATCAGACAGGGATGCTGTGAGATCAATGAATAAGCTATAACCAGCCAGCAATCTGTCTTTTCAAACCAATGGATTTGTAGCCTGGAGTGGCTCCAGAGAGGGTACGTATTTTTCGAATGAGCTTTGCAAGCTCGCCATTAGTACTTAAATCTTCATTCATTGCCAGAAAAAAGATTTCGTCTTTCAGCTGTATAAAATCCAAGCCATTCTCAAGGGCAACGCTTTTAACCCCCATACCTACATCTGCTTTTTTAGCCAATATTGCAGTAGCAATCGCAGAGTGCGTAAACTCCTCATTCTGATAGCCCCGGATACTATTTACATCAATACCCTCTTTGGCTAATATAGTATCAAGCAGTAAGCGCGTGCCAGACCCTTTCTGGCGATTGATAAAGCGAACCTTAGGTCTTAGTAAATCTTTTGAAGAAATGATATTCAGTGGATTGCCCTTAGCCACCAATAAACCTTGTACGCGCTTCATCACCGGAAATATTTGCATACCCTCTTTGTAAAGTCGCTTAGCAATAATTTGTGAGCTTTGCGGATCAGAAACATGGAAGCCCGCAATATCAACCTCGTAATTGAGCAGGCGCTCTAAAGCCTCACCCGAGCCAGCAGTAATGAGCTCAAAGCCACCAATATCAAAAACTGCCTTTTGAATAATGGGATCACTACTACTAGCAAAGCGCCATTGTTTTTTGGCCTTCACTCTAAATTGAGCAAATCCTTCTTCAAGATGAGATAGGCTGGATTGACCCAATCTCATAGTCTTTTGATCAAAGTCCTCGGTAAATTGAATTAAGTACCTAGCGTATTCCGATAATTGAGATCCATGACCTCGGACTCGATCCATTAACTTAAAGCCAAGAGCCTGCTCTACCTCGTTTAATTTTTGCCATACATTTCGATAGGACAGACCCATTTTCTTGCAGGCAGACATCAGCGTTTTACCGTGATCGATGTCTTTCAGTAAAGCAGTCAACCACACCAAATCGACTATGGCCGGATCTTTAGCATTCTTACTTCCAAAAACAAGGGTTGGACGGATCTGAATTCTCATATGTAATTTTTTGCATATTGATATTTTGTAATATGACGAATCTTAACCGAACCTAGCAATGGAAGCGAACTACGATGAAATTCTCTATTAACCGATTACTGGCATCTGCCATTACTGCATTAACACTTTTAAGTAATACAACTTACGCACAAGAGAAAAGCATTGTGCTTTCCTCAACTACCTCTACTGAGCAATCTGGCCTATTTGGCTTCATTTTGCCAATCTTCAAAATGAAAACGGGTATCGATGTCAAAGTTGTAGCGGTTGGGACTGGTCAAGCTTTAGATATTGGACGCCGTGGTGATGCAGATGTGGTGTTCGTACATGACAAACCTGCCGAAGAAAAGTTTGTTGCTGATGGCTTTGCTACAAAACGCATTGAAGTGATGTACAACGACTTTGTACTGATTGGACCGAAATCCGATCCAGCAAAAATTGCAGGTGGAAAGGATATTAAGACTGCATTCCAAAAAATTGCAAGTGCGCAATCACCATTTGTATCGCGTGGCGACAAGAGCGGCACACATGCTGCAGAGCTGCGCTACTGGAAAGACTCCGGCGTAGCGGTTTCCCCTACTCTCGCCTGGTATAAAGAAACAGGCTCAGGCATGGGTCCAGCCCTCAATACTGCCTCAGGAATGAATGGCTACATCTTGGCTGATCGCGCTACCTGGCTTTCATTTAAGAACCGTGGTGATTTGACAATCTTGGTTCAAGGCGATCCAAAGCTGTTTAATCAATATGGCGTGATGTTAGTTAACCCAGCTAAGTTCCCACATGTAAAAAAAGCTGAGGGCCAAGCATTCATTGATTGGATTACTTCCAAGAATGGTCAAGACGTCATTGCTAGCTATCAGATTGGCGGCGAGCAGCTATTTTTCCCAAATGCTAAAAAATAATCTCTAAAGAAAAATCATGGAACTGAAAGTCAAACTCAGTGCACGTAATACGCTCAGCGGTAAAGTGGTTGAACTCAAAATGGGTCAGACTACTTCTCACGTGAAGTTAGATATTGGCGCTGGCCACATCGTTACCGCCTCCATTACTAATGAGGCTGTCGATGAACTCAATCTCAAAGTTGGTGATCAAGCTTGGGCAGTTATTAAGGCTTCAGATGTCATGATTGCTAAGGACGCTTAATCATTTAGTAGATATGCAAAAGGCCCGCATTGCGGGCCTTTTTCTTTACCACTCAGCATGTACTGATGCTGAATTGGTATTGAGGATTTATTTCTTTGGTGTTACAAAACCAATGGCTGTGTCGTCAACGAACTCAACCATGACATCATCACCAGCTTTGAATTTCTCAAGACCCAAAACACTTTGGTCCACTTTTACTTTTTGCTTCTCGCCTGATGGCAATGTAAATGTCACGATACGGGTTTTTACATCAATAGTGCTGATCTTCACCGTTGCATACATAGTGTCCGTAGTCTCTTCAAATGGCTTCGCAGAACCTTTGCCAGACATCACGACAGAGCGAACACCTGAAATGCCCGGTTTTGCACCTTTAGGAGCCGCAACTAGACCCACTGCAATCGCTTGCGCATGCTCAACTACAAAAAGATCACCCTTCTTAACCTTATCCAAATCATTGACTTGCTTACCTACATTCATTTGCGCCAAATTACCGTTCACATCCTTAAGTACCACGATGCGATTTTTTACATCCACCGATTCAACTGAAGCAGTTAATACAACGACTTCAGCTGCCAAAGGCAACATCTTTGCTGGTGCCTGAGCAAATACTGAGCCCGCAACGACTAAACCGAGTGTGGCCACTAATGTAGCAAGTAAAGATTTCTTCAAGATAACTCCTAGATAAAGGTTGATGAGGGACGCCAATACTCTGACCCCACCAATTCATTTTAACCATGAAGTGATTTACTTATGAGCCCTAGAGCTAGTATTTAAACCCTAATTTGAACTCCAAATGGGCATAATTTGCTACATTGACTGAATTTACAGCCCTCCCCACCTTCTAATTTAATTGGCGCATAGATATCGTGATCTTGATTAAAAACTGGCAGGAAGCCAAACAAGAGGCTTACTTAGTTCGAAAGCAGGTATTTATAGAGGAGCAAGGGGTTCCAGCAGATATGGAGCTAGATGAGTTTGACTCGACTGCCAAACACGCCCTTGCTTATGTGGATTCAGAATGTGTCGGTACGGCTCGCCTGATTGCTTTACCTAGGAATATTGGCAGAATTGGGCGCATGGCAGTATTGCAGACTTATCGAAGGCGAGGTATTGGCGGTCAACTACTCAATGCCTTGCTTGAATCATGCAAATCTCAGGGTATAGCGAAACTAGAGTTACATGCCCAGTTAGTAGCTATGCCGTTTTATGAGAACTTTGGATTTATTGCCCAAGGAGAGATGTATTACGAAGCAGGCATTGCCCATCGCGATATGATTCTATCTATTTAAAGAAATCTTATTCATCATGAGTCAATCTACCCAACCAAGCGATTCCATTAGCCCACCCTTTCTATTTCGGGTCTGCTACTCAGATACTGATGCAGCAGGATTTGTCTATCACGCACGCTATTTAGAAATCTTTGAACGGAGTCGTTCCGAATGGTTGCAGCAAAGAGGCCTGAGCCCCACTAAATTGGTAAATGAATTTGGGATCCTTTTACCTGTTCGAGAAATCACAATGAACTTTCATAGGCCAGGACGCTTAGATGACCTGCTTAGTATTGATCAGATCATTGAACATCGTGGGCGCACCCAAATTGCAGTCAAGCAAACTGCTAAGCGCATCAGCGAAGGCGCCGAACCTGAACTCATTGCCAGTGCCTTATTGCATATTGTTTGTGTAGATACCACCACCCTCAAACCCAAAGGTCTACCTGATTGGCTATTCACCAAGAGCCAATAGACTAGAATACAGACTCTTTCTGCAAACACCATAAGTGTGGCAGCTCACCCCATTGACCGGGATAGTCGTTTAATTGAATACGGGTCAATATTTATTTGGCCCCTATGTTATTTACAGACCTCGGTTTATCTGAATCCATTCTTCGCGCGATTGGTGATGAGGGTTACACCAGCCCCACCCCGATTCAAGAAAAATCCATCCCTGCCGTATTAAAGGGGGGAGATTTACTTGCTGCAGCTCAAACAGGTACCGGCAAAACTGCTGGATTTACGCTGCCCATTCTTCAGCGTCTAATTACTACTGCCAAAGTTGGCGGGAAGCGGCAATTGCGCGTATTAATCTTGACCCCCACTCGCGAACTAGCTGCTCAAGTTCAAGAATCTGTTGTGACCTATGGTAAATACACCGACATTAAGTCGACAGTAATTTTTGGCGGTGTCGGCGTAAACCCCCAAATCAAAGCGATTGCCGCAGGACTCGATATTTTGGTAGCAACACCAGGTCGTTTATTGGACTTGATGTCACAGAACTGTGTATCTCTCGCCAATATTGAAATTCTGGTACTTGACGAAGCAGATCGCATGCTAGACATGGGCTTCTTACGTGATATTAAAAAAATCTTGGCTGCACTTCCAAAGCAACGTCAGAATTTATTATTCTCCGCTACCTTCTCTACTGAAATCAAAGCTTTAGCTGATAGCTTACTAAATTCACCGGCCTTGATTGAGGTAGCACGCAGCAATAGCACGAATGATGCTATTGCCCAACTGATCCACCCAGTAGATCGCAACCAAAAGCATCCCTTATTAGCCCATCTAATTAAATCAAATCAGTGGCAACAGGTTCTCGTATTTACACGCACAAAACATGGTGCTAATAAATTAGTCACTCAGCTTGAAAAAGATGAGATCAGTGCCATGGCTATCCATGGCAATAAAAGCCAAAGTGCTCGCACTAAAGCTCTAGCAGAATTTAAGGATGGAAAAATTACCGTCTTAGTTGCTACCGATATTGCGGCACGTGGCATTGATATCGACCAACTTCCCCACGTTGTGAACTATGATCTACCGAACGTATCAGAAGACTATGTACACCGCATTGGTAGAACTGGTAGAGCCGGATCAAATGGGGTTGCAGTATCTTTGGTCTGTGTTGATGAACATCAGATGCTCAAGGATATTGAAAAACTGATTAAACAAAAACTACCTCAAGAGATCATTGCTGGATTTGAGCCAGATCCCAATGCTATAGCACAACCGATCCAACTCAGAAGCCAACAGCACCAACAATCCAGAAAATCTCGTCCTGGTAATTCTGGTGGTGGTAATGGCGGAGTAAAGCCCCCGTCTAAACGGGGAAATTCTACTCAGCGAAGTTTTAATCGGTAATTTTTAACGCTATAAGTAGAATTTTTAGCAGATCATAAAAAATAGTAGCCTGACACTATTCGCCACGTACGAGATGGTAAAGATCTAATATCTCGCTAGCTTATCTATAAACTAGCGAGATGAATTACGGGGAGCAGTGATGACTATTAAAGTGATTGGCCTCATCCAATTAAATGATGTTGAGGCGTTTGAGCAATACCGCTCCAAAGTAGGAGAAACGGTAGCTTTATATCAAGGGAAAATTCTCTCCCGGGGATCATTCAATCAATTCTTCTGGAATGAATTAGGATGCGATTCCTTTAGCGCCTATGTTGAGCTAGAGTTTCCAGACGTAGAGCTTTCCAAATCGTGGGCTAATAGTCCAGAGTATCAAGATCTGGTTGCTATACGCAGTAAAGCAATGAAGCTCACTCTGTTTTCTATAGCGACCTAAAAAATAAAGCCCGACTCCTTTTGAGGGTCAGGCTTTAATAAGTAAGGAGTTGAAGTAAGTTACTTCTTAGCTTCCATCGCCTCCTTAGTGGCGGTAATTTCTTTACGACGCTCTTTGCATGCGCCAGCAATTTCTTGCAAAGCCTTACGTGCGCGAGCAGCGGATGCCTTGACACCCTTTGCAATAAACTTTTCGTTTTCTGCTTTGTAAGTTTCAAAAGCGGCTAACAATGTATCGTGTTGTGACATCTTGTCTCCTATATTTCTGATCAAAGGTGAGTACTGAGCTCGGAATTAGTATATCCCCATACAAAGCAGTGGTTTTCAGGGTGGGTATCAGGGATAACTCTTACAGCAGACGTAATAAAGCTTACTCATAAGCCCGCAGGATTCGACTATATTGCCCTTATAAACCGCTTTTTTTAGGGCTTTTTATGGGTTTAAGTCCACTTTTCTCCCGCGAGGCCAGTATTCTTAGGTTGATGAATATCCCCAAGCAAGTAGCCTTATCTTCTTTTTCTATTTTGGCGCTCCTAGCCATGTCAGGCTGCGACCGAGATACCTATACGACCTGGTCATGCATTGATAGCGCCGGGTCCAAATCCACCATGGTCCTCAAAAAGGCACAGATGCAGTTTCAGGATCATCAATACGATTACTGTGGAAGCCTTGGCCCTCAAAGTTATTTTGATATGAAGTGTCCTGCACAAATCCAAGAATCGAATTACAGCTTTACTCCCAGCTCAGGAAAAATGCTTAGTAGTACAAATGAATATCAGTGCAATGCCCTCTAAAGAACAAAACTCCCTTCATCCCAAGAAGCTGCTTCTCAGTAAATGGACAGCAGTAAAGCCAACACTGAAACGGAAGCACTTTTTAGTTAGCAAAATTATTCTTCCAGAATTACCAGAACAAGCAATTGAATTCGTTGAGCTAGAAGCTGTGTTTGATGGGAGTACACAAGTAATTGCATGGCGCAAGCTCAAGGATTCTGCAATCTGGCTTCAGGGCTGGGTGTAAAAAAGCCGTCGAGTAAACAAAACGACGGCTTTTTCTCTAAGAACTAAGTCAGATCATCTCTCTAGGAGTCTTATTTCTTCTTCGCATCAGAGGATTGTCTAAGGTGATCGTCAATATTTTTCTCGGCAGCATCTGCTACTTGATTGACAATTTTTCGACCCTCTTTAAACATTTTTTGACCAGCAGTCGACATGTCGTGAACCACTTTAGACAACTTGTCAGCATGACCCGGCAATTTACCCTCAACATCTTCAAGCCAGCTCACCAAGGAACTGCGAACTTTCTCTAAATGCTTTTCAGTTCCGTCGGCAGCCTCATCACCAATGTCCTTCAGAACAGACTTCACCTTTTTTTGATATACCGTCGCACGCTTTGCTGCTTCCTTCGCAGCTGACTCTTGAAGCTCTTTGAGCTTGGTGAGGTCATTTTTGGCGGCTGACTTAGCGCTATCCATCGCATTTTTCATGCCCCATTGAATTTCTTCGAGATGGTGGGCACTGAGATCTTTAGCGGCATCCAATAATTTATGTGAATACTCAAATAGCTCCTTTGCCTTCTCTTGCTGCCATTCTTGAATGTCTTTCTTATCCATTACATCTCTCCCTAAAGTTAAATAAGCGCGCTGATTCTTCAGGTACACCTACATTTCTACTCTATACCCAAATCCGAGACTTGCCAATTCTATGCATCATTAGTATTAAGATTGATGCATGAGCGAAAGAAAAAACCCATACGAGATGATTGGTGGCGCTTCAAAGCTTGAAGAGCTAGTCGACCGCTTCTATGACTTGATGGCCTTAGAGGAGCCTTTTGCAGACTTACGGGCAATGCATTCACAAGACCTTACGGGCTCTCGAGATAAGCTCAAGCTCTTTTTATCGGGGTGGCTAGGAGGTCCAGATGTGTTCTCTCCAAAACATGGGCACCCCATGTTACGAGCGCGGCACCTACCCTTTCAGATTGGCCTGAAAGAGCGTAATCAGTGGCTAGCCTGCATGTACCGAGCAATGGAAGATTGCGACATCGATGGGCAGATTGGCGCCCAGTTGGAGGAGTCTTTCTTCAATACAGCAGACTGGATGAGAAACCAATCAAACTAATCGAGCTTGGCTCCAGCCTGCTTTACGGCCTTAGCCCAGCGAGGCATCTCAGCTGCTAGGAACTTAGTAAATTGATCTGCACTGAGATAGGCCGGATCAGCGCCTTGCTCTAGCATTCTCTTTTGAATATCAGGAGACTCCAAGGTCTCTTTGAAGGCCTGGCTAAGCTTATTCACCACATCGGGCGGAGTTCCCTTTGGAGCTAAAACCCCATAAAAACCAACGACCTCTAAGTTGGCAATACCCGTTTCAATCACCGTTGGTGTATTTGGCAATGCTGGGTTCCTCTTAGCGCTCGTAACAGCCAGCGCCTTTACCTTACCTAACTTTGCATAATTGGCTGCCTGGGGAACAGACTCAGCCATAAATTGAACATGGCCGGCGATAAGATCAGTAAATGCTGGCGCACTACCCTTAAATGGAATGTGCACCATAAAAATTCCAGTTTCACTTTTTAACATTTCAGGGACTAGGTGAGAGATGCCACCATTACCTGCAGAACCATAGTTCAACTTACCGGGATTGGCTTTTGCATAGGCTATAAATTCTTTGAGCGTTTGAACTGGCACATCATTATTAACTATCAAGGCTAAGGGTTGCTGTGCCGTTCTAGCAATCGGCTGAAATTCTTTTAAGGTATCAAAAGCGCTTTTGGTATACACAGCAGGATTAATCACCATTGTGCCCGTATTAGCTAGCAACAAAGTATATCCATCTGCTGGTGACTGAGCTACAAACTGAGCACCGACAGTGCCACCCGCACCGGCCTTATAGTCCACAATGACTGTTTGACCTAAGGAGGACTGAAGCTTCTCAACAAGTAATCGCATATGTGCATCTAGTGGACCACCCGCCGGAAATCCAATAATTACTTTAATGGGCTTGTCTGGGTAAGCGGCTTGAGCACCCACAATAAATGAAAGGCTGAGGACAATAACAGATAGCAAAAAGGTGATTTTTGAGCGTCTTAGCATGATGAATGAATTAGTTAGTTAATCTCAATACACTATAAATTAAATTGCTTGGGCGCAGGCAAAACCACTAGACCAAGCCCACTGGAAATTATGACCGCCAAGATGGCCAGTGACATCGACACACTCCCCAATGAAATATAAACCAGGATGATTGCGAGACATCATAGTTTGACCATTGAGATCTTTAGTATCTACACCGCCTAGCATTACCTCAGCCTTTTTCCAGCCCAGCGTACCAGCCGGCTTTACTGACCAATTAGTAATGAGTTCTTTGAGGGCTTGCCGGTCTTTTTTAGAAACCTCAGCCCACTTTTTACCCAATAAATTTTTCTGCTGAGCGAATGCTTTTGCTAAACGTAATGGCATGACTGAGGCTAAGATATTCTCAGTCAGTTTGAGGTGGTTACCTTCCATATTAAATAATTCATCACAACTAAATTGTCCATTAGCCTCAACTGCACCAAGCCAATCAATATGAATAAGTTCCCCCTCAGTCCAATAGCTACTAGCCTGTAAGACTGCTGGTCCCGAGAGGCCTTTATGCGTTAAGAGAAGATCTTCATTAAAACGACAAGCACCATAGCGATTACCTTTGGATCCAGCGCCAATGCGAACCGGCAAACTGAGGCCAGACAACTCAATCAGATTATCAAACTCACCTGACGTAAATGACAGGGGCACCAAAGCAGGACGAGGATCAACTACCTTTAACCCGAATTGCTTGGCAATATCTAAGGAATAGGCAGTTGCACCAATTGCAGGAACCGGCAAGCCTCCTGTTGCCATCACCAAAGAAGTGGATCTTTCTATACCCGAGCTAGTTTTAACGATCCATGTTCCAGCCTCATTGGAGATCAAATCTACTGTAATTGGATGTCGAATAACAACATGTCCTTTAGCGCACTCCCCTAACAACATCTCGATAATTTGTTTGGCAGAGTCATCACAAAACAGCTGACCTTGATGTTTTTCGTGATATGCAATTCGATAAGATTGCACCAGCTTGATGAATTCTTTTGCTGGATAGCGCGCCAAGGCACTTTTTACAAAACTTGGATTTAGAGAGAGGAAGTTCGCTGGGCTGCTATGCAGATTGGTGAAGTTACACCGACCGCCGCCACTAATACGAATTTTTTCACACAAGACATCAGCGTGATCTAGTAATAGGACTTTTTTTCCTAACTGACCGGCAACGCCAGCACAAAAGAGCCCAGCTGCGCCTCCACCAATCACGATGGCATCCCAAATTTTACTCATGATTTACTTGAAGCGCTCAATTACTTCGTTCGGTAACTTCAGCTTTTGCATATGTAAGTGGGTATAGGCTTGACGGAAATTCTTTGTCATAGAAATCATGACTGATGCGGTCCAAGCAAAAGCAAACATCCCAGAGAACGCGATGATGATGGCCAACATCTTCCAACCGCCTGGTAACGGGTCATCCATAAATCCCATTGCGGTATAGGTGCTGCCGCTAAATAAAATACTCTCACCCAAAGTCGGCAGAAGATTAAATACTTTTAGCGAGATACCCCAGAGAATGATCTCAAAAATATGAATTAGAAATAAACACAATATGCTGATATAAAATACAAAGGCAACTGAAGAGTACTTTTTCTCAGCAAGGTAGAGAAAAGACTTCACCTCATAACGTTTGGCAATTTGTAGCAAGGCAAGCCCATGCACCAACATCACAATTAGAAGCATAGTGATGCCAAACAAGTAGGCTGGTAAATCTAACTCAGAAGTAAAGGTATGGTTATTAGCAATAGTCATAGTATTTGTCTGGTATTTTACAGATCTTGTGATTCGGTCTCTTAAGCTAATTGATAGCAATCGCGAATTACCGCCCAAGCCTCTGGGGCAGTATCAACAAAGTGAATTAAGTCTAAATCGGCCTGATCTATGACTCCGTGGTCAAGCATCTGCTTAAAGTTGAAGACCTCCTGCCAGAATAAGTTTCCCACCAAAATAATCGGAAACCGCTCAACTTTTTTTGTTTGCATTAGGGTGAGCACCTCAAAAAGCTCATCAAAGGAACCAAAGCCTCCTGGATAGGCCACTATCGCCCTCGCCCTCAACATGAAATGCATTTTTCGAATGGCAAAATAATGAAAGCGAAAACTTAAGCCGGGCGACAGATAGGGATTCGGATACTGCTCCCTTGGCAAGCTAATGTTAAAGCCAATCGTTCTATCCCCCGCTTCAAAGGCGCCGCGGTTAGCTGCCTCCATAATTCCAGGACCTCCGCCAGTAGCGATGTGGAGTTTATTGCGACTCTCAGATTGTGTTGCATTGTAAGCAGCCACAATTGCACCAAATTCCCTAGCTGAATCGTAGTATTTGCAATGAAGCAATGCTTGCTTGGCTTGAGCAATAGCCTCTGGGGTGTTGGCGTTCTTTTCTAGCTCTTGTGCTTTATCGCAACTAATAAAGCGAGTGGAGCCAAAAACGGTAATCGTGTGTTCAATACCATGCTCATGCAAGAGGATATCCGGCTTTAGTAATTCCAACTGAAAGCGTAGACCTAAAGTTTCACGGCGAGCTAAAAAAGCTTGATCATCAAAGGCAAATCGATAGGAGTCTGTGGAATTATCTTCCGCCAATTGGCTCTTCTGAAGATTCAGAAAATCAGTGATAGTTTGAGAATTATTTAGAGGTAGTTTTAAACTCATATTGACACCGTTATTCCAAGCTTTCAAGCAGTCTACTTTGAATCTGGAACTTGATTAGGCCGAAGGATATACCCCTCAGATCAGTATTACTACCTAGAATATTCCATTAATTAGGGATCTAGGGCTTATTCGGATATACCAATAGCGCTTCAGGAGTTAATATGGGGATTATTAACCAAACCGAAGGAAATGCAATGAGCAACAGATCAATCATCATCATGGTACTAGTATTAATTTCTGCTACAGCCTACTTACTGATTAAAGGCGATGGCGATATTGATATGGGTGGCGAGAAGCATGGTGCTGAAGCGGTTCATATAGAAGAAGCGAAAAAAGATACTCCGGCAGCAGCCCCCGCTGCACCTGCAGAGGCTCCAGCAGCTCCAGCAACTGATGCTAAGAAATAATTTCTTTTAGGGAAAAATAAAGCCGCGGTTCGCCGCGGTTTTTTTACGGCTTTTTCATCTAGCTCCATTTTTACAAAGAAGAGCCTGCAAACTTAACAAGAATAAGTATGTAGGCGCTCTGGAATAATGACATTATTCCATTCCAGCTCTTCACGAATGCTTTGCGCTAAGACAGCAGAGGCCTCAGGTTCACCATGAACGACAAAAATAGATTTGGGTGGAGATTGAAAACTCCGCAGCCAATCTAGTAATCCCGCTTGATCGGCATGAGCAGATAAACCGCCAATCGTATGAATAGATGCGCGAACTGGGACCTCTTCACCAAAGAGGCGTACTTTAGTCGCCTTATCTACCAAGCGACGCCCTAAGCTGCCATAAGCCTGAAAGCCAGTGATCACAATTGCATTTTGTGCTCGTGGCAAATTATTCTGCAAATGATGAACAATACGGCCAGCATCACACATGCCACTTGCAGAAATAATGATGGCTCCGCCCTTAATCTTATTGAGCGCTTTGGATTCTTCTACGTCAGCAATAAATCGCAGGTCTACTGCACCAGGATTCTGTTGCAACCACGCCAAAGTTGACTGCGAATCTTTGTCTAGTTGAGAAAAGAATCGCTGAGTTAAATGGGTAGCTGAGGTTGCCATTGGGGAATCAACCCAAATACTCAGATGGGGTAATGCATTGCGCCTCACTAAGTCAATCAGTAAAAATAGTATCTCTTGTGTGCGGCCCACAGCAAATGCGGGAATAATAATATTTCCGTGGGCGTTCAGAGTATCACTTACCACCTCAATAAGTTCAGCCTCGGTATCCACTAGTGTTTTATGCAGCCTATCACCATAAGTTGACTCGACTACCACGATATCCGCCTGCGCGATCACGGCAGGATCGGGCATTAATAATTTGCCTTTCATACCAATATCACCAGAAAAAACGCAGCGCTTTTTCTTAGAATGATCTTCGGTGACGTCAATTACCGCAATTGCAGATCCCAAGATATGTCCTGCATTCTCAAATGTAAGGTCAATACCATTGCACAGCTCAACAGATTTTGCGTAGGGAAGAACTTGACATTGGCCAAGCGCAATCTCTACCTCCTCCAGCGAGTAGAGTGCAACCGGTACTTCGCCACGCCATTTCCCTGCTTTTTGTCTACGCAATGCTCTCTCTACATCAGAACGCTGCAAGTGCGCGCTGTCAGGCAGCATAATTTTTAACAGCTCAAATGTGGCTTCAGTGCAATAGATAGGCCCCGTAAAACCTTGGGCGCACAGCCTAGGCAAAAGACCGCTATGGTCAATATGTGCATGCGTCAGTACGACAAATGCAAGTTCATTAGGCGAAAACGGGAGTGACTCCAGATTCTTCACGCTAGCCTCGCGTCCACCCTGGAACATGCCAAAGTCGACCATGAACCTCAACTCTCGTTCACCAATAGTAGCTTCCACAGAATGTCTTGACCCTGTAACCTCACCTGCCGCACCAAGAAATTGTATTTTCATAACTTAAGCATACTCTCGATAAAATCTATTGTTAAGTCACATATTAGAGCGATACTGTCTTGATGAATCCCGCTACCGAATTGAAATCACTTGAGCTGATTACTCGCCTGAAGCGCTTGCCATCAGAACATAAAGGAAGCGCTGGCAAAGTATTAATTATTGGTGGTGCACCCGGTATGGCTGGCGCCCTCATACTGTCAGGGAGCGCCGCTCTTCACTTGGGCGCTGGCTGGACTATTTTAGAAATGCTAGACCCAACAACTGCCCATGCAATAACGGAACAACCCGAACTGATGGTGCGACTGGCTAGCTTTGAGGCACAAAAGCAATTAGAAACAACCATGCCTGATGTAATTGCGATTGGACCAGGACTGGGGTTTTCTGCATTGGCGAGAGACTGGCTAATGGCAGTGCTCACCTATCCAAAAATTCCACTAGTGATTGATGCCGATGCCCTCAATTTAATAGCGGATAGTTCTGAATTTTTAAATCTTCTCAAGCAGCGCAATGAAGCATTTCCGGGCATGACTGTGCTCACACCACACCCCGGGGAGATTGCACATCTCCTCAATACAACAGCAGCAGTTGTACAAGAAAATCGCCTTGCAGCACTATCAGACCTGATTCAATTAACCCATTCAATTGTTGTCCTTAAAGGACAGCATACCCTCATTAGCTCACCTCATCATTCGGCATTGCAATGCAAACAAGGAAATCCTGGAATGGCCGTCGGCGGCATGGGCGACGTTTTAACAGGCACTATTGCAGCAATTGCAGGCCAAGGTATAAGGCACAACCTGAATCTATGGGAAGCTACTTGTATTGGGGTGCAGCTCCATGCATCCGCAGCCGATAGTTTGGTGGCTAAGCAGATTGGTCCTATTGGACTCACTCCAACAGAGGTCATCTTAGAAATGCGGAGCCTCTTAAATAAGCTGTTATAAAACAGCATGCGATCAGCCAGCGAAATTCTTCATCATCGTCGTTACCTATATGGCCTCTTGATGGCCAGCATTGGATCTGTGCTTTTTTCCGGTAAGGCTATTCTGATCAAGCTTGGTTTTACTTATGGCGCCAATGCGGAGACCCTCTTAGCACTTCGAATGGTGATGGCACTCCCCCTCTTCTGGGGAATTTATTGGTGGCGAGCTCGCAGGCAAGTCATGGACCCCCTCGCTTGGCAAGATCAAATCAAGATATTTGCACTAGGATTTATGGGCTATTTTCTTTCTAGCTACCTTGATTTTCTGGGACTTCAATATATTTCTGTTGGACTGGAACGTATTGTTCTCTACCTCACACCAACAATCGTGCTATTGATTTCTTATTTTGTTTTAAATAAATCCATCAGTCGCTTGCAATGGTATGCACTGGCTGTGGGCTACCTTGGCGTGATCGTAGTGTTCATCCAAGACGCGAGCTCAACAGGGACCATGGCTGCACTGGGCATGCTACTGGTCTTTGCTAGCGCCTGTTCGTATGCCATCTACATGATTGGATCCGGAGAAATGGTAAAGCGGGTTGGAAGCGTACGCCTAGTTGTCTATGCCAGCTCTGCATCAACACTAATAAGCGTCATGCAAATTCTGATTTACGATCCTCAGGCAATGTTTACGCAGGTACCGCAGATTTACTGGCTCAGCCTCCTCAACGCAAGTCTATGCACCGTTATTCCGATGTTATTAATCATGATTGCAATTAGTCGGATTGGCTCACCCCTAGTTGCTCAATCGGGAATACTAGGCCCAATCTCAACATTGTTTATGGGTTGGCTTGTATTGTCAGAGCCCATTACCTGGATTCAGCTTGGCGGGATGAGTTTGGTTATAGGAGCCATGTGGTTGCTAGTGCGCAACGATGCACCGAGCAAACAAAAAGGGTTTAAGTCCAAAAAGCTCTCAGAACTTGAGGGCTCCGACCCCTTAAATTAGCGTCGCAGTAAAACATGACGCATTGATTGCTGAGGTACCACACAATCCCAATGAGGTAGAAATCAACTTTCCTTTATGACCCCAGTTAGATTGATGAGTGGTTTAATAATGCTCAATGCACTGAAATAAAAACTTTATTTAATCAAGGCTTCGACATGCACTCTTTTCCGAACGATATTTATACAGAGCCGCAGGGGTACTCCATTAATACCCTGGAAAATTTAGGCCCCCTCACCCATCTTGCTGGCATATGGGAAGGTCAACGTGGTTTGGATATCAAACCTAAGGCCGAGGGTCCAAAAAAGCAGGTTTATAACGAACGTATTGAGATGCAGCCAATTGATCCGCAAACCAATGGGCCACAGTTATTTTATGGTTTGCGCTACCACCTCCACATCACCAAACCAGATCAAGTAAAAACCTATCATGATCAAGTTGGCTATTGGCTATGGGAGCCCGCGACGGGAGCGATTGTTCATACTCTCACCATTCCTCGCGGCATGGTCACCATGGCAATAGGAAATGCATCTGCCAGTGCAACGCAATTTGAGTGCGTTGCCAAAATCAATGATCCGACGGCCGGAATCTCTTCCAGTCCTTTTTTAGACTACGCTTTCAAGACCATTGAGTTTCGCATTAAGGTAGCCATAAATGAGAATGGTACTTGGTCGTACGAACAAGATACGGTAATGATGATTAAAGGTCAGACTGAACCCTTCCATCACATAGATACCAATGTATTGAGTAAGGTGGGTGAAGCAACCCCCAACCCACTTGCATTGGAGGCAATAAAAAAGCCGTCCTAAGACGGCCTTTGAATGAAGTTCATCACTTCAAGCTGGCTGCGCTTCAGTCTCTGTAATCTTTTCTAGGGCGGCTTCAAGATGTCCAACCGTACGATCAACATGAGCCAACTTCTCTAGTCCAAATAAACCGATGCGGAAAGTGCGGAAGTCTGGACGCTCATCACACTGCAAAGGCACTCCAGCAGCAGTTTGCATACCAAGTGCAATAAACTTTTTACCTGACTGAATATCGGGATCTTTGGTGTAGCTCACGACAACGCCAGGAGACTGAAAGCCTTTTGCTGAAACTGAGTGATAGCCATTAGATACCAATAATGCGCGAACCTTATCACCTAACTCCTGTTGCTTTGCTTTGAGTGCAACAAAACCTAAAGACTGAGTTTCTTTCATCACATTACGCAAGATTTTGAGTGCATCAGTTGGCATGGTTGTGTGATAAACATGTCCACCTTTTTCATAGGCTTCCATAATTTGGAGCCATTTCTTAAGGTCCATGGAGAAACTGCTGCTTTGAGTACTTTCAATATGCTCACGCGCTCTATCGCCCATGGCAATCAAGGCACAACAAGGTGAGCTACTCCAACCTTTTTGAGGTGCAGTAATTAAAACGTCGACATTACAAGCCTTCATGTCTACCCACATTGCACCTGAGGCAATGCAATCGAGCACAAATAAACCATTGACTGAGCGTACAGCTTCACCAACAGCCTTCAGGTAATCATCAGGCAAAATAATTCCAGCAGAGGTTTCTACGTGGGGAGCGAAAACCACCGCTGGCTTTTCTTTCTTAATGAAGGCCACGACCTCTTCAATCGGCGCTGGTGCAAAGACACCCTGCGCAGAGTTTTCTAATTGCTTGCCTTTGATAACGGTAACATCCTGAGTGATATTGGCTAAATCAAAAATCTGGGTCCAGCGATAGCTAAACCAGCCATTGCGCAATACGAGACACTTTTGATTGTTGGCGAATTGACGAGCAACGGACTCCATGCCAAATGTCCCACTACCAGGCACGATCACGGCTGAGCTAGCGTTATAAGCATCCTTCAAAACACTAGAGATATCAACCATGACTTTTTTAAACTCTTCAGACATGTGATTTAAAGATCGGTCGGTATAAACAACTGAGAACTCTAGCAATCCGTCTGGATCAACATTCGGGAGTAAGCCTGGCATAGTATTTTCCTAGGGAATCAATTTAATGAAACTAGATGATACTTAAATAGATTTTTATTGCACTGCAATGTTATTTTCTTTGATCAATTTCGTCCATTTAGCCTGATCTACCTTCAAAAAAGCCGCAAAATCATCAGCACTACCAGTAGCAGGGTCACTTCCGCGCTCCATCATCGCCTTACGAATCTTGGGTTGCGCCATGGTTGCCATCACTGCTTGGTTCATTTTTTGCACAATTGGTTTAGGCGTTCCTAATGGAGCAAAAAGGCCAAACCAGCCGACTGCACTATATCCCGGTAAGCCAGACTCAGCGACAGTGGGTATGTTTGGTAAGGACTCAGATCGTTTTGAGCCAGTCTCGGCTAAAGCCAATAATTTTCCCGCCTCCACTTGCGGCATGACCGTTTGAGCAGGAGCAAACATGATGTCAATGTGACCAGCCAATAAGTCCGTTAAAGCTTGGCCAGTCCCCTTGTATGGAATATGCATTAAGTTAACCCCAGCCATGGAAGCAAATAATTCGGCCGATAAATGGGATGCGGAGCCCGGACCAGAGGAGCCATAGCGGAGCTTTCCTGGATTAGTCTTTGCATACGCAATCAAACTGCGAATTGAAGAAATATTGAGTGCTGGATTCACCGTGACCACATATGGCGATGCTGATACAAGTGCGACTGGTGCAAACTTGGCAATATTCTTATCGGTAACAGCTGCCGTAGTACCCATCAATAGTACATAACCATCTGGTGAAGCTTGAGCCACTACCTCAGCGCCAATTGAGCCACTAGCGCCTGGGCGATTCTCGACTATTAGCGACTGCTTCCACGACTCTGTCAAAGAAGGAGTTAACAAACGAATCAGAGTATCCGCCCCTCCACCAGGAGGAAAAGGCACAATCACCTTCACTGTCTTTGATGGAAACGTATCTGCTGATTGAGCAATTGCGAAGTTAGATGTCAATAAACCAATCAGCAGAAAGCACTGGATGAAAATTTTCTTTGCATTGAACATATTAGGCTTCATCAATAATCGTAGTTCTAATTGAGGAAAATCCATCGATTGCGCAGTCGACAACATCGCCGGGCTTTAAGTACAAAGCCTCGGCATTATCTTTGCCAACCGCCACTCCACCAGGGGCGCCAGTGGAAAACATATCCCCTGCTTCGATGGGAATATATCTAGAGAAGTGCTCGAGAATATCGGAGATTTTCCAAATCTGATCGGAGGTGTTGACTCTCATTCTCTCGACTCCGTTGACAGTGCAAGTCATCCACAAATCATAGACATTAGGAATTTCATCAATAGTCACGATCTCAGGTCCTAAAGGTCCAAAGCCGGGAATATTTTTTCCGGTCCAAAAGCGTGAACCAGAAATCACTTCACGTAACTGCGAATCACGGCAAGTAAGATCATTCAGGATTGTTACTCCCGCAACATAATTCATCGCCTCATCTTTTTTTGCACCTAAGGCACGTTTACCAATCACAAAAACTAGCTCCGGCTCATAGTCAAGCTTTGTAATGCCTTTGGGACGAACTACTTCAGCTAGATGCCCGGTTAAACAAGAGTTCAACTTAATGAATGAAGTGGGCTCCTGAGGATTTTCTTTGATTAAACCATTTCGCTCTAATTCAGCTAAGTGGGAGCGATAATTTTTTCCTACGCATAGAAACTTTTCGGCATCCATGATTGGCGGCAAATACGTAATTTCTGTAGCGGGTAACAAGATGGCGCCAAAATCCTCATGGGCAGTCTGGACCCAAGATTTAGCCTGACTCATCGTGGCATCGCCAGCGCGTAAAAATTCTTTCATGCTCGCAGGAAATTGCGTAATATTTTTGAGTTTGGCGCAATCCGCAAAAGGCAGAATCAGGTCGCCAGTAGGTTTAGCTAACCTCGCGCCAATTTCCGGGTGATGAGCGCCTTTGCGCGTAAAGGTAATGAGTCTCATTTTTTCTTACTTTCTATTTAATCAGAACCAAACAACATGGTATTTTTTTGACGCTTCTCAATTGAATTCTTGAGCAGCGCAACTAGACGATAAAAACCATGCCCAAATTTTCCGTAGGGCATTGTTAAAAAGAAGCCCATGACCACGCCGAGGTGAATTGATAGCAAAACCGGCATGCTAGAAGTTTCACGGTAAGCAAGCAGCACAAGACCAGACAAGCTAATCAAAAATAAGAGCACGATGAACGCTCGATCCATTGGCCTCTGACTCTTTTCACCATGATCCGCATTGCGCATCAAATTCAAATAAAGCAATCCTGCTGGTCCGATCAAAAGACCGATGCCACCTAGCGTTCCCAACACAACCGGCAAGCTCGTAAAGGCGTATGGCGCCTGTAAACCCAGAAGGTAGTGGTACAAAGTCGCCACACTCGTTGCAGCAAAGCAAAGCATGAAGCCGTAGAAGGTGAAATGATGGAAGCGCCTTCTCCACAGAGAAAAGCGATCATCATCATTATTACAACCTTCGCCATGTCCACCGCCAAGATACTTGAGCGTCAGCGCATCGTGCACCGCTTCAGACCCAGCCGCAGGTGAAATAGTGCCTGGAACAATGCTTGACCAGAAACGCAACAATCCAATCCCCAATGCTGCAATAGCAAAGAGAAAAACAAAGCCAAATACAATTGCTAAGGTGTTGTGAGAATAGACTTCATAGAAGTTTCCGGTTTTTGATGTCGTTGTTAAGCTGCCACTCAGTAATTGCGTAAATAACAAAAAGGCGATCAAGCTCAATGAGCTTGCCATAGCTACAAAAAGTCCATTCTTTTGATACGCTGACCCCATGAATTTTGGCCATGCGTACTCAACGTAGGTCACACCTCTTACCTGAGCCATTACTCTAGGTATATTCACAGCAAATTCATGTGGGGGAGCATATTGGCAAGCATGCAGACAAGCGCCACAGTTGTGACACAAATTTGCAAGGTAGCGCATATCGACTGGGTTGAAATCAATACGGCGGGTCATTGCCGGGAAAACAGCACAAAACCCTTCGCAATATCGACAGGCATTACAGATAGTCAACATCCGGGCTGCCTCTACTTCAGGAGCTGGAGATCCGAGTGCCGCAGCCTCTTGAATTAGACCTTTAAGCAGCTGCATCTTCTTGAACCTCCTCACCGAGTGCTGATTTTGCAGCTTCAGCACCAGCCACCATTCCAAACACCGTACCAATCGCCATCCCTACTCCGGCAGCATAGCCTTTGCCCAACACATTTCCTGCCATCATTTCTCCAGCTACAAATAAGTTTTCACTGGCGTGATTCTGAAAACGCACTGCTGCAGTTTCGTCAGTCTTTAAGCCTAAATAAGTAAAGGTCACCCCAGGTTTTAAGGTGTAGCCATAAAAAGGTCCCTGATTAATTGGTAAGGCCCAATGGGATTTTGCTGGCTCTATTCCCTCGGTATGGCAATCATCCATGATGGTATGGTCAAAGGTTCCCTCTTTACAAGCGGCGTTGTACTTAGCAACCGTTGCTAATAAAGCATCACGATCCAAGCCAAGTTTGTCAGCTAACTCCTCAAGCGTATCAGCCTTTTCGCCTGGAAATACTGGCGGCATAAAGCGCCCTAATACCTTCGAATCAATAATGCAATATCCAATTTGATTGGGTTGATGAGCAACCAATCTTCCCCAAAATGCATAGCGCTTTGGCCAGAAATCCTCACCTTCATCGGAAAAGCGTTGTGCATGTTTATTCACAACAATGCCAAAAGACACACAATCGACTCGAGTGCAAATGCCACCATCATATAAAGGAGCACGCGCATCAACGGCGACCATATGGGCTTGCAAGGCATCACTAACAGAGTCAGCGCCCATATCTAATAGCTGCCTCAACAGAACGCCATTATTGAATCGAGTTCCCCTGATTAAGAAATTCTTTGCAGGGCGCTCGCCATACTCATTTTCGCCCCATACCTCATCGAGCCATTCACGATTAGACTCAAATCCACCAGCAGCCAATACGCATGCCCTCGCCTCAATTCGGTTTCCGCCTACATAAGCAGCCAAAAATTTTCCGTCTTTAATTTCCAATGAATCTACAGGAGAGTTATACCGAATCTCAACACCCAGTTGCTCGGCGCTGCGGAAGTAGGCGTTGACTAAAGCTTTACCGCCACCCATAAAAAATGCATTTGTTCTAGAGAGGTTGAGGGTTCCGGAAAGAGAAGGTTGAAAACGCACCCCATGCTTTTGCATCCATCCTCGACAATTGGAGGTAGCGCGGATCACAAAACGGGCTAAGGTTTCATCAGTTAAGCCACCAGTAACCTTCAGCATATCCTGCCAATACTCTTCCTCGGGATAAGCCTCGAGCAATACATCCTGAGGAGCATCATGCATCGAGCGAATATTGCGCGTATGAATTGAATTACCACCTCGCCACTCTTTAGGGGCAGCCTCAAGAAGCAGAACACTTGCGCCAGCTTCCCTGGCAACCAAAGCGGCGCAAAGTGCAGCATTTCCGCCACCAATGACAAGAACATCAACCATAATCATGACTCAACGAATTGGGAAACACTAAATGTACCGTTTTTTTAAGATTTCTACCTAGACAGAGGTCAAGAATATCGATTTAGGGACCGCTTAGGCCTCATAGAGGAAGTGATAATTCCACCGACAATCAACATAAAGGCAAGGCCGTGAAACAGTTTTGGGGAGTCCCCAAGCATAGCTGTCGACAATAGAGCGGTGAATAGTGGGATTAAGTTGGCAAAAAATGCCGCAATGGTTGGCCCAGATTCACTAACGCCAAGACCCCAACAGCGATAAGCCACCAAGGATGGGCCGATTGCGGTAAATACTATTAAACCTGCAGTCCAGTAATTTAGAACGATGAATGCATGGCCGGCGGCAATCTCTGCCCCCTCAAATAACATCGTCCACAGGAACCCAATGAGCACCTGTGCCATTAAAAACTCGGCCCATGGCCACTGCCGCTCAGGACTCTTACCAGGATGGCTAATCATCCAGCTGTAGAAGGCCCACAAAATGGTGGCCAACATAATGAGCAAATCACCCATCACCGCATCCATACTCAGCAAGCTGGTGGGTTCTCCACGCGTTAAAACAATAGTGACCCCGAATAAGGAAATAATCGCGCCTACCAACTGCAAGAATCGTGGTTTCACCTTGAAAAAAAGAGCACCAATTAAAAGCATCCAAATTGGCATGCTAGCCCCAATGAGGGTCACATTAATAGCCGTGGAAGTTTGCAAGGCTAGATACAGTAGAGCGTTATAGCTACCCACCCCCAAAAGCCCCAAAACTAAGAAGCGCGTTTTGTGATGCCAAAGCGCACTACCCGGCCTCAAAATCCTCCACCCTAAGGGAAGCAGCATGAGGGCAGCCAAACCCCAACGAACTGCACTTAAGGTTATCGGGGAAATGCTCCCCACCAATGCCTGTCCGGCTATCGCATTACCAGCCCAAAGGATTGTTGCTAGCGATAAGTAAAAAACGGTCGACAGTGGTAAATGAGGCATTCAGGAGTATTTGAGTGGGTAAATGGGTCATTTCGATGACCAAAATGGGTTTTGCCTTGGCATTGTAGAAACAAATGTCGGGTATTGCTAAGATATAGCTTAAATCAGTGCCAGTGATCCAGCATTGGCAACATACAAAGGGGTTTTAGTGACAATCATCACCAATATTGAAGATTTACGAGTTTTACATCAAAAGCGCACCCCGAAGATGTTCTATGACTACGCAGACTCTGGGTCATGGACCGAATCCACCTATCGAGCTAATGAATCCGATTTTCAGAAGATCAAACTGCGTCAGCGCGTTGCGGTGAATATGACCAACCGCACCACCAAAACAACCATGGTGGGACAAGAGGTTGCAATGCCGGTAGCGCTGGCACCAACTGGATTAACTGGCATGCAATATGCCGATGGTGAAATTCTCGCTGCCCGCGCGGCTGAAAAATTTGGTGTTCCCTTCTGCTTATCTACCATGAGCATTTGCTCTATTGAAGATGTGGCAGAGCGAACTACGAAACCCTTTTGGTTTCAGCTCTATGTTATGAAAGACCGTGGCTTTATTGAACGTCTGATTGAGCGCGCGAAAGTAGCCAAGTGCTCAGCACTAGTCCTCACCCTAGATTTGCAAATTTTGGGGCAAAGACACAAAGACTTAAAAAATGGTTTATCTGCACCCCCTAAGCTCACCATTACCAACATCATCAACATGATGACCAAGCCACGTTGGTGCATGGGTATGGCAATGACTCCCCGTAGAACCTTTCGCAATATTGTTGGCCATGCTACTGGCGTTGGCAATATGTCCTCCCTCTCCTCTTGGACCGCCGAGCAATTTGATCCAGGCTTAAGTTGGGATGATGTAGAGTGGATTAAAAAACTGTGGGGCGGAAAGTTAATCATCAAAGGCATCTTGGATGAAGAGGATGCTCGCCTTGCCGCCAACTCTGGCGCCGATGCTTTGATTGTCTCCAATCACGGTGGCCGTCAATTGGATGGCGCCATCTCAAGCATTAAAGCCTTGCCTGGTATTGTCAATGCTGCAGGTAAAGATATTGAGGTTTGGATGGATGGTGGAATTCGCTCAGGGCAAGATGTTTTGAAGGCCTGGGCACTCGGTGCGCGTGGTACGCTAATTGGTCGACCCTTCCTTTATGGCTTGGGTGCCATGGGCGAAGCTGGCGTCACCAAATGCCTCGAAATTATCCACAATGAATTAGATATCACGATGGCGTTTACAGGTCATCGCGATATTCATAATGTAACTAAAGATATCTTATATCCAGGAACCTTTTAATATTCCACATTTAGCCAATTACCCCGAACTAGTATTTGTCATTTCTGCTGTAGCCCTCTCGGGCTCAGTATGGTTTGGCAGTGCAGTGCTGAGTAAGTACCGCACCAAAGATACTGAGACCTCAGCGGACCTCGGCATTATTCAGTCAGCAACACTGACCTTGCTGGGCTTGATCATTGGCTTTACCTTCTCAATGGCGATAGCTCGATATGACTTAAGGCAGACCTATGAGGAGGCCGAGGCAAATGCCATTGGCACTGAATTCTTAAGAGCAGACCTTCTGCCGAGCAAAACTGCAGAAAGCATCAAAGAGCTTCTCAATGAATACTTAGATCAGCGTATCTTGTTTTACTCCAAGCAAAATCAGGAAACTGCAAAGCAAATTACACAGCGCACTACGGCTATTGAAAATGCAATGTGGAATGAGATACTCCCTGTGGCACGAACACAACCGACACCCCCTATTACGCTAGTGGTATCCGGAATGAATGATGTGATTAATGCCCGGGGCTATACTCAAGCTGCCTGGTGGAATCGTATCCCGACTGCCGCTTGGTGGCTAATGGCGGCAATCGCAGTTGGCGCCAATATATTAGTAGGTTTTGGTGCGCGAAACTTTAAACACAATGTTGGTCTCTTCATGATTTTTCCAACAATGATCGCAATCGCTTTCTTTTTGATTGCAGACATAGATAGCCCTCGTGGTGGTGTTATTCGTATTGATCCCCGAAATTTGATTGATTTAAAGCAAAGTATCAGCTCAGTAAACAACTCCTTACCCACCATAGGCCTCAACAAATGAAGCGTGTTGTAGATGTATACAAAGATAGAGGTCGCGAGCTCGTGTGGACTTATGTCATCCATCTTGGTAATCTGGAGTTTCATCCAGCGCAAATTGATTTTGAGCAAGAAGCGCTCAGACTCTCTCAGCTAGATAAACGCGGCCCACCAAGCGAGCTCAGTGCTAAAGCTAGAATTACCGTTCGATAATTTTTCACTTCAATTCTGATATATGAAACCCTTAAGTAAAAAAGCCAAAATGGCAATTGGTTGGACCATCCTCATGACCGTGATCGGCACAGCAATGCTAAACCAATGGCAGTTCTTTGCCATGGGTTTAGCATCTATTGCCATGCTACTGATTGCAAATCACTACGGCCTCCTAAAGGATCCGGAAGATAAAAAATAAGACCCCCATCTTTCGATAGAGGTCCTTAGGGAATTTTTCTAGATCAATGCTCTGTAAATCTTCTATAGCTTATAGTGTTGGGTAGTCGGTATACCCCACTTCTCCCCCGCCGTAGAACGTAGCACGGTTATAGGCATTGAGAGTTGCGCCCTTCTGGAAGCGCTCAGCTAAATCTGGATTAGAGATATACAAACGTCCATAAGCGACTGCATCTGCCAAGCCAGCCTCGAGAACGGCCTCCCCCATTGCTTGATCGTATCCACCAGCGCTAATAAATTGACCTTTGTATGCTGACCGGAAAATCTCGGAGGTAATTGGAGCCCCGGAGTTAACCTGATCATCACCACCAGCACTTGTGGAGCGCGGCTCAATCATATGCACATAAGAGAGCTCATAGCCATTTAGTTTTTGAATAAGCGCATTAAATAGTACGACTGGATCGCTATCAGCGATATCATTAAAGCTGCCATATGGCGACAAACGTACACCAATTCGATCACTTGAGTAGATCTTAGCAACAGACTCAATAACCTGACCCAATAAGCGAATTCGATTTTCAATAGAGCCGCCATATTCATCGCTTCGTTGATTGGTTTTATCTTGTAAAAATTGGTCTAGCAAATAACCATTAGCAGAATGAATTTCAACACCATCAAAACCTGCCGCCTTTGCATTACCAGCAGCCAATTCAAAATCCTTTAAAAGGCGGGCAATATCCTGAGTGGTCATGGCTTTCGGAGTTTCATAGTCATGGAGTTTCCAATCGGCACCATAAGTTTGACCGGCGGGCGTTACTGCCGACGGCGCTTCTGGAGCAGCCTCCTCTGGATGCAAAGAGGAGTGGGAGATGCGACCTACATGCCATAACTGAGCAACTATTTTTCCACCCTTTGCGTGCACTGCGCTGACAACCTCTTTCCAGGCTGCAGTTTGCTCAGCAGAATAAATCCCAGGAGTTCCTGGATAGCCTTTTCCAATTGGCGAAATCTGCGTAGCCTCGCTAATGATCAGACCGGCACTTGCTCTTTGCTCGTAATATGTTTTTGCCAGAGGATTTGGTACATCCCCATCGATAGCGCGCATTCTGGTGAGTGGCGCCATTACAAGACGGTTCTTTAATTCAATAGCGCCGAGCTTGATAGGGGTAAACATGATTTCTTTTCCAGACATGAGACTCTTTCTTATTTACTGATGAATAATTGAATTTGAACTGTAGCAAGTATGATCCCTTCTTGCTGTCTTACACCCAATATTGATGCAAACCTCTCCCGCATTCCTCCTCCAGCCAAAAGTAGTGCAAAGATAAAGTAGAAAAGTCTTTATAATCGATTTATTGGATAACTAATATCATTATTATTTACTGGACTGATTATCATCAGGGGTCCAGAATTCATTCCATGGCGCTTAAACGCCTCTTACCAATCAAAACACAAAGGAATGAAAATGGCCCGTCCAGAAATTAAAACTATCCAAAACTTGGAATCTGCATTTGCAGGTGAATCCATGGCGCACGTTAAGTATCGCTATTTTGCAAAATTAGCACGTGTAGTCGGCGATGTAGAAACCGCTGAGATCTTTGAGGCTACGGCAGATCAAGAGCTCATGCATGCCTTCGGCCACCTCGACTTACTCTACCCCGCCAATACAATCAGCCCAGCTCGAGCCTTAGAGATTGCAATCGAAGGTGAAACTTATGAATACACAGAAATGTACCCAAGCTTTCGTAAAACAGCCATAGACGAAGGTAATGCGGCGGCAGTAGCAGAAATTGATGAGCAAATTGCTGAGTCAAAAGAGCATGCAGAGCAATTTGAAGCGATGCTAGTAAAAGCAGCGAAGCGTTTTGCAGCCCTAGCTAAGGTAGAGGAGCGTCATGCAAATCACTATAAGCAGGCTCTCGAAAAAGCACAAGCATTTGCTGCAGTCTGAGTAGACTCAGAAATAAAATGGAAATAAATTTAAACTGATCAAATTATCTATTAAGGAAACATCATGAAATCATGGCAATGTATCGTATGCGGTTTTATCTATGACGAAGCAAAAGGCTTACCGGAGGACGGTATTCCTGCTGGCACCGCTTGGGCTGATGTCCCTGAAGATTGGGAGTGCCCAGACTGCGGCGTATCTAAATCTGATTTTGAAATGGTTCAAGTCTCTTAATTTCAGCAACATATAAATCGCTTAATAGCCTAATCGCATAATCGCATTACTAGGGAGTCCAGCCTTGGATCATCAGAATCAACCAGCTTCATCAGGAATTGTCATCATTGGTAGCGGCTTAGCTGGATACACTGTCATTCGCGAACTTCGAAAACTCGACAAGACAATTCCAATTACGCTGGTCACCAAAGAGCCAGGCTATTTTTACTCAAAGCCGATGCTCTCTACGGCGCTAGCGAGCAATAAGTCTGCTGAGCAGCTAGTTTCTACCAATGCAGAAGGGATGGCAACGCAGCTAGAAATGACGATTCTGAGTGAGGCAGCTGTCACTGCAATTGATACTGTTGCCCAAACAATTACAACATCTAGAGGAAGCATTTCCTATGGAAAGTTAGTTCTCGGATTAGGCGCAGATCAGATACGCCTTCCTTTGCAGGGTAATGCTGCGAATGAGGTCATCACCGTCAATGACCTTGAAGAATATGCCCAGTTTCGTAAATCGATTGAAGGTAAAAAACGAATTGCCATCCTAGGGGCTGGCCTAATTGGATGCGAGTTTGCAAATGATTTGGTTTTAGGATCCTATGAGGTTGATGTGATTGATTTAGCTCCGCAAGCTTTGGGTCGACTTCTTCCTGAAGCAGCGGTCCAGGCACTTCAAACCAAGTTAAGTGAAGCAGGTGTTCGTTGGCACTTTACAACTACCGTACAGTCAATCGATCGCAATGGTGACGCACTCACAATTACTCTTGCCAATGGAACAATCATTACAAGTGATGTATTTCTATCAGCCGTTGGTCTAAAGCCCCGCTTAGACTTAGCTAAAGCAGCCGGTATTGCAACGGCAACTGGCATTACAGTCAACCGTCAGCTTGAGACTAGCGCCAGTAATGTGTACGCCATTGGAGACTGTGCTGAGGTCGATGGCTTGGTTCTACCCTATGTCATGCCCATCATGCAGGCAGCACGCGCTTTAGCGCCAAACCTACTAGGACAAGTGACCACCCTCACCTACCCAGCCATGCCTGTAATGGTCAAGACCCCCGCATTACCAACAATTGTTTCTCCGCCAGCCAAGGGCGCGCTTGGGGAATGGAAAATCAATCCTATTGAAGGAGGCCTAGAGGCGCGTTTCGAATCGAGTGATGGCAAGTTATTAGGTTTTGCTCTTCTGGGGGCGGCAACAGCACAACGCGCAGTACTCACCAAAGAACTACCGCCGATACTGCCATAACAGGCATCTTGCATTGATCGTCAGTAGTTTGATGAATTAAAAAGGCCCGCGAAGCGGGCCTTTTAACATTCTGTTAGGGCTTGCTTATGAGACGACGACAAACCAAGTGGAGTTGTGAGATTGAGCCACCATCAAAAACAGCATTGGTACAGAAAGCATCGTATTGAATCGTGAAGTTAACATGGCAACACGTGCAGACTTCGCTTTGACATCCGGCCCAACTGCGACGATACCTAAGGCACGTTTTTGATTGGGCCAAATAATGAACCATACGTTGAAAGCCATCACCAAAGCAATCCACATACCCAAACCAATTGCGCGGAACGGGGCTTGCAAAGTAAATGCTTGATGAGCGTAGCCATTCAATACAGCCAAGACTACGCCACTCACAACTGTAAATAATGCTGCCCAACGAAACCAAAACAAAGCGGTAGGTGCGATGACTTTTCCAATAGCCGGCTTTTGCTCATCTGGAATTTTTGACATCGATGGAATCTGGACGAAATTAAAATACCAAAGCAATCCAACCCACATCACACCAACCATGATGTGGATCCAGCGGAATAAGAATGGTAATTCAATTGAGCCTAAGTTTGCACCCAAAGCCAAAACAATTAAAACCAAGAGCACGAAGCCAGCTAAAACTGTACGCCCCAAAGATGTAAAGATAGATGACATGAAAGCTCTCTTGATAAAAATAAATGTATCAGCGAGAATTAAGCAAAATTCTTACTTGCAAAATCCCAGTTGACTACATTCCAAAAATTTTCCAAATATTTTGGACGAGCATTACGAGTATCGATGTAATAAGCGTGCTCCCAAACATCACAAGTCATCAAAGGCTTTGCATCGGTAGTTAATGGCGTAGCTGCATTGCTTGTTGAAACTAGATCAAGTGAACCATCAGTCTTCTTAACCAACCAAGCCCAGCCTGATCCAAATGTACCTACCGCACATTTTGCAAACTCTTCTTTAAATTTATCAAAAGAACCCCACTTTGCATTGATCGCATCTGCCAAAGGACCAGTTGGAGCACCGCCGCCATTTGGCTTCATGCTATTCCAGTAAAAAGTATGGTTCCAAACTTGAGCTGCGTTATTAAAAACACCGCCTGCTGATTTTTTAACAATATCTTCTAGGGAAGCATTCTCAAACTCTGTACCTTTTACCAAGTTATTTAAATTGGTAACATAAGTTTGGTGATGCTTGCCATAGTGAAACTCAAGCGTTTCTTTTGAAATGAATGGTGAGAGCGCATCCAATGCGTAAGGGAGTTGAGGTAATGTATGTTCCATTATTTTTTCCTTGTAAGTCGTGTTAATAGTGCGCTAGAGCGGCCATATTTGCCATAACTATAGACGATTCTGGCATTTTTGTTTGAGTACCGGCAAATGGGGGCGCAAGAGAGTTACCCCCACCAAATTACTGGGCCGTCCAGCCACCATCCATATTCCAGGCCGCTCCGCGAACTTCAGAAGCATCTGGACCGCAGAGGAAAATGGCTAGTGCTGCCAATTGCTCAGGGGCGACAAATTCCCCTGAAGGTTGCTTCTCGGAAACTAGTGCTTTTTTGGCAGCCTCATTCGAAATCCCTTCACGCTCTGCGCGTGCGTCTACTTGCTTCTGCACCAAGGGAGTTAGAACCCAGCCAGGGCAAATCGCGTTACAGGTAATACCAGTTTTTGCATTCTCAAGAGCGATTACCTTGGTTAAGCCAACAATGCCATGCTTGGCAGCTACATAAGCCGCTTTTTGAATCGAACCGACCAGACCATGAACAGAGGCAATATTAATAATGCGACCCCAGTTGCGACTCTTCATTCCAGGCAATGCGTGATGAGAAGTGTAAAAGGCTGAGCTTAGGTTAATGGCAATGATGGATTCCCAGCTATCAGCAGAAAAATCTTCAACATTAGCCGTATGCTGAATACCCGCATTATTTACTAATATATCGAGAGAGCCAAAACGTTTTTCAGTTTGTTTAATCAGATCCTCAATCTCGGCAGGCTTACTCATATCGGCGCCGTGATAATCCACCTCGACACCACAGGCTTTGATTGCGGCAATGGCAGCATCTTTCTCACCAAATCCATTCACCATAATTTTGATACCCTGTTTGGCCAAGCCAATAGCCATCGCTAAACCAATGCCACTGGTTGAGCCAGTGACAAGAGCGACTTTACCTTTTAAATGAGACATGATTGCCCTCGTAAGATATTCATCAGAAAAATATAGGATACAACGGAACTATTTAAATTAAGCGAAGCCAATGGCCCAACTGGTGCCAAACGCTTGTGGGAACAAGAGTCAGCAGCCAGGTCATCGTGAGATAGCGAAGTAGTTTGCCAATGAACATATAAACCAAGCAAGGGGCCCAAGCTAGCCTCAACCAGCCCGCAGCCAAACACAGGGGATCACCAAAACCGGGGAGCCAGGACAAGAGGAGCATTTTGGGGCCGCGCTCTTCAAGCCAGCGCTGCATCCTACTGTTAGAGGGGCCTTTTAGGGACTCGAAGCTATTACGACTGAGTAAGCCAAGCCACCAATCAAACATGCCACCCAAAGTGTTACCTATAGTGGCAACAATAATAGCAACCCAATACAAATGGGGGTTAACTGAAACATAGCCGAAGAGGATAGGCTCAGAACCTACGGGTAGCAAAGTTGCCGAGACAAAGGCACTGATAAATACTGCTGGCAAGCCAACCGATGGCATTCCCAAGTAGTCGAAAAGCTGACTCAGAATTTGCTCCATTAAGCCATGACTCCAGGGGGGCTAGAAAGTAAGGATATGACCATCCCCTAAGTATGCCCCAATAGGCATTTTGAGCGGCTATACATCTGAGGGCCAATGTCTTTTTGAATTGCCCGCAATTCTGAATTCTTGCTTAAACTGTAGGTGTCTCCATATTCATTAATCCCCCCTATTTACAGATAGCCACATGAATCACCCCATCCCCAAGCCAGATCAATATCAAGACATGCGCGAAGCATTGCGCGACCTTTGCGGTAGCTTTGACTCCGCCTATTGGCAAAAGGTGGATCATGAAAGAGTGTATCCAGAAGCCTTTGTTGATGCGATGGCTCAGGCTGGTTGGTTAGCCGCTTTAATTCCGGAGGAGTTTGGTGGCTCTGGCCTAGGTCTTGCTGAGGCCTCGGTCATCATGGAAGAAATTAATTTCTCAGGGGGCAATGCGGGGTCATGTCACGGCCAAATGTACAACATGAGTACTTTGCTTCGCCATGGCTCAGACTTCCAAAAAAAGCTCTACCTCCCCAAAATTGCTACCGGAGAATTGCGTCTTCAGAGTATGGCGGTTACCGAACCCACTACAGGCACTGACACAACCAAACTAAAAACTACTGCCGTTAAAAAAGGTGATAAGTATGTTGTCAATGGTCAGAAAGTTTGGATCTCTCGTATTCAGCATTCCGATTTGATGATTCTGCTTGCACGCACTACCCCACTGGCAGAAGTGAAGAAAAAATCAGAGGGTATGTCAATCTTCATCGTTAACCTCAAAGATGCTATTGGCAAGGGGATGGCGATTCAGCCGATCGCCAATATGGTGAATCATGAAACCAATGAAGTCTTCTTTGACAACTTAGAGATCCCTGCAGAGAATTTAATTGGAGAAGAAGGTCAAGGATTTAAGTACATCCTGGATGGCCTAAATGCGGAGCGAGTTCTCATTGCTGCGGAGTGTATTGGTGATGCCTACTGGTTCGTTGATAAAGCACGTCGTTATGCTAATGAGCGGGTGGTATTTGATCGCCCAATCGGTAAGAACCAGGGTATTCAATTTCCAATTGCGGACGCCTATATTGAGACTGAAGCGGCCAACCTGATGCGCTTTAAAGCATGCGAGCTTTTTGATGCCAAGCAAGCTTGTGGCGCTGAGTCCAATATGGCCAAGTACTTGGCTGCAAAAGCATCCTGGGAAGCGGCTAATGTTTGCCTACAAACTCATGGTGGCTTTGGCTTTGCCAATGAGTATGATGTCGAGCGCAAGTTCCGAGAAACTCGCCTCTATCAAGTGGCGCCTATTTCAACCAACTTAATTTATTCCTATATGGCGGAGCATGTCCTTGGTCTACCACGCTCCTTTTAACAGGCAACAATTATGAGTATTCGTCCATTGGATGGCATCACAGTTATTGCGCTAGAGCATGTCATTGCCGCACCTTTTTGCACCCGTCAGCTAGCCGACTTGGGAGCGCGCATTATTAAGATCGAGCGCCCTGAGGGTGGAGATTTTGCTCGAGGCTATGACACACAAGTGGAAGGAATGTCTTCTCACTTTGTTTGGGTCAATCGATCGAAAGAAAGTCTGACGCTCGACCTTAAGCAAGATTCTGCATTGGCAATATTAAGGGCCCTATTAAAAACAGCTGATGTTTTTATACAAAATCTTGCCCCTGGCGCAGCAGCCCGAATGGGACTCACTGCTGAAATATTGCAAAAAGATAATCCTGGTTTAATTCTTTGCTCTATCTCTGGCTATGGTAATGATGGCCCCTACCGCGATAAAAAAGCTTATGACCTGTTGATTCAGAGTGAAGCAGGCTTCTTGTCAGTCACTGGTACACCAGAAACCCCTAGCAAGGCTGGTAACTCCATTGCTGATATAGCGGCAGGGATGTATGCCTACACCAATATTTTGGCCGCACTACTACAAAGAGGGAAAACTGGAAAAGGAACAGTAATCGATATTTCCATGCTTGAGGCCTTGAGTGAATGGATGAGCTTCCCTATGTATTACGCTTATAAAGGTGCAAATCCACCATCTAGAAATGGGGCATCCCATGCCACCATTTATCCATATGGTCCATTTAAGACTGGGGATGGAAAAACAGTGATGCTGGGATTGCAGAACGAACGGGAGTGGGCACAGTTTTGCGAAATTGTTTTAGAGAATCCTACCCTTGCTCAAGATGATCGATTTGATAAAAACTTCAAGCGAAATGAAAAGCGCACCGAACTTCTTGAAATCATTAACGCCTGCTTTAGCCAGATTACGGGAGAACAATTAATTGCGCGATTAGATAAAGCTCAGATTGCTAACGCTCGACTGAACGACATGGATGGTCTTTGGAAGCATGAGCAATTAAAAGCTCGTCAGCGTTGGACTGAAGTTGCCACTCCAAATGGCAATATCGCAGCAATACTGCCGCCGGGAGTCAATGATAGTTACGACTATCGTATGGATCCGGTTCCAGCAGTAGGAGAGCATACCAATGCAATCCTCTCGGAACTAGGGATGTCATCTTCTGAAATTGCAGCCCTACGGTCTGAAGGTGCGATTTAAAGCAAAGGTGACGTTAAGTGAGCTGCATTCTCTAGAAGCACTCGCCAATGCGGTCGCTTAGACCAAGACACCGGGTCAACCATATCAGATTTAGCCAAATATGTCTCAATCAAAGTCTGGAGCTTGGCACAAAACTCATCGTTGTATACGATTAAGCTAATTTCAAAATTGAGACGCAAACTTCGTTGATCAAAATTTACAGATCCAAAGATAGCAACTCGTTTATCTATCAATAAGCTCTTTGTATGCAATAAGCCTCCATGAAATTCAGCGATCTTGACGCCGGCATTCATGAGGTCGGTATAAAAACTGCGGCTACTCCAAGCAACTAATGTTGAGTCGTTTAATTTAGGAACAATGAGGGTCACTTTTACACCACGACCCGCTGCAGCCATCAGCGCCTGAATCAATCCATCATCCGGACCAAAATATGGCGTAGTGATGGTGAGCTCTTCACGCGCATCCATGATGGCGGAGAGTAATACCTGATAGAGGATATCGTCGCGATATACAGGTCCAGAAGAAAACTCTTGGGCCAGCACATTTCCCTCGATCGGCATTAAAGCTGGTGCTGCCTTATTAAAGTGCGTAATCTTAGGGTTATCGACACTCCAATCAAATGAGAATGTCAGCTCAAACGGAGAGGCAACTGGTCCTTCAATCCTGACCATTGCGTCGACCCACTCACCCACACCAGAATCCTGTTTAAAACTACGTGGGTCAACCATATTCATGCTGCCAGTCCAAACAATGGCGTTATCAATCACAAATATTTTACGGTGTAGTCTGAGATCGGCGCGACGGAACTGGAGGCGGCCAATTTGGATTGGCAAAGCCTCGCCAACCTGAATACCGGCTTTTCTGAAGCGATTAGGCCAGCTTGATTTAAACCAATCATTACTTCCTAGAGAGTCCAAGAGCACCTTGCAAGCTACTCCACGCTTAGCGGCCGCAATTAAAGCCTCACCAACACGGTCAGCATCACCGCCTAATGCCCAAATATAAAACTCCAAATGCAGTGTTTTCTTGGCTTGATTAATCTCATCAACGAAGCATTGCAAGATCTCCAATGAACTTGTGAAAAGCTCTAACTTGTTACCAGCAATGACGGGGGATCCGTTCTTTGATTCCGCCAATAAACTGAGCGCCCTCCCCTCAATAGGAAGTAACTGTCTATCAGCCTGATAGTGCTTGCGCATATCCCCAGTAATGGCGGCATACTCTTTATCCATCCGAATAATTTTTCGAGTGAGCTTACGACCCACTGGGCGCTCACCAATTAAAATGTATAAGCTAACACCAATCAACGGAAATAAAACCACAATCAAAAACCAGGCAATCGAAACTGCTACCGGTCTTCTGACAGAAATCATATGAAATCCAAATAGGATCACAATCGCAACATGCAATATCGGCGCCCAAATAAATGAGACGCCGAAAATAGATCCTGATAGGTAATTTAAAAAGTTCATACGATTTCCAGTTCAGCAGTGATGCCTAAGTGATCAGATAGTTTCAACCATTCATGCAACACTTCTGCAGAATGAATTTTTATGCCCCGCACATAAATCCGATCCATCGGAAGTATGGGCTTCACACTCGGAAAGGTTTTTGCAGGAGAGCCAGTTAGAGCTTCGAAAACTTCATTAAAACCAGCGGCGCGCATTGGGGCGCTCACACGATTGCGCCAATCATTGAAGTCCCCCGCCACAATCGTTGGACAACCCCCTGCCAGTGAATCAATGTAATGAATAATTTCTTCTAATTGACGCTCTCGCCCTCTTTCAAATAGCGCTAGGTGAACACAAAAACAATGGATCGGGATTGCCACACCTTCTAATTGAGTAATGCTGTGGAGCAGGCCACGTCTCTCAAATGGATAAGCAGAGATATTGTAGTTCTCACCCTTATGTAAAGGTCTTTTAGAGAGAATCGCATTGCCATGATGACCATCTGGGTACTCGACATTCTTACCGTAGTGCCAGTCGTGCCAAAAGTCTTCAGAGAGAAAATGGGTGAGCTCTGTTAATGGCCATTGGCCAAATCGTTTCATCCGGCCACGATGCTCCTGCTGCAGCTCCTGCAAAAAAAGTAAGTCTGGGTGATGGCTACGCATTTTCTGACGTAGTTCGTAGATAGTAGATTTTCTGTGTAAAGGTGATAAGCCCTTATGCACATTCATACTCATCACGCTAAAGCGACCCACCTTACCTTGCATCATTAAAACTGTCCAGCTGCACGCTGTCGTCTAACGCGTGCTAAATAAATTTCACCCTCAACTAAATCTTGGCATTGCATACATTTATTGCAGACGGATGCCTGATCACGCAGCTCATCAATAGAGTCGATTGGATGGGTATCGAGATATTCCCGAAGATCAACATCGAGAACCTCATTACAGAGACAGATGACTTCGGCCATGAGCTAAAAAGGGGAAATTGTTTGCATTAATGCCATTTTGCCATCCCCTTGCTAGAATCGAGCCCATGTTGACGACCTTTCAGGATGCCTTAAGTCTCCTTGCGCATTTAGATGCCGGGGTAATGGGTATCGTCCTAGTCTCACTTCAGGTAAGCCTAACAGCGCTACTTTTGGGCACAATCATCGGACTGCCGCTGGGGGCGGTTTTAGCAACCGAGGAATTTAGCGGTAAAAAAGCAATCACCATCGCCCTAAATACCCTCATGGGTGTCCCAACAGTGATTGTGGGTGTAGTTGTATACCTTCTACTATCCAGGACAGGGCCTTTAGGGGTATGGGGCTGGCTCTTTACACCCAAGGGTATGATCCTTGCCCAAACACTGCTCACAACCCCTCTCATTGCCGCTTTGAGCCGCCAAATCTTAGAGGATTCATGGAGAATTCATCGAGACTCCTTTATGGCACTTCGCCTACCCAGAATTTCTGCCCTGAAATGGCTGATTTGGGACTGCCGTTTTTCATTAACCATTGCAGTCTTGGCTGGACTGGCCAGAGCAATATCCGAGGTTGGCGCAGTAATGATCGTCGGCGGCAACATTGACCGCTCAACCCGCACCATGACTACAGCAATCGCTCTGGAAACGAGTAAAGGCGATCTCCCCTTGGCTCTAGCCTTAGGTATTGTTTTGCTAGGTATTGTGCTGTTGGCAAACCTATTTACGTTTGTAGTTCGTCAAATTGCGGAGCGTCGCTATGGTTAATTCCTCCGAGCAATTTAAGCAATTCATCGAACTCAAGGACATCATTGTCAAAAACGATGGGCGAATTATTTTAGATATTCCTCATGCGATTATTCCCGCTGACCGGATTTGTGCCTGCATTGGTCCTAATGGTGCTGGAAAAACGACCTTCCTAAAACTAGTTGATGGTTTGATTAAACCGAATTCAGGCACAGTCACTCACTCAAACCGCGCGATCAAATCATCTCTCGTATTGCATCACACACCAATGATCAAGGCCTCGGCTAGAGCCAACATTGCAATGGTTACAGACTCCGATCCCTCGATTCACTCTAGCGCTATTGATGTAGTGATGGAGCAGATCGGATTAAGCCATCTTGCTAACAGCCCAGCACATAAACTCTCGGCAGGAGAAAGACAAAAATTATGCTTAGGGCGAGCTATCTTGCAAAAACCCAATTTAGTCTTACTCGATGAACCCACCGCGAATTTAGATCCCAATACTACAGAGCAGGTCGAAGAAATCATTCGTCAATTTAAGCTCGAGGGATCAGATGTAATCTTCACATCCCACCAGCTTGCACAAGTCCAAAGACTGGCGGAGTACATTGTGTTTATCGACCAAGGACAGATCAAAGAAAAAGGACCCGTAGGTCCTTTCTTTACCAATCCTCAGACACAAGCAGCTAAACGCTACTTACATCAAGAATTACTAGCCGACTAATTACTTTGCCGCAGGTGCTGCAGCTACAGGCGCCACAAATGGTGGCGGAGCCACACATGCGGCTGGAGCAGGCGTTCCAGAAACTCTGAAGCGATCAGCTACCTTATTTTGAGCCTGGCATAGCTGGAATGCTCCAACCCTGTCGCCATAGGCAGATTTTGCTTTTGCTAAATTTGCAGCCTCTTGAGCTTCAGGTGTGAGGGGAGGCAAAGCAGCAAATACAGCCGTGCTGGCGAATGAGCAGAGTGTGAGAGCAATGATTTTTTTCATAGCCATGTCCTTATTTATTAACTTTGTCATACCAGAGCTCATGGTGCTCTTTAGCCCAAGTAGCATCAACGTAACCAGTCATCATGCCGTCCGAGGAACCTTGCATACCAATAGAACCGATGTAAATGTGACCCATTGCCATTGCAGTCATCAAGATAGAGGCAGTGCTATGAATGATGTTAGCTAATTGCATGGTACCGCGCAGATATTGCACGTCCATGAATGGCACAATCATATCAAGCACGAATCCAGAAGCGGAGATGGTGAGACCCAGAACAACCATACCAAACCAGAACCAGATTTTTTCTCCCATATTAAAGAAGCCTGCAGGTGGATGCTTGCCAGTTAAAGCCCCACCAAGAGACATCAACCAGGTGAGGTCACCCTTGCCTGGGATATTACGAGTGGCAAATAGCAAGAAGAAAATGACAACGCTCAGAGTAAACAGTGGTCCAGAATAATTATGGATGTTCTTACAAATCATTAAGAATGATCCATAAGCTGCTCCGCCGATCAAAGGCATTACAAAAAACTTACCCCACAAAATCAACATACCGGTTAACGCTAGGCCGATAAAGCTGGCAGCCATTACCCAGTGGGTGAAACGCTCAAAACCATTAAAGCGCTTGATTTTTTGACCTGACATAGGGGCATGTAGCTTAATTGGACCCTTGACCAAGAACAGCCCAGCAATAGCAAAGAAAGCAATGGCCAAGATCCATGCACCGTATACAGTGATGACCCCATTACGAATTAAGCGCCATTGTTGTCCAGCACGTTGAATCAATACACTAGACTCTTTGTCAGGAATGCTCACGTAGTTGTAAGGATCGCTATTGGCTGTATCCCAAATTGCACCCTCTTTTGGAGCTGTATTCGCCGGTTGTGATTGAGCCTGAGTTCCATTAGAAATCGCATTGAGATCCTTTGGGAAATCAATTCCGCTTGGGCTAGGCAGAGGCGGCATTGGCGCACGATCTGCCATGCTCACACCGCTTAGCAAGCTGAGTGATACACCCAGTGCTATTAACCAAGAGCGGCTAACACTTGAAAATGATCGATTCATACAAATATCCTTAAACGTTTTCGTTTTATTTATTGTTGTTTAACTGATCACTTAGCGCGTGAATACTCAGATTGCTTCTGATTGCGCTTGTTAATCGCTTCCGTCCAACTTGCTTGATCGCCGGGAGTCCACCCTTTGGTCATAAACCCATTATCAGCACCCATGTATGGTGCGACATCCGGACGCTTGGCTGCATAAGCTGCAACTTCAGGCGGTTCGGAGCAAGCGGATAAAAGCGTGCCTGCTGCCAAACCAATGGCGAGAATTTTGAAATTCAATTTCATGATTTCGCTCCTGGAATTTTGTTAGCAGGCGTTGGCTTTGGCGCAGGCGATCCTGAAGGACCATAAGCAGTTGACCAACCAAAGATATCGTTACTCGGGTATCTACCATTCGCCTCACGAATTGAGACACGTTTAGCGTAGATAGAAGAAATTACTTCGTCATCTCCACCAATCAATGCTTTAGTCGAACACATCTCAGCACATAAAGGCAACTTACCTTCTGCTAAACGGTTACGACCATATTTCTCAAACTCAGCAACGCTACCATTGGCTTCTGGGCCACCACTACAGAAAGTACACTTGTCCATCTTGCTGCGTGAACCAAAGGCACCTTGGCTTAAGAACTGAGGTGCGCCAAATGGGCAAGCAAAAGAGCAGTAACCGCAACCAATACAGATATCTTTGTCATGCAAGACCACACCTTCATCAGTACGGTAGAAACAATCTACTGGGCAGACGGCCATACATGGCGCATCGGAACAGTGCATACATGCAACTGAAATAGACTTTTCTTTACCAACAATGCCATCGTTAACCGTAACAACACGGCGACGGGTAATGCCCCAAGGTACTTCGTTATCGTTCTTACAAGCAGTGACACAGCCGTTGCATTCAATGCATCGCTCTGTATCGCAAATAAATTTCATTCTTGCCATGGTGTTCTCCTGACTTTATTTTTTAACTTAGGCAAATTTTTCGATTTGGCACATAGTGGTTTTAGTTTCTTGCATCATCGTTACCTGATCGTAGCCATAGGTGGTTGCAGTATTCACAGCCTCACCTAAAACTACCGGGGCAGCGCCCTCTGGGTAATATTTACGCAAGTCGTTACCCTGCCACCAACCAGCAAAGTGGAATGGGACAAATGCTGTATCTTGGTCAACCCGCTCAGTAACCATTGCGCGCACCTTGATCTTGGCACCTGTTGGTGACTTGACCCATACATAGTCCCAATTCTTAATACCACGAGCTTGAGCGGCCTTCGGATTGATCTCCACAAAGTTCTCTTGTTGCAACTCTGCCAACCACGGGTTGGAACGTGTTTCATCCCCTCCACCCTCGTACTCAACTAAACGACCAGAGGTCAGAACAATTGGGAACTTCTCGTAGAGCTTCTCCTTCAAGTTCTGATCTTGAACTGTTTTGAACAGTGTTGGTAAGCGCCAGAAATTCTTCTTATCTGCAGATGTTGGGTACTTACGCATCATTGGCTCGTTGGTGCTGTAGAGAGCCTCGCGATGGACCGGAATCGCATCTGGGAAGTTCCACACTACTGCACGTGCCTTAGCATTACCAAATGGATGGCAGCCATTCTTCATGACAACACGTTGGATGCCGCCTGATAAGTCAGTTTTCCAGTTTTTACCGTCTGCTGCTTTTTGCTCACCTTCAGTCAACTGATTCCACCAACCGAGTTTTTTCACGAGTACATGATCAAATTCTGGGTAACCCGTAGTGATCGCTGAGCCCTTAGAGAAGGAACCATCTTCAGCCAATAAATTCTTGCCGTCTCTTTCCACACCAAAGTTTGCGCGGAAATTACCACCACCTTCCATGACGCTCTTGCTGGTGTCATAGAGGTTTGGTGAACCAGGATGCTTGATAGCGGCAGTGCCGTAACAAGGCCAAGGCAAACCATAGTAATCACCTGTTGTGTCGTAACCAGTTACCGGATCAACACCACCACGTGACTTCAATGTTTTCGGATCAAATACGCCAGCCATTCTCATGTGCGCTTTTAAACGCTCAGGAGTTTGACCTGTGTAACCAATAGTCCAAACAGATCGATTGATTTCCCGCAGGATGTCTTCAATCTGCGGCTCTTTCCACTGCTTACCCGCAAACTTCGAGTTCAGCATCTTGTAATTCTTTGATAGCTCTTGACCAAAGCCAAGGCGATCAGCTAATGCCTGCATGATCACATGGTCTGGCACAGACTCAAATAATGGATCAATCACTTTCTCGCGCCACTGTAATGATCGGTTCGAAGCGGTGCATGAGCCCGTTGTCTCAAACTGAGTTGTAGCTGGCAATAAGTACACATTACGATTTTTATTTACAGACTGGCCTTCAGCAGGCGGCATTGCTGCCATTGCGGCAGTCGCACTTGGGTATGGATCAACCACAACCAATAAATCCAACTTATCCATCGCGCGCTTCATGTCCAAGCCGCGAGTTTGTGAATTTGGTGCATGACCCCAGAAGAACAAACCTTTTACATTGGTTTGTTGATCAATCATGTCATTCTTCTCGAGCACCGCATCAACCCAACGAGAAACCGTAGTACCGGACTTCTCCATCATGTCAGGAGCGTAGCGACCTTTGATCCACTCGTAGTCAACGCCCCATACAGTTGCGTAATGTTTCCATGAACCCGCTGCAAGACCATAGTAGCCAGGTAATGAATCAGGGTTAGGACCAACGTCAGTTGCGCCTTGAACGTTATCGTGACCACGGAAAATGTTAGCACCGCCACCGGACTTACCGATATTACCAAGGGCTAATTGGAGGATGCAAGAAGCGCGCACCATAGCGTTACCAATGGTGTGTTGTGTTTGACCCATACACCAGACCAAAGTGCTTGGACGGTTCTTTGCCATTGTCTCAGCAACTTTGTACATCTGCGCTTCTGGAACACCACAAGCCTCTTCGACATTCTTTGGAGTCCACTTTTCCATCACTTCTTTGCGGATCTCGTCCATACCGTAAACACGGTCATTGATGTATTTCTTATCTTCCCAACCATTGTTGAAGATGTGATACAGAACACCGAACAAGAATGGAATATCAGTACCCGAACGAATGCGAACATACTGATCAGATTTAGCAGCAGTCCGGGTATAGCGTGGGTCAACTACGATAACCTTGCAACCATTTTCTTTTGCATGCAATAAGCTGAGCATAGACACTGGATGTGCTTCAGCAGCATTAGAACCAATGTATAACGCTGCCTTGGAATTCATCATGTCGTTGTAGCTATTGGTCATAGCACCATAACCCCAAGTGTTTGCCACACCGGCAACTGTCGTGGAGTGACAAATTCGAGCTTGATGGTCTGTATTGTTGGTTCCGAAGAAAGAAACCCACTTACGCAATAAATAAGCTTGTTCGTTATTGTGCTTTGAAGAACCAATAAAGAAGAGTGAATCTGGGCTGTACTTGGTACGCAAATCTTTCATCTGCGCAGAAATTTCAGTCAAAGCCTGATCCCAAGAAATACGTTGATATTTGCCGTCAACCAACTTCATTGGGTAACGCAAACGGAAATCGCCGTGACCATGCTCGCGCAAAGATGCACCCTTAGCGCAGTAAGCGCCCAAGTTAATTGGGGAATCAAATGCAGAATCTTGACGAACCCAAACACCGTTCTCAACAGTCGCGTCAGTTGCGCAACCTACGGAGCAGTGGGTACAAATCGTTCTCTTCACCTCAATCTTGCCCTTGCCGTCCAGCATCGCTTTGCTTGGCTCAGCAACCGCTTTTTGCACTAAGCTCAACTGGCTTGCCGCGATACCAGCACCAACGCCAACTCCTGAGCGCTTGAGGAAGGTACGACGATCCATCGTCGGCACAGCGGATTGAAGTCCACGTGACAAGCTACCGATGAGGCGGGATGCAGGTGTAGAGCGACCGCTCTGTGGGGTATTGGATTTACGAGTCAGACTCATATGTTGTCCCTGAAAAATATTTTTATTTAATTATTTGGAAACGACTTCGCTAAAAACTGAATTCAAAGCATGGTGGTTTCGTAGTACTTACGAATGTGGGCAGATAACTGATAACCGTCATCTTTGCCCTGAACTGTACTGCCGATTTCTTGAATGACTGCCTTACCAATAGAAGTTTGCGAGGCAACGGCAACTGCGCCAACAGTGGCACCAGCTCCGATGAAAAACTTTCTCCGTGCAGGCTTATTTTCTTCGTTTGCTACGGCTGTAGATTTGGTGTTCATCTAATGCTCCTGTTTAGTGCAAATTTGATATGTATTGAGTGTAATTGGTAAATGTATTTTTTGCATATTTAGAATTTTTATTTTTATAGGGATTTCCCTCTTGTGCAATGCAACATTAAATCATGTCGAAACTCTGCCCCTCTATCGCCAGAAATTCTCTCGTTAAAGCGGCTACTGGATGGTAGAGATGCATATCAGCAATATCTTCTATGGCATTACAGAGTTCGTCATACCAGGGACGAATATGGTCATTAAAAAAAGTGCGCTGATTAGTAAGGTTGGAGACCTCTACATCGTCACCTGCTATGAGATAGCGCATAACCTCACAGAGCGCTGAGAGATGATCTTCAGTCTCAGTGACCTCTTCAGCCGACTCCAAGCCATAAACCTCTAAAGCACGTCGAATCTCGACAAGCGGCTTTTCATTCAGATGACCTGCCATATAAAAAGAGCCGTTCAGAATCACATTGGGACGACCCACGCTAATAAAGTTACGATCAAACTCCTCACGCCAAGATGTTGCAGGATTATGTTTGGCAACCTCGACGACGCTATGCCAAACCTTAGCTAATGGAGCATCCTCAGGCTTCGCCTCCTCCCCATCTGGGATAGAGGCGGCTATTTGATCTAATAATTCCTGATCTGGCGGCTGATGAAAGAATCTAGCAATCAAGCCATATAGATCGGCCCTAGCCAAATCCTCTGGCAAACCGACATCACCAACCTCAGTAGAGGTGCCCTCTTTTATCTGCTCACTCATAATTCTTTCTTCGCCATATCCACAACACGGCAGTCGCCGCACATCTTTAACCTATCAAGCGCTGCCCCTGCAAAGGCACCATGGGCGCCTAACTTCAGCAGCATCAAATCCACCATCTTTGCTGTTCCAAAGACCTTGCCACAGCTAATGCAATGGAATGGCTTAGTCTCGTTAAGCTCTATTTTTTGCCTACGCTCTTCCACTGTCTGTAAACGAGGAGCTAGAGACAAAGCTTGTTCGGGACAAGTTGTGACGCAGATGCCACATTGAACACACTGCTTTTCAATAAAGGAAAGCTTAGGCTCGTCTAAGTTATCTAACAAAGCGCCCTCGGGACAACTGCCCACGCAAGACATACAGAGTGTGCAAGTATCTTGATTGATATTCAGGCCACCCAAGAGAGAGGACTTGGGCAAAGCAATCCCACCAGCAGGAAGCGGTGTCTTTGCTTGCTTTTGTAAATGCTCTAAAGCCATTTCAATGGTTTCGCGCTTTTGGTTGCTCAAACCAAAGCTTGCAGGCGTGCATATTGCTGACAAAAAACCACGCTGACGAAGCTTACCCATTGCAGCCGATGCAAGCTGGAGATCTTCAACAGAGTTGAGTTGAATTAGGGAGAATCTGGCATCGAATCCATAGGCGGCCAAAATCGCATTACCCAAATCGCTTTGCGTTTCTAGTGCAGCTAGGTAAGCAGGATCCTCATCGCCCGTGAGTAGAAGAATGACCTCACCAAAACCATAGCTCAGTGCGCCTAGCCATAAATCTAAGCCAGTCGAGGCAATATGTTCAACTCCATAAGGCAAGACAAAGGATGGTAATCCTTCAAACTGATTTGGTCTTAAGTGAGCTAAGCGTCCGAGAGAATCTAAAGCTAGGGTGCCGACCTTCAGATTGTGCAGTAGCAAAGCAGGTGCTTGCGTTTGTTTAACCTTTGCGCTCTCAGCAGCAAAGATATTAGCAAGAGTTTTAATCTCCCTGCCTTGATGGGCCACACTTGGATAGTTGTAGCGCATCGCGCCCGATGGACATACGGTCGAGCAGGCTCCGCAACCCATACATAAATTGGGATTAACCTCTACAGTGCCCTGCCCGCTTTTAAACAAAGATGAGATTGCGCCGGTAGAACACACATCGATACAAGCACTGCAGCCCACTTTGCCATTGCGGCCGTGAGCGCAAATCTTTTCTGTATAGGCAAAGTATTTAGGCTTTTCAAATTCACCAACTAAACCTAATAATTGATTTGCTGCCAATGCTTGCTCAAGTGGATCTTTTCCAGGAGCAAAGTAGCCTTGCGGAGTCTGACTCATACGCATTTTGGGATCGGCACGCAAATCCATAATCAAATCAAACTCAGCATTACGCTGGCGCTCTACTCGATCAAAATTAATCGCACCGATACCAGCGCAAGCCGTAATGCATGCTCGATGCGATTTACATTTATCTAAATCAATCTGAAACGAATCATCAATTGCACTTTCCGGGCAAACCTCAACACAGGCGCCGCAGCGCGTACACATCTCTGGATCAATTGGATTTTGCAAATTCCAGTCAACAGAAAATTGCCCCAAATACCCATCTAACTTTGTTATTTCACCGGTATAGATGGGAAAGTTTCTTGCAATTGGCAATGCGCCTGGCTCTGTGCATAGAACTGAGACATCAAGAGAGTCACTGAGTTTTTCAGCCCAAGGGAAAGCTTGATCGCCAGCACCCACAATCAATAGTCGACCTTGGCTCTCATAATTGACAACAGGAACAGGTTCTGCCTCGGGTAAATCTGCTAAGGCGAGTAGTGCAGCGATCTTCGGTGTAGAGGCTTTAGCTTCTTGCGTCCAACCAGCTAACTCACGAATATTGATGAAGCGTAATGGTGCCACCAAAGGTTTTGATGATTGTTCGGCTAATTCACTAAATAAAGCACTCTCCTGGGTGCATGCGATCACAATCGAGTCGCTGCCATCGAATGCTTTAATGACTGAACCAATTTCCTGTCTGCATAAGGAATTATGCACAGTGAGACCCAAAGCCTTACCATCCAAAGGCATGGTTCCGTTGCAATTGCAGACTAATTTTTGACTCATTGGTTTCTTCTTAACTGGTTTTCTTGTCTACGGGTAATGGGTCTTTATTGCCCACTTCCTGAATAGGTGCTTGTGTGGATATTAAATCAGTCTGTGAAGCTAGGGGTAAAGCCCGCTCCTCTGCCTCGGGAGCTTTATTGACAGCGGTTTGCGTGCTTGGGCTTTTCTCATCACTATCTTTGCTGAAAATATTTAGCATGTCAGATTGCACCATGCGTTTGAGCATTTCCATGGGAATGGGATCTGGCTTAGAGTAGTCATCAATATAGATGTCTAGACCATCCATCACATTGAAATGGGGGTCTGAAAACATTTTCTTCATAGCTGCCTGCTGAACTGCAGGATCTACATCCGGCTTCATAAAGGCAGAGAAGTCAGGTGCAAAGCGATCTATCTTCTCCACATCCTCTAAAGTGGCAGAAGGTAGTGTTTCTTTAGCATCATCCGATTCCTGCTTGAGCTCAGAGGGAGTTATTAATTCTTGTTTAGATTGATCAAGTGCCTTTTTCTCAGGCTCGACTTGCTCCCCAGACTTGAGCCGTGACCAACGATTTAGAAAGCTGCCAGCCATTAATCTTCGGCACCACGATTGGCGCCCTTAAAAGATTCAGGGCGATGACGCTTCTTAGGTTCTGGGCGGTAATGTTCATTCACAAACTCTTGTAGCCAAGAAGCGTGCTCTGGGGATAAAGGGATGTTATCTACTAATTCACCACCATCTAACAAGCGCCCTGCCTCGTTGTAACTCACACTAATCCGATGAGGAACAGCAATCGTAGCCTCAGCCTTTGCCATCTCAATAGACTGGGCATCCACATAGCGCTCAATATCATCCTCTGGGCGCCACATTATGAACCAGCAGGGTTGAGGGGCAGACAGGTTGAGATAGTAACCTTCACATTCATCCGGAAAGAGATTGAGTTCGTAACCAGTAAATAACCAGGATTCACCCCCATCATCGAGCCCCAGAAACTGCCCAGTGATTCCACTCTCTTCACTCAGTGAATTACTAAATTGCCCATAATCTGGCAAGACCTCTTGAGGCGCCCACCGATAGGAAATCCAGGGGTTATCCACAAACTGCTTACGTATGAGAACAGCAAAACGCATAAGGCCTTAGGTGTTCTGAACCACGATGTTAGGAAATTTACTGCTCATATCTTTCGAGAGCGCAGCAACCTTGATGGCGACTTGTCTTGCAATCGTCTTATAAATTGCACTGATCGCACCATCAGGATCAGCCACCACGGTTGGGCGTCCTGCGTCAGCCTGCTCACGAATAGATAAATTGAGAGGTAAAGAGCCCAAAAAGTCGACGCCATATTCTTGGCACATCTTCTGACCACCACCGGTGCCGAACACATGCTCCTCATGGCCGCAACTAGGGCAAACATAGGTACTCATATTTTCGATGATGCCCACAATCGGCACCCCAACCTTCTCAAACATCTTCAAGCCCTTACGCGCATCAAGCAAGGCAATGTCTTGCGGAGTAGTCACAATCACCGCACCTGTAACGGGCACCTTTTGAGCAAGTGTTAGTTGAATATCACCAGTGCCAGGAGGCATATCTACAATCAGGTAATCCAAATCACGCCAACGGGTTTGACGCAGTAATTGCTCCAAGGCAGAGGTCACCATTGGGCCACGCCACACCATAGGTGCATCATCATCAATCAAGAAACCAATTGAGCTCGCCTGAATACCATGACCTTCCATGGGCTCCATCGTGTTTTCTTCAACAGATGTGGGCCTTCCGGTAATGCCCAGCATCATCGGTTGGCTGGGGCCATAGATATCTGCATCCAAAACGCCAACTTGTGCGCCTTCAGCAGCTAAAGCCAAAGCTAGATTCACTGCGGTAGTAGACTTTCCAACTCCGCCTTTGCCGCTAGCAACCGCAATAATATTTTTTACATTAGGTAATAGCTTGACTCCACGCTGAACAGAATGCGCAACGATTTGGCTACTGACATTGACGCTCACGTTCTTCACTTCTGGTAATTCGCGGAGCACTGCAATAACGGATTTACGAATTGCATCAAACTGACTTTTTGCTGGGTAGCCCAAAACGATCTCTAAGCTAACGTCACCGCCATCAACGCGTAAATTTTTAACACTCTTTGATGTTACAAAATCAATTTGGGTGTTTGGATCAATCAGACCCTTTAATGCTGCTTGCACAGCCTCTACAGTAAGCGACACAACCTTCTCCTATTAAGATGAGTAAGCTCTTGAATACTCGCTCAACCTCTTTTATTAAGTCTTTTGATGAAAAATCAAATAGTGCGTAGATTAACCGCACATGCAAAAAATTGCTAAAGCCAAATTTAGGGCTATTGTGAAACTGGAAACCCAGCATCTGTTATGAGCCCCGCAGCCAATTGCGGCGTGAGTGTTGTCTCAAGTGTGACTAGCTGAGTCGTCAAGTCTGCCTGAACTTGAGCCCAGGGGTCTTGGGCCTGAACAGCCCGAGTGACTGCATTAATGCAGCCGCCACAAGTCATCCCTGAAACCTTTAGTGTGAACATAGCCACTCCTTAAAAAAACGGTCAAAATACAATTGTTGATGGTATTTTTTCACCTTACGGTAGATTATCTTCTACATGAGCCCCGAAGAAGCCAGTAATTCTCAGTTTTTTACGCTAGATATAAGCGGAATGACCTGCGCATCATGTGTCAGCCGGGTAGAAAAAGCCTTGAATAAGATTCCCGGGGTAGAAGCAGCAAGCGTCAATTTAGCCACAGAGCAGGCAAGGGTGCGAGTACAAAAAGGTGCATCCAACCTAGATGAAATCATCGCCTTAGTCCAAAAGACAGGCTATGAGGCTAAAGAGGGCTCGATTGGAGGCAATCTAGATCGGAAGGTAGAGAAATCCTTTTGGGCTGCAGATGGCTTAGGCCGCGTCATCCTCAGCTTCTTGCTTTCAGCCCCCCTATTCTTACCCATGTTCTTCATGCCATTTGGCATTCATTGGTCTTTATCGGGTTGGTGGCAGTTGGCTTTAGCAACGCCCGTGCAATTTATTTTGGGATGGCGCTTCTACAAGGCGGGCTATAAGTCCTTAATGGCAGGTGCCGGCAATATGGACTTGCTGGTTTCTCTAGGAACAAGCGCTGCCTATGGGCTAAGCCTCTATATCTTAGTTACCTCAAGTCATGCCCATGAACTGTACTTTGAGGGCTCGGCAGTCATTATTTGCATGGTCTTGTTAGGCAAATGGCTAGAAGCCCGCGCCAAGCAACAAACTAGCGAAGCGATTCGCACCCTACAAAAACTCTGGCCCGAACAGGCAAAAGTGTTAAACGCCGATCTTGAGCTGCAGGGCAATGTAGGTGTGGGCGCAGATCAATACCGCAACTTACCTTTAGATCAAGTGCTGCCTGGAGATCGCGTTTTGGTGCTACCGGGTGAACGTATCCCAGTTGATGGCGTCATTCTTTTGGGTGCTAGCCACGTTGACGAGTCCCTTCTGACTGGTGAAAGCGAGCCCGTTAAAAAGACACTTGGCCTCAAGGTAATCGGTGGCGCTTTAAATGGTGAGGGTGTTCTTGTCGTGATGGCGCAAGCCGTTGGCATTGAAAGCGTGCTCTCGCAAATAATTAACTTAGTAGAAGAGGCGCAAACTCAAAAAGCACCAATTCAAAAATTAGTAGATCAGGTGAGTGCGATCTTCGTACCTACAGTGATTATTCTTGCACTCATTACAGGTATCGGTAACTGGCTTTATTTAGATTCGATCTCCGTTGCTATTTTACGTGCCGTTTCAGTTCTAGTGATCGCCTGCCCTTGCGCACTAGGCTTAGCTACTCCAGCCGCCATCATGGCTGGCACTGGCGTTGCGGCGCGCTTTGGTATTCTGATTAAGGATCCACAAGTATTGGAGTTAGCCCACAAACTCAATATTGTTGCCTTTGATAAGACTGGTACATTAACCGTCGGCAAACCACGTATGCTTGCCCTCCTCCCTTTTGATCATTGGCTCATTGATGTTGATCAAATCCTTGCTACTGCTGCAGGTTTGCAATTAGGAAGCGAGCATCCTTTGGCTAAAGCCTTGCTTGATGCTGCCAAAATAAAAGGTATTACACCATTTACCACTTCATCAAGCAGAGGTCTTCCTGGTATTGGCATTGAAGGCACTCCAAGTAATGGTCCTTTGACAGGTCAAACACTTCGCTTACAGAGCATTGCCTCTCTAGAAGAAGGCACTCAGCACAATCTTATTTTGCAAAAAGCTCAGGCTTGTTTTGAGCGAGGTCAAACTGTTTCCGTCTTGATGGACTTAGGTAAAGAAGGTAGTCAAGCACCAAAGCCAATCGCCGTGATTGCTTTTGGAGATGAGCTTAAACCCAATGCAAAGTTAGCAGTTGATGCATTGCATGCATTACATATTCGAATAGTGATGCTCTCTGGTGATAATTTAGCTGCTGCTAACCGGGTAGGAAAAAGCATCGGCATTGATGAAGTATTTGCTGAAATTATGCCTGGCAATAAAGCGGAGATTATTCACAAACTACAAATTACAAGTACTGGCACTAAACACTTTGTAGCCATGATTGGTGATGGTGTAAATGATGCGCCAGCATTGGCAATAGCAGATGTAGGAATGGCGATGTCTACTGGGACTGATGTGGCAATGCAGGCTGCCGGAATTACTTTAATGCGGGGTGATCCCACTCTAGTGGCAGATGCAATTGATATCTCTAAAAAAACTTGGGACAAGATTCGTCAGAATTTATTTTGGGCATTTGCATTTAATACGATTGGTATACCGATGGCAGCTTTGGGTTATTTATCACCCATGCTAGCTGGAAGCGCGATGGCGCTATCTAGCTTTTGTGTACTAACTAATGCTCTACTCTTAAAGCGTTGGCAACCTGGGCATTCAAAGCTTATTTAGGATTTTTACGAACCAACTCAATATCACCGTAAAGGGCACGCGTTTCTGATTTCGTATTGTCAGTATCAGTCAGAAGGGCAATACCGATAACATTGCCTGGCACCTCTCCATAGGCTAATTTATAGTCAGCCACTAGATCGCGTTCGTGCTTGCGCCATTCGCCCAAGCCATCCCAACCAGAGTCAACCACAATCATCTTCACGCGAGAAGTGTGGGCATTATTCAAAACCGTATTCACTGAATTCTTGCCTGACCATACATACATTACTGTGGCGTAAGGCATCTCTTGACCACTAATTAGGCTAGCCATCTCAAAAGTCAGCTTTTCTTTTAGTGGTAGCTTTGATTTGTTGCCATCAAAAGCCACCAAGATTCGGAGTGGGGCATCGTCATACTGGCTTTGTGCATTGTCCGCCTGAGGTATTGCACCTACTGCCTTCCACTCCCATTGGAGCCACAAGTTGTGCGCTGAGCGGGGGCGAAGTTTTACTGCTAAGCCAGATGCTGATGTTTTCGAGTTGGCAGCTAGTACTGTGCGACCCTGGTATTTCTCAAGTCGATAAATCGTATTCTTTTTGTAAGGTGCTATGCGATAGAAATGCCAACCATCTGGCATTCCATTTTTTGGCTTCTCGGCAGAAAATTTTGGTAAATCCTCCTGAGGGGGCAACTGGTCTGCATTAAATGCTTGGCCTGCCTCATTCTCGACAGAATTACCAGTCAAGCCTGCGCAGCCAGCCAAAGAGATGGCTATAGCAGTCAATAGCAAGAGGGATCGAAAGCATTTTTTTATACACATCATTTGAATTGTCCCAAAGAATGAGTCTCTAAGTCTAAAATCATGATATGCGCCATCAATCTCCCTCAAGCTGGGCTGTTATCAGCGTCTGTATTGCTGCAGTGGTGCATTTTGCTCTCGGCTTTCTGGTTGAGTTTTCCGTAGACGAGGCGCATTACGCTTTATATGCAAAACATCTTGCTTGGAGTTACTTTGATCATCCACCACTGGTAGGTTGGATTCAGTGGCCGCTAGTTGCATTGACCTCATCCGAGGGGATCATTCGTTTAATTCCAGAATTGTTGTGGATCATTTCTGCCTTCTTAGTGTATCGAGTGACGCTAGAGATTCATCGCTTGATACTGGGGCGTAATTCAGGCTACTTAACCACCACCCTCCCTGCGGCAAATCTTTGTGGTCTCATGGCTGTCCTAGCAATCATTGCAGCTCCATTACCCCATGTATTGGCAATTGGTCTTCTGCCAGACACCCTACTTACCCCCCTCAGTTTGAGCTTGATGTTGATGGCTTTAAGATGGACTCGAAAGGATCACTTCACGATTGCAGACTGGGTTATCAGTGGATTACTGCTTGGTTTGGCAGGTCTGAGTAAGTACACCGCTGCATTTACCGCCTTTGCCTTGCTTGCGGTATTTTTAGCTTCACCCAAAAAAGCTTGGATTACTAAGGTAGGCTTCTGGTTCGCAGTAGTCATTGCTCTCATTGTCATTAGTCCAGTGCTGTACTGGAACTGGATCCATGATTGGATCTCCTTCAAATATCAAATCGCCCACGGTAGCGGCGGGACTTGGGCATGGCGCAGAGTTGCTGCCTTTACAGGTATTCAAATTGCGTGTTTTGGACCACTACTGCTCTTCGGTGTTTATATATTCCTTAAGCATTGCCTCCACTCGCAGAAGATGATTCTCATTGCCTTGCTCAGCTTCTTCTTGATCCCCTTCATGATTTTTGCCTCACTTTCTGGAGGCGGTAGCCTACCGCACTGGACTACACCGGCTTGGTTTTGTCTCGCACCATTTGCAGGTATCGGCCTGGCTAAGGCGTGGGCCATGCATCGTCGCTTGGCGATTCGCATTTTGCTGATTGGACAGATACTTATTTGCTTACTTGGTTTTGGCTTTGTTTTGGCGGGAGGTATTAGTAGCTCAGCCGTAAAATCAAATCCAATTGCCGACCTGTATGGATGGAAATTGGCTGGCCAAAAAGCCGCTCAATTAGCACAGACTAATAAAGTTAACGCTATAGCAGTTCAAAACTGGACGCTGGGCAGTAGAGCGGCCTGGTATGCAAGCCCCTTGCCGACTTTCATTCTAGATCAGAGGCAAGATCAATTTGACCTTTGGTCTGGGCAATTACCAGCTGGCGGCAGCGTCCTGCTCATTAATTGGTCAGGCATGGCCTTTAAGCCTCCTGTGGGCAGTAATCTCGCTTTTGAAGTCTGTGACCCCTTGGATAGCTTAGAAATCGTCCAATTTGGGAGGGTTTTATCCAAGTTTGACTTCAGCCTCTGCCGCAATTGGCAGGCTGCAAGTGCGGCACCTTAATTCCCCAAATTCAAGACCTTAGGAGCCGTAGGCATTATCCTTACGCCTATGAGTTCACAACCCCAAACCACCCCAAAAGCCACATCCGGGTGGAAAGCAATCCTCAAACGGGCCTGGCCCACGATCCGTATTTTGTTATCCGTCGCACTCCTCTGGAAAGCTACTAGCGGAATTGATTGGTACGCCCTTTTAGAATCTGATATCCAGATGCAGCCTTGGTGGTTTTTGGCTGCCGCCCTGATGATGCTATCAGCATTTATTTGCGGTGGACTGCGCTGGGGTTTTCTGATGCGCAAAGTTGGGTTTCAGGGCAGTCTTACTGACTTCGTAGCACTCTATCTTGCAGGCGGGCTCATTAATCAAGGGTTGCCAAGCACCCTTGGTGGCGACAGTTATCGAGCAATTACAGCGACACATTTAAATAGCAGTGGGAAGCTAATCGAAGAAAAAGAGCTTGATGAAGAACTGCATCACTCCGTTGATTTGGCGCATGCAACCCCAAAGCTAAGATTGAGCTTTTCTATGGTTCTTGTTGATCGCTTACTTGGTTTAGCAGGAAATAATTTACTAGGTGGGATTGGCCTCATTCTTGGAGGCGCAACGCTAGCTGCCTGGGGAACAGATTTAGGTTATGCAATCACCGGCATCATGATTCTTGCAGGCTTAGTGATTGCTGCAATTTTGGCCTGGGGTCCTAGCTGCAATCTTTTGCAGAAGTTATTGGACCGCGTCAAAATGAACCAAGCTTTACCTGGCATTAAGCTCGCTTTTTCTTGGCCCATGAATGTGGCTCAAGCGGCATTTGCAATTGGTATTCATGCTTTCACTATCTTGACGCTCCTTTTTTGCTTAAAAGCGTATGGAGTTGATGCTCCTATTGAGGCGCTTATGATTGGCTTGCCAGCACTCAGTCTCCTCTTGATGCTACCCATTAGCATCTCTGGCTGGGGATTGCGCGAAGCTACACTCTCTTCTGTATTGGCATTATGGGGAGTAAGTCCATCCATGACGGTACTAGCATCCATTAGTTATGGCGCCATTACCGTCTTATCGGTATTGCCTGGTGCTTACTTTTTATTAAAACGGAAATAATTTTTTTAAAGTCCCTCTATGAGTATTAGCGTCAACACCATGCGTGCTATCGACCATTGGGTTGGTGTACCGCTTTGCGCAGTAGCAAGCCCGATAGTCGCCCTAATTGATGGCTTCAAGAATATCTTTAGCTCTAGTCCGGATGAACCACGCAAATTACTTTTCATTGAGTTATCGGAGATGGGGAGTGCGATTCTGGTTGATCCAGCTATGCGCAATGCGCAAGCTCGTGGCGCTGAATTATTTTTCCTAATCTTCAAAAGTAATCGCGCTAGCCTCACTTTATTAAATACCGTCAAGCCTGAAAATATTTTTACAATTGACTCCTCGAGTTTGGGTGGCTTAATTAAAGACACGCTCAAATTTTTACTAGTGGCGCGCAAGCATCGTATCGATACTGTTATTGATCTAGAGCTGTTCTCTCGATTTACGGCACTGCTCACTGGTCTATGCGGCGCACGCCGTCGCGTGGGTTATCACATTTTTCATGGCGAGGGATTGTGGCGTGGCTATATGCTGACTCGCAAAGTCCATTACAACCCGCACATCCACATTACGAAGAATTTTCTATCCTTAATTCATGCGGCATTTGCTAAACAAACAGAGGTACCATTTAGCAAAATTCAGATTGCGGATTCTGAAGTTCGTTTAGAGCAAGCAGTAATTGATCCAACGGTATTAAGCAAAGTTAGCGAGCGCATAGAGAAACTTAGCGCGACTTTTGGTATAGCGTTTAAGCAAGGTCAGCAACGTCTGATTTTGGTGAACCCCAATGCCAGTGATTTATTACCGCAAAGACGTTGGGCACAGCAGCGCTTCTCAGAACTCATTCAGGAATTAAATCAACGCTACCCAGATGATCTGATTTTGATCACTGGATCCCCTGCTGAATTTGAATACGTTGAAAAAGTACGCGCTGTTGCTAATGTTAAAAATGCCTTGAATTTTGCAGGTCAAGTGAGTTTTGCGGAATTACCACCGCTTTACACCCTCTCTGACGTGATGGTGACTAACGACTCTGGGCCTGGCCACTTCTCCGCCGTTACTCCATTGCGAACAGTCGTCCTCTTCGGACCAGAAACGCCAGCACTGTATGGCTCTATTGGTAAATCAATTGCAATTACCGCCAATCTGGCATGTTCACCCTGCGTTAGTGCAGCCAATCATCGTAAAACACCGTGTCATGACAATGTCTGTATGCAAGCCATCACGGTTGCTCAGGTACTAGAAAAGATGACGCATCAATTAAATGAAGCCGATCAAGAGCGGGCACGTTAATTCGTATGACTGAGCAGCGCAAATCCGTTTTTGCAATTGCATCAATTTGGGTTTGGTGCATTCCACTTCTGCCGCTGAGTTTAGCTATCGCACTTTATTTTGGTGAACTACAAACACCAACATTCTTATTCATCAATCGCCATACACAGATTCTGCCTGACACCCTATGGACTTGGTTTACTTTCATTGGCAATGGCTGGGGCGTCTATGCATTATGCTTTCCACTCCTACTTCTAGCGCCGCGATTACTCTGTGCTGGACTGTTCGCATCTCTCATTGGTGGCGCATGCAGTCAAATCGTCAAACCCTTTTTAGCGCTCCCTCGCCCTGCTGGAGTATTGGCCATAGAGGACTTCTATCGCATAGGTGAGCCCCTGTTACATAAGGCGATGCCATCTGGCCATACGATCACTGCTTTTGCAGTTGTCTCTGGAATTTACTTTGCTTGCGATCGCGATAAAAGAGCTTCTTTGTGGTGGATCTTCATCATTGCCGCCTTTGCTGGCATCTCTCGAAATGCACTGGGCGCCCACTGGCTAACCGATGTTTTAGCAGGTTGTGCCGTTGGATTATGGTCGGGGATGCTTGGAGCTGGATTATCTAGATTAATTTCAGAAACACAGTTGACGCCCAGTAAGATCGGGCCTCGCTTGCTTGCGCTGGGCGGGTTAGCGACTATTTATGTCCTGCTCACCCAAACCCTAGACTCCGAATTGAATCAGTCTTTGCAATATGCTTGTGTAGCCTTAATTAGTATCACTCTCACATTGTTTATTCATGCGCAAAAAACCAAGGCAATATAAAGATGTTTAGTTACCGCCATGCTTTTCATGCGGGTAGTCATGCGGATATTCTCAAGCATCTTGTCATGATTCATCTGCTTGAATACCTCCAAGAAAAACCGGGCGCCCTAACCATTGTTGATACCCATGCTGGTGCTGGCATCTATAGTCTGATTGATGGCTTTGCAACTGTCAGCAAAGAGGCGGATCAAGGTATTTATCGCCTAGCTCAATTTGCAAAAAATAATTCTGTAAGTCCTGGTATTGAGAACTATCTTGCGTGTATTCACTCCGAAAATACTGCTGACGAGATCACAATCTATCCTGGCTCCCCATTTATCTTGGCGCGCTTACTAAGGTCACATGATCGTCTTAAACTCTTTGAACTACACCCCAAAGAGATTGATATCCTGCGCCACAATATCAACCAACTCAAGCAAACAAAGCAAATTGATGTTTACGCAGAGGATAGCTTTACCAGACTGAAGGGCTTGATGCCACCTCCCAGCAGACGTGGACTTGTTTTAATTGATCCTTCTTATGAGGATAAGCAAGATTATCGTTATCTCGAAAATACAATAGAGGAAGCACTACACCGCTTTGCTACTGGCTGTTTTGCCATCTGGTATCCATGCCTCTCCAGAAGAGAATCTGCTTCTCTACCGGATCATATAAAAAAGATTGCAACAACCCACAAGCGCTCTTGGTTACAAGTTGAGCTAAGGGTAGAGAATGCACCTAAAGATCGTCGTCTTCAGGCCAGTGGTATGTTCATTATTAACCCGCCATGGACACTAGAAAAGCAATTGGCCGAAAGCATGCCTATTCTTGTGAGGGCACTAGGTCAAGATGGTGGTGCCGGGTTTGTATTAAAGAGTTTTGAGGCCTAGAGTTCAGAAATTAAGGTTGAACTTTTAAATCATCACCTCATTGCGACGCATAAAGGGGCAAGGACCATAGCTCACAAGGGGCTGTATTCGTAACTAGCTAAATTACAATTCAAGGAACGTAATACCAAAACCCCGTTTAAGAGGGGCGCCTTACAAACTCAAAAATTGAGTGCGGACACAAACCAAACGCAAGCAGAGATGGTTGTGAAAATGCCGGTAAAGATCAGGATGCCTGTCAGATAGATACTTCTTGTTTTGTCACGTAGCAGGGTTGCGCGCTTTTGATTCATTTTCATGCCTATATATTTAAATAATGCATCAATATTAATGCATTTGACTTAAGGGTGCATGGTACCTAGATCAACCACCCTAGGGGCTGCTTGCTAATTCAGTTTTTACCCTCACCCCTTAAGGCAAGCAAGAGGGGGTGGTCAACTGGAAAATCAACCTCTTCAATCGCTCCACTAACTTCAGGTAAACCCTTGAATAATTCTTTATCGCCCTGAAAAACCATCGTCCACTTTTGAAAACTTCTGGAGCTAATTTGTTTCCGCTCAATCAATCGAATGTTTTTATGCCGATTATCTTGTTGAATTTTTTCCCACATCAACTCAATAACATCCTCAGGGCCTTCAATGACTTGACCAAATTGATTATTCTCGAAAATTAAGGCGCCAGTGATTTCTAAACGGAGGTTTCTTAAATAGGAGTGGTAAAGGAGTCGCATTAGTCCCAAAAAGGACATGCCCTGTGCTGGTTCACTTACATAAGTTAATTCAATGAGTTTCCACATTTCTCCATACTATGGAGGAATAATGATAGTTTCTGTAGGCATATACCCTAAAGCAAATGCCAGAAAGATTTGTACCTTCGATCAATCCCGAACTGTTATCAAAATTTCATTTCGGCGCATGAAGGGCAGTGACCACGGGGGGTTATAGCGTGCAAATTGAGGGGCGCCAATTGCCTGCCATTGCTTACTCTTAATCCACTCCTCTAAGGCCTTGGTTTTTTCATTAACTTTATCCTCGTTATAAAAACCAGAAAAGGTGATTGCTGCGCGCTTTTGTGCCGGCAACTCTCGTATGCTAACCAAAGGATTCATAGGTTTTGGGAGCGTCGCCAAGGTATATTCAGCAGGCATGACAAATGAGAATATCCATTCATTACTTGAGCCTTTGCTAGCCTCAATACCTACGGGGACAGTCATTGCAATCTTAGTGCTTTGCGTTGCCTCTATTCCCACTGGGGTAGTCATTGAAATTTTTTCGCTAACTTGATTCTGCCCAAAGATAAAAGCAGCGATTAAGCGAAATCCTTGGTTAGAGGCTGCATCTAAATCACCCTCCACCTTGACCTCAGCAATTAATTGGGGTGCATAGTTGCGAAGCTCAAAAGACTCTGATTTTTCAATCATAGAAAATTTAGGTTCTTCGGTTGCCATTGCAGTACTCGCAATCAATAAGCTAATTAGAAATGCTAAAACTCGCACAAGGAAATCCTTAATGTGAAGGGGCTACCACTGAGACCGAATAGTAAACCCCGTTGCATCATATTGAATGTGGGCTTGCGCACCTACCGGCAAAGTGAGTTTCTCGGCTTGATGCCCAAATGGTAAGCCTGTTAATACCGGAATATTCTTAGGTAGGCGCTGACTAATAGCCTCGATAGCACTTTCAATTGTGTAACCACGATCATTGTCATAAAGACGATAGGCTGAGAATCCGCCTAACAGAATCACGCTTTGATTTTCTAATATACCGGCATCCAATAATTGCATCAGCATGCGCTCAATTCGATAAGGGTGTTCATTCACATCCTCTAAAAATAGAATCCCGCCTTTAGTTTGTTGCTTACTAGGTAAATACGGCGTACCAATTAATCCAGCCAAAACCGTTAAATTACCACCCCAGAGCATGCCTGAGACTTGTCCTACAGCGGGATCTCTTAGGTAGGGTTGCGTAGCCTCAATAGTGCAATCCAATTGACGCTCTTCAATTGCTTTCTGAAAATACGCCCACATAAAGGCGTTGGGATTAACGCCATCACCCTGTTCACCTTGAGAAGCAAAATCAAAATTGAGCATAGGCCCAGCCAGAGTGACTGCACCAGTTTTAGCCAATAAGCCCAACTGAAACACTGTGAAATCACTATGCCCACAAATCTGCAAACCGCCTTTAACAGCCTCTGCAATTTCAGGCCATTGAATATTTGGGAGCAAGCGATGTAATCCATAGCCACCACGCATGGCTACAACAACAATATCGGGAGGAAGCTTAGTGAGTTGATTAATTTCAGCCACACGCTCTGCATCTGAGCCAGCAAAACGTTGCTCAACTCGGCCCACGCAATCTGAATTCAGAATCTCAATACCTTGCTTCTTGAGCCACTCAATTCCAGCCAATGGACTGCGATTATCTAAGCTAGCCCCCGAAGGAGCAATCAAATGAATTTGCTTCAACGCCGCTCCTTAAAAAAATCACGCAATATTTGCCCGCACTCTTCGCCCATAATGCCACCTTCAACTTGAGTCTGGTGATTAATTTGCTTCTCTAAGAATACATTGAGCACACTTCCTGCAGCGCCCGTCTTAGGGTCGGTTGCGCCAAATACAACCCGCTCAACCCTAGCATGGAGCATCGCTCCAGCACACATTGTGCAGGGCTCGAGAGTCACATAGAGAGTTGTGCCAGGTAGGCGGTAGTTTGATTCATCATGTGCTGCAGCCCGTATCGCCATCATCTCGGCATGGGCGCTAGGATCGCTATTGCTAATCGGCTGATTAAAACCAGTTGAAATCACTTGACCATCTCTAACCAATACAGCCCCAACAGGCACCTCACCAGCGGAAGCAGCGAGTTTGGCTTGATCCAAAGCTTGCTGCATAAATTGGCGATCAAGCTCTGCTTGCATATTATTTCTTACGAATGAGAAACGTCAGCCCAACAATTGGGAGTTTCATAAAGACGAATAGATTCCAACTTGAGTCGGCCATCAAAGGCTTTTTCAAAAACAGGCTGCAGCACTCTAAAGGCTGCACTAGCTAAGTTTTCTACAGTAGGTACATGCTCCAACACTACTGTCTTGTGATTGGGGATGGAGTTTAAATACTCTACCAATCCAGCATCCTCTTTAGCCACGAGAAACGCATGATCCCATGGCTCCACAACATATTGATTAGTGAGGCGCTTAATGTCGCCAAAATCCAAGACCATGCCATCATCCGGCTTACCAGGATGATCTGCAATTACGCCGGTGAGTGTAACCTCAATCGCATAGCGATGACCATGAAGGTGGCGGCACTGTCCATCATGATTAGGAATCCGATGACCTGAGTCAAACTCAAGTCGACGGGTAATAGAGATGGCTTCGTGCTTGGTGGTCATGATTACTTTTCTAAATACTGAAATATCGCTTGATGGAACTATTATCGAATACCGATGATTTTATGAGTCTGAACGCTCAAACGCCATAAAGGCCGCTTTTGACATAGGCCAACTGCTAGAGCTAGGTTTTCTTGAAGGTTTGGACCATCCATTGCCTGCAAGAAACGATTGCGATAATCCATCTTCTCAAATCGAGCTAATAAGGTTTCGATAGAGGTATGTCCAGCTTGAGGTATTACTAACTTAATCTCATCAGCCTGCAACACAATGAGTTCAGACCCGGCCTTGGGGCTGACGCATACCCAATCAACTCCCTGGGGCACCTTTATTGTTCCATTCGTCTCAATCGCAATAACAAAACCCTTGGCATGCAAGGCATCTATTAATGCAGTATCCAGTTGCAATAATGGCTCGCCACCAGTAAAGACAACATAACGTTGCTGCGGTCCAGCTGAAGTGCTTCTCCAGACCTCTTCTATGGTATCTGCCAATAGAGAGGGTGTCTCAAACTTCCCCCCACCGGCACCATCACTACCAACAAAGTCGGTGTCGCAAAATTGGCAAACTGCTGTTGCTCGATCCTCTTCGCGGCCGCTCCACAGGTTACAGCCGGAAAAACGACAAAATACAGCTGCACGACCAGTGTGGGCGCCCTCACCCTGAAGGGTTGGAAAGAGTTCTTTAACGGTATACATAACTATCTGCTGATTTTAAGCGCTTTGCTTACTTCCAGGACACAAGCTCCCACTCCAGATAATCTTCCCAGAGAGCGCCGCTCCAATACATACCGGGCCATATATAGCGCCCAACACTGCGCCGAATAACCCAGCGACCAACCTCAGGAGAGAACCAGACGTCTTCATTGCGGATGCTGGCTAATCTGGAGACATCATTACTCGTAAAGTATGGTGCCTCATTTTGATACTTAAGAACTTGAAATTGCCCAGCAGGGACGCTAACACTCTCCCAACTAAGCGCCGATATATTTAAGCCCCAATAGTAGTCATTGTCAGGGTAGCCAACTACCTGATAGCGATTGCGATAGAAGCCAGACCAACCCGTAACCAGTTGCTCGGGCCACAAGGGGATTGGCTGTATAAACTTTTGCGGGGGATTCCAGTGTGGGTCCTGAAGGATATATCCCCAAGGCTCCTGAATTTCATCGGGGAGTGGGCCTACTTTTAATCCACTGCGCTGAATACGAATCTGGGGTCCAACATAAACCACTCTCTCCGTAACAACATCAACCAGCTCCTGATTAAAGACATTACGAACGTTGTAGACCCACTCCTGCCCCATCTGTGGCGCCCTTACCTTAGGTGGATTCATGGGTTGTGGCAACGGAATTGAGACTGGATAAGGCTGCGAAGAGATGCAGGCCACCAGCAAGGCTGGTGGCAACAATAAAAGGATTCTACGTAGAGTATTTATTTGTAAGAACTTAATTGCCACTGGTAGCTTCCCTCTAAGATAACTGCTCCAATTTGCCCTTGAATTTGATAGGAGCCAGATGCCTCACGAGCAACCCAGCGGCCAATTTGCGGAGCGAACCAAACTGTTTCTTTGCGGATGCAATCAATCTTATTTGGATCTTCGCTCTCATAATTGATGAGCGTCTGAAAACGTAGTGCAATAAATTCTCCAGCGGGAACAGTAATTTTTTCCCAGCTCTGCACACTCATATATTCCTGCCAATTCATTCTTGAATCTGAGTAGCCGGCAATACTGTACTTTGTATTGAACTGCTTTGACCAGGTGGTAGATAGTTGCTCAGGCCAGAGAGGTAGGGATGGGCTGAAGTTTAGCAAACGTGACCACTGCGTATCGGTAGCAACCATTCCCCATGAAGTCTGGATTTCGCTAGGCAAGCGAGTGCCATCTGCGGTCGAGCGATCAATCACAATAGTTGAGCCTATATTAGAAATACGCTCAGTAATTACATCCAAAGTTTTTCCGTCAAAGATATTTTTCTTGATATATGTCCACTCTTGCCCAATCTGCGGAGGACGAACCACGGGTAACGGCTTTGGTTGAGCAACTGGAACACCGTGCTCATAAGAAAGTCCGCCGCAAGCAATTGGAGTTAAAGCGGCTGATACGATGAAAGTGCGGCGAGATGAATTCATATTACTACTCACAGTGATTTAATGAAATACATTAGATATACCTAGTTTATAGATGCTTCAATGCTTTAGCTATTTTATTGCGTCCTACTGAAGCTTTTGGTACAGAGGGTATATCGAACCACTTATGGACATCCTCCTCAAAGCCTAGGCCATGCATAAAGTTGTAAATCGCTTTCTTTAGACCAAGGCCGAGAAGATCGTGATCTACTCCAGTGGGGTCGATAAAAGCAACATCGTTCTTAGCAAAGCTAATAGGAGGCAATGGCACAAGCTCGATTCCATAAGCTTCTGGGTCAAGCCCTACCGGAGAATGTACCGTACAAGTAAAGCGATGGAAGAATCCACTTTGAATACAGCCATTTTCAAAAAGCTGGCGCACATACTCGAGCGAATCAACAGTTTCTTGGACGGTTTGCGTCGGGAAACCATACATTAAATAAGCATGCACCAAGACGCCGGCACTCGAGAACGCCTTGGTCACCTGGGCTACCTGCTCTACTGAAACACCTTTTTTCATGAGGTCGAGAAGCCTATCAGAAGCCACTTCTAAACCACCTGACATTGCTATACATCCACTTTCAGCAAGTAATTCACATAACTCGGGCGTGAAAGTCTTTTCAAAGCGGATATTTCCCCACCAAGAAATCACTACCTTGCGACGTATTAATTCCTCAGCAAGGGCTTTTAAGATTTTTGGGGGCGCCGCTTCATCAACAAAATGAAATCCCGTCTGACCAGTCTCAGAAACAATTACTTCAATACGGTCAACCAAAAGACTTGCTGAAGCAGTTTCATATCGAGAGATGTAATCCAAGCTAACATCACAGAAGCTACATTTTTTCCAATAGCAACCATGAGCAACAGTAAGCTTATTCCAGCGCCCATCACTCCACAAGCGATGCATGGGATTGAGCATATCTAGCAGGGATAAATAGGAATTAAGTGGTAGCCCATCCCAGGTAGCAGTACCCACCTCCTCAAAAGCAATATCAGGCTCCTGCCAATTAATATACAGAACCTCATTACCAGTGGTTGGGATAAATGTACGAACCAGCCTTTCTGCAGAGCGTTTACCATCTAAATGCTCTAAAAGAGCAAGCAAGGGTCGCTCACCAGAATCTAGTGTGATGTAGTCTACAAAATCAAATATACGTGGATCAGTTAGTTCACGTAACTCAGTATTCACATAACCACCACCAAGACCAATTTTAATGTTGGGGTAATTATTTTTTATGGTTTGGGCAATTCGTAATGCAGCATACATTGCCCCAGGAAATGGTACTGATAACAATACTAAAGTGGGTTGATGCTTTTCTATGGAAGACTTTACAAGCTCCTGCAAATGCAAGTCCATTAATGTGGGTCTTGCCCCTAAGGCATCAGCCAAGGGCGTAAACGTAGGCTGACTGCCCGCCAAGGATTCTGCGTAGCGGACAAACTCAAAGCGTTCATCTACTGCGTCACGTAAAACATCAGATAGATCATTGAGATACAGAGTGGCTAAATGACGCGCCCGATCATGGGAGCCTAGCGCACCAAATGCCCACGCCAATGAATCACCGCCCTCTTCCTCATCATATACATCTAAGGATGAAAAGCGTGGCCCCTCAGGCAATAAAGTACGGCTGTTGATGCGGTGGGCAAGAGTACTATCGCGCCCCTGCAAAAATGCAATAGCTAAAGCAATAGTGACTTGATAATCCGAAAAGTAATCAAGAAAGAAATTGACGCTCGCACTGCGATTTTCTTCGGAGAGTTTTAAGGCCTGGTCCTTTATCTCCAGCAAACCTGCTGGGGTAAAGAAACTCAAAACTAAGGCTAATGCTAAATCCTCTTGGACCGCCTCAAAGCCACGTGAGCGCAAAAATCCTGTGAGATATGCCGTTGATGGATACGGCGTATTCAGCTGCGTCATTGGCGGAATGAGGCTTAGAATCCTCATGCTACTTGTTTCCGCTGCTCGCTGAGGGACTGCAGCAAACCCAACTCCTCAGAACTAAAACCCGCTTGCTCACGGGCATCAAAATTAAATGGCCCCTTTAAAGTGGGTGCGTGGTATTTCTCAGCCAACTCTTGATAAGTCAAAATTGGAGATAGGTTATCAATGGCACATAAGAAGTTAAACCATCGATTACCAACGAGCACATGGCCAATTTCATCATTGAGAATAATTTCTAAGATCTCTACGGCGCGCTCATCTTTGATTTGCTTGAATCGATCCCGAATCTCTGGAACCGCGTCAAGACCTCTTGCCTCCATAGTTCGAGGCACTAGAGCCATGCGAGCAATTACTGAATCCGTGGTTTTTTCAACCATCTCCCACAAGCTATTGTGAGCTGGAAAATCACCATATCCAAATCCAAAGGATTGCAAATGGGCGCTGATCAAACTGAAATGATATGACTCTTCTTTTGCGACCCTGAGCCAATCTTCATAATATGCCTTGGGCATGTTTGAAAAACGCCAGATCGCATCCAGAGCTAAATTCATGGCATTAAATTCAATATGCGCCAAGGAGTGCCAAAGAATAGCCCTTCCACTAAGCGTATCCATTTTTCTTTTGGGAACAAACTTGGGCGCCACTAGGTCTGGCTTGGCAGGTCGGCCAGGAAGGCAGAGATCTTGACTATCGAAATTAGCAGAAAGGTTTACGGTAACGCGCCCAGCTTGATACCCATCGAACAAGCGAGCAAGCTGACTCACCTTCGATTGCACATCTGAATTTGCCAGTATCTCAAGAGTGGCTTGGCGTAACTCAATCATTTATAGTGTAAAAATACAGAAGAATAGACAGCAGGGATCAAATTGATCTAAGTAACTTGAATCTTTACAACCTAGTTAATTGGTATTTAGCCAAAACTGAATGCGACATTAGAAACATTGTACGCAAGTACCAGAGCCTAATGCATGGGGATTATGGTAGTTCAACTCATTTTTGGGTTTTTGATGTTCAATAACACCTTTATTGTGATAAAGCACCCAGCGCAGCATTAAAGTGGCTAACTTTGAAATGCTAGCGGTCACACCAGCCAACAAATGTAATGGGGCCTAGCCAGAAATGGCTTCTGACAAGCTCCCTTTTTTAAAGCTGATCAATCCTCGATTTGCAAATAGACCACGGATTGAGTGTCAACGGAAGCATGGGCATGCAAAATGTGACTATCAATGACTGTCTTGTCGAAGGATTTTTCAGTAGTTGACAAAACAGACTCAACGCCCTCTAACTGGTCTTTTTCAATCGTATTTCCCATGGCAAACCCTCCTTGAAGTCATCTAACAAGCATGCAGAATAGAATGTATTCCTGTACCTGAAAAGGATATAAATATCATTTATTTATACTTTTTCAGGTATATAGATAAAAATCAAATGGAACAAGGACTTAGCATTTAAAATCAATTATGAAATATGCTTATCAGCTAACGCTAGTCGCAACCCCCCCTTCAAAGGATGCTAATTCGCCTGAAATCTTTCTTGCCTTAAGGGTTGAGATTTCTTTTTAGAACAAATTTAATTTTATGAATTGGCGATTCCCTTTCAGCAAATGGCTTCCTGAATATCAAAATCCAGGAATCATTCGCGCCGATCTTTTGGCTGGGCTTACTGGGGCAATAGTTGTCATGCCTCAGGGTATCGCCTTCGCCCTGTTGGCTGGCATGCCTCCACAATACGGGCTATACGCAGCAATGGTGCCTTGCTTGATTGCGGCATTATTTGGCTCAAGTCGCCTGATGGTCACAGGCCCTGCCAACGCCATTTCTCTGACTACGATGGCGTTAATTGCCCCTCTTGCCTTACCGGAGTCAAATACTTATGTCAGTTATGTTCTTACTCTCAGCTTCTTGGTAGGCGTCATTCAACTGTTATTAGGCTTTAGTAAAGCTGGTAAATGGGTTGAGAAAGTCCCTCACTCCGTCATCGTTGGCTTTACAGTTGGAGCTGCAATTCTCATTATCAACAGTCAACTGGGAACCCTGCTTGGTATTAGCATCCCAAAAGGGGAAAGTGTTATAGAAACATTGAGCACTGTTGTGACGGCGCATATGAATCATCAACTAGAGGTTTATACGGTAGCGCTGGTACTTTTCACATTAATTGTTATTCGACTCTGGAGATCTCTCAATCGTTTTTTGCCTGCCATGCTTGTCGCGATCATTATGGGCAGTATTGCAGCAGCTTTGCTGGAGGCTTTTTTACCTAATAGTGTGATATTCAAAAGGGTTCAAGAAATACCAGGAGCCTTTCCGCCAATCTCCAGTCCAGATTTAAGTAGCGAAACCTTGCAAAAGCTATTTAGTGCAGCTCTAATCATGACCCTTCTGGCATCCACCGAAGCCATGGCAATTGCTCGTGCTATTGCATTAAAAACAAAAGATCAGTTCAATGCTAACCAAGAATTTATTGGCCAAGGATTAGCCAACGTCTGCGGTTCATTTTTCTCAGCCTATCCTGCTAGCGGCTCCTTTAATCGTACTGGCGTCAACCTCAGCTCAGGTGCAAAAACTCCACTTTCAGCAATCTGTGCAGCAGTTTTTTTATTGGTGTTGCTGGTGTTTGTCTCACCATTAGCTAAACACATTCCATATGTCGTAATTGCCACACTATTATTAGTGGTTGCTTGGAATTTAATTGATGTAAAACAAATTCATCATGAGATACGAATGGGAAAATCGGAATGGATCCCAATGCTAACGACCGGAATTGCCACCATCACTATCCCATTGGAGTGGGCTATTCTTGGGGGGATATTGACTTCAGTAGTCGTTAAACGCCTCTTTCAGAAGCACTAATGGGTATTTAGAAGATCTAAGAGCTTTAAGCGCTGAACCTTGCCTGACGGTCCTCTGGGTAGGTCTTCCATAAACAGAATCAACTTAGGCGTTCTAAATTTTCCTAGCTCTTGAATACAAAAATTGCGCATCTCTGCTTCTGAGCATATGGCGCCTGGTTTTAAGACAATACAAACCATAATTTCTTGCCCGTAATTAGCATCAGGAATCCCCACTGCAGCAGCATCTAATACTGCCGGATGCTTTAGTACAGCCTCATCAATTTCACGAGGAGCAATATTTTCCCCACCTTTAATGATGAGCTCCTTAAGGCGGCCAGTAATAAAATAAAATCCATCATCATCGCGTAGTCCAAGATCACCAGTTCTCAACCAGCCCTCACTATCAAAAGCCTTTGCCGTCTCAGCCTCCGCTTTATAGTAAGCATTGAGTACATTATTACCACGTAAACAGATTTCTCCCACCACCTTACTACCAAGCATCATTCCGTCAGCATCAACAATCTTCGCATCGACCCCACAAGGAAGGCCTGGGCTACCGTAACGGCGTCTTTCATCATGAGGGTTGCAAAATACCATTGAAGCAGATTCAGTCATTCCCATACCCTCAATGACAGTAATTCCAAACAAGCCCTCAAACTCGCGATGATGCTCTGGAGGAAGTGGAGCTGATGCCGAACGGCCAAAGCGAATCGACTTCAGCTGCTCTTGACTTGGCAAAGATCCGCCGCTTTTGGCGGCATTAATTAAATAAGCGATGATGGTGGGAACCATATTGATCCAGGTGCACTGATACTGAATTGCTAAATTCCACCAACTAGATACTGAAAATGAATGCGGAGCAACAACCGAGCCCCCCGAAACAAATGGCGTAATCGTCGAAATCACTTGTCCATTAATATGATAGATTGGTAGCGAACTTAAAACCGTATCAGCCTGAGTCAGCGAATGCCATGACGCCATAGATCGCGCTGCATGCAGTAAATTGCTATGTGTAAGCAATACCCCTTTTGGAGTTCCAGTAGTACCCGAGGTATACATCAGCAAGGCTGCCGCGTTAGCCCTCACAGATGGAAGTGATCCAGCTTTGCTCTGCATAAAAGGCCCCTCATGTGCATCGGGGTCAAGCTCAAATAATAAAAATGATCTCTTTGTTTTCTCAAGGGCCAAAAATAAACTTTGCTTTCTATCTGGCGAATAAAACAAAACTTCTATATCACTATGATCAAGAACCCAAGCAAGTTGATCAGTAGGCGCCAATAGATTAAGAGGTGTGATGACCCGACCGCAAGCCATCGTAGCCAGAAAGATCGTGCTGGTCTGGCGACCATTTTGCATATATAAACCAACATGGCCATGAGCACTTATTTTCTGCTCTTCAAGCCAGGTTGAAAAATGATGTGCCTCGTTAGCAAGCTGGCCATAACTCAGGGTAGCTCCAGTTTCAGGGGCGTATAAAAATACCTTATCCGCCTGCACCGTTGACCAATGCAATAAGACTTCGCCTAAACTTTGGCGTGATATTGTCACTTTAGAACTCAAATCTGAGGAAAGCGTGCGAAGTAATCTTTTAGGAGATCCTCGACTTTAGGCACCCGCTCTGGAATAGGCCGCACCACTCTAGTTATATTGAGATAGTGACGATAATTCATATTGTCTGAAAAATTATTTTTACCCCAGGTGCCACATCCCATGGAAAGTGAAAACGGCAGCCCGTTCTCAAAACTACCGCCAGCAGCAATGGTATGGGCTTGATTCACAATCACTCTTGCAACCTTTAAATGCTCAGCCAGAGTTGCAGCGCGCTTTTCCATCACATCGCCACTTAAAGCGGTATGCAAGCCAACTGAATGGCCATTGCCTTGGTAGTTATAAACATTCGCAATTAAGTCTTGTGCCGCCTTAAAATCTGCAGCCCTCCAAACGGTGAGGATAGGGCTTAATTTCTCGCCTGAGAAAGGTGCGGATGACCCAAAGCCATACTCTTCTACCATCAAAAATTTGGCATCTTTTGCCTTTGGATTTTGTAACTGTGCGCGCTCGGAAATCACTGATGGAGATTGCGCTGTCAAAGTGGATGTGAGTTTGCCATCTTGAAACATCACTTTTTCAAGGCGTCCCTTATCAGCATCATCTAATAAAACGCCACCAGCCCGCTCTAAAGCTTCAATAGCTTGCGCATAAACATCTGCACAAATTACTACTCCGTTCTCACTAGAACAACTGGTTGCATTGTCAAAAGTTTTGGATTGGGTAATTTTCGCTGCCGCCACATTTAAGTCAGCATGCTCATCAATAATGGCAAGCACATTACCAGCACCAACACCAAATGCAGGAGTACCGCAACTATAGGCAGCCCGAATATTCGCTTGTGAACCGGTAGCAACTACTAAATCTACTAAACGCATCAGTTCATTTGTAGAGTCTTTGGTAATCGGGAATGGCAACATCTGTACCAAATCACGAGGCGCACTCACCAAGTCTAATTGTTGGTGAACAAATTCTAGTAAGCGAGCGCATGTCGAATACCCTTTAGGAGATGGCGCAATCACAACCGCATTACGACACTTCAAGGCATTCAGAATTTTATTTATCGGGGTTGCTCCTGGATTAGTTGAAGGCGTTATTGCAGCTACAACCCCTACTGGACGGGCATACTCAGTGATGCCAGTGTTTAGATCTTCAGAAATAACGCCTACTGTTTTGGCGATACTTAAATCACGAATCAGTCCGAGCGTTTTTCTAAAATTCTTCTTAAACTTATCAGCAACATCTCCAAGACCTGTATCCTTAACAGCAAGCTCTGCCAACTCTTGGTTTCTCTTGGGCTCCAAGATGGCCCAAGCTACTGCCTCCACCACTAAATTGACTTGTGCCTGAGTGTATTCCTCATATTGTTGTTGAGCTGAACGAGCCCGCTCAACAATCTTTTGTACTGGTGTCATGTCCGTGCTTTATTAATAAGTTCACTCCGCTTTGATAGCGGCATCTTTGACTACTTGCTTCCACTTCACAATCTCGCTCTTGACAATTGCCCCAAGTTGCGCAGGCGAACTACCAACTGCTTCAGCGCCTTGACCCAATAATTTTTCTTTTACTGCCGGGTCAGCCAATGCTTTAGTAGTAGCCTGATACAGGGTGTCAATAATAGCTTGTGGTGTTTTGGCCGGAACAAACATGGCATACCAAGAGTCAACCTCAAAATCCTTAAATCCTAATTCAGCCATTGTGGGTACATCCGGAAAAATAGGTGAGCGTTTAACAGTAGATACCGCAAGTGCACGCAACTTACCGGCCTTGACATAATTTGCAGCCGCTGGAATCGAAACCCATAACAGCGGCACTTGACCACCCATGACGTCAGTCACAGCCGGGCCTCCACCACGATAAGGGATGTGCGTCATCGATACTCCTGCCGAAGTAGCCATCATCGCACCAGCCAAATGCCCTGGTGAACCATTACCTACGGATGCATAAGCAATAGAATTGGGTTTGGCCTTAGCCATATCAATGATTTCCTTGACTGTCTTAGCTGGAAAGTCAGGATTGGATACTAATATTTGCGGCAGTGAAGCCACCAATGAAACTGGTAAAAAATCTTTTTCAGTGTCGAACGCTAGCTTTGGATAGATTGCAGGGTTAATGGTGTGGGAAGAAAGTGTAAACAGCACCGTGTAACCGTCTGCCGGAGACTTTGCAACAATATCCGTGCCAATAGACCCCCCCGCTCCACCACGATTATCAATAATGATTTGTTGGCCTAAAGCTTGCCCTAGTGGCTCTTGCATGATGCGGGCTATCACATCAGTTCCACCGCCAGGTGGGTATGGCACAACAAACTTTAGTGGCTTAGTAGGCCATGATTGGGCACTTACTTGCTGCGTATAACTTAGTAAAGCTAAGACTATAGATAGAACAGTGACCACTAGATTGCTTCTACGCATATCTCATCTCCTTTTTTCAGCACTATTTGATGTACTTATATTAGCTTGTCTTATTATGTGCGCCCTAGATACGAATGGCAATCTTACTAAACTGAACGATTTGTTTCGTATCAGTAAAAATACTAACATTTTTACTAGATATTGGAAATATGTTCTATTAGAATGAACGAAATGGCATAGCTCTTGAGGTGGCTCACTAATGTTTGAAGCTGAAAATACCGAAATACTAGATATAAGCAAAAAAGATGGTGTGAATGAAAATTCATCGATGCTGAAAGGTATTGTCATATTAGAAGCTTTAGCAGCACTACAGCAACCTGCAAGCCTTGCCCAACTGATGCAAATTACAGGAATGCCAAAGGCATCCTTGCATCGCACTCTGGCAATTTTCGAAGAAGCGGGATTGGTAGCAAGAGAGCCTGGTGGTCGGACTTATACCCCTGGAGATCGCCTCTCTAGTCTTGCAATAGCAACTTTGACGCACAATACTGTCTCCGCAATTCGGCACAGCATCTTAAGAAAACTTGTTTCAGATTTGGGTGAAACCTGTAATTTGGCCGTTCTCAAACGGGGTGAGCTATTTTATTTAGACCGTGTTGAGGCTAATTGGGCTTTACGCTTGCACTTGCCACCAGGTACCACACTGCCACCTCATTGCAGCGCTAGTGGCAAGTTATTGCTCGCATTCAAAGCTTCTGATGAACGCTCCAAACTACTAGAAAACTTACCGCTCGAAAAATTTACCCATAGAACGATTACCGATCGGGATCTTCTTGAGTCTGAGCTTGAACGCATTGTCAGCACTGGATATGCCGTTGATAATGAAGAGTATGTACTTGGCGTCTCATGTGTTGCCGTACCCGTAAGAGACGCCATGGGTGAGGTGGTTGCAGCCATTGCCGTTCATGCAGCAACGGCAAGACTACCGCTAAATCAAGCGATGGAGCATATCCCAAGACTTAAAGAAGCCGCCGCACGCATATCCCAAACCTTATCGTAATGACATCTGATAATAATTTGCACCTAAAGTGAACCACGTGGATAAGTATCCGTTATTAGAAAAAATGATTGAGGGGGCTAGGAGTGAGCTCCCTTTGGGAGTTGTTTATCCATTGAGCGCTCCTGCCCTTGAAAGTGTCTTTGACTTAATCAAAAGGCGGCTGTGCATTCCTATATTGATTGGACCCAAAGATCTCATTCTCAAACTAGCGGCGAATGAAGGACTCTCTTTGGATGGAATTGAAATTGTTGACACCCCCAATGACCCCATACTTGCGACCAAAAAAGCAGTAGCATTAGTAAAGGAAGGTAAGTTAGCAGTATTGATGAAGGGGTCATTACACACTGAAGATCTAATGGGTCCTATCGTGCATCGCGATGGATTGAGAACCGAACGTAGAACGAGTCATTTATTTTTATTTGAACTGGACAATTACCCCAAACTACTCGGGGTCAGTGACTGTGTTGTCAATATTTCACCGGATCACCTTCAAAAAATACAGATCCTCAAAAGTAGTCTTACGGCACTGAATAAGCTAGGAGTAATGGATACCAAGGTAGCTATCCTTGCTGCTACCGAGGTAGTTCATCCAGGGATGCAGGCCACTACAGATGCAAAAGAGATTGTGGATAGCCATACTGAAAACCCCATTCACCCCTCAACCATAATCGAAGGCCCCTTTGGATTTGATAATGCTATTTCCATCCAAGCTGCTAAAACCAAAGGGATCGATTCAAGGGTTGCTGGCGACCCAGATCTTCTTTTGGTTCCTGACTTACAAGTAGGCAATATTCTCTACAAGTCCCTGATCTATATGGCCGGAGCAGAGTGTGCCGGAACGATCTTGGGCGCTCAAGTTCCCATCATTCTCACATCGCGATCTGACTCTGTATTTTCGAGAGTGGCATCTTCTGCGATGGCTATTTTGCTGGCTAAATAACTCCAATAAACAAATAAGACTATGTTCAAACTATTTTCAAATGACCCGGTGCATGACCCCATTCAGAAACAAGGGCCCGCTACAGAAATTAAGAAAACGACTTGCTACATGTGTGCATGCCGATGTGGTATCCGCGCACATCTACGCGATGGTGAGCTTGTGTATATTGATGGTAATCCAGAGCACCCCCTAAACCAAGGTGTCATTTGCGCCAAAGGGGCTTCAGGAATCATGAAGCAGAAATCCCCTGCTCGCATTACGCAACCACTCTTGAGAAAAGTGGGTAGTAACCGCGGAGACGGCGACTTTGAGCCCATTAGCTGGGAGAGGGCCTTTGAAATTCTGACTAAACGCCTAAGTCAGATACGCGCTACTGATCCTAAAAAGTTTGCTCTCTTTACGGGACGAGATCAAATGCAGGCCTTAACAGGTTTGTTTGCACGGCAATTTGGCACACCTAACTATGCTGCGCATGGCGGATTTTGCTCGGTCAATATGGCTGCAGGAATGATCTACACCATCGGTGGCAGCTTTTGGGAATTTGGTGGCCCTGATTTAGAGCGAGCCAAACTATTTGTCATGATTGGCACAGCCGAAGATCATCACAGCAATCCAATGAAGATTGCCTTATCTAAATTTAAAAGAGCTGGGGGGCGATTTATCTCAATCAATCCAGTTAGAACTGGATATTCAGCGATTGCAGATGAGTGGATCCCGATTAAACCTGGCACTGATGGCGCTCTGTTTATGGCACTCATGCATGAACTTATTCGTCTTGAGAAATATGACGCCCCCTTCTTAAAACGTTTTAGCAACTCAGCACAATTAGTTTGCATGGATTCTGGCGCAGAAGAAGGATTATTTTTATACGATCCAGATTCAGATCCTATCAACCTAGATCTACCTCATAACAAATACATTTGGGATGAAAAAACTCAAAGTGCGCAGCCTTGCTTTCAACAGGGGACATCTCCGGTTCTAGTAGGTGAATACACAATGGGACCCGGTCCCCATCAAGGCAAGAAAGTTGTACCTGCATTTGAGCTGCTAAAGCGCCAAGTCAGTGAAACTACCCCAGAATGGGCAGCAGCTATTACCAGTATCCCTGCAGCAAGAATACGCAAACTTGCCCTGGAAATTGCTGATACAGCGTTCGGACAAGAATTTGAACTACCCATTTCTTGGACAGATTCCTGGGGAGAAAAACATGACACTGTAGTTGGAAGGCCAGTTGCATTTCATGCAATGCGCGGACTCTCTGCTCACTCTAATGGCTTTCAAACAACGCGTGGCTTAGCAGTATTAATGTCGTTATTAGGAACGATTGATCGCCCAGGTGGGTTTAGACATAAGGCGCCCTACCCAAGACAGGTGCCACCCAATGCAAAGCCACCATCATCTGAAAATGACATTAAGCCTAATACACCGTTAGCTAAACCCCCATTGGGCTGGCCAACACAACCGGAAGATTTAGCTCTAGATTCACAAGGCAATCCATTACGGATTGATAAAGCCTACTCTTGGGAACATCCTTTAGCTGCCCATGGTTTGATGCATAACGTCATTACGAATGCAGTGAAAGGTGACCCCTACTCTATTGATACGCTCATGATTTTTATGGCAAATATGTCATGGAATTCCACGATGAATACGATGGAAGTGCGGGAGCATTTGAATGCTAAAAACCCGGATGGCGAATTTAAAATTCCATTCCTAGTCGTATGCGATGCTTTCCAGTCTGAAATGGTGGACTTTGCAGATCTCGTATTACCAGACACTACCTATCTAGAGCGTCACGATGTCATGAGTATGTTGGATCGCCCTATTTCTGAATTTGATGGTCCAGTAGATTCAGTACGTATTCCAGTTCTCGAACCTTTGGGAGAATGCAAACCATTTCAAGAGGTTCTCATTGAGCTTGCCTCTCGCCTAAAGTTTCCCGCCTTTACAACAGCGGAAGGCGAACGCAAATTTAAAGACTATCCTGACTTCATTACCCGCTTTCAGACCACACCTGATTCAGGTATTGGATTTCTAACTGGGTGGCGAGGTAAAGATGGTGAAAAACCACTCAAAGGAGAGCCAAACCCAAATCAGTGGCAAAAATATGCCGAGAATAACTGCGTGCATCAATACCATATGCCGCCTGAACATCAATATATGCGCAATTGGAATAAAGGATATTTGGATTTTTCCAAAGAAAATGCACTAAGGCAAAAAAATGATCCCATTATGATTGCCATCTATTCAGACATCTTGCAAAGATTTAGATTGGCTGCTACTGGTAAGCGCCCTGGAGCGCAACCACCCACACACCTTAAGGATCGGATCTATAAATATTTTGATCCGCTGCCATTTTGGTATCCGCCACTTGAAGATGAGGCAACTGATCTCAGCAAATTTACTTTGAATGCGATTACCCAACGCCCTATGGCCATGTATCACTCATGGGATTCTCAGAATGCCTGGTTAAGACAAATTCATAGCCATAATTATTTGTACGTCAATACAGCAACAGCCCTTCAGCATGGCATTGCAGATGGAGCATGGATGTGGATTGAATCCCAATGGGGTAAGGTCAAGTGCATGGCTCGCCATTCTGAAGCTGTTGATCCTGGCACAGTCTGGACATGGAATGCAATTGGTAAAGCCGAATCTGCATGGAGCCTCTCTGATAATGCGGATGAGTCCAAAAAAGGCTTCTTGCTAAATCATTTAATCTCTGAAGAGCTCCCATTAGGCGGCTTTACTGTAAGTAACTCAGACCCAATTACTGGTCAAGCAGGCTGGTATGACGTACGAGTGCGGTTAGCGCCAGCTGGAGATGAAGAAGCACAAGAGACATGGCCACAGGTAAAGGCACATGAAGTACCTGGCATGACTCTCAAGAAGGAGGCAAGCAAATGAGCGCCAACAAACAACTCGCCTTAGTTATTGATCTCAATGTATGTGTCGGCTGTCATGCCTGTGTCACGTCTTGCAAAGAGTGGAATACCTCTGGCTCTGCTGGACCATTAACCGACCTAAATGCTTATGGTGCAAGTCCCAGTGGAACTTTCTTTAACCGCGTTCAAACCTACGAAGCGGGCTCTTTTCCTAATACCCAAACCGTACACTTTCCAAAATCGTGTTTACATTGCGAAGATCCACCCTGTGTGCCAGTTTGCCCAACCGGGGCAAGCTACAAGCGCAAAGAAGACGGTATCGTATTAGTAGATTACGACAAATGTATTGGTTGTAGTTATTGCTCTTGGGCATGCCCGTATGGTGCACGTGAACTAGATGAAGAGCGCCAGGTCATGACGAAATGCACTTTATGCGTAGATCGTATCTATAGCGAAACCTTGCCTGAATCAGAACGTAAGCCCGCATGTGTTCTCGCCTGCCCAACCAGTGCACGTATTTTTGGTGACGTTCATGATCCAGAGTCAGCAGCTAGCAAAGCGATTGAAGAGCGAGCAGGATACGCTCTCATGCCTGAATGGGAAACCCAACCAGCTAATCACTACTTACCCCGCTCGATCATGGAAACTATTGACGCAGCAAGGAATGACAAATAATGCGCCCACAATTTTCAATTATCTTTTTTACGACGCTTGCAGGAATGGCGCAGGGTCTCTTATTTTTCTTAGCCCTATTAAATATAGAGGGTCCAGTCTTATCTGCGCCTTTTCTATCAATGCTGGCATTACCAGTCAGCTTCATACTGCTCAGCGTGAGTTTGGTCGCATCGTTTTTCCATTTGGGACATCCTGAACGAGCTTGGCGCGCTGCGATGATGTGGCGGACTTCATGGCTTTCACGAGAAGTAATCGCCTTACCAGCGGTCATGGCGCTGACTGCAATCACCTTCTTCTGTGTCATTTCTGGAATGGTGCCAGCATGGGTATGGGCTACACTGCTGATTAGCATCTTTGCCTTATGGATCTGCACTGCCAAAATTTACCAATGCATTCGGTTTATTCAAGAATGGTCGCACCCCTCTACTCTGAGTAATTTCATCCTGCTGGGATTAAGCTCAGGCGGTTTACTGCTTGAACTTCTTCTAATGGTTTGGAATGGGTCCAATGTTCCTTTGGGCATGGGCCTTATCACCAGCGCTAACTTTATATTGTTATTTCTGGCCCTCAATCTCAAGCTATGGATCTGGCGTCGTAATCAAAAGTTAAAACCGAAATCTAATTTAGCTTCTGCGACAGGGATTAAGGGTAACAATATTCGCCAAACTTCAATGGGATTTATGGGTGGCAGCTTTAATACTCGAGAATTTTTCCATCATCAAACGGATCGAGTCATTGGTAATATTCGAAAGATTATTTTAATAATGACCTATGTTGGCCCAATGATCTTGCTCGCTTTTGCCATGAACTCTCCAAATATTGCTCAAATAGCTATAGCCCTAGTCATGCATTACATCGGCTTATTGGCCGAAAGATGGATGTTTTTCGCAGAAGCGAATCACCCTCAAAATTTGTACTATCAGAGAGTGTCATAAAGATCGCTCATTCTATGGATGAATTTGCTGAGAAACTCATTCATGGAAGAGTGCATGTCTCGCCCAAAAGACTTGGTAACCCTGGTCCGAGCGATTCCCAAAAGAATCAGATTCTATTGGCAGCAAATGCTGCCCCAGACCATGGCAGAATAGTCCCCTGGCGTTTTATTGAAATCGGACAAAGTAGTCGTCCTGCTCTAGGCGAAGTCTTTCGTCAATGCCTACTCGATCGAGATCAAAGCGCCTCACCGATCCAGCTTCAGGAGGCTCGAGAAAAAGCTTTGCGTGGCCCCCTGCTTCTATTGGCTATTGCTAACTATGCCGATAACACCAATGAAATTAGCAAAGAAGAGAAGCTAGTATCTTTGGGGTGCGCAATTCAGAATGTACTACTTAGCGCTTATGCTCTTGGCTTTGGCTCAGGACTCTCTAGCGGCAAAGCCCTACAAAGCCTAAGGCTCAGAAGTCTTTTTCATCTTGCGGATCACGAAGACCCAATTTGTTTCATCACGATTGGCACAGTGACTCAAAATAAACCGAGTCGAGTTAGGCCTGATTTATCTACATACCATTCCGTTTTTTAGCAATAAAAAAGGCCCGACAACGTCGGGCCCATTTAATCTCTGATAGTAATTAGACGTAGTCTTTGTACTTATCCAAGAAGCGTACTGGCTTAGAAAGCGCATCACGACGGAAGGGGTCACCTAGTTCGCGAGTACACATAATCTCGACAACACAGGTTTTACCTTCTTTCATTTGCATCTCAACTGCCTTCTTAAGGGCCGGTCCAACTTGGTCAAGTTGATCAACTACGATACCCTCAGCACCCATAGACTTAGCAATGCCTGCAAAACTTGGGCTATCTAATTCACCAGCAACAAAGCGGCGGTTATAGAAGTCAACTTGGTTCTTTTTCTCAGCACCCCATTGACGATTATGGAAGACTACGGCCGTTACGGGAATGTCATGGCGGACTGCAGTCAGAATCTCCACCATACTCATAGCCCAAGCACCATCACCAGCATAAGCAATCGCAGGCCGGTCTGGCGCTGCTGCTTTAGCACCAATAATAGTAGGCAAAGCATAGCCGCAATTACCAAAGCTCATTGGCGCAAAGAAACTTCTTGGGCGCTCGAAACGCAAATAACTATTTGCAACGGAGTTAATATTACCAATGTCTGTGGAGACCATCACATCTGCTGGCATTGCTTTTTCTAGCTCACGCAGAACCTGGCGCGGATGTAGATAATTGCCTCCTGTTGGAGTCTTTTCTTGTTTCTGCTCTTCAATCATGTCAAGGCTGAATGGATCACGCTCATGAGTCCACTCATCTAACTCTTTTTCCCATGCCGCTTTTTCCGTAGCAATGGTTTTTGCACGCTCAGCTTTTGTCGCATCACAAACCAAGGTCTTACCAGCTAAACGCTTAGTCAACGCAATTGCAGCCTCTTTGGCATCACCACAAATACCTATTGAGATTTTCTTAACCAAGCCTAACATCTTGTTATCGGCATCGATCTGAATAATCTTGGCATTCTTAGGCCAGTAATCCATACCATGCTGTGGCAAAGTACCAAATGGTCCAAGGCGTGAGCCTAGCGCGACAACCACATCAGCCTGAGAAATCAACTTCATTGCAGCCTTTGAGCCTTGATAACCTAGAGGCCCACACCATAGCGGATGACTTGCTGGGAAGGAGTCATTATGCAAATAACTATTCACCACTGGGGCACCTAAACGCTCTGCAAAAGCCTGACACTCTTTCATGCCATCAGCCATGACAACACCACCACCAGAAATAATGACGGGGAATTTGGCATTGGCTAGTAACTCTGCAGCCTCATCCAAACTCTTTTCGCCACCAGGGCCGCGATCGAGACGATTAGGCTGTGGAATTTCTACTTCAATTTCGCCATAAAAATAATCGCGGGGAATATTCAATTGAGTTGGGCCCATTTCGGACATGGCGCGATCAAAACAGCGGCCAGTGTATTCAGCCATCCGTTTTGGATTATTAACGTGACCTTGATATTTAGTGAACTCTTCAAACATCGGTAATTGGTTGGCTTCCTGAAATCCGCCTAGACCCATGCCCATAGTTCCAGTCTCTGGAGTAACAATCACTACTGGGCTATGTGCCCAAAAGGCAGCTGCAATTGCTGTAACGCAGTTACTAATGCCAGGACCATTTTGGCCAATCACTACACCATGACGACCGCTGACTCGTGCGTAGCCATCAGCCATATGGGCTGCGCCCTGCTCATGCACAACGGGTATTAAGCGAATGCCCGCAGGAGCAAAAATATCCATTGCATCCATAAAGGCTGAGCCCATAATTCCAAAGATATCCGTCACCTGATTGGCTGCCATGGTTTCGACAAAAGCCTCAGAGGGGGTCATTTTTTGTGGGCCAACAGGCAAATTTGCACCAGCTTTAGACATTTAGCTCTCCTAGTTATTCAATTAAACGGAACATTTTGTTCTACAATATCAATATTAATCGCGTATTTTCGTTGCTGTCAAGCAGATAAACCCGAATATGGAATATATTTGGCAATGCATTAAGACTTTTTAAGGACGCATCATGGCAGCAGACTCCTCATCCATTGATTTACTCGGTTTTAAGCCAGATAAGTTGGTTTCACTGCATTCCGCCTTTCCAGAATGTAAAAGATTTGCCGATTTTCAAATCCCCGCTTTTAGTCAAAGATCCAGCCTAGTACCCCTTGTTGATCCAAGCTATCAACTTAATCCGGAGGCAAGCGTGGCAATTCTGGCTGGGTTTGCTTATAACCGGCGGGTCATGCTGCAAGGTATGCATGGGACTGGAAAGTCGACGCACTTAGAGCAGATCGCTGCTCGCTTAAATTGGCCCTGTTTACGCATTAATCTAGATGGCCAAATTACCCGCATGGACCTGATTGGGAAAGAGATCATTACCCTTGAAGATGGCAAGCAAGTCACCCAATTTCAGGAGGGATTGATTCCATGGAGCCTGCAAAGATCAATTGCACTGATACTAGATGAATACGATGCCGGTCAAGCTGATGTGATGTTTGTGATTCAGCGCATGCTTGAACGAGAAGGACGTCTCACTCTATTGGATCAGAATAAAGTCATTGAACCAAACCTAGCATTTCGAATTTTTGCAACAAGCAATACGGTTGGCCTAGGTAATTGGAATGGGCTATACCAAGGGACTCAATTGCTAAATCATGGGCAAATGGACCGCTGGGATATTGTTGCTGCACTTAATTATCTGGAACCCCCGGAGGAGGAAAAAATATTAATTGCCAAAGTTCCAGAGCTTTTGCCAAACACTGCAAAGCAAATGATTGCCCTTGCCAATCTCACTAGAAAGGGATTTGAGGCTGGCGATGTCTCTACATTAATGTCAACTCGAACACTTATTACCTGGGGAGAAAACTGGCGCATCTTCAAGGACTTGCAATTAGGCTTTACTTTAGCCTTTTTAAATAAGTGCGCATCAGAAGAAAAAGCTTTAGTTGCTGAATACTACCAACGCTGCTTTGCCACCGAGTTACCCATCAATACAAACTAAAATTTTGTTATTCATTAACCTTGCAAAACGAATCCCACCATGAAGTAGAGTTGCAAAATCAATATAGCGCTATCATTCGCTCCCTGTCAGGCGATATCCATCTTCAAATTCGGGATTGGCAACTATTTCATCAAGGCCTTGCACTTAATGCCTTAGCCCCCCACCTCAATATAGATTATTTACAAGCCTCATGGGCTCACCCAAGAGGCATACTTGATGGCGTTGCATTGCGCCTTCTTTACTCCAACTATGATTTGCACCTCGCTCATTCCCCGGCCACCTTTATTGAGTCATTTGTATTTGAAGTTCTTGAACAAATCCGCGTAGAAAGTACCTGCCCAGCCGAGCTAAAGGGTAGCAAAGAGAATGTTCAAAAACAGTTTATCGCCTGGATGCAAGAATTCATGGCCAATGGCGGTGTAGAAGGCAGCATTGGCCTGCTATTACTCTCTATTTTCTGCATGGTATGGGTCAAACTAAACCAAAGGCCTATCCCAGAGTTGATGCAGGATGTAGTAGAAGCTACTCGCGCAGGACTTGCAGAGGATATTGGACCTTATTTAGTCCAGCTTAAAGATAATCAATCTGACCAAGTTAGCTATGCAAAGATTTCCTTGGGACTTGCTCAACTGGTTTCCAAACTAATCAATAAGGAATATCAGAATGTTCCTAGCATCCGAACAAAACAAAAAAATATTAGCAATACATTCTTGAAGATTGAGTGGACTCAACCTCCAAGCCATAGCTCTCAATCTGAAAAACGGGGACATGCTTCTACATCACATGCCAAACAATCTTTAGAAAGATCATTGGGGCAATATAAAGTATTTAATCCTGCCTATGACATTGAAATTGAGGCCAAAAAAAGTATTCGCCAAGCCCAACTCGCCATTTACCAGAATGAGCTTAACGAAGCAATTGCAAAGCTAGATATTCCCTGGGGGAAATTGATCAGGTCGTATCAAAATATTTTCAATACAACAACACTCAAAAGGCGTGAGACTACCCAGACTGAGGGTCTAATAGACCGACGCTACCTTACCCACATTGCAACTGCCCCGCTTGACCCTGTTCTTTATCAGCATCCCTCTAAAAAGATAGAGGCTTTAGGAAGGGTTACGCTATTAATTGACTGCTCCGGCTCAATGAAGGATCAAAGACTGAAGATTGCCATTTGCGTAGACGCTCTTGTCAGAATATTGGAGCAGGCACATATTCAAACTGAAGTGCTTGGTTATAGTACGAAGACTTGGCAAGGTGGAAGACCATTTAAGGAATGGCGAAAAGGCGGGCAAATCCCCAATCCCGGAAGACTAAACGAACGTGCTCACTGGATCTTTAAGGACTTTCAGACACACTGGCGTAAAGCAAGACCCGGTATTGCCGCACTCCTAAGACCCGAGATCTATGCAGAGAGTGTCGATGGTGAAGCAGTACTTTGGGCAGCCCAACGACTGCAAAAAGAAGGAGGTCATGGCGATCTCCATAAAAAACTCATTTTATTTTCTGATGGCTGCCCCATGGACAGAGCCACTATTGAGGCGAATGGGGAATATTTTCTTAAAAATCACCTGTTACAGGCAGTGGAATGGTGCAAACAACAAAATCATTTTGAGCTGTGGGGGTGCGGAATTGGAGATGAACTAAGGCCATACTTTCCAAACCGCTTGAGCTGGAATCAAGAAACCGAGGATCTTACAGAATGCCTTATCAATTGGTACAAGGAACTCAAGACTACAAAAATCTAAGTTAGCTAGGATACCCGCTTGCTCTGAAATCTATACTAGAAAACAGAGCAAGCTTACCGGTATTTAGTATTGAAATTACTGCGGCAAATACAAAAAAATTAATTGCCCTTAATATTATTATCTGAGATTAGCTTGCTATATTTGGCAGTTTCATTTGCCAAAAAGGCTTTGAATTCCTCTTGAGTACTGGAAGCTGCTTCCACACTAAAGCCGGCAAAATTATCTCTGAGCTCTGGATCCTTCATGACGGTAATAAGATCTTTAGAGTACTTCTCTTGAATAGCCTGTGGTGTTTTAGCAGCCACATAGATGCCCCACCAAGTTAAAGTAACAACGCCTGGATATCCCTGCTCTACAAATGTAGGAACATTCGACAAGAATTTTGATCTAGTAGGGCTAGTAACAGCCAAAGCTCTCAATTTACCTGCCTTAATAAATTGTGTCACAGGGGCTACATCTGAAATCATCAAATCTACTTGATTACCAAGAATATCGTTGATGGCTGGAGCGGTTCCTTTATATGGCACTTTGACCATCTTAATACCCGCCTCCCTCATCAGCAACTCGGTGGAAATATCTGAAATGCTTCCAGAACCACTGGTAGCAAAAGTTAATCCATTGGGCTTGCTCTTTGCGGCTGCCACAAGATCAGCGAGTGTTTTATATGGCGAATTCTCAGGAACAACTAATACGCTAGTTGCAACAGTAGTTAGCGCTATTGGAGCAAAATCCCTTTCCATATTGAAGTTAACTTTACTAATCAAGGGATTAACTAAAGACGGCCCAAAATTTCCTAGCACCATAGTGTAGCCATCAGCAGGCTGACTCAAAACATAATCCATGCCGATTGCTCCATTAGCACCTGGTTTGTAGTCAATAACAACAGGCTGCCCCCAAATTTTGCTTAACCTAACAGCAATTCCCCTTGCAATGGAATCTGAGCTACCCCCAGGTGGGTAAGTCAGCACAAATTTAACGGGCTTATTTGGAAAAGCCTGAGAGAAAGCTACACCCGGCAATAAGAAGGTAATGCATAGAATCAAGCTTTGAAATAATTTTAAGACATTCGTAGTTTTCATTTTTTTCTCCAGAAATACTTATTTAATTATGCTTAACATCAACTATCAACTTTTCAGATCACTCAAAATAGTAGCGGCACTTTTTTTAATATAAGCCTGATCTGACCCAACCCCAATGAATTGAATTCCCCAATCCCGATAAATCTTTGCATCAACCTGACTTGCAGCCAAGATGCCAACAGGCTTTCCATAACTAATGATTTTTTTCGCTAGATCTTTCATAACATCCTGAACTTCTTTAGCACTTGGATTGGCTATAAAACCTAGTGAGGCAGCAATATCTTGTGGGCCTATGAAGACGCAATCAACACCCGGAGTCTCGGTAATTTCTTTCACATTTTGTATGCCCAAAGGAGACTCAATTTGCACAATCATACAAATAGATTGGTTGATTTGCTTGAAATAGTCGAGCTGAGAACCAAAACGATTGCTGCGAGTTGAAACTGAGACGCCCCGGATACCATCAGGGGGATATCTTGTTGCCCTAACTGCTGATTCAGCAGATTGAGCACTTTCAACCATGGGAATCAGAAAATTATAAAAACCAAAATCCAAGAGTCTCTTTAAAGTCACGGGATCATTAGCATCAGGCCTAATAAAGGCTGCAGCCGAAGTACCATTTAGAGCCAGTAGCTGTTCTACACAACTTCGATAGTCATTGGCACCATGCTCACCATCAATTAAGACCCAATCAAAACCACTCAGACCCAAAAGCTCTGTAGCAACGGTTGAACCCATGGTAGACCAACCGCCATAGCAAATATCACCTTTTAAAAGGCGATTTTTAAAGATATTTTCAGTCTGTAATGTACTGTTTGGGATTGTCATCTACTACCTTCTGTCTTTGAGAGGAAACTTTTTAAATTAATCTTAGCGCAATTTTGGGCTGCTGATAACCTACTTGCCTCCACTAATCCCAAAATTTCTATACCGTAGCTTGCATCAAAGAGTGGCTGACTGTGGCCAGAAATCATTTCACCGAACAACTCTAACTCTTTTTGAAACATATTATCAGGAGGCAAGGGATACTCAACTGCATGCATAAAAGACTCCCCGACCTTCTGAAAAATCAAACTTGCATCTTTGTAGAGGAACTCTGGCTCACCCCATTTGGTCTGATCCAAGCGATAGTGCATTAAGCCTTTTGTGCCAACCACCCTCACCTCAAAAACACCGGGAGACGTCCACGAGCTTGCAATCGATCCTAGAGTGCCACTCTCAAATTGCATATTAACTAGCCACTGATCCTCAACTTCGGCTCCTACTGGAGATTTCCTGGATGACATTGCGCTAATTTCTGCGACGGAACCACCCAAAAAGCGAAATACATCAAACATATGAATGGCAATTTGGCTTAAAGGTCCGCCTGGCGCTTTAGATTGATACCAGCGCCAGTTATCTGAAGTTAATGATAAGGCGCGTTCATTGGAAAAATTTCCCTCAATTAAGCACAACTCACCCAACTTCCCACTTTGAATCTCTTCAGACATTATTTGAATGCCGGACAATAACTTTGCAACATGTCCAATAAATACACCCACACCGAGACGATCACAGATCTCTTTTAATTTGATTCCCTCAACCAAACTATTGGTGATTGGCTTTTCAATATATACAGGCTTGCCATGCTCAGCGCATAATTTCGCATACTCAAAATGTAGCTCATTGGGCACCGTCAAAATGACGCCCTGAATTTCAGGGTTACCTAGCAACTCCTCTACAGTATTGGTATGCGGAATATGATGTTTGGCTGTGAATTTCTCTCGCGTCTCTTGAGATCTTGAGTATGCAGAAATAATACGAATTTTTGAAGAATGGGTGCTCGCCGTTGCTAACACTGAAGCCCATTTTCCTAAGCCAATAATGCCTAAATTAATCATCTTTATAAGCCTCCGGAGCCGCTGACGCTAATGCCGCCGCAGACATACAGCAACTGGCCTGTGATAAAACCATTTTCTGGAGATAGAAAGAAGCTGATGCCTCTTGCAACATCCTCCGGCGTTCCTAATCGCTTCATGGGCACGCTATCAATAACAAAGGCCCTTCTTTCGCTACCAACAGGGTGTCCGCGTGTAAATAATTCAGTCTCTACAGGTCCGGGCGCAATTACGTTAACAGTAATTCCAAAAGGGGCAAGCTCTAGCGAAAGACTTAAGGTCAAACCCACTACGCCCATTTTGGAAGATACATAAGCAATGCGCTCTGTTTTACCTAAGATAGCCCTTGAAGAAATGTTGACGATTCTTCCAAAGCGATTGGCTTTCATTTGCGGTAAAAAAGCTTGTATCAGCTGAATAGGAGCCTTAATATTGAGCTGCCACACGGCGTCCAAATCATCTTCAGTGACTGCCTCGATACTACCCGGGCGATTAACACCGGCATTATTCACCAAATAGCCGACCTGATACTTTTGATTAATTAGCTGGGTTACCTGATCTATAGCAACTTGATCATACAAATCGACCTCCATAAACTCAATGGGGTAACGATAACTTTCACGCATTAAATTCTCAGGAGGGCGCCTTTGTAAAGTAAGCACTCTCCGGCCCTCAAGCGCTAATTTATGAGCAGTAGCTGCACCAAGACCCGAACTAGCACCTGTAACAATCGTCAAAAAATCATCGGTATTTTGGACGCTCATAGGTAATCAATTTTCTTCCATTCACCAGGATTGACCGACACTACATTTTTATTTTTTCCTTCTCGACGATCGGCATAAATTCGCCCCTCCTTCATGACCATCTGAATATTTTTCTTCTCTTGAAGACAATTAATATCCTTGGTAGGGTCGCCGTTAATCGCTAGGATATCTGCATACTTACCAACCTCAATGCTACCTAAATCCTTAGAGGCTCTGATTGCATTAGCGCCGTTAATGGTTGCAGACTGGAGTGCCTCCATAGTAGACATGCCCAAATCAACATAAATAGACAGCTCTTTTGCATTCGTCCCCATTTCAGGATCAAAGCCCATGTCTGTCCCCATCGCAATTTTCACGCCAGTCTTATGCATTCTTTGGAACGTGTCAAAACAACTGGACTGTATTGATTTCATTTTGTTGATCACAAACAAAGAGGTGCCTTGCATCCGCCTCATTTCAATTGCATGATCAGTACGATGCAATAGAGTTGGAGTCATATAGACATTAGAATCCGCGATAAGGTCAGCTGTCTCCTGATCAGAAAACACCATATGTTCAATAGTGTCAGCCCCTGCATTCAATGCCATTTTTTGCCCCGCAGGAGTAAAGCAATGCACAGCTGCAATCTTATGGAAAGCATGAGCCTCATCCACAATCGCATCAATTTCCTCTTGCGTCATATTGCGAATATCTGGTTCTTCCTTATCGGTACCTCCGCCACCAGTTGCACAAGTCTTAACAACATCACAACCCACCAACATATTTTGACGCGCTAACTTTCGAAGTTCCCATGGGCCATCGGCAGTCTGAAAACCATATCGCTGCATTGCGCGCGGGTTAATTAAATCTAAATGAGAGCCGGTAATCGAAGTAAATCCACCGATAAACATTCGGGGCCCCTCTAGGACGCCTGCATTAATTGAGTCCCTAACCGCACAAAGGTGGGCAGTCATCAGTCCGCGACTTGATGCTAAGCCAAGGTCACGTAGAGTAGTAAAACCCATATCAAAACACAGTTGAGCATGGAATAAGCCATACATTTGCTGCAGCTCTGGCGTAATCTCCCATTGAGAAACTCGATAATTATGGAAAGTTAAACAATTGAACATCATCGTATGAAGATGACTATCGATCATGCCGGGCATTAAAGTCAGGCCACTGCAATCCGTCACTTGCGCACCCTCAGGTATATGAATCTCTTTATCAGTACCGACCTGGACAATGCGCTTACCTTGTATTGCAATGACTGGGGACTCGATCACCTTAGCTTTAACCACATCTATTAAGCGAGCGCCTTTGATGTATACAACTGGACCCTCTTGCTCTGGTGGGATGTATTTTTTATATAGTTCGCCCAATTTAACTCCTCCAATAAATAAAAATATCAAACACGACTAAATGATTCTGCTAGCTTTAAAAAATTCTGGTACGAGTCTGGATTAATGAGAGAGACTTCATTGTGAGTCTGAACATTAAAATCCAGCAATTCAAGTGATCTTTCAAACTGTTTTTGTATGGGCCCATTGGCAATCACCACAAATCTTGAAGAGTGATCAGAGCTTGGCCATTCAGACATCTGAATTGGCTCATGAATGATGGTGTGGGTTCCATGAAGAGCTACCGGCATTCCTTCAACATTTAGAATAGCCTTCAGCCGAAGAAGATTTTCACCCTTCATCGTTGTCAATAGATTCAACCAAACTACAAAACTGTTACCGGTAATCACTCCATCACGCCGAAGGGAGAAGGTATGGACTCGATTACTCTCAGAGAACAAAGAAATTCCCTTGCCATGCATGGGATGAAGTGCGGAGCGTACATTTGTATCTGGGGAGCGAGAAGATTGATTTGCGAGAATAAAGCTCTCACCTCGATCGAGCCAGCCCATAAATGCATCATGTTCCGTACTAGATTCTGCCTTCAAGAATTCAATTAAATTAAAATCACTTAGAACGCCGCGATTATTAATCACGATTGGAGAGCCTGGGTTTACAGGTCGCAAAATTGACTCAAGTTGATCCATTGGTAGATGATCCTGAAGATCGGTCTTACTCACCAGTAACACATCTGCAACAGCAACCTGCTCTACTGCCTCTGTAAATTTCTCTATCTGCGATTGAATCTCTCTAGAGTCAACAATTGTTATGACCTTACAAAGCTCATAATGAGCTCTCAATTCAAAATCACAAAGAATCGATTGAATAATGGGTACTGGATTTGATAAACCCGTTGTCTCAATCACAATGCGATCAAATTCAGCTAAGGTACCACTGCTTCGACGCTGATGAATATCGCCCAAAGTTTGAACTAAATCACCGCGTACTTCACAGCAAAGACACCCGCCCTCTAGCAACACTATGTTTTCTTCAGGCCTTTCAATCAACAGGTGATCTAAGCCAATTTCACCAAACTCATTCACTATGACAAGTGTTTTTTGAAAATCTGGGTTTCTCAATAGGGCATTTAGAAATGTCGATTTTCCACTGCCCAAAAAACCTGTGAGAATAGTTACAGGCAAAGGCTTGGCCTCAGATGATGAAGCATGGGGGAACTGGAGGTCTTGGGTATCAAACATGAGTACTGAATGTATACCTCCTAAATATATAGATCAAATGATATATATTTATATAAATGATAGATGATATCTATTAATAGATGCTATCTATATTAAATATCTAAAAATATCATTTGCGTGAATACTAAGATCGGACTAATTTGGTACCAACAACCAAAAAAAGGGGAACTATATGCTGAGAAGAATTGGTTTAACCATCCTATTTTTTGTATCCCTCCTTACCCATGTGAGCCCGGCGTTAGCACAAGAAAACTATCCATCAAGCCCAGTAAAGGTCATAGTCACTTTTACTGCTGGTGGTGGCGCTGATTTTATGGGCAGAGTAATGTCACAAAAGCTCAGTGAAATACTGAAGCAACCATTTATTGTTGAGAATAAATTGGGAGCATCTGGAGTAATCGGAAGTCAATATGTGGCTCAAAGTAAGCCGGATGGCTACACCTTGCTACTGGGCACGACTGGGACTCACTCTACTAATTTTGCAACCATCCCCAACTTGCCTTACCACCCTATAAAAGACTTTACGACGATTGCTATTTTTAGCGATGCGCCCTTCTTGCTTTGCTTAAATCCACAATTAGGCATTAACTCCATTGCAGAACTAGTGCGTTTTGCAAAAGCAAATCCTGGAAAACTGACCCATGGATCATCCGGTATTGGAAGCTCTCCGCATCTGGGGTTTGAAGCCCTTAAGAAAACGCTGGGGATTGATGTTACTCACATCCCATACAAAGGTTTGCCAGCAGCAATGGTTGATGTCATGGGTGGGCAGATTTCAATGACTTATGACTCGATACCAAGCGCAATGCCACATATGAAGGCGGGAAAAATAAAATGTATTGCTATTGGCAGCAAAGAGCGCTCCCCAGCTTTGCCTGAGATTCCAACCATTGCTGAAGCTAGCGGAACAAATTTCGTTATGGGATCTTGGTATGGACTTTTTGGGCCTAAAGATTTACCGCCAGCCATCCTGAATAAATTGTCCACTAGTATATTACAAGCCCTTAAGGATCCTGAATTTCAAGCAGGCCTCCAAAGAGTAGGAGCCACCGGAATGCCATTAACACCTAGTCAGGCTAAATTATTTTTAGAGGCAGACATTAATCGCTGGGTGAATATAGCAAATGAGTTACAAATTCGTGCTCAGCCGTAAATTACTTTAAGAGCAAGCTAAAACATGAGTCTAATTATTAAAAAAGTTGAGGCAATTCCAGTTGCCCTACCACTCTTAAAGCCGATGCATATGGCTGGCGTCGTGATTACCAAAGCTTACAACTTAATTGTTCGCATTGAAGCCCAGAACGGACTTGTCGGATGGGGTGAATCTGCCTCTGCTCCAACTATGACAGGCGATCTTCTGCCTGGAATGCTTGCAGCAGTTGAAGACTATCTTGCCCCTTTGCTGATCAATGAAGATGCGCTGAATCATGCTCAGTTGATGGCGAAAGTCTCAACAGAAATTTATCGTAATACGGGAGCAAAATGTGCAATTGAGTGCGCCCTACTAGATCTCTGCGGCAAACACCTGGATGTACCCGTATTTGACTTGATAGGGGGAGCAAGGCGACAGCAATTCTCACCTATGACTCTGCTTGGAAGTGGAAGTAGTGATCAAGACATAGCCGATGCACTAGCGAAACAAAAAATGGGCACCCAATTTTTTAAAATTAAAGTTGGTGCGCGAGCCATTGAAGAAGACATAGCTCATACCCTACGCTTGCGAAAAGAGCTAGGATCAAAAGCGATTTTATGTGCAGATGCCAATATGGGCTTAACGGCAAGCGAAACCGTTTCCTATTTCCAAGCAACAGAGAGCGTAAACCTGCTATTTTTTGAACAGCCATTAAGAAGCGGCAACCTAAATGGTATGGCTCAGCTAGCAAGCCGAATCTCCGTGCCACTATGTGGAGATGAATCCATTACCTCGGTTGAAGATATAGTCACACTCAGTAATGCCAAGGCGATAGAGGGAGCAAACTTAAAAATTATCAAACTCGGTGGCATCAGCTCGGTAGTCAATGCTGCAGTACTTTGCGAAAATATCGGTCTCTCAGTCAACCTCGCTTGCAAGGTTGCAGAATCTAGTATTGCAGCGGCATCTTTATTCCAAACTGGCGCGGTATTACCCAATCTTGACTGGGGTATCAGCGTCACAAATCAATACTTGGCAGAAGATGTTGTCCAACATCCAATCGCCACCATAAATGGGGTCTTCACTTTAGATAGAAAACCTGGGCTTGGTATTGAGGTAAATGAGACGCTAATTCAAAAATTTACACTGAAGTAATTCAAGGAGGTAAAAATGAAAATTATTCCCCTTCCTCGCTCTTTAGGTGCTGAAGTCATTGGGCTAGATCTTAGCTTGCCGTTATCCAGCGATGATGCTCAAGTATTAAAAGAAGCTTATCTAGACCACCTATTACTGCTCTTTCGAAATCAAAACATTCATGACAATGACTTGATTCGGGTGTCCTCTATCTTCGGTGAATTAATGCTTCCGCCAGCACAACATGAGCGCTCCGGCATCCAGAAGAGCGATGCTGCGCCAGAAATTACCGTAGTTTCAAACGTAAAAATTGACGGTGTGCCGATTGGAGAACTAGGTGATGGCGAAGTAATCTGGCATAGCGATTATTCCTTTAAAGAGGTGGTTGGAGGAATGCGAATTTTGCACGGCATCAAGATTCCTCCATCGACAGCGGGTGGTAGCACTGAATTTGCCAATATGTACGCAGCATTCAATGACCTACCTACAGACTTAAAAGATTACGCATTAAATCATTCTATAAAACACGATATTGCCTACGACACTAACCGAGCCCTACGTATGGGAGCCACACCTGTAACAGATCCAACTCAAGGCAAAGGGCCCATTCATCCTATGGTATCAACCCATCCAGAGAGCAATTGCAACTCCTTATTTTTGGGTAGAAGGCTAGCCCACTACATCATGGGAGAGTCGCTAGAGAAGTCAGAGGAAATATTAGATCGTCTATGGGAGCATGCCACCCAAGAACGCTACATCTATCGTCATGAGTGGGCAGAGAATGATGTCGTACTTTGGGACAACCGATGCGTAATTCATCGTCGCGGCCCCTTTAACTCGAGCCATGATCGTATTTTGCATGCCGCCCAAGTAAAGGGGCATAAGCCTTTCATGGCAAAAGAGGCGCATACACTGAAACCACACTCTAGGGGATGATCATCAAATCCAATCTCATCATTTGGGGGCGGCCTGCTGCCCTCAATGTCCAAAAAATTCTCTGGTGCGCACAAGAGTTGGGGCTGAGCTATACAAATAATGTAGCTGGGCAACACTATGGAGTAATCAAAGAGGCTCATTTTTTGAAGATGAATCCAAATGGGCGTATTCCAGTAATTGACGATGATGGTTTTATTCTTTATGAATCAAATGCCATTATTCGCTATCTATGGGCAAAGACTTTTCCATCTGACTGTACAAGCGAACATCTTCAATCTTGGTCCCACCAAGATCAATGGATGGATTGGACGTCAGCGACCTTGTATTACCCCCTATTCCGAGAATTTTTTCTTTACTTTGCCCGTACACCACCCGAAAACTTTAGTGAAGCTAAAGTAAGTCAATTATTTAATTCAATTGAGCCATTAATGAAGATCGCTAATGACCAGCTAGGACAAGCGCCATTCATTGCAGGAAAGGCATTTTCTATGGCCGATATCCCATTAGGTGTACTGATTGATAAATGGGAAAAGATTGACCAAAAAAAATCCAATTTTCTGAATCTGAGTCTTTACTACGATCGCCTGCTAGAACGTAAAGATTACTTTAATTGCGTCGCACAATATGCATTAAATGCAGTCTAATCATCTTGAGAGAAAATATATGTTAAAAAAAATAAAGTTCATATCACTCTTGCTCGGAATGACACTATCTTTTTATTGTTATTCTCAATCTGCAGAGAAATATCCAAGTAAACCTATTAAAGTCATTATTCCCTTTCCAGCAGCAGGAGCTCTTGATGCTGCAGCGAGAGCTATTAGCGAACCCTTGGGTGAAAAACTTAAACAAACTATTGTTCTCGAAAACAAGCCCGGTGCAGGATCTCGTTTAGGTACTGAAATTGTCGCAAATTCAGCTGGTGACGGTTACACCCTTTTAATTGCCACCCCAGCCTCAACTACCATGGCTCCTTTATTGGTAAGCAAGCTCAATTACTCGCCTGATAAAGATCTTTTACCGCTCATGCGCGTTGCCGAAATTGTCAACATTATGGTGGTGCCCACCAGCCGTAACATCAACTCTGTAAATGAATTCCTAACTTGGGCAAAAAGTCGTAAAGAGCCTATTAGATATGGAAGCTCTGGTATTGGTTCTGCTGACCATCTAGTTGCTGAATTTTTTAAACAAATAACTGGTATAGATCTAATCCATGTTCCATACAAGGGTGGTGGACCCGCCATGATTGATTTAGCCGCAGGCGATATAGACGTGAGCTTTACAACTTATGCTGCAGCAAGCGCGGTATTGGGCTCTGGGAAAATTAAAGCTCTGGCTGTACTAACAAGCTCTCGTCAACAATTTTTACCAAACCTTCCAGCTATCAATGAAACAATCCCAGGCCTATCAATTAGTAATTGGGCGGGTTTTTTTACCCCAAAAAATACCCCGATGAGTATTCGTGAAAAATTATTTAATGATATTTCCGATGTTGCTAAAAATTCCGATGTACGCGCCAAAGCAAATCGAGCTGGCCTTGAAATTAGCGTGAGCAGCTCTATCGCTGAATTTGAAAAAGATCTCAGGGATGAACAACGTCGCTGGTCAAAAATCATCAAAGATGCGAATATCACTGCAGAATAAAAGGAAGAAGTTATGAAGAGCTTTGAAGATCAATGCGTTGTTGTTACAGGTTCCGCCACCGGGATCGGTGAAGCTTGTGCAATTGAGTTAGCCAAAGAAGGTGCCAACGTAGTGATTATGGATTTTAATAAACAAGGCGCAGAGGATGTGCATCAAAAGATTAAAGCATTTGGAGGCAAGTCTATAGTTGCAGTGGCTGACCTTAACTCTTGGGAAGCAACGCAAAGTAAGATTGATGAAATTGCAAAATCAGAAAAAGCTATACACGCATTAATCCATAGCGCCGGTGGATTTCCAAACTATGTAAACCTTCTAGACTGCCCAATTGATGCATGGGATTCGGTGGTTAATTCAAACCTACGTTCCATGTTTTTTCTTCTCAAAGCAGTTGCACCACACATGATTAAACAACAGTATGGAAGATTTGTATCTGTTTCAAGTATGGCTGCTCGCAGTGGGACCAACCCAAACCCACCCCATTACACCGCAGCAAAAGGCGGAATGCTTGCACTAACTAGACAAGCGGCAAAAGATCTTGGTCCTTATGGCATTACAGTCAATGCAGTTGCCCCAGCAAACGTTGCCACACCGAGAACAAATGCGATACGAAGCCCAGAAAGAATAGCGCACATCCAAAAATCAACGCCAGTGGGTAGACTCGCCGAGCCAGAGGAAATTGCAAATGCGATTATTTTTCTTGCCAGCCGAAAAGCAAGTTATGTCACAGGAATCACCATGGATGTCAATGGTGGCGCCACTATGATTTAAAAATTTCCTTTAATTCTGACTACTATTTTTTGCATGCTTTCTGTATTTTGCAATCAGCATATCGACCAAAATCTGGGCTGCAGGCGACAAATTGGCATTTTCACGTCTAAATATTGCAGCAGATCTTAGTATTTCTGGGCGAATTGGTATAGCTACCAATTTTTTGTAATTGAGCATCATCCTTTTGGTCATGATGGTAGCTAGCTGTGAATCACCGATGGTCTCTAATATTGCGTCAATAGAGTTCATCTCCATCGCAATATCGGGCACAGTCATAATTTCCAAAAATGCCATGTCAATCAATTTTCTAGACATGTATTCGGATGACAATAAAGCAAGCTTTGTGCGCGCAATATCCTTAACGCTCACAGAGGCACTCTTTGACAGAGGGTGCTGTTTAGAAACAATCAACATTAAATCTTCACGAAATAATTCTTCACCAGCAATGAGCTCGGTTGATTCTGGCCCATAACCTAAGCCAAATGCCAAATCGCCATCCCTAATTTGTTTTTGCATTTCACCGGTGGGTAATTCAACAATCTTGACCTTGATGCCGGGGTATGACTGAGAAAACTCTGAAAGAATTGGCGGAAGTAAATTATTCGTGAATGCAGAAATAGCACCAATCACTACACTACCAACCTGCAATCCTTGATAGCCCTGAATTGCTGCTTTTCCATCCTCTATTTCCTTCATTGCCTGATTGGCGTAACGGGCAAATATTTCTCCTGCCCCCGTCAACCTAATAGAACGCGATGATCGATCCAATAGTTCGCAACCTAACTCCGTTTCTAGCTGCCTCATCTGATGCGATAAGGTTGGCTGTGTGACATAAAGCTCTTCTGAGGCCTTTGTAAAGCTACCAAGGCGGGATACAGTTAAGAAGTATTTGAGATGTCGTATTTCCATAGGTACATAGTATAGACATAGTCTATGAAAAGTATTGAAATATAGGTATTGATCTATTATGTTATACCAGTTATTTTTAAAGAAATAATACAGAAAGCCCTATTTTGCAAACCCCATTCCTTCAAGAGCTAGCCAAGTTAATTGGCGAAAACAATATTCTTATTGACCCCGCAGACCAAAAAAAATATGTATGTGATTGGTTTGGCAGAGCAAGTGGGAGTGCGCTTGCAGTCGCAAAGCCAGGGAATGCTGAAGAGATTGCTAGCATTGTTAAATTATCGGCAAAACACCATATTTCAATTGTTCCTCAGGGCGGCAACACAGGTTTAGTGGGAGGCGGATTGCCAGATGATAGCGGTCAAGAGTTAGTGATTTCCCTTGAACGAATCAATAAAATTCGATCCCTAGATGCTCTTGGCAAAACCATCACGGTTGATGCTGGAGTCGTATTAGAAAATTTACATAATTATGCTCATGAGCATGGACTGGAATTCCCACTCACTATGGGCTCACAAGGTAGCGCAACCGTTGGGGGACTCTTGTCGACCAATGCTGGCGGTACGGCCGTATTGCGCTACGGAAATGCTAGAGACTTGTGCTTAGGTCTCGAGGTGATTACCGCTGAAGGCGAGATATGGAATGGCTTAAGAAGTTTACGAAAAGACAATACCGGTTATGACTTAAGAGATATCTTTATTGGAGCAGAAGGAACCCTAGGCATTATTACTGGAGCGGTTCTTAAATTAGTCCCACTTCCAAAGGCACGACTCTCAGCATTACTGAGCTTGGATTCCCCTAGCCTAGCAATACAACTTTTGGAGTTTGTGCAAACTAAGGCCAACTCCCAACTGACTGCATTTGAACTGATTTCTGATACCTGTCTTAGTCTAGTGGACCAGTATTTTCCACAATTTGCTTACCCGTTTTCAACAAAAGTTCCTTACTGCATCCTGATTGAAATTAGCGATAATGAAAGTGAGGAGCATGCATACACACTACTAAATGCTATTCTTGAAGAGGCATTCGAGATGAATTTAATTACCGATGCCATCATCCCACAATCACTAGCCCAATCTAAGCGCTTTTGGGAAATTCGAGAGCACATCCCTCTCTCGCAAGTGGAGGATGGAAAAAATATAAAACATGATATTTCTTTGCCTATTTCAAAAATACCTGAATTCATAGAGGAAGCAAAAAAAATCATTAACAAAGAACTTCCAACTGCTCGCATTATTGATTTTGGTCATTTGGGTGATGGCAATCTACATTACAACGTTGCCGCCCCTAGCGGGGAGAATCCCGACATATTTATGAAAAACAAATATTTAGTGAACGAGTGGATACACGATTTGGTAAATGAAATGGGAGGATCCATCTCAGCCGAGCATGGGATCGGTGCAAATAAAGCTCAAGAACTCATTAAGTATAAAACTTCAACCGAGCTCAATTTGATGAAAAAGATTAAGGCAGGTCTTGATCCACATGGAATCTTTAACCCCAAAAAGATACTTCTTTAACCAATTTGGGGCAATGACCCCCTTACCCTTTGGTCCGAGTGAGCCACCAAACGATTTAAGTGGCAACATTATTCGCCCACGCTGAAATTATTTTCGCCAGTACTTAGCAATCTCAGTTTGATCTTTGGAGGTACCAATAGATTGGACCATCTTACTCAGAATTCCTAAAGATTCATCTAAAAGTGGGTGCTCAGATTGAGCCTGTAAGGCAATATCTGCGGCAATCTTTAAGTCTTTTTCTAGCAAGCCTATTGCCATCCCCGAATCGTAAGTTCCAGTTAATATTTTTGGAATAACCTTTTTTATAATCGGATGATTTCTGCCTGTACATGTCCCAATGAGTGATTTAGACATTACATCCTCATCCATGCCAAATGCTCTTCCAATACTAAGCGCCTCAACTGCAGTCATCATTGCCGCTGCATTTACATAATTAGTTAAAGCCTTAAGCGCATGTCCAGAACCAATCGGCCCGCAGTAAGTAACCGATCTTCCTATGGCGTCAAAAATTGGCTTACATTTCTCTATAAGGTCCTTATCTCCACCAACCAAGAAATCCAGGCTTGCATCCTTTGCAAAAGCAACTCCACCCATTACAGGCGCATCCATCATTGAGATATTTAGCGAGGCCAGTTCTGCATGAGTTAATTGCGTATGCTTTGGATTGGATGTACTCATATCCAGTAGGACAGATCCAGGGCGAATAAATGACTTTAGATTAGGCTCCCCGAATAAAATATCCCTTAGCACCTCTCCACTTGGAAGCATAGTAATAATGAACATGGCAGAGGAAGCAAGCTTTTCTAAGCTATCTTCGTGTTTTGCACCTGCATTTTTTGCTAATTGAATGCTCCCAGCGGCAGCGACATCATAAACATGAACCTCAATATTGGCTCGCAATAAACTCATGACCATAGGAAGTCCCATCTGGCCCAGACCAATAAACGCTACCGAAAGATTATTGTTCATAACAAATTAATAAATTTAATTTGCCTTATTGTGAATTCGGGCTTGATCTCGCTCTTTTTTACTCATTCCATCGATTCTGGCCTCCAAGTATGGCGTTGAGCAAGCCATCGCATATCGAACAAAGCTAGATTTGCTATCAAGCTTATAGGATTGACCGCGTGGTATGTGAATGACATCACCTGATTTTACAGTTTTGCTCTTGGCGCCTACTTTGGCATTCATTACCCCAGAGATGACATAGATAAAAACTTCATGCTGAGATTGAATTGTAGGTTCTTGATAGTTTTTTGGCATATCAATTAAACCAAAACCCATCCTCTCACCTTCAACCCAATATACTCTTCGAGTAGAAAATTGTGGTGCATCAAGGGAATCAAGCATAGGGTAATAACTATTATGCAGCCCTTCAATAACAGCCTCAGAGTTCCCAGTGGCAGCATTACGCTTTCCACCTTTATTGATCAATGAATTAATTTCATCTACGGTAAAAGCTTTATCGGGCACAGCTTGATCTGCAGCCAATCCAACTACAGTCCAAGTCTTATCTTTGATATACAAGTAAGAAAGATCCCCACTTTCAGTAGCCTTCATCGAATGGCGGGCATATGCGGGAGCATGCACAAATGTACCCGGATCTACAACACGTCTATCTTTGCCAACAATCGCATTAATTTGCCCGCTGGTAGGAAAGATGAGAAGTTCATTTGGATGGTAATGCAGCTCTGAACCTGTTCCAGCCGCTTTATTGACTTGGCAGAAATAAATATACTCACCCTCAATTACTGGCCCACGCGCGGAGGATAAATCCGGAGTAAGCGCCTTACTTTGCAATTTCTCAAATCTATAAAATGGCATATATAAAATTCCTTGCTCTATCACCGCCAATAAGTCGATGCTAGTATTAATGAGGTTGTTGATGTACGATAAGATTAGTTTAAATCTATCCTTTTCTCGTTCCAAATCTACTATAGCAGTTAAGCGAGGTGCACTGTGTTGATGAAAAGATTATTTAAGGGTTACTACTTATTTTTTTCTTTACTACTCTTAGGAGCTACTCATAACTCCTTTGCGCAAAATTATCCGAACAAATCAATTCATTTAGTTGTTTCTTTTGCACCTGGGGGAACTTCCGATTTAGTTGCTAGGGTATTGCAAAATAAATTAGGTGAGGCCTTAGGTCAGCCAATAATAATTGACAATAAGCCAGGTGCCTCTGGGAATATTGGGCTAGATTATGTTGCCAAAGCTGCGCCGGATGGTTATACGATCTATCTAGGGAATATCGGTGCACTAGCAATCAACCCATCCCTTTTACCTAATCTCAAAATTAATACTTTACGAGACCTCACTCCCATTACCTTAGTGGCAGATTTGCCAGGAGTGCTCGCAGTTCCTCAAGCATTACCGGTTAACAATATTGCCGAATTAACTACCCTACTAAAAGCTAATCCAGGAAAATTTAACTTTGCATCACCAGGCTCGGGAAGCGTAAACCGTTTGCAAGCAGAGAGGTATATCAGATCTATCAATGCATCATTAGTACATGTTCCCTATAAAGGCGGTGCTGGACCTGCATCAATAGGTCTAGTAAGTGGTGAGACGGAAATGGCATTTTTAAATATCTCCTCTGCTCGAGCATTTCTCAATTCTGGAAAATTAAAAGGTCTTGCTATTACGACGACAGAACGTTTGCCTGAATTTCCAAACATACCCACAGTTGTTGAGCTTGGTTACCCTGAATTGGTTGGCGGATCTTGGACAATGTTGGCAGCCCCTGCCGGCACTCCAAAAGAGATCATCAATAAAATCTACAGCGCCGCTATCAAAACCTTAAGCATGCCTGAGATTAAAGAGAGCTTTGATAAACAAGGTGCTATTGTGATAACGAGCAAATCACCGGAAGCTGCTAAAGAATTTTTAAGCAGTGAAATTCAGAAGTGGAGCAAAGTTGTCAAGGAAGTGGGAGTAAGCCCTGATTAAGCCATCGCTATCGATGCGAACTATCCAATCCATCGATGCGAACTCTTAATGCTAGGTATTAATCCGCATGACAAAGTATTTTTATAGGCGCATAGTCTTTATCAAGTTTAGACTTTAAGAAATCATCATTTAAAAATTCTGAATTACTTAATCTAAAAATCCGAATAATAAAAAAGCGAGCACAGATAATGCCAAAACAAAAAACTAAGACTGAAGGTGCAATTGCAGCAGGAGATGGCAAGTATGCCTTTAAGATCGCAAAGTTAAAAAAAATAGCGGCTGGAACTGGTTATTCCACGGCACATGGCGGCGTTGTGGAAGGCGCTCGAATGCTGGTAGGTTATATACACAAGCCGCGTGGCACAGGATCACGTATGCATAGCCACAAAAATGAACAATTCAATTATGTGATTGAAGGGACATTACGAGGCTGGGTTAATGGCAAGAAAGTAGTTGCGCCTGCAGGAACTCTAGTCTACATTCCGGCAAATGCACCTCACTGCCTCATCTCCGATCCTGATGAGGATGTCATTTTTCTTGCGCTAAAAGATCTATCTCAGGGCATTATTGGAAAGGCCATCGACGGCAAAATGTCTGGTGCTCACTACGAACCTGGATTTGAGCCCAAACCTCGCCGTGCAGCAAAGAAAGCGGTTAAATAATTAATTTGCTCATTTGCGCCCATTCTCTTGAAGGTAAATTGAGATGAAGAATTTTATTGTTGCCCTGTTTTGCGTGCCATTGCTTGCACTTACTACAGGAGTGAATGCTCAGCAAAACTATCCTCAAAGGACGATACGCTTAATCGTACCTTTTGCCCCAGGAGGTGCATCAGACTTTTCAGCTCGAATCATCAGCCAAGCTCTTAGCGAGGAATTAAAACAGAGTGTTGTGATAGACAATAAAGGTGGAGCTGCCGGTAACATCGGCATGGAGGCCGCTGCAAGAGCAACGCCTGATGGCTACACGCTTTTTTTTGGGAATGTCGGGACCATATCAATCAATCCAAGTGTTTTTGGTGCTACTTTAAAGGTTAAGCCTGCGGAGGACTTTATTCCCATAACCAAAGTGGTTGACGTCCCTTCCGTCTTAGTAGTCAATTCCGAGATTCCAAGCTCAACAGTAAAAGAATTTGTTAATTACGCCAAGACGCAGAAAAGAGAGCTAAATTTTGGATCTTCAGGCAGTGGAAGTCTAAATAGTCTAGAGATGCTATCTTTAATGAAAGAGGCCAAGATAAACATGACTCAAGTGCCCTATAAGAGCGGTGCAGGCCAAGCCATAACAAATCTTATTGGCGGTCAAATAGATGTTATGTTTGTTACCTTGCCCTCTGCTATTGGATATATCAAATCCAATAAAATTAAAGCGCTGGCAGTGACATCCACCAATCGTCTTGAACAGCTCCCATCGGTACCCACGCTTATTGAGCAAGGATATCCTTCAAGGGTTTCCTCGTCGTGGCAAGGTATTTTTGCGCCGCGCGATACCCCACCCGAAATAGTAAATACCTTGTTTACCGCTTTAACTAAGGTGTTGGCTCAAAAATCTGTTCAGGAAAAACTGGCCACAAGTGGCACTATTGCTGCAGGAAGCCCTTCGCCTGAAGCGTTTGGGGCCTATGTTAAAGCTGAAACAAGCCGCTGGGGAAAAGCAGTTCGAGAGATTGAAATCGAGCTACCATAAGCTTTATAACCGAGGCCATGAAAGAAATGAACGAAGTTTTATTGATGATAAAACTCTCAACATAAAATCCATTTCCTTGTTCTTAAATAAATCATAGAAGTCGTTGAGTCATTGAATTATTTCAATATTAGAATAAATTAAACACAAAATATGACTTTATTTAAAAGCAATTTCATTATTGCAATAGCTAGTTTAATTTTATTTTTTTCTGCGCCCGTATGCGCATTTTGGGGCAAGGAATACGAAGAACCACCTCCTATTGTACGAACTGAGCCACCCAATTTAGAAGAAGTCCAAAAGCTAAAATTCGGCAACTTAGCCTTCAACGAGCAGCCTAAAAGATTTGGGCTTGCACGCCATATACCAGTTGTTCCAGATTGGAGTGAAGCTAAATCCGGGAAATTACTGGCAAGCTGGAATCCAACAAAAAAAGATGGCAAGCATCCGACAATCGTGCTCCAGCATGGTGGCGTTGGAGGGCCTAGCGATATCGAGTATGGACACGCACGTTGGTTCCTTACTCAAGGATTTAATGTATTAATTTTAGATAGTCACTGGAGTCGCGGATTTATTGCGAATTGGCGAAAGATTGATGCGAGTGTTACCGAGCACCGGCCTGCATTTTCAACACTAGGAGCAAACACCCGTGCGCGTGATGCTTTTGCAGCTGCGCGTTGGTTACGAGAGCAACCCCAAGTTGATGCAAGTCGTATTTTTCTAATGGGCGGGAGTCAAGGCGGATGGGGTGTATTGCGTGCATTCACAGATGAGAAATCGATTACCGAAAAACATAGGGAATTATATCGAGCAGGCGTTTCTATCTACCCTTACTGCTGGAGTTGGCAACTAACACCAGGCAATCATGGGAAAAATGTATCCGAGACACTTAACCCTAAACTCGGCCCATTTTACGCACCAGTCTTTCTAGTCACAGCAGAACTTGAGCCGCCAGGAAGTGGAACCGATATAAATTCATGTAACCCTAATTTGGTTAAATGGGCTGCAAAATATATACATTTACCTAATACAACTCATGCCTTTGACTCGGAAACACCTCCTGACAAACCAGTAAATCGGTGCTGGTATAGTGCTAATCCATATTGGTGCACGGCGTCAGGTGGGAGAGACTCAGCCACTGGTAATTGTATAGGTGCGCCAAAGGCTGACTTTTGCGCAGACATAGATGTAACCAAAAAATTAAGAATTGATATACTTAATTTTTTAAATTCTATCAATTAACCTGCTCAAATCAATTCAATCGCCTTGCGTTTCATCGCATCATTGACGTCAATGTATGCCTGTGTAGTTGAGATATTCGCGTGCCTCGCGATGCTTTGCAACACCCTAACGCTGACACCTTTATCTGCCAAATTGGTGATTAGCGTACGTCTTGGGCTGTGACTGCTAGCGCCTTCAATGCCAACGCTCTTAAACAAGTAATGGTAGAACTGGCAGAGCGTGTTGCTGTTCCAGCCCTCTTGCGGACGCTTTTGGGAATAAAACAGCTTGTCAGTGAGTGATTTTGGTGGCACTGATTTCACATAAGTCTGTAGTTCTTTACGGAGCTTTTCGCTGACAAATACTGTCCCTGCTTTGCTGCCCAACGGCGTTGTCAAACAGCGGAATTTCGTCGTCGCTAAATTGCTTTTTTTTGAGCGTCATAAGGCTTTGAGTAACTACAGTTTTGAGTAGCCGCAACGCTGTGCGACTCTTTGTGCAACTGAAAACCCAAAAGCGTTTAAAAGCAACGACTTAGCGTTTTGCGTGAAACTTTTGTGTAAGTAAAAAACCTATATAAATCAACAACTTACGTTACAAAAGTCACTCCCACTCAATGGTGGCTGGTGGTTTTCCACTAATGTCGTAGACCACGCGATTAATGCCACGCACTTCATTGATGATGCGGTTCGATACCTTGCCTAACAGATCATGTGGCAAGTGAGCCCAGTGTGCAGTCATAAAGTCTTGTGTTTGGACTGCCCTGAGAGCAACTACGTACTCATAGGTTCTACCATCACCCATGACGCCTACCGATTTCACTGGCAAGAACACGGCGAAGGCTTGGCTAGTGAGGTCATACCAAGATTTTTGACTAACTTCGTCAATCGTATTGCGCAACTCTTCGATGAAGATAGCATCAGCACGTTTTAAGAGGGTAGCAAATTCTGCTTTGACTTCACCCAAGATGCGCACACCAAGACCAGGTCCTGGGAATGGGTGGCGGTAAACCATCTCACGAGGCAAACCTAAAGCCACACCAAGTTCACGCACCTCATCTTTAAATAATTCACGCAAGGGCTCAAGCAGCTTGAGATGCATATCTTCAGGTAAGCCACCCACATTGTGATGACTCTTAATCGTATGGGCACCCTTCTTACCTTTACCGGCAGACTCAATCACATCCGGGTAAATGGTTCCTTGAGCAAGCCACTTGGCATTTGCAATCTTGCCAGACTCAGCTTGGAAAATCTCTACAAACTCTTTTCCAATAATTTTGCGTTTGGCTTCTGGATCAGCAACACCAGCTAGCTCGGACATAAACTTTTCTTTAGCGTCCACCCGAATCACTTTGACGCCGAGGTTGCGTGCAAACATCTCCATCACCATGTCGCCTTCGTTTAAACGAAGTAAACCATGGTCGACAAATACGCAGGTAAGCTGCTCACCAATCGCACGATGAATTAATGCTGCCGCTACGCTAGAGTCAACGCCACCAGATAAACCGAGAATAACTTCCTCGCCACCAACTTGCTTACGAATATGTGCAACTGCTTCGCTAATGTAGTCTCCCATGACCCAGTCAGGTTTGCAGTGGCAGATCTCATGTACAAACCGACTTAAGATAGCCTCACCTTGCAATGTATGGGTTACCTCAGGGTGAAACTGGAATGCATAGAAACTGCGCTCTTCATCAGCCATGCCGGCAATCGGGCAAGACTCTGTTGATGCCATTAACTTGAATGCTGGTGGCAAAGTTGTCACTGAATCACCATGACTCATCCACACCTTCAGCATGCCATGACCTTCGGCAGTCGAGAAGTCCTGAATACCTTTCAACAGATTAGTATGGCCATGGGCACGTACTTCGGAATAACCAAACTCACGAGCCTTACCTAGCGATTCAGCAGAGGCAACGGCACCACCGAGTTGGGTTGCCATGGTTTGCATGCCGTAGCAAATACCCAAAACAGGGACACCTAATTCAAAAACAATTTGCGGTGCACGGGGACTTTCAGCTTCTGTAACGGAGCTTGGCCCACCAGAAAGAATAATTCCCTTACCACCCTGCTCTTGAATAAATTTGCGGATGAATTCTGGATCGCAATCGTAAGGATGGATTTCAGAATAGACACGAGCATCACGCACGCGCCTTGCAATTAATTGGGTGACTTGTGAACCAAAGTCAAGAATCAGTATTTTGTCGTGCACGAAAGGATTACCTTAAATTCAGCCTGCTTTTACTTCTTAATCAATGTGGTAATTTGGCGCTTCCTTAGTGATCTTCACATCATGAACGTGCGACTCGCGAACACCCGCTGAAGTGATTTCCACAAAATTCGCTTTTTCATGAAGTTCATCAATCGTCTTACAACCTAAATAGCCCATTGAAGAACGAATACCACCAGTGAGTTGATGCAAGATAGCAAGAACACTACCTTTGTAGGGTACCTGACCTTCAATGCCTTCTGGCACTAACTTCTCAGCATTCGCTGCACTGATATCGCTTTGGAAATAACGATCCGCAGAACCATCTGCCATCGCGCCCAAAGAACCCATGCCGCGATAGCTCTTGTAAGAACGGCCTTGATATAAAAATACTTCACCAGGAGCTTCTTCAGTACCAGCAAACATGCCGCCCATCATGACTGAGCTTGCACCGGCAGCCAATGCCTTGGCAACGTCACCCGAGTAACGCACACCACCGTCAGCAATTAAAGGAATTCCTGTACCCTTGAGAGCAGCTGCTACATTCACAATCGCACTAATTTGAGGAACACCCACACCCGCAACAATGCGGGTGGTACAGATAGAGCCTGGGCCAATACCAACTTTAACGCCATCAGCGCCATGATCAGCCAATGCTCTTGCAGCATCGCCTGTAGCAATGTTTCCACCAATGACTTGTACGTGGGGATAATTTTTCTTAACCCACTTAACGCGATCTAGTACGCCTTGGCTATGACCATGAGCAGTATCGACCACGATCACATCAACGCCTGCGCGAACTAGGAGCTCAATACGCTCGTCGTTATCTGGCCCTACGCCGACAGCAGCTCCAACACGCAATTTACCTTCGCTATCCTTACACGCATTTGGATGCTCGGTAGCCTTCAAAATATCTTTAACGGTGATCAGACCGCGCAACTCAAATCTGTCGTTAACTACCAGAACACGCTCGAGGCGGTGCTGACTCATTAAGCGCTTTGCCTCCTCTAGTGAACAGCCCTCTTTCACTGTAATCAAACGCTCACGAGGAGTCATCTTGGACTTGACTGGCGCATCTAAGTCTTCTTCAAAACGTAAGTCGCGGTTGGTGATGATGCCCACCACCTCTTTACCAGTCAACACCGGGAATCCAGAGAAGCCATGCTCTCGGGAGAGCTGAATAACTTGACGCAGTGTGGCATCGGGACTAACGGTAATAGGATCACGCAAAATACCCGACTCGTAACGTTTGACCTTAGCCACTTCCCTAGCCTGCTCTGCAGGCTTGAGATTCTTGTGAACAATCCCAATCCCACCTTCACTTGCCATAGCAATTGCCAAACGGCCTTCAGTGACGGTATCCATAGCAGCGGATACCAACGGTGTATTGAGTGAAATATCTCGAGTTAATTTACTTGCCAAGCTGGCATCTCGAGGAAGTACCGAAGAATAAGCCGGTACGAGGAGCACATCGTCAAAAGTGAGTGCTTTTTGAATGAGTCGCATGCAAAACCCCTAGTCGCAAAAACCGATTATAGCCTTCTAGCCTTTCGTTTAGCTGCGGCAGCCTGGAATTTGGCGTCTTGGTTCTGATTAGCCTTCTTGCGACGAACCGCTTTGGGGTCTACCAGGAGGGCTGAATAGAGCTCTAGGCGATCACCATCATAAATAGGGCTATCCCAATCCTTACGCTTGCCAAATACGCCAAAACAGCCTTTTCTGGCTAAGATAGGATCATCAGAACCTTGGGCGATTCCAGCTTTAAGCAAGGCCAGACCTGCTGTAGGAGTCTCAGATGGCGATAAATAGAGGGTGAAGGGGTGTAATTGAGGCTCACCTAGGCGGGCATCGCAAATCAAAATCTCTATAGATTGATTAGCCATATAGGTCTTCAGCCCGCTTGACAAAGCAGTCAACAAAAGTGCCCGCTATATGGCCAAACACTGGGCCAATAATCTTATCCAGGATGCTGCTCTTAAACTCCCAGTGAAGCTTAAATTCCACTTTACAAGCATCTTCCTTGAGCGGGATAAAGTTCCACTGCCCTGAAAAATGCTTAAATGGGCCATCTACGAAGACCATATCGATGCTTTCAGGGCGGTGATTCAAGTTTCGAGTATGAAAGTACTGATTAATACCCTTAAAGTGGATATTGATTTTGGCGTCCAAAACCGTCTCAGATTGCTCAAAAATTTCTACGCCGCCGCACCAGGGCAGGAAATCCGGGTAGCGCGCAACATCAGTGACCAGGCCGTACATGCGGTCGGCTGATTGGCCAATTAAAACGGTCTTGTAGACGTCTGCCATAATCGATCTTGAGAAGCTAAATAACTATGAGTATCGTCGATAACAAAAAAGCCTTCTTCGATTATTTTATCGAGGAACGGTTTGAGGCAGGACTGGTGCTGGAGGGCTGGGAAGTAAAAGCCATCCGCGCTGGTCGAGTCCACATCAAAGAAGCGTATGTTGTCATCCGTCGGGCGGAGCTATTCCTGATCGGCTGCCATATCACCCCACTTCTATCCGCATCCACACATATACTTCCTGACAGTACCCGAACACGCAAACTCCTTCTTAATGCGATTGAGATTAAAAAACTCATCGGCAAAGTAGAGCAAAAAGGCTACACCCTTGTCCCATTGGACCTCCATTTCTCCAAGGGCAATGTGAAGTGTGAGATTGGACTAGCACGAGGCAAAAAGCAGCATGACAAGCGTGCAGCAACCAAAGAGCGTGAATGGGAAGTCCAAAAAGGGCGAATTGCTCGAGGCGACCTTAACGCTTGATTGAAAAAATGGGGGCTTAGCCATCAAAGCTAAGAATCACTGCACCAATAAAGTGCAAAAGGCCTAGATTCGCACCTAGGTCTTTTTTACATCCTGCCAATAATTAGCAGCTGAGAATTACGCCTCTTTCTTACCCAACATTTCCCAGGTAGCCACTACGCTATCCGGATTGAGAGAGATTGAAGTAATGCCTTTTGCAACCAACCAACGCGCAAAGTCAGGATGATCCGAAGGCCCTTGCCCACAGATACCGACGTATTTATTTTGCTTAAGACAAGCCTCAATAGAGCGAGCAATCATGAACTCCACTGCAGGATCGCGCTCATCAAAGTCAATTGCCAGTAATTCCATGCCGGAGTCACGATCTAGGCCCAGCGTTAGCTGAGTCATATCGTTTGAACCGATCGAGAATCCATCGAAATGCTCAAGGAATTGGTCAGCCAAAATCGCGTTGGATGGAATCTCGCACATCATAATTAGGCGCAAACCTTTTTCACCACGTTTAAGACCGAATTTCGCCATCATATCGATGACGCGCTCAGCTTGCTTAATCGTACGAACAAAAGGCACCATGATCTCCACGTTATCCAGGCCCATATCTTCACGTACACGCTTCATGGCAGCGCACTCTAAAGCAAAGGCTTCGCCGAAATCCGCCGATACGTAACGGGATGCACCCCGGAAACCAAGCATCGGGTTCTCTTCGTCCGGCTCATAGCGTGAACCACCGATAAGCTTTTTATACTCATTTGACTTGAAGTCAGAAAGACGCACGATCACCGGCTTTGGATAAAAAGCTGCGGCAATCGTTGCCACGCCTTCAACCAATTTATCCTCATAGAACTGACGTGGGCTTGCATAACCACGAGCGACGCTTTCTACGGCGCGCTTGAGATCGGGATCGATGTTTGGATATTCCAATACAGCGCGTGGATGCACACCAATATAGTTATTAATGATGAACTCGAGTCGAGCTAAACCAACGCCGGCGTTGGGGATTTGACAGAAATCAAAGGCCAACTGAGGATTACCGATATTCATAGTGATCTTGACTGGGATCTCTGGCAATACGCCACGAGAAACTTCTGTCACCTCAGTTTCAATCAAGCCATCATAAATGTGACCTTCATCGCCTTCTGCACATGAGACGGTAACCATCATGCCGTCTTGCAAATGCTCAGTCGCATCGCCACATCCTACTACTGCAGGAACACCTAATTCACGGGCAATAATCGCAGCATGACAAGTACGGCCACCACGATTGGTCACAATCGCAGAGGCGCGCTTCATTACCGGCTCCCAGTTGGGGTCAGTCATATCAGCTACCAATACATCGCCTGGCTGCACTCGATCCATCTCGCTTGGATCACGAATCACACGAACTGGGCCCGCACCAATCTTTTGACCAATCGCACGACCTTTAGCCAATACCTTTGAGCTGCCTTTTAACTTATAGCGCATCTCCACTTGACCGGCCGCTTGGCTCTTTACTGTCTCTGGGCGTGCTTGCAAGATGTAAATACGACCATCTTGCCCATCTTTACCCCACTCGATATCCATTGGACGACCGTAGTGCTTTTCAATAATGACGGCATATTTTGCTAATTCAGTAATGTCTGCATCTTCCAATGAAAAACGATTACGCTTTTCTGGAGCTACATCTACAGTCATTACCTTTTCAGCAGAACCTGCTGGAGCGAATTGCATCTGAATCAACTTAGAACCTAAGGAGCGACGAATAATCGCCTTCTTGTCTTGCGCTAAAGTCGTTTTGAAAACATAGAACTCATCAGGATTCACTGCGCCCTGTACGACTGTCTCACCCAAGCCATAGCTTGAAGTAATAAACACCACATCCTCGAAGCCAGATTCAGTATCGAGAGTAAACATCACACCAGCCGCACCGAGGTCAGAGCGCACCATGCGCTGGATACCAGCAGACAAGGCAACTTCAGCGTGAGCAAAACCCTTATGAACGCGATATGAGATCGCGCGGTCGTTATACAAAGAAGCAAATACTTCACGAATCTTCTTCAAAACATCATCAATACCTTCGACGTTCAGGAAGGTTTCTTGCTGTCCAGCAAATGAAGCATCCGGCAAGTCTTCAGCGGTTGCTGAAGAGCGAACCGCAAAAGAGCCTTTGCCAGAATCATCCAATTTTTTAAACGCTGTACGGATCTCTTCATCAAGACGTGATTGAAATGGAGCAGTCTCAATCCAGCCGCGAATTTCTTTTCCGGCTTCAGCCAGCGCACGAACATCATCAATATTGAGATTTTCTAAGCGCTTTTGAATACGCTCAGTCAAGTTATTGTGCTCTAAGAAATCACGAAATGCCAATGAGGTCGTTGCAAATCCAGTCGGGACGCGTACCCCCGTAGATGACAACTGAGAAATCATTTCACCAAGTGAGGCATTTTTACCGCCGACCGACTCAACATCAGTCATCCGGAGTTGCTCAAAAGGTAAAACATAGGCATTTGCTACATCGCTACTTTGTTGCTGTTGGTTGGACATAAAATACTCTCTAAAGATAAGGAAACTGGTCGAGCGGCCGAATAAAATACGGCATACTTCATTAACTGCATATTGTAGTGCTGACCACGACTTTTAGGCCAATCTCATGTCTACCCAAACACGCATTGTTTTTATCGTTTCTGATGGCACCGGCATTACTGCCGAGAACTTCAGCCAGTCGATTTTGGCTCAATTTGAGGCCACTTTTAAGCACATTCGGGTCCCTTTCGTAGATAGCCCTGAAAAAGCGCATGACGCTGTTTCTAGCATTAATCAAGCAGCCTCAAAATATGCAGTTCAACCGATTGTTTTCACGACCCTGGTCAACCCTGAATTAAATCAGATCGTCGGTAAAGCAAATGGCCTGATTTTGGACATGTTCCAAACTTTTGTCGCACCTTTGGAGCAGGCCCTAGGAGTTAAATCAACCCATGCGATGAACCGACTCCACCATAATGCCGATACTGAGGCTTATAAAAACCGAATTGAGGCTATCAATTATTCCTTAGCCCATGATGATGGTCAGTCTAATAAGAATCTAGCTGAAGCGGATGTCATCCTAGTAGGCATCTCCCGTGTTGGCAAAACACCAACTAGCCTGTACTTGGCTATGCAATATGGGATGAAAGCAGCTAACTACCCCCTCATTCCCGAAGACTTTGAGCGCAGCCAGTTACCTAAAGATTTAACTCCTTACCGCAATAAGATTTTTGGCTTAATGATCGATGCTGAACGTTTGTCAGAAATTCGTAATGAAAGGCGTCCTGGTAGCAACTATGCCAAGCTAGAAAACTGCCGTTACGAGATCAATGAAGCTACTGCCATGATGAAGAAGGAGTCTATTCCTTGGGTGGCGACGACTAGTAAATCCATTGAAGAGATTGCTACTACTATCTTGCAATCAATTGGGTCAGATAAAACAATCCTTGGCTAGATTGGTTCCTTGCCGAGCCCAGACTAGGATCGTCCAGTGCCTAGTATGCTATTCCTCTTCTTTAATCACCAAGGGAACTCCAACCTCTCCTGCATAAAACATGATGAGCTTTACAGGTGAAACTCCTTGATTCTCTCCATAGTGCCACTTATCAACTAACTCAACAATCGAGTCTCCAGAATTGAGAATTAGCTGCTTTCCATCCTTAGCAATGACTGTTAGCTTTCCCTGCAACACAACTCCAGCGTTGATAACTGGGTGCTTATGCATTGGCAATCTTATGCCTGGTGGTATTTCATAACTAAGAATAGTAATTTCTGGGTTTTTTGAAGGATAGGGGGGCAACGGACTTCCATCCCATTGTTTAGCAGCTTTAAGTATTTGCGTAACCTTTATTTCGACTAAATTTTGATTGACGCTCGCATCATTATCTTTTGATTGCGCAAATATAGGCATCGAAAGACAAACCAATAACAATGAAATTAAATACTTCACAATTGACTCCAATTTAAACCTCAATCTTAAGAGTCTAGCCGATGTCGACTATATGAAAAAATACCCGAAGGTAGTTTTGGTTTTTCTTGGTGGATCTGGATGGAATCAAACCACCGACACAAGGATTTTCAATCCCCTGATTTACTGACTCACTATTGGCTGTTAGCTGACATTAACATCTAAATATTATGCGTCGCTCATTGAACTCAAATTTACACTAAATTTACAATCTTTATTCAATTGACTTAAATCAATATTTAAATCAGCGCCAACTGGCTTTGTCACTGAAATTAAGTGCAACTACCCATTATTTTGAGTAACATTTTTAGTTCAATGGGTATCCTGATGCTTCTTTTAAAACATACCCCTGAATTTTCGGGCACCTCACCCCAACGATCCAGAGGCTTCAGTTGATTGCGTCCGACTCAATGATCAGCTTATTATTCCCTTGAGGCCCGTATATATAGACAGCGCTGTTGTTCCAAGAGCAATGACTGTTGCGCCATACTCTTGTATGTTTTTCATTAAGATGTACAAATTGCCTGGGGACAGCTTACCCTCACCCAGCCCAGTTGCCGCCGCCCTTAGCATTGGATTAATTAATGCGGAACGTCGATGACGCCGTTTATTGGCAAATGCAACTCCACCCAAAAGCATTCCCGTTAGAAAGCTAAATGAAATGCTCGCGGCATATTCCAATACTTCACGCCATTCAACAGTACTTCGCGGCCAAACCGATGAACCATCTACAAGACTAGTGATCCAACTCATTCCAATCACTGAAGATATTGCTAAAAAGATAACGCCTATAAACCACGGAAAGAGTTTATGTTGATGCCCTTTAAATAAGAAGTATCCAAATGGCAATGGTATTGCCATAGAGATAAGTCTTAGATAAACCATGCTTGTGTCATACACGATAGTAATTAATGCATGCGCCAGCAAAAGAAGTATCAGCGGAACTAATAAATAGACAACGATGTCACGCAATTCCTTCCAAGCGGATCTGGGCTTTAGCTGGCCTTGCTCTTGCTCATCTAATACTGCTTCCAGTTCAGCAATACGCTTTTCATATGCCTCTGAATTCGGAATCTCCTCTAGTCGCCTCTCTAAGTCGGCTACTTTTGTCATCATTGGCTTAAAAAGATACAGATCGCGAGAACATGTTCTGCAAACTAATGCCTCTTCATTTACATCAGACAGGCAATATGGGCAATTCATTACTTAGCCACAATTAGATTGAACACTGAGTTTGTTTCTCGACCATCAGTATCTTGAACGGTGAGTCTTACAGAATGTTCGCCTGCGGGCACTTCAGCATTTTGAAAATTGATTCCGCTCGCAGAGATTGCCGACTTAAGCCTTGGGGTGAGATCAACATATGGGAACTTTAAATAGGTAACTTTTACCGAATTTATATCGACTTTAGAGTCGCCGCGCGGCTCAAATGCTACCTTGAAATCAAATGGAGAATTAACGGTCGAGTCTGAAATTGGGGCAATAAATTTAATCGATGGGCCTCTCGAAATACCACGAGTTACCACTTTTGTTGCTGGTGGCAATGCAGCTTCCTTGGCGGTAATTAATGGGGCAGCAGATAAACTGCCTTGATAAATCAAACATAGCGCTGAAAATTTCAAAATGTTATTAAAAGTGCCCATAACCCCGCCTTTTTTAAAATTGATAAAACATAATCTGATCAAATAATAAAGCAACTAATTAAAATGCGATTAGCTAATATCTTTGCCCCGAGTACGAGAAACCAGCTCCCAAATTGTTTTGTACCCTCTATTTGTGTTGGTTGTGATCGACTTGAGCTCAATTCCCCAGCCAGGCTCAGCCCAAAAGGTTCTCGTAAAACCGCGTCGTTTTACTTCAAACTTGTATGCCCAAAAGCGGCCAAACGGCACCTCGACCTCTTCATAAGCAACAATTCCAATTGATACCTGCTCATCAAAAGATTCTTTGCTTGTTTCCAAGGTAACCGTATTTCTACTAGTCCAACGCTTCCCCACCTCCAAGATATCTCCAGGCATATCTGTTCTTGGCGGATCAAATATGACAGGGCCCTGGACACCCCCGGTACGAACTAAGCCGCCATCTATCGTTCTGATTACATACTTTCCATCTTTGCTTTTATTGTTAATGTAAACCAAGCCGTTCTCAATTTTTTCAACCTTATTGAAGGTCTCCGAGATTAATTTGCCGGTCAACCCATCAGTTGTGCGGCCTATAAAAGTATCGCCGACGCGAAAACGCTTTTCTCCATATTTTTGAGCAACAGCATTTTTGCCAGCCTGCAATGAAATCTTTGCTTTTTGTAGTTGTTCAATTTGATATGTTGCCTGCTCTGTTATGAAGCCACTCGGGTACTTATTTAAAAAAGCATAAAAATCATCAACATTCTTACTATCCTTTAACTTGTCCCACTCCTTCTTTTGCTCTGTATACTGCCTGTCCAACTCTGCTTCAGATTTTTTCTTAATGGAAGCGGGAGGCAGGAAATAAAAATCTTCTTCTAAAGAGGTTGTTTCCCATGGAATTTGTGCGCCCTGAGATGAGCGCCGAACACCTAAACGAACGCGCTTTAATACATCCTCAATCTTGGCATCTGGAACTCGAATTTCCCGCAATAAGTTTTCGGTGAATAGACCGTTGCTGCCATTGCCATCTGCTGCAGTATTTCCCGGAGCAGTGGCGTAAGCGATCAGCGATCCTGGGGGCGCATCAAATTGAGAGAGGCCTTTTTGCTCAGTAGGCACCCTCGTTCCAAATGGATTATCACGACAAGCGTCCAGAATAATTACATTCATAGGGTTAGCTGCTTTTGAAATTCCTCCCAACAGACTTGATAAATCAACTGTTTTGGTTTTCATGTCTTCTAATTTATCAATTTCTGCGTCAACTGGAATCAAATAATTCCTCCACCCAAGCTGAGCGCCATGGCCAGCATAATAAAACATACCCACACCTCTGCTCTTGGCTAGCTCAGCACTAAATTTTTCTATTGCATCAACAAGGGTAACGCGGCCAGCATCTAATTGCATAGTGACCTTGAATCCAACCTTCTGTAACTCATTAGAGATAGATTGTGCATCGTTAATAGGGTTCTTGAGGGGAGCATCTCTATATTTAGCGTTTCCAATTACCAGGGCAATTCGTGGTATCGCGTTCAGGGTTGAGGGTGCTTCGGCCAGAGCCTCTTTCACCATAGCTGGAAATGCAATAATAGATGCCACAGAACCTACCCGCTTTAACCATAGGCGACGACTAGATTCTAAAAATTCCTGAGTTGGTCTATTACTTTTACTCATCATTTCTTATGATCCCTAAAAATATATATTTCATGCCAACCCTATGATATATAGTTTAATGCCTACATAAAACTTAGCTTTGAATGCAAGATATTATGCCTAGGAGATAATCTTGTTTCTGAAGATCTCAGATTCATTAATACCCCCAATCTAAAAAAAATGTATTCTTGATAGATATTTTGTATATCTAGGAGCATCCATGAAAAAAATGATCGTCCTTATTTTCATGCAAGTAGCCTTTGAACTAGCGATAGCTGAAGAAATTGCAACCGTGAATCCAGAGCGCCATTCAGGAGGATTTGCCAAATTAACCAATAATAAAATATTCCCTCCAAGCGCAGATCCCATCCCGCTGCCAAATAAAACGCTTACCGAGGGCGATAAAAATATTGCCAATTTAGCCAATCAAATTATTGACTCAAATGCCACTACATCCATTTTGCTTATTGAAAAAGGAGAGATTGTCTTTGAAAAGTACAAACTTCCAGCGGGCATTTATTCTCCCTTATTTTCCCAATCAATGAGCAAAAGTCTTACCGCCTACACAATTGGTAACCTACTGTGCGAAGGCAAAATTAAGTCATTAGATGATCGTGCCGACTTTTATGCTCCTGAGCTTAAAGGGACTGTTTTTGGTGAAGCTAAAATCAAAGATCTTCTAACTATGAGTAGTGGAGCTAAAGATGCGATTACCTCCGGTCAAACGTATTTGGGTGAGTGGCAGGATATCGTATTTAAAGGCATCACAACCGAAGAAATTCTTAAAAAGTATGGGCAAAGAGATGTTACTTTTTTTGGCAGCCCTCTAGCTGGGGGCGCTGAATTTAGATACAAGGCAGTAGATACCTATGCTTTAGAGCATGTTGCAGATCATGCCGGGGGATTCTTTGCTACATTTGAAAATACTGTTTGGAAGGAGAGTCGTCCCCAAAGCAGCGGTTACTGGCTGCATGACAGCTCTAAACATGCACAATCAGCCTCTGGCACTAGCTTTATCGCTCGAGATTGGGGAAGGCTCGCAATGTACTCACTCAATGAGCTCAAGCGCGGTAGTACATGTATGCAAAATTTTATGAGGGAAGCTACTTCGGAGCAACTTCCCAACTCCAGCAAGAGGGTAGGTAAGGCATTTAAAGGATATGGATATCAAACATGGATTGCTAATTTTGGTGGAAAAAATAGTTACTGGTGGGTCGGCTATGGGGGCCAGCGCGTTGGGATTGATCCACAGTCAGAAAAAATAATTGTTTTAACAAGTTATAGGGAAGACTATATGGGCACCGTTTATAAATTGTTCTCTAGCTGGCAAGACAACAGGTAAAAAGATTAACAGCATCATTTAAAGGGAAACGGTTGATGCCGTTTTTTAAATTTTCGAAATTGCTGAGAGTCAATAGATTTCGAAATTGCGGGGTAATGGTTCGCAACCAATTTAGATCCCATTGTGTAGAGTCATTCAAGCCTCTATCCTACGATCTCATTCTCCTGCTCTAATAGCCGCTATTGACCGAAAGCAGATCATCAGGAAACGACTGTCATTTAAGTACGTCTCACCCTTAAAGTCTCAAATAAGCAAACTGCAGCAGCGGTAGATACATTGAGCGATTCGACTCTCGGATCAATCGGAATGGATACGCCCTTGGCTTGAGCCATGAGGTCTTCAGAAACACCTTGGCCTTCACTCCCCATTACCCAGGCAACCGGATGCATTAATACCTTAGACATATTAAAGAGATCAAGCTCACCATCGGCGGTAGTTGCCAGTAAAGGTGCAGTGACTGCACTGAGAACTTGCTGGGATGACCAACCTTCGTAAAAATCTAGCAATCGATGGGCGCCCATACCGGCACGCAATACCTTACTTGACCATAGGTGGGCGCAACCTGTTAATGCAATCACTTGAGTAAAGCCAGCTGCAGCTGCAGTACGCAAGATAGAGCCCACATTCCCCGCATCTTGAATGCGATCCAAAATAATCACATCCCCTTCAATCGTAGCAACCGACTTTTGAGGGTTTAATGCAGATTGTGGAAGGTCAAGCAAGCCTGCAATCTGCGGAGCATTGACTAAATCAGACAGCAAATCCCATAAACCCTGATCCAATTGATAAACGCGAGTCTCTGGACAAATTTCTACATGGTCGTAAACAGCTTGGGCAATTTCTGGGTTTTGCAAACCTAGCTCGGAGGTGATTAATTTCTTGAGTGATGGGCTACCCACCCAGGTTTGCACTAAATGAATACCCTCCAGCAAAGCCTGACCGCTAGCAAATCGGGCCTTTTGACCTTTAGGGCCGGTGGCTTGCAATTGACGAATCTCCTTAAATAGGGAGTTGTCTTTTGAACTGATAAATTCCATTTTCATAGCTGGGATTATCGACTATGAAGAGCTAATACATTGCGAACAGGTGAAAAGCTGCGACGGTGTTGATCACATGCACCAAATTCCTTCAATGCAGCGAAATGCGCCTCTGTTGGATATCCCATATGTTGAGCAAAACCATACTGGGGATGTAATTCATGCAAGGCCATCATTTGACGATCACGCGTGACCTTTGCCAAGATAGAGGCGGCTGATATTGCTGGCTCTTTGGCATCACCCTTCACAATAGCTTCTGCCGAGATTGGTAGTTCGGGACAGCGATTGCCATCAATCAAGGCTTTATCTGGCCAGGCACCTAAACGGGTAGTGAGATCTTCAATTGCACGGCGCATTGCTAACATGGTCGCTTGCAAGATATTGATCTCATCAATCTCGGCTGGACTCGCCTCACCAATGCCCCAGGCTTTGGCCTTAAGCTGAATTTGTTCAAATAAAAATTCACGTCTTGCGGCTGATAGCTTCTTAGAATCTTTTAATCCAGCGATCGGGTTATCAGGATCAAGCACAACCGCGCCAGCGACAACCGCGCCTGCCAGTGGACCTCGCCCTGCTTCATCCACACCACATACCCAGATGAAGTTCACGCACCGACCCGCTTCTTGCTGAGGGCAATAGTTTGAGCAACCGCCTGCGCAACCAATAAACCAGTTGGTCTACGCAAGGTCTCATGCATTTCTGCAAAGCGGGTTTTGAGTTGAGTCACTTTAGTGGGATTATTTAACCAGACTAGCAAAGCGTCAGCCAAGTTCTTCGGAGTTGCATCATCTTGCAAAAGCTCTGGGACAACGAACTCGCCACAGAGGATATTGGGCAAACCGACATAGGGTAAGTAACCCTGTCGCTTCATAATCTGCGCAGTCAACCAGGGCACCTTATAAGAAATCACCATCGGCTTTTTCCAGAGCGCCGCTTGTAATGTCGCTGTGCCACTGGCAATCAACACAACATCGGCAGCCTCAAGCACTGCGTCGGCCTCGCCATCAATGAGATAAATACGAAGATCTGGATTTTTATTGAGTGTATTTTTGAGTAAGGCCTCTAAGGGTTGACGCAGGCGTGGTGTTGCCACCGGGATTACAAAAGATAGGGCTTGTCCTGGCATACGTTTTGTCAGCTCTGCCATCGTTTCAAAAAAGACTGGCGCAATCAGCTCAATCTCAGAACCGCGACTACCCGGCAATACCGAGACAATAATTCCACTCAATATATTGCTTGGCAGATTTAAGATTTTTTCTATTCTTTGCCTAGCGCTTGCCGGGTTGGACTCCAGTGGAATCTCACTCGCTAACGGGTGTCCAACATAAGATGCACTGATGCCAGCACGCTCATAAATCTCAGTTTCAAAGGGGAAGATGCAGAGCATTCGTTCAACTGCTTGCTTAATCTTAGTGATACGCCCCGCTCTCCAGGCCCAAATCGATGGAGAAACAAAATGCAGAGTCGGAATCCCTGCTTTGCGCACAGCCAACTCAACACCTAAATTAAAATCTGGCGCATCAACACCTAGATATACATCTGGGCGGCCCGCACCCGTGAGATTGGCAATCAATTCTTTACGCAACTTCAGAATAGCGGGCAACTGTTTAATTGCCTCAACGTAGCCACGGACACTCAATGTCTCCATGGGCCAATCTGAGCGCAGACCCTCTGCCTGCAAACGTGGACCACCAATACCGTACACCTCCAGATTGGAGGTATCAGGGATCTGTTTTAGTGCACTTAATACTGGAGCCGCCAACAAGTCACCCGAAGGCTCTCCGGCGACACAAGCAAGTTTGGACACTCGGTTTACTCTATCGAATGATGCCGCGCGTTGAGGCGGCAATAAAGTCATGGAACTCTGTCAGCTTTTCAGCAGTAGCTGCATCTGAAGCACTAGCTAGCGCCATCTTCTGAATCTCTACTTTAGCCTCTTCGAAACTAAGCCCATCTTTATAGAGAACCTTGTAGGCGAGACGCAATGCAGAAATCGTCTCACTGGAGAAACCACGGCGCTTCAGGCCTTCCACGTTAATACCATGCGGGGACGCTTTATCTCCCGCCGCAATCACAAATGGTGGAATATCTTGCACTAATGCAGAGGCACCGCCTAACATGGCATGTTGTCCAATACGAACAAATTGATGCACGCCAGACATGCCACCCATAATCGCCCAGTCGCTGACTTTAACGTGACCAGCAATTTGTGCGTTGCTTGAGAAAATCGTGTGGTTACCTATCTGGCAATCATGTGCAATGTGCACATAAGCCATGATCCAGTTGTCATCACCAATTCTAGTAATGCCCTCATCCTGTGTGGTGCCAGTATGAATCGTCGTGAACTCACGAATCGTGTTGCGATCACCAATAATCAATTGAGTAGGCTCACCACGGTATTTCATGTCCTGAGGAGCGCCGCCAATTGCAGCAAAGTTAGCAAAGGTATTCTCTCTGCCAATCGTAGTACAACCCTCGATCACAGTATGGGAACCAATCTTGCTACCGCCGCCGATTTTGACATTTGGACCAATTACTGAGAATGGACCAATCTCCACGTCACTAGCGATTTCAGCCTTACTATCAACTACAGCGGATGCATGTATTCGAGTCATTAAGCGCCTTTCGTACGAACAGCACAAGTAATATTTGCTTCAGCAGCAAGTTCACCATCAACAGTAGCTTGCACTTGGAACTTATAAATACCAGCACGTTCACGTTCTAATTTAGCCGTCATAATGAGTTGATCACCGGGCAATACAGGCTTCTTAAAGCGGGCACCATCGATACCAGCAAAATAATAGATAGCATTCTCTTCGCGGACTTCTGAAAAAGTCAGTAGTGCCGCAGTTTGAGCAAGCGCTTCAATAATTAACACACCTGGCATTACCGGAAAATCTGGGAAGTGTCCTTGAAAGAATGGCTCATTCATCGTAACGTTCTTTAGCGCCGTAATGCTTTGACGCGGCTCAAGCTCTAATACACGATCAACCAATAAAAACGGATAACGATGTGGCAACAACTTCAAAATTTGATTGATGTCGATAGCGATGGGTTTGCTCATGTATTTGCCTGCTGAATAAAGTTTCTAATTTTTAAATGTGATGACGAGTTTATTTAGATTTATCTAATAATCGCAGTCTTTGCCGTATTTTATCGAGGCCCCGCAGAATTGCTGCGTTTTTTTCCCAAGCGCTATGGAGCATTGATGGATAAACGCCCGTATAATGCTGTCCCGACTCAGTAATGGAGCGAATAATCGATGTATTACCAGATACCGTAGTTCTATCGGCAATCGTAAGATGTCCAGCAAAATTGGCTGCGCCACCAATAATGCAAAAGTTTCCAATTTTAGTACTTCCTGAAATAGCGGCACATCCAGCAATCACACAGCAATTACCCACTACTACGTTATGCGCGATTTGAACTTGGTTATCAATCTTTGTACCGTTGCCGATAATGGTATTACTCATGGCACCACGATCAATTGTGCTTGACGCACCAATTTCAACATCATTACCAATAACAACTGATCCAGTTTGGGGGATTTTTACCCACTCACCACCACTAGCTGAAAAGTCAGGAGCAAAACCAAAGCCATCCGCACCAATCACAGCGCCACTGTGAATAATGCAGCGCTCGCCAATCGTAGTCTCCGAATAAAGAGATACATTAGGGTAAATCAAAGTATCGCTGCCAATAGTGGAATTTATTGCTATAGACGTATTACTTAACAACACAACGCGTTCACCTAATGTCACTCCAGGTCCGATTTGCACAAATGGTCCGATATGACAAGAGGCAGGAATAATTGCGGAAGGGTCGATAGCAGCGCTAGGGTGCACTCCAGGCAAATAGACCGGCGATGTTGCTGCAGCAAAGTACTGCGCCATTCTGGCAAAGGTAGCGTAGGGATTCTTTGAAACAAAATATACGCGCCCAGATGAGTTGCTTCCAGGATTTGCTAGAAGAAAATCGAGGTCTGCCTGGCTAACAATTAATCCACCTGCAGCACTATCACTGGCCTGCTGTCGATAAAGCGGATTGGAAAGGAAGGAGATCTGACTTGGTTGGGCTCGCTCGAGAGGAGCAAGGCCCTGAAACGCAAGAGAGCCATCCCCCATCAAGCTTACTTGAAACTGTTCGGCCAGCTCGATGGCGGTGGGCATAAATCTTACTTGAGACTGTTCAAGGCCTTGATGACATCATCAGTAACGTCAACCTTGGGATTGGCATAGGCTGGATCTTGAATAATGACATCAATTTTTCTTTGGTCAGCAATCTGTTTAAGAGCTTGATTCGCTTTCTCAGCAATCTTGGCACGCTCTTCAAAGTTACGCTGATTTAGATCTTCTGTGTATTCGCGTTGTTTGCGTTGTAATTCGCGATCTTGATCTGACAACTCGCGTTGACGACGGACGCGGTCCGCCTCAGTCATCACTGCTGAGTCACGATCTAATTTTTCTGCTGCAGACTTAATTTTTTGAGCGCTGTCACGAATTTCGTTCTGCCGCTTCATAAATTCATTTTGCAATTTAGTTTGGCTTGCTTTGGCCATATTAGATTCGTTGAATACTTTTTCAACATTGATAGCAGCAACTCGTGTTCCAGCATCTTGAGCAATTGCTTGTGGCAATGCAATAAGTGATGAAACAGCAATTAAGCTGCATTGAATCCATTTACAAGAGTGATGAAGCTTCATAAAACTTTCCTTAAACAATTAAAACGCCGTACCCACCTGGAACTGCAAACGCTGGATATTATCCGTTGGCAAGGCTTGGACCGGAATACCATAACTGAACTTGAGCGGGCCCAGTGGTGATATCCATGATAAACCTAGGCCGTAAGAATATCGCAAGACAAGGTTGATATTTTCGCCATAAACATTACCGCCATCAACGAAACCAAATACCCGCAGGGTTTTATCGATACCTGATCCAGGAACGGGAACGGTATATTCCACGTTGGTGACAATTTTTGATTGTCCACCCGTTGGCTGATTAAGGCCTGTAGTTTGATTATAGAAAGTTGGCCCGAGAGATCCTGGAGCGTAGCCGCGAACTGATCCGATACCACCAACATAGTAGTTTTTCGTAATCGGAAATGGATATTTGCCGTAAGCCTCACCATAACCAACCTCGCCGTTAAAGGACAGAATATTACCCTTTGAGAAGGAGTGGTACTTTTGATACTGCCCAAACAGTCGATAGAACATCATGTTTCCAACTGGAGTTCCCACTTCAGCATTGAGTTGCTGCAAAGAACCTGTCGATGGAATCAAAGTACTATCGCGACCATCACGTGACCAACCAACTGTAATTGGAACGTTATAGGTATTTAGGGTTGCAGGGTAACCAGGCGATGCGACACCATAATCCATCATGTAATTCAAATATGGAGTTGGCGTACTAGAGCTTGACTGAATCTGAAATACCTCAAACCCAGTACCAAAGAAAACACGATCCACTTCGGTATAAGGGACGCCAAACTTAATATTGCTACCTACAGACTTGATTTGATAGTCTGGATCGCCGGTATAGTAAAGCGGCTTAGATGAACGATAGTAGAGATCGGTGAAACGGCTGATGCCATCCTCAGTGAAGTAAGGATCATAGTTGGATAAGGCTAAACTTTGATTAATCTTACCAACAGAAAAATTGAGGCCTACTGCCGTGCCCGTTCCAAAGGCATTATCTTGATTAATACCAGCCGATAGAATTAATTTTTCTGTGGATGAAAAGCCAGCTCCAATAGTAATAGCGCCGGTTGGCTTCTCGGTAACTTTAACGTTGACATCAACCTGATCAGGTGACCCTGGGACATCTTGTGTCGATACATCAGTCTCGGTGAAGTAACCCAAGCGACCTAAGCGTTTTTTAGATAAATCAATCTTTTCGCTATCAAACCAGGAGCTCTCAAACTGACGTACCTCGCGACGAATGACCATGTCACGTGTCTTTGCATTGCCAGTGACATTTACTTGGCGCACATAAACGCGACGCCCCGGATCAATAACAAGGGTTAAGTCCACTTCGCTCAGGTCGCGACGAATATCGGGCTGCGGGTTAATCGTAGCAAATGCATAGCCGTATGAACCCAGAATTTCTGCAATCGCCTTGGTGCTCTCAGTTAATTTTGCAGAAGAGAATGTATCGCCCGGCTTGAGCTTCACCAGTTGAATCAACTCGGCCTCTTTACCCAGCAACTCACCAGCTAAGCGCATATCTTTCACGGTAAATTTATTACCCTCAATAATGCTTATAGTGAGATAAATACCTTTTTTGTCTGGGGTAATCGAAACTTGGGTAGATTCAATGACAAACTCAAGATAGCCACGATTGAGATAGTAGGAACGTATGTTCTCCAAGTCAGCGGTGAGCTTTTGTTTTGAATATAAATTATCTTTGCTATACCAAGAAAGCCAGCCACCAGTTTTCAGCTGCATCTCACTTTTTAGTGTGCTCTCGCTAAATACCTTATTACCGATGAAATTAATCTCTTGAATCTTGGCCACAGGACCTTCATCGATATTGAAATAAATCGCCACTTGATTACGCTCTACAGGAGTAACGGTTGCAACTACCTCAGCCGCATACATACCCTTGCCAACATATTGGCGTTTCAGTTCTTGCTCTGCTTTGTCAATTAAGGCCTTGTCATAGAAACGGGCTTCGGCTACCCCTACCGCTCTTAAGGATTTACGCACTACCTCCTGATCAAACTCCTTCATGCCCGTAAATTCGATACGGGAGATGGTGGGACGCTCTTCAACAATCACAATCAAGATATTGCCTTGAGCCTGGATCTGTACATCTCGGAAAAAGCCGGTAGTGTATAAAGCCTTAATAGCCTCAGTGCTCTTATCCTCGGAAAATGTATCCCCTACCTGAACTGGCAAATAGCTAAATACGGTACCCGGCTCCACTCGCTGTAATCCCTCAATTCGAATATCTTTGATGACAAAAGAATTGTTTGTCTGAGCGTTTACGCAAAAACTCGCTGCGAGGATTAGAGCGACTTGAGCAACAAATCGAGTTACGGCACGAAAAGAAGGGGTCAAAAAATTCAAGGTGAAAGGTAGCGTTGCAAATCGTTAAACAAGGCCAGCAAAGAAAGTGATATCAGCAACAAAAAACCCACTTTTTGGAGCTTTTCCTGCAGTGATAATGAAATTCTCTTACCAGCAACCAACTCCCATGCATCATACAGGAGCTGCCCCCCATCCAGCATTGGTAGGGGCACTAAATTCAGGAGTCCAATACTGATACTCATGAGGGCCAGGAAGGCTACAAATGGCTGCCAGCCGACCTGAGCAGACTTCCCCGCCATATCAGCAATACTTAAGGGGCCACCAAGCTGTTTTAAGGTCGTTTTTCCGGTAAATAAACCTAACATCAGCCTTAGGGAGACCTTAGTTATCAAATAGACCCTCTGACCAGCAAAACCTAAGGCATCGATAGGGTCTAATTTAAGCTCCTGCCACTCTGAAGGTAGGCTAACCTGAGGCAACAAACCCAGCGCTTTGAATGGATCAGATTCAGGGGTAATTGAGGGTAACTGATCTTGCCTAAAGGATTGAATGTATCGATCGCCGGAGATATCTTTCATCTCTAGGGCGAAGCCGTGTTCACCAGTCAGTGCATCCAAAAGGAGCCAACGAAGCGCATTCCAACTAGGAACTGGGTCAAACTCCTCAAGAATCGGCGTACCGTTGTGGTCGGATGACAGGTATTGCCAACCAATAACCTGATCCCCTGCTGCTACCCCCAGTTTTGCGGCGATAGATTGCTCAGGAGGAGCCTGAAGGCGCGCAGGCAACTGAGGTACTCCAGCAACATAAATTACTGAAAATAAAATAATAGACAGAAGGAAATTAGCAAAAGGTCCAGCAGCCACGATCAGAGAACGTTGCCACAAAGGCTTTATATCGAATGATTCAGGACGCTCCTCAATGGAAATGGTTTGCTGACTATCCCGACCATCCAGTAATTTGACATAACCCCCCAAAGGAATGGAAGCAAGAACCCACTCGGTTCCATTGGCAGCACGATAAGTAAATAAAGGCTTACCAAACCCTAAGGCAAAACGGAGAACCTTGACGCCGCACAAACGGGCCGCCAAAAAATGGCCGTACTCATGAAAACTGACCAATACACCCAATGTCACTAAGAACGCTGCAAGAGTGATTAAAGCCTGCACAAACCCGCCAATTTATTTCTGTAGTGCACGAATGAACTGAGTTGCAGTTTGGCGTGCCAAAGCATCTGCTTCAAGAATGATTTCTAAGGAATCCGCAGGAACTGGAGCTAAGGTATTTAAGCAATGCTCCACTACACTTGGAATACTTAAGTATGGCAAGCCTTCATCCAAGAAAGCTGCAACCGCGACTTCGTTGGCGGCATTCAATACGGCAGGAGCCGTACCGCCTGCTTTTGCAGCAACAAAAGCTAAGCTCAAACAAGGAAATTGGGAGAAATTCGGCTCCGTGAAACTAAGGCCAGCTAACTGAGTCAGATTTAAGGGGGTAACACCAGCATCAATACGCGCAGGCCAAGCCAAGCCATAAGCAATCGGTGTACGCATATCGGGCTGACCCATTTGAGCTAGCACTGAACCATCTCGATAACGCACCATAGAGTGGACAACACTCTGCGGATGAATTAGTACTTTAATCTTTTCTAACGGCAAACCAAACAACCAAAAGGCTTCAATAACTTCAAGCCCTTTATTCATCATCGTTGCAGAATCAACCGAAATCTTTCGACCCATCACCCAGTTTGGGTGTGCACAAGCCTGATCAGGAGTAATGCTTACTAAGTCCGCAAGCGGTCTATCTCTAAATGGTCCGCCAGAGGCTGTTAACCACAGCTCTTCAACGCCTAAATGATCGGATGGATTTTTAGTGAAACGATCTGGTAGACATTGAAAAATCGCATTGTGTTCACTATCGATGGGAAGCAATTCACCGCCACCGACTTTCATGGCCTGCATGAATAAATTTCCAGACATCACCAGCGCTTCTTTATTGGCCAGCAATACGCGCTTACCCGCTTGCGCAGCAGCCAGAGTCGGCACTAGACCAGCTGCCCCAACAATCGCCGCCATGACAGTATCGCAACCAGATTCAGTAACGGCGCTGACTAAGGCTTGAGGGCCATAGAGAACTTGGGTGGCAATCTTTTTGTCCTGCAAAAGTCGACTCAATTGAGCGGCGCCATTCGCATCAGCAACTACTGCAATAGAGGGTTTAAATTCAATACATTGCTCAGCTAAGCGCTCAATTTGTTTTGCGGCAGTCAGGGCTACTACTTTGAAACGATCCGGATGAGCGCGAATGACATCTAGGGTGTTCACACCGATCGATCCTGTAGATCCCAAGATGGCAAGCTGTTTTATAGACATTAAACCAATCCTGCTAGTAATGCGGCAATCGGCATGGTTGGAATGAGTGCGTCAACCCGATCCAGAACACCGCCATGGCCAGGCAATAAATGACTACTGTCCTTAACGCCAGCTAGGCGCTTTAACTGAGACTCAAATAAATCACCAAAAATGCTGAAAGCCACCAACACTGTAACCATCAAAAACATTGGCACCCAGCCAAATCGGATAGCCCAAGCGCCAAATAAAGTATCGCCTAAAGGTAAATACGTGACACATAAGAATGCATAGAGATAACAAAGCAGCAAACCACCCAGCGCGCCCTCAATTGATTTTCCTGGACTAATGCTCACAGCTAACTTATGCCTACCAAAAGCTTTACCCACAAAATAGGCGCCAATGTCAGCAACCCAAACTAAAGCCATGCTAGTTAATAAAAAGACTAAGCCCAACTCGCGCAAGAAGGCCAAAGCAAACCAGGTTGCCGGAAGAATAATCAAGCCCAAAATACTATAAAAAGGCTTGAATTTTTGGAGTGAGAGATTCATGCCCTTAGCCAAAATAAATGGCGCCAGGAAAAACCAAAATAAGACGGCCATCATCAGCAAAGAAAACTGCCATGCTATCGCTTGCATGCCCAGTAAAAATAAAATAATGATCAAACAAAATACAGCGTAGAGCCAAGCGGACTTCTTCGCCTCCGGAGCTATCATACGGCTCCACTCCCAGGCAGCAGCCAATAATGCAACCAGGAAAAATATACCTAAATAGATTGGTGGCAATAAAAACAAGATCGGCAATAGCACTGCCATCAAAATAGTGGCGGTGATGATTCGAGTTTTTAGCATATAAGGAGGCGCTTAAACAGCGTCGCTCAATGACTCAGAGGCTAGCTGAGCACTAGTACGTCCAAAGCGACGCTCGCGGTGGCTAAACCAATCAAATGCTTTATGCAATTGAATTGCATCAAAATCAGGCCAAAGGGTATCCGTAAAGTACAACTCAGTATAGGCAAGTTGCCATAGTAAAAAGTTGCTGACCCGCTGTTCACCACCAGTACGAATAAATAAATCCGGCTCTGGCGCATAAGCCATGGAGAGATAGGGTTGCAATAACTCCTCTGATACTTGATCCGAAGTCAAGCCAGGATTGGCAGCCAAAGATTGGCGCATCGCCTGCAAAATATCCCAGCGTCCACCATAGTTAGCGGCAATAGTGAGAGTAAGTCCCTTGCAAGCAGATGTTTTTTCTTCGGAGAACTGCACCATCTCCTGAATCCCAGAATCAAAACGACTTAAATCCCCAATAAGGCGAAGACGGATATCGTTTTCAGCTAAACGAGATACTTCGCCCTTTAAGGACTTCAGGAATAGCTTCATTAAAAAGCTGATCTCTTCTGGGGGACGACGCCAATTTTCAGAACTGAAGGCAAACAGAGTGAGATATTGCACCCCTAGTTGACGACATTCTTGAACGATCTTACGAACAGCGCCTAATCCCTCGGAGTGCCCTGCAACACGCGGCATGAAGCGCTTACTAGCCCAACGCCCATTACCATCCATGATGATGGCAACGTGGCGAGGAATAGCGCTCACCTCTGGAACAACTAAGGTAGAGCTGGTGTGCTGTGTCATAGAGCGGATAATGAGCAATCGACCTGACGATTAAACCGTCATGATCTCTTTTTCTTTTTCAGAGACGATCTTATCGATCTCAATCACTGCACGATCAGTCATCTTCTGAATATCGTCAGTAGCACGACGCTCATCATCCTCGGAAATTTCTTTATCTTTGGTGAGGCGCTTTAAATGCTCATTGGCATCGCGGCGCAAATTACGTACGGCGATCTTCGTATCTTCACCTTCGTTTTTGACAACCTTAGTTAGATCACGGCGGCGTTCTTCAGTTAATGCAGGCATTGGCACTCGAATTACAGTGCCCTGAGAAGCGGGATTGAGACCCAAGTCAGAATCACGGATTGCTTTTTCAACTACAGCAACCATAGTCTTTTCAAATGGCTGTACGTTAATCGTTCTGGCATCAGCCAAACCTAGGCTAGCCACTTGGCTTAGCGGGGTTGGATTGCCGTAGTAATCCACTTGGATATGCTCCAAAATTCCGGGATTTGCACGACCAGAGCGAATCTTAGCCAAATTAGCTTTCAAAGCATCCAGAGACTTCTGCATCTTTTGATCGGTAGTGGTTTTAATTTCTGCTGCGGACATCAAGCCTCCTATTAAACGTGTACTAAAGTACCTTCAGATTCACCTTGAACCACACGCATGAGCGCGCCCGGCTTAAGAATCGAAAATACTTTGATTGGTAATTTGCGATCACGACACAATGCAAAGGCAGTTGCATCCATCACCTGCAAGTTTTTAATAATTGCCTCATCAAAAGTCATGGTTTTGTAAAGGGTTGCGGTTGAGTCCTTCATTGGATCTGCGCTGTAGATACCATCCACCTTAGTGGCCTTCAGCACGATCTCTACACCCATCTCTGCGCCTCGCAAGGCTGCTGCAGTGTCGGTAGTAAAAAAGGGATTGCCTGTTCCGGCAGCGAAGATCACCACCTTACCCTCACTCAAGGCCCGAATTGCGCGTGGACGAATATAGGGCTCAACTACTTGATCCATTCTTAAGGCGGACTGCACGCGAGCTTCCACGCCTTTTTGACGCAAAGCATCCTGCAATGCAAGAGAGTTCATCATGGTAGCTAGCATTCCCATGTAGTCAGCTGTTGCACGATCCATACCAGCCGCACCACCCGCTACACCGCGGAAAATATTTCCCCCACCGATCACGATAGCCAGTTGAACACCGCTATTCACTACATCAGCAATTTCTTTCACCATGGAATCAATAGTGATTGGATTGATGCCAAAAGCATCGTCTCCCATAAGGGCTTCACCAGAGAGTTTTAAGAGAACACGTTTATAGGCTGGCATCGTTTTATTTTCCGTAATTTGCTAAGCAATTTACTTTCTTAGCTTATTGATCTTTAAGTACTTTTTAATATCTAGCCCAAATTATAAAGGGCTTAGGACAGATCAAACAAAAGGGCATGGAAACCTTGGTTTCTATGCCCTTTTGGGTATCACAGCCTTGCTGGGGAAGCCCAGCCAAGCTTGAAGCTAATTAAGCGCCTTTAGCAGCGGCAACCTGAGCAGCAACTTCAGCCGCAAAGTCATCCTGACGCTTCTCAATGCCCTCGCCCACGACAAACATAGTAAAACCCTTGATTGTGGTGTTGGCAGCTTTGAGCATTTGTTCAACAGTCTGCTTATCGTTTTTAACGAAAGTTTGGTTCAATAAAGAAACTTCTTTGAGGTACTTCTGAATAGAACCTTCAACCATCTTCTCAACGATTTCTGGTGGTTTGCCAGATTCAGCAGCTTTTTGAACAGCAACACTACGCTCAACCGCAATTGCTTCAGCAGGAACATCGGCCATCGACAAAGCCACTGGCTTCATTGCAGCAATATGCATTGCCACGTCTTTAGCTGCAGTCTCGTCGCCTTCAAACTCAACCATCACACCAATACGAGTGCCGTGGAGGTAAGAAACCAACTTGTTGCTACCAGCAAAACGCTTGAAGCGACGTGGCATGATGTTCTCGCCGATCTTACCGATCAAGGCGCTACGAACTTCATCAACAGTTTGACCATTCATTGGCAATGCAAGTAATGCAGCAACGTCAGCTGGATTCTTTTCGGAAATTAGATTTGCGCAGGCTTGTGTGAACGCTAAGAAATCATCATTTTTAGAAACGAAGTCAGTTTCACAGTTCACTTCGAGCAAGGTACCTGTAGTGCCATTGATTGCTGAAGCAACAATACCTTCAGCAGTGACGCGGGATGCTGCTTTACCAGCCTTACTACCGAGCTTTACACGCAGAATTTCTTCTGCGCGAGCCATATCACCATCAGCCTCAGTCAATGCTTTTTTGCACTCCATCATCGGAGCATCAGTCTTGGCGCGTAACTCGCCAACCATTGCAGCGGTAATAGCAGCCATTATTCAGCTTTCCCTTCTTCAACAAACTCTTCTTCGCCTTCTTTAACGGCAGTCAAGATTTCTTGAACAGAATTCGCCTTACCTTCGAGAATTGCATCAGCAATACCACGAGCGTAGAGAAGAACAGCTTTACTAGAGTCATCATTACCAGGAATGATGTAATCAACGCCTTCAGGTGAATGGTTGGTATCCACTACCGCGATCACAGGAATACCAAGCTTGTTAGCTTCGGTAATAGCAATCTTGTGATAGCCAACGTCAACCACGAAAATCGCATCAGGAACGCCGTTCAAATCTTGAATACCGCCAAGCGCTTTTTGCAACTTGTCAAGATCGCGATCATTAGTCAAAGCCTCTTTCTTCGAGAGCTTTTCCCAATCACCAGCTTCTTTAGCAACCGCCATATCCTTCAAACGCTTTAGGGAGCCCTTAACAGTTTTGAAATTGGTGAGCGTGCCGCCCAACCAACGGCTGTCGATGTAAGGCATTCCAGCACGAGCAGCTTCTTCAGCAATGATCTCGCGTGATTGACGCTTAGTACCAACGAATAAGATGGTTCCACGGTTAGCAGCAACTTGTTTTGCAAATTTCAGGGCATCCTGAAACATCGGCAAAGTTTTTTCCAAGTTGATGATATGAATTTTGTTGCGATGGCCGAAGATATAAGGGGCCATTCTTGGGGACCAGAAACGGGTTTGGTGACCAAAATGGCAACCGGCTTCCAGCATTTGACGCATAGTTACTGACATAACTTCTCCTAAGGGTTGGTTTCTGAGATTGAGTCCTAGCTGCGCTAAAAAGCGCCACCCTGGAAGGCTCAACCCGCTATTTCAGTTCAAAATTGATCTGATTCCGAAATTATAGCTTAAATATCAATCACCTAGACCCCTCATACCCTACTCAAGCAATCTAAATCCCCTGGGAAATGCCATCAAATGGACTATTTGCCCAATTTTTGAGCATTACAGATCTACCAAAAACTGCCAAGTCGTTGATAATCAAGGCATGAATAGTGTATTTACCGCCGAAAAAGACATCCAAGGGATGCGCGAAGCTGGCCGCTTAGCCAGTGAAGTTCTTGACCACGTTGCCCCACACGTCAAAGCCGGGGTGACCACGGCCGAATTGGATCGCATCTGCCACGAATACATGCGTGATATCCAAAAGACCATTCCTGCCCCGCTCAACTATCAACCTCCTGGCTATCCACCCTTTCCAGCATCGATCTGCACCTCGGTCAATGATGTGATCTGCCATGGCATTCCTGGAGAGAAGGTTCTTAAATCTGGTGACGTTGTAAACCTTGATATCACTGTAATTACTCCAGATGGCTACTACGGCGATACCAGCCGCATGTTTATGGTTGGTGAAGTTTCAGTATTAGCCAAGCGCCTAACCCAAATTACCTTTGAATGTATGTGGCTTGGCATTGCCCAAGTCAAACCCGGTGCATCACTAGGCGATATTGGTCATGTGATTCAGACCCACGCTGAAAAAGCGGGTTACTCAGTTGTTCGCGAATATTGTGGCCACGGGATCGGCAAAGTGTTTCATCAGGACCCACAGATTCTTCACTATGGTCGCCCCGGCACTGGTGAAAAATTACAAGAAGGCATGACCTTCACCATTGAACCAATGATTAATGCTGGCAAACGCGATATTAGGACGATGCCTGATCAATGGACTGTAAAAACAAAAGATCGTAGCCTGTCAGCTCAGTGGGAGCACACCCTCTTGGTAACCGCTACCGGCGTTGAGGTATTAACTTGGTCAGAGGGCAGCAACCCAATTCCTGATTGCGTGAAAGGTCTTTCATTTAGACCAAACCTAGCTAACGCTTAATCACTGAATCTCCTTAAGCGTAATGAGTCACACTCTCGCCGCAAAAAAATCGATTGCAGATATTGCCAGCTTAAGATCTGCGCGAGAACTGGCCTATGCTGATTTTCGCGAACATCAAGTTGTTGGGCGACTAACGAAGCAGTTGAGTAAGCTCAGCGATGAACTACTCATCAGCTTATGGAATTCCTTTGATTTGAATTCAGATGCTGCTCTTGTTGCAGTAGGTGGATTTGGCAGAGGCGCACTCTTTCCTTATTCTGATATTGATATTCTGATTCTGTTACCTGAGGATAAGCAGTTTTTTGAAGAAGTGCTAGCGCCAAAGATTGAAAAATTTGTAGCGCAATGCTGGGATACTGGATTGGAAATTGGCTCTTCGGTTCGCACCGTTGCCGAATGTGTTTCAGAGTCAGAGCAAGATATTACTGTTCGCACCTCCCTACTTGAGTCAAGATTGATCTGCGGCAAGAAAGCACTCTTCAAAGAATTTGAATCTGTTTACGAAAAAACCTTAGATCCAACATCATTCTTTCAGGCTAAGCTTGCAGAGCAAATTCAACGTCACTATAAATATCAAGACACACCTTATTCTTTGGAGCCCAACTGCAAAGAAAGTCCCGGCGGTCTTCGTGATCTCCAGGTAATCGCTTGGGTCAGCAAGGCTGCACATCTAGGTAATACATTTAAGGATCTGAGTCTTGCCGGTCTAATAACTCGACGCGAGCTCACTGAACTCAATCGCAATCAGCGCTTTCTAGAAACTTTGCGGGCAAACTTGCATCTACTTGCCAAACGTAGGCAAGATGTATTGGCTTTTGACTTGCAGGCACCGCTTGCTGCGGCAATGGGCATCAAAGAAGAATCCTCCAGACTAGCTAGTGAAGCAATCATGCGTCGCTACTACTGGGCTGCTAAGGCGGTCAATCAGCTGAATGACGTACTGATTCAAAACATTGAGGCGCTTCTCTTTCCCCAGGAATCTAAAACCACCCATATCATTGCTGGCGAGGGTAATGAGTGTTTTATTGAGCGCCAAGGTGTTTTGGATATTACGGATCCTCAATTATTTCAGAAGCATCCAGAACAAATCTTGCGTACCTTTTTAGTCTTTGCGCAGATAGCGAACGTCAAGAGCCTGTCAGCAACAATCTTCAGAGCCTTGTATAACGCTCGCCAGAAAATGGATAGTCAATGGCGAAAAGATCCGGTCAACCGCGCACTCTTTATTGAAATTCTGAAAGAGCCGGAGGGTGTAAGTCGCGCCTTCCAACTCATGAACCGCACAAGTGTACTTGGCCGCTATTTACCAGCCTTTAGAAAAATTGTTGGTCAGATGCAGCATGACTTATTCCATGTCTACACAGTGGATCAACATATCTTGATGGTGCTGCGTAATGTCCGACGCTTTATGGTGATTGAGCATACCCATGAATTTCCTTTCTGCAGCAGTCTGATTGCCCATTTTGAGAAACCTTGGTTATTGGTTATTGCCGCACTCTTCCATGACATCGCTAAGGGACGTGGTGGCGATCACTCCGAGCTTGGCAAGGCAGATATGCGCAAGTTTGCAAAAGATCATGGCTTAGATAAGGCAGATACCGAACTCTTGATTTGGCTAGTTGCAGAGCATCTGAATATGAGTCAAGTTGCTCAGAAACAAGATATTACCGATCCAGAAGTAGTGCAAGCATTTGCCAAAAAGGTAGGTGATGAGCGTCATCTCACGGCACTCTATCTATTAACAGTTGCCGATGTTCGTGGAACTAGTCCCAAGGTATGGAACGCCTGGAAAGGTAAGTTATTAGAGGATCTCTATCGCGTAACCTTACGCGTATTGGGTGGCGCAAAACCTGATGCCTCTTCTGAGCTCGCACAACATCAAGAAGAATCACGCGCCAAGCTGCGTCTTTATGGCATTGAAGATTCTGCCTATGAAAATCTCTGGAAGCAATTAGATGTTGCCTTCTTCTTACGTCAAGATGCAGCTGATATCGCATGGCTTACAAGACATCTCTTTAACAAAGTAGATAGTGAGGTGCCAGTTGTACGTGCTCGCCTATCTCCAGTAGGCGAAGGCCTGCAAATTGCTGTCTATGTCAAAGACCAAGAAGATCTCTTCGCCAGAATTTGTGCCTACTTTGAGCGTCATGGCTTCTCGATTTGGGATGCTCGCATTCATACAACGAAGCATGGCTACGCATTGGATACCTTCCAAATCTCAGGAAGTAACTTAGTGGATGAAGGCGGAAGTTATCGTGATCTGATCCAGCTGGTGGAATATGAGCTAACGGCAGCATTACAAAATAATAATGCCTTGCCATCTCCAAGTATGGGTCGTCTATCAAGACAGTCTCGCTCTTTCCCAATCCAGCCACGCGTCCATATGACTCCAGATGAACGTGGACGCTACTACGCCCTATCTCTTTCAGCAAACGACCGTACAGGCCTACTCTATGCAATCTCTAGAGTATTAGCCAAGCATCAAGTTTCCTTGCATACCGCGCGCATAAACACCCTGGGCGAGCGAGTGGAGGACGTATTCCTATTGGATGCGGCTAACTTGAGTAAGAACCCTAAACTACAAATCTTGCTGGAGACGGATCTGCTCGAAGCGCTTGGGGCTTAGATCTGACTTTGCAGTTTTTTTAATGCTCGCTTAATACGCGGAGTAGCAATTTGATCAACAGGTATCCATGCCTTTTGGATGTCTTCAGGAGAGTCGCCCTCCCCAACTGCCTTCAAAGTGAATAAAAGGTCGATGTGTAAGTGCGAGCCCTCTCCTTTCTTAGGGTTTGCAGGAATTTCGTGCAAATCAATATCAATAGGATGTAAGAATTCATTAAGAGACACACAAACCACGCCAGTCTCCTCAAAAACCTCTCGAATAGCCGCTTGAATAGGTTCCTCGCCCGCATCGATATGGCCACCAGGTTGAAACCATTGCCTAATGAAAGGGTGAAATATAAGGAGCGCTTTGCCATCCTTAATTACCAGTCCACTCGCTGTGATGTGACCCTGCTTTGTGGAGCGTGAATAAGGATCTTTTGAGGAAAGAACATCATCACAAACAGACTTAAATGAAGAATGAATAGCTGCGAAAGATATGAGATCAAGCATATGGGCAAACAAAAATTGAAATCATATTAAAAGAATTAGTTACCGCCAAGCTACTTGTTGAGTAGGAATGCTCTTACTTAAGTAAACTCACCATAGCTGCCTCATCAATTACTTTCACACCTAGCTCTTCTGCTTTGGTGAGCTTGCTTCCAGCATCCGCTCCTGCCACTACATAGTCTGTTTTCTTAGAGACTGAGCCTGCTACTTTGGCGCCTGCTTTTTCGAGAAGATCTTTTGCTTCATCTCTGGTCATCGTTGGAAAGGTACCTGTAAGAACGAAAGTCTTACCTGCTACAGCTGCACTGATGACTTTTTCTTCGACGGAGAGTTGCATTCCTGAGGCTAGGAGTTGCTCAATGACTTCGCGGTTATGGACTTCCTCCATAAAACTAGTGATGGAGTCTGCCACTACAGGGCCAACATCTTTGACGGTGAGTAGATCTTCCAAGTTGGCATCCATCAGGGCGTGCATGGATTGGTAGTGATTTGCTAAATCTTTGGCAGTAGTCTCGCCTACATGACGAATACCCAATGCAAAGATGAATCTCGCTAGCGTAGTATTTCTGGATTGATTGATCGCTGCGATGAGGTTATCCGCAGACTTCTCGCCCATGCGCTCTAGGTTAGCAATAGCGGTAAAGCCGAGGCGGTAGAGATCAGCAGGCGTTCTGACTAGATTGTGATCAACCAATTGATCCACAATCTTTTCGCCGAGACCTTCAATATCCAACGCTCTTCTATGAGCAAAATGAATTAATGCTTGCTTACGCTGGGCTCCGCAGAATAATCCGCCGCTACAACGGGCAACCGCCTCATCGGCCAAGCGCTCAATATGTGAATCACATACAGGGCAATTTGTTGGCATTACAAATTCTGCTGCATTAGCTGGTCGACGCTCTTTTACTACCGAAACCACTTCCGGAATCACATCCCCTGCTCTTCTAACAGAAACGGTATCGCCAATACGTACATCTTTACGCTTGACTTCATCTTCATTGTGGAGAGTTGCGTTTGTGACTATGACGCCACCAACCTCTACAGGAGCAAGTCTTGCTACTGGAGTGATAGCGCCAGTGCGCCCTACCTGTACATCAATACCGAGAACAGTAGTTAAGGCTTCTTGAGCTGGAAACTTATGAGCCAAAGCAAAGCGCGGGGCTCTAGAGACAAAGCCCAACTTAGCTTGCTCTACAAAGGAGTTGACCTTATAGACCACGCCATCAATATCGTATGGCAAAGAATCGCGTTTGGCAGCAACTTCGTTGTAGAAAGCCAAAATCTCTTCTACGGATTTGAGGACGCGGCGCTCAGAGCAGACTGGTAAGCCGAATTTGACATATGCATCAAGTAACTTTTCATGGGTTTTTGGAAGCCAAGATTGTGGCTCTAGAGCTCCTAGCCCATAAGCAAAGAAAGAAAGCGGTCTTTTAGCAGTGATTTTTGAATCGAGTTGGCGCAGACTTCCAGCTGCAGCATTGCGGGGATTAGCAAACTCCTTCTCGCCCAAGGCTGCAGCTTGCTCGTTCATTTTCTGGAAGTCTTTGAGATACATAAAGACCTCTCCGCGCACTTCTAATACTTTCGGGATATTGTCCCCGGATAGTTTTAGTGGAATGGCTCGAATCGTTTTGATATTGGCGGTGACATCTTCACCACTAGCGCCATCGCCACGAGTGGCAGCCCTCACTAAGAATCCATCTTCATAGCGTAAGGAAATTGCTAAACCATCAAATTTGAGTTCGCCTGCGTAATCCACCTGGTCAAGACGAAGACCTTCACGGCAACGACGGTCAAAAGCAATAAGTTCAGTATCTTCAAAGGCATTATTTAAAGAAAGCATTGGCACTATATGCGTTACCGAATCAAATTCCTTAAGTGCGGCACCACCCACCCTTTGCGAGAGTGAATCAGCAGTTACCCACTCAGGATGTGCAGTTTCAATATCGAGTAACGCGCGATAGAGGCGATCGTACTCACTATCAGGAACTATTGGGTTATCGAGGACGTAGTAAGCATGCTCTAAGCGTGCCAACTCAGCTTGTAAGAATGCGTAGCGATCCGCTAAATTTGTCGGACTAGTAGACGACAAAGCGATTCCTTAACTAAAGAGTCTGCTAGCAGTAGAAGAGCCAGCGGGAACGCCACCCTTCTCGAGGTTGGCATACAAGACATCTAGATGCTGACGAATGCTTATGACAGCAGCTTCAGTCAAATTGATGCCGTTGTCATCTACCAAGCGACCATGAGCAGCTTGTGCAATCTCCATACCTTCGCCGAGCATGCGCTCAAAAGCACGCTCTGTATCCGATACCAAGGGGACCTCAAGTAGTAAAGTGACTTGCTTAACCGGTGCATTTGGATCTATCTCTGCACTAGTAAAAATCAGAGCGCCATTACTAAAGAACTCATAAGCACGGCCATTACGCGAAAGTCTAAAACCACGCTTGCGCATCAATGCATCAAAGTTAGCACCAGGATTTGCCTCATCAAACAACACATTAATACTTAATTGAATATCACTCTCAGCAGCCATAGCATCCAACTCTTGAGCACTCTCAAGCATCGTATTGACGCTTGGCATATCAATCTGGCACCCTAGGGTCTCTGCAAGCGCTTGGGCACGTGAACAGAAATCAGATAACTCCAATACACCAATCGGTCCGCGACGGTTCGCCAATTGAATAGCTAGCTGCAACTCAGAATAAGACGCTTCTGGACGCAAAGCTTCCCAATCCTCAGCAGCATCAATATCGGCATTCAAACCTTCACACATCCAACGCGCGCCTGAAGTAGCGGGGAAATCGTTCCAAGCATTGATTTCTTCTAAGATTTCAGCACCACTAATAGCCTCGTCAAAGCGCAGAGTAATAACGCAATCAATGCGGGGGTCAATTGAAAAACTATCTGATATCAAGGGTACAGAAAAATTGACATCACCAAATGTGGGTTCAGCACGCTCTTCTATATCGGCAAACCCTTGACCTAAAGAGGGCTCTCTTGGGAAGCGTTCCTCGGCAGGATATTCACTAGCAGCTTTTGCCTTGCCGCGTGCACGAGCGTATCTGATATTCACGATGGCCACTGAAATGAGAATCAGTAGGCCAATAACAGCCAAAGCGAACTGCAAATCAGACAAACCTAGCATTGTCATGAATTGCTCTAGTGCCACTTAAGCTGCCTCCACCATAGAAACCGCAGAGGAAATATCCACTGCCACAATACGAGATACACCCTGCTCTTGCATGGTGACACCAATCAACTGATGAGCGATTTCCATGGTGATCTTATTATGTGAAATGAATACAAATTGAGTCTTATTAGACATTTTGGCAACCATCTGCGAATAACGCAAGGTGTTCGCATCATCCAATGGTGCGTCAACCTCATCCAGTAAGCAGAACGGTGCAGGATTTAGGAGGAACAGGGAGAAGACCAAGGCAATCGCAGTCAAGGCCTTTTCACCTCCAGAAAGTAAGTAAATAGAACTATTCTTCTTGCCTGGAGGCTGAGCCATCACCTGAACGCCAGCATCTAAGATTTCTTCACCAGTCATCACCAATTCGGCATGACCACCACCGAACAGCTCAGGGAATAATTTGCCGAAATGCATATTGACTTGATCAAAAGTGCCTTGCAGGAGATCACGGGTTTCCGCATCGATCTTCGCAATCGCATCTGTCAAAGTCTGCATCGCTTCATTCAAGTCAGCAGATTGCGCATCTAAGAACTGCTTGCGCTCACGTGAACTTGAGAGCTCATCCAAGGCTGCCATATTGACTGGACCCAAGGATTGAATCTCGGAATTTAAGCGGCTTACCTCAGTTTGCAATGCTCCGACCTTAAGATCAGGACTAAAGCTAGCCTCCAATGCAGTTAAGTCTGCTTCCGCATCTGACAACAAAGTTGCAAACTGTTCAAAGTTCAAACGAGCAGCCTGTTCACGCAACTGAAGATCTACCACTTTGTCACGCATTGGTTGAAGGCTGCGCTCAATCTGTAAGCGCACTTCGTCCGCTTCACGTAACTGATGCAATAAAGCATCTTGTTCTGTACGTGCATTTGCCAATGCAGCTTCACGAGCACTGCGTGCCAATAAGAGGCCTTGCAATTTATCTTGAGCCTCTTCATCACTCAGAGTTTCAAGTTCTTGCTCAGAAGTGGCCTGCTTATCCTGAATTTCCATGATCTGTACACGAGCAGTACTTTGATCACGCTGCAAATCAGCAATGCGTTGTTGCAAAGATCGAGTTGCAAATGCTGCCTCTTGTGCAGCCATCTCAGATGAGCGCAAGGTCTCACGGAGACGATCGCGCTCTTGGGTAGCCAACTCTAGTTTTTCTTGGGCAATGGCAAGAATTTCTTGTAAACCTTTTTTTGATTCTTCTGATTTAGCAAACTCTTCTGCCGACTGCTCTTGAGTTAGAGTTAATTGCTCCATTTGCTGACGCAACTCGCTTAACTCTCCCTGAATTTGTTCGGCGCGCTGACTGTACTTTTCTTCAGCCTGAGTTAATTGCATTCTTTCTACTTCAAAGCCATGCACTTCTTGCACTGCCTGTTCTGCAGCTATACGGGTTTGCTCAGCAGTTTGATGGGCAGATTGGTAATTAGCAGTACATTGATCCAACTCACCTTGTAACTCGCTCTGAATTAATTTCTGTGCACGCAGTTGCTTCTCAAGACCTTCCATCTCTTGAGCACGCGCCAACATGCCAGCCTGCTCTGAATCTGCCGCATATAGCTGCACACCCACACGACTGACTAAATGACCCTGTTGAGTAACAAAAGCGCCGCCAGCAGGTAACTTCTCACGGCGATGCAGTGCATCCTCTAAACTGTTGGCAATATAAATATTGTCTAGCCACTCTTGAAGAATAGCCGTTACGCGTGGTGCACCTGCACTTTGAACACGAGTCAATAATGGCGTGAAATCCGCTGGCACAGTTGTGTGTGCTGGAGAAATATCTTCCGTTAATAAAATAGCCAAACGACTTGGAGGAGCATCATTCGCCAAGACTAGAGCTTCTTGAACGCTCTTCGCTGTAACGGCAGCTAAGCGCTCGCGCAATACAGACTCCAAAGCAGCTTCCCAGCCACTCTCCACTTTGAGTTCTTGCCACAAACGCTTGCTCTCTTTAAGTCCTTTGCTCTCAAGCCATGGGCCAATCTTGCCTTGAGCTTGAACGCTAGCTTGCAAAGCAGTTAATGCAGTAAGTTTTGCTTCAGTTTGAGCCAACTCTTGGTTAGCCGATTGAATCTGCTGTTGTGCAGTATTGCGAGCCTCATCAGCAGCTGGTACGCGTTGTTGAGCCTCACCTGCTTTTTGACGAGCTTCATCCACTTTGCGCTGCGCCATTGCATGACGATCAATAGCCATTTGTAATGCTTCAGCATCTGGTCTACGCATTCCAGCAAGTTCTGCTTCAAGACGGGTATCGCGCCCTTTAAGCTCCTCTAATTGAGCTGCAATTGCTTTGACACGCTCACCCAAACTAGCTAAGCGCTGGTCAATCGTAGCCAGACTCTCACGGGCATCGTTGAGTTCGCGTGCATGAACTTGATAGGCATCTTCGCGAGCTGGCATTTGCTCTTGCAAGCCAGATAAATCCGCAATTAATGTTTGTTCTTTTTCTGCAGCCAAACTGAACTCTTGCTCAGCAGTGCGCTGTGCTTGAGCAGCATCAGTCTCTTGCACAGTCCAGCGCTGTAGTTGCGCCTGCAAATCTTGGGATTGCTGTTGTAGACGCTGACGTGCTTCTTGCACATAACGAATCTGTGACTCGACCTGACTCACATCGGCATTGGTTTGGTACAAATCACCTTGAGCCTGAGAAACCTTATCTTGCAAAGCGTACTGCTCAGTACGCATAACCTCAATCTCAGTTTCAGCATGACGCATTTTGGCGGTCTGCTCCTCCAGACTCACCTGAGTATCACGAATACCGTTGGCATGCCGCTCTTGCTCTTTACCAGCCTCAGTCTGTCGGACAAACCAGAGTAATTGCTGTTGTGACTTCATTGCAGTAGAAAGTTCGGCATGACGCTCAGCAACCGTTGCCTGCTTCTCCAAGCGAACCACCTGCTGATCAAGCTCACGCAGGATATCTTCTACACGTACTAAATTTTCTCTTGTATCTTCAAGGCGGGATGCTGTTTCCTTACGACGCTCCTTGTATTTAGAAACACCAGCAGCCTCTTCCAAGAACACGCGTAACTCTTCTGGTTTGGCTTCAAGGATGCGGTTGATTGTGCCCTGTCCAATAATGGCATAGCCTCTTGGGCCCATACCAGTTCCCAAGAAAATATCCTGAATGTCTTTACGACGGACTACCTGATTATTTACGTAGTAACTAGAGTTGCCATCACGCGTCAAAACACGTTTGATACCCAACTCTGTAAAAGCACTCCACTGACCTTGAGCACGTCCTTCTGAATTATCAAAAATTAGCTCGACACTGGCGCGACCGGAAGGTTTACGTAAACCAGAGCCATTAAAAATAACGTCCTGCATCGATTCGCCACGCAATTCACTTGCGCGGGACTCACCCAAAACCCAGCGTACAGCATCAATAATGTTTGACTTTCCGCAACCGTTAGGGCCCACAACGCCGATCAATTGACCTGGCATTTCAAAATGGGTTGGATCGACAAATGACTTAAAGCCGGAAAGTTTGATGGATTTCAGTTGCACGGAGTACTTTGCAGGGAAAAAAGAGGTTCAAATAAGGGGTAAAAATTATTACTAAAGTGAGAAGATGATAGCAAGCTTAGGGTTACTCACACGGGTTTTTGCCCCACCGATATAATGAACAATCTTCATCCAGGGGCAAAACCCCTTAACAATCTGATAGTTAACTGAAAAGCATGAGCAAATCACCACAAAGCATCATCGAACAAGCCTGGGAAAACCGCGCAAACCTCTCTCCTGAAGCCGTTTCCGGGGAAATCCGTAACGCCGTGAACGCCGTCCTAGAGGGCCTCAATACAGGCAGTATTCGCGTGGCTGAGCGCCTTAGCGTCGGCAAATGGGAAGTCAACCAGTGGGTAAAAAAGGCCGTTTTGTTGTCTTTCCGCCTTGAGGACAACAAACCTATGGGCGCTGGTGGCTACACCCAGTTTTACGACAAAGTGCCTAGCAAGTTTGAACACTACACTGCCGAAGACTTTGCAAACGGTGGCTTTCGCGTAGTTCCCCCTGCAATGGCACGTCGTGGCTCATTTATTGGCAAAAATGCCGTTTTAATGCCTTCCTACGTCAATATCGGCGCTTATGTCGGTGAAGGCACCATGGTTGACACTTGGGCAACTGTAGGTTCATGTGCCCAAATTGGTAAAAACGTTCACCTCTCTGGCGGCGTTGGAATTGGCGGTGTTTTAGAGCCAATCCAAGCTGGTCCAGTGATTATTGAAGATAACTGCTTTATCGGCGCCCGTTCTGAGGTTGTGGAAGGTGTCATCATCGAAGAGAACGCCGTTCTCTCGATGGGCGTCTACATTGGTCAAAGCACCAAGATCTATGACCGCGAAACCGGCGAGATTCATTACGGACGTGTACCAGCAGGTTCAGTTGTGGTGCCAGGCTCCCTACCTTCTGCCTGCGGCAAATACAGCCTGTATGCTGCAGTTATCGTAAAGAAGGTAGATGCCCAAACTAGGGCCAAGACTGCAATTAACGAACTCTTGCGCGATTAGGTCTAACAGCTAAATATATGAGCGCCACCCTAGAGTTAACTGAAGCCCTCATCTCCTGCCGCTCGGTAACCCCTGCGGACGGAGGCTGTCAGGAGCTCATCGCCAAACGCCTTCAAGCCATTGGCTTTCACACTGAGAATGTGATTAGTGGCCCTGAGGGTTTTCAGGTCACCAACCTATGGGCAATCAAAAAAGGTGCTGCAGGAGATCAAGGTGAAGTCTTGATGTTTGCCGGCCACACCGATGTTGTGCCTACTGGCCCACTGGAGAAGTGGACCAACGATCCATTTACCCCAACTATTAGGGATGGCATGCTGTATGGTCGTGGGGCTGCGGATATGAAGACCTCCCTCGCAGCATTTGTTGTTGCTACGGAAGAATTCGTTATTACCCATCCTAATCACAAAGGCTCAATCTCCTTCCTCATTACAAGTGATGAGGAAGGTCCGGCAAAAGATGGCACTGTCATCATGTGCGAGCGCTTACAGAAACAGGGGCAGCGTTTAGATTACTGCGTCATTGGCGAACCAACTTCAGTTGATCGACTGGGCGATATGATTAAGAACGGTCGCCGTGGATCACTCTCAGGTAAGCTACGGATCAAAGGCGTTCAGGCGCATATTGCCTACCCCCATCTTGGCAAGAATCCAATTCATGCTGCAGCCCCAGCAATTCAGACGCTAGTAGCAACTGAATGGGATAAAGGTAATCAGTATTTCCAACCGACCAGCTTCCAAATCTCTAATATTCATGCTGGTACTGGCGCAAATAACATTATCCCCGGCGAGCTGAGCATCGAATTCAACTTCCGCTTTTCTACTGAGAGCAAGCCAGAAGAGTTGGGTAGCCGCTTGGAGAAAATCCTTAGCGATCTAGGACTTGAATTTGAAATTGACTGGCACTTAGGTGGCAGTCCATTTATTACTGGTGATGGCGCTCTCGCTGGCGCTCTGCGCAAAGCTATTAAATCCGAAACTAAAATTGATACGGAGCTCTCCACCACCGGCGGCACGAGTGATGGCCGCTTCATTGCCAAGATCTGTAAAGAGGTAGTTGAGTTTGGCCCGCTCAATGCAACCAGCCACAAAATTGATGAGTGCGTCATTGTGGATGATGTTGTACCTCTCAAAAATATCTTCCGCAAGACTCTCGAGCAACTCGTTGCTTAAGGGTATTTGGCTAATTACTTTTCATACAATCCCCAATGGACCCTGCGCCCCAGCAATCTCTGACGCTTGATCAATGCATTGATCAAATTGCACGACGACTAGAGGAGGCAGATTTGCACTATGGTCATGGCGCTATCGACGCTCAGAGCGAAGCCCTGTGGATTACCAGCAAACAGCTAGACCACAGCCCCACTGATGCGCTTGATCACTTAGAACAATTAATGAGTGCTGAGCAAATTGCTAAAGCGTTTGAGATTACAGAAACCCGCATCTCTACACGCAAGCCCTTGGCTTATATTTTGGGTGAAGCTTGGTTAATGGGGGTGCCTTTTTTCTCTAGCGAGCAAAGCATTGTTCCCCGCTCTTGGATAGCGGAGCTCATTGTTGATGGATCGCTCGAACCCTGGTTACCTGCAGATGGCAAAGCACTCGATCTTTGTACCGGCAACGGCTCACTAGCAATTTTACTGGCCTTAACTTGTCCAGATATCCACGTGAGCGCATGTGACATTAGTCTACCTGCGTTAGCTGTTGCATCTCGTAATCTTGATCGCCACAGCCTCACCTCGCAGGTAGAACTGTTTGAGGGTGACCTTTGGGATGCCCTCCCAGAACCCCATGAAGATAATCTCTTTGACCTCATTATTTGCAATCCACCTTACGTTAACGCTAACTCCATGAATGCCTTGCCAGCTGAATATCATGCGGAGCCTGCTCTTGCATTAGCGGGTGGTGATGATGGGATGGATCTCATCCGCAAAATTATTGCCGGGGCTCCCGACTATCTATCCGAGCGCGGCGCTATTCTGATTGAGATTGGTAATGAGTATGAGCACTTTAAAAATGCATTTCCGCAGATACCCGTTATTTGGATGGAGGTATCTGCAGGCGATGAGCAAGTGCTGCTTATTCAAGCAGAAGACTTGCGTTAGGTTTTTATTTCTTTAACTAAGCTCTGCTGCTGCAGAGATGGCTTGATCAATTCGCTCTACCGGTATCACCCTTAACCCTGGAATCTTTGTCTTAGGCATATTGGCCTTCGGGATAATGGCAACTGTAAAGCCAAGCTTAGCCGCCTCTTTCAAGCGCTCCTGACCACGCGGGCATGGACGAATTTCTCCCGCTAAACCAACCTCGCCAAATACGATCAACTCCTTAGGCAAGGCTTTATTACGAATTGATGATTGAATGGCTAACAAAACCGCTAAGTCGGCAGCCGGCTCCGAGATCTTCACACCACCCACTGCATTTAAGAAAACATCTTGATCAAAGCAAGCGACACCAGCATGACGATGTAATACCGCCAAGAGCATGGCTAAGCGAGCTTGCTCTAGACCAACTGCTAAGCGACGAGGATTAGGAATATGCGCCGTATCAACTAGCGCCTGAATTTCCACCAATAGTGGACGACTTCCCTCTTGCGTCACCAACACGCAGGCGCCAGGCACCATCTCAGCATGCTGGGATAGAAAAATAGCTGAAGGGTTGGCAACGCCACGCAGACCTTTTTCGGTCATGGCAAAAACACCTAATTCATTAACAGCACCAAAACGGTTTTTAATCGAGCGCACCAATCTGAATGAAGAATGAGTATCACCTTCAAAATAAAGAACGGTATCCACGATATGCTCAAGCACGCGAGGTCCGGCTAAGTGGCCATCTTTGGTGACGTGACCGACCATCAAAACACAGATGCCGCTCGATTTAGCAGCCCTAGTTAATTGAGCGGCGCACTCTCGGACTTGCGCAACAGAACCTGGGGCAGAGCTCAGCACTTCCGAGTACAAAGTCTGAATAGAATCGACCACCAAAACTTGTGGCTTCACTGTATCCATGATGGATAAAAGTTTTTCTAACTGAATTTCAGCAAGAACCTCTAACTGAGGAGCATCCAATGCAATCCGTTTAGCACGTAAGGCGATTTGCGCGGCAGATTCTTCACCGCTACTATAAAGAACGTCCATCCCTGTAGCACTCATCTCTGCGAGAGCCTGCAGCAATAAAGTAGATTTACCAATACCAGGATCACCACCCAGCAGCACAACCCCACCAGGAACTAAGCCACCACCCAGCACGCGATCAAACTCCTCGACGCCAGTACTAAAGCGCGGCAGGTCTTCCGCACTAATTGCGGAAAGCTTTTGACGAGGCAATGATTGCGCTAAACCCTGAAATCGCGTATTCGAGCTCACCTCAGGCAAACCCTCTTCAAGAGTATTCCATGCCTGACATGAGGGGCACTGTCCCTGCCACTTAGCAGAAGTACCGCCGCATGACTGACAGATATAAATCGTTTTAATCTTGGCCAAAGTAGTGCCTAATAAATAAGTCAATAAGTTAAAAAGTATCTAAAGCAATACAAATGAATTAATCGAGCTGCGTGCCTGCTTTATTTTCTTGAGCACGTTTCGGTGCATCTTTGCGGCGCTCCTCGAGATCTGCCGCACGAGCTGCTGCTGCCTTTTGCTTCTCTTCAAATTCTTTTTGATTAGCCAAACGCTCAGCGGCTTTTTCAGCAGAGGCACGTTCAGCCATCTTAGCGGCATCACGCTGATCTCTAATGCTAGCCCGCAACTTGCGCTGCACCTCATGTAATTCGACCTCTTGCGCATGAATTGGATCAATCTCTTTGCGGTAATTAGCGCGAGAATCTTTTAGGCAGCTATTGACCCAATACTTTTGGTAACACTCGTTATTGGTCTTTTCCCAACGGTATTTGGCCCAATCGCGCTGCAATTCCAAATCACGCTCAATCTTGTCTAATTGCTCTAACTGAGCCTCCTCAGCCGGAGTAGCAGGTGTAAGACTGCTAAAGGAGCAAGCCAGCAGGACTGACCCTAAGGAAAGTAGAGATCGTAATGTGATGGAACTGATCAAATCTCCACCTTTGCACCGAGCTCAACCAAACGATTGGTAGGAATCTTAAAGAAGTCCGATGGCTTAGCTGCATTTTGCATCATCCAACCAAAAAGCTTCTCTCTCCATAAGGCCATACCAGGATTTGCCGACGGAACAATAGTGTCTCGAGAAACAAAGAAAGAGGTGTCCATTACATTAAATTGAATGTTTTCTTGCTTTTGCAACAAATCTAAGACCTTATTAATATCAGGTGATTCTTTAAAACCATGGACCGCTCTCACTAAATAAATACCGCCACCAAAGTCCTTCATCGTAATACGCTCACTATCATGAACGTAAGGCACATCCCATGTACTTAATTTAATAAAAAAGATACGCTCATGCATCACGCGATTGTGCTTTAGATTATGCAACATCGCGATCGGTACAAAATCAACATGAGCAGTCAGAAAAATCGCAGTACCCTCAACACGATGAGGTGGGTGTGCTAACAAGCTAGAAACAAAGGCCTGCAAAGGAATGGCGCCCTCTTCTGTTTTAGTACGCAATAACTTACGCCCGCGATACCAAGTAATTAAACAAGTAAAAATGATAAGGCCAAGTAATAATGGGTACCAGCCGCCATCTTTGATCTTAATTAGATTGGCTGTCCAAAAAGCAAAATCTATAGCAAAGAAAATGGCTGTCAAACCTAACACTAGGAAAAGATTCATTTTCCATTCACGGTACATCACTACCCCTAATAAAATTGCGGTAATCATCATGGCAGATGTCACGGAAATTCCATAAGCAGCCGCTAAATTTACCGACTCTCTAAACTCAATAATAGTAACTACCACCATAAATAAGAGAGCCCAGTTCACCACCGGAATATAAATCTGTCCTTGCTCAGAGTCGGAGGTGTGCATGATGGTCATGCGCGGCATAAAACCGAGCAAAATCGCCTGACTTACTAAAGAGTACGCACCAGAAATCACTGCCTGGGATGCAATGACCGTAGCAGCAGTAGCTAAACCTACGACTGGCCACAAGGCCCATTCTGGAACCATTAAATAAAATGGATTTACGGCAGCCTCTGGATTAGATAGCAATAAAGCACCTTGACCCAGGTAGTTAATTAAGAGGCTAGGCAAGACAACGATAAGCCAAGCATATCGCACTGGGTTTCTGCCAAAGTGTCCCATATCTAAATAGAGTGCCTCTACCCCGGTAACAACCAAAACGACTGCACCCATCACGATATATGCGGTAGTTGGATGCTCCATTACAAAGTTCACCGCATACATTGGATTGATTGCGCCGATGATTTCTGGCGCTGCGCCAATATTAATCAAACCCAATACAGCGAGCACAAGAAACCAAGTCAGAGTGACTGGGCCAAATAAATTACCAACGGCAGCAGTGCCATATTTTTGAATCAAGAATAAGGCCACCAAAATCGCCAAGGAAATAGGGATAATGAACTGATCTAGTCCCGGTGCTGCAATTTTAATTCCCTCAACAGCAGATAAAACAGAAATCGCTGGAGTAATAACAGACTCACCTAGTAGCATACAGGCGCCCAACATGCCTAGAATCATCAAAAAGAAATAGCTTTTTGATTTGCTATCAAATGATCTCAGCGCCAAAGCCATTAGAGATAAAACGCCACCCTCACCTTTGTTATCGGCCCGCATCACAAACAAGACATACTTGAAGGTCACCACCAAGATCAAAGACCAGATCATCATGGCTATGACGCCAAATAATGCTTCTGGAGAAAATGCAATCCCATGCTCCGGATCAAAACACTCCTTAAGAGCGTACAAGGGGCTGGTACCAATATCGCCGAAGACTACCCCAATCGCAGCGAGCATCGTCGTCGCAAGACCTTTTTTATGACCGTTGTGATCATCATGAAGATCAACCGGCTTTAGTAAAGTCGAATTCGAAAATTCAGGGTTGCTAATTGACATTTGAAAGCTCTCAATGAATGTTGCGTGGCAATATGTTACTCCTTATGCATGCTGACTCTACAGTCTTTTTTCAATGAAAAAACAGCCTTGCAAAGCGCTATTTCAAGGAATAGCTCGACAGAGACCCCTAAAAAATGGTAGAATTACAGCTTCAGACGCGGGGTGGAGCAGTCTGGCAGCTCGTCGGGCTCATAACCCGAAGGTCGTAGGTTCAAATCCTGCCCCCGCAACCAAACAAGTAGAAGGCTTCTAGGTCAATTGACTCGGGAGCCTTTTTGCTTTTCTGCCCTATGTATTGAATTTTGGCTAATCCAACAAAAATGCCGCCCTAGGGCAGCATTTTTTGCACTCCTATTAATCCACCCTTAGTGTGAGTGTCCTGGCAAGTGCATCGGCTTTTTGCCGGCACTTCCGCTTGGCATATTCCCGCCATTCATCATCTGTTGATACGTACCCTTCATCTGCTCATGCATTTCTGGATGACAGAACTCATGATCAGCGCTACTACTAGCTCCACCCATTTGATGGGTATTGACGCCCTTGTAACCCAAGAGGGAGGGATCAAGCATGCCGGCAATCATAGCGATATGCCCAAATACCAAGAACAATGCAACACAAATAGCATGAATCTTCAGCTTACCCATTTGATCTAAGGCTTTGTTTACAAAACCAAACTCTTGCAATGCTATCCAAATTAAAGGCAATCCCCCAATCAGATAAGCGGCTACAGCAATCACATCAATAGCAGTACGCCATTCATCATTCTTGGTAATGGGTAGTACGGCAGTAGTCATTAAATAGGCAATTAAGCCAATAAAATATAGTCCCACTGTCGTGCCTGAAAATCGATTAAGCCGATAAACAAAGCCATCAAATTTTCTAGTAAACAAAATATATAGCTCTGTGATTGCTAAAGTTTCAGCAAGCACAATAGGTATCGCCATAAAAATTAATAGGTTCCAAGGCTGATTGTCAGCCAATAACTCCATGTAGTGAGTCATGTTCATTACGATTCTCCAAAACGAAAATTATCAAAAGGCATCTCGATGCCATAATCAAAAGTGATTACAGATAATTTCTGGGGGGCTTGTAAATGGACTCAGCAAGATTGGATTCAGGTGATTCAACGTCACTGCGTACATACACCTCAACCTGCTTAGATGAGAGGAATATAAGTGAAGTATTCAGAATCGCGATCACAGAACAGCAGTAATGGCTAGCACTAGCGTTACTGCTTGGCTTACCATCTTCAGTGAAACCGACAGATGCAACCTCTTGGCAATGATCATGACTAGAGGCTGCATCGATACTACTAGCTACATTTAAATCAACGGGCATCATCGCAGCATTGATTTGGCTAACGAAAAAACTAAGAAAGAGAAGTGTGATGAATTTCTTCATGCTTTTAGTTTACGCCTTATTGAGCCTCTCGATGCCATAGACGCCGACTATTCTGCCTCCAAAATAGCGGCTGACTCTGCTTACGCTCTGAATTAGCCGGAAAATTCCAAACCTGTGCGCCAGTAGTTGGTGTTTGGTAAAACGGAATACTCATACTTTGGTATCGGGCGGTGACGGTTGGGTGGGGGTGACCGTAACGATTGCGATAGCCATTTTGCGCAAATGCTACCTCTGGACTTAATGCTGTTAACAGCTCTTGAGATGAAGATGTTTTACTACCGTGGTGTGGTGCCATGAATATTAAATTTTTGTCTCTTAGGTCGTTGAGAGATGTTTGAGTTAAGCGCTCAGAGATTTCAGCCTCACCTTGCTTCTCCACGTCACCCGTTAACCAGAATGAAGTGCTTGAGTTGCGAACCTCTAGGACACAGCTAACTTCATTAGGCTTTCTGGGGTGCTGATCCTCAAAAATCGTATTCTCATGTGGATGCCAAATATGAAAGTCCACTCCATCCCATCTCCATTGCTGACCAAATCGACAGGGAATGGCGGGTATCTTTCGATTTTCTAAATTAGCTAGCAATGCATTGGTGCTTGGTAAAGATCCCATCATTGAATCGAAAATAATCTCTTTCAGTAGCGTGGCAGCACCTCCAATGTGATCACTATCACTATGACTAATCACCATCCGATCAATATGATCAATTCCCCTGCCCCTCAAATACGGCAGGATGATTCTTTGGCCTGCATTATCTTTTCCCTGAATGGGTCCGGTGTCATATAGCAATTTTTTTGTTTTGGTTTCAATCAGCACTGCAGTGCCTTGGCCGATGTCAAGAACAGTTGCCCGAAACTCACCTTTCGCCAAATTCATACTAGTTAAGGGCTGAACAAATAAAGTGGCGCACAATCCAAGCCCAATAAATCTGGAAACCCAACTTTCCCGAATGGATCCCGGACGAATAGCTATGACGATGCCGATCGTCGATATGGTTATCGCCCACCAAGCTGGCTTACTGAACCAAGCGACCGCCCATTTCCAATTGGCCATCCAAGCTAGCATGATGGCTAAGTAATCCATCGTCGCATGGGCTGGCATTAATAGCCATTTGCCAATGAAATCAGGCAATAAAGCACCAGCAATCGCTAGAGGGGTAACGACATAACTCACCACAGGGATAGCCAAGGCATTTGCCAAAGGCGAAACTATTGAGACTTGATAAAACCAATGCAAAGTTAATGGCAGAAGCGCAATCGTCACAACCGCCTGAACACGACATGCCTCATGTAGCGCTTGAGTAAGCCTGTATTGCCAATGAAGCTCTAACTCTCTGCCGGTGGGCAAGCCCAACAAACCATCAGAATCCTGCATGGCATACAAAATAGCCGCTACAGCACCAAAAGATAGCCAGAATCCCGGGGTATACGGCGCCATTGGATCAATTAGCAAAACAACAAAGAGAGCCCACCACCAGATATCAAACGATCGCGGGTTTCTACCAGACCATAGCGCAAAGGCAACCACCCCCACCATATACATCGTTCGTTGTGCGGGAATCTGAAAGCCTGCTAACCAGGCATAGATAAATGCAGTTAGAAAGCCAGCGGCAGTGGCTACCTTAGCAACTGGAATCAAGAGCGGCAGAGTATTACGACGCCAGAGAAATTTAGCCAGCATGGCACCAAATCCAGCCAACATCGTTACATGGAGGCCAGATATAGAAATCAGATGTCCAATACCGGTAGCATTAAATACACGCCAGTCTTCTTGATCGATTGCATTTTGATCGCCCATCACCAAAGCTGAAATCACTCCGCTATAGCGAGCATCTTTTGACAGTAAACGCCGAATCTTTTGCCTTAATTTCCAGCGCTGATACTCCATTACTAATGCAAATTCAGTAAAGCCAATATCTTTCTGATGGATTAACTTTCCCGATCTCACCGATCCGCTGGCTCCAAAGTCTTGCTGAAAAGACCACCTTTCAAAATCAAAGGTGTGGGGATTGAGAGACCCATAAGGCCTTTTAATTTTGACCTTGAATTTCCAACGCTGACCAGGAATGACTTCCGGAATATCTTGGGGATTGCGCCATGCAGGCTGCCAACTCAAATAGATTTGCGGGGGGAAAGATTGTATCTTCTCGTGCCCTAAAAATGCGTGTTCTACCTCAAAAGAGAACTTGGCACCACTGGACGCACTCTGTGGCAAAGCATTGATCCTACCCTCGAGCGCAAGTTCTTTACCCTCATACTCGATGGAGAGGATGTTACTTAAACGATCTTGAGCGTAATCTGCATTCCAAGCAAACCCCAAGGTGCACCAACAGACTGCAAGTAATACGCTATTAGCATAGCGATATTGAATCGATGAGCGATTGAGGTAAACGCCCAATAGAGAAATGATGATGGTCGTAATACATAGCGAAGGCCAATACTCTGGAACAGTAGGTAAAAATAGAAGGAGCGATCCCCCGGCGATAAACGCCGCAATATTGCTGCGCAAGTGCTTAAGAAGCGGATTGTGGGTTGAGTTTATTGGCCATCAGTGATGACCAACGTGGCAATACTTGCATGGCATTTTGCCAAACTGCCTTTGAAAATACTTCTTCGCTCACGCCACGAATACCAGCTAATTGCCTAGTAATTCTAGGCAGTAAAGCGGGCTCATTGAATTGCCCGCCCTCTCCCTTAAGCCAGGCTGGAGGAATGTCTGGGGCATCCGTTTCAGTAACGATGCTCTCTAGGGGTAGGTCTTGCAAGAGACGACGAATCTGTAATGCCCGATCATAAGTTGCAGCACCACCAAATCCCAACTTGAAACCTAGATCAATAAATTGCTCAGCTTGCTGATGACTACCATTGAAAGCATGTGCGATACCACTAGGAACTTTTCTTTTGCGCAGGGCCTTAAGAATGGCATCTTGCGAACGGCGGACATGCAAAATGACCGGCAGCTGAAAGTGCTCTGCCAAGTCGAGTTGCTTATGAAAGAAATACTCTTGGCGATGAGGATCGAGTCCTTCGACAAAATAATCTAAACCAATCTCACCAATACCAACAAATCGCGGATCACCCAATGATTGCTCAATATTGGATTTGAGGGTGCTGATATCACCCTCTTGGGCTTGCTTGATATACAAAGGATGTATGCCTAGCGTGTATACCAATCCTGGAATTTGATTCCCGCATTGATTTACTAAATCTTTAGCCTTCCCCCAATCGGATACTTGAACTGTGGGTAGTAATAGCGCTGTAAGACCATTATTCGCAGCACTTGAAACAATTTCCGGGAGAGTGCTCCTAAACTCTGGCGCATCAAGATGGCAATGCGTATCAACCCATGCAAGTTCTTTACAGACCTCGCTCATTGCGCAAAGGTCTTTAATACTCCGCGCTCTAAATGCAAAATCCGGTCACAACGTTTTGCGCGAATAGGATCATGAGTGACGATTACAAAAGCAGTACCCTGCTCACGGGCAATATCTAACATTAAGTCAAATACACTATCAGCCGTTTCGGTATCAAGATTGCCTGTTGGCTCATCTGCCAAGACGCAAGCGGGATTACCTACTAATGCGCGGGCAACTGCAACGCGTTGACGCTCTCCTCCAGATAGCTCGCCCGGAGTGTGCTGCACTCGTTTTGCTAGACCCACAGAATGCAACATCATGCTTGCTCTTTCCATCGACTCTTCATTACTCAATCCACGAATACGTAAAGGGAGTGCCACATTTTCAACGGCACTAAATTCATCTAAGAGATGATGGAACTGGTAAATAAAACCTAGGCTGTGATTGCGTAGCTGGTCTAATTTACCCGCCGATAATTGGTGAAGATTCTCTCCAGCAAGAATCACAGTGCCTGCGGTAGGGCTATCTAGGCCACCCAATAAATGCAGCAAGGTGCTTTTACCCGAACCGGAGGATCCTACGATAGCCACCTTCTCAGAGGCGCTCACCTGTAAATCAATCTCTTTAAGCACGTCAACTGCGGTTGATCCCTTGCCGTAGGTCTTTGCAAGACCTGATGCACTCAGAATTATTGGATTTAAATCACTCATAACGCAATGCCTCCGCAGGCTGAACTTGTGCGGCGCGACGACTTGGATATAAAGTGGCTAATACAGAAAGGCCAAAAGCCATTAAACCCACTGTTATGACATCAGACAGACGAACATCCGAAGGCAGTTCGCTAATAAAGTAGACATCGCGAGGCAAGAAACGTACTCGGAAGATCGCTTCAATAGCCGGAACAATCACATCGATGTTTAATGCAATAAGAAGGCCTAATCCGACGCCAGATAAAGAACCAAGTAAGCCAATCGCTAAGCCTTGAACCAAAAATATCCGCTGGATTAACCCCGGACTAGCACCCATAGTTCGCAAAATGGCAATATCTGCCTGCTTTTCATTAACGGTCATCACCAATGTAGAAACCAAATTAAAAGCAGCCACTGCAATGATCAATGTCAAAATGATGAACATCATCTTTCTTTCAGTTTGAACCGCAGCAAACCAATTGCGATTTGAGCGAGACCAGTCACTAACCCACAAGGCTTGAGGAACAACTTGAGCCAACTCAGATGCAATTTCTGGTGCACGCTGCATATCATCCACCTTGACGCGTAAACCAGAAGGGTCCTGTAAACGCAATAAAGCGGCAGCATCCTTCCAATGCATGATTGCTAAAGAGCTGTCATATTCATAATGACCGCTATCGACAATACCAAGCACTTGGAGTGTCCGCATTCTAGGCATAGCGCCTGCCGGAGTAAGATCACTCTCGGGTACGATCAAATTAATACGATCGCCTAAGCGTGCACCAACCATATTAGCAAGCTGTGCGCCTAAGGCAACCCCAAAGCTGCCTGGCTTTAAATCATCGATACTGCCAGCAACAAATTGCTTGGGCAAATCAGAAACTTTGCCCTCTTCACTTGGTAATACTCCGCGAATAGCCACACCACGCATCACATTCTCACGACTCAGCAAACCTTGCGAGCTCACCATAGGGGCAACACCAACTACGTGCGGCTGTGCTGCCACCTTCAGTGCAATCGGCTCCCAATTAGCCAAACCATCTGGGGCAGTAATTTCAACATGAGATAGAACGGATAACATACGGTCACGTACTTCCTTCTGGAAGCCATTCATGACCGAGAGAACCACAATCAGAGCAGCAACACCTAAAGCTATACCTGCTGTAGAGATTCCAGAAATAAAGGAGAGGAAGCCGTCGCGCTTACCCACCGTCTTACGACGCTTAGATCGCGTATAGCGCAGGCCAATTTCTAGCTCAATAGGAAGTCTCAACATATTCACAGTTTAGTGAATTAAACGAGCAAACCGATGGATTCTGTAAATGCCACCTAAAATCAGGGGAATGTCTACTAATTTACCCCCCCAATCCGGCTCTTCACGACGCTTTACCCTAATGCTGTCAGGGGAAGATGCTATTCAAGCCGATTTGGAGAAAAGTGTGCCGCCTAGTGGACTGCCGCAAGAGTGTTTCCTCTTGGGGGATAAGTTGCCAATTGCCCCGGTCCTACTATTAGGCCAAAGCACCTTAGCAGTGAACCCAAATGACGTCGTTGCCTGCCTTCAGCCAGTCCACCTCCATGCCACCCGAGATCACTTGATCTTGATGGCCCAAAGTCAGATTGATCTGACAGAAAACGAATCTATCAAGCTACTGCAAGTTGCCCTCCCTTTAATTGAAGAGGATTTTGGCAACAAAATCTTATTTCAAGGGCAGCGTGATTGGTTTATTTCGGCGGGGCCATTTGCTAGCCTTGCAACACACTCTATTGATCAAGCGCATGGTCGTAATATTGATTGGTGGATGCCTCGCGATACAAATGAAGCTGGTATCGCCAAACTTTGGCGCAAACTCCAAAATGAAATTCAGATGCTCTGGCATATTGATCCCGTTAATGAAGAACGAGAGCAACGTGGATATCCAACTATTAACTCTCTGTGGATTAGCGGTATTGGTAAATTAGCTGATATTCAGACTCCTCAATTACTTAATAATGTAAATAACATATATGGAAATCATCCTCTCTTGACTGGATTGGCCAAGCATCTTGATATTCCCCATCAACATCAAATTGATCTCTTAGGATTACAAAACGCATTTGCATGGATTGATTACCCTGAAAATATTTGGGATAGCTTGAGAGAGGCCCTCTTGAATAATGATTTAGATGAAATCGCAATCATCGATTTTCCAAAGAGTCAGGTTCGCCAGAGAATCTTTACAGCCAAAGCCTTAAACAAAAAGTCATGGGCGTTTTGGAAAAAATCAGCGCCTTTAACTTGGCAAGAAATAATTTCAGCATGAGCATATTCTCTCAGCGCCCCTTCTCCGATCGGACGGCTAGCTGGTTGCAGCAAAGTGGCTTACACCCATTGCTAGCCAGGCTGTACGCAGCCCGGGGCATTGATAAGCCGGATGAACTTTCTTTAGATCTCAAGCAACTACTCTCACCAGTCGAGTTAAAAAACTGTATCAGCACCGCAAGCCTTCTGGCAGATATTTTGGAACGCAAAGAACCCATACTGGTAGTGGCTGACTACGACTGCGATGGTGCCACTGCATGTGCTGTTGCACTCCGTGGTTTAAAGATGCTGGGGGGATCAGACACCCCTATTCAGTTTTTAGTGCCAAACCGTTTTACGATGGGATATGGCTTAACTCCAGAGGTGGTTGAATTAGCTGCTCAACAAAATCCGAAACCAAAATTTCTCATTACCGTTGATAACGGCATCGCTAGTGAAGCAGGGGTGGAGCGAGCTCGTGAATTGGAAATAGAAGTTATCGTAACCGACCATCACCTTCCAGGCGATCGACTACCCAAAGCAACTGCGATCGTCAATCCCAATCAGCCTGGTTGCCCCTTTCCAAGCAAGGCGCTTGCAGGTGTAGGCGTGATGTTTTATTTATTAGTTGCACTACGTGCAGAACTTCGCAAGCGCGGGAAATTTACTGCTGAGACTCAACCTAAAATTGAGAACCTATTAGATCTCGTAGCCCTAGGCACTGTAGCGGATGTTGCACAACTCGATCGCAATAACCGCATCTTGGTTTCCAATGGATTGAAACGTATTCGTGCTGGAGTATCTCAAGCGGGTATTCAGGCACTGTTTCAGGCTGCGGTACGGGATCCACGCAAAGCGAATACATTCGACTTGGGGTTTGCTATTGGCCCCCGCCTAAACGCAGCGGGGCGCTTAGCCGATATGACTCTAGGTATTCGCCTATTACTCAGCGACAAGCCGGATGAAGTTATTGAGTTGGCATATGAGCTAGACCGCATTAATCGCGAGAGACGCGTGATTGAAGGCGGAATGCAAGAAGCGGCTCTCGCCCATCTCGCCGAAGATCAATTGGCAGGAACTATGGCCAATCGCTCGAGCATTTGTCTTTGGAATGCAGAGTGGCATCAAGGCGTTGTTGGTATCGTCGCCTCTCGCCTTAAGGAGCGCTTTAATCGACCTGCGATTGTATTTGCTCCAGCAGATGGTGCTAACGGAGAAGAATTGCGCGGTTCCGGAAGGTCGCTGACCGGCTTTCATCTGCGCGACGCCTTGGATATCGTCTCTAAAAGGGAGCCTAGCCTGATTCTGAAGTTTGGTGGACATGCGATGGCAGCAGGCCTTAGCATTAGGAAGGCTGACTTTGAGCGGTTTGATGCCCAGTTCCAGCAGGTAGCCAATGAAATGTTGAATGATGAGTTACTTGAGCGTCACCACATTCATGATGGCCCACTAGATCTGTCTGAATTTACACCTGAAACTGGCGATCTTCTAGCTGAAGAAATCTGGGGCCAAGGCTTTCCGCAGCCGATTTTTTATGGGGAATTTGAGGTTGGGCAGCAAAGCCTCTTGAAAGAAAAACACCTACGCTTACAGCTTCGCCCGCTTCGGGATGGTCAATTGGCTAGCAGGCCATTTACTGGGGTTTGGTTTAATCGGACGCAACCTCTGCCAACCAAGGCTAAGCTGGCCTATCGCCTAGTGACAGACCGCTTCCAAGGGCAGGCACGTGTGCAACTGATGATTGAGGCCCACGACGAGGACTAAGCCGCAATAACCCCCTTATAATTAGGGGATGGAAGCCGAACAACTCAATCTTATTTCAAATACCCTGTCTGATCTGCTCAACCGTGAGCAAGCACTTCGGGGGTATCTTTGACTTCGAAGTAAAGTCACGACGCCTTACTGAAGTTAACTCTATCCTTGAAGATCCCACTATTTGGGACGATCAGAAGAAAGCACAAGCCCTCGGCAAAGAGAAGAAATTACTCGATGGCGTTGTTGCTACCCTCACAGATTTAAATAGCAATATCACTGGTGCCATCGAATTATTCGACATGGCTAAGGAAGAAAGTGATTTTGAAACTATTAGCGCCATTGAGCAAGACGTTGAGAGCTATAGCAAGATCATTCATGATCTTGAGTTCCGTCGTATGTTCCACAATGAGATGGACTCCTGCAATTGCTTTATCGATATTCAAGCGGGTGCTGGTGGAACAGAGGCTTGCGACTGGGCTAGCATGCTATTTCGCCAATACCTTAAGTATTGCGAGCGTAAGGGCTACAAAACTGAAATCTTAGAAGAGTCTGATGGTGATGTTGCTGGCATTAAAAGTGCCACTATCAAGGTGGATGGTGAGTATGCTTATGGACACCTCCGCTCGGAGACAGGCGTACACCGCTTAGTGCGCAAGTCGCCGTTTGACTCGTCTAACGGTCGCCATACTTCTTTTGCCAGCATTTATGTTTATCCAGAGATTGATGACTCGATAGAAATTGACGTCAATCCAGCAGATATTCGTACCGATACCTATCGCGCATCTGGTGCGGGTGGTCAGCATATTAACAAGACCGACTCGGCAGTTCGCTTAACCCACCTCCCCACCGGAATTGTGGTGCAGTGCCAGAACGACCGCAGCCAGCACCGCAATAGAGCTGAGGCTATGACGATGTTGAAGTCGCGCCTCTATGAACATGAAATGCAAAAGCGTCGCGCTGAGCAGGACAAGCTTGAGGCCAGCAAAACTGATGTGGGCTGGGGTCATCAGATCCGCTCCTATGTACTAGATCAAAGCCGCATTAAAGACTTGCGGACTAACGTTGAGATTTCCAATACACAGAAGGTATTGGATGGTGATCTCGATGCCTTTATTGAAGCCAGCCTGAAGCAAGGCGTCTGATTTACCAACCCTATTCCAGTTATTAATATTTCATATGAACGATCAAGCGAATTCCAATCCTAATTCAGCGTCAGGTACTGAAGCTGTTGATGAAAACCACATCATTGCCGAGCGCCGTGAAAAATTAGCCAAGTTGCGTGAAGGCGGGGTTGCTTTTCCAAATGACTTCGTACCAACCCACCTAGCCGCAGATCTTCACACTCACTACGACAGCCTTAACAAAGAAGAATTGGCAGCGAAGAAAGTGCATGTCAAAGTTGCTGGCCGTATGGTACTCAAGCGTGTAATGGGTAAAGCCAGCTTTGCTACTATTCAAGATCGCAGTGGTCAGATTCAGTTTTATATCAATGATGAAATCAGCGGCGCTGATATCCATGGTGCATTTAAGCACTGGGATATGGGTGACTTTATTTCTGCAGAAGGCAATTTATTTAAAACAAATAAGGGGGAGCTCTCCGTTGAATGCAGTAATCTCCGCTTACTTAGTAAGTCCCTTCGCCCTCTGCCAGATAAGTTCCACGGCCTCTCTGATTTAGAGACCAAATATCGCCAGCGCTATGTAGATCTGATTGTGAACCCAGAAAGTCGCAATACTTTCAGGGCGCGCAGTAATACGATTGCTTCCTTGCGTCGCCATATGCTCGATGCAGATTTCATGGAAGTCGAAACACCCATGCTCCACCCCATTCCGGGTGGCGCTACAGCTAAGCCATTTATTACTCACCATAATGCTTTAGATATGCAGATGTTCTTGCGTATTGCACCAGAGTTATATTTGAAGCGCCTAGTAGTTGGTGGTTTTGAACGCGTGTTTGAGATTAATCGTAATTTCCGTAATGAGGGCGTTAGCCCACGTCATAATCCAGAGTTCACGATGATGGAATTCTATGCGGCCTATACGGATTACCGTTGGTTGATGGATTTCACTGAAAGTTTGATTCGTGCTGCTGCAATGGATGCCCAAGGTACTGCGGTTCTCACCCACCAAGGTCGTGAACTTGATCTGAGCAGGCCATTCCAGCGCTTAACGATTACTGAAGCGATTCTCAAATATTGCGTTCAGTCCAACAAGAGTTACGAGCCTGCTCAATTAGAAGACGTTGCATTCATTCGCGCTGAATTGAAAAAGGGCGGCGAGAATCCAGACTCCCCCACTCTCAAGAACGCCGGTATTGGCGCCCTTCAACTCGCTCTATTTGAATTAGTGGCTGAATCACATCTATGGGAGCCAACCTACATCATTGATTACCCAATCGAAGTAAGCCCTCTTGCTCGTGAATCTGATGCGCGTCCAGGCATTACTGAGCGTTTTGAATTATTCATCACTGGTCGTGAAATCGCCAATGGCTTCTCCGAATTAAATGATGCGGAAGATCAAGCGAATCGCTTCCGTAAACAAGTCGAGCAAAAAGAAGCGGGTGATGAGGAGGCAATGTACTTTGACCATGACTTCATTCGCGCCTTAGAGTACGGCATGCCTCCAACCGGCGGCTGCGGCATCGGTATTGACCGCTTAGTCATGCTGTTAACCGATGCACCTAATATTCGTGATGTGATTTTGTTCCCTCATCTGCGTCGCGAAGAGGAATGATTACTCGAAACAGACTTCCCTGAATTACAAAAGCCGCAGATTTGAATCTCTGCGGCTTTTTCTTTCTGCAACTTAGAGAGGTTTAACTAGCCGGATATAGCCTCGTATTCTCGCTATCTATTACGGTCACATTGACTGGAATGCCCAGGCTGACACTAGAGGATACGGTACAGAAATCCTGAAACTGTGCCAATACACGCTCTAAGTTTTCCAGCGTATTTCCTGGCACCCCAATACGAATTTCTACATGGATCGCCAGAATACGCAGACGATTTTCTGTATTTCGCCCAATCTCGCAACTCGCCTTAGTTTCAATCGGCTCTGGATTTTGCTTAAACTTTCTAAGCGCAAAGAGTAGTGAATCGGATAAGCAATTAGCTACACCTACCAGCAAAAACTGAGATGGGGTTGCACCTTGAGATCTGCCCAATGGGGGCGGCTCATCGCAATAGATGGGATCACGTTCCTCATTGTAATAAATAGCAAATTGATAGTCTTCCTGCTGAACCAAGCGAACCGATGGGGCGTTACTCATACATACCTCTGATTTAAGATCACCACTAGACACTTTACTACCTTCACTCCTTCGTGGCTAATATATCCAAGGAATAAGCTTTTTAACTTGTTTACAGTACTGGGCGTAGGCAGGAAATTTTTCTAGAAGCCAGCGCTCTTCTAGCTTGATTTTGAATTCAAAAAAGATAGTTAGCGCTGCTACATATAGCAGGGTCAATGCGTATGGATATATCAAAAGCCATCCAAACCCCACCAAAAGAACACCAAAATAAATGGGATGTCGGACAAAACGATATAAACCAAGCTGAATAAACTGGGAGTCATCTTTGGGGCAAGGCAATGGAGTGAGATTTTTCCCTAAGCGTAAAGCCGCAATGAATGAAAGCAGCAAACCCAAAATACAAATTCCGGTGCCCAATATCTGAAAATAAGGAAGCCAGGCTCCCAGAGATTGAGGAAGCAGCGAAAAACCTTGGGGGCCAAAAAGAATGAGGCCGATCAAAATTCCCTGCAGCAGAACGTATCCAAGCCCTTTATCAATTAGCGATAGCCTATTCATGAACCCCTTTTATCTGAATTTAGATGCCCTTTTGAGAGCAATACATTTTTCTTATAAGTCCAAAACCTGAATATCTAAAGATACGCCTTATGATTGAGGATAATCGAACTATCTTATTAAAAGCATATTGATATTATGGCCGCATACAATACCGAAACCGTTCTGACCGTTCACCACTGGAACGATACCCTTTTTAGCTTCACCACTACCCGCAACAAAGGCTTACGATTTCGTAGTGGCCACTTCTTGATGATTGGCCTCGAGGTAGAAGGCAAACCCTTAGTAAGGGCATATAGCGTTGCCAGCCCCAACTACGAGGAGCATTTGGAATTCTTGAGCATCAAAGTTCAAGACGGTCCCCTCACCTCACGCCTTCAAAAAATTCAAGTCGGCGATCCAATTTTGGTGAGTGAGAAATCGGTTGGTACGCTAGTGATTGATGATTTAAATCCTGGCAAGCACCTCTACTTATTTAGTACCGGCACTGGTCTAGCGCCATTTATGAGCATTATTCGCGATCCCGATACTTATGAGAAGTTTGAAAAAGTAGTGCTCATTCATGGCGTACGCTTGGTTAGCGAATTGGCTTATGGTGATTACATTAAGAATGAATTAACCCAAGATGAATACATTGGTGAGATCATTCGTGAGAAATTAATCTACTACCCAACAGTAACGCGTGAGGCCTTCAAGCACACGGGACGCTTAACTACCGCCATCGAATCAGGTCAACTCTTTAAAGATATCGGCCTACCCCCATTAGATCCGGCCGTGGACCGTGCGATGATCTGCGGTAGCCCATCTATGCTTAAAGAAACCGCTGAGATGCTAGATGCCAAAGGCTTTAAGGTATCCCCAAGCCTAGGTCAGTTGGGCGACTACGTATTTGAACGCGCATTCGTAGAGAAGTAGAGTTTATATACCTAAAAGTAATTAAGATATCACTATATATTTCTTGTAGATATATAGGCCTCTTGGTACATTCTCCTTAAAGAGATATTTACTAAGGAATTCAGATGTCCCCCGTACGCGAGCACTACAACCCGATCATTACCAAACTATTGCGCGAACATGATCGACTGCCACATGAGAATGTAGCTGAGCGCAAATCATTTCAGCGTCAAATTATGTATCTCATGAATACCATCAAGCTCGACGAATTCGAGCAATCTTTTACCTAATGAGCTGCATAATCATGATTCGAGAGTTAAGCGCTTAAATTGGACTTGAGAGGGGCTTGTGATTGATGCCCGATAAGACGCTAGGATTTTGTGCATTACGTACTATTGCCATAGAATCCAAGGCAATCAAGAGTCCTTCGGACAATCTAAATGCCCCATGAATAGCATCTTGAAACTGGCCAGATAAATGTGCTGGCGGCAAAACTAGCGTATCCAAATTGAAGGTGACAATGTCGCCAATAGCATCAACTGCTAAAGCAATACTATTATCTTGAACTTTTAAGATGATGCAGAACGATTCAGATTTGGCATCGTTAATATTTAAATAGGCACCCATATCCACTACTGGCATCAGTAAACCACGTAAGTTCAAAATTCCTCGAATCATCTTTGGGCTACCAGGAACCTTGGTACATCTTAAATTTTTATTCACCTCTATTAACTCGTCTGATGGCACTCCCAGCAAATAGGAGCCTACGGTAAAGGTAAGAAAAGAGCTCTCCATCTTAGCTAGGCAAAAATAAGTCAATGACTTGAGGATACTCGCTAGAGTCTTCTTGAATATTGTGCATGATGAGAACTTCTTCTAAATCCAAAACGTTAATTACTTGATCATTGTGGATGATGCAACCATTCAAACCTTTTTGAGGCGATGCCAACTCGTGCAGTTTGGCTGGAACCTCAATAATATCAGTTACCTGTTTTACCGCTAGACCATACAAACGATCTCGATAGCGACAAGTTAAGACTGGAATTCGGTGCGAGGTGGCGGGAAGATTTTGGGTGCCACCGCTAACATATTGTTCTAAGCGAACCAGATCCATCAACTGCTCATTGAAGTACACAACCTCACGATTACCATTTTGCTGAATTTGATCTGTACCCAGCTTAATAATATGATCGATGGCATCAAGAGGTAATGCAATCTTATTTAATCCGGGGATTTCAAATAATAAAACTGAAATCATTTCCTCAACAACTGGTGAATAGAGCTCATCCTGCTTAATCGGATTTAGTTCTAGGCGCTCAACTAAACCAGATTGTCGAGCTATTCCATCTACATCCAAAATTAAGGCTACATCACCATTACCCATAATGGTAGCCCCAGCAAACTTCGACATATCTCTTAAAAGCTCGCCTAAAGGTTTAATAACTACATCTTGAATATTGAGAACAGCCTCTACAACCAAACCAAAAAGTGTGCCATTGAAATTGAGAACGGCAATAAATAATTTCTGCTTTGGTGCGCTGGGTGAAGGAGCTAAACCTAATTGTTCACTTAAAAAAAGTAATGGGATTAACTTGTCTCTTAAGCGAAAAGTTGGTGTTCCATAAAAATCCTCAATGCCATTATTTGCTTGATTTGGGGCAAAACGAACTAGCTCTAGAATTCTATTTTGCGGAATAAGAAATACCTCTTCCCCGCATTGCACAAACAAAGTTGGCAAAATTGCTAAAGTAAGTGGGATCTTTAATTTAACGTGCGTCCCTTGATTGGGAACGCTTGTAATTTCAATACTTCCGCCAATATTTTCAATATTATTTTTAACCACGTCCATACCAACCCCTCTTCCCGAGAGATTAGTAATGGAATCTCGGGTAGAGAATCCAGGTAAAAATATGAGGTCAATCAACTCTTTATTACTAATAGAATTTGCTTTTTCAGAGCTAATCAACCCATTGGTAATGGCCCGTTGTCGAACGCGCTCGTAATTTATCCCAGCGCCATCATCAATCACCTCAACAATCACTATTCCGTTTTGATGGGCGGCACGCAAAACCAAATAAGCTACCTCAGACTTACCCTTCTCTAATCGAATGGCTGGAAGTTCGATGCTATGGTCGATACTATTTCGAATTAAATGGATTAAAGGATCTCGAATGCTATCAAGGAGGATGCGATCTAACTCAGTCTCAGAGCCTTCCTGTAAAAGGCGTACTTTTTTATGGCACTCGGCAGATACATCTCGCACCAAACGGGGAAATTTATCCCAGATATGAAAAATTGGCTGCATACGCATTTTCATCATGCGTTCTTGCAACTCTAGAGTTAACAAATCAATGCTTCTTACCGCGCTGGTAAATAACTTGTCGCTAGATTGCTGGGAGAAAGGCAGCAAGCGATTACGCGCCAGAACCATCTCGCTGGCGATGTTCATTAATTTATCCAATACATCTGGATTCACCTTGACTGGAACAACGACCTCTTGTCCGAGGGAATTGAGCTGGGCAGCCTCAATTAAGGGCTGATCCTCCAAAACAGTATCTGGTAAATCACGGGAAGGTACAGCTAATACCTTATCTATCTCAGGTGAAGGGTGAGAAATCGGATCCACTGCATTGCGCTCAGCTTGCATCAAACCCAGCAAGCTCTCAATCAGAAGCTGATCATCTCCAGCAGGCTCAACCCGATTAAGCTCTACACCCTCAATAATCTGCCTAAGTATGTCGTTCATCTCAAGCAACTGAGTAGATTTAGAAAAATCCAACTCAACTTCACCGCCTCGAATTTTACCTAGCAAACTCTCTCCCGCATGAGAGAGTTTTTCAAGCCTCTTTAGAGAAAAAAAGCTGCTGCTACCCTTAAGGGTGTGCAAACCCCTAAAGATACTTCCAACTAAAGCTTGGTCATTCGGATTTTCTTCAAGACGAACGAAATCGACATCTAATCGATCAATAATTTCCCGGGCCTCCAGGATAAATTCAGCGAGGATTTCGTCGTGATTTTCCATGCAACCTAATAGTAATGGACAATTCTTTATACAGGCGGATAGAATAAGGGCTAAACCGATATTAGCTTAAATTGGGTATAAACGTCTAATCAGCCTCATTCAATAGCTTAACTTACGCATCCACCTCCTACAGGAAGCCCCGCCGAATGTTTCATAACCTATTAGATAAATTCGAGAGAAGATCCACTGTTAAAACTAAGCTAATAGTGAGTTTTGGTCTGATCCTATTCTTTACTATCATTGTTGGAGCCATATCAATCTATAGCTATCAGGTAATGGGGAAAAGTGCTGACTGGCTATACAAACAAGCTGCCCGCGGAATTGAAGATTCCAAGCAGTTACAGATCGAAGCAATCGCAATTGATGTTGACGTCAATAACCTACTACTTGCATCTACCCTGCCGAATAAAGCCGAAGTACAAACATTACGTGAAACCGCCCTGGCCAATATTGAGAAAAAACGTGATGCACTACAAGAAACTATCAAACGTGTGGATGCCAATATCATTCGCTCCCAGGTGAGGGTTGAGTTTAATGAGCTGGTGGAAGATTTTGATATCTATCTAGTGGCTATAGAGCAAATTATTATTTTAGAGAAAAGTTCGCCAGCATCAGCAACCACCATGTATTTTAGTGATAAGTTTCAAGGTTTTAAGCCGCGTATTACTAAGAATCTTCAAGATTTCGTAGAGGCAAAGCTCGAGAGTGCCAAGCTTTATTACGAGGAGGCAGTGGAGGCGCAGCATTTTGCAATATGGTCTACGGCTGTCACCTTCCTCATCTCCTTCTTACTCAGCATATTAATTGGCGTTCGTTTTAGACACTCAATCATTAATCCATTACATAAAACCAATGACTCCCTTAATGCCCTTGCTGAATCTAGGTTAAATACTGAAATCGCAGGCATGGACTATGTGGGCGTTACTGGTCAAATTGCCCATTCCGTACAAACCCTGCAGCAAAATTTACGCGCCGCCATCCAAGAAATTAGCAGCAATGCATTGATGATTAGCGCATCCTCTGAAGAGCTGGCGGCTGTTAGCGCTCAGCTTAATGCCAATGCAGAAGAGACTTCTTCGCAAGCCAATGAAGTAGCTCAATCATCTGACGTTGTTAGTCAAAATACACAATCTGTTGCAACTTCGACCGAAGAATTTAGCGCCAGTATTCGTGAAATCTCTGTCAATGCTATGGAGGCATCGCGCGTTGCCAATCAGGCCGTTAATATTGCCGATAGCACCAATTTGCAAATGGCTAAACTCAGTAATAGCAGCATTCAAATTGGTGAGGTAGTAGCTGTTATTGCAGATATTGCAGAGCAAACCAATTTACTTGCTCTAAATGCAACCATTGAGGCTGCTCGTGCTGGCGAGCTTGGCAAGGGATTTGCAGTGGTGGCCAATGAAGTCAAAGAGTTGGCCCGATCAACTGCCAAGGCAACCAATGAAATTAGTCAGTCAATTAATACTATTCAGTCCGATGCCAAAGGTGCGATTGAATCCATTGCAGAAATTACCCAAATCATCAATAAGATCGATGATATTTCAAGCATTATTGCTACGGCAGTAGAAGAGCAAGCTGCAACAGTGAGTGAAATTTCACGAAATATTTCTACCTCTGCGGGTAGCTCTGCAAGAATTACTGAAACTGTTGGAGCGGTTGCAATTGCCTCTCGTGGCATCTCCTCAGGGTCTTCTGAAATTCAAAACTCTTCAGCTGAATTAGCTAAAGTTGCTGCAAAACTGAAGCAATTGGTATCCAAGTTTGAGTGTTAATTCCAAGAAAAAGCCACCCCGAAGGGTGGCTTAAAAAAGACTATGGAGGTACTTCTAAAGAATGAACAACAAGTTCATCTTAATCCATAGAAAGTCTTCCTCAATACGATATTGCTTGCTCAATGTGCATAATGCCTCATGTTGGTGCATTTTATTACCCGTGCTGGCCCTAGACTACTTGCACGGATACTTTGCCTCAAAGAATCTCACTAAGGTCTTGGCTGCACGCTCTTGATTGAACTGCGGATTAGCCTGACTCCAAGCTAGGAACTCCTCCAAAATCATCCCCCTGGTGCCTGCGGTCGATGAAAAACAAATACCAGACTTCATTTTGGGATTGCGATTGGCTAAGTAGGCCTGATATACCCCCTCCCCAAACCCAAAGCAGAAGTTCTGAGCATCAACATCATTAAGGTTTTTACACAAAGTCACTAACGCTGCTGTCGAGGCATCATTTTTTGGCATATCAGCCTGCGAAAAAGCATTTGACTGAAATAACAGCGCAGCACTAGCCACCAATAGAGTCACTCGAAATTGATTCATTACTCTGCTCTCATTAGATTAACGTCTAAACCCACCCATACGACCACCACCAAAGCCACCACGGCCACCAAATCGATCATCACTCATGCGATCGTAACGAGCCTGATCTCGCATCGCATTCTCCTGAGCTGCCTCACGATAGGCGTTTGGATTGGCACGATCCTGCTGATAATCATTTCGGGCCTCTTGGTTCAAACGATCGGCCTGAGAGCGCTCTTGTGGAGTAGCATCTCTCTGAAAAGCGCTATCTGCTCTTTGACCAGCAGTTCTGGCAGCCTGTCGATCTTGTGGAGTAGCATTATTCTTCCAGTCATTTAGAAGGCGTTGTTGATTCTGAATACTACTAGGGCCAATTAAGCCTCTAGAAGATCTTTCAGATGTATTGTTATTGTTGACGTTAATACTGCCGTCAGACCATGCAGGCGTTGACCAAAATGCACCGCCTACTGCCAACCCAAGGCCAAAGGACATCATCCCCCAGCCGGGGTTATAGATTGGATATGGCGGGTATTCTGGGTAAGGCCAAGCTCCATAAACTACAGTGGGGTTATAGCTCGGCACATAGACTACTTGAGTATTAGCAGGACTAATTAATACATTCGAGTTAGCATCAGTGCTAACAGTTATTTGCTGATTTGACTTGAGAGAACCAGCTTGTACAGCGCGCTTTCGCAAAACCTGCACCGCCTTCATCGTATCCGCTGGTTGAACCTTATAAGCATTGCCAAGATTCTGAGTCCACTGTAATTGACCACCCATCATATTGAATGCTTGCGGGAAGGACATGAGTGACTTCACACTATCGTTCCATGATTGCGCTTTGAGGGCATCTTGTAATGCTGTACCACTAAGACTGGAATTGCTATTACGCCAGTTATAGGCTTCAGCCACCTCAAGTGGATAAGTTGATGCCAAGAGCATCAATGAAAGCAAAGAATCAGGATACAGCGCTATCGGAGAAACCAATGACTGTAGTTGCTCGGATGAAATTAACTGTGGTGAAGTGTTATAGCCACCGCTTTGGGTATAACTTTGCGGATAGGAATTTTGATAGGGATCGCTATTATTTGAGCATGCACTTAATAGAGATACAAAACTAATGCAACACCATGTTTTATATTGATTATTCATACCCTTATTAATCCTCTTCTGTTTCTAGAGTGTAATACTGAGCCAGAAGTTAGTGATTCTCTTTGGCGTGATTAATAGAGTATTTTGGAATCTCAATGACTAAATCTTCACGAGCAACAATCGCTTGGCAAGACAAGCGAGACTGAGGATTGAGGCCCCAGGCTCGATCTAGCAAGTCCTCTTCATTTTCATCGGGAGTATTCAGGCTCTGATAACCCTCTTTCACGATGACATGACAGGTAGTACAGGCGCACACCATATCGCAAGCATGCTCAATGGGAATATTGTTTTCTAGCAGCGCTTCACAAATAGAGGTACCGGGGGTCACCTCAACTACAGCACCCTCAGGGCAATATTCACTATGGGGTAGAACAACAATCTGAGTCATCTTAATAGTTTTCTTTTCTTAAATTTCTGCAACATTCTTACCGGCCAAGGCTTTCTGGATGCTCGCATTCATCCGCATCTGAGCAAAATCATCAGTAGCCTTAGCAGCATGATCGACTGCTTTTCTGAGGGTGGCGCTGTCAGTTTCTTCCGAAAGGATCTTTTGCAAAATACTCATCTCTTGATCTACGGCAGCCTGCTCTTGAGGATTTAATAATCCACGATCAACATCTAATGCAGTTTGCACAGCATCCAATAGGCGCCTTGCATTCACCTGCTCCTCACGCAATGACCTGGCTAAGAGATCTACCTGAGCTGAAGCAAAACCGTCTTGCAACATGCGAGCAATCTCAGCATCAGTCAAACCATAGGATGGCTTAATATCAATTGAGGCCTGCACACCGGATCCCTGCTCCATAGCACTAACAGAGAGCAGACCATCCGCATCCACTTGAAAAGTTACTCGAATCCGTGCAGCACCGGCAGCCATTGGTGGAATGCCACGTAACTCAAATTTACCTAAGGAGCGGCAATCTTGCGCTAATTCACGCTCACCCTGCACCACCTGAATGGCCAGCGCTGTTTGACCATCTTTGAAGGTCGTGAAATCCTGCGCGCGTGCTACTGGTATCGGTGTATTTCGCGGAATAATTTTTTCCACCAAACCACCCATAGTTTCAATACCGAGGGACAGGGGAATGACATCCAACAAAAGCCACTCATCATCCTTGCTTTGATTGCCAGCAAGTAAGTCTGCCTGCATAGCAGCACCCAAGGCGACCACTTGATCTGGATTGAGATTATTTAAGGGTTTAGTGCCAAAGAGTTCGCCAACAGCACGTTGGACATGGGGCATGCGAGTTGCGCCACCAACCATCACCACACCCTTGACCTCATCCGCCTTGAGGCCTGCATCACGCAAAGCCTTCTTCACGGCAACCAAGGTCTTGCTAATTAAGTTTTGCGTAATTTCAAAGAACTGGGCCTGGCTGACGCCCACATTAACAACCGTTCCATCGGCCAGTGTTTCATGAACACGGGCTAATGGGTTGTGACTTAACTGCTCTTTTGCATGCCTACAGGAAAGCAATAGCTTGCGATGATCCTGTATAGAGAGTGGTGGAAGCTTTGCTTGTTCAATTACCCAGCAATACAGGCGATGGTCAAAATCATCACCGCCCAAAGCGGAGTCGCCACCAGTAGAGAGTACTTCAAATACACCCCTACTCATACGCAAGATGGAGATGTCAAAAGTACCGCCGCCAAGATCATATACAGCGTAAATACCCTCCGAGGCATTATCCAATCCGTATGCAATTGCCGCTGCAGTAGGCTCGTTGAGTAAACGCAATACCTCAATACCAGCCAATTTGGCAGCATCTTTAGTAGCTTGCCGCTGAGCATCATCAAAATACGCAGGCACAGTAATGACTGCGCCAACAATATCGTCATTTACTGAGTCTTCAGCCAATTGACGCAAGCGCGCCAGAATTTCTGCTGAGACTTCAATAGGACTCTTGTCACCAGCTACTGTTCGCAACTTCAACATGCCAGGTTCATCAACAAAATCATAAGGCGCATTCTCAATATTCGTTACATCAAGAATGCCGCGACCCATAAAACGCTTTACAGAAACAATCGTATTCTTAGGATCAGAAATCATACTTTCAATCGCCTCGAAGCCAGCTTGAGTTCTACCGTTAGGCAGATAGCGCACTACGGAGGGGAGTAATTCTCGCCCCTCTGAATCTGAAAGTACCTTAGGCAAAGCATCTCGCACGATTGCTACTAAGGAATTAGTGGTACCCAAATCAATACCTACCGCAATCCGACGCTGATGCGGAGCGAGTGATTTACCGGGTTCGGAGATTTGTAATAAGGCCATGGGGACTAGAGTGTAAGCTATACCAGGGCTGAGATGGCATCATCTAGCTCGATAGCAAACTTATCAATGAATAGCAGGCCTCTAATCAACTCTGCAGCGCGCTCATAGTTTTTAGCGCTATCAATAGCCTGTGTAATTTCAAGCAGGGTATCTCGCTTGGATTGATCAACTTCTTCGGCCAAACCTTCTAGAGCGCCGAGGTCATCCTCTTGATCTTCTAAATTTTCACGCCATTCCATTTGCCTCATGAGGAAAGCAGCTGGCATTGCAGTATTTGTTTCCAAGCGAGCATCTACGCCATGAAGCTGGCAAAGATACAGGCCGCGCTGAATTGGATTTTTCAAGGTCTGGAAAGCAGTATTGGCAAAGGTGGCCATTTGCATGGCCAACCGTTGCTCGGTATCACTTCCGCGGGCATGGCGATCGGGGTGTACTTCTCTCTGAATTGCTAGATATGCCTGATCTAATGCAGACAAATCTAAGTTGAAATGCTGCTCTAAACCAAAGAATCGAAAGTAATCGTCAGACGCGGAAGGATTCACCACAACCACACTCATCTTTTACATTCGGGTTTTGGAACTTGAAGCCTTCGTTCAAACCTTCACGTACAAAGTCTAATTCAGTGCCATCTAAATAGGCCAAACTCTTGGGATCAATGAAGATAGTGATGCCATTAGATTCAAATTTCACATCTTCAGGGGCAGCCTCATCTACATATTCCAGTTGATAAGCTAAACCAGAGCAACCAGTAGTACGAACACCTAAGCGTAAGCCACAACCTTTTCCACGCTTATCTAAATTGCGCTGAACATGTTTTGCAGCTTTGTCGGTTAAGGAAATTGCCATGATGAAAGCCTCTTTATCTTTACAGGGCAGGATGCTTTTCTTTGTAATCAGCAACTGCTGCCTTAATAGCATCTTCGGCCAAAATTGAGCAGTGAATTTTTACTGGTGGCAAAGCCAACTCTTCAGCAATCAAAGAGTTTTTGATCTCTAAAGCTTGATCCAAGGTTTTACCTTTAACCCATTCAGTTACTAAGGAAGAAGATGCAATTGCAGAGCCGCAACCATAAGTCTTGAACTTAGCATCTTCAATCACGCCTTGATCGTTTACACGAATTTGCAATTTCATGACGTCGCCGCATGCTGGCGCACCAACCATACCAGTACCTACTTGGTCATCGCCTTTTTCAAAAGAGCCCACATTGCGGGGATTTTCATAATGATCAATTACTTTGTCGCTATATGCCATGGTATTTCCTCGTTATTTCTTTTATCTTTAATCTTACTTGGATGTCTTTGTGCTGCTTAGTGGGCTGCCCATTGGATGGTGCTAAGGTCAATGCCATCCTTGAACATTTCCCATAAGGGGGAAAGCTCACGTAATTTAGCAATCTTCTCTTTGACTAACTTAATCGTGAAATCCACTTCTTGTTCAGTTGTAAAGCGTCCCAAAGTAAAGCGAATTGAGCTGTGGGCCAGTTCATCATTACGACCGAGTGCACGCAATACATAAGAAGGCTCTAAAGATGCTGAAGTACATGCAGAACCAGATGAGATTGCTAAATCTTTTAATGCCATCAACATCGATTCACCTTCCACGTAGTTAAAACTGATATTGAGGTTATGAGGGACGCGGTGATCCATATCGCCATTCACATAAACCTCTTCAATATCCTTCAAGCCAGTCAGCAGGCGATCACGCAAAGCACGAATACGAGCGTTTTCTTCAATCATTTCAACACGGGCAATGCGGAAAGCTTCACCCATGGCAACGATTTGATGAACTGCTAAGGTGCCAGAGCGCATACCGCGCTCATGACCACCACCATGAATCTGTGCCTCAATACGAATACGGGGCTTACGACGCACAAACAAGGCTCCGATGCCTTTTGGACCATAGGACTTATGAGCAGAAAAGCTCATTAAATCCACTTTGGTTTTCTCTAAATCAATTTCTACTTTGCCGGTAGCTTGTGCTGCATCCACATGAAAAATCACCCCACGTGATCGGCATAGCTCTCCAATACGGGGAATGTCTTGGACAACACCAATCTCATTGTTCACGTACATTACTGATGCCAGAATCGTACCTGGCTTCATTGCAGCCTCAAGCTGAGCAAAATCAATCAAGCCATCCGGCAAAACATCTAAATACGTAACCTCAAAACCTTCGCGCTCAAGTTCACGGCAAGTATCTAGAGTGGCCTTGTGCTCAGTCTTCACGGTAATGATGTGATTACCGCGCTCTTTATAAAAGTGAGCAGCGCCCTTAAGAGCCAAATTAATACTTTCAGTTGCACCACTAGTAAATACGATCTCTCTTGGATCGGCATGAACTAACTGGGCTACTTCTGAACGCGCCCACTCAACCGCCTCTTCTGCAGCCCAACCATAGGCATGACTACGAGATGCGGCATTACCAAACTGCTCACGCAAATAAGGCAACATCTTGTCTACTACACGTGGATCAATCGGCGTGGTAGCCGAGTAGTCCATGTACACCGGGAAATGCTTTGGACTAAACATCGGTATCGGTTGTTGAGGAATATCTTGTGGTGCGTTCATTTTTTACTTATCAATTAATAGACCAAAAAGTTAATCTCTTAACTTTGCTGAGCCAGGTTAAAAACAGAATTCACGAGAGGTCGCTTTGGAGCAGTCTCTTTTGCTGCTGCGACTGCTGATGCTGGCTTTGACGCTTTGACACTATCAGCCTTGATTTTCTTGGGTCGTAAATCGTGCAAGACAACTCCACGTCCAGATTGCTGTAGCACTAAGTCGCGCAATGACACGGAACTGAGATACTCAACCATCTTGGCATTCAGGTTTGACCATAGATCATGGGTCATACAATGACCATGATTTTCTTCATCGCTATGGCAATTGCCTTTACCACCACATTGAGTGGCATCCAATGGTTCATCCACGGCCACAATGATGTCAGCAACGCTAATTTCTTCTGACTTGCGAGCTAGGGTGTAGCCACCGCCAGGACCACGCGTGCTCTCAACAATGTTAAAGCGGCGTAATTTACCGAACAACTGCTCTAAATAAGAAAGGGAAATCTTCTGTCTTTGGCTTATTCCAGCCAAAGTTACAGGTCCGTGGGTTTCACGGAGGGCTAAATCGATCATTGCGGTTACTGCAAAACGGCCTTTAGTTGTAAGTCTCATATGTCACCTTGGTAATGGATTGTTATGGACAGCTAACAGTCGGGCGGGTAATACCCGACCATTCCACTCAACTTTAACATATACCCAAGTATTTTGCTCAGGTTTAAATAGCATCTCTGGATCTGGCTCCAAATGCCATCTCCTTAACTTTAGTAAGGCGATCCCGGGTAGCCGCAGCCTTCTCAAACTCCAGATTCTTGGCCTCCGAGTTCATTTGCTTCTCCAAGCGCTTGATTTCGCCCGCCAAGTCCTTTTCGCTCATATCCTCATAGCGTGCCCGCTCCTGCTCGACCTGCATCTCAGAGCGTTTCTCTTTAACGTCGTAAACCCCGTCAATAATGTCCTTAATGCGCTTTTGGACACCTCGTGGCTCAATCCCATTGGCCTTATTAAAGGCGATTTGTTTGGTTCGGCGGCGCTCTGTTTCGCCCATGGCTCGCTTCATGGAGTCGGTAATGCGGTCGGCATACAAAATAGCCTTACCTTTAACGTTTCGTGCCGCCCTACCAATTGTTTGAATCAAGCTGCGCTCAGAACGCAAAAAGCCTTCTTTATCCGCATCCAAAATAGCAACCAGTGAGACCTCAGGAATATCTAAGCCCTCACGCAATAAATTAATACCCACTAAAACATCAAAGACACCCAAACGCAAGTCACGCAAAATTTCTACACGCTCAACCGTATCGATGTCGGAATGCACGTAACGTACCTTCACGCCGTTATCCGATAAATAATCCGTTAACTGCTCGGCCATACGCTTTGTTAATACCGTTACCAAAACGCGCTCATGCACTTTGACTCGCTCATGAATCTGCCCTAGCAAATCATCTACCTGCGAACTCGCTGGCAATACTTCAATTTCTGGATCAACTAATCCTGTTGGTCTGGCTACTTGTTCAACCACTTGTCCGGTATGTGTATTTTCATAATCAGCAGGGGTAGCTGAAACAAAAACGGTTTGGCGCATCTTTGTTTCAAACTCAGTGAACTTGAGTGGCCTATTATCCATTGCTGATGGTAGGCGAAAACCAAACTCTACCAAGGTATGTTTGCGAGACTTATCACCGTTGTACATGGCATTGAGCTGACCAATAAGAACATGACTCTCATCCAAAAACATCAGCGCATCATTAGGCAAATAGTCAACCAAAGTTGGAGGTGCCTCCCCAGGCATAGCGCCGGAGAGATGACGGGAGTAGTTCTCAATGCCTTTGCAGAAACCCAATTCATTAAGCATCTCTAAGTCAAAGCGAGTACGTTGCTCTAAACGCTGAGCCTCTACTAGCTTGCCATCCTTAACAAATTCATCCAATCGAATACGTAGTTCCGCCTTAATTGTTTCGATTGCCTTTAAAACAGTATCGCGTGGAGTCACATAGTGCGAACTTGGATAGACCGTAAAGCGCGGAATCTTTTGACGAATTTTTCCAGTGAGCGGATCAAAGAATTGTAAGCTCTCGATAACATCATCAAAAAGTTCAACACGTACCGCCAATTCATTATGCTCAGCCGGGAAGATATCAATCGTATCGCCGCGCACCCGAAAAACGCCGCGCTTGAAATCCATTTCATTACGGTCGTATTGCATCGCGATTAAGCGCATCAAAATATCGCGCTGACTCATTTTGTCACCCGGACGCAAAGTCATCACCATGCTGTGATAGTCGCCGGGATTACCAATGCCATAAATTGCGGAGACAGTAGCCACAATAATTACGTCTCGTCGCTCCAGCAAACTCTTGGTAGCAGATAGTCGCATTTGCTCGATGTGCTCATTGATCGACGAATCTTTTTCAATAAATAAGTCGCGTGTCGGAACGTATGCCTCCGGCTGGTAGTAGTCGTAGTAACTTACGAAGTACTCCACCGCATTTTTTGGGAAAAACTCCCTAAATTCACTATAGAGCTGAGCAGCCAAGGTCTTATTGGGGGCAAAAATAATCGCAGGACGACCCGTCCTAGCAATCACATTTGCCATTGTGAAGGTTTTGCCGGATCCAGTAACCCCCAACAGTGTCTGAAAGGTCAAACCATCTTCAATTCCTGCCACCAGAGCGTCTATTGCTGCCGGCTGATCTCCCGCGGGCGGAAAGGGCTGATACAACTGAAATGGTGAATCCGGGAAGGAAACAAACTTAGCCGGATCCAGATCGTGACCCACCTCGCCCAAGGGATCGACTACAGGGCTTTTTTTGGTTTCGGCGACTTTGGAGTTTGAAGAACTTTTAGGGGGCTTAGGGGGCATCTCAGCTATCATTTCATCTGTGAGCTTTAGTTCACAGAGAATTTTGTACAAACGTTGATTTTGCCGTTTTTATTTGTAAATTGTTGAATCTAGCGCCAAAAACAGTCATTTAAAGTAAATTCAGCTGAAATTAATGTCAATAACCCTAAATTATCCCTTTTTGATCCTCAAATGACCCTTTTTACCTCAGTTCAGCTAGCCCCTAAAGACCCTATCTTTGGCCTCACAGAAGCCTATGTCGCTGATCAACGCGCTGACAAGGTCAATCTGGGTGTTGGTGTTTATTACACCGACGAAGGCAAGGTGCCTCTTTTGAAAGCAGTCATTAAGGCTGAAGAAGCCATTGTTGCCAAGCAGTCACCTCGCAGCTATATTCCGATTGAGGGTCCAAACCCATATAACAGCGCAGTCCAAAACCTCTTATTCGGTGCAGACTCCTCACTAATTAAAGATGGTCGTGTAGTGACTGCTGAGTGCATAGGTGGAACTGGTGCCTTGCGCGTTGGCGCTGACTTTATTAAGCGCCTCAATTTAAACGCGCCTTGCGCAATTAGTAACCCCACCTGGGAAAACCATCGCGGTATTTTTGAATCTGCTGGATTTGAAGTTGTTGAATATACCTACTTTGATGGGAAGACCCGTGGTGTTGATTTTGATGGCATGGTGACATCTTTAGAGTCTTTCCCAAAGTTCACCACTGTTCTGTTGCACGCTTGTTGTCACAATCCAACCGGCGCGGATATTACTGAAGCTCAATGGCATCAAGTCATTGAAATCTGCAAAGCAAAGCAGCTCATTCCATTTTTAGATATTGCCTACCAAGGCTTTGCCGCTGGCATTGAACAAGATGGCATTGCCGTTCGTCTATTTGCTCAGTCTGGAATGTCCTTCTTTGTATCCAGCTCTTTCTCTAAATCATTCTCAATTTATGGTGAGCGTGTTGGTGCTTTATCCATCGTGACCCAAAGCAAAGATGAATCTACGCGTGTGTTGTCGCAGTTAAAACGCGTAATCCGCACAAACTACTCCAACCCTCCAACACATGGTGCTGCGATAGTGGCAGCTGTTCTCAATTCACCAGAACTTAGAAAACTTTGGGAAGATGAGTTGGCAGAGAAACGTGATCGTATTAAAGCAATGCGTCATGGACTTGTAGAAAAATTAGCCGCTGCTGGGGTAAAGCAAGATTTTGCTTTTATTGAGGCTCAGCGTGGCATGTTTTCTTACTCTGGCTTAAGTGCTGAACAAGTCGAGCGTTTACAAAAGGAGGATGGCATTTATGCCCTCTCCACGGGTCGTATTTGTGTAGCCGCCCTAAATACTAAAAATATTGATAAGGTGGCTAAAGCAATTGCCCGCGTATTGGCGTAACAACTGGCAATAAGCGGTTACACTGAGTTACTAGGAGTCAACATGCTATATCAGTTACACGAATTTCAAAAAGCCTTACTTCAACCCATGAGCTCATGGGCTCGCGCTGCTTCTGAAGCTTTTATTAATGCTTCAAACCCCGCATCTAAGATTCCAGGCTCTGAGCGTTTAGCCGCAAGTTACGAACTCCTCCATCGCCTAGGCAAAGACTACAAGAAACCAGAGTTTGGCATTCGCTCCGTGAAAGCTCACGGCCGTGAAGTAGCCATTCATGAAAGAACAGTGGTAGCAAAGCCGTTTTGCAACCTCATTCGCTTTAAGCGCTTCTCCGATGATTTGGATGTCATCAAGAAGTTAAAAGATGATCCGACAGTATTAGTCGTTGCCCCTTTATCAGGTCACCACTCTACTTTGTTGCGTGATACAGTGCGTACCCTCTTGCAAGATCATAAGGTGTACATCACTGACTGGATTGATGCACGCATTGTTCCGGCAGACGCAGGTGACTTTGGTCTGGATGACTATGTTCATTATGTGCAAGATTTCATCCGTGAGATTGGCGCTGAGAACTTGCATGTCATTTCCGTTTGCCAGCCAACAGTCCCTACATTGGGCGCAATCTCTTTGATGGCCTCTGCAGGAGAAAAAACACCAGCTTCGATGATCATGATGGGCGGCCCGATTGATGCACGCAAATCACCTACTGCAGTTAATAACCTAGCCGATCAAAAGTCTTATAGCTGGTTTGAGAGTCATGTAATTTATAAGGTACCGCCAAGTTATCCAGGTGCTGGGCGTAAGGTATATCCAGGCTTTTTGCAACATACTGGTTTCATTGCCATGAATCCACACAATCACTTGCAGTCACATTGGGACTACTTTCAAAATTTAGTTCGCGGCGATGAGCAAGATGCTGAATCTCATATTCGCTTCTATGACGAGTACAACGCAGTTCTCGATATGGATGCAAAGTTCTACTTGGATACGATTAAGACTGTGTTTCAGGATTACTCACTGCCAAATGGTACTTGGACAGTTGCTGGCGATCTAGTTAAGCCGCAGGATATTAAGCAGACTGCTCTACTCACTATTGAGGGTGAGCTGGACGATATCTCTGGTAGCGGACAAACCCGCTCTGCACATGCATTGTGTGCGGGTATTCCAAAAACAAGTAAAGATCATTACGAAGTTGCTGGTGCTGGTCACTACGGTATCTTTGCCGGTCGTCGATGGCGTGAAAAAGTTTATCCAAAAATTAAATCGTTTATTCGCGAGCACCAAGGTGTACAGAAAAAAACGAAAGCCAGACCACCAAAACTGGGAACTAAGAAGGCCGCATAAACCAGTGGCGCGACTCTCGGGTCGCGCTTCCAGTTTGAAACTGCGAAAATTGCAATGGACATAAAGCAGGCGAAAGAACTTGCCGATCGCCTCGAGGATGCCCTTCCTCAAACTCAATGCACTAAATGTAGCTACCCAGACTGCAGAGCCTATGCAGAGGCAATGGCAGTAGGTGAAGCATTACCTAATCGCTGCCCACCTGGCGGTGTAGATGGCATTCAGAGGCTAAGTACTATTCTTAAGCCTGCCTTTCCTCAGTCTGCTTTTGAGCTCCACCCTAAGATCGATCCAGAATGCGGAACAGAGCGTCCCAGACCTGTCGCATTGATTGATCCAAAAAGTTGCATTGGATGCACGCTATGTATTCAGGCGTGTCCTGTAGATGCTATTGTGGGCGCCTCAAAACAAATGCACGTAGTTTTGACCGACTGGTGCACAGGTTGCGATCTTTGTATACCACCCTGCCCTGTAGATTGCATCACTATGCTTGATGTGACTGGTAGTAAAACTGGCTGGGATGCATGGTCTCCAGAGCTAGCGCAAATCTCACGTTCACGATACGAAGCGCGCGATATAAGACTAGATCGTGAGGGAAGAGATAATGATGATCGACTAGCAAAGAAGGCTGCTGCCAAGTTAGTCGCCGTGAATACTGAGAGCCCTAACTCACAAGAGGCCTTAAAAGAGCAAGAGAGAAAGCGCGCCATTATCGCCGCTGCTATTGCGAGAGCCCAACAAAAAAAATGATGAATCTCGAAAAACGCCAAGCCTTTTTTGAATTGCTTAGGGAAAACAATCCCCATCCTGAAACAGAGTTGGAATATAGCTCACCATTTGAATTGCTCATAGCAGTTTTACTGTCTGCACAGGCAACTGATGTATCGGTCAATAAAGGCACTCGGAGACTTTTTCAGATTGCGAATACACCTCAAGCACTACTAGATCTTGGTGAGGAAGGTGTTAAGCCCTTTATTCAGCATATTGGACTCTTTAATTCCAAAGGCAGGCACATCCAAGAGACATGTCGACTTCTATTAGACCAGCATGGTGGCGAAGTACCGCAAAAACGCGAAGAGCTTGAGGCGCTCCCAGGAGTTGGCAGAAAGACCGCGAATGTCATTCTCAATACCGCCTTTGGTCAACCTACCATGGCTGTCGATACCCATATTTTTAGAGTGTCTAACCGCACTGGTTTAGCACCCGGCAAAGATGTAGTAAAGGTAGAAGAGCAACTACTCAAGCGGGTGCCAAAAGAGTTTTTGCAAGATGCTCATCATTGGCTTATTCTGCATGGCAGATATACATGCAAAGCTCGTAACCCAGATTGCGAGCAATGTATTGTTGAACCACTCTGCGGCTTTAAACAAAAAACCGGTAAAGGAAAAGTTCGTGGCAATATTTAATCCAACCCGTGAAGAAGTACGTCGTTTTTTCTGTGACACCTGGAAGAAAAAAACAGTAGATCAAATTCTGACCCCACTAGAGATGATTGCTAGCGACTGGATGGTAGAGCACCCGGAATATCACACCCTCTTAGCAGATCCAGAGGGCGCAGTTGCCCAAGACTACACCCCAGAGCGTGGGGAGACGAATCCCTTTCTACATCTCTCAATGCACCTGTCAATTAGCGAACAAATCTCTATCGATCAACCGCCGGGTATTAAATCAATTGCCAAAGCGCTAGCTCAAAAGCTTGGTTCCGAACATGAAGCTCAGCATGCCATGATGGAATGCTTGGGGCAGGTGATGTGGGAAGCACAACGTGAAGGTCAAGCACTAAGTCCGGAGAAGTATCTTGAGGCCTTAAAGCGGCTGAACTAGTAACTGTTCTTCACTAGCATGTGCTTGCTTAAGATGACCGTAGAGACAACTAGAAAAGCAAATACCATATTCATGAGAGTGATGTGATCACCCAAGAAAAAACTCGAAGCTAGTAGCGTACAAAAAGGCTGAATCAATTGCACTTGACTAACTCTTGCGATCCCACCAATTGCAAGGCCTTCATACCAAAAGAAAAAGCCCAGATACATTGAAAATAAGCTTAGATATAAAAAGCTTATCCAGGCAATCGCATCAGCACTCCAATACGCCGAAGAGAATGTGAAATACGTTGCCACGATATTGATAGGTAATGAAATCACTAATGCCCAGGAAATCACTGTACGCGGATTCATTTTCTTTGATAACTCAGCGCCCTCGACATAACCAACACATGCACAAATACCACCAAGCACCAAAAGGCCATCTATATAAGTAAAACTTCCAGCACTTTTTATAAGCGCGTAAATTATTACTAAGGCTGCACCCAAAATTGAAAGAAGCCAAAAACCGATAGACGGACGCTCCTTAAAACGAATGACTCCAATGACAGTGGTAGCTAAAGGCATCATCCCCAAAATAACGGCACCATGAGAGGATGAGCCTTCTTCCATGGCTACTGTAGTAAGGACTGGAAATCCAAATATAACGCCCAGAGCAATGACGGCACACTTCACAAGATCAGCTTTGCTGGGGAGTGGAACCTGTTTATAGGAAAGATAGGCTAAAGCGACAAGCCCTGCTATGAATGCCCTGCCAAATGCAATGAAATAGGGATTAAAGCTAGGAATTGCAATCTTAGTGACAGGCAGCGTTAGACTAAATACTAGAATACCAACAAAGCCAATGAGCATTCCCTGAGTTTCTCTATTCACATGCGCCCTAATTGATCAATGCTAAGGTGTTTCACTCCATGGGACATGATTAATCGCTATAGGTAGCCAAAATAACTGTAGCCTGACTAGATAGAACACCACCGTTACCATGTGCAAGCGCGACTTCACAATTTGGGACTTGTCGCACTCCACATTCACCGCGTAACTGACGAACTGACTCAATTAATAAAAAGAGACCATACATGCCAGGATGGCAATAAGATAAGCCTCCGCCATTAGTATTGACTGGCAGATGGCCGCCTGGAGCAATGCCACCATTTGCCACAAACTCACCGCCCTCGCCTTTAGCGCAAAAACCCAAGTCCTCTAAAAATAAAATCGTGTTGATCGTAAAGGCATCGTAGAGCATTGCTAGATCAACCTCTTGATGGGTAATACCTGCCATTGCATACGCCTTAGGACCGGAAATTGCCGCACCACTAACAGTTAAGTCTGGCATTCCAGAAATGCCAATATGAGATAACTCCTCACCAACACCCAAAATGTAGGCGGGCGATTTCTTTAAATCTTTTGCGCGCGCAGCGCTCGTCAAGATAATTGCACCTCCACCATCAGTAACTAGACAGCAATCACGAATAGTCAGGGGTGAACTCACCATGCGAGCACTAATGACCTCATCAATACTTAATGGCTTCTTTTCCCAGGCAACCGGATTCATTAAGGCCCACTGCCTTGCAGCAACCGCCACTTCCGCTAGTTGCTCACGCTTTGTGCCATATTGGTACATATGCCTTGCAGCAACCATTGCATAAGCCGAGGTAGGTAAAAATGGTTTGTAGGGAGTTTCATAGGCGTTGTACTCGCGAGGACTAGCAGCGGCACGGCTAACTGATTTTTGGGTGCTGCCATAAGCAATGAGGGCGACGTCACATAAACCGCTATTGATGGCAGCCATGGCATGGGTAACGTGGGACATGAACGATGCTCCACCCATCAAGGTGTTGTCTTGATATCGAGGTTTAAGACCAAGATACTCACAAAGACCTACACTCGAGAAGCGAGCTTGGGAGCTTGCTGTAAAGACGCCGTCCACATCCTTTAGTTGTAATCCACAATCTTCTAAAGCGCGATGCGTTGCCTGTGCCATCAAATCATAAGGAGTAGTTCCCGGAGCGCAGAGCCCTAATTCAGATTCAGCAGCACCAACAACTGCCACACTACCGCGACGAAGAGAATTGATCATCACGCAAGCTCATTCATTAGGGAAAAAATAGGATACTTTTTCCCGTCATCAAATGCCTTCATTTCGACCTGTACTCGCATACCTATCCGAATAAGTTCAGGATCAACCCCCTCCACTCGCGACATCATTCGGTAGCCTTCGTCCAAATCAATTAAAGCAACGTTGTATGGCTTCTCATCGCGAGAGTAAATAACCGTAGTGGAGTAAACAGTACCAACACCCTTGCTGAGCTCCCAGCGCAAGAGCTCACCCGTCTTCGGCTCCACGATACGCGGATAAAAAATAGCTTTACCACTCGGAGAGCGCTGAAAGGCTAGCTGATCTTTTTGGCAGTAGTCCATGAATACAGCATTAGGGGATGCCTCAGCTAAATCAAACTCACTCAAAGTAGGTCTCCATTGATAAATTAATCTGTTGCATTTTTATTTTGACTAAATTATGCCTCTTACTTAGAATTGATCCTAATAAATACCGATGACATAGAGCTAAGCAGTCAGTAGCCTAGCCCAGCCAGTCAGGCAAGAGAAGAAGTCAATAATCACTCCAAGCCCTACTAAACCTACTTCTGAATGAGTCAAAATGACGACTAATCGATTATCACTGCAACAGTTAACTCAAGCGCGTTATGGTAAAGCCATACCTCTCGACTTTGAGCTCAATGAAACGCTAGAAACGATTTTTCAACATCGCTCGATTCGTACCTATTGTGATAAGCCAATCCCCAAAGATACACTTGAACTGCTGATTGCAGCCGGGCAATCCGCTTCAAACTCGTCCAATCTCCAAAGCTGGAGCTTGGTTGCTGTAGAAGATCCAGAGCGTAAAGATCGCCTCTCGAAATTATCCGGGAATCAAGAACATATCCGTACATGTCCATTATTTTTGGTGTGGCTGGCCGATCTCTCACGCCTAGAGGCCTTAGGCAAAAAACGGGGTCTTCCTTATGAAGGGCTAAATTATCTTGAACTCTTAACTGTAGGCATGATTGATGCCGCCCTGGCCTCTCAAAACGCAGCTCTAGCAGCGGAATCTATTGGCTTGAGCATTGTCTACATTGGCGGCATTCGTAACAACCCCGAGGCTGTTGCACAAGAATTGGGTCTGCCCCCAAGAGTTTTCCCAGTATTCGGGATGTGCGTAGGTTACTGCGACCCAGAAAAATCGAGCTCCATCAAACCTAGACTGCCTCAGGCAGCCATTGCTCATCGCGAACAATATAACGCACCAAAGTCGATAGAGGCGGTGGAGCAATATGTTGAGGAAATGAACGCGTTTTACAAGAAAAACAACATGAAGACAAACGGTGACTGGGTACAGCACAGCCTTCATCGGATTCGCGGACCAGAGTCATTAAATGGCCGGGAGAAAATGCACGAGTGGCTTAAAAAGCTTGGGTTTGAAGCGAAATAATACTAACTAACTATCAAAGCGCGGATAGTTAGAGTTTTCAGCATTTAAGAGGCGCAACATCGCAGGCCATTCCAATACACCATAAGGGCGGCGGGTACCGGGTTGGTAAAGATGGGCTGTTTTCTCCAAAACTTCCTTAGAGGGAATGAGTAAATCCTCGCCTGCACTAAGGGCATCGACTTGCGCCCTGCAAGATAATTCCAACTGGTACATCGTATTAAAAGCCTGCTGAATTGTTGCACCACAAGTCAGCAAGCCATGTCAAAGAACTTATTCGATCGTAATTTTTGACTGAGCAATAATTTTTCGCCATCTTTCGATTTCAAACTTCAGCATGGCGGTAAATTGTTCGGGAGTTCCTGGCATTGGATCAGCACCTTGAGCAATCAATTTATCCTTAAACTTCGGATCCGCCAAAATTCCCTGCAATTCTTTATTCAGGCGATTACGGATATCAATTGGAAGATTTGCAGGAGCAACTAAGCCATACCAGGTTGCCATTTCATATCCAGGTAAACCGGACTCTGCGATCGTTGGCATTCCAGGAGCTGCTGCAGAGGGCTTCGCAGTTGTAATGGCGATTCCCCGAAGATTGCCCGCCTTCACTTGAGGAAGAGCGCTTGGTAAATTTGGAAATAACATATCCACCTGACCGGAAATAACATCTGGTAAAGCGCTGCCAGTCCCCTTGTAAGGAATATGGATCATCTGAATACCTGCCATACGCTGAAATAATTCAGCAGATAAATGCACTGAAGTACCACTTCCACTAGAAGCAAATGTCAGCTTCCCAGGATTTGCTTTAGCAGCCGCAATAATCTCGGGAACTGTTTTATATGGTGACGTCATTGGCACAACCAGCATATTAGGCGCAGAAAACACGCCTCCAATTGAAGTGAAGTCCTTTATAGGGTCGTAGGGCAAATTCTTATACAGCGAAACATTTACCGCGTGGCCAATGGATGGAAAATACAATGTGTAGCCATCCGGTGCGGCACGTGAAACCGTCTCAGCAGCAATATTTCCATTTGCGCCAGCACGATTTTCAACGATGACGGGCTGTCCTAAGCGAGTTGAAAAAGCTTCTGCCAATGAACGTCCAACGGCATCTGCAGAGCCCCCTGGAGAAAAGCCCACAATAATCTTGATGGGTTTGGTTGGATAGTTAGGCGTAGGCTGAGCACTTAAATTACCGGAGGCAAGCGCTAAAAAAAGAACACTAAATAATCTGGACTTTAAGGTAAGTTTCATTACTTTTTCTCCTTCATTGGTACGCCACTAAGCTCACATAAATCAGAAAAACTTAAGCCGTCAACCCAATCAATAGCAACTAGGCCGTCGGGAGTTACTTCAATAGTTGCTAGGTCGGTATAAATACAATTAACAGCAGCTAATGCGGTTAATGGATAAGTGCATTCCTGAACAATCTTGGACTGCCCCGATTTAGTCAAATGCTCCATCATGACAAATAATTTTTTTGCACCTAATGCTAAATCCATAGCCCCGCCCACAGCTGGGATTGCTTTTGGATCACCAGTACGCCAGTTGGCGATATCACCTTTAACAGAAACCTGAAAAGCGCCCAAGACACAGATATCAATATGACCACCACGGATCATGGCAAATGAATCAGCATGATGAAAGATTGAGGCACCCGGAAGCATGGTTACCGCCTGCTTTCCAGCATTCACAATATCGTAATCTATTTGATCGCCCTCAGCTAATGGCCCCATACCCAACAGACCATTTTCACTGTGCAATAAAATCTCACGATCGGGCGGCAAGTAGTTTGAAATCGTCATCGGCTGGCCAATACCCAAGTTAACATGCGCGCCATCAGGAATGTCCTGAACAATTCTTTGGGCAATTTCAGCGGCATTGCGCTTACGTATATTAGTAAGGTCAATCATGATTTATTCCCCACTAAAACAATTCGCTTAACAAAAATACCAGGGGTCACAATTGCCTCTGGATCTAATTCACCTAACTGTACAGTTTGATTGACTTGAGCAATACTGCACTTCGCAGCGGTTGCCATAATCGGAGCGAAATTCCTAGCCGTGCCGTGATATACCAAATTCCCCCAGCGATCACCCTTATCTGCCTTAATTAATGCAAAGTCCGCTTGAATCGCTTTTTCGAAAACATAATTAATGCCATCGATATCTCGACACTCTTTATCTTTTGCTAGTTCAGTACCAAATCCAGTGGGCGTAAAAAACCCACCGATTCCCGCTCCACCAGCACGAATGCGCTCTGCTAAAGTGCCCTGAGGAACTAATTCAAGCTCAATTTTTCCCTCCCGATAAAGCTCATCAAAAGCTCCCGATTCTGGCTGACGCGGAAATGAGCAAATCATTTTTTTCACCCTGCCGCCAGCTATTAGCTTAGCAATTCCAACGCCTTGATTACCTGCATTATTACTGACTAAGGTCAAATTCTTTGCGCCCTGCTCAAGCAAAGCATCCAACAGAAATATCGGCAAGCCAGCGCCTCCGAAGCCCGATATGAGAATGGTTGAACCATCGCCAATATCTTTCAAAGCCTCTACTACGTTAGGCATTATTTTTTGAATCACTCATTGTCTCCAGTTTTACTTTTTTATTGTTATCTCTCTACACTACTGATCCTATACAGAACCCATAAATACTAACTTAATTTAATCTAGAGATCGCCTCTCTTATGGCAGCAGGCAAGTCTTTTAATTTTTGCATACGAGCTTCCAACGCTAGTGCCGGGGTTTGATTGATTTTATTGGACCAAACCGAACCAGGAAAGAATGCATCATCTTTATACCTAGGGATGACATGCCAATGAATATGGGGAACCATATTTCCCAGCTCCGCAACATTCATCTTGTCGGGATGCATCACATGTCGTACCGCCTCCTCCACGGCAAACACTAGGGTCATCAGATGCTCACGCTCGCCATAGGTGAGATCAGTCATTTCGGCAACATGATGATTCCAAATTATTCGGCAAAAACCAGGCAACTCGGGGTCATTCATCAGAATAATTCGACAGTCATCACCACGCCAAATTAATTGACCCTCTTCGGGCTTTAGCTCATCTTTACAAAGTACGCAATTAGTCATGGGAACAATGTAAACGAAAACGGCACCTAAGTCACCCTTGTGGGGTCATTTAGGTGCCGCGGTAGTATCGATAGTGCCGCTACTACTTGCTACTTAAGAATTCCTTAGTGGAACTGCTCTTCTTCTGTAGAGCCAGTTAAGGCAGTTACTGAAGACTTACCACCCTGAATTACAGTAGTTACGTCGTCAAAGTAACCGGTACCAACTTCCTGCTGGTGAGATACGAAGGTGTAACCACGATCGCGAGCAGCAAATTCTGGCTCTTGTACTTTCTCAATATAAGCAGTCATACCGCGCTTCATATAATCCTGAGCCAAGTCGAACATGTTGTACCACATAGAATGAATACCAGCCAATGTGATGAACTGATACTTATAGCCCATTGCACCTAATTCACGTTGAAACTTAGCAATCGTTGCGTCATCCAAGTTTTTCTTCCAGTTGAAAGATGGTGAACAGTTATAGGCCAACATTTTGCCTGGGAACTTGGAGCGAATTGCTTCAGCAAACTGACGAGCAAAATCCAAATCCGGTGTGCCAGTTTCACACCAAACCATATCGGCATATGCAGCGTATGCTAAACCACGTGAGATTGCTTGATCCAAGCCTTTGCGTGTCTTATAGAAGCCTTCTGGAGTGCGCTCGCCAGTCAAGAATGGCTTGTCATTTGCATCGTAGTCGGAGGTCAACAAATCAGCAGCTTCAGCATCGGTACGAGCCAAAATAATCGTTGAAACACCCATTACATCGGCAGCCAAACGTGCAGAAATTAATTTCTGAACTGACTCAGCTGTAGGCAGCAATACTTTACCGCCCAAGTGACCACACTTCTTCACAGAGGACAATTGGTCTTCGAAGTGAACACCAGCAGCGCCTTGCTTGATCAATGCTTTGCTTAACTCAAATGCATTCAATACACCCCCGAATCCAGCTTCAGCATCAGCAACGATTGGAGCGAAATACTCGATATATCCAGCATCGCCTTTGTTAATACCTTTGGCTGTCTGGATTTCATCGGCACGTTGGAATGAGTTATTGATACGCTCAACCATCTTCGGTACTGAATCGACTGGATACAAAGATTGATCTGGATACATGGCTGCATAAGAGTTACCGTCAGCAGCAACCTGCCAACCAGATAGGTAGATAGCCTGAACGCCAGCTTTAACTTGTTGCATTGCCTGGCCACCAGTTAAAGCGCCTAAACAGTTAACATACGCTTCGTTATTCACCAACTCCCAAAGACGCTCTGCACCATGCTTTGCCAATGTGTGCTCAATCTTCAATGAGCCACGAAGACGTACAACGTCCTCTGCCGTGTAACCACGAGTAATCCCCTTCCAACGTGGATTGGTATCCCAGTCTTTTTGAAGAGCTTCGATTTCTGCTTTGCGATCTGCCATGATTTTCTCCCTAAGTTAAACAATTACTTCAAATATTTAGACATAGAAGTCTTATGTCTTATATAAGAGTTTAGGCGCCAGGAAAAAGCATGCAAGAACTATTTGAGTATTTATTGAAAATAATTATCTCAAATAAATCAATGACTTAAGTTAAATATTTTATTATATGAAATGGTTATCCAAGGGGTGAGAGAAGTCTCAACATAAAATGTTGCACTGCATTTTACGTGCGGTAATGTCTTTCCACATTATGAAAAAATCTATCTTTCAGGCAGTCCTGGGATTGCTGATGGTGGCAACCTTAAATCCAATCAAGATAATCATCAACTGAAGTACCGCAATCCCGACAAAGAAAAGCTTCGGCAAGCCCACGTCCAAAAAGATTCCGAAGACAAGTGGACTTAGTGCAGCACCTAAATCAATACCTGAATATACAACTCCATACACCCTACCCGATGAGCCCGAGGGTGTTGCAGATCGAACCATCAAATCGCGTGATGGAGCAGCGATACCCATACCAAGACCGATTACGATAAAGGCAATCACGATCAACTCAACTGGCACCAAGCCGGTGGCTAATAAAAGACCCATAGCAATATTGATAGCGAAACAGAATGTGATGATGCGCTCGGGTAGTTTTAATTTAGTAGCTATATACCCGCCAAATAAAGTCCCTCCCGCACCACCCAATGACATCAGCGTTAAATAATAATTACCTGTGCTCACATCGATGTCATAGATTTGAAACAGCACAGTTGGTGAAAAAGATTGCAGCCCTGTCGTAGCCGCCATAGTAAAAAAGAAGAAGATCCAACAGAGCCAAACCACTGGTAACTTCAGGAAATGAAAAGTGCTCATCGGTGTACCGCTCGGATTACTCAAAAGATGACTGGCCACCGTCTCATCTCGCCTAGCCTGCACATCATCCACCAAAGTGGCTCGATTAAGCCAAAGAATCACCAGAATCATCACCTCCAAGACCGCGGCAGATAAAAATGCCGCTCTCCAATCTGCAATCGTCGCAATGGTAACCATAAATGCCGGAGCGGCGGCCCAGCCGATATAACCAGAAATTCCATGGATGGAGTAAGCGTAAGGCAAATTCAGTAGTGAAACTTTGTGGTTAATCAGCGTGTAATCCACAGGATGAAAGACTCCATTACCGCAACCCGCAATAATGGCACCTAGTACCAACATCACATAACCATTACTTTGTGAATAGACTAGCGCTGCTAACACCAGTAAACCCAATCCCACAAAAAGTACGGGTCGAGCACCAATGCGATCCACTAAAAAACCAGAAGCCGCTTGAAAAATACAAGAGACTACAAAGAAAATGGTCATGAGCAGACCAAGTTCGGCATAGTTAAAACCAAATTCCGCCTTTAACCATGGGAACATGGGTGGCAGAATTAAATGGAAGAAATGGGAGCTACCGTGAGCCAGGCTAATAAGACCAATAACCCGGACATCACTGGCGCGCCTACTTTTCAGGGCATCAGTCATGTACCGAGTTTAATAGCACAGGAGGTTCCTGTTGAAATACAGCGATATTACTTATCGAAGCTGAAATCGCCCTTCTTGTCGACGCCCACGGGAACGGTATCTTTAGGGCCGAACTTGCCTTCCAAGATCATCTTGGAGACTGGGTTTTCAATATATTGCTGAATTGCACGCTTCAGTGGTCTGGCCCCAAATATAGGATCAAAGCCAACTTCTGCAATCTTGCTCAGAGCAGCATCGCTGACCTCCATCTGCATATCAACCTTGGCCAAGCGATCCGACAAATTCTTGAGCAAGATCTTTGCGATGTTAGCGATATTGCCTTTATCCAAACCATGGAATACGACGATCTCATCAATACGATTTAAGAACTCAGGACGGAAATGATTCTTTAATTCTTCAAATACTGCATCCTTAATTTCCGATTGCTTCTTATCTGTCATCGACTGAATCAGATGCGACCCGATATTACTAGTCATCACAATGACGGTGTTCTTGAAGTCCACGGTACGACCTTGACCATCGGTTAGGCGACCATCATCCAAAACTTGCAAGAGTACGTTAAAGACATCTGGATGCGCTTTCTCAATCTCATCAAACAAGATGACGCTATATGGGTGGCGACGTACTTGTTCGGTTAAGTAACCACCTTCTTCGTAACCCACATAACCTGGAGGCGCACCGATTAAGCGAGCAACACTATGCTTCTCCATGAACTCACTCATATCGATACGAATCAAGTGGTCTTCGCTATCAAATAAGAAACCGGCCAAGGCTTTGCAAAGCTCAGTCTTACCAACACCAGTAGGTCCCAAGAATAAGAATGAGCCATAAGGACGATTCTCTTCAGCCAGACCAGCACGGGAGCGACGAATGGCGTCAGATACTGCGCGAATAGCTTCTTCCTGTCCAACCACGCGCTTGTGCAATAACTCTTCCATCTTCAAGAGCTTGTCACGCTCGCCCTGCATCATCTTCGACACTGGAATACCTGTAGCCCGAGAAACTACCTCTGCAATTTCTTCTGCGCCTACTTGAGTACGCAGGAGTTTGTTCTTCACTACACCGTCTTTATCGCCCTTTGCTTCAGCAGCGGCAGCAGACTTCAACTTCGCTTCGAGCTCTGGTAGTTTGCCGTATTGCAATTCAGCAACCTGCTCCAACTTACCATCACGCTGCAACTTATTGATATCAGCCCGGACTTTTTCAATCTCCTCTTTGAGGTGAGCTGCGCCCAATACAGCACCTTTTTCTGCCTTCCAGATTTCCTCCAGGTCAGCGTACTCAGCACCCAAGCGCTTGATCTCATCCTCAATCAAGCTAAGGCGCTTTTGTGAGGCCTCGTCTTTTTCTTTCTTAACAGCTTCGCGCTCAATCTTGAGTTGAATAAGACGGCGTTCAAGTTTATCCATTACTTCTGGCTTGGAATCGATCTCCATACGAATACGTGAACCAGCCTCATCAATGAGGTCAATCGCTTTATCTGGCAAGAAACGGTCTGTAATGTAGCGGTGAGACAACTCTGCGGCAGCAACAATTGCGGGGTCGGTGATCTCAATGCCATGATGAAGCTCATAACGCTCTTGTAATCCACGCAAGATGGCAATAGTTGCCTCAACACTGGGCTCCTCGACCATCACCTTTTGAAAGCGACGCTCAAGCGCAGGATCCTTCTCGATGTACTTACGATATTCATCTAAAGTAGTCGCGCCGATACAATGCAATTCACCTCTCGCTAGAGCGGGCTTGAGCATGTTGCCAGCATCCATAGCACCATCACCCTTACCAGCACCCACCATCGTATGAATCTCATCAATAAAAATGATGGTTTGACCTTCATCCTTAGCCACATCACTTAGAACAGCCTTGAGGCGCTCCTCGAATTCACCACGGTACTTAGCACCAGCCAACAAAAGTGCCATATCCAAAACCAAGACACGCTTATTCTTCAGGGTTTCAGGAACTTCACCATTAATAATGCGCTGGGCTAAACCCTCCACGATGGCAGTCTTACCTACGCCCGGCTCACCAATCAGTACTGGATTATTTTTGCCACGGCGCTGCAGAATCTGAATGGTGCGACGAATTTCATCATCACGACCAATAACGGGATCGAGCTTACCCATGCGAGCGCGCTCGGTTAAATCGACAGTATATTTTTTTAAGGCTTCACGTTGACCTTCGGCATCCGCACTATTCACTGACTCTCCTCCGCGTACTAAATCAATAGCCGCCTCTAACGATTTACGATTTAAACCATTCTCACGAGCGATCTTGCCCAACTCACCCTTGTCATCGGCTACAACCAGCAAAAATAGTTCGCCAGCAATAAATTGATCATTGCGCTTATTGGCCTCTTTCTCACATAAGTTGAGCCAATTGCTCAAATCACGACCAACCTGTATCTCACCACTGGTGCCCTGTACCTCAGGGAGATTACCAATCAATCTTTCGGTAGCCTTCTCAAGGCCAGATATGTTGACACCGGCGCGAGTTAGTAAGCTCTTAGCAGCGCCATCCGAGTCACGCAGCATTGCTAGCAATAAATGGGCTGGCTCGATATATTGATTATCTTTTGCCAAAGCAAGACTTTGCGCCTCGCTCAGCGCCTCTTGAAACTTCGTAGTTAATTTATCTATTCTCATTTTTAAGTCCTATCTACTCAATCTATTTTTATGTATTTATATCTATAGAATATAGGGACATTCTTAGTAATTTCAAGTCTGTTAGACCTCTTTTTAAGCGAATTGATACCTATTTTGACCTGGCTTGTTTATCTCCTCGAGTGTTCTGATGGTAGCTATTACGCCGGCATTACAAACCGCTTGGAGCATCGTTTAGCAGCCCATAATTCGGGTGATGGCGCTCGCTATACGAGGGCTCGCAGACCAGTCGTCCTTTTGGCTACTCAAGAGCACCCCGACCGATCTGAGGCCTCAAAGGCGGAGGCTAGATTGAAGAAACTTCCGAGATCAGCAAAGTTAGGGTTTTTTCAAACCTAATCAGTGGTTCGGAAATTCGACTTACGCAGGATCCTGGAGCATCAAAGGAATCACCTGGTTTTTAAAGCTTCCTGATAGCGCTTTTTTTAGGATCTTGTAGATATCCAGGTCAAACTCAGCCTCACCAGAGTCTGCCAATTCATAAAGCTCTGCTTCGTTAATCGCCGTGCCCAAATAACGCCAGCGATCCACAACGTGCATATGACCCCCCTCTCTAATTGCAACGGGTCCTGAATAAGGCCACACTTGAACCTGAAATAACTCCAAGGCAGTCTGCAGCTGGAGATTATGTAACTCGATAGGGGAGCAACCAATGCACGCGCCCCCACATTGTTTTACTTGATAACCAAAACAAGCTTTACCTTCAATACGCTTCTCTAAACCCAGTAACGCTTCACATAGTCGATATTTTTTTGCTATCGCTTTGAGGTAGCCGTTGGCCTCTCTTTTGCTGTAGAACAGACCAAACAAGTTTTTTTGAATACCAGGATCTAGTTCCCGATGACCAACGAGCTGTGGAGTTAGCACGCCAAACTCGTCTAAGACTAACTTCCAAGCACAGAGATCCTTAGAGCGGCGTAATTTTATGTTCAGGCTAGGCATACGTTCCTTGATTAGCCGCGATTCCAGAATGAGCGCCCCTAACTCTCCGCTGGTTTCAATCCAATCGATATCCCTGATTTGTAAAGAGAGCTTCATTTCCTTGCGCTGAGATAGTGCACCCTGAAAATGTCCCATTACCCTACTACGCAATGAAATACTCTTGCCGATATAGAGTGGCACCTGATTCTCGCCATACAAAATATAGCAACCCGGTTTCTCAGGAATAGAGTCCACCAGGGCTTTGTCAATATTAGGCGGCAAGCTTGCATTGCCAATGAGCTGGTTAACTGCTTTAAGCAGCGCCTCACGCCCTAGCTTTGCTTCGCAAACTCGCCAAAACTGGAGTAACAAATCTGCATCACCAAGTGCGCGATGTCGTGCGCTCACTTTAAGGCCGTGTGCGCTAATGATGGTGTCAAGATTGTGCCTAGCCTGCTCTGGGAATAGGAGTCTAGAGAGCTTTACGGTGCAAAGTACTTTAGGTTTAAAGTCGATGCCCACACGCTTAAATGATGCCTTCAAAAAACCATAATCAAATCGTGCGTTATGGGCTATAAAAATCTTACCCTCTAGTTGTCGCGCAATCTCTGTCGCCAAATCATCAAAAGCAGGCTGCCTTCTCACCATATCCGGACGGATCCCGGTCAAGGCTTGAATATTTTGTGGAATAAATGCTTGGGGATTAATAAGGCTTTCCCAAGTCTCTAGCTGATCATCAATCAGAGATTGGATACCTATTTCAGTAATGCGATCACGCTCAAAATGAGATCCCGTAGTCTCAATATCAACAAATGCTAATGGGGGAAATTCATGCTCACCTAATGACATGCGGGTTAAGGAATTACTTTTTACCTTGATACTTCGCAATACTTTCTTTAAGGTCACGGTACTCTTCGCAACCGAAGAAGCAAGCTTTGTCTAGTCTAGCCAATATAGCTTCAGCGCCAGGCAAATCCTTTTTCATTAAAAGCAGCTCGCCGTAATACTCTAATGCGGACCTATGGTTTGGATCAATCTTTAGAGCGGCCTGGTAATACTTTTCAGATGACACTAAATCTGGTGGCTGCTTTTTGCGCAGACTATATCCCATGAGATTATTCCAATCCGAGGAATTGACTTCATTTGCTGACTGCAACTGCTTTATTGCTTGCTCATAGTTATTGGATTTAATGCTGGCACGAGAATCTGTTAGCCAGGCAGGATCAGATTTAGTCGGGGCGCTATCTGCAGCGAAAGAAGTCACCCATGGCGATATTGAAATCATGATGGAGATCAACATCTTGCTAGCTAAATTTAACTTTTTTGCCTTCATCATATGGAGCCTTGTTTTTATCCTACTTTATGGAGATAGTCACCAAAGCTAAAAATGGAGTTTGGCCCTAATGGCACATCGGCTACTTTCTTAAATGGCCTCTTAATTACCGTTTGAACCTCACCTTTAGCTTGCTTATCAACTCTTATCTCCGAATAAGTAAAAGTATGAGGTACTGGGAGAGTTTTAGTCTCGCTAAAACGAGGTACATAATCTTTAATGGCATCGGAGAGACTAACATTTGCCATGCAGCTGAGCATATAAGCCTCTAGGGATTGATATAGCTCATGAGCGATATCACAAGCCTCAACCTTGCGCTTTTTGATGTAATTCATGGCCAGCACTACATCTTTGATGGTGATCATTCGAGGATCTTGCAAGAGCGTATAGCCTCCATTTCGACCCTTTGTACCCTTCACGATGCCTGCAGCACGTAAGGCGCTAAGCAACAGCTCTATTCTACTTAGTGACAATTTCTGGCGCTGTGCCAGTTCCAAGCCTGTAACTGGTTGGATACTATTGGAATGAGATGCAATATCAACCAAGGTATTTAGGGCTGCTTTTACTGCTGTATTAACGTTCATAATGAAATTAGCAAAATTATTAAACTATTTTCAGTATCGGATTAAATGGCAAATTTTGCAGGGGCAAATTTTTTAACCATTTTTAATTTATGGTTTAAATCAATCCAAATAAGACCTTAATTCAGCGATGAGGCTCTTAAATTTCTCCCGCCCAAGAAATTGGCCAAGCGCAACCCTCTGCCCTCCCTGCTCAATAAAAAATACTTTTTCATATTCTTCCGGCTGAGAAACCTTGGCCCAGCGAGTATTGAATTCAATTACAGTCTCTTTATAGGCAATAAACTTCCTCACCAATAATCGAGTGCCACTGATTTCAATCTCCTCAAAGTCTAAAGCATGTCGGCAATAGATTAAAAAGCCAATAGTGACTGCAGTTAACTCAATTGCCGTGAAGATCAGGATCATTTTTACTCCGGCCAATAAAAAACCTGTAGCCACAGTTAAAGAAAGGCAAATTAGCGCGATATAGAACTTGAGCAGCTGACCTGGGGTCAATGCACAATTTCGTCTCATCTTCCAGATCTTCATTGCGGGATGCGGATTTCAGTACAACATGTAGTCTAGCTATTGATAGATTTAGCTTGCTTAGCCTTCTCAAGTTGATCAGCGCTGCGCTGCTGAAAATCAACCATGGTGTGATACCCCATTTGGTAGCAAGGACAGTGCTTGCCCAAAATCCAGCGTGCGAGCTTAACTCGAAGTTTTTGCATCATATAAATTCTCCTGTGAACAGCATCATTTTGGCTGAAATCTAGGATTGCTGCTGATCATGATGCCATTTCGAGCGCTCAGCAAAGTCATTGCAAATCCTTTAAATTAAACGAATGACAAAACCTTCTTTAATAGCCAGCTGGATCCCCCTTTTCCCTCTGGGCACTACCCTATTTCCAGGCGGTGTAATTGCGCTCAAAATTTTTGAAGCACGCTACCTAGATATGATGAAACGTTGCTTACGTGAAAACTCGCCTTTTGGAGTTGTGAGCATTCTCGACAACAAGCCGATTGATTCCGATGCAAGCGCCCCCGTTAACTTTTCAAACATTGGCACCTTAGCGAAATTGGAAGAGTTTGATCCAATTCAGCCCGCTCTTTACATGACCAAATCCTATGGAACGCAACGCTTCCGTATCCTGAATATTAAACAAGAATCTGATGGCTTATGGATGGGTCAAATTGAACTGATGGATGCTGATCCAGCAATGCCGTTACCGAAAGAACATGAAAAAGTAGCTGCACTTCTTCATGAAATTATTTCCATTATCAAACGTGAGGATTTGCGGGGGAATGAAGCATTCATCATCCCAGATAATCTAGATGATTGCGGATGGGTATCCAATCGATTGGCAGAGCTTCTGCCTCTGCCCCCGGCTCAGAAGAGCCACTTACTTGCTCAAAGTAACCCCAGAATTCGACTTGACTTAATTTCAGAGATCATTGAAGACAACGATCTACGCAACACCATGCTGCACTAATAACATGATTGATGAGCTGATTCGTCGGTCGATACGAGAAATGGTGGGAGGCGGTGGTCCGCCAGTAGCATTTTTGGAACCAGCTGGTGACAGAGGCTTATTCGGCCCAGAATCGATAGCCTGGAAAGTACATGCAGATTTTATTTCCATGATGATTGGCGGCATCAGCTCATTAGTACTGCAAGCCCTTCATCCAAAGGCACTTGCTGGGGTATGGGACCATTCAAGTTTTAGAAAAGATCTAAAAGGAAGGCTAGGCAGAACTGCATTTTTCATCGCTGCAACTACCTATGGATCCAATGAGATGGCGAACAACGCCATTAATCGAGTGAATCAGATTCATCAAAAGGTCACTGGTTTTGATGAATTTAATGAACCATATCGAGCCGATGATCCTGAACTACTCGCATGGGTTCACCTCACAGAAACTCGTAGCTTTATGCGCTCTTATGAGTCATACCGAGGTGAGTCTCTAATTACAAAGCAAAAAGATCAGTATTTTGCAGAAATGAAAATACTCGGGGAGAAATTGGGGGCAGTTAATCTACCGGATACCTATATTGGTACAGAACAAGCCATCAGGCAATACATCCCCCAACTTCACTTCGGGGAGAGAGCTAAGATTATTATCGAGATGCTGGATCATTTTCCCAGTAATCTCAGCTCTAAGCCTTTTGTAAAGATGATTAGTCGGGCTGGCTTTCTAAACTTACCTGATTGGGCTTATCCGATTATTAACCGACCACAACCAAGTCGGCTGGAGCGGCTGGCTGTGCAATCTGCGATTCTCGCGATGGCGATTCCTGTAAGGGGGGCGCTAAAAGATGGGGTAGCCGCTCACTCCCTTCGCAGAGTGTACGGATCAAATAAATAAATTGACTATGCATGGCCTGCAAATAAAGCCTGTCTCAACGAAAGTCTAAGATTCAGGCTTGGTATCTTCAGATCCGGAGTCAGTAGACTGAATTTTCACCGGCATCAAAGGTGGCGCACTCATTTTTTCGCCATCCCATACCTGTCCGCACCAACACTCTCCCGAATCATTAATGATGCAAACGCCTGAACCGCAGCAACGCTTATCTAGTGCCTTCATAATTGGTCCCTTAATTCCGAACAATTCATAATAGAATCTATTCTAGGGTTTTTATGGCATTAGCGCACAGGCCCCCAGTCTTGTTATCAAAAAATGCAAAACCCTTTATTCAATCACCCTAGCGCATTCGATCCAATATGCATATTGGAAAAAGATGGGCGTGCCGAATATTGCACTCATTTTTATGATGCCAATGCCTCTGATGCCTTATTTTCAAATCTATTAACTTCCCTGATCTGGGAGTCAGATCAAATCTTCATGTTTGGACGATTGGTGACAACCGCAAGAAAAGTTGCCTGGGTGGGTGACCCCGAGTGCCTTTACACCTACTCTGGAGTAAAAAAAACCCCTCAGGCATGGACTCAGGAGTTATTAAATATGAAGCACAAGCTTGAACAATGGACTGGTCATACCTACAACTCCTGCTTACTAAATCTCTATCACGCTGGCGAAGAAGGGATGGGATGGCATAGCGATAATGAGAAGGAGTTAGATAGTGGGACTCCCATCGCATCCGTCAGCTTAGGTGCTAAACGTAAGTTTGCATTTCGCCATAAACTGGATAAAACTACCAACTCACTATTTCTTGAGCATGGCAGCCTACTCATCATGTATCCACCCATTCAAGAACATTGGCATCATAGCCTTCTTAAGACAAAGGCTGTTACAAGCCCAAGAATCAACCTCACTTTTCGAAAAATACTTCCTAAAATATGAATAGTAGTAGAGAAATTATGAAAGTAGCCATGATTGGCGCGGGTATCGCTGGGCTGTCTTGTGCAAGAGAGCTTGTGTCAAGCAGCATATCAGTAGATATCTTTGAAAAGAGTCGCGGCCCCAGTGGACGAATGAGTACTCGTCGCACGCAAAATGGCTCGGTAGATCATGGTGCCCAATACTTCACCGCTAGAGATGACCGCTTTATTCAGGAAGTACAGAAATGGATTCAGGCTGACATTGCCGCCGTCTGGAAACCCAAACTCAAGGTATATGAGGCTGGGGTTTGGCGTGATAGTCAATCACAAGAAATCCGTTATGTTGGCACGCCCAATATGAGCTCGCCAGGGAAACATCTTGCTAAAGATCTATCCATTCAGCATGAGACAACTATCTCACAACTGGAGAGAAAAGATGGTAAGTGGCATCTCCGGTGTAATGAGAATAGAGAAATTACAGCATCATATGATTTCATCGTGCTAGCCATACCAGCTCCTCAAGCAAGCGCTTTAACTAAAGATGTTGATGCGAGAGTGTTTGATACCATTTCCCCGGCTCAGATGAGTGCATGCTGGACCATGATGGCAAATCTTCCAAATCAAATAGCAGCAGATTTTGACGCCGCTTTCATCAATCAAGAAATCATTAGCTGGATTTGCCAGAATGGATCTAAAACAATGCGCCAGGGCAATATTTGGACTGTCCATGCTAACCCAGCATGGAGCCAAGATCATGTTGAATTAAGTAAAGAAGATGCCCAAGCCCAGCTGGTGAAATGTCTAAAAAGCCTGGGATTTAATTGTCAGGGTGCAGAAATCAGCATGCACCGCTGGCGCTATGCAAGTGGTGGTTTAAAAAATTCAATCGGATTTCTTGCGCTACCAGATATCGGCCTTGGGCTTTGCGGGGACTGGCTCAATGGCGGCAGAGTCGAGGGCGCTTGGTTAAGCGGTCTTGAGATGGCTTTGGCAGTGAAACAGATAAAGCGCTAATTAACGCCAGCGTGCCATTGCAGTATCGTCAGTTACTCGGGCATCAACCCACTTACTGCCTGTCGGAGTTTCTTCTTTTTTCCAAAAAGGTGCCGCTGTTTTTAAGTAGTCCATGATGAATTCACACGCAGCAAATGCTTCACCTCGGTGAGCACTGGTAAGGGCGACCAGCACAATTTGGTCTTCAGGCAGAAGTGGGCCTACCCGATGGATGACAAGCGTCTTATAAAGATCCCAGCGTCCTCTAGCTTGCTTGATGATGTCCTCTAGGGATTTTTCTGTCATACCGGGATAGTGTTCCAGAGTCATACCCTTGACTTCACTACCATCGTTCATATCCCGGACAACACCAACAAAAGTGACTATTGCACCTACACGAGCATCATGCTCACGCAGCTTCTTCACTTCAGTCGAGAGATCGAAGTCTTGCTCTTGAATGCGAATGAAATCGTTCTGCATCTCAGCCACCAGTAACCGGAGGAAAGAAAGCGACTTCAGCGCCCTCGACAAGCAAAGTAGAGTCGCTCACCATCTCATGATTTAAAGCACAGCGAATCACTTTGGAGCCCCCCAATACTTCACCCCAAGGATTTCCTCGCCGGGCGAGATGGCTTCTCAAGTCGGCAATTGTTTTTACCTCTGCAGGAGTAGTAATACTCTCACTAGAAAGTCCAAGACCTTCCCTCAAGGAAGCAAAGAACTTTAATTCGAGTTTCATAAGGAGATCGTAATACTATTAGGGTAGAAGCGCGCTAAATGGTATGTACTTCACCATATCGCCAGCCTTAAATGCTTGGCCCGGCGGGCAATCTACCAAGCCATCACCCCAAGAAGCACTTGTAAGAACGCCAGAGCTTTGATTTGGGAACAAATCTAAGCCGCCCTGCGCATTAATCTTGACCCTTAGAAATTCGTTACGACGATCTCCTTTAAGCCAATCGAAGTCAGCACGCATGGGGTAAGACTGCGGCGCACCTGCCTCTCGCCCCTGTAACTTGAGAATGAATGGCCTGACAAATAATAGAAAGGTCACAAAGCTGGATACCGGATTACCAGGAAGTCCAATAAACCAAGTTTCGGTCTGGGCCAAATTGCCATTTGGATGATCCGATTTACGCACAGCACCAAAAGCTAGAGGCTTACCAGGCTTAATGGCAATCTGCCAGAGATCTAATCTGCCTTCAGCAGTAACTGCGGGCTTAATATGATCCTCTTCACCAACAGATACACCACCCGAAGTGATAATCAGATCATGATCTTTACTGGCATTACGAAGCGTCTCTTTAGTAGCCTCAAGACTGTCAGGCACAATTCCAAAGTCAGTCGCATCACAGCCTAGGGATTTAATGCATGCCAATAAAGTGTCTCGATTGGAATTGTAGATACCACCCGGCTTAAGCGGTTCGCCCGGCAAAGACAGTTCGTCGCCAGTAAAAAAGGCTGCAACCCTAAGCTTACGTTTTACAGTCAAATGCGTTAGGCCAGCAGATGCAGCAACACCTAATTCTTGTGGGCGCAAAAAAGTACCTGCTGCAAGAGCTAACTTTCCGGCAGTCAGGTCTTCCCCTCTTCGCCGAATCCATTGGCCTGAGGTCGGCGCAATATTCACCTGCACCTGATCGGCCAATCCCTCCGAAATAGCGCAGTCCTCTTGCATCACAACCGCATCAGCGCCAGGAGGAACTGGGGCACCTGTAAAAATTCTGGCAGCAGTGCCAGGCTCCAACTGAGTACCCATAGATCCCGCTGGAATACGTTGAGCAATCTTGAGGGTACTCCCAGAATTTTGGGTGTCAGCAGTACGCACTGCATAACCATCCATAGAGGTGTTATCTAGCGGAGGGACATCTACAAGACTATTGACACTCTCCGCCAACACACGGCCTAAGGCAGCTTGCATCGGAAGCGTCTCTGTTTCACTCACGGGCTTTGCGTGAGATAGCAAGTGATCTAAAGCCTGCTGAGCAGTCAACATCGGAGGCTTAGTCATAGCGCTATATTTATGAGTTAGTTAACGTGGGTAGTAATGAAGTTTTTAACTTGATCAACATCTGCATCAATATTTTCAACGCGCTGTGGCTTTGACTTAATATCTTTAAATGCTGCCGGGCATTCGGCTGGGCGTCCCAATGCCACTTCAATTGTTTCTTCAAACTTAATTGGTAAGGCAGTCTCCAAAACAATCATTGGGATACCTGACTGTAAATGCTCACGCGCCACTTTCACACCATCTGCTGTATGTGTATCAATCATTACGCCATACTGTGAGTCGATGTTTCGAATTGTCTCAAGGCGGTTTTCATGGGTGCTACGACCTGATTGAAATCCATACTGAGCCATTTCTTTAAAGACGCTGTCTTTAGAAATATCAAAACCGCCAACTTCGTCTACCTGCTTAAACATACCAGCAGTTGCCTTGCCATCTTGACCCATAAGATCAAATACAAAACGCTCAAAGTTACTTGCTTTAGAGATGTCCATAGATGGGCTAGAGGTATGCAAAGTCTCAGCAGACTTACGTGCACGGTAAACGCCTGTACGGAAGAACTCGTCCAGCACATCATTCTCATTGGTAGCGGCAATTAAATGGGCAATTGGTAAACCCATCATGCGGGCAATGTGGCCAGCACAGATATTGCCAAAGTTACCAGAGGGGACGGTAAAAGAAACTTTCTCAGTACTTGATTTTGTAGCCAGCAAATAACCTTGGAAGTAATACACCACCTGAGCAACCACGCGACCCCAATTTATAGAGTTCACAGTACCAATTTGATAATTCGCTTTGAAGCCATGATCATTACTTACTGCTTTGACAATATCCTGGCAGTCATCAAATACACCAGCAACTGCCAAATTAAAAATATTCGGATCTTGCAAAGAGTACATTTGGGCAGATTGAAAAGAACTCATCTTGCCACGTGGGGATAGCATAAATACCTTCACACCCTCCTTGCCACGCATAGCGTATTCAGCAGCGCTACCAGTATCGCCAGATGTCGCGCCCAAAATATTCAGCTTCTGACCCTTCTGCTTTAAGGCGTATTCAAAGAGATTGCCTAGTAACTGCATGGCCATATCTTTGAATGCCAATGTAGGCCCATTAGATAAGCTCAGCAAACCAATACGCGTGCCCTGCTCTTCACCCAGCCAATGTAATGGCGTGATGTCTTGAGCGTTATCTTCAGTGCGGCCATTGCAATAGACTTGCGCGGTATAGGTCTTACGCAACAAGGTACGTAAATCCGCCTCAGGAATATCATCGCAATATAAACTCAAGACTTCATAAGCTAGATCAGCATAAGACAAGCCTCGCCAAGAGTCCAACTGCTCTTCAGTTACTTGTGGGTATTCAGTCGGCAGATATAAACCACCATCTGGTGCCAATCCACCAAGTAAGATTTCTAGAAAGGATTGCTGCGGACTATTGCCCCGAGTTGATTGGTAACGCATGTATTTATATTAGGACAGATTTTCTAAACGGATTTTCACTACTTCACCGGCTACGGTCTTCAAATTCTGAATTTCGGCAATCGCTGCCAGCATGTGCTTTTCTTTAGTCTCATGAGTGAGTGCAACCAAATCAGTTTGGCTTTCACCCTCGTCCGCCTCTTTTTGTAAGAGTGCATCAATCGAGATGCTATGGGCAGCTAAGATCTTAGTAATATCAGCTAATACTCCAGCCTGATCAGCTACACGCAAACGCAAGTAGTAGCTGGTTGTAATTTCACCCATTGGTAATACCGTGATATCTCGAACTGCATCAGGCTGGAATGCCAAGTAAGGGACGCGGTTCTCAGGACTCGCGCCCAATAAGCGAGTGATATCCACCAAGTCCGCAATGACTGCAGAAGCTGTTGGCTCTGAGCCTGCACCTTTACCATAGTACAAAGTAGTACCCACTGCATCACCAAAAACCTGAACGGCATTCATCGCACCTTCTACGTTTGCAATGAGGCGCTTAGTCGGAATCAAGGTTGGGTGCACGCGCAACTCAACACCAGTGCTTGTCTTCTTCGCAATACCGAGCAATTTGATGCGATAACCCAACTGCTCCGCATATTTAATATCAATGGCATCCAGCTTGGTAATGCCTTCAATGTGCGCCTTGTCAAATTGCATTGGAATTCCAAATGCAATTGCACTCATGATTGTTGCCTTGTGGGCAGCATCTACACCTTCGATATCAAAGGTAGGGTCCGCTTCTGCGTAACCTAAACGTTGCGCCTCTCTCAAGACGGTCGCAAAGTCCAAGCCTTTATCACGCATCTCAGAGAGAATAAAATTGGTTGTGCCATTGATGATACCGGCGATCCACTCGATACGATTTGCGGTCAAACCTTCGCGTAGCGCCTTAATGATTGGAATACCGCCAGCTACAGCCGCTTCAAATGCAACCATGACACCTTTTTCATGGGCAGCTTTAAAAATCTCATTACCATGAACCGCGATTAAAGCCTTATTGGCTGTGACTACATGCTTGCCGGCTGCAATGGCTTCAAGAACCAGGTCTTTAGCAATGCCATAACCACCGATCAATTCAACAACGACATCAATCTCAGGATTATTGAGGACAGCACGAGCATCACTTACCACCAGAGCATGATCTTTTACTAACTCTTTAGCGCGCTCAACATTCAGATCGGCAACGGTATGAATACGAATACCACGACCGGCACGACGTGTAATTTCGTCCTGATTGCGCTCGAGGACAGTAAATACACCACCACCTACAGTGCCAATACCTAATAGACCAACTTGAATCGGTTTCATGATGCCTTTGTTGCTGTTGAGTTAGCCGCTTTACGGCTATGTTTTTGACGATAACGCTCAAGGAAACGCGCAAGACGACTGATCGCCTCTTTAAGCACATCTTCGTGAGGTAAGAACACTACGCGGAAATGATCTGATTTAACCCAATTAAAGCCAGAGCCCTGAACCAGCAATACTTTTTCTTCCTTCAAGAGATCAGCTACGAATTGCTGATCATCCTCAATCGGATACATCTCGGGATCAAGCCTTGGAAATAAGTACAGCGCTGACTTTGGCTTAACGCAAGTCACGCCTGGAATCTCAGTAATCAGCTTCCAAGCAAGATCACGCTGCTTAGCTAAACGCCCGCCTTCATTTACCAAATCATTAATACTTTGGTAGCCGCCCAATGCAGTTTGAATGGCGTACTGCCCTGGCACATTGGCACACAGGCGCATTGAGGACAGCATGTTGAGACCTTCAATATAGTCCCTAATCATCTCTTTATCCCCAGAAACCACCATCCAACCAGCGCGGTAACCACAAGAGCGATAGTTTTTCGATAAACCATTGAAGGTGATAGTGACCACATCAGTAGATAAGGATGCCAATGAGATATGCTTCTCATGGTCATACAACATCTTGTCATAAATCTCATCGGCAAACAGAATCAAATCATACTCGCGCGCGATAGAAGTTATCTCTGTCAGCACTTCTTTTGAATAGATTGCACCTGTTGGATTGTTGGGATTAATCACCACAATCGCTTTAGTACGAGGCGTAATCTTTTTACGCAAATCTGCTAGATCAGGCGCCCATTCTTTAGACTCATCACACAAGTAATGGACTGGGGTACCTCCAGACAAACTCACAGCAGCCGTCCATAACGGGTAGTCAGGAGCAGGAACCAAGACTTCATCACCATTGTTGAGTAATGCGTTCATTGCTAATACGATGAGCTCAGAAACACCATTTCCAGTATAGATGTCATCTAAAGTGACGCCCTGGATGCCTTTTTCTTGGCAATACTGCATGATGGCCTTGCGAGCGGCAAAAATTCCCTTGGAATCAGAGTACGCTGAGGCATTACTCAAATTGCGAATCATGTCCAACTGAATCTCTTCTGGAGGATCAAAGCCAAAAACACCTACATTACCGATGTTTAACTTGATAATTTTGTGACCCTCCTCCTCCATGCGCTGAGCAAGCTCCAGCACGGGTCCACGAATGTCATAGCAGACGTGATTGAGTTTTTCAGACTTTAGGATCGGTTTCACAATAAATTAAAGGGTAAGTTCTTGAAAACTAGGAAAAAACAGCTAGCTATAATCCTCATAATTATGACAGAGAGTCCACGTGAAGCTTCAATCTGACCCCCATGCCGGAGCCAATACCATCACCGGTTATGGTGATGGTTACATCGAGATCAATAAGATCCCCTACAGTCACGCGGTTTTATTGAGCTCGGATGGCGATATCCTCGAGTGGGCCGTTAAATCTTTTGATGACCTTAGCTCGACAGATTTCACCCAAATGGCATCTCTCAAGCCTGAATTAATCATTATTGGAACCGGCAAACGCCAGCGCTTTCCAAGGCCCGAGCTACTAAAAACCCTCATTGAGGCCAAAATTGGCTTTGAAATGATGGATTCTCAAGCTGCTTGTCGCACCTACAACATTCTCGTTGGCGAGGGTCGCCAGGTTCTACTCGCCCTGATCGTGGAGAGCATCTAATGCAGTTTGGTCAAATTCGGCAGTCCAGAGCTCTCAACCCAGCATCTATTTTGGTTCTAGTCCTCATCTATGCCCTTTTCTGGTTTGGCACCCTTAACTACCGCCATCTCATTCCGTCTGATGAGGGTCGATATGCCGAGATTGCACGCGAGATGCTGGTTACTGGAGACTGGGTCACGCCACGCTACAACGGTTATAAATATTTTGAAAAACCGCCATTGCAAATTTGGGCGACTGCTACCGCCTTCAATTTTTTTGGCATCGGCGATTGGCAAGCGCGCTTGTGGACTGCGCTTACTGGTTTTCTGACAATTCTATTTATTGGATTTACCGGTGCACGCATCTATAGCGCAAGAGCAGGTTGGTTGGCTGCTATTGCCCTGGCCTCCAGTCCAATGTGGGTCATTGGCGGACATATCAATTCACTAGATATGGGACTGTCAGCTTTTTTAGTTGCTGCACTTTGCAGTCTTTTATTAGCTCAAACTTCTCAAAATTCAACTGACATCAGAAAATGGATGTGGGCCTGCTGGGCTTTCATGGCACTGGCAACGCTATCGAAAGGCGTGATCGGCGTCGCAATCCCCGGCATGGTGTTTGTTATTTATTCCATCACCGCATGGGACTGGAAAATCTGGGGCCGCCTGCATATCGTTAGCGGCACGATTTTATTTTTAGCCATCACTGCGCCTTGGTTTGTTCTGGTGGCACAACGCAATCCAGAGTTTCTTGAGTTCTTTTTTATTCACGAACACTTGCAACGATTTACGCAAAAGGCGCATAGCAGAACTGGGCCAATTTATTACTTCCTCCCGCTATTACTATTAGGTTTTTTACCGTGGATTGCGCAAGCCCCCAGCGCCATTGCTCAAGCGTGGCGAGAACGAAAGCGTGAGTTCTCTAGCGGCTGGCTGCTGACCTGTTGGTTTGTAATTATTATGGGATTCTTTAGCATCTCCCAATCTAAGTTGCCTGGCTACATCATCCCCGTATTCCCAGCGCTAGCATTGCTTGTAGGGCATCACTTAGACCGGAATCTGGGCTTTAGTAACTCACTGGGATTGCCCTGGAAATTGCAGGTCCTTTTCTTTGCGATCTTGGGTTGTATTGGATTTTTCTTTTTGGGTGAAGTTGGCAAACAAGCAAGGCCGGATGAAATTGAGTCCTATGCGCAATACACTTATTGGGTGATTGCCGCACTCATTACCTTAATTGCGTTCAGTCTCCTGGCATTCATGCGAAGTAACGGTAACGGCTTAAACAGTATCACGAGTTTTGCTTGCGGCTTTTTTCTCTGCGCAATGATTGCGGGCACAGGCCATGAAACTTTAGGTCGAGCAGTATCTGGCATTGATTTGGTCGAGAAAATTAAAGCAAGCATCCCAGAAAAGGTGAACTTCTACTCTGTGCGCATTCTAGATCACACGGTACCCTTCTATCTCGGCAGAACCATGACAATGGTGGAGTTTCCGGATGAGCTTGAGTTTGGCGTAAAACAAGAGCCCGAGTTGTGGCTCCCCACCTTAGATGCATTCATCGAACGTTGGAGAGAAGATCAAACAGCTTATGCATTAATGGTTCCTGAACAATATATCGAGTTACAAAAACTTAATATCCCCATGCAAGAAGTTGGCAGAGATTCTCGACGCGTAATAGTTAAGCATCCAGAATCTATAAGCACTTCATCACAATAAGGCCTTCAGCTCCTCATGTCGAAATCCGAAAATACTCTACCTTTCATCCCCTTTACTCGCCCACATTTCAATCAAGAAACAATTGATGCCGTTGCAGAGGTATTGCGTTCTGGCTGGGTAACCTCGGGACCGAAGTTGACCGAATTTGAGACGACCCTCAGTGAATATTTTGGCGGTCGCCCTGTACGTTGCTTTGCCAACGGCACCGCCACTATGAAAATCGCCTTACAGGTTGCCGGCATTGGCGCTGGCGACGAAGTGATTACCACCCCAATCTCATGGGTAGCTACCTCTAATGTCATTTTGAGTGTAGGCGCAACACCTGTATTTGTTGACATTGATCCTATTAGTCGCAATATTGACTTAAATAAGGTAGCTGCAGCCATTACCCCAAAGACCCGCGCCATCATGCCGGTCTATCTGGCCGGACTACCAGTCAATATGGATCAACTCTATGCGTTAGCCAAGCAATACAAGCTAAGAGTCATTGAAGATGCGGCACAAGCATTTGGATCGCAGTGGAAGGGCCAAAAGATTGGTAGTTTTGGTGATCTTGTGAGCTTTAGCTTTCAGGCAAATAAAAATTTATCGACTGTTGAGGGTGGCTGTCTTGTACTCAACAATACGGATGAAACAAAGCTAGCAGAGAAGTTTCGTCTACAAGGCCTCACACGCCAAGGTATGGATGGCATGGATGTTGACGTTCTTGGCGGTAAAGATAACTTGACTGATGTGAACGCAGTTATCGGTCTCCATCAGCTAAAGCAGTTGCCTGCATTTCAGGCGCGCAGAAGTGCTTTAGCTAAACAGTATTTTGATGCTATTCGTCATGAAATCAAATCCGCTGACTTAATGACCCTCAATCTAGAGCTACCGGTAGAGAACTTTTCCGACTGTAACTGGCATATGTTCCAAGTCATACTCCCCCTTGAGCAATTAAATGTAGATCGCGCACAAGTAATGACTGAACTCAAAGATCTGGGCATTGGGACCGGCGTCCACTACCCCTTGATTACTGGATTTACACTTTACCAAAAGCTAGGCTATGAAGCCAAAGCTACCCCGGAAGCAGATCGTATCGGTCGCTCCATTTTGACCCTTCCCCTTTTTCCAGGTATGGCAGATGAAGATGTTGGCCGAATAGCTAGGGGTTTGACTGGAATTTTGAAGAAACATCGCAAAAACTAGTCCCGAGAGCGGAATCAGGCAAAATTGCACAATGTCTGCAAATTTAGCTTCCCCGGCCTGCGATCTCCAACTCAGCATTGTTATCCCCGTATATAACGAGGAAGATGGGCTTCAAGCACTCTTTGATCGCTTATATCCCGCTTTAGATACTCTAGCTGAGATGCGAGATATTACTTACGAAATCGTGTTTGTAAATGATGGTAGTAAAGATCGTTCGGCTGGCATTCTAGCCAAGCAAGTTGAATTACGTCCTGACGTCACTCGTGCAGTGTTATTTCATAGCAACTTTGGTCAGCACATGGCGATCATGGCTGGCTTTGAATATTCCCGTGGCGAATACATCATCACCCTTGATGCAGACTTGCAGAATCCCCCTGAAGAAATCGATGCCTTGGTAAATGAATTACTCAAAGGTCATGACTACGTTGGCACTATCCGCGCCGATCGTCAAGATAGCTTCTTTAGAAAATTTGCCTCACTTACTATGAATCATTTGCGTGAAAAGATTACCCGAATCACAATGACCGATCAAGGCTGCATGCTCCGTGGCTATAGCCGTCGCATTGTTGATCTGGTACGTCAGTGTGATGAGAGCAACACCTTTATTCCGGCACTTGCTTACACCTTTGCATCAAATCCTACTGAAATCTCGGTTAAACACGAAGAGCGTTTTGCCGGTGAGTCTAAGTACAGCTTATATCAACTCATTCGTTTGAACTTTGATTTAGTGACCGGCTTCTCTGTTATGCCCTTACAGATTTTTTCGATTCTGGGCATGTTGCTAGCAATGGCTGCGGGCAGCCTGTTTATCTACCTTGCGGTGCGCCGCTTTGTGCTCGGCGCTGAGGTTGAAGGGGTATTTACCCTCTTTGCTCTCACTTTCTTCTTGATTGGCGTAATGCTCTTTGGGCTTGGCTTACTGGGCGAGTATATTGGCCGCATCTACCAACAAGTTCGTGAGCGTCCACGCTATGTTGTGCAAACCGTTTTAGAGAAAAAATAATTGCACGCAGTCGTCTTTGCTTATCACGATGTTGGCGTTAATTGCCTTAAGGCATTGCTGAGTGCAGGTATTCAGGTTGATCTCGTAGTCACTCATCAGGATGACCCCAATGAAAATGTCTGGTTTGGGAGCGTCGCTAAACTGTGTGAGGATAAAAAAATTCCTTACATCACACCAAATGCCAACCAGTTAATCGATTTGATTCCGCAGATCAAAAAGTTATCTCCCGATTATTTATTTTCTTTCTACTACCGCCACATGATTTCAGCAGAACTCTTAGCCTGCGCGAAGATTGGGGCTTTAAATATGCATGGTTCACTGCTACCAAAGTTCCGCGGACGGGCGCCAGTCAATTGGGCCATTCTTCACGGAGAAACTGAAACGGGTGCCACATTACATATCATGGAAGTCAAACCGGATGCCGGCGATATCGTGGGGCAATCTGCAGTTTTAATTGGCCCCGATGAAACTGCTACCGATGTGTTTGGCAAAGTTAGCAAGGCTGCTGTTACCGTATTGGAGCAGGTCCTACCAGAGCTTGTTCAAGGTCATATCCCCAGAAAACCCAATAATCTGGCTCAGGGAAGCTATTTTGGAGGACGTAAACCTGCGGATGGGGAGATTCTGTGGCATCAGACGGCTCAGCAGGTTCATAACCTCGTCAGAGCCGTTGCACCTCCTTATCCCGGCGCTTTTACCGACTGGCAAGGTCAACGTAGGATTGTGGCTCGCACCAGCCTTAATGAGTCTTTTCCAGGGCAGCTAGATCTTCAGGCCCCTGGTATCCAAGTGGTTGATAATCGGGTATTCGGCATTTGTGGGGACCATAGGGCGGTAGAGATAATAGACTGGTTCCCGGCGGACAGCTAATCAATATAAAGCAGCACTTTTTAGATTAAAACGAGGCAGTAAAGATGAAAAAAGTACTCATTCTTGGCGTAAACGGCTTTATTGGTCATCACCTGTCTAAGCGCATCCTTGAGACAACCGATTGGGACGTCTATGGCATGGATATGCAAAACGATCGTCTGGGTGACTTAATCAACCATCCACGTATGCACTTCTTTGAAGGGGATATCACCATCAACAAAGAATGGGTTGAGTATCACATCCGCAAATGCGATGTCATCTTACCTTTAGTAGCAATTGCGACACCAGCGACTTATGTTCAGCAGCCATTAAAAGTATTTGAGCTCGACTTCGAAGCTAATTTGCCCATCGTGCGCTCTGCCGTTAAATACAAAAAGCATTTAGTATTTCCATCGACTTCTGAAGTGTACGGCATGTGTGAGGATGGAGAATTCGATCCCGCTAAATCGAATATGGTTTACGGTCCAATTAATAAGCCACGCTGGATCTACGCCTGCTCTAAGCAACTCATGGATCGCGTCATTTGGGGCTATGGCATGGAAGGCTTACGCTTTACCCTCTTCCGACCATTTAACTGGATTGGCCCTGGACTAGACAGCATCTACACTCCAAAAGAAGGCTCTTCCCGAGTGGTAACTCAGTTTTTGGGTCACATTGTTCGCGGCGAACCCATTAATGTTGTTGATGGTGGCGCTCAAAAACGTGCCTTTACTTATATTGATGATGGTATCGATGCTCTAATGCGCATCATTGATAACAAAGATGGTATTGCTAACGGCAAGATATATAACATCGGTAATCCAAAGAATAATCACTCTATTCGCGAACTCGCCAATCAGATGCTAGAGATTGCTCGCAGCATTCCGGAGTATGCTAAGACAGCCAACGAAGTGAAGATTGTTGAAACTACTTCTGGGGCTTACTACGGTGAAGGCTATCAAGATGTTCAAAACCGTGTTCCTGCAATTGACAATACGATGAGTGAACTAGGTTGGAAGCCAAGCATCAATATGAGCGATGCTCTGAAAAATATTTTCGAAGCCTATCGCCTTGACGTAGAAAAAGCACGTCATTTAGTCGATACAGAATAAGCAAAAATATATTTAAGGCTTCATGGCTAAGATTGCTCTCAAAGTAGATGTTGATACCTTACGCGGCACAAAAGAAGGCGTCCCAAATCTAGCCAGTACGCTACGACGCTTTGGCCTGAAAGCCACCTTTTTATTTAGCTTGGGTCCTGATCACACTGGTTGGGCACTAAAGCGCGTATTTAAACCAGGCTTTCTGAAGAAGGTTAGCCGCACATCTGTTGTTGAGCACTATGGAATCAAGACCTTACTCTATGGAGTCTTACTTCCCGGTCCAGACATTGGCAAACAAGCTGCCGCGGAAATGCGTGCGATTGATGCCGCCGGTCACGAAACTGGAATTCATACCTGGGATCACGTAGCCTGGCAAGATGCCGTGCGTAATCGCGATAGTCGGTGGACTAAAGCACAGATGCAAAAAAGCTGGGATCGTTTTGTAGAGATCTTTGGTCATCCACCATTGACTTATGGTGCAGCTGGGTGGCAAATGAATGAGGCTGCTTTTGAGCAACTCGATCAATGGGGCATCAAATACTCCTCCGATGGCAGAGCCCAGCCCAACCTCATACCCTATCGTTTTGAGTTGGCTTCAGGCAAAGCAAAACATGTCCAGTACCCCACTACTCTACCCACTTTTGATGAGTTAATTGGCATTGATGATGCCGATGAGTTTGGCGCAGTGAAGAAAATCCTTGAAATCACCAAAAGCAATCCGAATGATCAGGTATTTACTCTTCATGCAGAGCTCGAAGGTCAAAAGCTACTTCCCGCCTTTGAGCAGTTGCTAGCTGGATGGCTCAATCAAGGACATGATCTGGTTACTATGGGTGAGCTTCATCTATCTTGGGAAGCCACTAAGCAACTCGATAAAATAGCAGTACAGCCAGTTACCTGGGGAGAAATCCCGAACCGAAGTGGCGAACTCATTTTGCAAGCTGGATAAATAACATTACAGTAATTAGTACCAAGAATAAGTAACATAAATAATTAAATAAGAGGGATCATCATGACAGTAGAAATCGGTAAGCCAATGCCACAGTGCGCAATCCCAGCAACATCAGGATTGACCTTTACTCAAGACTCGGCTAAAGGTAAAAAACTGGTTATTTACTTTTATCCAAAAGATATGACTCCAGGATGTACTGCGGAGTCCGGTGAATTTCGGGACAATATTGATGCCTTTACTAAAGCAAATACTCTCATTGTTGGCGTGTCTCGGGATAGCCTCAAATCGCACGATAACTTTCGCAGCAAACTTGAGCTGCCTTTTGAGCTCGTGGCTGACACTGAAGAAAAGCTCTGTCAACTATTTAACGTAATGAAAATGAAGAATATGTACGGCAAGCAGGTTCGCGGCGTTGAGCGCAGCACCTTTCTCTTCGACTCCTCTGGAAAGCTAGTTAAAGAGTGGCGTGGACTTAAGGTTCCCGGACATGTGACAGAGGTATTACAAGCAGCACAAGCCGCTCAATAATTTTTTAATTAATTTGATCGAGGGCACTTGAAAAGTCCAAAATTTGGGGTAAAGTTGTTCATATGCACCGTAAACGACGGGAAAGTCTCACAATCCGTTTGACTCATCGGCCTGAAAATCTCAGAACAGGCCTGGTAAACAACCCCCGCCATTTTACAGATCGTTTTATACCCAGTTTCGTTACAAACCGTCAATGCAATTCGCTTGGCGGTTTTTTCTTTTAGGAGAGTCTGCATGCCATTGCCCCCAATCCCAACTCAAATTGCTGGCCAAGTCAAAATTAGTAGCAAAGACACTCCAAATTTAAAGAAGCGTCCTGCACCAGCAAAAACTGTTGTGATGGAAAGTCATGCCCCTGATTGGGCAACAGATGCAGAAGTGGATCTATCAGCAGCTGAGGTGGCACTTGAGAAAATCAAAGGGGATCGCAGACCAGCTGCCGCACTTCATGAGCGCACTGATCGAAAGGTAGCTAACGTTCCAGAAAAACCAAAGCGGGTTATTCGTACTGGTCCACCAAGCTTATTTGTTCTTGACACCAATGTATTAATGCATGACCCAAGCTCTTTGTTCCGCTTCTCTGAACATGATCTCTTCTTACCAATGACGACCTTGGAGGAATTGGATAATCACAAAAAGGGGATGACTGAGGTTGCGCGCAACGCCCGTACCGTCAGCCGCTCCTTAGATCAACTGGTTGCTGGCACTAGCGGCACGCTTGATGAGGGCATCGCCCTTAATAAGCTTGGTAATCAAGATGTGTCTGGTCGCCTCTTTTTCCAAACTAAATTAACTACCCAGGAATTGCCAGAGGGTTTACCTGAAGGCAAAGGCGACAATCTGATCTTAGCTGTTGTCAGCGAACTACAAAAAACACGTCAGGGCCAAGAAGTTGTTTTGGTATCGAAAGATATCAATATGCGTATTAAGGCTCGCGCCCTCGGATTACCGGCTGAAGATTACTTCAACGACCAGGTGCTAGAGGATCGTGACTTAATGTATTCCGGCGTCATGGCATTGCCTGCCGATTTTTGGCCAAAGCATGGCAAAGATATGGAGAGCTGGTCTGACGGCAAATCTGGCACGATGTTTTATCGCGTAACTGGACCCTCCGTTCCCAGCATGTTAGTCAATGAGTTTGTCTATCAAGAAAATCCAGATGGCTCCACACCGTTCTACGCTCAAGTAAAAGAAATCAACGGCAAGACCGCCCTCCTCCAAACTTTGAGAGACTTCTCCCATCAGAAAAATAATGTGTGGAGTGTGACTGCGCGTAATCGCGAGCAGAACTTTGCCATGAACCTCCTCATGAACCCAGATGTTGATTTTGTAACACTGCTTGGACAGGCGGGTACCGGAAAGACTTTGCTTGCTTTGGCTGCTGGCCTCGAGCAAGTACTTGATAGCAAACGCTATAACGAAATCATCATTACCCGCGCTACAGTTCCCGTGGGCGAGGATATTGGATTCCTGCCCGGCACTGAAGAGGAAAAAATGCAGCCTTGGATGGGTGCATTTGATGACAATCTTGAGGTACTGCAGCGTAATGAGGATGGCGGTGCTGGAGAATGGGGGCGTGCTGCGACACAAGAATTAATTCGTTCACGCATTAAGGTGAAGAGCATGAACTTTATGCGTGGCAGAACATTTGTGAGCAAGTTTGTGATTATTGACGAAGCGCAAAACTTAACGCCTAAACAAATGAAGACCTTGGTCACTCGTGCAGGCCCAGGAACGAAGATTATCTGTTTAGGCAATATTGCCCAAATTGATACGCCCTATTTAACTGAGGGGTCTTCGGGTCTTACCTATGTGGTAGATCGATTCAAAGGCTGGCGTCATGGTGGGCATGTCACTCTTGCTCGCGGCGAGCGTTCACGTCTTGCGGATCATGCTGCTGACGCCCTCTAAGCAAACCTCTTCATGCCGCACTCTAATTGGGTGCGGCATTTTTATTTGTGCCCTAACAATACTATCGGGTTGCAACAGCTTTAGCTCAAAGAATAATTCGGCTAAGGTGGCGCAATTTAAACAGGATACGAGTGTTGGAACCGAAGATATATCGATCGCTGCAGTTGGGTTGGTAGGCGTTCCTTATCGCTATGGCGGAAATAATCCCAATGGAGGGTTTGATTGCAGTGGGCTAATCGCTTATGTCTATAACAAGTCTGCCGATATTAAGTTGCCACGCACCATTCAAGAGATGAGTGCTAGAGGTCAAATCGTGGATAACGGCCCACCCGCACCAGGAGATCTAGTCTTCTTCAATACTACCGGGGCAAAGTATTCACACGCAGGCATTTATGTGGGGCAAGGCAGGTTTGTCCATGCCCCAAGCGCAGGCGGAACCGTGCGCTTGGAATACATCACTGCGCCATATTGGGCCGCAAGGTTTACTGAAGCCAGAAGACTAACATCTTCAGTTCAGTAGTGAACTCAGTTGCTAGCTCAACAGCCACTATCCTTTTAGATATTTATTAGAAATAATCGCCTATAGAATATATCTATATCCGCCTTTCACAACATAGGAATTTAGCAATGAAAGAAATTGATTTAAATCGCGTTCAAGAAATATTGGTAACAGCAGCTACAGATATTGGCCTCAAGGTATTGGCTGCCATCGCCTTTTGGGTAATTGGTCGCTGGTTAATTGGCATTTCTTTGAGCATTATTCGCAAGGCATTAGAAACGCAGAAGCTAGATCCAACCATTCTTCGCTACGTAGGCTCAGTTGTTTCGGTCACGCTGAATATTCTTTTGGTTATTGGAATTCTGGGCTATTTTGGCATTCAAACCACCAGCTTTGCCGCTTTAATTGCCACCGCAGGTGTTGCAATCGGCGCAGCATGGGCGGGACTCCTCTCTAACTTCGCTGCTGGTGTGTTCGTCATTGTTTTGCGACCATTTAAAGTTGGCGACTTCATTGCTGCCGCAGGCGTTACCGGTACCGTAAAAGAAATTGGTCTGTTCTCATCAACCATCTATACGCCTGACAATGTCGCAACTATGATTGGTAATACTAAAATTTTAGGCGATACCATTCAGAACTTTAGTCATAGCCCCTATCGACGCGTTGATCTAAAGTGCCAACTATCTGGTGCAGCAGATCAAAATGCTGCAATGGCGCTTCTTCGAGAAAAGATTGCCTTGATTCCAAACGTATTGCAAGATCCTGGTGTTGAGGTAAATATCTTAGAATTTAATTTAGTTGGTCCAGTATTAGCCGTTCGTCCTTACTGTAACAATAATGACTACTGGCAAGTCTACTTTGATAGTAACCGCGTGATGAGCGAGTCCCTTACTGCAGCAGGCTTCCCGGCCCCAGTGGCAACTCAAAATATGGTGATGAAGCAGAATTAACCTTTTGCATCAACCAAGAAGTGCTTACATTAAGAGATAGATCATCGATTTCTGAATTGCATTCAGCTTTATGATTCCGCCTATTGCTCCAGCAATAAAGTAAGTAATTTTTTATCCACTTTGTAAAAAAGCCTCACAATGTGTGGCTTTTTTATTTCAATTTTTTTACTTTTGAATTAGAACGGCTCGTATCCACCGGATGAGTAGCCAACAGATCCCATCGCCAAATTATCAAACTTCGTGTACGGACCCTGCCAGCTTAAGCGCACCGTTCCAATTGGTCCATTACGCTGTTTACCAATAATGATTTCTGCCATACCTTTATCAGTCGTTGTATCGGGGTGATATACCTCATCACGATAAATAAACATAATTAAGTCTGCATCTTGCTCGATCGCGCCTGACTCACGCAAGTCAGACATGATTGGACGCTTGTTAGGGCGCTGCTCAAGGCCACGATTTAGCTGTGATAAGGCAACAACTGGACATTGCAATTCTTTTGCGAGTGACTTGAGAGATCGCGAGATTTCTGAGATCTCTGTTGCGCGGTTCTCTGAACCAGAGCCACTCATCAACTGCAAGTAGTCGATCACAACGAGACCCAATGTCCCACCAAAGTTACGCGCAATACGACGCGCACGTGCGCGCAGCTCTAGACTAGAAAGAGCACCGGTCTCATCAATCAAAATCTGGGTATTACTTAATCGAGCAATCGCATCGGTAACACGGGGCCACTCGTCATCTTGCAGCTTGCCGGTACGCATACGACTTTGATCAACACGCCCTACCGAACCTAGCAAACGGGATGCTAATTGTTCGCCTGACATCTCCATTGAGAAGACAACGACTGGTAAACCTTCAGCCAATGCGACGTTCTCTGCAATATTGAGTGCAAATGCAGTATTGTGAGTTAATACGTAATCATTAGTTACATAGGTTCTATCTGGGTGACTAACAGAGATACATTGCGCCTCAGTCACTCGGGACGGCTCAATGCTCTTAAAGGACAGTCTGCGTTGGCGATTCCAGCTCGCTCTCAGCCTTTCTTTCTTTTCAGGCAAAGTAAATGCTGGAAAGCCAGGGCCAAAGCTCATGTTTAGAACATAGGCCAAGCGACCCTGCTTCTTCTCGCCTTTGTAGGTATAGTTTGTCTGCTTTTTCGAGATTGAACAAAATCCGCCCAATGATCTAGCCAAAGAGGCTACGTCTTCTGATAATTGCTTGCTGGCAGTACAAAATCGAATGGATCCCCACTTCTCAATCCAGCCATCAGTGTCCATCAAGCCCTGAAATAGAGCAAGACGGGAAGTCTTATTTGCCTCAAGGTAAGTGATGGGAATATGTTTATCAAAACTCCTACAACCCAGAACGCCCAAATCTTGCAAGGCAGAGCGGAAATAATTTGTTGGTGCAGACTGACGTTTGCCATTAGCAGTGATTCTGGCTTTGGATACCAGTCTCCAGTCGTAGGCGTTGGCATGAACCAATTCCATCTCATAGCCAGCAAGTGCATTCATACGCTCAATAAGCTCAGGAGACTTAGTCGAGAACATCACGCTACTATGCGATAAGGCTAAGGTTCCGTCACCAAGTAATGCGCCTAAAACCCATGGGTTTACAGGCAATATATTTGAATGACCAAAGTCACCAGAAACAGGATCTATCCACAGACGATTCTTGTAGCGAACACAAGAAAGCATTTCTATTAAACGTGCAGTATTAATGACTTTGGGAGCATCCCAATCGCGATACATGACACGCCAGAGATGCTCATCGCAGCACTCAGCTTCACGACCATCAGAGAACGTCACCTTGTAAATCTGTTTAATGCCTTGCGGGTAGATGCCCGTAACCATGGAATGCTGGCCATCTACAGAGGCAAGGCGATCGCCAAAACGTAAGTTGCCCATCAACTTCCAGCCGTCAACCGTTTTTACTTTAGCATCTAGAGGCTGGGCTTTGCCCATCGACGGTCTTCCGGCAACAATTACCAAGTCGCCTTTTTGTAGACCGCTAGTTTGTTTGTCTAAATCAATGAAGCCAGTTGCAATACCAGTGATATCACTGCCACCTTGACGGTTGTAAAGCTCATCAATTCGGGCAACAACAGTTTTGAGTAATGGTTCAATCTCAAGATAATCGGCTTTACGGCTGCCCTCTTCACCAATCTGCAAAATGCGCGATTCCGCTTCATCCAAAAGCGTTCTGACAGAACGACCTTCCGGAACAAAGGCGGAGTTCACAATATTGTCAGATACTTCAATTAGGCGACGCAGAATACTGCGATCACGAACAATATCAGCATAGCCTTTGATGTTCGCTGCACTTGGAGTGCTTTGCGCTAATGAGTTTAGGTAATCAATACCAACTAAGTCACCGCCTTGCTCGGACTTAACAGCTTCATGAACAGTAATGACGTCAGCAGGATGATTGTCGCCAACTAAACGCTGAATGACCTTATAGATCAGGGCATGTTCAGGGCGATAGAAATCTTTGTCAGTTAACACTCCACCTAGGCGATCCCAGGCTGTGTTATCGATCAGTAGACCACCGAGCAAAGATTGCTCGGCTTCTACAGAATGCGGTGGTACTTTTAAAGCCTGCAAGGCTACATCCCCAGAACCCATCATGCCAGGATTTGACATAAGAGAGCGTGAGCGGGATTCAGCCATGAGGCTAGCGATTTATTAAAAAACCGTAGATCTAAAACTTACGCTTGCTCGCCAACTACACGGATAGTGATATCAGCCACCACATCGGTATGAACAGCAACCGCTACAGGGTGATCGCCAACCATCTTCAAGGGGCCAGTAGGCATACGTACAGACGCTTTTTCGATTGCAAAGCCTTTTGCTTTCAAAGCATCAGCGATGTCATGGTTGGTTACAGAGCCAAACAAACGACCGTCAACACCTGCTTTTTGACCGATTTCAAGAACCAAGTCTTTGAGCTTTGAGCCAACTGCTTCAGCGGCAGCTAATTTCTCAGCAGCTAATTTTTCCAGCTCAGCGCGACGTACTGCAAAGTCAGCGATTGCTGTTTCAGTTGCACGACGAGCTTTGCGTTGTGGGATTAGGAAATTACGAGCGTAACCGTCTTTAACACGAACGATGTCGCCGAGGTTACCCAAGTTAATTACTTTTTCTAAAAGAATGATTTGCATTGAGGGCTCCTAATTATTTCTTGTGTTGATCGGAGAATGGCAACAAAGCCAAGTAACGAGCACGCTTGATAGCAGTGTCTAATTGACGCTGATATTTCGCTTTTGTGCCTGTCAAACGTGCAGGAGTAATCTTGGCGTTTTCACCAATGAAGTCCTTCAATGTATCTACGTCTTTGTAATCAATCTGCTCTACGCCAGCAACAGTGAAACGGCAATAACGCTTACGCTTGAACAATGGGTTCTGAGCTGGTTTCTTTTTGAAATCGGGTTTCTTTCCAAACGCCATGATGATTTCCTCTTTAATTTTTCAATTGAATATGGGTGATATGGAAAACAAGTCTTTGATTACGTAGAGTTTTGGGTGCTAAGAATCCCTCAAACACTGCCTCGGCCCCTAAATCCATTTGCTCTAAGCCCTTTTGTATCGGGCCAATTGCCATGGCTTCAACACTCATCTGGATTTTCCTTGCTACTCCTACCTCGCTTACCTCACCGCTATGTTCTAGCTGGCAATGCATCACCGGTATTCCTGCAGGTGTAAATCGAATCGCGTCTTTAGATACCAAGAATGCAGTTAGGGTGAAATGATTCAACGCCGCTCCGTCACTCTGATACGTTTTCTAGTCTGTGTATTCCTCTTCAAATTTCTAACTTAAACCGCTGCTACAGGAGCGTCGGATTGAGCTGTTTTGCGCGCTTCTTCACGTTGCACTTCTTTCATCATGATGGAAGGCTCTGTTTCAGCTTTCTTAGTCTTGATGATGAGGTGGCGCAAAACAGCATCGTTAAATTTGAATGCGTGCTCAAGTTCGTCCAGAGTTTTCTGGTCGCACTCAATGTTCATACAAACGTAATGGGCTTTAGCAAGTTTGTCGATCATATAAGCCATCTGACGACGACCCCAATCTTCCATACGATGAATTTTGCCGCCAGCGGCAGCTAAAGTCGCTTTGTAGCGATCGATCATCGCAGGTACTTGCTCGCTTTGGTCCGGGTGGACGATAAAGACGATTTCATAATGACGCATCTAACACTCCTTAAGGATAAAGTCACCTGGGCGTCTTGCTAACTTCCGATGGTTTTTAAAGTTAGCGCCAGTGTGACAAGGTAGTAACAAATTGTAGGTAAAACTAACTACACAAATTTACAGCATTTAAACCCTTACCGAATTTCAGGTAAGTCCGCTATTCTAGCAAAATAATCCTGCCAAGTCAGGGGTTTACCAGCTTTCTTTGCCAGATTTGCCGCATTCAGCGCCAATTGGAGTGCAACTCTGGCCCTAGGCGCAGTTAATGACCCTGAAGCACGGCAGCCAGGCGCATCTAATTCGGGAATATTAGGCAAGGTAGTACCAGCACCTGTTCTAGTAGTTCTCACTAAAGCAATGCCTTGAGCCATCGCCTCATCCAAAGGTTTAACCCAGCCATCATGAAAGCCGCCATGCCCTGACCCAGCAAGCACAAAGCCTTGTACAGCACTAGTGAGCCACTGAGTGATGGTTTGCGGACGGGCCCCAGCATGACTAGTTAAGATCTCAACCCAAGGCCACTCACCCTCTCGGGGAATGGGTAGGTCTTCGCTCCAGACGGCTTGGACAGCCTTTACACCAGATAGCCAGGACGGATTGATTAAACCTACTGAGCTTGATGGGGCATTTTGTAATGGGGCATTCAGGGCTGTTGCATGGCGCTTCGATAAATCCATCGCCATACATCCACGTCCATCCATCACGGCATAAATACCACCAGGGCAGTTATCAATAGATGTAGAAGCCCAACGCAAGGCATCCAGTAGATTCGAGGGGCCATCAGCTCCAGGCGCATTACTTGGCAGCATCGCTCCAGTCAGAATGACCCTCTTAGACTGAGACTGAGCTAATTTTCCGCAAGTTACCTGCAGAAATAAGCCTGTTTCCTCAATCGTATCGGTCCCATGAGTGATCACAATCCCCCTAACCGCGGCATCTAGCAGAGCTTCTCTTACTGCAAGCCCTAAGGAAGTCAGGTGGGCATCCGTTAGATTGCGGCTATTAATATTGGCTACCTGACGCGAAACCAGATTAACCCCGACCGGCACGACTGACTCAACCTGCGCCACTAAAGTGTCAACCCCAACTTGGCCAGCTTCGTATTGAAGAGGATTTTCTTGCGGATTGGGGGCTAGACCTGCAATGGTTCCACCCATTCCCAATACCAAGAGATGGGGCGTATTTTCAGAAATAAGGGAGTTTGAGCTCATGATCCTATTATCCGCCTTCAAATTACTTGAATATTCAAATAGTGCTGTATACAATCCCAGTATGGACATAAATACAGTCGATTTTCAAGAGGAGCTGACTGCCCTCCCCAAGCTCACCTCACGTCAAAGTGAGATTTTGGACTTAATCACCAAGGCTATTGATGAAAGTGGCTCACCACCGACGCGTGCTGAAATCGCAACGCAACTGGGCTTTGCCTCTGCTAATGCAGCAGAAGAACATTTGCGCGCTCTAGCGAAAAAGGGATACATCGAACTAACACCGGGAACATCCCGAGGTATCCGTATTCCACAACGCTTTAACCAAACACACAACCCTAATAAATATCGTCAGATGTCACTGCCTTCTGGTGCACTTCAGCAATTAACTTTGCCACTGATTGGACGCGTTGCCGCCGGCTCCCCAATCATGGCAGTTGAGCATATTGAAAAACAAGTGCCGATTGATCCAAGCTTGTTTAGCAAAGGCGCTGATTACCTATTAAAAGTAGTAGGCATGAGCATGCGCGATGCCGGCATTCTGGATGGCGACTATCTGGCCGTAAGAAAAACTTCTGAAGTTCGCAATGGCGATATCGTCGTTGCACGCTTAGATGATGAGGTCACAGTAAAACGTTGGCATCAAAAGAAGACTGCAGATGGTATGGTGATTGAATTACAGGCCGAGAACCCAGACTTTAAAAATATTTTGGTAGATGGTCGTCAACCCAATTTTGCAGTAGAAGGTCAAGCAGTTGGTCTTATAAGAGCTGGCGGGCTATAAGCCCCACCCTGTCAATCAAAAGGCCTCTTTTGGAGGCCTTTTTGTATTGTTGATAAATATAACTATTTTTTATTTCTTAGTTGGCGCAACTACGTTCGCATTCTTGGGTGATGCAGTAATGGTGATGATTGTTTTAGGCCCACCAAACGAGCCTTCATTCACCTCAATCGTTGCAGTGCGATCACCTTTAGTGAAAACCAAAATACTCGTTTTAGATTTTACAGCGCTCACAGTAGTCCAACCTACTTTAGGATACTCAGCCTGAAAGAATGCATAAATATCTGTAGGAGTTTGTACACCAGATAAAACTACGCGCCCTACCCAGTTATCACCACGGCCAATAATCAAAGAATCTGAACCCATCATTTTTGATGCTGCGGGCAATGGCATGTCACCTAATAGTTGAGATTGGATTTCTTGAACTTCACTCGGGGTGCCAGTGGGAGAGTCGCCAGAAGATGCGCAAGCCGCCAGGAATGCGGATAGCGCTAACGCTGTTGTGATTTTTTGGAATCGTTTCAGTTTGATCATACTCATGCCCTGGTAATCAATTTAAATTACTGGAGGCGCGTGAGGGAATCGAACCCCCGTACGAAGCTTTGCAGGCTCCTGCCTAACCACTCGGCCAACGCGCCATATGCTTGAATCAAAAATGGGAAGCTTTTTTAGGGCTTCCCATCGAACTTGGAGCGGGAAAGGAGGTTCGAACTCCCGACCTATACCTTGGCAAGGTATCGCTCTACCAGCTGAGCTATTCCCGCATAACAGGGCAGTAGTTTAACAAACAATTGGGAGACTCGCATTATTTATTCTCAACCCTTAGAAGTAATCTAACCTGTACTAACACCAAACCCTTGCCGAGAATGGCTTTATAGGCTTTACTCGGATTTATCTACCAACTGAGGTAAAGCCTTTTTCATGTAATAAAACATTGACCATAGCGTCAAAAAGGATGCAATCCAGATCAGCCAAGTGCCAACTTGTGCACAATTTAACCACCCAAATAAAATGTCATTGAGTAATAAAAATGGGATTGCTACTAGTTGAGCGGTAGTTTTTAACTTACCAACCATGTGCACGGCAACGCTTTTACCTGCTCCCAAGAGCGCCATCCACTCCCTTAATGCTGAGATAGTAATTTCGCGCCCAATAATGATGAGGGCTACCCAAACTTGGACGCGATCCATATTGAGTAACACCAACAATGCGGCGGCCACAATCAATTTATCTGCAACAGGATCTAAGAATTGACCAAATGCTGACTCTTGTTTCATTTTGCGAGCCAAGTAACCATCTAGCCAGTCAGTCACTGCTGCAAAAACAAAAATCACAGTTGCAGTGAGATTCTTATCAAAAGGAGCTAGCCAGCTATTGGGCAAATAGAACACCACAACCACAAGTGGAATGGCAGCAACGCGCAACCAGGTCAGGGCAATAGGCAAATTAAATGGCATAGCTCAAGCATAAACTAATGTGGGCTCACCGGGAAATCAATGGAGCTGCCTGTAGATTTGCTCAGCCAAAGCGGTGGAAATTCCCTCGACACTAGATAGCTCTTCAATGGTGGCATTAGAAACGCCACGTAAACCCCCGAACCGAGCCAGTAATTTTTGACGACGTTTCGCTCCTATACCCTCAATCTCTTCTAACTGAGAAACGGTTCTAGCCTTTGCCCGCTTTGCACGCATGCCTGTAATTGCAAAACGATGCGCCTCATCCCGGATTTGCGCTACCAATAACAAAGCTGCACTATCAATACCGAGTTCGAGTGATTTTCGTCCATCCGCAAAGATGAGCGTCTCTAAACCGACCTTACGCCCCTCTCCTTTTGCAACACCAACAATTAATCCGATATCCATACCAAATTCAGAGAGCACTTGTCTTGCCATCTCAACCTGACCCTTACCACCGTCGATCAAGATAACTTGTGGCATCTTTTCAACAGGGAGCTCTTGGAAATTTGCATAGCGGCGCTGTAAGACCTGACGCATTGCAGCGTAATCATCACCTGGCGTGATGTCATTAATATTAAAGCGGCGATATTCGCTAGTCTGCATTGCATTTTTGGAATACACCACACAAGAAGCTTGAGTAGCCTCGCCGGAGGTGTGACTAATATCAAAACATTCGATACGCAACTGCTCAAGGCTTTCCAATTCTAGAGCCAAAACATCAGCCAATGCCCTTGCCCTAGCTAGTTGTCCGCCAGTTTCCACCAGACGCTTTGCGATCGCAATCTTGGCATTCCCTTCAGCCATTGCCAACCAATGCCGTCTCTGACCTTGTGGCTGGTGCAGGAAAGTGATGCGCTTACCAGCTTGCGCATTCAGCAATTCATGCAAGCCCTCTGGTGAAATCTCCTCACTGACTTCTTCTGCAGCTGCAATATCGTCTCCAATCTTTCTTAGGGGATGATTCAGAATGAGCACAGGCGGAATTAAATTGGTAGCTGCCTCACCATCACCTGACTTCTCCTCCAAATAATGCTGCGCAATAAAGGCTTCTAGAATTTCTGCCGGGGGCGGAAGCTCTCCAGAGTTTGAACGTAAACCCTTAGGGAAATAGGCGCGATCACCTAAATGGCGGCCACCACGAATCATTGCCAAATTAACGCAGACGACCCCCTCCATTTGAGCGACAGCAATTACATCTACATCGCCTTCACCATCGGCAACCGTATCCATGGACTGCTGTTGCAATACGCTAGAGAGATCAGTAATTCGATCCCTTAGCACTGCAGCCATTTCAAATTCCATGGCATCGCTATAGGCGTGCATTTTCTTCTCAAGCTCAGAAAGAACGCGACTGTGATCGCCCTCCAAAAAACGTTTTGCCTGTGCAACATCCTGCCCATATTGCTCCACATTCAAGCGTCCAACGCAAGGTGCACTACAGCGATGAATTTGATGTAAAAGACAGGGGCGGCTACGGTTTTTAAATACAGAGTCTTCGCAAGTTCTCAAGCGGAATACTTTCTGCAAAATTTGTACGCTATTGCGCACCGCCCACGAATTCGGAAACGGTCCAAAGTAGTTATTGCGCTTATCTGTTTTTCCTCGATAGGATGCCAAACGGGGAAACTGATGTCCGGTCAGCATCACATAAGGATAGGACTTATCATCTCGGAAGAGAATGTTGAATGGAGGAGTCAACTCCTTAATGAGATTGTTCTCTAGAATTAAGGCTTCGGTTTCTGAGCGTGTTACTGTAGTTTCATAGCGGGCAATTTTTCCCACCATCAGTTCTATGCGGGGTGAAAGTTGAGTGCGCTGGAAATAACTAGATACACGTTTTTTGAGGTTGCGCGCTTTACCGACATACAGAATATGTCCCGCCTCATCAAAGAAGCGATACACCCCCGGCAATCCGGGTAGCCGTTTAACATCCTGCTGAAGGGTTTCAAAAAGCGAATTACTCATGCGTTGGGATATTTTCTGTCAAATCGTAGACAACTACGGTGATGCTGGTGTTTGCTGGCGTCTAGCAAGAAGCTTAACCAGCCTTCATGGCCAAGATGTACGCATTTTCTGTGACGATCTGCCAACCCTTAATTTACTCGCTTCTGGGGTTGATCCAGAAATCAAGTCCCGTATCGATATCCAGCCTTGGGAGGCAAGTCATAACAATAGCCGCCATCCAGTAGAGGCGCCCGATGTCGTGATCGAGGCATTTGGGTGCGATCTACCTGAGCGTTACCTGGCGGGCTTGCTAATTGCCCCTAAAAAGCCACTCATTATTAATCTAGAGTACTTGAGCGCCGAATCCTGGATTTTGGACTTTCATCAGAAAGCATCTCCACAGGCGCACGGCATACCAAAATACTTCTTCTTTCCTGGCTTTCAGGCTCATGCGGGTGGCATTTTGATCGACCCCATTCCCAAGGGGCTGACAGAGCAACCGATCCCCAATCCCCTGGAGGCCATTTGGAAGCGCTTACGACCTGACACAAAACGTATTAGTGTCTTTTGCTATCCCGGGGCACCTCTTCTGAAATGGCTGGAGGATTTAGCTGCCATGGGCAAAGATTACGATATCGTTTTAACTCATGGGCAGCTTGAACAATTACAGCTCAGTTCAGGTCATCCCACCAAGGCACTTACTCTTCCCGACTCGATTCAATTATTTCCCATTCCCTTTGTTTCTCAAGACGAATATGATTGGCTACTAGCTCAATGCGACTTTAATATTGTTCGTGGTGAGGATTCTTTTGTGCGGGCACAGCTAGCCGGCAAGCCCTTCATTTGGCACATTTACCCCCAAGTAGATCGCGCTCATGAGATCAAGTTGGCTGCATTTTTAGACCTCTATCTTGCCGACGCATCACAAGAGCTTAAACACGGTGTCATGGCTGCAATGAACTGGGCAATGCCAAGCATGTGGCATCAATCAATTGATGCCTGGGGCACCCATTCCAAGGCTTGGCATGCAGATTTACTTGAAAAACAAGCCGATGGTGGCCTAGCTTCTCGTCTAATAGGCTTTGTAGCCTGATCTTCAGCTCAAACAGTCAGCAGGCGGTTACAATCTTGTTTTTGATAAAAACCGCAGAAAATCAGCTCTGCACCCGGGAATAGTAAGATGAAAACAGCACAAGAACTTCGCGTTGGTAACGTAGTCATGATCGGCACTGATGCCATGGTCGTTTTAAAAGCAGAATATAGCCGCTCAGGCCGCAACTCTTCTGTTGTAAAAATGAAATTCAAAAACTTGTTAACTGGCGCACCTAACGAAGGCGTATACAAGGCAGATGATAAGTTTGATGTAGTGATCCTGGATAAAAAGGAATGCACCTACTCTTACTTTGCAGATCCAATGTATGTATTTATGGATGGCGACTACAACCAGTACGAAGTTGAAGCTGAATTTATGGGTGATGCATTGAACTACCTCGAGGAAAGCATGCCTTGCGAAGTGGTGTTCTACGAAGGTAAAGCACTCTCAGTAGCAATGCCAAATTCTTTGGTTCGTGAAATCATTTACACAGAGCCAGCAGTTAAGGGCGATACCAGCTCAGGCAAAGTATTGAAGAATGCAAAATTGGCTACTGGCTATGAATTGCAAGTACCATTGTTCTGCAACACCGGCGACAAGATCGAAATTGATACTCGTACCGGCGAATATCGTAGCCGCGCTAACTAACTAGCTTGCTTGCTAAGTAAAAGCCCGGCATGCCGGGCTTTTTCATTATTACATTCTAGGTAAAATTAGAACATCATGACAAATGAAATTACCCCGGAAATCCGAGGCTTAGAAATTGGAGATATACCGCAGCTCATAGAATGTGTTAAGCGTTGCTATGGGGATAGCTACCCCTTTAAAGAAATATACGACTCAGTAGCATTAGAAAAAATCATCAATAGCAAAATGATGTATTCAGTGGTCGCTCAACATCCAGATGGTCGCATCATTGGCCATTGCGCACTCAGCTTTGCTGATGAGCACAATACCTCACCTGAGGCTGGAAAAATGGTTGTAGACCCAGACTACCGCGGTCATCATATCGCTGAAGAAATGGCCAAAAAACGCATAGAAATTGCCCAAGAATTAGATCTCATCGGATTCTGGACTGACTGCGTTACAAATCATCCTTATAGCCAAAAGGAGATGATTGCATTTGGTGCTCAGGAGACTGGCGTTTTATTGGGCGCAACACCTTCGCGCGATATGGTTGGACTTCAGAGCCTTTCAGATAGTCGAATGTCATTTTTGTCGTGCTATCTCCCATTGAAAAATAAACACCATACTATCTATCTTCCTAAACAACATATTAACTTTGTAAGTAATTTATCTCAAAAGATTAATCTCACTCGAAGCATTCAAGAATCTTCTGCTCAAGGGATTGGAAAATCCGAATATGCCACTCAAGTCAATCCAGAAATCCAAATGGCTAGTATTAAAGTTCAGCACATTGGCAAGGATTTTATTCACTTGATTAAGGGTGAGTTAGAAAAACTAGAGCCTCTCAATCTTCCCTTTATCCTACTAAACCTTCCAATATCTCAAGAAGCTGCCTCACTCGCATTTTCTGAGTTAGAAAAAATCGGCTTCTTTTGGGGTGCGTGGCTTCCAAATCATTCGCAGCACGGTGATGTATTGCGTCTACAGAAACTACACACATCTGTGAATATAGATGAAATTATTTGCGCTAGAGATCAAGGTGAAGAGATTAAAAAGTTCGTAGTCTCTGAGTGGGAAAGAGCATCAAAGAAGTAGAAAACTCATGCAATTAAATTTAGTTGCTGCAATAAGCCTTTAGCATACTGGTATTGCGCTTCAGACTGCAGTTCATTCCAAGCAAGAGCTGCAGATGTCGGCATCAAGCGATTTAATCGAGTAGCGGATTCTGCTTTTTTTGCTTTAGAAACTTTCAACTTACTAAGTAATTGATCTGCAAGATCTGGACGATTACAAATCAAGACCGCATCACATCCTGCCTCAAGCGCCATATCAGCACCCTTGACTACAGAACCGGCAACGCTTGCACCTTCCATCGAAAGGTCATCACTAAAGATCACGCCTTCAAAGCCTAACTCTTGACGCAAAATCGAATGCAACCAAACTTTAGAAAATCCAGCTGGATTCTTGTCTACCTTTGGGTAGATCACATGTGCAGGCATCACTGCGGTCAAGCTGAGATCCAACCACTCGTAAGGCTTAGCATCGTCATTCAAAATTTGCTGCAAAGGACGTTCATCAACTGGAATAGCCACATGAGAATCCGCTTCCGCCCAGCCATGGCCTGGGAAGTGCTTACCGCAGTTAGCCATACCGGCAAGACGTAAACCTTCATTCAAGCTCTTTGCCAATGCAAAAGTAATTTGCGGATCACGACTGAATGCACGATCTCCAATTACACCGCTGCGACCAAAATCAAGATCTAGAACAGGAGTAAAGCTAAAGTCCACACCGCAAGCACGCAACTCGGTAGCTAAGACATAGCCACAAGCTGTAGCTGCTGCCATCGCAATAGCGGCGGATTCAGCAGAATGCGATGACATATTTTTAGAACCCCAAAGTTCACCGAGCTTACGCATGGCAGGTAAATGGGTAAAACCATCAGTCCTGCATCGTTGTACACGTCCGCCCTCATGATCAATCGAGATCAATACATCGGGACGGAGTTTTTTAATTTCCGCAGTGAGTTTGGTGAGCTGCTTACGATTAGCAAAGTTTCTGCCAAATAAAATGACGCCGCCCGTAAGGGGATGCAAGATGCGACGACGATCCTCCGTATTTAACTCAAGACTAACAACATCTAAAGTGACAGGGCCTGGATTCATAATTGACTTAGTCATGGATTCCTCGTATTTTTTCGTTTTATTTATTTTTGAACTACGATCACATGAGCTATTGCCATATCTTGCTCGTCACTGACAGTGACCTGAGCTTCCCAGTTTTTATCCAGCATGAATTGTGCGAGTGCGCCCAAATACGATGTCACTGGTTTACCGCTAGGTTCATTCAGCGTTTGGAGTGATCTCCAAGTCATTGGCATTCTCATGCCCAGGCCGATTGCTTTTGAAAATGCTTCTTTTGCAGCAAAGCGGGTCGCCAAGAAAGCAATACCCCTCTTATGATTTCTGGATAAGCGTTGCTTGAAAACCAGCATCTCATCTGGCCCAAGAATTTTTTCTGCCAAGCGGCCATTGGTGCGATCGTAAGCGGCTTGTAGCCGCTCGATCTGCAAAATGTCTGTACCAATACCTATGATCATTTGATATAACTCTTTTAATTCTTAGCCCTACCCTGAATCATCAGAGCCTTCATATCAGAAATGGCGTTTTGCCAGCCCTTAAATAAAGCTTCAGCAACAATAGCGTGCCCAATATTGAGTTCTGAGAGTTCGGCAATTGCGGCAACAGGAATTACATTACCCTCATTCAATCCATGGCCAGCATTGACTCGCAAGCCAATGCTTTTTCCAAACTGTGCTGCTTTCCTAATGCGCTCAAGCTCTTGATTTTGTTGGCTCCCAGCGAGGTCTGCGTAGCGACCAGTATGTAATTCAACCACTGTCGCCCCCATATCTTTAGCAGCTTGAATTTGCATTTCTTCTGGATCAATAAAGAGTGACACCCGAATACCTGCGGCCTTTAATTGTGCGGTGGCAGCTTTGACTGCTTCAGAATGGCCTATGACATCTAGACCGCCCTCAGTAGTTACCTCCTCGCGTTTCTCAGGAACAAGGCAAACATCATGCGGCTGCACCCGGCAGGCAATATTAATCATCTCAGGGGTAACAGCGCATTCTAAATTCATACGCGTCTGAATTAAGGGGCGAAGGGTGATTAAATCTGCATCCTTAATATGGCGACGATCTTCACGCAAATGCAAGGTAATTAAATCAGCGCCAGCCTCTTCAGCCAAGCGGGCAGCCTTTATAGGGTCTGGATAAATAGTTCCTCGAGCATTTCGTAAGGTGGCAACGTGATCAATATTGATGCCAAGCTCAAGCTTTTGTTGGGTATTCATTGGGGTAGATTACTAGATTTTCTTTAGGTCAATCAAAATCTGACGGGTAGTGAGTACTTGATCTTGAAGGTGTAGTCCTAGTAAGAAACGCATTAACTGCTTACTTTCAGAAAGCGTCTCTGCATCAGAAAAGTCTCCTGCCGTTATGGCCAGCAGGGATTTGCCGCTCAAGACTGGCCAATGGCCCGGATCATCCCCCTGTGCCGGCCTAACACCACGCTCTGGCTGATAAACATATTGCTCATTTGAAATGGGGGCGCTATTAGTCTCAACACAGCGATCCAGCGCTGCTGCATAGCCGGTCTCCTGTAATAGCGTCAACTCAAAAGGCCGCAGAATTTCTTCCAAACCCTTAGATTCAAATTCGAGATTGGATAAAGCAGAGATCGTATCAGTGTAATGATCGTAGAGCTTTTCGTAGTCGTCTTCACGCGCTAGGAACTTGACCAATAATTCATTGAGGTAAAAGCCGCAGAGCAAAGCATCGCCCACCAATGATGGTGTACCACCAACCCACTCTGACTTCGTTAAAGTTCTGAGCTCTGACTTTCCGCTCCAAGAGACTAATAGAGGTTGAAAGCGCTGCAAAACTGGACGCAAGACTGAGTGTGGGCGCTTTGCACCCTTAGCAATCAAGGCCATGCGACCATACTGCCGAGTAAAGACATCCAGAATTAAGCTAGTTTCTTTATAAGGAATGCTGTGCAATACAAAAGCAGGTTCGTCAGCAACACGAATAGAGGCCATGAATAATTACTCTAGTCCTTGTGCCCGTAATTCAGCGCGATCATCTGCCCAGCCACGTTTGACCTTGACCCAAGTCTCTAAGAATACCTTACCGTCAAAGAGCTTTTCCATATCAATACGAGCATCGGTTGAGATCTTCTTAAGCCGCTCACCCTTGGCACCAATAATCATCGCCTTATGACTATCGCGATCAACCAAAATAGTTGCCGCAATACGTCGCATCTTGCCATCCATCTTAAATTGATCAATCACTACAGTACTGGTATATGGCAATTCCTCGCCAGTGAAGCGGAAGACCTTCTCACGTAAGATCTCAGCAGCCAGAAAGCGCTCACTACGATCGGTGATGGTATCGCCGTCATAGACTGCCGGCGCCTCAGGTAAGTAACCCTCAAGCACATCTAATAATCTTTCAATATCTCCAGGACTCTTAGCACTCATCGGAACGATTTCAGCGAACTCACCCTTCTGATCTTCATGGCCACCCAATTCACACCAAGGGCGAGCCATTTCTTTAATAAAGTTGAGCAAGGCCTGATCCCGCTCAGATGGAGTCTGAAAGCGACTATTAAATAAATCTAATTTATTCAAAACTAAGACAACTGGCAGGTCATCTGGCAGTAATTTCAAGACCTTCTTATCATCCTCACCAAAGTAACCAGCCTCAACTACAAAACAAGCCACGTTCACGTCCTGCAGAGCTGTAGTTACCGTGCGGTTCAATGCCTTATTTAAGGTATTAATTAAACGTGTCTGAAAGCCTGGCGTATCGATGAATATGAACTGTGCCTCTTCACGATTCTGGATACCCAAAATACGATGACGTGTAGTTTGGGCCTTACGGGAGGTAATACTAATCTTCTGACCAACCAAGGCATTTAAGAGGGTCGATTTGCCCATATTGGGACGGCCAACAATGGCGATAGTGCCGCATCTAAACACGATTAGCCCTTCAGCTTAAGATTTAATTGCTCTTCAGTCGCCACTTTTTTGGCTGCCTTCTTTTTAGCTGACCGAGTCTTTTTAGGCTTACCTAGCGCTTGAGGCAAGGCTTTTAGTGCAGTAATTAAGGCCAGCTTCGCAGCAGCTTGTTCCGCTGCACGTCGAGATGCACCCTCACCCTTAACAGCAACCTTAAGATTGGGAATTAAACACTCCACCTCAAACTGCTGGTTATGGGCAGCGCCACTAGTACCAGTCACGTTATAAGTGGGCAAAGGCAATTGATAGCTTTGTAAACACTCTTGCAATAAAGTTTTATCGTCTTTACCCAGAGTCTTGGGGTCAACGTTAGCCAAAATGATAGAGTAGAGTTTACGCAAACATGTCCTAGCAGCATCAAACCCGCCATCTAAAAATATTGCGCCAGTCACTGCCTCCAACGTGTCTGCCAGAATGGATGGGCGACGGAAGCCGCCGCTCTTGAGCTCACCCTCACCTAAACGTAGGTAGTCAGACAATGATAAGGTTTGGGCAATTTCATAAAGTGCTTGCTGCTTAACCAGATTAGCCCTAACGCGAGAGAGATCACCCTCGTCTAGATCTGAATAACGCTCATAAAGCATTTCAGCGACAACGCAATTCAGAATAGAGTCACCTAAAAACTCAAGGCGTTCATTATTCTTCTTGCTGTGACTCCGATGCGTTAAGGCTTGATTCAGCAGCTCTAGTTTTTTAAACGTATAGCCCAGTTGCGCTTGTAACGGTGCAGTTTCGATGACGACGCGGGCGTTCATAGTTTTACTCGAAGCCGCCAATGCGGCCAAGATTTCCAAGATTTAACCAAACAAAGAAGGCTCTACCCACGATATTTTTATCTGGCACAAATCCCCAGTAACGAGAATCGGCACTATTATCGCGGTTATCACCCATAGCAAAGTAATGGCCAGCAGGAACCTTACAGGTAAGGCCTGCATTTTGATATTGGCAATTTTCAAATCCTGGAAAACGTTCTGCAGGGAACATGCCAGCAGGACGATCAGGATCATTCAATATCTCGTGCTTATTACCGCCTAAGTCTGCAGGGAAAGATTCTGAGAATTTCTTCGCATAACGCATATTTTCTGGGTCAAGATAAGGCTCGCCGCCACTGTATTGCAAAGGCTGACCATTGACTGTTAGACGCTTATCTTGATAGGTAATGGTATCGCCCGGTAAAGCTATGACACGCTTGATGTAATCAATTGATTCATCTCGAGGATAGCGGAATACGACTACATCGCCACGCTTTGGTGAGCCTAGATCCACAACTTTCTGATTAATGACTGGCAAACGAATACCGTAGGTAAATTTATTTACCAAGATAAAGTCGCCAATATGCAGGGTTGGAATCATTGATCCCGATGGAATTTTGAAGGGCTCCACTATAAAAGAGCGCAAAACAAATACTGCGCAAATTACCGGAAAGAACCCAGCCGTATATTCCAACCACAATGGCATGCGGTCGATACCAGCTATGCGTCTTTGTGGGGCAAAGTAATAGCGGTCAGCAATCCAAGCAAGCCCAGAGACCAACACCAAGATAAAAAGGATGAGTGCGAAGTTCATTAGTCGTCTACCTGCAAAATAGCCAAGAACGCCTCTTGCGGAATCTCCACATTACCAACTTGTTTCATGCGCTTCTTACCTTCTTTTTGCTTTTCTAATAACTTACGTTTACGGGAGATATCGCCTCCGTAACACTTGGCTAATACGTTTTTACGCAATGCTTTAACGTTTTCTCGAGCAACGATATTGCTACCAATTGCCGCCTGAATAGCCACATCAAACATTTGGCGTGGAATGATGCCACGCATCTTAGCGACTACTTCACGTCCACGATGCTGACTATTGCTACGGTGAACAATCACGGATAGAGCGTCAACTCGCTCACTATTAATCAAGATATCAACCTTAACTACATCAGCTGGACGGTACTCTTTGAATTCGTAATCCATAGATGCATAGCCACGAGAAATAGATTTCATTTTGTCGAAGAAATCCAAAACAATCTCAGCCATTGGGAGTTCGTATGTCAGTTTTACTTGACGACCAAGGTAATTCATATCCATCTGAATACCCCGCTTACCAACGCACAGGGTAATGATCGAGCCCACATACTCTTGAGGCATATACAGATTAACTGTCACGATCGGCTCAAGAATCGTATTAATCTTGCTCGCCTCTGGCATTTTCGATGGATTATCTACCGACAAAATGGTTCCGTCAGATTGCTCCACCTGATACACAACGGTTGGCGCAGTAGTAATGAGGTTCATGCCGTACTGTCGCTCTAAGCGCTCCTGTACGATCTCCATGTGCAGAAGCCCCAAGAAGCCACAACGGAATCCAAAACCAAGCGCCTGTGAAACCTCAGGCTCGTACAGGAGTGAAGCATCATTTAACTGTAACTTCTCTAAAGACTCACGGAGTTGATCGTATTCACTAGACTCCACTGGATACAGACCAGCAAAGACCTGGGGCTTAACCTCTTTAAAACCAGGGAGTGGTGCTGTCGCAGGAGTTCGGCCTTGCTGTCCAGGGGTATGCGTAACTGTGTCACCCACTTTGGCAGCTTTGAGTTCCTTAATACCAGCAATCACAAAGCCTACTTGACCAGCAGACAACTCTGGGCGGTCTACAGACTTTGGACTAAAGACGCCAACATGCTCCACTAAATGACTTGAGCCATTCGCCATCAAGCTAATTTTTTCTTTTGGCTTAAGAGTGCCATTGACGACGCGCACTAGCATCACTACGCCAACATAGTTATCAAACCAAGAATCAATGATCAATGCTTGCAAAGGATCCGCCGCATTACCCTTTGGCGGCGGTACACGAGCAATCATTTCTTCAATGACCTCTTGCACTCCTAATCCAGTTTTAGCCGAACAGGTCACCGCTTCCGATGCATCAATACCAATGACATCTTCAATTTCTTTTTTGGCGCGCTCAGGATCAGCCTGCGGCAAATCAATCTTATTGAGTACCGGCACCACTTCAACCCCTAACTCCAGCGCCATGTAGCAGTTGGCGACTGTCTGGGCTTCAACCCCCTGACTGGCATCAACTACTAACAATGCGCCTTCACATGCCGATAAAGAACGGCTTACTTCATAGGAGAAGTCGACATGCCCTGGCGTATCAATCAAATTGATGTTGTAGGTTTTACCGTCTTTAGATTTATAAGTCAGCGCTGCTGTTTGCGCCTTAATAGTGATACCACGCTCACGTTCGATATCCATCGAATCCAGAACTTGAGCTTCCATTTCACGATCAGTGAGGCCACCACAGAGTTGAATAATGCGATCAGCAAGAGTTGATTTGCCGTGATCAATGTGGGCGATGATAGAGAAATTGCGGATTAAATCCATAGCGTAATATGTGGTCTTCAAAAAACGCCTTGTCAGAACGCACCACAATGATGCGCTGCAAAAAGTCGTCTTAAGGCAATTGTAATGGGTGGCGCTAAATTAGCGCCAAACCCGTTTATTTGACCAAAAACCCTAGTTTTGGCTTATTTTGGCCTTACTGGAATAATCAATGTGCTGTCAGCCCGACGAACAAAAATCGGAACTGCTTTATTCGTATCTAGGCCTTTAATCAGGCTCTCAAACTGCTTAACCCCAGTAATATCAACGTCTGCAATCCGAATAATGACATCCCCTTGACGCAGGCCAGCACGCGCCAAAGGACCATCTCCCAAACCAGTAACCTCTACTCCGCTGCGGATATTGAGCTCCTTCTTCTTGCCGTCTGAGAGCTCAGAAACCGCTACCCCAAGAGAATTCATATTTCCGCTCGATGAACCCGAGCTATCTGGCTTCTTCGCGGCAGCTTGACCCGCTTCGGTATCGACTACAGAAACCATCAAATCTCTAGTAGAGCCTTTACGCCAAACTTGTACGCTAGCACTAGTTCCTGGCTTAGTTTCCCCAACCACTCTTGGTAAATCGGTAGATTTGCCAATATCACGGCCATTAAAGCTGAGAATCACGTCCCCTGACTCAATTCCGCCTGCCGCTGCTGGACCGCCTGGCTCGACATTACGAACATAAGCGCCGCGAGGCCTACCTAAACCCAAGCTTTCAGCAACCTCTTTTGTCATTTCACCTAAAGCAACACCAATACGTCCGCGAGTCATTTTTCCATTTGTGCGCAATTGATCTGCAACACGCATCGCCTCATCAATCGGAATAGCAAAAGAGATGCCCATATACCCACCAGAGCGGCTAAAAATTTGGGAGTTAATTCCAATCACCTGTCCTGCAGTATTCAATAAAGGGCCGCCAGAATTACCAGGATTAACCGCTACATCTGTCTGAATGAAGGGTAGGTAGTCACCAGTATCACGACTCTTGGCAGACACAATACCTGCTGTGACTGTATTTTCCAGGCCGAATGGGGAGCCAATTGCTAATACCCATTCACCGACCCTCACTCGAGAAGAGTCGCCCAGTGGCAACCTAGGCAAATCACGTGCATCGATTTTGACAACCGCCATATCAGTACGCTTATCCATACCCAATAACTTAGCCTTGTACTCACGCTTATCAGTCAAAGTAACGTAAATCGTATTGGCGCCCTCAACCACGTGAGCATTAGTCAAAATTAGGCCGTTAGATTCAATAATGAAGCCAGAGCCTACGCCACGATCAGCCTCTTGAGGCTTGCCAGAGTTAGGTTGAGCTTGCTTGGGTCCGCCCGGCAATCCTGGAACAGGCACACCAAAGAAGCGGCGAAAGAACTCAGCCTGATCCTCTGGCATACCAGGAAAGCCGCCTTGGGCTTGTTGTTGCATCACTTTTTCGGTAGTGCGAATGTTCACAACGGCAGGACTTGCTCGCTCAACTAAATCAGCAAAGTCAGGAATAGAGACACGTGGGGTCTGAGCACACGCCTGCGGAATAAATGCAATCTGCCCCAAGCTAAAGACAGCTAAGAGCGCAATAAGGTACTTTTTCATAATGCTATAGACCTGCTTGGTAAAAACCAATGATTAAAAAACGAAGAAAGGAAATAACCTGATATGAATATTAGGTCAGTTTGCCAAAAATCAAGGTACCGTTAGTACCCCCAAAGCCAAAGTTGTTTTTGATGGCATGGTCAATCTTCACATCCCGAGCAGTATTGGCGCAGTAGTCCAAATCACACTCTGGATCTTGATTGAAAATATTGATTGTTGGTGGAGACTTCTGGTTATGTAAGGCCAGAATAGTAAAGACAGACTCCAGGCCGCCAGCGCCGCCTAAAAGGTGGCCTGTCATCGATTTAGTAGAGTTAATCAAAGTCTTCTTAGCGTGATCGCCTAGAGCAGCCTTGATGGCGCCAGTTTCATTCTTATCACCCAAAGGTGTAGAAGTGCCGTGCGCATTAATATATTGAATCTGGTCAGTATTTAAGCCTGCATCGCGCATTGCATTGACCATGCAACGACGTGGACCATCCATATTTGGAGCTGTCATATGGTAGGCATCACCACTCATACCAAAGCCTAAGAGCTCACAATAGATTTTTGCACCACGCGCTTTAGCATGCTCATACTCTTCAAGCACTACAACACCAGCACCCTCTCCAAGCACGAAGCCATCTCGGTCTTTATCCCATGGGCGTGAAGCAGTGGCTGGATCATCATTGCGAGTAGACAGTGCACGAGCTGATGCAAAACCACCAACACCTAGGGCTGAAATCGTAGATTCAGCACCACCAGCAACCATCACATCGGCATCACCATACTGAATTAAGCGTGCTGCCAATCCAATGCTGTGCAAGCCAGTAGTACAAGCTGTCACAGCAGCAACGTTTGGACCCTTGAGGCCAAACAAGATGCTGAGGTGACCAGAAATCATATTAATGATTGATCCTGGCACAAAGAACGGGGAGATGCGACGAGGGCCGCGAGCCAACAACTCAGCTCCGGTCTCTTCAATCATTGGCAAACCGCCAATACCTGAGCCAACCATAACGCCAATGCGCTCGGCATTCTCTTCGGTTACCTGTAAACCGCTGTCGCGAATAGCTTGCGTACCAGCAGCAATGCCGTAATGGATAAAAGTATCCATATGTCGCGCCTCTTTGGCGGAGACATATTCTTCGACATTAAAGTCCTTCACCTCGCCAGCGAAATGGACACTTAGCGGAGTATGGTCAAACTTCGTGATGGTAGCAATGCCTGATTTACCCTCGAGTAAATTAGACCAAGCTACATCAACCGTGTTACCAACTGGTGAAATAAGGCCTAGGCCAGTTACGACAACCCGGCGACGGCCATTTGTTACTGACACAGTAATCGCTTTTGACTAAGCTAGGGAATTAACCCTGAGCTTTAGACTGAGCAAAATCGATAGCGAGCTGAACAGTAGTGATTTTTTCAGCTTCCTCATCCGGAATTTCAATCCCGAATTCGTCTTCCAAAGCCATTACTAACTCAACAGTGTCAAGAGAGTCTGCGCCTAAGTCGTTCACAAAAGAAGATTCATTTTTGATATCTGCTTCTGAGACGCCTAATTGCTCAGCGACGATCTTCTTAACGCGTTGTTCGATGTTATCCATTAATTCCCCCAAGGGTTGTAAAAAAACGATGAAAAAGATTTTATCAGCTTGGCGGGCTAAATTAGTAAATCCGCCAAAAAATGATCAATTCCTGCTTTGTTATTAGGCTAAATAGAGCCCGCCATTGACATGTAAGGTATTTCCAGTGATATATCCGGCCGCTGGAGAGGCTAAAAATGCTACCGCCTGCGCCACATCTTCCGGACTGCCTAGGCGAGCCAAAGGAATATTCGCTTTCAGAGCATTTTGTTGCTCATCGCTTAAAGCACGGGTCATATCGGTATCAATAAATCCAGGCGCTACACAGTTCACGGTGATATTACGGCTGCCGATTTCACGGGCCAAGGCGCGAGTCATGCCAGATACCCCTGATTTAGCAGCAGCGTAATTTGCCTGTCCAGCATTGCCCATATGTCCAACAATCGACGTGATATTGATAATGCGACCAGCACGCGCCTTCATCATTGGGCGCATCACAGCCTGCGAAAGACGAAAAACTGCACTCAAATTAGTATCGATCACATCAGACCACTCATCTGTTTTCATGCGCATCGCTAGGTTATCGCGGGTAATGCCGGCGTTATTCACCAAAATATTGATCCCACCAAAATCTTTAACAATCAGATCAATGATGTCTTCGCAAGCCTTTGGATCGGTGACATTTAACACCTCGCCACGACCACCGCTAGCTTGTAAACGTGCATTGATGGACTTTGCACCATCCTCAGATGTAGCAGTACCAATCACCTTGGCACCACATTTCACAAGCTCATCCGCAATTGCTTGACCAATACCCCGCGATGCGCCAGTGACTAATGCAATTTGTCCACTTAAGTCGAGATTCATATTTGTCTTCCGTCTTTTCTTTTTGTTTCTTTGATATTTCTTGTTCGTATTTTTACTTTACCGCAGCCAATGCCTCGTTCAGGCTGACCTCATCAAATATAGGTAGTCCAACGACATGCTCATTAATACGCTTAGTCAGCCCAGCCAAAACCTTACCGGGACCGCACTCTACAACCTGAGTAATGCCATGCTGCGCCATTGCATTAATAGTCTCTTGCCAACGAACTGGCTTGGCAGCTTGACGCACTAAGGCATCCTTAATCGCCGCCGGATCATTCAGCACATTGACATCAACGTTATTGACTACAGAAATAGTGGGCACCTTAAATTCAATATCAGCCAAATAGCCTTTGAGTTTTTCAGAGGCAGGCTGGAGTAATGAGGAGTGGAATGGTGCTGAAACTGGCAACGGTAAAGCGCGTTTCGCGCCAGCTGCCTTAAGCAATTCACAGGCCTTAGTTACTGCATCGCTACCACCAGCAATCACCACTTGTCCTGGCGCATTGAAGTTCACCGCCTCCACTACGCCACCAGATGCAGCAGCAGCTTCGGCGCAAACGGTTTTCACAAGCGCATCATCTAAACCCAAGATTGCAGCCATTCCACCAGTACCTACTGGCACTGCTGTCTGCATCGCCTCAGCACGAAAACGCACCAAGGGCACAGCATCTTTAAATGAGATCACGCCAGCAGCAACTAAGGCGGAGTACTCCCCCAAACTATGCCCAGCCATCATCTGAGGAACGGCGCCTCCAGAGGCCAACCAAGCGCGGTAGAACGAGATCGCCGCAGTCAACATCACAGGCTGCGTATTGGTTGTTAAAGATAAGGCTTCAGAAGGGCCTTCTGCAATCAGTTTTGCAACATCCTCACCCAAAGCTTCCGAAGCTTCCTGTAAGGTCGCGCGGACTTCAGGGCGATTGGCAATAGTGTTGAGCATCCCAACAGATTGGGAACCTTGGCCGGGGAATACGAATGCAAATGTCATAGAAATAATCGTTGAGTGATGGTTATTAATGTATTGCTTATGACTTAGTACTTGATTGCTGCCGCACCCCAAGCAAAGCCACCGCCTACACCCTCTAGCAAAAGGTATTGGCCGCGTTGAATTTGACCAGAGCGAACACCGACATCTAAAGCAAGTGGGATAGATGCAGCAGAGGTATTGCCATGCTCATGGACGGTCACAATGACTTTATCCATTGACATACCCATCTTGCGAGCCGTGCTTTCCATAATGCGGATATTGGCTTGATGTGGCACCAACCAATCGATTTGTTCTGGTTTTAGGTTGGCCTTCTCTAAAGCCTCGTGCGCAACTTGCTCAAGCACTTTGACGGCCAACTTAAATACTGCGGGACCATCCATGGTTAAGTAAGCAGATCCTTCAACACCACCCTGCTTGGCCCGACCCGGAACACACAGAATGTCGCGTTGACTTCCGTCAGCATGCAAAGCTGTTGCCAGAATGCCTGGATCTGTGGAAGCCTCTAAGACTACTGCTCCAGCACCATCACCAAACAAAACGGACGTGGTGCGATCTTGGAAATCCAAAATACGGGAGAAAGTTTCTGCACCGAGAACCAATACTTTTTTATGGGTACCCGTACGAATAAATGCATCCGCAATTGCGAGAGCATAAGTAAAGCCAGCACATACCGCCTGAACATCAAATGCTGCGCAATTGGTATGGGCGCCCAACTTATCCTGAACTACGCATGCGGTACTTGGAAAACCGCCCAAATGATCTGGTGTTGATGTCGCCAAGATAATTAAATCAAGATCTTCAGAAGTACAACCGGCCGCCTCTAATGCTGCTAGGGCTGCATTGACTGCCAAGTCACTAGTGAGTTGATTTTCTGAGGCAAAGTGACGAGCAGAAATTCCGCTACGAGTCACAATCCACTCATCACTAGTTTCAAGACCAATCTTCGCCAAACGCTCAACGAGGTCTTGATTGCTTAAACGCTGCTCCGGAAGATAACTTCCAGTCCCCGCTATCCGTGAATAGGTACCCATGATTATGTTGTCTCCGCCACAAAAGCCTGAGCGATGCGCTCTACCATGCGATTTTTTGCTGCTTCATATGCACGATCGAGCGCAAAACCAAATGCAAAGCGATCCGCTGATCCATGACTCTTAATTACGCAACCGCGCAAACCCAAGAGTACTGCACCGTTATAACGACGATGGTCAACACGTTTTCGGACACGTAATAATGGCACCATAGCGCAGATTGCCATTAGCTTAGTAAGCCATGATCGATTGAATTCTTCTTTAATTAAGCCACTCATCATCTTGGCCAAGCCTTCGCTTGCCTTAAGAACGACGTTACCCACAAAACCATCGCACACCACGATATCCGTAGTGCCCTTAAAAATATCATTACCCTCTACGTTGCCGTAAAAGTTAAGGTTTGTTTGACGTAGCAACTCACCCGTCTGCTTCACCACTTCATTACCCTTAATCACCTCCTCCCCAATATTGAGAAGTCCGATTGAGGGGTTTTGCGTGCCATCAACAACCTGCACCATCACGTTAGCCATTTGTGCAAACTGTACTAAATGCATAGGCTCACAATCTGCGTTAGCGCCAAGATCGAGCATAGTTGTACCGCGCCCTTTTTCATTGGGGATCGCAGTAGCAATTGCAGGACGATCAACACCTTCCAGGGTTTTAAGAATATAGCGCGAGATTGCCATCAAGGCGCCAGTATTACCCGAGGAAATAATTGCATCAGCCAAGCCTTCTTTGACCTGCTCAATAGCAACTCGCATAGAGGAGTCTTTTTTACGACGCAACGCCACCTCAATAGGGTCATCCATGAGGACAACTTCACTAGCAGGAATAATTTGAATGCGCTCGATTGGCGCTTTTGGAAATTGACTCAAGGCTTGCTTGAGCGCTTCTGGATTGCCAACTAAGGCAATGTTCACATCTGCATGTTTTTCGAGGAAATCGCAACAAGCAGGGACAGTGACAGTTACCCCGTGATCTCCGCCCATAGCATCGATAGCAAGAGTGACACTCATAAAATCATGTATTGCTGCAAGTAGTTTTTTTCAAAGAAAAAAGCGGCTTTTATTGGAGCCGCTTCTATCTTTTAGACTAAAGAATCAGTCGTTTTTTGTTTTAACAACTTTACGACCACGGTAGTAGCCGTTTGGTGAAATGTGGTGGCGCAAGTGTGCCTCACCAGTTGTGGCTTCAACAGCCGTAGCAGGTGCGGTCAAAAAGTCGTGCGCACGATGCATGCCACGTTTGGATGGGGATTTTTTATTCTGTTGGACGGCCATATTGAACTCCTAAGCAAGGCGATATTCTAACATGTAAATTGAGCTAAATGCTTGATTAATTGATAAAACGACTTTGAAATACAAGCTTCTTAATGCGGGATAGAATCAATTTTTCTTCATATTTTTCAATATGTTAAAGGGATTTTGAGGTTTTTCAGAGGCATCTTCGGCACTCTTACCACCCCCAAATGAGGCGGTACGTGCCTGACAAGCGCCTTCTAGATGCTTTGGAATTAAGGGTAGGGAAAGGAGGATTTCATCCTCAATTAGCCCCAAGAGATCAAAATGTTGACTTGCCACCAACGGCTCTAGTTGATCGTCCTCCATTGGAAAGGCGTCTGCCTCGTCCTCGGTAGCAACCATGACAAATCGACTTTCTTGGGCCAAATCCAGGCCACAATCCTGCAGGCAGCCCTGACAAACTAGGTGAAGACGCCCTTTTATAACCAATTCTAAAATTTGTTGGGGCTGAGTGCCCGGAGAATCCGCAAAATGGGTCATTACCTGCCAATGAAAGCCATCACCTGGTTCGATAATAGAGACTTCGTCAGCTACCCTTGGCAAGACTGAAATCTCCAAAAATCCAGCCCCTTGATAGGACTGAGGAGCGCAAAAATCGATCCGACTCAGGGCCTTGGGATCACTGGATAACTCAACTTGAGGTAAAACTTGATTACGATTCATGACATCAGTCTAAATGAAGGCTTCAACGAAAGTACAAGTTGCGATGAGTAATTCTGCAAAAAAACTAATCCTGGCATCCACATCGGTCTATCGCAGGGAGCTCTTAGATCGCTTACGCATCCCTTTTGAAGTCATCTCACCTCAGGTTGATGAAGCGCCACTCCCCGGTGAAAGCACCCTAGACTTAGCTTTGCGCTTAGCCAAAGCAAAAGCTGCAGCTGTTGCCAAAGATCACCCCGAAGCCTGGGTTATTGGCTCGGATCAAGTAGCTGACCTGTGTGGTGCCGCTATTGGTAAGCCAGGAAATTTTGAGCGTGCGATGGCGCAACTACAACTCATGCGTGGTGCCACTGTGACTTTTCAAACGGCACTATGTCTGATGCATGGCGATGTCGAGACAACCGTCAATACTCCTACAGAAGTTACCTTCCGAAAACTATCTGACGATGTTCTAGAGGCATATCTCCATGCCGAAGAACCCTACGACTGTGCTGGTAGCGCCAAGTCTGAAGGCCTGGGAATTTCACTCCTAGAATCCATCAAAAGTGATGACCCCACTGCATTGATAGGCCTACCTTTAATTGCATTGAGCGGCCTCTTGCGTGAAGCCGGCTTTCTCATTCCAAATAAAACATCAATTAACTGAATGAAAAAGAATTAAATCATGAGTTCAATACTAGGCACCCTCTTTTTGGTTCCCAATACCTTGGGAGATGATTCGCGTGCTGAGCAATTGCCTTGGGTTTTACCAAGCGAAACCATGACCCAAACTGCCAAGCTTACCCACTGGATTGTGGAAGATGCAAAAACTGCACGCGCCTTTTTAAAAACAGTCGATAGTGTTTCGCCCTTGGCCTGTACCATTCAAGAAATGCAAATGAGTGAATGGCGTGGCCTTGCACGCAATGCTAAGTATGGTGATGCGGTCAAACCAATGGATTTACTCAAGCCGCTGATCGCCGGAAAAGATATGGGCCTCATGTCAGAGGCGGGCGTTCCAGGTGTTGCAGATCCCGGCGCAGAGCTGGTACTAGCAGCTCACAAACTAGGCGCCAAAGTAAAACCACTGGTCGGGCCAAGCTCTATTTTATTGGGTCTGATGGCCAGCGGTTTAAATGGTCAACGCTTTGCATTTCAGGGTTATATTCCGCATGATGTACAAGATCGCATCTCACGACTGAAACAGCTAGAAGTAGAGTCTAGAAAATTACAGCAGACACAAATCTGGATTGAGACGCCATATCGCAATACTGCAATGTTGATGGCTTGTCTTAATACACTATCACCGCAATCATTATTATGTCTTGGTATGGATCTCAGCCTGCCAAGTGAAGCTATTACTACCTTATCTATTGCAGACTGGCGTAAGCGCTTCCCAAATGAAGCCGCCTGCTCGTCATTACAAAATAGGCCAGCAGTATTTCTATTGCTGGCCTAAGTGTTTTTCACCTTGTGAAGCTATGATTTACTTTAAATCAGGTGCCTTAATTAAGGCTTTACCTGCCGCAGCGCCAACCTCAGCACCAAAGCGTTTGGCAACACGCTCTGCGAAATTCTCTTTCATGGTGTAGTCCAAAATATCCGGCGCTTTAAAGATATCGCGTGCAACAGACTCTACCGATCCATAGCCGTCTACTAAGCCAATTTTGATTGCTTGTTCACCATTCCAAACACGACCCGAGAACATCTCCGGAGTTTCTTTTAGGCGATCACCACGACCTGCCTTTACTACCGTTATAAATTGTTGATGGATCTCATCGATCATGGTTTTAATCATCTCCACTTGCTGTGGATTTTCTTTGGAGAATGGATCCATCATCCCCTTATTGGAACCTGCAGCAATCATGCGACGAGTTACGCCCAACTTATCCATCAAGCCAGTGAAACCAAAGCCTTCCATGATTACACCAATAGATCCCACCAAACTGGCCTTATCAACCAAAATTTGGTCACCAGCAACAGCCACATAGTAACCACCTGAGGCGCAAATATCTTCTACAACAACATAAAATGGCTTGCTTGGATAAAGCTTGCGTAAGCGATGAATTTCGTCATTCATCATGCCAGCCTGAACTGGTGAACCGCCAGGACTATTAATACGCAAAACTACGCCAGCACTATTTTCATTTTCAAATGCAGCGCTCAGCGATGAATTAATATCTAACGCGTTAGCCATTGAGCTCGAGGAAATCTCCCCCTCCAGAGTAACTAAGGCGGTATGCTTCTCCATTCCCATGCCCCGCCCTGGTAGATGAAAATCAAATACCGCGAGCACTACGCCAACAAAGACAATGAGCGTAAGAATACGAAATACCGCTCTCCAGCGGCGCGCCTTTCGAGTCTCTTTTAAATTCTCTAGTAATAAATGCTCCAGAGCTTGACGCTCCCAATTTTGATTTGCGTTCTCGGATTGATTCTGATCCATCTTGTTAATCCTTAATTACTAACTCGTTTTTAATAGTGAGATTGTCGCTAAACCATTTACCTAACTGCGAGACATCATCCACATGCGCAAGTGACGGCGCCTCTTTTAAAGTACTTGGGGGATGTGCGCCATACGTTACCGCTACTGCATCCACACCTGCATTTGCTGCCATATCCAAATCATGGGTGGTATCCCCAATCATCAACATACGGCGCATCGGTACTTGCATGACATCTGACAACTCTAAGAGCATTCCAGGATGGGGCTTAGAGAAGGACTCATCTGCAGTGCGGGTTTCATGGAACATCTGCTCTAACTGATGATGCCTTAAGGATCGATCCAATCCAACGCGTGACTTACCTGTCGCAACGCCTAATAAGTAACCCTCTTCACGCAAGCTGTGTAGCAATTCACGAATACCCGGAAACAAATCAAGCTCGTGATCTTTAGCTAGGTAGTGATAACGAAAACGCTCTGTTAACTTGGGGAAATGGACTGGCTCAATCCACGGTACCGCTCTTCTGAGTGAATCGTGAATGCCTAAGCCAATAACCGAGCTGGCTAAAGCATCATCCGGCACCTTAAAATCCAAATCACGGCAAGCTTGCTGAATGCAGTGCACGATCGTTGGCGTGGAATCCATGATAGTTCCATCCCAGTCCCACACGATCAGGTCGTAACGTCTATCGGGTTTTTGCTCTTCAGGCATTTTTAGTCACTTCAAAAGTGTTCATCATCGCGGTAAATTCAGCTGGAAGTGGTGATTCAATACGCATTTTCTCGCCAGAACGGGGATGAGTAAAGCCAGCCAAGTGGGCATGCAGATACAAACGCTTGGACTTCACTATCTTATCTTGATCTTCAAAGCCATATTTATCGTCACCCAAAATCGAGTGGCCTAATTTTTGGAGATGCACACGAATTTGGTGAGTACGCCCGGTTTTTAATTGGGCTTCGGCGAGGGTAATAGCCACTTCGCCACGCTTCATTATTTTGGTAACACGCAAAGCGGTATGGCTTGGTAGGCCATCCGGGTCAACACGAACACGACGCTCACCATTAGCCAATAGGTATTTATGTAATGCAAACTTCAACTGCATCGTGCCAGCACCTTGCGCAACTTCACCATGAGCTAGCAAGTAATAGCGCTTATCTGTCTGCCCTTCGCGGATCTGCCGATGCAGTTCTACTAAAGCACTACGCTTTTTAGCCAAGAGCAAGACACCGGAAGTATCTCGATCTAAACGATGGACCAATTCTAGAAATTTGAGTTCCGGACGTGTAATACGGAGAGTCTCAATAACACCTAGGGCAATGCCTGAGCCTCCATGAACTGCCAAACCTGCGGGCTTATTCACGATTAGTAGAGCCTCATCCTCGAACAAAATGGGCATTTTGTCGGAATATCCCTGAGCCCGAGACTTGGTTTGAGCAGTATTGACTGCCGCCATTTGGGCGGGCTCGGCAATACGAACCGGCGGAACCCTGACTATATCCCCCTCAACCAAACGGGTAGTCGGCTCAGCCCTTTTCTTATTTACTCGGACCTCTCCGGAACGAATAATTCGATAAACGTGACTTTTGGGAACCCCTTTAGCCCAGCGCAAAAGGTAATTATCTAGGCGCTGACCAGCCTCCTCTGAGCCAATGGTCTGAAGATGAACGGCAGCCGGAGCGCTAGTTTTTACCTGTAAAGGCTTAGATATGGGTTCGGATTTCATGATTTATCTCTCTTGCCACCCCGACGAGGGTCGACAAGGGACTTAACAATACCCCATTGTCGTTCAACATGTGCCGTATAATCAACGCTCTAGCCAATTTATTGGCCCGAGAATGACCTGGTTTAGGTTTGAATCGTGGAGCTTGGAGTCGCCCTTAATAGACTCCCGGGGTTGCCCCTCCCCCGTTGTAATGAGGCGCAGGGTTGGTGTGCCGTATGCCGCGACCCGCGATTAGAAGACAGTTTTCAGGCGCGCGCCTGCATAGATGACCTAAAGGAGGTCTCTGCGGCGATCGTCAAGTGTGGCGCCGGTTTAACAATATTGAACCTGGTGTTCTAGGCAATAAATGCCTAGATTGGTTTGACCCACACTACAAAGCCGCCAATGGGCTATGCCCCTAGCGGTATCTAACTTGTCCCTAACGCAGCGCGCAACGACGCACTCCCAATAGGAGAGTGTTATGAAACGCATGTTATTTAATGCAACTCAACAAGAAGAGTTGCGAGTTGCCATCGTCGATGGTCAAAAACTCATCGATATCGATATCGAAGCTGCCGGTCGTGAACAACGCAAAGGCAATATTTACAAAGGCGTTATTACCCGCATTGAGCCTTCGCTCGAAGCTTGCTTTGTAAATTACGGTGAAGAACGCCATGGCTTCTTGCCATTCAAAGAAGTTGCCCGCACCTACTTTAAAGAAGGTATTGATGTCCGAAATGCTTCTATTAAAGATGCCTTACGCGAAGGCCAAGAAATCATTGTTCAGGTAGAAAAAGAAGAGCGCGGCCAAAAAGGCGCCGCCCTGACCTCTTTTATCTCCCTGGCGGGTCGCTATTTAGTATTGATGCCAAACAATCCTCGTGGAGGTGGTGTTTCTCGTCGTATTGAAGGTGAAGACCGTCAAGAGCTCCGTGAAGCAATGTCCCAGTTAGAAGTGCCAGATGGGATGAGCATCATTGCTCGTACAGCAGGTATTGGTCGTGACGCTACCGAATTGCAATGGGATTTAAGCTATCTCATGCAGTTGTGGACAGCGATTGATGAAGCGGCCAAGGGCAATTCAGCGCCACTATTGATCTATCTCGAATCTAGCTTAGTAATTCGTGCGATTCGTGATTATTTCCAGCCAGATATTGGTGAGATCCTCATCGATACGGATGACATTTATGAGCAAGCTGCGGCATTTATGTCAGTAGTGATGCCAGATAACCTGCCGAGAGTGAAACGTTACCAGGACGATGTTCCATTGTTCTCCCGCTTCCAAATCGAGCATCAAATTGAAACTGCTTACTCACGAACAGTGCCATTGCCTTCAGGTGGTGCGATTGTGATTGACCATACTGAAGCCCTAGTTTCAGTAGACGTCAACTCTGCACGCGCAACCCGCGGCTCTGACATTGAAGAGACTGCCACTCGCACAAACTTAGAAGCAGCTGATGAAATCGCTCGTCAAGCACGTTTACGTGACTTAGGTGGCTTGATCGTGATTGACTTCATTGATATGGAATCAAGCAAAGCACAAAAAGATGTAGAGAATCGCTTACGCGATGCTCTACGCCATGACCGTGCTCGCGTTCAGATGGGTAAGATCTCTAAGTTTGGTTTGATGGAAATGTCACGCCAGCGTTTACGCCCTGCCCTTTCTGAAGGTAGCCACGTAACCTGCCCACGTTGTAATGGTACTGGTCATATTCGCGATACCGAATCTTCTGCATTGCAAGTCTTGCGCATCATTCAAGAAGAAGCAATGAAAGAAAACACAGCCGCTATTCACTCCCAAGTTCCAGTCGAAGTGGCTGCATTCTTACTCAATGAGAAGCGCGCTGAAGTCATCAAGATTGAGACTCGTTTCAAAGTGAACGTCTTGATGATTCCAAATAAGCATTTAGAAACACCGCATTACAAGCTCGAGCGTTTACGCCATGACGATCCCCGTCTTGATGACCAAAAAGCCAGCTACGTGATGGCTGAAGAAGCTGCAGCTGAACTTGAAACTGATACTGCAGTAAGTCGAAAGGATGCAGACGTTAAAGTTCGCCCTGAAGCTGCTGTCAAAGGGATTACACCAAATGCACCAGCACCAGTAAGTCAGCCGCGTCCTGCGCGCACTGAAAAAGTCAACTTGGAAACAGCTAGTACTGGTGGATTCTTCGGATTCATTAAGAGTTTATTCTCTTCTGCGCCTGCACCAGAAGCAAAGCCTACCCCTAGTGCACCACGAGGCCGTAATCAAAATAATCGTAACGGTAGCAATCGTAATCGTGGTCGTCGTGGCGAGCGTAATGATCGTGCTGAGCGTCCAGCTGATGGTGCAGTAAGTGCTGAAGGTACAAATGCTCCACGCGAAGCGGGTTCAGGTAGAGGTCGTCAAGATGGTCGCGGTCGCAACGGTAATCGCAACCAGAACAGTCAAAATCCAAAGCCAGAAAATCAAGCTGCAGTGACTCCAGCTACTGAGGCAGCCCCTGGCACTGATGCAGCACCGAGTGCTGATGGTGAAGAGCGTCGTGGTCGTGGTCGCAACCGTCGCAGTCGCAGTCGAGGTCAACGAAGTGAACGCACTGAGTCCGCTGGTGATGAGGCTATTGCCTCTATTGTTGCAGTGGCAACTTCTTTCTCTGGCCCCCCAGTAGGAATGGCCGGAGCATCTGCCTCAATGCCAATTCAGAATATTACTCAAAGCTTTGGAAATACGGTCACACCTATAGCTTCAAACGAAGTGAAAGCACGTGCACCACGCGCGCCTAGAGAGCCAAGAGAGCAACGTGCTCCGCGTCAAAGCAATCGCACTGATCACACTGCTACTGTAGTCACTCCAGTAGCCACAGTAGCTCCAGCAATTGAAATAATCGTTAAACCGATGCCTGAGCTACCTAAGGTTGCATTCCAAGCACTCGAAGAAACGCCATTGCATAGCGTAGTTCAGTCTGCTGGCATGGTCTGGGTTGCAACAGATGCTAGTAAACATCAAGAAGTGCAATCGCAAATCAAAGCAGAGCCAGAAATTTTGCCAATAGGCAGAACTCCAAAGGCACCTGTTAGCTTGCAAAATGGTCCAATGGTTTTAGTTGAAACCGGCGGCCAAGAAAAAACGGTTTAATCCAATTTCTCCAGACTGCTATTTATCTCACAAGGATATTTGGCAGTTTGGCAGAAACACCGTTTCACAGCCATAATTAGGCATGGTTGAAAAAGTAATTCCTATACGTTTAGATGAGGGTAAAGGTCTCAAGCCGTCCATTCCTGGACAGCTCATGGCTATGAATACCTCAACTCAAGATACTCGTGGGCGTCCGCTTCGTGATTTACGTATCTCTGTCACAGATCGATGTAACTTCCGCTGCACCTATTGCATGCCTAAGGAAATCTTCGACAAAGATTATCCTTATCTATCTCATGATGAATTACTCAGCTTTGAAGAAATCACCCGTTTAACGACTATCTTTGCTTCATTGGGTGTAGAAAAAATTCGCCTCACTGGTGGCGAGCCTTTACTACGCAAAAACCTCGAAGTGCTGATTGAGATGCTAGCGAAGATTCGCACCACAGCAGATCAGCCTCTTGACCTGACCTTGACTACGAATGGCAGTATTTTGCGTAAGAAGGCAGTTTCGTTAAAAGCCGCAGGCTTGCATCGCCTCACCATTAGCCTTGATGGTCTGAATGATGACATCTTCAAAAAAATGAATGATGTCGACTTTCCAGTTGCGGATGTACTAGATGGGATCGCCGCAGCGAAAGAAGCAGGCTTTGCTAATCTCAAGGTGAATATGGTTGTAAAAAAGGGTACCAATGATCAAGAGATTATTGGTATGGCTAAGCACTTCAAAGGCAGTGGTGTCACGTTGCGCTTTATTGAATTTATGGATGTGGGTAGCTCTAATGGCTGGGATATGACTCAAGTACTTCCCTCACAAGAGGTTGCCGATCGCATTAATGCCATCTTCCCAATAGAACCTATGGAGGCTAACTATCCTGGTGAGGTAGCTCAGCGCTGGCGCTATCTTGATGGCTCTGGTGAAATTGGTTTTATATCTAGCGTCACACAAACTTTCTGTCATGAGTGCACACGCGCGCGTATCTCTACAGATGGTCAACTCTATCTTTGCCTGTTTGCAAACGAAGGTTTTGATTTCAAAACACTATTGCGTTCTGGTAGATCTGATTTAGAAATTGCCAATGCCATTATGTCTACATGGGCTGGACGCAGTGATCACTATTCAGAGATTCGGGGATCTAATACCATTGGCTCGAATTCTTCTCGAAAAGTAGAGATGTCTTACATCGGCGGCTAATGATTACCTCAGAACACATAACCGGACTTATTTTGGCCGGTGGCCGCGCGCAGAGAATGGGCGGCATTGATAAGGGCTTAATCCCCTTTCACGGTAAAGCTATGATTGAATCTGCAATCAGCCGACTCAGGCCACAAGTCAGTACGATTCTAATTAATGCTAACCGCAGTATTACGAAGTATTCACACTATGGGTATCCAGTACTCATGGATTCAACCCCAGATTTCTCCGGCCCATTAGCGGGATTCTCAGTCGGACTGCAGCATTGCAAAACACCCTACTTACTAACGTCACCTTGCGACTCACCTTTATTGCCAGTTGATCTTGCCAAAGAGATGGCATCTCAACTGGAAAATAACGATTTAGAGCTCGTCTTTGCCTCCTCAAAAGAAGATGATGGCAAAGTTTGGTCTCAGCCTGTTTTCTGTTTAATGAAAAGTGATTTACAAGATTCTTTGGATACCTTTTTAAGTAAAGGAGATCTGAAGATTGATCACTGGTTTAAAGAATTGCGATCTGGCACAGTAGTTTTTGAAAACCCACTAGCATTTGCTAATGTAAATACACCAGAAGAGTTGGCCGCCCTAGAAAAAGTATCGTTATGACAGATTCAATCAAGCACTCGCCAAATAGCCCTATTCTCCTAACCGCATCTCTTCATGTGGATGACGCACGCAAGGCTATCTCAGGTCTAGTTAATGAATTACTTCAAGAGTCTCGTAAGCTCAATAAGGCAAGTGATATTGAGTCAGTCACTTTAGATCAAGCGATCAACCGCATTCTAGCGAAAGACTTACTCTCCCCGATCGACGTCCCTGCCGCCGATAACTCCGCTATGGATGGTTTTGCCTTTCATGGTGATTGCCTGGGAAATAGCGAAACGATAGTCACCTTAAAGATTGTTGGCACAGCCTATGCTGGCAAACCTTATGAAGGCGCTATTGGTTCGGGTGAATGCCTCAAGATCATGACTGGTGCACTCATGCCCAATGACTGCGATACCGTCATCCCACAAGAATTTACTGAATCTGCAAATGAATCTGTTGTCGAGTTCAAACAAAACCAAGTGAGGCGTGGAGATAACCGTCGCTTACGTGGCGAGGATTTACAAAGTGGCAAAGCCGCTATTACGGCTGGTCGCTTATTACGACCATCTGATCTTGGTCTAGCCGCATCTCTGGGCATTGCCAACCTCACAGTACATCGCAAACTGAAGGTGGCCATCCTTTCTTCCGGAGATGAGTTACGACCCTTAGAACAAGCCCTTGATGCGGGTAGCATTTATGACAGCAATCGCTATAGCCTGACCGGCCTACTCAATCGTCTGAATGTAGAGATCGTTGACTGTGGGATTGTCCGCGACGATCCCACTTCACTTAAAGCCGCCTTCGTGGATGCCGCCTCAAAAGCGGATGTTTTGATTTCCTCTGGTGGAGTCTCTGTCGGCGAAGCAGACTTTACTAAGCAAATCATGCAAGAGCTTGGCGATGTGGGATTTTGGAAAATTGCCATGCGGCCGGGTCGCCCCATGGCCTTTGGCATGCTCAAGCAAGTTGAGGGGTCTAGCCATAAAACCCTCTTCTTTGGCCTGCCTGGCAATCCGGTTGCGGTGATGGTGACCTTCTACCAATTTGTACGCTCCGCTTTATTGCAATTGAATGGTGCAAGCCAAACTGAGCCACCAATGACTCAAGCGATTGCCAAGGCACCAATTCGGAAAAAACCTGGTAGAACAGAATTTCAGCGTGCAATTGTGGGCCGCGGCCCAGATGGAAAGCCTACGGTGAAACTTACCGGCAGCCAAGGAGCGGGAATTTTGCGATCGATGAGTGAGGCAAATTGCTTTGTCATCCTGTCTCACGACCATGGAAATGTAGCTGCTGGTGAGTGGGTTGATGTGGCGCTTTTCGACGGACTGCTTTAAAATTGCATCTCATGAAACTCACCAAAAAAGAAATTGCCTTCGTAGACCCAATGCATACCGCTAAAACCTTAGTTTTAGTTTATCTCTGCTTCTCCGTGCCAATCGTGTTACTAGCCCTGTTTGTAGCCTTCATTCGTGATGGTGCCATTCCTGGATTTACGGTTCTCTCTGCATTGATCCTCAATGCTTTACTTGGCTTTGCTTTGCTATGGATTGCCTGCAAGGTCTACAACTGGGTAGCAGGCAAGTTTGGTGGAATTGAACTTGCGCTGAGAGATCTTCCGGAAGAAGTTGAAGCGGATTAATTTATCAGTCAACTTCGTATCATTCCATTAGCCACCAAATACTTCAGCGTTAATTAAGCTTGGCGGTTTTTTTCCATCAAGTGCTGCTCGTAGATTTTCTACTGCAAGATCCACCATTGCTCTACGTGTTTTTTCTGTAGCACTCGCAATGTGCGGAGCCAACACAATATTGCTACACTTGAGCAACTCTGGATGCACTTGAGGCTCACCTTCAAAAACATCTAAGCCAGCCGCAAAGATCTTGCCACTTTGCAACGCTTGCGCCAAAGCAAGATCATCCACAATGCCGCCGCGAGCAATATTGACTAGGGTTGCAGTCGGTTTCATCATCGCAATTTCTGCGGCAGCAATCATGTGGTGATTTTGAGTGGTGTAAGGTAGCACCAATACCACATGATCGGCAGTACGTAGCAACTCCTCTTTAGAAGCATAAGTAGCTCCACAGGCTTTTTCATCTGCGCTAGAGAGACGACTGCGGTTGTGATAAATCACTTTCATACCGAAACCTAAGGCACGCTTAGCAATGCCTTGGCCAATGCGACCCATACCAATAATACCAATGGTACTGTGATGCAAATCCATACCCAAGGGGTTATTCACGATTGACCATTGATCCCACTGACCCGCCCTCACCCAATGTTCAGACTCGGTAATCCGTCGTGCAGTTGCCATTAACAAAGCAAAGCCAAAATCAGCGGTTGTATCCGTAAGCACATCAGGGGTATTGGTGGCCATAACACCAGCAGCAGTAATCGCCGGAACATCAAAGTTGTTATAGCCAACCGAAATATTGGCCACTACTTTCAAATTTTTTGCCTGAGAAAGGGCAGCAGCATCAATCCTCTCACTACCAGCAACCAAAGCCCCTGCCACCTCTGAAAGTGCATTTTTCAGCTCCGCTGGGCTCAATATTTTGTCGGACTGGTTCGAGCGAACCTCGTAGGATTCCTCTAATTTGGCTAGTGCCTCTGGAAATATGGCCCTTGCGACCAAAATCTTCGGTTTAAGGGGGTGTTTGGAGGTATTGGCTGGGATGTTCATACCGAGACTTTACCTCAAGTAAATTGAGGCTTTTGTCTGAAAAAAAGCTGATTCGGCTAAAATCAAGTTTCTTTAACCTGACGGTTCATTAACCTGAACTCCTTACCTGTAAAACATCATGACTTACGTTGTTACTGAAGCCTGTATCCGCTGCAAATATACTGATTGCGTTGATGTCTGCCCAGTCGATTGTTTTCGTGAAGGCCCTAACTTTTTAGTTATCGATCCAGATGAATGTATTGATTGCGCAGTGTGTGTCCCTGAATGCCCTGTCAATGCAATTTATGCAGAAGATGATGTACCAGGAGATCAACAAGCGTTCATTAAACTAAATGCTGACTTATCGCCATCATGGACATCCATCACTAAATCTAAAGCCCCCCTTCCCGACGCGGAAGAATGGAAAGACGTTAAAAATAAACTTGACCAACTGGTAAAGTAAATTGCATCACCCCATTGAAACCGATGCAGTCATTATTGGCGCCGGTCCAGTGGGGCTCTTCCAAGTCTTCGAGCTTGGACTCCTAGAAATTAAAGCTCACGTCATTGATTCTCTGCCCGAAGTGGGCGGTCAATGTATCGAGCTCTATCCAGATAAACCGATTTATGACATTCCGGCAATTCCGGTTTGCACTGGTCGAGAGCTGGTTAGTAGTCTCCTGAAACAAATTGAGCCATTTGCACCGGAGTTTCATTTAAATCAAGAGGTCTCGACCATTGAGAAGCAAGCCGATGGTCGCTTTCTTATTCGCACATCCCAAGATCAGTATTTTTTGAGTAAGTCGATTTTTGTTGCCGCTGGCGTTGGCGCATTTCAGCCGCGCACACTCAATCTAGAAGGTATCGAAGCTTTTATCGATAAGCAAGTTTTCTATCGCGTCAGAAATCCCCAGCAATTTGCAGGTAAACGTATGGTGATTTGCGGTGGCGGAGACTCCGCACTAGATTGGGTGCTATATTTTGCTGATCAAGCAGCAAGCGTGACACTCATTCATCGCCGAGATGAATTTAAGGCCGCGCCTCAATCCGTTGCGAAGATGCGCGCCCTTTGTACCGCCGGCAAGATGCAACTCATCATCGGGCAAATAACAGGTCTTGAATCCTCAAATGGCAAACTCACAGAAATTGCCGTCACCAATATTGATGGCGAAGTTCAACATCTTGCCTTAGATGCGCTCTTATTGTTTTATGGACTCTCCCCTAAATTGGGACCCATAGCTGACTGGGGTCTAGACATTGATCGCAAGCAAATTGCTGTAGACACCGCATGCTTTCAGACTAGTACGCCTGGTATTTATGCCGTTGGGGATATTAATATCTACCCAGGCAAGAAAAAACTGATTTTGTCAGGTTTTCATGAGGCAGCCTTGGCAGCCTTTGCTGCTGCCGCTTATCTAGCCCCTGAAAAACAGATTCAGCTCCAATACACCACCACCTCCCCCAAGCTTCATAAGGCGCTTGGGGTAAGTCCACCAACATTCGAGTAAGCTCTTAATATCACCAGTCACCTAGCTGAAAAAAATATGCATCAATATCACAATCTCATGAAGGAAGTCCTTGAAAAAGGCGTCCAAAAATCCGATAGAACCGGCACTGGAACCATCTCTATCTTTGGCCATCAGATGCGCTTTAATTTGGCCGAAGGCTTTCCGATGGTCACCACTAAGAAACTCCACCTCAAGTCCATCATTCTGGAATTGCTCTGGTTTCTCAAAGGCAGTACCGATAACAATTGGCTTAAAGAGCGTGGTGTCTCCATTTGGAACGAGTGGGCGGCTCCAGATGGCGACCTAGGGCCGATTTATGGCTACCAGTGGCGTTCATGGCCCGCACCCAATGGTCAGCATATTGACCAGATTGCAGAAGTTGTAGAGACTCTGAAAAAGAATCCTGATTCACGCCGCATTATTGTTTCAGCATGGAATGTGGCTGACATTCCTCGCATGGCTTTGGCACCTTGCCATGCTTTCTTCCAGTTTTATGTTGCCGATGGGAAATTATCTTGCCAGCTCTATCAACGTAGCGCGGATATTTTCTTGGGCGTACCATTTAACATTGCCAGCTATGCCCTTCTCACCCACATGATGGCGCAACAATGCAATTTAGAGGTAGGCGACTTTGTGTGGACCGGTGGCGATTGCCATCTTTATAGCAATCATTTAGAGCAGGTTGATCTTCAACTCTCGCGAGACTTCCTCCCATTACCCAAACTCAATATTTTGCGTAAGCCTGATTCCATCTTTGATTATGAATTCGAGGATTTTGAAATCGCTGGCTATGAATCCCATCCCGCCATTAAAGCTCCTGTAGCAGTTTAAGAAGTTAAATCCCCCATGACCACAAATCAGCATCCCGCCATCTCAATGATTGTTGCCCGCTCTCGTAATCATGTCATTGGCCGCGATAATCAAATGCCTTGGAAAATTTCTGCTGATTTGCAGTTCTTCAAAAAAGTAACTATGGGTCACCCCGTCATCATGGGTCGCAAGACTTGGGAATCGATTGGTCGCCCGCTTCCTGGGCGGCGTAATATTGTGGTGAGTCGCAATACTGAGCTACAACTCACAGGTGCAGAGGTAGTTAACTCCCTCGATGCAGCACTAACTACTTTGAGTGAATTCCCGCGCGTATTTGTGATTGGTGGAGAACAGCTTTTTACGCAAGCTTTTTCAAAAGCAGATCGCCTTTATATCACCGAGATTGATATCGATGTAGATGGTGGGGACACCTTCTTTAGAGTACCCAATCCATCCGAATGGAAAGAAGTAGAGCGCACTCCAGCTTCTGAGGGTGATATCACTTTTAACTTTATTACCTTAGAGCGAAATTAGAGATACCGCTACCATCCGCTATTTGTTTGTATAGAAATGTTTTTACAAAGGAAGTATCCATGAAATTCTCATCAAAATTACTTTCCACCCTGCTCATAGCGCAATGTACATTTGTCTTTGCTAAAGGGAATGCAGACATGATTTTTTATGGTGGCGATATTGTCACGATGAATAAATCCCAGCCTACCGCTGAAGCCGTAGCAGTTCAAGACGGAAAAATCATTCAGGTTGGCTCATTGGCTAAGCTCAAAGCTTTGCAAGGGCAAGATACGAAACTCGTTAACCTGAACGGTCAAACCTTGATGCCTGGCTTAGTTGAGCCACATGTGCATATTATGGGAACGGCATTTTCAGAGGAGATCTTCCTCGATCTCTCCAACTTTACTATGCCCCATGACACCTTAGATAGTTTGGTGGCAAAACTGACTGCTTATGCCAAAACTCTCAAAGATGGTCAATGGATAACTGCATTTGGTGTTGATCCATCAAGAACCGATCCATTCATGTCTGAGTTAACTGCAGATGTCTTAGATAAGGTCTCGACAACTAAGCCTGTATTTGTCATGAACCAGAGTATGCATATTGCGTATGTGAATCACAAGGCGCTAGAGATTGCTGGCTTAAATGACTCAAGCCCCAACCCCAAAGGGGGCACGTTTGTGAAAGACAGCAAAGGACGCCTAACTGGGGTGATCTACGAGGTACCCGCTTTTGAATTATTTCTAAGCAAAATGCCCATACCTAGCCAAGAAATCATTGAGAAGGCTGTCGCCAAGGTTGGCCAAAAACTAATCAGCAAGGGCGTAACTACTTCAGCAGAAATTACTGTTGGCGGATACCTTGGGGTTGATAAAGAATATGCTCTTTTCAACACTATGACCCGTAATGGCAAGTTACCTGTCAGGGTTAGAGGATATATGTATTCGAATGCATACCCAACTACAAATAAGAACTACAAACCAGGTCAAGGCGATGACACCTTTAAATTAATCGGCGTCAAAATTGTGGCTGATGGCTCCAATCAAGGCTTGACAGGTGCAATGAGTAAGCCTTACGACTATCCAGTCGGTACAAGCAATACGGGCACCCTTAACTTCACAGAGCAAGAGCTATATGCTCTTGCTAAGCCCAGATTTGATGAGGGATGGCAAATCTCAATTCACTCAAATGGTGATAAGTCAATTGAGCAAACTCTGAATGTTTATGAAAAGCTAGTTACAAAGCCAAGCGATGCTAAGACTCGACTCAGAATTGAACATTTCACAGTGCCAACCGAAAAACAGATTAGTAGGGCAGCGAAGTTAGGCGTTGTTCCTGGCTTTACGATTGGGCACACCGATTATTGGGGTGAGGCCTTTCATAATCACCTCATAGGAGCAGAGAGGGGGGATCGAATTGATCCTAGCGCAAGCTTAATAAAAAAAGGTATGCGTTTTGCATACCATAGCGACTCCCCTGTTTCACCAATTCATCCGCTCAAGTATGCGTCCGAAGGTGCATCCCGCCTTTGGCAGGTTTCACCCCAAAAAGTATTGAATCCAAGCCAGAAGATATCAATCAATCATGCCTTAAAAGCAATCACGATTGATGCAGCCTATCAGTTAAAGATGGAAGACAAAATTGGATCGATTCAAGAGGGCAAATATGCTGACTTCGCTATCGTTAATCAAAATCCCATGAAAACAGATGCCTACAAAATTAGAGATATTGAAGTGAATGAAACCTGGGTTAACGGTCAACAGGTATTTAAGAGGAAGTAAAAATTTTTAGGCCTTTTTTCGCAAGCAAAGCCACTCTAGAGTGGCTTTGCTTTACCCGCTACTGATAGACTAGCCATAGCATCTTAGCCTCATAATTTCTTCGAAAAACTATATTGCGCAAATCCCTGTTCTGCTACATTGAACCACTGGGCCTCCATGTTTCTAAATACGCGATAGTCTTCAAAGATTTTCTTGAACTGAGGGTTCTTGGCAGACTCTTCAGCGTAGGTTTCTTGAGTCGCTTTAAAGCAAGCATCTAAGACTGAGGCATTGAACTTACGTAGGACTGCGCCATTTTGTATGAGGCGCTGCAATGCTGGTGGGTTCACAGCATCGTACTTGGCACACATATCGATATGAGCCTGAAGACAAGCCGCTTCCCATGCTGCTTGGTATGAAGGAGGCAATGAATCCCACTGCTTCTTATTTACTAAGAATGAAAGGCCGGCGGCTCCCTCCCAGAATGCTGGATAGTAGTAGTTTTTGGCTACCTTGGCTAAACCTAACTTCTCATCATCATAGGGACCCACAAATTCTGCAGCATCAATCGTGCCTTTTTCTAATGCCGAATAAATTTCGCCAGCAGGTAACTGTTGCGGAACTACACCTAACTTCGCAAGTACCTGCCCTGCAAAGCCAGCAATACGGAATTTAAGACCCTTGAGATCTTCTGGGGATTTAATTTCTTTACGAAACCAGCCACCCATTTGAGTGCCAGTTTGCCCCCCTAAGAAGTTCACAATGTTGTAGCTGGCGTAGAGCTCACGCATCAACTTCGTACCATTGCCGTGTAACATCCAAGCGGATTGCTGACGAGCTGTCATGCCAAAGGGTGCTGCTGTATCAAAAATAAATGCGCTGTTCTTACCCAGGTAGTAATAGCTGGCAGTATGACCACACTCTACCGTACCATTTTGAACGGCATCCAATACTTGGAGAGCTGGAACCACTTCACCGGCTGCAAACACCTTAACATTGAACTTGCCATCAGTGGCTTTGCGTAAAGCGCTTGCAAACACTTCCGATGTACCCAACAAAGTGTCTAAAGATTTAGGAAAACTAGAAACCAAACGCCAATTGAGGGTTGGCAAATTCTGCGCTACAGATGGCGCTGCCAATGTAGCTGCGCCTACACCGATAGTAGCTTTCTTTAAAAAGGAACGTCTTTGCATTTCTATCCCCTAAACAATATAGTTTTTCTTTTTTCTTATATTTTATTTACCGCCAACAGTCATTGATCCAATCAAGATGGAGCCAGTTTCTTTGGTTCCACGAGTCAATGAATCACTACCAATCATTTGGATATCCATCAGCATATCGCGTAGGTTACTAGCAATCGTAATTCCCTCTACTGGATATTGGATCTCACCGTTCTCTACCCAGTAGCCGAAGGCGCCACGAGAGTAATCTCCAGTAACATAATTAACGCCCTGCCCCATCAACTCAGTCACCAATAGGCCTGTACCCATTGCCTTTAAGAGTGCAGGCAATCCGCCCTTAGGCGTCTTGCGGCTTTGTAATGTCAGATGATGCGATCCGCCAGCATTGCCGGTAGTTTTCATCCCGAGTTTTCTGGCGGAGTAAGTGGATAAAAAATAACCTTGTAATATGCCTTTATCTACAACTGTTCTTGCTGCCGTCTTCACACCCTCCTCATCAAAGGGCGCACTTCCAGTCATCGACTTCAAATGCGGATTTTCAAAGAGACTGACATGCTTTGGCAAAACTTGCTTACCCAAGCTATCTAACAAAAAACTTGATCGGCGATATAGTGAACCACCAGATACTGCCTGTACCAATCCACCTAAAAGACCGGAAGCCAAAGGTGCCTCGAAGATGACAGGACAACGGCGAGTAGTTAGCGATCTTGCTTTAAGGCGTGAAAGTGCACGCTCTGCTGCATATTTACCAATTGCAGCTGGATCGGCCAACTTCTCAGGAATGCGTGAACTGGAATACCAATCATCTCGCTGCATTAGTGACTTTTTGCCGCCTTCATTTGCAATTGGTGCGCAAGAAATATAGTGGCGTGAGAATGGATAGCCGCCCATAAAGCCGTGACTGGTCCCCATCATAAAATGCGCATGATGCGCCGATACTGAAGCGCCATCGCTATTTTGAATTTGCTTGCTGACTGCAAAAGCAGCGCCTTCAGCAGCTCGCGCAATATCGATTGCCCTTGCCGAATCTAAATCCCAGGGATGAAACAAATCAAGATCAAGGGGATGCTTTTCAAGAAGCTCTCTTTCAGCAGGGCCAGCACACAGATCTTCGGCTGTATGTTGGGCAATATGGTATGCAGCCTCCACCGTAGCCTTTAAAGAATCCTTGGAAAAGTCACTGGTACTGGCATTACCCCGACGATGACCTAAAAAGACGGTTACCCCAACTTGCTTATCGAGGCTTTGCTCAATAGTCTCGACCTCACCCTTGCGAACGGTGACTGAGAGGCCCTGGCCTTCAGAAATCTCGGCCACAGCATCCGAGGCGCCCCTTCTTTTAGCCTCTGTGAGCATGAAATCAATGATTTCTTGAAACTGATCTGATGAATATGTAAACATAACCTAATAATAGCTAGAATAGAAACATGAAGCATACCGAAGCCTGGAAAAGATCATCTCCCAATGAAATCAGAATCGGCTTAATCTCGATCTCTGATAGAGCCAGTAAGGGCGTTTATACCGACGAGGGCATCCCCGCTCTGCAATTATGGCTACAAAATGCCATTACCACCCCATGCGTCTTTCATGAGCGCCTCATTGCAGATGAGCAGGAAGTCATCACCGAAACGATCTTAGAGCTGGCCGATGACCTAGGCTGCGACTTAGTGCTCACCACAGGCGGCACAGGCCCTTCTCGCAGAGATGTAACGCCTGAGGCCACAATGGATGCAGGAACCCGTGAAATGCCCGGATTTGGCGAGCAAATGCGGCAAATTAGCCTGCGCTTTGTACCTACAGCGATTTTGTCACGCCAGACTGCAGTTTTACGAGAAATCGAGGGGCACACTGCCCTTATTATCAACCTACCTGGGCAACCCAAATCCATCAAAGAAACTCTTGAGGGTTTGAAGGATGCTGAGGGAAAATCCATTGTTCCGGGCATCTTCGCTGCCGTTCCTTACTGTATTGAACTTATCGGCGGGCCTTATATCGAGACGAATGAAACCATTGTCAAAGCCTTCAGACCCAAGAGCGCTATCAAGAAATAAGGTGGGCAATAGTTTTAAAGAGTAAAAAAGGGTCTAGTTTTAGACCCTTTTTCTTGTCATGGATTCCAGAATTTATTCCGGCAAGGGCACAATAAACTTTTCTCGGTAGTACTTGAGCTCTTCAATAGATTCTTCAATGTCCGCCAAAGCGGTGTGAGCTTGTTTTTTGGTAAAACCCTTTACTAACTCAGGATGCCAGCGCTTGCAGAGCTCCTTCAGGGTGGAAACATCGATATTTCGATAATGAAAGAATGCCTCTAGTTTTGGCATGTACTTCGCCATAAAGCGACGATCCTGACCTATGGTATTGCCACACATAGGCGCAATTCCAGGCTTGATATATTTCTTTAGAAAAGCAATACATTCAGCTTCAGCAGTAGCCTCATCAGTTGTTGAGGCCTTAACCTTATCAATCAGACCAGAACGGCCATGGGTACCCTTATTCCAAGCATCCATCGCATCCAATACAGCGTCATCCTGGTGAACCACCCAAACAGGGGCGATAGCGATGGTATTGAGATGCGCATCAGTCACGATGACAGCTATTTCCAAAATACGCTCTTTTTCAGGGTCTAGGCCTGACATTTCCATATCCACCCATATCAGGTGTTCACTGGCCATAGCTGCCTTTGATGTTGGGGTACTTATTTTTTCACTCATATCTATAATCATCTCATGACATTCACAATTGTTTTTCTAATCGCCTTCATCGCCAGCTTTGGTCTACGCCACTGGTTATCCCAACGCCAAATTCGTCACGTTGCCATCAACCGCGATACAGTGCCGGCCGAGTTTGCCAATCAGATCTCTTTAGCCGAACATCAAAAGGCTGCTGACTACACGATTGCAAAACTACGTCTTGGTATTTTAGAGAATGGTGTCAGCGCACTGATTTTGATTGGCTTCACGCTCTTGGGCGGCCTACAGATTTTGAACCTCTCGCTCTTGCAGCTTTTAGGTGAAGGTATTGCACAGCAAATGGCCCTACTCATTTCCATTGTCTTGATTTCTGGAATTCTTGACCTGCCCTTCTCTTGGTACAAGCAGTTTTACCTAGAAGAGCGCTTTGGTTTTAATCGTATGAATGCCAAACTCTTTTTTAGCGATATGTTCAAAGGCTTAGGTATTGGTGGTGCAATTGGCGTCCCCCTACTATGGGTCATCCTCAGTCTAATGGCTCAAGCAGGTGACTTTTGGTGGCTATGGGCTTGGGGCGTGCTTACCGTCTTCAGCTTATTAATGCAGTGGATATTTCCGACCTTTATCGCGCCGATTTTTAATAAGTTCCAAGCTCTAGAAGAGGGTCCACTCAAAACACAAATTGAGGCCTTACTAAAACGTTGTGATTTTGCAAGCCAAGGTCTATTTGTGATGGATGGCAGTAAACGTAGTGCACACGGTAATGCATTTTTTGCTGGCATGGGCAAGGCGAAACGTATTGTGTTTTTTGATACCTTGATTGAGAAGTTGAATCCTGGTGAGGTGGAAGCTGTCCTTGCTCATGAACTCGGGCACTACAAGTGCAATCATATCCGCAAGCGTTTACTAGTTTCCTTTGCGATGAGCTTTGTTACGTTTGCACTACTAGGCTGGATCAGCACCCAGCCCTGGTTCTACTCCGATCTTGGTGTGATGCCCAACCCGAATGGCTATAACGGCGGCTTAGCATTAGCACTCTTCATGCTCGTTGCACCAGTATTTAGCTTCTTCCTAACACCGCTGTCCAGCTTGGCATCACGTAAACATGAATATGAAGCAGATGGTTTTGCTGCGGATAAATCTTCTGCAAGTGATTTAATTTCTGCCTTAGTGAAGCTCTATCAAGACAATGCATCGACCCTAACACCAGATCCAATCTATACCGCTTTTTATAGCTCGCATCCACCTGCTCCACTTCGCATTGCCAACCTCAAGCGATTTAACTAAGTAATCTGGAATTGTTTAATTAATGGAACAATTTCATGCGCTACTTACTGCCTCCTATGGAAGGCATTATTTAGCGCAGCGCTTAGTAAAAGATGGATGTGGAAATGAATCCCCTATTGGCGAACTAATCCAAGTAAGCACTCCAGCAAAACAGCATATTGGTGCCGTGGGAGATCGGATGTTGATAGAGATGACCTCAGCAGATCAGGCTCGCATCATTCATATCGAGCCACGAGTCAATTTACTTTACCGATCCGACGCCTTTAAAAGTAAATTGATCGCCTCAAATGTGGATCAAATATTAGTAGTGCTGGCTACGCAACCTGCATTCTCGCCCGATCTTTTAGGAAGAGCTGTTGTTGCCGCGGAGACCAATCAAATTGGTTTGCACATTCTCCTAAATAAGTGTGACTTGAAAGATAACTTAGAGCACGCCCGCAAAATTATTGCCCCCTATGCACGTATGGGCTACCCCGTTACCGAGGTTTCAGCTAAATTTGACGAAGCATCTATTGAATCATTACGCCCTGCTATTTGTGGCAAGGTGTCAGTATTTGTAGGTCAGTCCGGCATGGGCAAGTCTAGCCTTCTCAATGCTTGGGTCCCCAATGCAGCAGCTATCACTCAAGAGTATTCGGTGCGCTTAGACACCGGAAAACACACCACTACCGCGTGCCGCTACTTTGAGCTACCTGAGGCTTGGGGACGCGATGCCGGCGGCAAATTAGGCGCCCTAATTGACTCTCCGGGCTTTCAAGAGTTTGGTTTGGCCCACATGTCAGTAAGTGAGCTAGAGCATGCTTTTAGAGAGTTTCATGACCTGTTGGGCAAGTGTCGTTTTCATAACTGTGCTCACCAAACAGAGCCTGATTGCGCAATCCGAGAAGCCGTAGAAAGAAATGAAATAGCGTCAGAAAGATTGGCGCTATTTAGGCAATTGCGTTCCGACTCAAAAACAGCAGATACGCAAATTCAGGGAATTAGCCAAGCCAAAGAGCGATGGTCAGCATTAGCAATAAAGCCATCCAAGCGATGACCAAGCGCCAAACTAAACCAACGGCAGAGCGCATCGTACGCTCATTTGGTTCTAGACCTACTTCATAAAAAACAGGCTCACCTGCTTCAGCCATACGCAAAGCTTCATCACTGTCAGGTTCGCTCATGGGCTCACCCAAACGAACACCTAAGGCGCCACTGCCTGAAGCCAGGATTACTGCAGACAAAGAGTCGGACCATTTACTAGTCAAGTGACGCCATGAATATACTGCGCCTTCAAAGTTACCAACAATTGCAAAGCCCATTGCCGTAATGCGTGCAGGCACCCAATCCAATACAGAGAAGAAATGACGAGCTGCTTCACTTAAATTGAAATCACCCTTTTCTGACCAACGCTGAGCGGCTGTATCTGCAAGGCGGTACAAGACCACGCCTGCAGGGCCCATTGGCATTAAGAACCAGAACAATACCCCAAATACATGATGATGTGAGCCAATGATCGCGCGCTCAAGTGCAAGTGCAATTACCTCAGTCTCGGTCAAATTAGAGGTATCTAATTCAGGGCCATACCATTCAGCCAGTGCTAAGCGAGCCCCTGGTAAATCATGATTCGTAATCGCCTCGTGAACTAGCGTGAAGGAGTGGCTAAATTGCCGAAAGCCAAAAAATAGATAGGCAATCAATACATTCCATAAAAATCCCAAAATCGGGAAGGTCAACATGCAGGCGACGTAAATTACAAAGACCAAAAATGTTGGCAGAATAAAAGCTACTAGGCAGGCCATACGAGCACCAACAGGACTCGCACCTCCTTCGGTCTTGCCACCGAATTCACCAGCAACCCAATCCAACCAACGAGCGCTCATACGAGCAATCCAATGGTTTGAAGTTACTGGGCGATATTGCTCAGCAATAAGGGCGAAGAGAATGGAAAAGAAAGTCATACTTTTAATAGATGATAAAGGTTACGCAACATACCCGCAGTAGCACCCCAGATAAAACGATTCTCATAGGGCATTGAATAAAAACGACGACTACCCAGATCACTCTCCCAGGCCCGCACTTGATGATTTGCAGGGTTCATTAAAAAATGTAAAGGCACTTCAAAAACATCTGCCACTTCAAATGAATCTAAGACATATTCTGCCTGAGGTTTTACCAATCCCACAACTGGCGTTACGCTATAGCCAGAAACTGTCAAATACTGAGGCAAATGGCCAATAATTTCGACACCCTCACGATCCAAGCCAATCTCCTCCTCGCTTTCTCGCAAGGCGGTGTCATTTGGGCTTGAATCTCCAGGATCCATACGCCCACCAGGAAAACTAATTTGGCCAGCATGATCATGCAAATGATCGGTTCTTTGGGTTAATAACACAGTGAGGCCATCGCTCTTCAATAACAAAGGAATTAATACTGCAGCCCGAGTCACTTTTCCAGCGGCCTGGCGCTTTGAAATAATGTCACTAGCAATAACATGTCTACTCTCATCCGTTATCTCAGGATGCCAAACCTGGGGATTCTGAAACCGATGTCGCAAGCTCAGTGGATCCAAAGCATAGTCAGCTACTTTTGGCTGTGCGTCACACACCTCTTCAATCGGTACTGCTTGCGCATCAAAACCCACTGGCGCAGCAATATTCAATTTCTGATCTTGAGGGCTTAATTTCTGTGTCATAGGCTTATTTTAGGGCAATAAAAAAGGCAGCCAAGGCCGCCTCTTTTTTGGATTAAAGCACGCCTTATTCCGCTACAGTCTCAGCAACTGCTTTAACTTTACGAGCAGGCAGTTTTTCTTTAATACGTGCAGATTTACCTGAACGATCGCGCAAGTAGTACAACTTCGCACGACGAACATCACCGCGACGCTTCACTTCAATGCTAGCGATCAATGGTGAGTAAGTTTGGAATGTACGCTCTACACCTTCGCCAGATGAAATCTTGCGAACGATAAAGCTGGAATTCAGTCCGCGATTGCGCTTAGCAATCACAACGCCTTCAAAGGCCTGGGTACGCTTACGTGTACCCTCAACTACGTTTACACCAACAACCACTGTGTCGCCTGGAGCGAAAGCAGGGAGTACTTTGTTGGCGCTTAAGCGAGCAATTTCTTCTTGCTCAATTTTTTCGATCAAATTCATTATTAATCCTTAAACATCTTGTCAGCGTTTAATCCCGAGACTTTCATCAACGGACCAGACAGAGGATGTAGTTAAAACTATTTCACTAAATCAAAACACAAACACTTCGTTCAAAACCATAATCACTTATAGCGTTCGAAGAAATTGCTCATCTTCTTTACTTAGCAACCCATTGGCTCTTGCTGATTTAATTAAATCAGGCCTGAGCCTTAGCGTCAGCTCTAAAGACTTCTGCCGACGCCAATCCGCTATTTTAGCGTGATGTCCGCCTAAAAGCACGTCTGGGACAGATAAATTTTCATATATTTCAGGGCGGGTGTAGTGTGGATAGTCCAAAAGGCCATTAATAAAGCTGTCCTGGACAGCAGATTCACCATCGCCTAAGGCTCCTGGAATCAGGCGAATGGCCGCATCCATCATGGTCATAGCGGGTAATTCTCCACCTGAGACCACAAAATCGCCTATGGAAAGCTGTAAATCGACGGTTCGATCTATAAAGCGCTGATCAATAGCCTCATACCGACCGCAAATCAAGGTTAAATTACCGTAATTGAGGATATCCGTCGCTATCTTCTGAGAAAAGACCTCCCCTTGAGGTGCCAAGAGACAAATTGGCCCCGAGGCGACATTTTGAGTTTGATGGGCTAATTTAACAGCAGATATGGTGTCTTCCAATGGTTTTGCCATCATGACCATGCCGGGACCACCACCATAGGCTCGATCATCAACAGTTTTGCGAGGGTCGGAGCAATAATCTCGCGGATTCCAGAGATTGATACTAGCGAGACCATGCTCACAGGCGCGCCCAGTAATGCCCCACTGCATTAATGCAGAGAACATTTCAGGAAATAAGGTGACTACATCAAAGCGCATATTGAAGATAAGGAACTTTTCTAATTACCAGTCAGGTTGCCAGTCAAGGGTAATCAGTCTATTTGGCAAGTCAACATTTTGCACCGCCTCTTTTACGAAAGGCACTAACTGTTTTACCGTTTTAGTTTCTGAATCACCAAGAACTATGATTCCGTGAGCGCCGTTATCGTTGACGTCAATCACCTCACCCAAATTATCGCCCTGAATATTGACCGCTTTACAGCCAATCAGATCAACCCAGTAGTAACTATCCTCATCCGTGCCAGGAAATACATCACGCGCGACTAAGATGCGAGCACCTTTTAAAGCCTCAGCTTGATCACGATCAGTAATACCATCTAAAGCAATCACTACAGTGCCACTATGCATCTTGGCTTGCTTAACCTTGTAAAGCTTTAGTGAAGCTTGCTCAGGGGACGTGGCAACAACCGCATTCCGACGAGGAATGAGAGATAGCCAAAGTTCTTTGCTGGATAAGAGCGCTACAGGATCGGAAGAATGAGGACGAACCTTAATCTGACCCTGCAAGCCTTGAGCGTCCTGCACTGCGCCGAGCTCAATCAAATCATCTAAGGAAGGTGTATTCATACTGAAGCCACCTCAACTCCCCAAATATCACTACAAGTAAATTCTGCTTCCAAAGACCTTATTACTAAGAACAAGTCTTTGGATTTGAAGTCTTTAAACTGCAGGATTATTTTTGATCAAACGAACTACAGTCGGAGAGATCTGCGCACCAACACCAGTCCAATAAGTCAAACGGTCTTGAGCGATACGCATTGCTTGCTCATTTGCAGCCGCCTGCGGATTGAAGTAACCAATACGCTCAATAAAATTCGAGTCGCGACGATTGCGCTTGTCTGTAGCCACGATGCTATAAAAAGGGCGCTTCTTTGAACCGCCGCGTGCCAGTCGAATGACGACCATACTTATTCCTTAAAATCTAAAATGAAAACAGGTTGATTACAACCCAATGAAATTACTACAAAATCTTGGGCCCCAACTAACTGGGCAATTTAATAAACAAATGCACGGTATAGCGGAAAACCTCATATTCTAGACGAAAACCCCTACTTGATCCACCTATTTAACTCAGCGCCTTTTTGGCATCAACAGTAGAATAGAGCCCAGTAAATCATAAAATAATTATTAAAAACAATCACTTACAGAAATATTCCCATGAAAAATGCCATTTTTAGACCCTCCAGAGGCCCTATAAAGCATTTTTTTCTGGTTTTTTCGTGCCTAGGCTTGGGTTTTTTGACTGCTTGTGCCAACATTATTCCCCCCTGTACGGCCAAAACCAGCCCACCAAGTAGCGAATTCCGAAATACTAAATGGGAGTTGGTCCGTTGGAATCTCCCACCCAATGCCAAAGGTGAGGTACGAGCCCGACAAATACCTCAAGGTGACAATGGCAACCCCATCCAAATTATCTTTGATGCCAATGGGGAACGCCTCAGTGGATCCACAGGCTGCAATCGCTTTACTGCACGTATCACCGAAGATGCCAGAGGCTTTACGCTCGATCAAATTACCAGCACGAAGATGGCTTGCTCGCCCCAACGAATGGAATTAGAGAATGATTTTCTCTACGAATTAAACGATTATCGCTCGATTGTGCGCAATGGCGATCAACTCCTCATGATTGGTGCGGATCGCGAAGTCTTAAGTTTCATGCAGAAAAGCAATGCGTCGAAATAAAAATAGTTCATCACTGAAAGTTTGAATGAAAAAATATAAACTCCTTTTCTGCTCTCTCGGATTATTTTTCCCTGGGACCGGCTTGAACTGTTTCTATTTGCACGGACTCAGATCTTTTTGGGGTTGGGCACAATTATTTGCATTTGTCGGCGGTATCGCTGGTTGGTTAATTCTCAAAGAAGCACGCTTCAACTCTGCGCCTGGTTGGGTACTGATTACTTTTGGCTTCATCGCCTTAGAGGCAAGTTGGTTAACCACTATTGCCTATGGCTTACGTGCTGATGAAAAATGGGATGCCCAATTTAACCCAGGTATTGAGTCCAGTAGAGCAACTCAATCAGGTTGGCTAGTTGTACTGACTGTGATTTTTTCTTTAGTATTTGGCGCCGGCGTGATGATGACCTTCTTAGCAATCGCATTTGAACAATTCTTTATCTCACAACTTCAAGAAGCAAGAAAGCTATCCCAATAATGCGGATAGCTTTTGATATATTGGGCACACCCCGTTAATAAACGGGGTGTACTCTATGAGAGTGCTTTAGTTAATTCAGGAACAGCCTCATTCAAATCAGCTACCAGACCATAATCAGCAACGCTAAAGATTGGTGCCTCTGGATCTTTATTAATGGCAACGATTACTTTAGAGTCTTTCATGCCGGCTAAATGCTGGATCGCGCCAGAGATACCTACGGCTATGTAAAGCTGTGGTGCCACAATCTTGCCCGTCTGACCCACTTGGTAATCATTGGGAACATATCCTGCATCAACCGCGGCACGTGAAGCACCCAATGCAGCACCGAGCTTATCCGCCAGAGGTGCGACAATCTCCTGATACTTCTCGCCAGAACCCAAACCACGACCACCGGACACGATGATTCTAGCGGCAGTCAATTCTGGACGATCAGACTTAGTCAATTCACGACCAAGGAAAGAAGACTTGCTTTCGGAGTTCGTTGCCACAACTTTCTCAATGGCAGCAGACCCACCAGTAGCGGTCGCCGGATCAAAACCGGTAGTACGAACAGTAATGACTTTAACCGGGTCAGTTGATTGCACAGTTGCAATCGCATTACCTGCATAAATCGGGCGCTCAAAGGTATCTGGTGAGACCACCTTAGTGATATCTGATAACTGCGCTACATCTAATTTCGCAGCAACGCGTGGCAATACATTCTTACCATTGGCTGTAGCTGGCGCCAAAATATGGCCATAACCGGCTGCAATCGCTACTATTTCAACTGATAAAGGTTCAGCGAGTTGATCGACCAAAGATGCTGCATCGACCTGAATCACTTTGCGCACCCCAGCAATTTGACTAGCTGCTGCTGCCGCAGCATCAGCACCGCTACCGGCAACTAATATATCTACATCAGGAGAGCATTGCAAAGCAGCGGCAACGGCATTGAGCGTAGCAGTTTTTAAGCTTAGATTATCGTGTTCAGCAATAACGAGTGCGGCCATTTAAATCACCTTCGCTTCATTTTTTAGTTTATCGACTAAGGCAGCTACATCAGCCACCATCACACCTGCGGAGCGCTTGGGTGGCTCCTCCACTTTGAGAGTTTTAAGGCGTGGGGCAATGTCAACGCCAAGCTCTTCAGGCTTCATAATTTCCAAGACCTTCTTCTTTGCCTTCATGATGTTTGGCAGAGTGACGTAACGTGGCTCATTCAAACGTAAGTCAGTAGTAATAACTGCAGGTAGGGTAATAGCAATGGTCTCCAGACCCCCATCGACCTCACGGGTGACACTTGCCTTACCATCAGCAACCACCACTTTGGAAGCAAATGTTGCCTGAGGAATATCCATTAAGCTGGCCAACATCTGGCCGGTCTGATTGCTATCATCATCAATCGCCTGTTTACCCAAGATAATGATCTGGGCCTGCTCTTTCTCAGAGAGTGCTTTGAGAATTTTTGCAACAGCCAAAGGCTGCAACTCAGCGTCTGTCTCAACCAAAATGGCACGATCTGCGCCAATCGCTAAAGCAGTACGGAGTGTTTCTTGACATTGAGTTGGACCAGCAGAAATCACGACTACCTCAGTAACAACACCAGCCTCTTTTAGCCGAACTGCTTCTTCGACTGCAATCTCATCAAAAGGATTCATGCTCATCTTGACGTTTGCCAAATCGACGCCAGAATGGTCTGACTTCACCCGAATTTTGACGTTGTAATCTACGACACGTTTCACTGCTACTAAGACTTTCATGATGATCTTCTCAATCCTTAAAAACAATACTTATTTACAAACGTATGCACAATGCCTATTTTATCTGGATCACAGCACAAGGGGCTGATTAATTCTACAGAGCAGAATCAGGGTATCTCGAAATGTAGCCCCCTTAAATATCGGCGAGCGCTTTAACGTGTGCAACCACGCTGCGTCCCAAAGCGGAAAGGTTATAGCCGCCCTCCAGGCAACTGACAATGCGGCCTTGGGCATATTGATTTGCAATAACCTTGAGTTGCTTTGTAATCCAAGCGTAATCTTCTTCAACTAAGCCCATCTGCCCCAAATCATCTTCACGATGAGCATCAAAGCCCGCAGAAATAATGATGAGCTCAGGCTCAAAATCCCGCAAACGCGGCAACCACTGCTCCTCTACTATCGAGCGCACCACATCCCCACGTGTAGATGCAGGAAGCGGAACATTCACCATATTATTTGCCCCATCTAAACCGCTGTAGGGGTAAAACGGATGCTGAAAGAAGCTGCACATGAGCACATTGGGATCATTAAAAAATGCTGCTTCGGTACCATTACCATGGTGCACATCAAAATCAATAATGGCTACGCGCTCAATACCGTATGTCTCCATCGCATATCGTGCCGCTACAGCAACGTTATCAAAGACGCAAAAACCCATTGAGCGGGTTGGCTCCGCATGATGGCCTGGTGGGCGGACCGCACAAAATACATTTTCAACCTCACCCTTCATCACAGCATCAACACCCGCAATGGCAGCACCAGCTGCACGAAGAGCGGCGCTCCAAGTGTAGGGGTTCATAATGGTGTCCCCATCAAGCATGAAGTAGCCGCTGGCTGGTGAGCGCTCTTTAACAAAGGCGACATGATCTGGGCTATGGACTAGCTCTAGTTGATCTTCAGTTGCTAAGGGTGCATCTAGGTGGCGTAGAAAGTGGTCGATGCCACTCCGAATGAGTTGATCATTAATTGCCTGGATCCGCTCAGGGCACTCGGGATGATGGCTACCCATCTCATGTTTTAGAAAATCGGGATGAGTTATGTATCCTGTTGTCATTACTAGAAATCCTCATTAGTAAAACTTATTATTTTTATAATCCAATAAAACCTGTCAACTCTTGAAAAATCCATCTTCTTATCCATGAATTTTCGCGTCTCCCACCTGGCCTCAATACTTGTAATCATGCTACTGCTGGGCGCTTGCTCTACCACTCAGCTTCAGCAGGCTAGCCAGGCTAGCCCTACAGAGACTATCGTAAACCAGTCTGAGGATACCGCGACAGAAGTCCGTTCCAGCCAAAATTTCAATCAGTTAATCAGCCAGATTGCCCAAGCCCAGGAAATCCCTCAGGCAAGCATTGAATTAGGCTTCGCAGATGTTAAAACGATTCCCTCGATACGCAAATTGGTATTACCGCCATCGGGTAGTTTTAAAAAGAATTGGGTAGCCTATCGCAAGCGCTTTATTGAACCAGTTCGCCTTAAGGCTGGTAAGGCCTTTTGGCTACAAAATCAGGCATTCCTGAGTAAAACTGAGCAGGAGTCAGGGGTTCCGGCCGAGGTGATTGTGTCCATCATTGGCATTGAAACTATCTACGGCCGTCAAACTGGAAATTTCCGAGCAAAGGATGTCCTTTTTACACTAGCCTTCAGCTATCCGGAGACACCCAATAAAGCCAGCAGAGAGCAGTTATTTAAAGATCAACTTCAAGAACTCATCCTAATGTGTTGGGCCGAGGGAGGCGGAACTTTGCCTGCGAAAAACAGCACCGAAGGACTGAACATAACGCGCTTTAATACCTGCCTCAATCAAAATAGCTCTTATGCAGGCGCCATTGGCCTTCCCCAGTTCATGCCCAGCAGTATTCGTAGCTTTGCGGTGGATGGTGATGGGAATGGGCACATCGATCTGAGGCAAAGTCCGAAAGATGCCATTGCTAGCGTGGCTAATTTTATGAGAAAGCATGGCTGGCAGCCTGGAATGCCGATTTACTTCCCCGTGCAGGAAGGAGCCATGAGTGAGGCTAGAGCTTTAGCTGATGGTGAGCCACAACTCAAATACTCCATTCAAGAGCTCATTGCAAAAGGGATTTTGAGCAAAGAGCAAGGTGATCTCCAGTCAGGTGGCGTTGAGCCGCAAAGTAGAGCCCTGATTGTTGATCTTCCCTATCCTGATAAAGATGGCAATGATCAAGTTCGTTACGTCGTAGGATTAAATAATTTCCTGTCGATTGTGCAGTACAACCGTAGTTACTTTTACGCACAAAGCGTTGCTGAGTTTGCAGAAGCGCTAGGATACAAAAACCAAAGCGCAGTGCCTACCACCGTAAGCAAACCAAAGTCAGAAGTAAAGCCAGGTGAAGTGTCTAAACCAAAGAAGCTTGCTAGCAAGAAAAAGCAAAAGTAGACCTAATACACCTCAGACGGAATACCTTACGCTGGAAAAACGCCAGTAGAGAGATAGCGATCGCCACGGTCACAGACAATAAAGACGATCGTTGCATTTTCAACTTGGCGAGCGATTCGCAATGCAACCACTAAAGCACCTCCAGCAGAAATTCCGCAAAAGATCCCTTCTTGAGCAGCAAGTCGTCGCGCCATTTCTTCAGCATCTGCTTGGCTCACGTATTCAATTTGATCAACTCTATCGCCTTGGTAAATCTTCGGCAGGTACTCTGGGGCCCACTTACGAATACCCGGAATCTGCGAACCTTCCTCTGGTTGCGCGCCAATAATTTGGATATTCGGATTCATCGATTTCAAATAGGTGGAGACCCCGGTAATTGTTCCGGTAGTGCCCATTGAAGAAACAAAGTGCGTAACTTGACCATCAGTATCACGCCAGATTTCTGGTCCCGTAGTCTCTATATGAGCACGCGGATTATCCAGATTTGCAAATTGGTCTAATAATCTACCACGACCCTCCTTCTGTAATTGCAAGGCATAGTCACGTGCAAACTCCATGCCACCGGAAGCTGCCGTCAAAATGAGCTCGGCACCATAAGCAGCCATACTTTGACGACGTTCGATGCTTTGGTTTTCAGGCATCACTAAAACCATCTTGTAACCCAACATCGCAGCAGTCATCGCTAAAGCAATACCAGTATTACCACTGGTAGCTTCAATCAGAGTATCCCCAGGTTTGATTTCGCCACGCTCTTGTGCACGCAGGATCATCGATAAAGCAGGCCGGTCTTTCACCGACCCTGCCGGGTTATTACCCTCTAACTTCCCTAAGATCAGATTATTTCTAGAGTCGTTTTCTATGCCGGGAATGCGTTGCAAACGAACCAGGGGTGTATTACCCACGGTCTGCGAAATAGTTAAGTAAGAAGGTGTGCTCATGAAACCATTTTAGCCATAAGCTAGGCTAGACGTAAAAGGGGTTAATTTCGGCGACTTGGCTCTGCACGATCCGAATGATGGCGCGAACCACTTTGACCACGCGAACCACGTCTGCTAGCTTTGGAAGCCTCTTTATTAGTCCTGCCGTGGGGCTCACGAAAAGAGCTGGGTGCCTCAATGGTTAAGCCGTTATCCACCATCTTTTCTACGGATTTCATACCAATGCCGCGAACGCGCTTTTGTAGATCATTAGCATCCTGAAAATGCCCGCCATCCAAACGCTCAGCAATAATTGTTTTCGCTTTAGACGGTCCAATACCCTTAATACTTTCTAACTCAGACTGGGTTGCAGTATTAACATTGACTGGTGAAGCTGCAGCTACAGCAGAGATAGCTACTAATGCTGAAAATACAAAAGACTTTAATAATTGATTCATTTAATCTCCATCGGTTAATAAAAAATCCACCTACACAAGTGCAAGTGGATCAATTACAACGAATAGAAGTTCAGTTGGTTGACTGCTTTTGAAAGTCTAGAGAGGACTTGCCAAGAAATCTGTATTGGCTGATAGCCATGCAATATAACGGCTGACACCCTGCTCCACATTGAGAAAGGGCTCTGAATATCCAGCGGCACGCAGCTTAGTTAAATCCGCTTGTGTAAAGCACTGATATTTACCTTTAAGTGCATCCGGAAAGGGGATGTACTCGATGGCTTTTTCTTTAACTAATTCCTCTAAGCTAGCAGGATTGGCTTGATCGATTTGGCGCATAGCGTTTGCTACCGCATGAGCAACATCATTAAACGGTTGCGCACGACCACTACCGAGATTAAAAATGCCACTGATTTCTGGGTGATCTAAAAAATAAAGATTTACTTTAACTACATCCTCAACTGAGACAAAGTCACGACTTTGCTCACCAGCACCATAACCACCATACTCGCCAAAGAGCTTTACTTTGCCACTTGATTTGTATTGGTGATATTGGTGAAAAGCTACAGAAGCCATGCGACCTTTATGCGACTCCCGTGGGCCGTAGACATTGAAATACCTAAAGCCCACAACTTGTGCAGTATTGGCTTTTTCAGCAAAGCGCTTACGCATCACTTGATCAAATAGAAACTTAGAGTAACCATAAATATTCAATGGCTTCTCATGCTCACGACTCTCTACAAATACATTAGAACCACCATAGGTTGCCGCTGAAGACGCATAGAGCAACTGTACTTTTTGTTCAGTACAAATATCCAGCAAGTCCATGGTGTAACGGAAATTATTCGCCATCATGAAGATGCCATCAGTTTCCATCGTATCGGAGCAAGCCCCCTCATGAAACACTGCCCTCACCTTGCCAAAGCGACCACTTCTAAATGCGCCTAAGAACTCATCTTTATCAAGGTAGTCAATGATATCTAAGTCGGCTAAATTACGATACTTATCAGCGGGGCGCAAATCGTCCACTGCAATAATATGTTTTTCTCCACGCGCATTGAGCGCCTGAACAATATTGGCACCAATAAAGCCTGCAGCGCCGGTCACGATAATGGTCATTGCAATTCCTCAGAAGTTACGGTGGCTGTTCCTAGCTTACCAACCACAATACCACCAGCCCGATTAGCTAAGGCCATCGCTCTTTCAAGCGGCCAACCAGCAGCCAATGCCACTGCAAGCGTGCCAATCACAGTGTCACCTGCACCAGATACATCAAATACTTCGCGTGCCTGAGCCTTAACGTGACTGACGCCTGCCTCAGTGAATAAACTCATACCCTCCTCAGATCGAGTCAGAAGAAGCGCCTCGAGATGAAGGGATTTTCTGAGGTCTTGCGCTCTTCTCGTGAGATCCTCTTCACTACTCCACTGACCAACCACTTGACGTAGCTCGCTGCGGTTTGGGGTAAGTACAGTGGCACCACGATATTTAGCATAGTCGTCACCCTTAGGGTCAACCAAAATCATTTTCTTTTGAGCGCGCGCTTGCTCAATCATCAAAGCAACTTGACCCAATGCACCTTTACCATAGTCAGACAAAATCACTACATCAGCTTTACCCACAAGCCTTTCATAACGCTCCAACTTATGGGCTAATGCAGCTTCACTGGGTGCCTCTTCAAAATCCAAGCGAATCAATTGTTGTTGCCTAGCAATCACACGCAATTTCACGGTAGTCGGAACCTTGCTATCGATTTCTAGTTGGCTATCGACGCCACTTGACTTCAACAACTCGGTAACGCGACGGCCCGACTCATCATCACCAATCACACCTAAGATTGTTGTCTTTGCACCGAGAGCTGCTACATTGCGTGCCACGTTAGCGGCGCCCCCTAAACGCTCATCAATCTTACCCACCTGCACGACTGGTACAGGAGCCTCAGGAGAAATCCGATTTGTATCACCAAACCAATAGCGATCGAGCATGACATCGCCTACCACTAATAAGCGGGCTTTAGAAAATTGTTCTCGGTTAGCTTTTTCCACTATGTAACTAATCTCTCTAATAGATTCTTTTTTACTTCCAATTAATTATGACGTCCAATACCCTGGTACTCAATACCCAATTCTTGCATAGACTGTGGCTCATAAAGATTTCGGCCATCAAAGATAATGGGGTTCTTGAGTTTGGCCTTCAGGAGGTCAAAATCAGGACTGCGGAAGGCTTTCCACTCAGTCACAATGACTAAGGCATCCGCATTTTGAGTAGCGACCATCGGATCATCTACTAGGGTCACTTGCTTGAGACCTGCTGGATTACCTTTGAAATCCACATCTAAGCAATGCTGGGCCTCAGGCATGGCTACTGGGTCATAAGCCACTATCTGGGCGCCACGCTTGACTAGCTCCTGAATAATTACTCGACTGGGTGCTTCGCGCATGTCGTCCGTGTTCGGTTTAAAGGCTAAGCCCCACAAAGCAAACTTCATGCCCTTCAAGTCAGCACCAAAGCGCTTTTCAATCTTTTCTACCAAGATATATTTTTGAGCTTCATTCACAGCCTCAACTGCATCCAAAATTTTAAGGTCGCGACCATGCTCAATGGCGGTTTTAGATAAAGCAGAAACATCCTTTGGAAAGCAAGAGCCTCCATACCCCGTACCAGAGTATAAAAAGCCATAGCCAATACGGGAGTCTGATCCAATTCCTTGGCGCACTGCCTCAATGTCAGCACCAACTAAGTCGGCTAAATTAGCTAACTCATTCATAAAAGAGATCCGGGTAGCCAACATCGCATTAGCCGCGTATTTAGTCAGTTCAGCACTTTTGACATCCATGTAATAGGTACGCTCATGGTGACGATTAAAGGGGGCGTAGAGTTTGCGCATTTGCTCTTTAGCTCGAAGACCGGCTGGAGTACTTTGCGTACCAATCACAATACGATCGGGGCGCATAAAGTCTTCTACGGCTGCGCCTTCTTTAAGGAACTCGGGGTTGGAGACTACAGAACAGAGTTCAGGAGAGAGACTTCTTTTATTTAATTCTTCAGTAATTGCGGCCCCCACTTTATCCGCAGTACCGACTGGCACAGTCGATTTATCGACGATCACCTTAGGTGTTGTCATATGACGACCAATGTTACGAGCGGCTGCTACAACATACTGAAGATCAGCAGAACCATCTTCGTCTGGTGGAGTGCCTACAGCAATAAATTGAATATCGCCATGAGCAACAGAAGCGGCAATATCAGTCGAGAACTGCAAACGGCCCGCCATGCGATTACGCTCGATCATCTCTTTTAGACCTGGCTCATAGATCGGCACACCGCCAGAATTGAGAATCTCAATTTTTTTAGAATCAAGGTCTAGGCAAAAGACATTATTACCCTGCTCTGCCAAGCAAGCGCCGGTAACAAGTCCAACATATCCACTTCCAATGATGGTGACTTTCAAAGTGACTCCAATTTCATATTCATTTCAATATCGACATTAAACACACTTTTATTGACGATTTAATTAATTCAATTACATCGAAGGGCCACTCGGGACTGCTCCCTCGCTACGCCTTGGGGAATAAGCCTCCCAGTGATTACAGCCCGGGCACTGCCAGTAAAAACGTCTCGCTCGGAAACCACAATTACCACAGGTATAGCGAGCCAAACTTATAGTGCGCTGCTTTAATAAGCTGAATGTTGCCTGTAAATCAGATATTCGCTCTGGTGTACCGTTACTCTCAGCCAAAGCCAAACGGGTCTCTGCCAGCTTCGAGAGAGCACTTAAACTGGGCGATTGCTGCATGACCTCGACCAACATGACTTCAGCAGCTTGCGGGCCACGAATTTTGCTCATGTGCTTTTGAACAATATCTAGTAATTCACCAGAAGCTTGGGTTTTTAATAAATCACAAAGCGCACTTAAACCTGCATCCGCCTTATTTAAAGCAGTGTGCGCCGCCATCCAGCGATCTGCAAGAAGATGCATATAAGCAGGGTGGGTTTGCGCAATTACAGCCCATACCTCGATTGCCTGAGCCGGTCGATCCATGGCAATTAAATAATCGCCCTGCAAAATTAGCGCACGCGCATGATGCGGAACCACCTGCAATGCCAATTGAACTGATTGCTCGACCTCTGGTAAATCCTTACGACGTAATGCTTCTTGGCCAATCTCACAATGAAACTGCGCAATCTCCGTATGATGCGATTTTCCTTGTAAGCCCTCGAGTTCACTAGCTGCAATAATGGCCTTCTTCCAGTCTCGCTCTATCTGATACATCTCAAGCAAACTCTCTTTTGCCGGGGCTGCAAACTTACCTTCACCAACACGATTTAATGATGCTTCGGCACGATCTAATAAACCTGCACGTAAAAAGTCACGGCCTAATTCATAAGCAGCATGATCGCGATCACGCGGCTTTAAGTCATCACGATTAGCCAGATGCTGGTGAACTCGAATTGCACGCTCAGTTTCACCGCGCCGACGGAATAAGTTACCTAAGGCAAAATGTAGTTCAATTGTTTCGGGATCAAGCTGCGCAATCTTGACCAAGGTTTCAATGGCTTGATCTGGTTGCTCATTTAATAGAAGGCTTAATCCTTTGAATGTTGAACGCTGCTGACGCATACGCTCACGCTCATCCATACGATTCTCAAGGCGCAGATCCCAGCGCGAAGCCAACCAACCAATACCAAACATAGCTGGTAGTAATAGTAGCCACGAGGTTGCAATCTGAATCATGAGATCCAGAACTTAAATAAAAAAATGGTCCGAATGGACCGCTGGATATGCGCTAGCTTACTAGGCACCAGAACCCTCTTTGGGGTTCACCTGCTTCAGAGGCTTGTAATCAACGCGCTCACGCAACTCTTTGCCAGGCTTGAAATGGGGTACCCGTTTTTCTGGGATCAATACCTTCTCACCAGATTTAGGGTTACGACCAGTGCGCGCAGGACGGTGATGCAAAACAAAGCTACCAACACCGCGCAACTCAATCCGCTTGCCTTCAGCTAAAGCATGAGTCATGGTGTCTAACAATGTTTTTACCGCCAACTCCACATCCCTAGGTAAAAGTTGGGGGAACTGTTCCGCCAAGCTCTCAACGAGTTCGGAGCGAGTAATTGCTTGTTGCTCTTGATCTGACATGATCTATCAATAAAAAACCGCCACCCCCCTAATGGAAGGCGGCGATATTGATTTAGCCTTGATTGTCCATTTTTGCTTTTAACAAAGCACCCAAATTGGTTGTGCCAGACTGCGCATCCCCTTGGAGCTTGCTCATCGCATCTTGTTGGTCAGAGCTATCTTTAGCTTTGATTGAAAGATTGATGGCACGTGACTTACGATCAATGTTGATGATCATTGCAGTCACAGTGTCGCCCTCTTTCAATACGTTACGTGCATCTTCAACGCGATCTGTTGAGATCTCAGAAGCACGTAAGTAAGCCTCAACTTCATCAGCCAAGTGAATGGTTGCACCCTTAGCATCAACCGCTTTCACAGTGCCAGTAACAAGGCTGCCCTTGTCGCTTACAGATGTGTAGTTGTTGAATGGGTCACCAGACAATTGCTTGATACCGAGAGAGATGCGCTCTTTCTCAACATCAATGGCCAATACAGTAGCTTCAACTTCATCGCCCTTTTTGTATTTCTTAACAGCCTCTTCTCCTGGCTCATTCCAAGAAATGTCTGAGAGGTGAACCAAACCATCGATACCGCCAGGCAAACCAATGAACACACCAAAATCAGTAATAGACTTAATTGCGCCAGTCAGCTTGTCACCTTTTTGTTGGCCACGTGAGAACTCTTCCCATGGATTAGCTTTGCACTGCTTAATACCCAGGCTGATACGACGCTTGTCTTCATCAATATCCAAAACCATTACTTCAACTTCAGTGCCTAATGCAGTAGCTTTACTTGGAGCAACGTTCTTGTTAGTCCAGTCCATTTCAGAAACGTGTACCAAACCTTCGATACCAGATTCAATTTCTACGAATGCGCCGTAGTCAGTCAGATTAGTTACCTTACCGAATAAACGGGTGTTTGGGGGGTAACGACGTGCGATACCAACCCATGGATCATCGCCAAGCTGTTTAACGCCAAGTGAAACACGATTCTTCTCTTGATCGAACTTCAAAATCTTCGCGGTCACTTCTTGACCAACAGTCAACATCTCACTTGGGTGACGCACACGACGCCATGCTAAGTCAGTAATATGCAAGAGGCCATCGATACCACCGAGATCCACGAATGCGCCGTAGTCAGTGATGTTCTTAACGATACCTTGAACAACGCTACCTTCTTTAAGGTTAGACATCAACTTCGCGCGCTCTTCACCTTGGCTAGCTTCAACAACAGCACGACGTGACAACACTACGTTGTTACGCTTACGGTCAAGCTTGATAACCTTAAACTCCATCGTCTTACCTTCGTAAGGGCTGGTGTCTTTAATTGGGCGTGTGTCAACGAGCGATCCAGGCAAGAATGCGCGGATACCGTTCACCATGACAGTCAAGCCGCCTTTAACCTTACCAGTAACAGTACCGGTAACGATTTCAGCTTGCTCGAGGGCTTTTTCTAAGTTCATCCATGATGCCAAGCGCTTCGCTTTATCACGGGAAAGGATTGTGTCGCCATAACCGTTCTCAAGAGCGTCAATAGCAACAGAAACGAAATCGCCAGGAGCTACCTCAATCTCGCCAGCGTCGTTATGGAATTCTTCAACAGGAATAAACGCTTCAGATTTCAATCCAGCGTTAACAACGACGAAGTTATGGTCGATGCGAAGGACTTCAGCCGAAATAACTTGGCCAGTCTTCATATTCGATCGGGTTAATGATTCTTCAAATAGTTCTGCAAATGATTCAGACATTTATGTATTCACTTTGTGCCGCCAGTAGACCTGACGGGTTAGGTTAAAAAAGCCCTAAGAAACACGCTAAATTAGATAATCGCGTTGTAGAGTTTCTTAAGACGCCAAAACAACTTCTACTACTTTTTACTGCCCACCCAAAACTAAGCTGCTTTTGATTGATACCAATCCAAAACCGTCTTAACCGCTTGATCTATCGATAATTCCGATGTTTCTAGCACTTTGGCGCCGTCTGCGACCAGCAAAGGAGCTGCGCCTCGACTACTGTCTCTGGCATCGCGCTCTTGCAAATCATGCAGCAAGTTTTCTAGTTTAGCAGAAATTCCCTTAGCTATCAATTGCTTATACCTGCGTTCGGCCCTAGCTTCAGCTGTCGCGGTAAGGAAAACCTTTAAAACTGCCTCTGGAAATATCACGCTTGCCATATCCCGGCCATCAGCAACCAAGCCGGGGGCAACCCGAAAACTATGCTGAACACTCATTAAAGCCTCTCTGACCTCTGGATGCAATGCAATTACAGAAGCTCGCAAACCAATATTTTCTTTACGAATAGCCTCAGTCACATCTTCAGAATTGAGCAAAATTTGGCCATTTTTGAAGGAAATAGCCAGTTTTTTAGCCAAAATACCTAGTTCTGGGCCATTTTGTGGATCAACAGATGCATTTTGGCTAGCCAAGGCAACGAGTCGATATAGCGCACCGCTATCGAGATAATGAAAACCCAGCTTTTCTGCGACTAAGGAGGCAACCGTCCCTTTACCAGAGGCGGTAGGACCATCAATCGCAATGACTGGAGGCAAGTTCTTCAAAAGTAGCTTCTAAGTGGCAATCTTTGCAAACTCAGCAAAGTAGGTGGGAAAGGTTTTAGCAACGCAATTTGGATCATTGATCAGCAGTGCGTTCGGGCCATATGCAGCCAATGAAAAACACATCGCCATGCGATGGTCATCATAAGTATCAATACCTTCACTTGGTGACTTCCAGTCTGATAGTGACTGAGGAGCGTGAACTACGATGTAATCAGTACCCTCCTCAACCATGGCGCCAACTTTTTTTAACTCTTTTGCCATTGCTGCAATACGATCAGTTTCTTTTACTCGCCAACTAGCAATATTGTTTAAGCGCGTAGGACCTTCCGCAAATAAAGCAGCAAGCGCCAAAGTCATTGCTGCATCTGGAATTTCTGTGCAGTCAATCGTAATGCCATTGAGCTTGCCATTTGGATTCTTCACGCCAGTAACCTCGATCCAATCCTCGCCCGAAGAAATCCTTGCCCCCATTAATGCCAGCGCATCTGCAAAAGCTACGTCACCCTGAATACTTTCGCTACCAACACCTAACACTCGCAGCGGTCCACCACCAATCGCGCCCAGCGCTAAGAAGTAGGAAGCAGAAGATGCATCACCCTCAACCAACAAGACGCCAGGGCTCTGATATACCGCATCCCTGGTTTTAGCAGGAATCACAAACGACTGCGCATCAGGACAAGCTACGTTGACACCAAAGCGTGCCATGAGCTTTAGTGTGATATCGATATAAGGACGAGAAATAAGTTCACCGATGACTTCAATCTTGACAGGATCCTTCGCTACTAATGGCAATGCCATCAATAAAGAGGTCAGGAACTGACTAGAAACATCACCACGCACTTTCACGACATCTTTGATTGCAATATCAGCTGCAATAATCTGGATCGGGGGATAACCCTCCTGTAATTCGTAATCAATCTGTGCGCCAACTTGACGAAGACCATCGACCAAATCCCGAATAGGCCTCTCATGCATGCGGGGTACGCCAGATAAACGATAGTTCCCACCTTGCATTGCAAGGGCTGCAGTCAGCGGACGAATAGCCGTGCCCGCATTACCCATAAAGAGATCTGCGTTTTGTACTGGGAACTTACCACCGCAACCTTCAACTACACAAATGTTGTCTGCTTGATCGCTTACCGATAAACCCAAATCACGAAGCGCCTTACGCATCACCTGAGTGTCATCCGCATCTAGTAAATTTTTAAGCGTTGTTGTGCCTGAAGATAAGGCAGCTAGCAATAAAGCGCGATTAGAAATACTTTTAGATCCTGGCAAGACAATCGAGCCTTGCGCTCTCTTGAATGGTCCAATCTTGATGTCGGGTAAGCCACTCATCAAAGCGCATCCAAGTCTTGACGTGCCTTACTTGCTTTATTGAATAATTTTTCTAAGCCGGCACCATCATTATCAGAAATTAATTGACGCATATGATTAACGATAAGCAGATATTGATCGAGCTCTTTCAGAACCGCAGTGCGATTACCCAAGCAAATGTCGCGCCACATCTCGGGGCTAGAAGCAGCAATACGCGTGAAATCTTTAAAACCTGCACCCACATGTCTGAGTTTCTGGTCGGCATCTTCTGAGTTCACAACACTCGCCATTAATGCATAAGACAGAATATGCGGCAAATGAGAAACTGCTGCGTAAATCGCATCATGCTGCACACAAGAGATCTTTTTGACGACAGAGCCTACAGATTGCCAAAAGCCTTCAATGAGATCCGTATCTTGGGATGAATTTTCTTGCAGTGGACAAAGAATCGTTTGCCGACCCTCAAACAAGTCCGACTTTGCAGCGCTAGCGCCATGTTGTGCGCCACCCGCGATAGGATGGGCTGGCACAAACTGGCAGGCTTTTTTACCCAATACTTCCTTTGCAGCCAAAATCACATCACCCTTAGTGCTACCAGCATCAGTCAACATAGTAGTAGGCTCTAAGTGCGGCTCAATGATTTCAAAGGCGGTACGCATCTGGGCCACAGGTACACAAAAAACAATCACATCAGATTGTTTTGCTGCCTCGACTAAATCGACTACGACATCAATCGCACCCATCCTGAGTGCTTGATCTAAGTTTGCTGCACTCCGACCAACACCCAATACTCTAGTTACCACACCTGCTTTTTTTAACGCCAAGCCTAGCGAAGCGCCAATCAAGCCGACACCAACAATAGTGACAGTGCCGTAATTACTGGATGGGTTAATGATGGCCATTGGCTTATTGAGTTTACCTATGTACTGATCGATTACTGCTGCGCCAAAATATCTTTAAGCGCACTGATAAAAGCAGCATTCTCTTCAGGTAGACCAATTGAAATACGCAACCATTGTGGCAAGCCATAATTTCCAACAGGGCGAACAATAATGCCTCGCTTGAGTAGGGCTAAATTAATTCGAGCCCCAGCGCCATCATCATCACCCACCTTCACCAGCACAAAGTTTCCAGCTGAAGGCAAATAAGTCAGCCCAAGCGAATCAAAGGCTTGAGTTAATTGAGCATAGCCAGCAAGATTTACTTCAAAACCCTGTTGTAAGAACGCAGAGTCCTGAAAAGCTGCAACAGCCGCAGCCTGAGCAAGGCTGTTGACATTAAATGGTTGACGAATGCGATTCAGCAAATCGGTTAAGGCGGGCTGAGCCACGCCATAACCAATCCGTAAGCCCGCTAAGCCGTAGGCCTTTGAAAAACTGCGAGACAAAATCATATTCGGGAAACGCTTTACCCAAGCAATTGCGTCATAGCGTTGCTCTGGAGTGAGATACTCGTTATAAGCCTCATCCAATACCACCACTACATGGGTAGGCACAGCCATCAAGAAATCTTCAATCTCTTTAGCGCTTAGGTAACTCCCAGTAGGGTTATTAGGATTAGCTACAAATACGAGCTTAGCTAGATCACCTCCAGCCTTCACAGCTTGCAACATCGCAGGTAAGTCGTGACCATATACGTCAGTAGCAGTCACTTCAATTGCTTTAGCGCCAACTGCTTGAGTAGCTAGTGGATAAACAGCAAACGCATGTTTAGAAAAAATGATTTCATCGCCAGCTTGTGCTACAGCACGAGCAGCCAACTCCAAAATATCATTACTACCGTTGCCTAAAGTAATCCAGTCAGATGGAACATCTAAGCGTGCTGACAATACATTCTTTAATTCAAAACCATTGGAGTCTGGGTAACGACCTAAGTCTGTTGCCGCCTTTAACATCGCATCTTGCGCTGACTTTGGCATACCTAATGGATTTTCATTGGAAGCGAGTTTCACAATCTTGCTCTCATCCAACCCATATTCACGAGCAACCTCACTGATAGGTCGCCCACCAACATATGGCGCTATGGCATGAATATGCTTTAAACCGATATTAGATTGAGATGTCATATTGAATGGGGATATGAGCCGAGATTTTTATAAAAGGCAGCAGTCGTTTTTAATTCAGCTAAAGCTTTAGCCACCTCCGTATCTTCAGAATGACCAGCAACGTCGATATAGAAGTGATACTCCCAAGTTCCCTTACGGGCTGGACGAGACTCAAAGCGATTCATAGAAACGCCATGCCTAGCCAAGGGTTCCAATAAGCGATGTACAGCCCCTGGTTGGTTATCAACAGATAGCACCAAAGATGTTTGATCTTTACCAGTTGGTTGGCACTCGTAAGTACCGACCACCACAAAGCGCGTACGGTTATGGGGATCATCCTGAATCTGTGCAGCAACTGCCTGAAGGCCATAAGCCTCTTGCGCAGGGTCGCCCGCAATAGCAACTAAGCTTGGATCAAGGGATGCCATCCGAGCAGCCTCAGCATTACTACTGACTGCCTGACGCTTTAAATGCGGTGCATTCATACTCAACCATTGCTGGCATTGAGCTAATGCTTGGGCGTGAGCGCAAACCGTAGTCACACCATCTAAGTTGCCGCTCTTGCTTAGCAGGTGATGGCGAATTGGCAGAACTACTTCGCCACTAATGCGCATTGGAGAATCCAAGAGCAAATCTAAGGTTCTTGAAATGGCACCCTCACTAGAGTTTTCTACAGGGACAACGCCAAACTGTGCCGCGCCCTTCTCTACTGCATTAAATACTTCGTCAAGACTATTACAAGGTAAGCCAGCAATCGAGTGACCAAAATAGGTTTGGGCTGCTTGCTCTGAAAATGTTCCTGCCGGCCCAAGATAAGCTATCGTCTGACGAGCTTCTAAAGCGCGGCAAGCGGACATCACCTCACGCCAAATTGCCGCGATACCGTCAGGCAGTAGCGGGCCTTTGCTGAGATCTTGCAGACGCGCAACGACTTGACGCTCACGCTCTGGCCTAAATACCGGCGATGAAAAACCACCTTTGATATGGCCAACTTCTTGAGCTGCTTTTGCGCGCTGGCTCAGTAAATCTAAGATCTGTGCATCAAGCGCGTCAATCTTCTCGCGTATTGGCGCTAGGCGCTCTTCTTCAGTACTCTGGTCTTTGGAGCTCATTAGGCACGCCTTTCAAAGTCACGCATAAATTCCACCAAGGCCTTGACACCTTCGAGTGGCATTGCGTTGTAAATACTGGCGCGCATACCGCCAGCCGCCTTATGACCACGCAAGGCGACTAAGCCAGCTGCATTGGATTGCTCAAGAAACTGGGCGTTTAAATTCTCATCCTTCAAGAAAAAGGTGACATTCATTCTGGAACGATATTCTTTGGTGACGCGATTCTCATACAAGCTGCTTTGATCCAAGAAGTTATAGAGCAAATCGGATTTTTCTTGATTACACCTCTCAATAGCCTTAACACCACCCTGCTTTAGCAACCACTTAAAGCCAAGACCAGCCATATAAATGGAAAATGTTGGGGGCGTATTAATCATCGATTGATTGGCAGCTTGCTTAGCCCAATCCCAAATTGACGGGGTGATCTTCATGCTGTGACCCATCAGATCCTTTCGTACGATCACAATCGTTACACCAGACGGGGCAATATTTTTTTGTGCGCCACCAAACCAAACGCCGCACTTACTTACATCAATCTCTTTAGAAAGAATATTGCTAGAGATATCGGCAACCAAGGGAATATTTCCAACATCCGGAACATCTGGAAACTCTACGCCACCAATCGTTTCATTGGCGCAGTAATGTACATAAGCGGCATCACCTGATAGTTGCCAAGTTGATCTTGCTGGAATCGTATTAAATTTTTCTGCTGCGGAGGATGCTGCTAGATGCACAACACCATATTTATCAGCTTCCTTAAAGGACTTTTCTGACCAAATACCCGTAACCAAGAAATCTGCTTTAGGTCCGTTCTTAGCAAGGCCCATTAAATTCATTGGAATAGCCGCATTCTGACCAAGGCCGCCGCCTTGCAGCAAAAGAATCTCGTAAGACTCAGGGATATTCATCAAGGTGCGCAAATCGTGCAACACCTCTTCGTAAACCGCCATAAACTCTTTACTGCGGTGACTAATTTCCATCACACTAGTGCCGAGCCCCTGCCAATTCAACATCTCTGCAGCAGCCTGCTTGAGTACCTCCTCAGGAACTGCGGCAGGACCCGCAGCGAAATTGAAAATGCGGCGGTCAAACGTCATGATGGATTAATTAACCTTGTAAAAATGCCAATTAGGCATCGCCAGCTTCATCAGAATTGGAATCAAGTGCTGGATCAGCAGAAACATCTCCCGCTTCACCATCATCGAACTCGCCTTCATCATCTGAATCGCCTTCAGCGATCCGCTGTAAGCCAGATAAACGAGTGCCTTCGTCAACATTGATCAAAGTAACACCTTGCGTTGCGCGCCCCATCTCGCGAATCTCAGAAACACGAGTGCGCACCAAGATACCGCCAGTAGTAATCAACATGATTTGATCTTCAGGAGATACTAGTGCTGCAGCAACAACTTTACCGTTACGCTCAGTCGTCTGAATTGCAATCATGCCTTTCGTACCACGACCATGGCGAGTGTATTCACCAATTGGAGTGCGCTTACCAAAACCATTTTCTGTAGCAGTTAACACACTATTTGGAATAGTCTGACCATTTGCGTCAACAATAACCGCTTGAGCACCTTCAGCAGCCTCCGCTGGAGCAACTAACATCGCGATGACTTGATGACCTTCACCTAAGTTCATACCACGCACACCGCGTGCTGTACGACCCATTGGACGAACGTCATTTTCATCAAAACGCACTGCTTTACCAGCATCAGAAAACAACATCACATCATGCTGACCATCAGTGATCGCTGCGCCAACTAAGAAGTCATTCTCATTCAAATCAACAGCGATAATTCCGGCTTTGCGTGGATTAGAGAAATCAGACAAACGCGTCTTCTTGACGGTGCCCAAGCTGGTTGCCATAAAGACATAATGATCATCCTGATAGCCCTTAATGGGAAGAATCACAGTGATCTTTTCGCCTTCAATCAGCGGGAACATATTAACAATTGGCTTGCCGCGTGAGTTACGACTTCCTTGCGGAACCTCCCACACCTTAAGCCAGTACATACGACCACGATCAGAGAAACACAGAATGATGTCATGCGTATTGGCAACGAAGAGTGTTTCGATCCAATCCTCATTCTTTGTTGCTGTAGCCTGTTTGCCGCGACCACCACGTTTCTGCGCACGGTATTCACTCAGAGGCTGACTCTTCATGTAACCAGTATTAGAAAGCGTGACCACCATATCTTGCGGAGTGATCAAATCTTCCGTGAATAACTCGGTCGCATTCATCTCAATGAATGAACGACGGCCAGAGTCACCACCAGCAATACCAAACTCTGCTTGAACTTCTTTTAATTCAGATTCAATGACCTGAGTGACCCGCTCTGGCTTAGCAAGTAAGTCAAGCAAATCAGAAATCTCCGCCATCACATCTTTGTACTCATTCACAATCTTATCTTGCTCAAGACCAGTCAAGCGTTGCAAACGCATCTGCAAAATTTCTTGCGCTTGGCTATCAGATAGGCGATAGAGCCCAGTTGTTTGCATGCCGTATTCAGGCAACAAACCTTCAGGGCGATAAGCGTTTCGACCACCCGGGGTATCCGTCTCAGCACGCGCTAACATCTCGCGCACCATCGAAGAGTCCCATGCCTTGCTCATTAATTCTTGCTTAGCAACGACTGGGTTTGCTGCTGCTTTAATGATGGCAATAAAATCATCGATATTTGCCAAAGCAACCGCTAAACCTTCTAAGACATGACCTCGTTCACGCGCCTTGCGTAATTCAAAAATCGTTCGACGCGTAACTACCTCACGACGATGCTGCAAGAAGTACTCAAGCATTTGCTTCAGGTTCAACAGGCGCGGCTGGTTATCTACCAGAGCCACCATATTCATACCGAAGTTATCTTGAAGTTGTGTGCTCTTGTACAAATTGTTTAGAACAACTTCAGGCACTTCACCACGCTTCAATTCAATGACTACGCGCATACCTGACTTGTCAGATTCATCACGCAGATCAGAGATGCCCTCTACTTTTTTCTCATTGACTAGCTCAGCAATCCGCTCAAGCAAGTTCTTTTTATTGACTTGATATGGCAATTCATCAACGATGATGGCTTGACGGGCGCCCTTATCAAGGTCCTCGAAGTGGGTCTTGGCACGCATCACCACACGGCCACGGCCAGTGCGATAGCCCTCACGGACCCCTTGAACGCCATAGATAATGCCGGCCGTTGGGAAATCTGGCGCAGGAATGATCTCAATGAGCTCGTCAATGGTGCATTCTGGGTTGTGGAGCACATGTAAGCAGGCTGTAACCACTTCATCCAGGTTGTGCGGAGGGATGTTGGTTGCCATACCCACAGCAATGCCTGAACTGCCATTGATCAGCAAATTAGGCACTTTTGCAGGAAGAATTAAGGGTTCTTTCTCGCTACCGTCGTAATTTGGCCCGAAATCCACTGTTTCCTTGTCCAAATCAGCCAAAAGCTCATGGGCGATCTTGCGAAGGCGGATCTCGGTGTAACGCATTGCGGCAGCATTATCACCGTCTACGGAACCAAAGTTACCCTGCCCGTCAACCAGCATATAGCGCAGTGAGAAGTCCTGGGCCATGCGAACAATGGTGTCATACACCGCAGAATCGCCATGTGGATGGTATTTACCAATCACATCGCCAACTATACGGGCAGATTTTTTGTAAGCACGGTTCCAATCGTTGTTTAATTCATACATCGCAAATAAGACCCGACGATGAACCGGTTTAAGACCGTCACGCACGTCTGGCAGGGCTCTGCCAACGATGACGCTCATTGCGTAGTCCAAATAGGACCGCCGCATTTCGTCTTCTAGGGATATTGGTAGTGTTTCTTTAGCGGCTTGTTCCATTTAGAAATAATATCATTTTGATGACTGATAGCCCCTATGCTAAGATTCTGTCAGTTTGTACGAAATTGAGATGTGTCGCTTTGCGGTTTTTTGCTTCAAAGTAGGGCGAATTACATTTAAGTTTGACTTTAATTAAAAAAGAGATTTTTGAGGACTAAAAATGAACAAAACCCTAAAACTGGTACTTGCTGGCGTAATTACTGTTGCTGCAACTGCAACTTCCGCTCAAAACGTTGACAATTGGGTCAACTCAAATGGTTTAGCCTGGAAAAATGGCGACGGCACATTGTGCTGGCGTGATAGCAACTGGACTCCTGCAACTGCCGCTAAGGATTGTGACGGCTGGTTAGCCCCTAAACCTGCAGCTGCTGCTAAAAAACCTGCTGCTCCTGCTGCTGGTGTAAGCCAAAGCAAGATCACTTTGCAAGCTGACACACTCTATGACTTCGACAAAGCAACATTGAAGCCAGAAGGTAAAGCTACTCTAGACAAAATCGCTAGAGACTTAGGCAAGATCAAATTAGAAGTCATTATTGCTGTTGGTAATACTGATAGCGTTGGTAGTGATGCTTACAACATGGCTCTCGGTCAGCGTCGTGCTCAGTCCGTTAAAGCTTACTTGGTAAGCAAAGGTGTTGACGGTAGCCGTGTTTATACAGAGTCAAAAGGCAAGAGCAATCCAGTTGCAAGCAATGCAACTGCTGAAGGCCGCGCTAAAAACCGTCGTACAGACATCGAAGTTGTCGGTACAACTGCTAAGTAATTCTCTTTACTTGTAAAAAAGCCCGGTTCTGCCGGGCTTTTTTATTTCCGCTATATTCGTAGTTCATTTATCTCAACGTGCCTTTTGTGCACTTATTACCATGAACGTCGATCAATCTGAAATCGCTAAATTTAGCGCCCTAGCCCATCGCTGGTGGGATCCCCACAGCGAATTCAAGCCTTTGCATGCCATCAACCCTTTACGCCTTAATTGGATCAAGTCGTTTGTTGATCTCCAAGGCAAGAAAGTGGTGGATATAGGGTGTGGCGGCGGCATTTTGGCGGAGTCCATTGCCCAGTCTGGTGCTGATACCTGTGGCATCGATTTATCTGAAAAAGCCCTAAAAGTCGCTGAATTACACGCCCTCGAAGTGGGGGTCAAGCTCAAATACCGCTCCATATCGGCTGAAGCGCTAGCCGAAGAAGAGCCTGGTCAATACGATGTTGTAACCTGCATGGAGATGTTAGAGCATGTCCCAGACCCCTCTTCTGTAGTCCTGGCCTGTGCAAAACTCTGTAAACCAGGCGGTACACTCTTTTTCAGTACTTTGAATCGTAATCCCAAGTCCTACTTATTTGCCATTATTGGCGCTGAATATATCTTGCGACTACTTCCTAAAGGTACGCACGAATATGCAAAATTCATCAAACCATCTGAATTAGTGGCATATACACGCCAAGCCGGCCTAGAAATGCTTGGTATGAAGGGGATGAGCTACAACCCCATCACTCAGGTCTATAGCCTTGGTGATGATGTCGATGTGAATTACATGATTGCCGTACGTAAATGACTAACCGGTTAGTAAGCCCCTATAAGGGCGTCTTTTTTGATCTAGATGGCACCCTTGCTGATACAGCTCCAGACCTTGTAGCGGCCGCTAATCAACTACTGATCGCTAGAAATCTCTTGCCGAAGCATTACGAAATCTTGCGACCTCGCGCCTCTGCCGGAGCTCGTGGACTGATTGCTGGTGCATTTGGAATCAATACCGATCACCCAGACTTTATTCCTCTACGAGATGAATTCTTCGAAAACTATGAAAAAGCCTTACTAGTTGACAGCGTACTTTTTGAGGGCATCGATCACGTCCTGAATCAATTGGATGCTGCAAAGCTTCCCTGGGGCATTGTGACCAATAAAAGTGAACGCTTCACTAAACCTCTTACTGATTTAATGGGATTGCGCCAACGAGCAGTCTCCACAGTCTCAGGTGATACCACTCCTCACGCTAAACCACATCCAGAGCCCATCTTGCATGCCGCCAGACTTGCCAATATTGATCCAAGCAGTTCGGTATACGTTGGCGATGACCTTAGGGACATCGTTGCAGGTAAAGCAGCCGGCATGAAGACGATTGCGGCAGCTTATGGTTACTGTGGGTGTGAAGAGCCTCCTGAAGCCTGGGGGGCAGACTATCTAGTGCGTCACCCAAAAGAATTATTAGAAATCATCTTCCCGCAGTAGGGTATAAAAAGATAACAAGCAATTTAGGGGTAAGAGCCTTAAAATAGAACTTCCAATGCATGAACTCCGGGGTCGACATGGTTTCGACGTGGATTACAAAGCATCAAGGGCATACCGAGGACCCGTTATCTCGTAAATCAATGGGAATGTAATAACTGCAAACGACGAACGTTTCGCACTAGCCGCTTAATTGCGGTTGCCCCTGAACTGATTCTCTCTTGGGTCAGCTAGCGCAAGCTAGATCAGGGTCATTTACAAGAGATAAGATCATTTCATGTCACGGGGAATGGTTCGAAAACCTAGTGAATCGCCAGCGTGGAACATGTCAGTCTGTGACTAGCTAGCTAAATTAAATGATATGACTAAGTATGTAGAACTTGTTGTAGAGGATTTGCGGACGCGGGTTCGATTCCCGCCGACTCCACCATTTTGTAGTACGTAACAGTCTAACGCCACCCACCAGGGTGGCGTTTCGCTTTGTGGGTAAAGAGTTAATTACCGCCATTGATCAGAAGGAATCTTGAAGCTATCATGCTTTACAGACAAAGGCCGTACTGGCAGTAACAACAGATTGGAGTAAGACGATGTCCACGCAGTATGCTGATACAAATAAATCCTTTCGCGTCGAAGAGGCAACCATCGATGATCTACATAATGCGATACGCGAAGGCCGCACTACCTGCGTCGATGTAGTCAAACAATATATTGCTCGCTCGCGTGCCTACAATGGTCCCTCGAGTCTGCTCGTTACTCGGGATGGTGCGCCGGTTGCGCAAGCCAACGGTGCTGTGCGCGCACAGGCACCACTTGGCTTTCCAACTGAAACGGTGAAGGCTGCAACATTGCTGCCCGACCTCGACCAATACCAAGGCCCACCGCTTGAATTTGGCCGCATGGAAGCAACCGCTTCTGATCCATCCGTACAACAGCAATACGGCATGATTGTTGGTAAACCCAATGCAGGACAACTCAACAGCCTCTCCACACTCAATATTCGTGGAGAGCGTTCAGTAGTTTGCCGTGGCGATTATGATCGCCATCCCGATGATGGACCGCTGCCGGCAGATGCACCCACAGTCTGCGAAATTTTCCGTCGCCAGCCAGATGCGCTCGAACAGGCCGCTGCACTCGATAAGCAATATGGCAATAATCCCGATCTAGAGAAAATGCCACTCTATGGTGTGGTGTTTTCATTTAAGGATGCGTTCGACACCAAAGACATGCGCTCAACTGGCGGGGGCGATGCGCGCTACGACATCGATTTCCCTGCGCGTGATCACATCCTCGTCGATCAATTACGTAAAAAAGGTGCCATCATCTTTGCTAAAGCACTGATGACTGAATACAACGGCCGTGCCGGCGATCCGGGCGGACAAAACTATCCAGATAAAGTGCTACCCTCAGTACTCGGTTACCAGCGCTCAAGCTGGGCAGGCAATCCATCAAATGTCTACGACACAACGCGCGCCGCCTCGCTGGGCTCAAGCTCTGGCTCAGGTGTCTCGGTCAGTGCCAATCTAGTCATGGCAAGCCTAGGTGAAGAGACACGCGCCTCTACACGTGGCCCAGCAAATCACAATGCAGTGGCACTGATCCTGCCGCACAAGGCAATGCTCGGTTTTGATGGTGGCGCTATCGGTGCCGATATTTACTGCGACCGTACTGGTATTTTGTGCCGCACCATTACCGACTGCGCCAAAATACTGGATGCACTGAAAGACCCAGAGGGCGGTTATTACGATCCGCGTGATCCATACACAACTGTACCGCGCTCATCAGTACTGACTAGCGGTTATGCAGTACATACTCAATCGCTCGGTACAAAAAATAGCCTTCGCGGTATGCGTATCGGTATCGTACGCGAATCCATGCTAGCCGCTGGTAGTAAAGCGGCTGGTCCGATCACCACCGCCGCGGCAAAAGAAATCAAAAGCATGCTCAGCGACCACCTCGGTGCAACCCTGGTTGAATCATCTGATCCGCTGTGGCAAGCTGACCCTGATATTGAAGCGATGAAAATCGACTTTCGTAAAGCGCTAGCGCGGCTAGTTCCAGTGTTCATGCCCGACCTACTCTTTCGCCTCAAGGATGACGGCACACCTGTGTTCCCAGACTTCGCCGCTGCCATTGTGCCGACTGAGTTTGCACCGGGTAAAGTATTCGGTAGTGGCACGCTACAACCGATTGACTATCTAGTTGAGTTAGCTGATCTTCGCATCACACCGCCATCGAATCTGAATATTTCAACCGTACAAAATCAGATCCTCTCCAATTCCTTCCGATACCACATCCGGCAATATCTATCGCGCCGTGCCGATGACTGGCAGGCACGTGGCTTTACTGAAACCCTAGTTGATTGGCCGGCGCTCAACGCGCGCTCAAAATATTGGGGCGATGACCAGCGCTCTGCTTACAAAAACTGGGAAGAAATTAATGACCCGCGCAATCCACTGGGCGGCCGACAGGGTGTCGATGAACGCATCATGCTGCGAGAACTACTTCGCCGGGTCGACATGATGGTAATTCTCGAAAACAAACTCGATGCTCTCGTGCGTCTACATACACCGCTACCGCCAGGAAAAATCGGTGGGCCAGACGAACCTGGCCCAATTGCTGGTCTGCGCAATGAATCACAATATGGCCCAAATGCGGGCTTGACCGAGGTGCTGGTTCCAGCTGGTTACGTCACGGTTGCCTACGATGCCAAGTTTGCCTTGAGTGCCGATCGCAAAAAATATATTGCCGTTGCAAATGATCAAGCAACACAACTCGCGGCGCCTGGTCTGCCATTCTCACTGGTTTTCCGTGCCGAGCCAGGCAAGGAAGATATTGTTCTAAAAATTGCATCAGCATATGAAACAGCATCGAAACGCCGAGTACCACCGCCAGCGTTTGGACCACTACCGATAGATTGATCACACCATCTCACTGAGCAATAGATGGCGTATTTTTATCAATAGTCACTGTTTCTACTGCAATACGATCTAACATGTCCTCATCCAAGGTCACCCCAAGGCCAGGCTCCTCACCAAGATGAATATGGCCATCAACCACCTTGGGGTAGACGCCTTTGACGATATTAATCAACGGTGAATCGTCTTCCCAGTATTCGGCAACCGTTCTCTCGGGGGCAGCTGCAGCAAGATGAAGAGCGGCCATGCCATTCACCACTGAGGAAGCGCCTACATGAGCCGAGAATAAAATTCCATGGGGTAAAGCTGCATGTTGCATATAACGCACCCCTGTTGGACCACCAACGCGCCCTGCATTGGGCTGAAAAAAATCAATCAAACCCTCAGATAGCGCTGGCTGCACACCAAATGGTGTAAATTCAGACTGACCCGCCGCGAGCGCCATTGGAGTTGCTTCTCGAATACGGCGATAACCACGAAGGTTATCAGGAGCAACTGGCTCTTCAAAAAATAATAGATTAAATTCTGCTGCACTAACAGCAAAACGGACAGCTGCTGTGGTTTCGAAGCTTGAATTAGCATCTACACAAAGATCAATATCGTCACCAAAGTGTTTTCTTAGGCCTCTAAGTACAGCAAGATCATAAGACAACCCCCTTCCAGCCACCATGACTTTTATAGTTCTGTGGCCAGAATCAACAAACTCTTTACCTTTATCGATCGCTTCTTCGACCGTTTTAAATACACGAACCGCTGAGGCATAGACGGGAACCTTAGGTTTCCCAACCCCTTTTAATGCGCGCCATAATGGTTGCTTTTCCATGCAGGCATTCATATCCCACAATGCCATATCAATACCGCTCATCGCTTTTAAATAAAAGCCGCGAGTATGCCCACGTGGCCGGCCTCGCATAAACATATTCCACCAAATTCCCTCAATATCACGAGGATCAGCGCCGATAACATGCTTTGCTAAATGGTCTCGAATAATTGCAAGGCCTGCACGAGGAGCGGTTCTCAGATTAGTCTCCCCTATGCCGATCTGCCCATCATCACTTGTGATGCGAACAATCACCGTATTAATTCTGCTCCAGGTTTGCCCAGAAATTTGCCAGGCACTACTCAACTCTTCCGAGAGCGCCCAGCATTTGATTTCGGATATTTTCATAATTTAACTCACCTTAAATTTAAGTAATAAAGCATCTTTACAAGACGAGAGTCCTTATTGAGCTTTTCGATATGTTTTATAAACCTGAACGATGATCATTACAGCAGTAATGAGCAGCAATACCAAAGAGATCGGACGATCAAAAAATGCCATAAAACTGCCATCCGAAGAAATTAATGTGCGGCGAATGCCACGTTCCAGCATCGGCCCCAGAACCATTCCTAAAATCAAAGGAACCATAGGGTAATCCAACTTCATAAATAGATAACCAACCAAGCCAAAAAATAATGCGACACCAATATCAAAGGGCGATAAATTAATTGAATAGACGCCATAAATAATGATGGCAAAAATAATTGGGTACAAAATTCGCATTTTGACGAGCATCATGCTTGCTAGAGCAGGAACTGCCAAGATGGTGATGAAGACCAGCATTAAGTTGCCAATATAAAAACTACCAAAAACAGTCCAAACAAAATCTGGATTGTTAATAAATAGCATGGGTCCTGGCTGTAAGCCAATCATTAAAAGACCGCCTAACATGACTGCGGTAGTTGCAGAGCCCGGAATTCCTAAGGTGAACAAGGGGATCATAGATGAGTATGAAGCGCTATTGTTAGCCGCCTCCGGAGAAGCAACACCATCAATCGCACCTTTTCCGAACTCATCCGAATTCTTAGAAAACTTCTTTGCAGCAGCGTAAGACATGATGGTTGCGGTAGTTGCACCTACACCCGGCAAGATTCCAACAAAACATCCAATGAGGCTACCCGACAACTGAGACCATTTAGTTGCCATGAAATCACTGAATCGCGGCATGAGGGATTTCAATGAAGGGCGCATATCCGGCGACTCTAGATCAGAGTTCTTATTGAGCATCGTGTTGAAGATTTCACTAAACCCAAATAAGCCAATGGCAACCACGGCAAAATTCAAACCGTCAATCAAGTCATAAATACCAAAGTTAATTCGAGACGGGCCTGCAATCGGATCCAATCCCACCATGCCAAGAATGAGGCCAATACATAGGGTTGCAAAGCCCTTAACAATATTGCGTCCACCGAGAACGGCGACAAATGAAAGTGATAAAAGCATGAGAGAGGCCATTTCGGCGGTGCCAAAATGAAGTGCCGCTTGTGAAATGTAAGGCGCTAAAAATGTCAGAAAAAGAAGGCCAATCAAACCTCCAGTAAATGAAGCGAATACGGTAATACCCAAAGCACGCCCTGCCTCACCCCTCTTAGCCATAGCATGGCCATCAATCACAGTCATGATGGATGGCGCATCACCTGGAATACCTAACAATATTGAAGTCACGGCACCCCCATACATTGCGCCGTAATAAACCCCAGCCAAGGCTGCAATCGCTGCAGTCCCCCCAAGACTTACCGCAAAGGGGAGCAGGATCGCAACACCCGCTGATGGACCCAATCCAGGCAGAACACCAATCACCAAACCTACCAAAACACCTATCAAAGTTGCAGTTAAAACTTTAAAGGTAAGCGCCGCCTGTATCCCGCCAAGTAGAAGTTCAAATGAGTCCATTACTAACTCCAATATTTAACTAAGGCGGGATTAAAATCCAAAAATACCTATCAGCGGCTGTATCCGAAGAACCTTGATAAATAATGCGTGCAAAACCAAGGTGCTCACCACTGCAATGACAGTGATCTGAATAACAAAACGCTTATCAATAGCACCCCATGCGATCATCAGTCCAGTGAACAGAATTGAAAAAATCGTACTTAGCATGATTCCAAAAAAACTCATGAGACTAATGATTAATCCGTTACCAAGCAAAATGACTAGCGTTCGCTTAGTCACTAATAAGCTAAATTCTTCTTTAATGCTTAGATAATCAATGCGGCTACGAAGCAGATTAATAGCGCTGAAAAAAATTAATGCAAAGCCAACGATGATCGGGAAGAGACCCGATCCAGGCTGACCATCGGCTGCTGTAAAACCATAAGAAAAGCCCTCTACAACAACATAAATACCTAGAATGAATGTAAGAAGGGCAAAGCCAAAATCAATTTTTTTCAGCATGAATCACTCACTTTAAAAATCATCGCAAAGCAATTACTTGATCATTCCAAGCTCTTTCATAACCGACTCGTAGCGAGCATTGGTTGCATCAAGAACGCCTGCAAATTCTTTGGCTGGAATAAAGGCTGGCTCCTCATTAAAGCGCTCAATATACTGCTTACGCCAGTTTTCGCTTTCAGCCACTTTCCTTAGCACGCCTTCCCAATAGGCCACTGAGCTTTGTGAAACTCCTTGAGGCATAACGACCCCACGAACCTGCACATAGTCAATATCAAATCCCTGCTCTTTAAAGGTAGGCACAGTTGAAAACTTGGGCAAACGTTTAGATGTGCTCACTGCAATGGGTCGAACCGTTCCAGCCTGAATCATCCCCAGGACCTCGCCTGGATTGAATAGTGCAAAATCAATTCGACCGCCCAGCAACTCAGTCATGATCTCGCCCTCACCATCAAAAGGCACCACTCGGATATTGGTATTTAAGGATTTCTTAATAATATTTGAGAGGATGGCTGCATCAGATGCCGCGCCAGTGGCGCCAGTAGTCAGGCTCGGCGCATTCTTAAAATCACTGACTGTCTTGTATTTAGACTTTGAGCTCACAACCATAATATATGGCGAAGTGGCGATACCAGCGATTGGCGTAAAGCTCTTATAGTTATAAGAGGTACCGCCGCGTAATGGTGTAGTAAAAAAACTGACGCTGACGGTAGCCAATGTGTAATCGTCACCCTTACGAGATGCGACCATTCCATAACCTTTAGCAGATTGTGATCCAGGTTGATTTTCAACCAATATTTTGACTGGTAGTAAATTCAGTTCTGCAATCACATTACCCAGTGTGCGCGCCATGACATCACTTCCACCACCTGGCCCAAATGGAACAATCATAGTGAAGTTTTGATTTGGATAAGTCTGTGCTTTTGTAGAAACAGAAAACAAAGAAGATAAAACTACCGTATAAAAAAGCACAGATTTAATGACGCATTGATACATATTATTTTTCAACATGGACTGCTCCTATTCTGAAAATATTTGTACAGCTACTTTGCCAAAAAATTATCTTAAAAGGTAACCGTGCGCATCGCGCCCCTCAAACTGGCTATCTTTAGCCTCGGTAATACGAGCATCTTTCAAGGCATCATAGTTTGGAGTGAAACCCAACCCAGGCTCTTTAGGTAGATGGACTTTCCCATCCTTAGGATCAGGAGTGCCATTGAAGAATTGTTTGCCTGCAAGCCACATACCGTAATGGAACTCAACCGGGCCACCATTCATCAGGCCGCATAGTAAATGCATATTAAAGATAGGCCAACCGCCGCCATTAGCCATTGGCATATTAAATGCTTGCGCCATATGAGCAACCTTAAGTGACTCAGTAAATCCGCCGTTATAGCAAACGTTCGGCTGAATGACATCCACAGATTGGTTAACGATTAATTCTCGATAGCGCCAACGATTTCCTTCCATTTGACCAGCAGCAACAGGAATACCTGTAATCCTGCGTAAATCAGCTAAAGCACGCGCATCATTCTGATACAGCGGCTCCTCAAACCACACGACACCGCAATCTTGAATGTGGTCAGCCAATAAACGCGCATCATGCGGATTAAACCAGCAATTTGCATCAATCATTAAATCAATATTAGGTCCAATAGCTTCGCGAGCAGCATGAACTCGCCTAACATCATCGCGCCATGTTCGGGATGGTTCGCCACCAACAACCATCTTGAGCATACGGTGACCATCGGCTACAAACTTTTTCCCCCACTCTGCAAGTTGCGCCTCATCAAAAAATGGGTACCCAAAAGTAGCATAGGTATTTTGCCAATCCTGATAACCGCCAAGCAGTTCAGCGACGGTTCTTCCCTCAGACTTTCCACGAATATCCCAAAGCGCAATATCAATCGCAGATAAGGCATTCGATATCACACCGGTATAAGCTCGAATATTCATTTTCTTCCAAACTGCTGAATGAATTGCCTCCGTATTTCGAATATCCATTCCCTTCAACACCGGAAGAAAATGATTTTCAATTGCCGCTATAGTCGCCCATGGCAAGAACTGCCCTGTTACACCAAATCCAGTCAAACCGGACTCAGTCTCAACTTCAACAAATACGAACATACGACTTTCAACGGACTCATTAATACCAGGTAGCTTAATTTCCGTTCTGTGAAGCGTTGCCTTGATATTTGCAATTTTCATTCTGTCTCCTTTATTGCTGATTTTGATCAGCTTATTTATAAAATTGAATTACCTACTAACACTTAACTCTAGATTAGTTTCCCTTAAATGCTGGAGTTCTTTTTTCGATAAATGCTTTTCTACCCTCTTTGTAATCATTGCTTGCAAAACAATCTTTCACCATTTGGGTTGCCTGCGCAAAATCACGCTCATCCGGAGTAGCTAAGCATTGCTTGATAGCAAACTTAGTGGCTGCCATTGTCATGGGTGCATTTTCAGAAAGCATCTTGACATAAGAATCTGTCGCTTCAGCCAATTGATCATTGGGATGTACTTGTGAAACATAGCCCATATGTAAGGCATCGGCAGCATCAAAGCGCCTTGCAGAATAGAAAATATCTGCCGTATTTGCAGAACCAATGATATTAATAAAACGGTTAATGCCATCTGGCGCATATCCAAGCCCTAGACGAGCTGCCGGCATTCTAAATTGAGCGTCTTCAGAGCAGATGCGAATATCACATGCAGCAGCAAAACCAAGACCGCCACCGAAACAATATCCCTGAATACTGGCAATAACCGGCTTAGTGCACTTCCCTGGGGCTGCATAGGCCAAAGAAACTGCATGGTTGTAGAGCTCTTGAGCATCGGCAGTACTTCTCAACTTTTCGAACTGGCTAATATCTGCCCCTGAAATGAAAGCTTTTTCTCCGTCACCACGGATGACGATGACACGTACTTCGGGATCAGCATCAAAATCTTCCAATGCTTTTGGAATGCCGCTCCACATATCCATGGTCATTGCATTCATTTTCTCAATATTCGAAATTAGAATATTTCCAACGGGGCCATTCTTTGTAACAATTAACTGTGCCATCTGATTCTCTTATTAGAAAGTAAAAAATTAACTAAAACTATGGAGCTAAGCAATACATCATTTCATCTTTGCGGGCGATCAATAGATCTCTCTGGGAGATACATTTACATACTAGTAAATCCCTTTGGCCTTTAGACTGACTAACTCTTCAGAATTGATCCCAATTTCCTTCAAGATCTCTTCGCTATGCTCTCCCCGCTTTGGAGCAGCACGTGCAATAGTGCCTGGAGTACGCTCCAATTGAACGGGCTGACCAACTAAGCGTTGAGGTCCGTGATGGGCGGATACAACCTCTTTGACCATGCCGAGATGTTGGATCTGCGGTTCTTCAAATACGCCTTTGACATCATTAATCAAGCCGCAAGCTACACCACCGTCATTAAAGCACTTTACCCAGTAAGCACAATCCTGAGAAGCTAGGCGACGATTGATTTCAGCATTTAGCGTATCTCGATGAATCGAGCGTGCCATCTTGTCCTTATATCGGTCATCTGTCACCCACTCTGGTGCGCCCAAGATGTTGCAAAAACGCTCCCAAATCTTGGAACCAAAGACGGCTATATTCATATAACCATCCCGAGCCCGGTATACCCCAGTTGGAATACTGGTAGGGTGGTAGTTCCCAGCCTGAGTAGGAATTTCCCCCTCGATTAACCAACGAGAATTTTGAAAGTCCATCATATACACCATGGACTCCAATAAAGATGTATGGAGCCATTGCCCCTTGCCAGATGCTTCACGCTCCAGAAGGGCTACCAATATGCCTTGAGCGGCAAAGATTCCCGAGCATAAATCAGCAATTGGAATACCAACCCGCATCGGACCATCCCCTAGATTGCCAGTGACCGACATCAGGCCGCCCATTCCTTGGGCAATTTGATCAAATCCGGGACGCTGAGCCATTGGACCAGTTTGACCAAAACCAGAAATACTTGCGTAAACCAATTTTGGATAATCTTTACTCAGCGTTTCGTAATCAATTCCTAGTCTGAATTTCACATCAGGTCGGAAATTTTCCACTACAACATCAGCATTAGCGATCAGGCGCTTAAGGATACTAATACCCTCAGGAAGTTTGAGATTAAGCGTAATTGAACGCTTATTACGATGGGTATGCTGATAATCAGATCCGTCTTGACCACCCAAGGTATCGTCACCGCGCATATGCTCTGGCATCTGCACCTGAATGACATCAGCACCCCAATCTGCCAATTGACGGCATGCTGTAGGGCCTGCACGTACCTGAGTTAAATCAATGATTCGAAAACGAGATAGGGCGGAAGATGCGGGAATATGTGGCATAAATTATTTATTTTTCAATTAGAAGCTACGAATAAGTGTTATCTAGATCAATATAAGTGTCAACACTTTTTTAAAATCTCAGGCGCATAAAAGCCTTTTCATGCACTCACATCACGCTAGCCATGCTGCAGGTTGATTGGCAAGGGCTGTAATGCCCCATGGAGGGGATTTTTACTTTTGCACTAAGTTGATTTAATGAATAAAAAAACGCCACCTGGTTCAGGTGGCGTTTTGCTGGATAACTCCATTCACATGCCGTGCAAAGCCATCACTCTACTTTGCCAATCTTCTTCACTACATTGACCATCTGGGCAGATTCTTTATCCCAGTACACCTTAAATTCGGGAGCATCTAGATACAAAATAGGGCTACCGGCACCATTGATAACGGTCTTCACACGCTCATCATTGGCTGCTTGCTTAGCTGCTTCACGCAACTTATTCGTAATGGCGTCTGGCGTGGCGCTTGGTACAAATAACCCAGCCCATTGCGCAAACTCAATTTTGACACCTAACTCTTTAAAGCTAGGAACATCAGGCATGCTTGCCAAGCGACCGTCACCCCAGTGAGCTAATGCACGAACCTTGCCAGCCTTAATTTGCTGAACGATAGATGATGGGCCTGTAGCAATTGCATCAACTTGACCCCCAAGCAAACCAATAATTGCTGGTCCAGCCCCGGTATATGGAATATGAACCATGTAAAACTTCTCTGACGACTTTAGCATTTCCATTGGAACGTGCATCGTTCCATAGTTGCCAGATGACCCAAAATTATATTTACCTGGATTAGCTTTCATGTCTGCAATAAATGACTTGTAATCCTTCCATGGGCTATCGGCCCTAACCACCAGAACTGTTGGGTCTGCAGTAAATCGAGCAATTGGCTTTAATTGATTTAACTGGAACGATGGCTCTTTACCAACCACCTTATCTGCTTCTGGAATAATCGAAATAGAGGATAGAGCCATCAGAATGGTGTAGCCGTCAGGCTTAGATTTGGCGACTGCAGCCATACCAACTGCACCACCGGCACCCGGCTTGTTTTCAACAACAACTGGTTGACCTAAAATTCTAGTCAGCGCCTCAGCTACCGGTCTACCCACTGTATCTGCAACACCACCCGGAGGAAATGGCACCACCATCGTTACCGGCTTAGTAGGCCAGGGATCAGAAGATTGCGCATAACTTAGACTGGTCATAGCACTTAAAAATACACATGCCACATAAGATAGCAAAGTAGTAAATTTCAATTGTTGTCTCATATCGGTGATATCCATTACTGAATGATTGTTAATAATTTTCATACTACTACATGGGTCATCAAGGGGTGCGAATCTAAATAAAAAAACCTTCAACATTTCTGTTGAAGGTTTAATAGTCGCTTCTGAATGTATAGCATTACTGCACAGTGATATTGGCATCCTTAATCACCTTACCCCAGCGCTCATATTCTTTGCCCATGTAGGCTGTCATTGCTTCAGGAGTAGCATATGCACTCTCAACACCAGCATCAAAAAGTGCTTTTTTCGTATCAGGACTAGCCAAAACCTTGACAATTTCCCTGTTGAGTTTAGTAACGATATCTGATGGGGTGTTAGCAGGCGCCAGCAAAGCTAACCAAACTGAAGCCTCATACCCTGGCACGCCAGCCTCTGCCAATGTAGGAACATCTGGCAGCTGTGGGATACGCTTAGAAGTAGTTACTGCTAAAGCACGCAACTTACCCTGCTGAATATGAGGAAGGACATTAGGTACTGCAGCAAAAGTACTCTCGACAATACCTGCCAGAAGATCATTGGTGGCACCAGAACTGCCTTTGTAAGGAACGTGCTGGATCTTGGTATCAGTCATGGTGGCAAAGAGGCCGCCCATCAAGTGCTGGTTGCCACCGTTACCAGATGATGCGTAGCGAATGGAATCTGGATTAGCCTTAGCCAAGGCAATAAACTCTTTCACATTCTTGGCAGGTACCTTTGGGTTAACAGTCAGCACATATGCTGAATCCACTAGCTTACTCACTACTGTGAAGTCTTTTAACGCATCGTATGGCACTTTTTTGTATACCCAGGGTCCTAGAACGTGGGCAGTTGACACCATTACCAGGGTGTAACCGTCAGCCGGAGCTTTAGCAACAAAATCTGTACCAATGGTTGATCCTGCGCCTGGTTTATTTTCAATAACAAATTGCTGACCCATAGCGACAGATAATTTTTGCCCCAAGATACGAGCAACTACGTCGGTAAATCCACCAGGTCCAAAGGGAACAATTAACTTCACCGGACGATCAGGATAGTTAGATTGAGCCGCTACTGGAGCAGCAAACCCAATAATTGCTAGGGCACTCATTAGATATTTAGAAATTTTTCTCATCTTAACCTCTATAAGCCGGAGCAGGCATTGTGAAATAACTATAAAGAATTTGGTACACCATCATGTAGTTTTTTTGCTGGAAACTAGCATGAGAGATACCCGCCATGACGCTGAATTGCTTATCTGAATTTGGCAGCAACTTATAAAAATCAATCAAGTCATCCATGCCCGCAATGCCGTCGTATTCACCTCGCAAAATAATAGTTGGCACTGGAATTTTTACAGGGTCTACCAAGGGCAGCCTTGAACACATATCTACATAAGTTCCAGTTGGCATTGAGTCATCCAGAGTCAGAATAGCGTCAGCAAAGGCTTCGATGGTAGGCTCATCTGCAGTACCAGGATGATCGCGATCAAAAATGCTGTGTACAAAAGCACGATCAATTGGACGGCGATTCTTAGCAATGAACTCAGGTAATTTCTTCTTACGTTGCTCCAGAGTATGGCTACCCTCACCTGTCCACACAAATGCATCTAAAGCTAATTTAGCAACACGCTCAGGCTTGCGCTCTGTGAATAAAGCGGCTTTCAAAGCGCCAGAGGAAATTCCATACATCAATAGAGATTTAGAAGTAGTGTGATCTAGGATATATTCACTACCAGCAACCAAATCATCAGCGCCATTGCTAATATCAAAATTGATGTCACGATTTTTATCCGAGCGTCCGTAACCTTCGTTATCCATCGTCCAAGTTTCAAAACCTTGCTCAGCAAACCAATCCATAGCGGATGAGAATGGGCGGCCAGGCACGCTTAAATCAAAGGTTGGCTGTGAAGCCATGGATGATCCATGAACGAAGAAAATAGTTCCTAAAAATGGCTTATTCGGATTCGCCTTTTTTTGCCATAGGAATAAATTAATATCCCCACGCTTAATCCAATGCTCGGTACCACCAGTCCAAGTTACAGCAGCCATCAACTTCTCCTAAATTATTGTTGCAATACTTAAATTATTCGCCCAAAACCATTGTGTTCTCAAGGACACCAACCCCATCCACCTCAAGTCGCACCACATCGCCAGCCTTGAGATACTTCGGCGGCTTGAAGCCTAAGCCAACTCCGGCAGGAGTGCCAGTCGCAATGATGTCTCCCGGATATAGCGTAATACCCGCTGAGATTGTTTCAATTAATTTGGGGATATTGAAAATCAGATCTTTAGAGTTAGAGCTTTGTCTTAACTCGCCATTCACAAAACACTTCACTGGAATATCTTCAGGATTTAACTCATCCGCAGTAACAACCCATGGACCCATTGGGCAGAATGTGTCAAAACTCTTTCCTAAGAACCACTGCTTATGTCTTTGTTGCCAATCACGAGCGGTGACATCATTGATAATAGTATAGGCCCAGACATGCCTCATTGCATCAGCCTGAGAGATGCCTTTGCCGCCCTTGCCGATAATAATGGTGAGTTCAACTTCGTAATCAATATCTACTGAAACTTTTTGTGGAATAACAATTTTTTCATTAGTCCCAATAACTGTTTCTGGTGGCTTGGTGAAGATGATTGGATCTTTGGGGATTTCATCGCCAGGCTTTGAAGTGCTGCTGTCATAACCGCTAGTACCAAATTCTTTAGCGTGATCAAAATAATTCTTTCCAACGCAGAAAATATTTCTTCTGGGCCTAGGAATAGGCGCTACCAGCTGGATAGCTGACATAGGATGCGTAGCGGAGGCCTGACTTGGTAACTTCCCTGCAAGCTCTAGGCGCAAAATTTCTACAACCCCACTCTCGGAAAGATCCACACCAAGTTCATATTCATTTATGCTCTTGCCATCGGCAGAAATCGACCCAACGCGGGTTTTGCTGGGCTCACCGATTAATTTAAAAGCAGCATATTTCATAGAAACTCTCTCCAATTGGTTGTAATTATTCTCTAGCCTCGCCAATAAGTTGATTCAACTACTGCGATCAGATTTAAAGCGAAAAAAGAACTTTACACCAAAACAGAGCGCTCCACCGGCTTATCTTGTCCGGATAAGGGCAAGTTCAGCGAAGCGTATCGATATGGCCTGGAGATCAGGATTTTGGGGTCTTTCCGACAATTTTGACGGCCCGTAAGAAATCAAAATCAACACCCTTGTCCGCCTGAGTGACAGTATCTAAAAACAACTTTAAATAGCCTCTTTCGGCAGTGGGCTCTATCACTGGATTTTCTTGAGCACGCCGAGCTAATTCTTCACTGGAAATGAGCAAACTAATCTCTCGCCGCTTCACACTAAGACGTATACGATCACCATTTCTGACATAGGCTAATGGACCACCAATAGCAGCTTCTGGAGTGACATGGAGCACAATTGTCCCAAAAGCAGTACCACTCATGCGGCCATCTGAAATACGCACGATGTCTTTCACGCCAGCACGAGCCAGCTTCATCGGAATGGGAATGTATCCCGCCTCAGGCATGCCAGGCGCACCCTTAGGGCCAATATTTTTCAATACCAAAATATCATCCGCAGTAACATCTAGATCCGAACTATCAATGCGATTAGCTAAATCCTCGCTATTCTCAAAAACAACAGCCCTACCCTCATGCTCCATTAACTTTTCATTCGCTGCAGATTGTTTGATGATGGCGCCGCCAGGAGCTAAGTTACCGTGCAAGACTGCAATACTGCCGCGCGGATAAATTGGATTATTCAACTGACGCACGACATCCTGCTTAAAGCTTGGTGGGGCTAAATCAATCTCCTCACCCAAGGTGCGGCCGGTTACCGTCATTGCATCTAGCTTTAATAAAGGCTTTAGCTCACGCAAGAGCGTAGTCATACCCCCAGCATCATGGAAATTTTCCATGTAATGATCACCCGAAGGCTTCAGATCCAATAGCACCGGAGTCTCATCACCCATCCTATCTAGAGCATCTAAATCAATTTCTAGACCCATACGCCCAGCAATAGCGGCTAAATGAACAATGCCATTAGTGGAGCCGCCAATAGCCAATAAAACACGCATGGCATTTTCAAATGCATCGGCCGTCAATACTTTATCAATGGTCAGACCATCCTTGGCCATTTGTACAGCACGAGCACCCGTCTCCTCTGCTATCCGAATACGATCTGCCGTAACTGCTGGCGGAGTAGCGCCACCCGGCACAGTCATGCCCAATGCTTCAGATATACAAGCCATCGTGCTAGCCGTGCCCATGACCGAGCAAGTACCTACACTAGCCACCAATTGATCATTGACTTCATCTTTTTCTACTTCATCAATTTCACCAGCTCGGAATTTTCCCCAGTAACGACGACAGTCAGTACATGCGCCAACACGCTCACTCCGATGTGAACCAGTCAACATTGAGCCAGTAATTAACTGAATCGCAGGAAGACCTGCTGAGGCTGCACCCATCATTTGTGCTGGCACTGTTTTATCGCAACCACCAATCATGACTACCGCATCCATCGGCTGGGCTCGCAACATTTCTTCAGTATCCATCGACATCAAGTTGCGCAAATACATGCTGGTTGGAGCAGCAAAACTCTCATGTATGGAAATTGTCGGAAAATCCATCGGGAGACCGCCAGATAGCATGACTCCTCGCTTCACAGCTTCAATCAACTGCGGCATATTCCCATGGCAAGGGTTATATGAGCTGCCAGTGTTAATAATGCCAATAACCGGGCGATCTAAAGCACTGTTGGTATACCCAGCGCCCTTAATAAATGCCTTGCGCAGGAATAAAGAGAAACCTTTATCGCCGTAACTAGTTAACCCTTTTCTCAAGCCACTCTCGGAGGCTGTTTTTTTATTCTTTTCTGGACCACTACTCATAGCTCACCTAATCGATTTCTCAACATAACCATCTCCGCAAGATATTCATATTTTTATCACTTCAATATACTAAACTTTGTTAAGTTCCCGTAAAACATTTTGGAGTGGTATTAACAATGCCAGGTTGGCATGTATTGGCAGACAGCCTAATTAGCAGCAGCATGAAATTCATCATTGAGCCACAGATTCGATTTAAGGAACAATTAAGAGAGTGGGCCACCATGTTTTTCCTTGGCCCTGCTGCAAATGCTTGGGAGATCAAAGCTTTGGAAGATCCAAGTCAATTATTTGCAAAATGATTACCTTGGATCTTATATTGGAACATTAAAAGAACTGGTAACTCATGCCAGCCTGAAAATTCAAAGGCGCTCCAGCAAAAATGCCGTCAGGGCTTCTACTCGAGATGTAACGTTTATTAAACAGGTTATTAACCACCCCGAAGATCTTTAGACTTTTACTAATTGAGTAATTTGCACTCCAATTCACAGTGGTAATTGACGGTATTTCGCCTAATGTGCCAGTTGAGTTTGAATTGACTGTATTTGCTGAATCAGCAAATTGATGTGATAAGTAGTTCAGGCTTACTAAAGAATTAAAGCCATTTTTTTGATAGTTCACACCGAAATTCGATACCAGGTCAGGCGTATAAGGGATTCGATTACCATCATTGCCCATTGAGGAGCTTCCTACAAATTTTGCTACTGGGATATAGGTCATGTTGCCACTAAGACTCCAGCCATGAACTAATTCAAATCCCAATGCTAATTCGATACCTTGATGCAAGCTCTTGCCGCCATTAGCTTTAGTAATTCCAGCTGAAAGACTTTGATTCACAATTTGATTGCTAAAGTTCATGCTAAACAAGGCAGCATCATAGGTAAACCCTAAATTTTTTCCCCTTAGTCCAAGCTCGATATTGGTAGAGCGCTCGGGAGCTAATTGCTGATCAATCCCTTTTTCATTAATTGCAGTTGCTAGTTGCGCAGGTGCAAAACCTTTATACACACTTGAGTAAATCTGTAACTCTGGAATCACCTGCCATGTCGCACCGAATTGTGGAATAGTTTCTAAATTTTTTGCGCTACCACTTTTATCAGTGAGTATATTGTTACGAGTTTGCTGATAACTTTCTAGGCGCAAACCAGGAATAAGGGCAAAGTCCTTAGTAATCAAAAATCGGTTTTGAGCAAAGACTGCCATCGAATTGGCTTTATTTTCTTCATGACCAGAAACCCTACCTGATTTTGCATAACTAGTAGATGCCACCATTTGATTAATTTGCGACTCGGTATGTAGCCGCACTCCAAATTCAAACGCATTCTGAATACCTAAAGCCCTGTATTCATGAGAAACGCGGGAGTCAATACCGAGCATCTGAAACTCACGATTACGGCCAAACATACAATTAGTGATCCCATCACAAGCTTTAAAGACCGTCCCATCAGCATTGCGAGCACTAATACTTTGACGCCAATAGTCTCGGTCCAACTTACTCCAATAAAGCAAAGTATTGAGCTTAGTAAGTGGACTTATCTCCCAGGAATGATTGATGTCCACAGCATTTCTTTGTGTCACAAAATAATCATTAGGAGCTGGATTTGAGCTTAGCTTACTACTATATTGATTAGGCCTTAATCCCACATAAGAGGTATTAATATTATTGTCATAGTGAGTGTATTTAATACTCAACCATTGATCTGGATTAATACTGACACCCGCCTTGAATAGGATGTCATTCATTTGGTAGCCATTGTCCTGATAGCCATTCGATTCTGATTTAATAATATTTACACCAGCGATAGCTCCGTTAGAGTCTGACTTGCCACCAGCCTCAATTTGAGCCAGTTGATAGCCATAGTTACCAGCTTTAGCAGAAAGTTTAAATCCCTGCTCTGGGGTTTTGCTTAGGTAATTCACCACTCCACCAATATTTGATGGGCCATATTGCAACCCCGAGGCACCCTTCAAGACTTCAATCCCACTCATGCGATCAACTGGTGGACTGTAATAGGATGCATTAGAAATAAACAAACTAGGGTGAATAGGTGCGCCGTCTTCTAATAACAAAACCTTTTGACTACGATTCGGATTAAGGCCACGAATTCCAATATTGGGAATAGATCCTAGACCACCCTCATCACCACGAATGTTGACACCAGGAACAGTCTTTAAGGCGTCTTGAAGTGATAAAGGCTGCAGTATTTCTAACTGTTTCTGATTAATTACATCTACAGTCCCAGGAATTTTAGAGCGCGCATTATCTTCGCGACCCACAATATCAATCCTCGGCAAATCAATTTCTTGAGCATGAATGTCTATGGCAAGCGACCATCCAAACGTTAGGGCAATACTTGAGGCCAGCGCGACCCGTTGATGTTTCATATGCAATCTCCAGAGATATAAATAAAAAATCGCTGGCTATTTGCATATCAAGATACTTTTGCTGGCTAATGAGTTAATAAAAAGATTATTTGGTCAAGATTAATTTTCTCAACTTAGTGATACTTAAAATATATCTTTCCCCACCGTGCAGAATGACGATAGATTTGTCTTCCCCCAACAAGGCAGCACTTGAAACTACCCTTTCTAATCCTTTCGCTATGCAATAGGATTCCTGGTTCAGTACTTGGAAATCAAGATTCACTTTAGGCTTCCAATCTAAAATGTATGGGTAAACGATAGCAATCAGATAATGGCTCGGTCACTATTTCTAGCGCTGAAAATTTCCAGGTTTTAATAGTTTCTACAGCTGACTGATCTAACCGCCTATAGCCAGAGCTCTTCATTACTGCAACGCTTTCAACATGGCCCTGCTGATTCAGACAAAGCTGCAGATCGACAGCCCCCTGTTCCCCCATGCGCCTGCTCGCCAGAGGATATGGTGGCCTTGGATTTGAAAACTGCTCTCGCGATTTAATATCTTTACCCATTAAAGATGATGAGGGTAATGTGGAATCAGCATGATCAGCAGTCAACATTGAGAGGGCCGCTACTGTTGCGTCTTTAGAGCTAAGACTAAGACCTAGCGTTTTTTTAGGTGGTGTGTATACATGCCGTTCACTTGAATCCACCAGAAGATTTAGGGTCATGATTTCTCTCGACAATAAAACTGAATGGGTTTGTGTATAAAGACTCGCAGCAAGCAAAATCATTAAATGTATAGAGAGAACTACAAGGATTGTGAGCACATCCTTATGAAATACCATCCTTAAACTTCTCAGCAAATCTATCTCCCCCAGCCACTACATTTATGTATTACAAATGAAAATCATTCTCATTTATTTTATGGAAAATAGTTTGCGCACACAACCCTTCAACCTAAGGGCATTAGTACACTAGGGGTATTCGTATGGCTTAGAAAACTGATGCTTAGTGTTTGATTCCCAAGCGCCACAAAGAAGTAATTTCAGCTGCTCTTGCGAAATACAACATATCGGAATCATCAAATACTTTTGGATGTTTGGGTTTAGTATCCGCCCTACCTAAGACCGCTAAACCAGCTTGCTCAATCCATCTAAGTAATTCTTGACGGGTTCTCAACTCAAGATGCTCTGCTAAATCAGAGAGAATTAACCAGCCCTCACCCTGAGGCGATAAATGGTCTTTCAACCTAGCTAAAAATCCCTTGAGCATTTGGCTTTCTGGATCATAAACAGCGTGCTCTAAAGTAGAACTGGGTCTGGCAGGTATCCAAGGCGGGTTACAAACAATTAAGGAAGCCTTTCCTGCGGGAAATAAATTGGCTTTCACAATTTCGATTCGTGAGTCTAAATTTAATAATGCAATATTTTCTTTAGCACAAGCAAGCGCACGATCATCCTGATCGGTAGCGATAATTTTTTCAACCTCGCGCATTGCCAAAATAATAGATAGCACACCAGTGCCAACACCAATATCAAAGGCGATATTGTTTGTATCTAGCGCCTTAGGCAACGTAGCGTTACACACTAACTCTATGTACTCACCTCGTACTGGAGAGAAAACGCCGTAATGGGGGTACACATAAACAGGTTCGCCATCGCCATCAGCCAAAATAGGAAGGCCATTCTTGCGCCATTCATGAGCACTAATTACACCTAGCAGCTCTCGCAAAGACACTACATAAGATTGGGTCGCAGCACCATACGCCTCATGACAAGCTACTGAGATATCAGGCGCCCTGCGCAAAGAAATAGTGTGATCAGGATTACATTGAATCAGGAGCATGCCTAGTATTCGAGCCCTTTGCGACTGAATGAGGCGATGCTGATTAAAAATATCTTTTACAGATTTTTGAGAGGCGATCTCTCCTGTCTTTCCAAACCTTTTGCTTGCACGCTGAGATTTTTTTGAAGGTTTATCAACTCGTCGAACTAGGGCCTGCAATAGCTGGCGGGCATTCTGAAAATCACCCCTCCAAAGTATCGCAGTCCCTTCACAAGCTAAATGGTAAGCATCATCCGCAGTCAGAGTGTCATCAGCAGTGACTACTTTTTTGTGAGCCGCTATACCGTTTTCAGAATGCCAAACCGCCGAACAATCCTGACCATCCTCAATCCAGTCTATAGTGGAGTTCTGGATCATGAATTACTCAGGAGGATGCTCCTCTGGATTGACATCCAATGCAATTAAAAATCGCGAGACCATGTTATAGGCTGCAACCACAGTCACAAGCTCAACGGCATCGGTATTACCCAAAGCGACCTGTAAGCGTTTCATCAAAGCACCATCAACCTGAATATTGCGGGTCATCTGAAATGTGAGATCTACCGCATCATTCTCCAGAGAAGAGAAAATGGCACGCGGAAAACTTGGTTGACCAATCAAACGCAATGCCTCGACTTGCTCCTCGGTTCCACCTGCTTTAATAAATGGAGGAGCGTGATGAAAAAATTCATATTCAGCGCCATTGAGAACAGCTACCCCGCACATGCCGAGCTCGCGCAATTTTGGATCCAATGAAAGGTTGTTGCGAATCTCACCAATAAAGTGATTCCACCCCTTAGCGATCGGAGTGCTGTGCAATAACATGCGGTCCAAATTAATAAACTGGCCACCCCGACGCTGGCGTATTGCAGCCACTAGCTCGGCAGGCTCTGCCAAATCCATTGGCTGATAAGGAATTAGACGTTCAGACATAGTCGCCCCTATAGATATTCATTAGTTAGGTATACAAAGTGCTTAGATTATCACTCTAATGCAGTCTTAATCGATAATACGTCTATCACCACAGAAGATTAGTCATGAAACCGATTCTGAACATAGCCGCCTACTTATTTGTCAGCCTAGACAATCTAGTCGAGTTACGCGCCAAAATTCTGGATGAATGCAATGCTCGACATCTCAAAGGGACTATTTTATTAACTGGCGAAGGCATCAATATGTTCTTAGCTGGTAATGAGCCTGAATTACGTAGCTTTTTAGACTGGTTGCGACTGGATGCTCGCTTCAAATCACTGGAATCTAAAGATAGCTGGTCTGAAACGCAGCCATTTAAAAAAATGCTCATCAAAATAAAGAATGAAATTATCCGGATGAATCACCCCATGATTCGCCCAGAGCAAGGTCGTGCAAACTTTATTACGCCAAAGAAATTACAGGAGTGGCTTGACCGTGGTACTGATGACTTAGGTCGGCCCGTGGTCATGGTGGATACCCGAAATGCATTCGAAGTAGAGTACGGGACTTTCGAAAATGCGCTGCACTTTAATATCGATAAATTCACAGAATTTCCTGAGGCAATTTCAGCACATAAGGATGAGCTCATGGATAAAACTTTGGTCAGCTTTTGCACTGGAGGTATACGCTGCGAAAAATCTGGCCTTTACATGCGTGAGATTGGGATGCAACATAGCTACCAATTAGAAGGTGGCATTCTCAAATACTTTGAGGAGGTAGGATCTGCCCACTACACCGGCACTTGCTTTGTATTTGATGAGCGTGAGGCACTTGAGCCAAGCCTAGAGTCAATACCCTTAGAGGCGTCTATTCGGAAGAAGCAAAAGCTAAACTAGCGTTGTCAATATTGCAATATGTAAAACTTCAGAATAATGCAAAAATCTCGACCACTAATCGACATTAGGAGAATTTCAATGATTAATATCCGTAAAACCCTCGTTTTGAGCGGGCTGTGCATCACAACCCTATTCTCAGGTTCTGCATTTGCGCAAGCCTATCCCACCAAAACCGTCACCATTATTGTGCCTACAGCGCCTGGTGGCGCGAATGATGCAATGGCTCGAATTGTTGCCCAAGGCCTTAGTCAAAAATTGGGACAACCAGTCATTGTTGACAATAAGCCAGGGGCAAATGGCGCCATCGCTACTGAATTTGTCGCACGTGCGGTACCAGACGGTCACACCATCTTATGGGGCTATATTGCTACGCATGGCATCAACCCAGCACTTCAACGCTTGAAGTATGATCCTATTGCCGACTTTGAGCCGATTGGCATGGTTGCCAGCTCACCTACCCTGCTAGTTAGCACTAACAGTCTGCCGGTAACTAATGCCAAAGAATTAGTGGCGCTACTCAAGTCCAAACCTGATTCAATTAGCTACGCTTCTGCTGGTATCGGAACTGCACCGCATCTCACTGCAGAGCTGTTTCAAATTAATACCGGCACACAAATGCTGCACGTTCCCTATAAAGGATCAGCACCAGCACTGGTCGATACGATTGGCGGCACAACCCAAGTCATGTTTCCAAGCTTATTTAGCGCCTTTCCATTTGTGACTGGTGGAAAATTAAGGGCATTGGGTATTGCAGGTGAAAAACGCTCCAGCGTACTCCCTAATGTTCCCACCCTCAGAGAACAAGGCATACCAAATATGAGTGTCACTCAGTGGTATGCACTGTTTGCACCAGCAAAGACGCCTACTGCAATTATTAATCGTCTCAATAAAGAATTAAACTTGACTCTGAACGATAAGGCTAACGAGAAAAAAATTGAGGATCAAGGCGCCGAAGTCGAAACTGGCACCCCTGAGCAATTGAAAAATCTTGTACAAAAAGAAGTAGCTCGCTGGAAAAAGGTAGTGGAGAGCGCAAAGATTACTGTAGATTAAATTAATGACCAAAGATATCGGCACATCTTCATTGGGACCCCTGCAAGTCATTACTTCAGGGGCATTTGCAGCAGCCCTAAAAGATCTCGTGCCTCTTTATGAGAGTCAATATCAAGTCAAGGTTGATCTGGCCTTTGGATCATCGATTGGCGCGGCTCATGACTCTATACCTACCAGAATCAGCCAAGGGCAACAGTTTGATGTCTTTATTTTGGCGGGCTCAGCTCTAGATAACTTCATCCTGAAGGGTCAAATTAAAAAAGGTACTAGGGTTGATTTAGTCTCTTCCCAAATTGCAGCAGCTGTCCGCAAGGGCGATCCAGAGCCCGATATTAGTACGCTTGAAGCACTTAAACACACCCTGCTCACTTTTGGCAGAGTGGCCTACTCCGCTAGCGCTAGTGGCACCTATCTTTCCACCGAGTTATTTCCACAACTGGGAATTGCCGATGAAATGGCAGTGAAAGCCAAAAAAATATTGAGCGAGCGAGTGGGCACAATTTTGATGAGAAACGAGGCTGATCTTGGATTTCAGCAGATGAGTGAATTATTGCCAATTGAGGGAATCAAAATCTTGGGCGACCTTCCGCCCGAGGCGCAGCGATCCTTCTTCTTTTCTGCAGGGATCGGAAGCGGCACTCAAAAAGAGGAACAGGCACGACATTTAGTTGAATTTTTGGCCTCAGAAGAGGTGGCGGACAGAATTCAAAAAACGGGTTTGAAGCCAGTATTAGCAAAAGCGCCTTGGCTGACTTAACTAGGATTTAATAGGGCTCAAGGGGAAGGTGAAGTCTGAAGCCATTTAAAGACTTCATCACCCTGCTTTACCCTCAGACTCAAATATGGTTAGTATTACTAACGTACTACTTTTATTTGAAAAAAAATGTCCATACTCTCTAGTCTTGCCAAACAAATTCTCCTGCTGGCTTTTTGCCTATTTGCTCATGCAAGCCATGCGCAATCATTCCCTACCCAACCTATCAAAATTATCGTAGGCTTTTCTCCAGGCGGAGTTCCTGATATTGCTGCTAGGGTCATTGGGCAGCAGATGAGTGAGAATTGGAAGCAACCCGTAGTAGTAGAAAACAAATTGGGTGCTGGCAGTAATATTGCCGCGCAATTCGTTGCGAATGCACCCTCTGACGGATACACACTTCTCTCCATCTCTTCCGCATTTGCAATTTCACCAGCTATTTATTCGACACTAGCCTTTGACCCAATCAAAGACTTTTCTGGAGTAACGCTCACTGCCACAGGCCCTGCTTTGGTATTAGTTTCACCAAACATCAAAGTCAACACCATGAAAGAGTTGATTGATTACGCAGCCAAAAATCCTGGCAAGGTCACTTATAGTTCAGCAGGTATTGGTAGTGGCTCGCACTTTGCGGCTGAGCTCATACAAGCTAAAACCAACACTGAGTTGTTACATATTCCTACTAAGGGAATTCCGGATGCGATTACTGAAGTCATGTCTGGGAGGGTAGATTTCTTTATCAGCCCCTATGCAAGCGCGATCAATCTCGTGAAAGCTGGAAAAGTACGGGCAATTGCCATCACCAGCACAAAGCGATTTAAAGATCTGCCAACATTACCAACAGTAGCTGAGTCAGGAGTTCCAGGATATAAATGGGAGTTTTGGTACGGCTTAATGGCCCCCGCTAAAACTCCTAAGGCCATTCTTCAAAAAATTGCGCTGGAGGTCAAACGCATTCTTGAGCTTCCAAACATAAAAGATCGCTTTGATGAACTGGGTACGACTGCCGTTTCGAGTACTCCCGAACAATTCGACAAGTTCATAGCTGCCGAGATTATTGATTTTGCGCGCTTAGCAAAGCAATCCGGAATTAAGCCAGAATAAATACATGCCGATAGAGAAAGTTGTTACCAGGCACGGTAACGAGATCGCCTATGCAATTGAGGGTGAGGGTCCATGGCTAACCCTCTCCCACTCTTTAGCCAGCAATATGAGTGCATGGGATCCACAGCTTTCATTACTAACATCTCATTTCAAGGTATTGCGTTTTGACACTCGCGGTCACGGCTTAAGTTCAGCCCCGACTGATCCTTACAATTTAGAAGATTTAGCACTAGATGTATGTGACCTATTTACATCTTTAGGGATAGAGAAAACCCATTGGATTGGCCTATCGATGGGTGGCATGATAGGTCAAACTTTAATTCTCCAATATCCCGATTTATTTCACTCGCTAGTCTTAGCAGACACAACCAGCAAGAGACCAGAGAATGCCAAGCAAATGTGGGGTGATCGCATTGCTAAGGCGAAAGCTGAAGGCATGACTGAGATGGTAGATAGCACCTTAAGTCGCTGGTTTTCAGATGACTTTAGAAAATCCAATCCAGAAACCATTCGAAAGATTGCCGAGGGAATTGCATCCACCTCTGTCAACGGCTTCTCTGGGTGTTGCCAAGCAATATCTGAAATTAATACGTTCGAACGCTTAAAAGAAATCCAATGTCCAGTATTAATTTTGGTGGGAGAGCATGATCATGGTGCCCCACCAGAAATGTCACACGCCATGAAGCAGCAGATGCCAAAGGCTGTCTTTTCAGAAATACCCAATGCAGGTCACATTTCCAATGTGGAGCAACCTATAGTATTTAATCAAAATCTCGTTGATTTTTATAAGAGCAACGGGTTTATGTAAAAACTAATCCGCGGTATATGCTTTACTTAGATTTATCCACTAGGGTCATATGCTCGACCACAGGCGGATTCGTGAAAAATGGTCCCACGATGGCACGCCAATCGCCAAAAGCATCTGAACCTCGAAAATCAACCGTATGATTCTCCAATGTATCCCAATAGATAAGCAATAAATAGCGTGATGGGGTCTCCAAACTGTGGTTGACCTTATAACCCTGAAAACCTTTTGCTTTTGAGATCACCGTCTCAACCCCACGCACAATAGCCTCCTCAAACGCTGACTGCTTAGAGGGGTCAATCTGAATGTCACAGTGCTCCAAAATCATGGCGTTTTCCTAAAAAAAATATATAAATCTATCAATAGTAGAATTCTATATAAATTCAGCACTTATTCAAACAATTCCAAGGATTTACCACGTGAAACTGATACAAAATAAAGCTACCAAATACGCATTATGTGCATTAATTACTTCTTCATTAGGGCTACTGGCTGCGCCTATGGCTTCAGCACAAAGCTACCCCAACAAGCCAATTAAGCTTATTGCACCAGTTGCGGCTGGTGGTGGCTTGGATAATTTGGCGCGCAAGGTAGCTGATAGGCTCTCCAAGAACCTTGGTCAAACTATCGTCATTGAAAATATGGGTGGTGGTGGTGGCACTATCGCATCTCAATACGTAGCTAAGGCAGCGCCCGATGGTTACACACTTCTGGTCTCTTATGTTGCTACTCATGGAACTAACCCTGCCGTTCGTAAGCTACCTTACGATGCTATCAAAGACTTCACTGCAATTGGCATGATTGGAGCAACCCCTAACGTGCTCGTTATCAATCCGGATGTACCGGCTAAAAATTTAAAAGAGTTTGTTGCATATGCCAAGAAAAATCCCGCAAAACTGAGTTATGGCTCTGCCGGCCCTGGTTCACTAACCCATCTTGGAGTCGAGCAATTCAAACTTGGGGCCGATATTTTTATGGTACACATTCCCTACAGGGGTATTGCGCCTGCTTTCACTGATCTACTGGCTGGGCAAACTCAAGCAATGCTCCCATCTCTATTTGCAGCAGTGCCCTACCTTAAATCCAATCGAGTAAGAGCACTGGCAGTGACAGGTCTGAAACGCAGCCCAGCTGAACCTAATATTCCAACCTTTAAAGAACTTGGCTATAACGGCTTTGATGGTCAGCAGTGGTATGGAATTACAGGACCAGCCAATATGCCTGAAGCTATTGTCAGAAAGTTGAATACGGAGCTCAATAAGGTATTAGCTTCTCCTGATCTTGCTGAGCAAATGGCCAGCGAAGCAATGACACTCATGCCGATGTCGCCAGAGCAATTCACTACATACGTGAAAGAAGATATTGCTCGCTGGACAAAAGTGGCAAAAGACCGAAAAATTGAAATCGAAAATTAATACCTTAAAGACCTAATAACTCAATTTAAAAAATATCTAGGAAATCACATGTCTCAGGCTATTGCTGCAGCAGCAGATCTCAATGCTCCACCGGTCACAAAAATTTTGGCTGAATTTGTTACTTCACACCCAAGTCAGGGCTGGAGTCCTGAGGTCGATCACGAGGCTCATCGCACATTTTTAAACTGGTTAGGTTGCGCAATCGGCGCAGCAAATCATGAAAGCGTTGAATCTTCATTAGCTGCTATCCGTGAATTTCAGCCAGCACAGCAGGCGAGTATTCTGGGTCGCAAGGATAAAGTTGATATGGGTGGAGCCGCATTAATTAACGGCATTAGCTCGCACACCTTTGACTTTGATGACACTCATCTAAAGACGGTAATTCATCCGGCTGGCCCAGTGGCTTCAGCGATTTTGGCGCTTGGTGAGCACACCCATGTGAATGGACGTCAAATTATTGACGCACTTGTTTTAGGGGTTGATGTGGCCTGTCGCGTTGGCAATGCTATGTATCCGGATCACTACCATCGTGGCTGGCACATTACCGGCTCCACTGGCATGCTGGGTTCTGCAGCAGCCTGCTCACGTCTTTTAGGTCTTGATCTTCAAAAAACGACTATGGCTCTAGGTATTGCAGCCTCTCAGCCAGTTGGTATGCGCGAGCAATTTGGCACCATGACCAAACCCTTCCACCCAGGTGGTGCAGCACGAGCAGGTCAACTTTCCGCACTGCTGGCTAAGCATGGCTTCACCTCCAGCCCTAAAGCGCTAGAGGCAGGTCGCGGCTACATGCAAACTGTATCCACTAAGTGCGATTGGTCAGAAATTGATCGTGAGCTCGGCAAGTCTTTTGAAATCTCCCTAAATACCTACAAACCTTTCGCATGCGGCATTGTTATTCACCCAGCGATTGATGCCTGCGCACAATTGCGTGCCAAAGGCGTAAAAGCGGAAGATATTGAGCGTATTGAATTACGTGCCCACCCGCTTGTATTGGAATTGACCGGTAAGAAAACACCGAAAGATGGTCTAGAGGGTAAATTTAGTGTTTACCACGGCTGTGCAGTTGGATTGATCTTTGGTCAAGCTGGCGAAGGCGAATATGCTGACGATATCGTTAACCGAGCAGATGTCGTTGCATTACGCGCAAAAGTAAATGCGACTACTGACACTTCTATTAGTGAAGCTTCTGTAGATATCAAAGCCTTCCTCAAGAATGGTGAAGAAGTTCATATCTTCATTAAGAATGCCATCGGCTCAGTTGAAAACCCAATGAGCGATGCCCAACTTGAGCAAAAGTTTACTAGCCTGGCAGAACCCATCATAGGTAAAGAAAAGACGCGTCAACTGATTTCAGAGCTATGGCAATTAGGTAAAGCAACTGATCTGAAAAAGATCTTAAATCTTTGCACTCCAGACTAAACCTATCGAGGCGCCTTAAAAGATGAGCTCAAAACCAAACATTGTGATTCTTGGAGACTATGAGCGTTCTTTGCGGCGCTTCTCCAATTGGGATAGCCTGGATAAGCTAGCCAATATCAATATCCATCATCAGCCACTGCTAAATGAGGAGTTATATGAGGCAATCAAAGATGCTGATGCCATCGTCATAGTTCGAGATCGTACCCCGCTCCATGAGGCAATGATCGCGAGGCTTAGCAAGCTCAAATTTTTAATGTTCACTGGTGCGCGGAATGGCACTCTCGAGGTAGCTGCCCTTACATCCCGCAATATTCCCATCGCCTGTAGTCCAGGGGGGCCTTCCAAAGAAAGCACTGCAGAATTAACATGGGCGCTAATACTTGGAGCATCCAAGCGATTAGTTGAGGAAAACAAGCTCATCTCTTCAGGTGGTTGGCGAGATGAGTTCTCAGTACTCCCGCTGCTTGCAGGCGAACGTCTCGGAATTATGGGTTTGGGGTCGATTGGTAGTCGAGTAGCGAAGGTTGGAGCAGCTCTAGGCATGGAGATTGTTACCTGGAGTCCGCGAATGACCCCAGAACGTGCTGCAGCTGAAAACGCAAAGTCTGTCAGCCTCGAGGAATTACTAAAGACATCCAAAGTAGTAACAATGCACTTAGTTGCCGGAGCTGGCACTAAAGACTTAATTGGTAAAAATGAATTGGCCATAATGAGGCCAGACTCCATTCTGATCAATACCTCCCGGTCAACCTTAATCAATATGTCAGATCTTCTCAAGGCGCTTGAATCTGGCAGACCAAGGCAAGCAGCAATCGATGTGTTTGACGTTGAGCCACTCCCACTAGATAGCGCACTGCGTAACACCCCAAATCTACTTGCCACTCCACACCTTGGTTTTGTAGCAGAGCCAATCATGGAGAGTTTTGCAAATAAGGTGACTGAAACTCTAGAGTCATGGATTGCCGGCAAACCGATCCCTCATCCATTTATACCTTAATTGACTGTCAATAGCATCGGTTTATCCTTGAAAAAAATCACCCCTTTTCAACTCTTCATTTGCTTTAGCAAAATTGGTTTATCTGGTTTTGGAGGCGTGCTTCCTTGGGCGCGACGCGGTCTTGTTGAAAAAGACAAGCTGTTGAGCTCTGAAGAATTTAGCGCAATTCTCGGTGTATGCCAAATCATGCCCGGTCCCAATGTGATCAATGTGGCAGTCTGCGTTGGCTCTAGATTTGGTGGAGCTCGCGGCTCACTTGCGGCAGTAGGAGGCCTCACTCTCGGTCCTATATTCATAGTCATCTTACTCGCTGTTCTGTATGAACACTTTAGCTATTTAGAGTACGTAAAGGGTGCATTAAAAGGGATTGCTGCGGTAGGGGTAGGACTCATTGCCGGCACTGGATTAAAAATGCTCAAAGATGAGTTTTGCTACCCTCCCATGCTCATAGTGATTGCACTCACTATTGTTGCCGGCGCGTATTTCAATTTAGCACTCGGTTGGGTGGTCCTCATTGTTGCTCCGGCTGCATTCTATTTCGCAAGAAAAAAGGTTAGAAAACAATGACCTTACTCTTGACCTTATTTATTAAACTTTCTCTTTTATCTGCAGTTGCTTTTGGTGGAATTATTGCAGTACTACCCACCTTTTTTGACCTTGTAGTCATTCAAGAAAAATGGATTAGCGCTCAAACTTTTGCCGATTATTTCGCAATTGCGCAGGCAGCTCCAGGCCCTAATTTCATGGCCATTACACTAATTGGGTGGGATATCTATGGAGTACTAGGGGCCTTAGTGGCATCGATTGCAATTTGCTGGCCATCTTCTATTATGGTTTTTTTTCTTGAGCGTTATATCACTGGCATTCAAGACCCTGAAAAGAAACAAACGATTCAATATGCTGCTGCTGCTCTCGCAGTAGGCTTAGTGCTAGCATCATCATGGGAATTAGCTAGGAGTTTTAATAACCACTGGACGGCAACTCTTCTGACAATTATCGTCATCATTGTTACCGTATTATCTAAAAAAATTCACCCTCTCTACCTCATTGCGCTGGGAGCAATTATTGGTGGAGCAGGTTTCATCTAAGCCGAAACCTTACGGCTCCTAATGAAGCGGAGCACATTTGGAATAAGCAATAATGCAATCGCCACCACCATCAAAGTGCCAGAGATTGGGCGAACGAAAAAGGTACTCCAACTACCCTGACTGATCGTCAGCGCTTGGCGCATAGATTGCTCGGCCATCGGCCCTAAGATAAGGCCGATAATCATCGGCGCAGCAGGAAAGTCAAAGCGACGCATTCCGAACCCGAGAATGCCGAAGAAAAATAACAGGCCTACATCAAAAACGGAGTTTGACGAACCGTAGACACCAGCGACTGAGATAACCACAATTCCTGCATAAAGCCATTGCGGCGGAATCTTCAGCAGCTTGACCCACAAGCCAACCAAAGGCAAATTAAGCACCAGCAAAATCACGTTACCAATGTAGAGGCTAGCAATTAAAGTCCAGACTAAGCCACTTTGTTGAGCGAATAAGGTTGGGCCAACTTGGATGCCATAAGACTCAAAGGCAGACAAGATGATAGCTGCAGTAGCAGAAGTTGGGATACCCAATGTTAACAAGGGCATTAACACGCCAGCGGCGGAAGCATTATTTGCAGCCTCCGGTCCAGCAACGCCTTCAATAGCGCCATGACCAAATTCTTCTGGTTTTTTGGAGAGCTTCTTTTCAGCAAAATAGGAAAGCAAGGTTGGCAACTCTGCGCCACCAGCAGGCATAGCGCCAATTGGGAAGCCCAATAAACTACCCCTAATCCAGGCCTTCCAGGACCTTGAAAAATCTTCTCTAGATAGCCACAAACTTCCGGATACAGCGAGAACCTCAGTCTTTTTATTTTCTTTACCCTGCCAGGCTAAATACAAGGCCTCGCCGATTGCAAATAAGCCGACCGCGACGATTGTGACTTCAATTCCATCCAAAAACTCCGGCTGGCCAAAGGTAAAACGAGGTTGCCCTGTTTGCAAGTCAATCCCAATCAAACCAAATAACAAGCCTGCAACCAAACTAATCAGCCCACGCAGTGCTGAGCTACCCAATACAGCAGAGACTGTTACCAAGGCGAGCATCATCAAGCTAAAGTATTCGGCTGGACCAAATGCGAGAGCCGCACTCACCACCCAAGGTGCAAAAAAAGTTAATGCAATTGTGCCAATTGTGCCGGCCACAAAACTTCCAATCGCTGCTGTAGCCAGTGCTGGGCCAGCTCTTCCGCGACGCGCCATCTTGTTACCTTCAAGTGAGGTCACAATAGTTGCGGACTCACCTGGAGTATTCAGCAGAATCGATGTAGTTGATCCCCCGTACATGGCGCCATAGTAGATGCCGGCGAATAAAACAAAAATTGCAGTCGCAGGAACCTTGAATGTTAAGGGTAGCAATAAGGCGATTGTGAGTGCCGGGCCAATACCAGGAAGTACGCCTACCAGAGTCCCTACCAAGCAACCAAGAAAACCGTACATCAATGTCATAGGCTGCAAAGCAACTGCAAATCCCTGCATTAGAGAATCAAATGAACTCATAGCGATCTTTAATTAAAAACTAAAGTTAACGAGCGGGCCTAAGTCAACACCAAGAATCGCAGAGAATAAGGTCCAAAAAGCACCGGCAATAGCCAAGACCATCAAGATCGTTCTGATATTAAACTTGGCATCAAAGGCCATGGAGACCCCAAGACCACAAAGCGTTGCTGGTATTAAAAAGCCAATTAATTTGGTAAGCAAAATAAAGGCAAAACCGCCGCCCAGCAAGTACAAAACCCGTCTTGAACCACCGGGTAATGGTCGCTCTTCTTCCTGATGAACGCAATCAGGAGCCTTGCTGCCGATTGCTGAAAGCAAGTAAAAAACACCCAGCAAGGAGAGTAAGCCAACCAGTATTGAGGGGGCCAATACTGGACCCACCTCAGAGTACATAGTTGACTCAGGAATACTCAAGACCTGCCAAACTGCTACCCCGCAAAACACCAGCAAGAAACTGGCGACTAAGCGGGTATTCATGCAAGACCTAATTCTTTTAAAACGGTCTCGGTTTCAGCAATATACTTTTTGATCTGCGCTTCAAATGCAGCACCGGCAACAAATGCATCGGCCCACTTTCTCTTCTCCAAAGTTTCAGCCCAGCCCTTGGTATCGTGCATTTTGGTTACTAAATCTACTAGAGCGGCTTTCTGGGCTGCATTAATGCCAGGAGCTCCGAAAACACCGCGCCAATTTGCTGCAGTTACATTCACACCCAATTCTTTTAAAGTTGGTACGTCAACACCAGGAATACGTTTATTACCTGACACTGCAAGTGCCTTCATCTTGCCAGCTTTAATCTGCTCTGCAAACTCAGAATAGCCAGAGATACCTGCAACCACTTGGCCACCCAAAATAGCTGCATTAGCTGGACCGCCGCCAGCAAAAGCTACGTAGGCTGCATCTCTTGGATTCTTACCAAGCGCCTTAATAACTAAACCGAGTAACTGATGATCAGTTCCACCAGCGCTACCTCCAGCTACAGAAACAGCTTTAGGGTTAGCTTTAATTGCCTCCTCAAACTCTTTCCAAGTCTTAATTTTTCCATCAACCGGAACCACAATAATTCCAGCCTCTTCAGTTAAGCAAGCGATTGGAGTGACATCAGCCATTGTCACTGGACTCTTATTGGTTATTGCCGCTCCAACCATTACAGAGCCACCAACCATAAGTGCATTACCTTGACCTTTACGTTGATTTACAAAACGAGGTAAACCCACCATACCACCAGCACCGCCTACATTCTCAAACTGAAAGGAACCAACTAGTCCAGCATCTTTAGCTGCCACCTCAATCGCTCTTCCAGTGCTATCCCAACCGCCACCAGGAGCCGCTGGAATGAACATGTTGATAGATTCAAATAAGGGCTTGCTTTGAGCGAATACAAGCGAAGGCATGCTGCTTGCTAATGCAAAAGCAGAGCTGTAATTTAAAAATTCTCTACGAGATGTCTTCATTTTTTATCCTTATTTAACTTGGTGAAATACTGCAAACATTGAACAAACTATACCTAAAAATTTATCGAAAAGAGTGAAAAGTCCAGATCCCAAGGAAAGTTAGCGCCAGAGAGCCTAAGACATGCAGCAGTGCTGTAACCAGGGCCCAAGCTAACTCCCCACGCTCAATAAATGCCACAACCTCTACAGAGAAGCTGGAGAAGGTGGTCAAACCACCCAGAAAACCCGTTATTACAAATAACCTCCACTCCGGCGAGAGGTTTGGGTTGCTGCTAAAAAAAGCAAGGGCGATGCCAACGAAGTATCCCCCAACCATGTTCGAGATAAAGGTTCCCAAAGGAAATGTCGAGGCAATGCCTACGGTAAGAACATTAAAAACTGCTCTCAGCAATGCACCAAGACCAGCGCCACAGAAAATTGCAAGAGTAGATGGCCACATATACAGTGTTATTGGATTGAAAAAGTGAGCATACTAATAGAGCTCATCTCGATGCCGTCTACCAGCACCTTAGGTGTCTCACCCTGCTCTTGAAGGCCAAGCACATACAGGGCGGGCCAATAATGCTCTGGGGTTGGAATGGACAAATGGGCTGCATCTCCCAATTGCTCCCAATCAATTAATGTCTGATGGTGACTTGCCTTCATCTCTGAGATAAAAAAATCATTGAACTTTTTAGCCCAGGGATAGGGAGTTGCATCCTCATCCCAGTGAATAGTGCGTAAGTTATGCACCACATTGCCGCTGGCCAGAATCAAAATGTTCTCATCCCGCAAAGGACGTAATTTTGCAGCAAGCTCAAAGTGCTCCCGCGCAGACAGGGAGCCATCCAAACTCAACTGCACTACGGGAATATCAGCATCGGGATAAAGGTATCTCAGAACAGACCAAGCTCCATGATCAATACCCCATTCATTTTCTTCAAGCACAACAGGAATGCCCAATAATGCTTTTACGCGATCCGCTAGCGCGGGACTACCGGGCGCTGGATACTGAATATCATACAAAGCCTGCGGAAATCCGCCAAAGTCATGAATTGTTTTAGGTTTTGGCATTGCGGTAACCCACACTCCACGGGTTACCCAATGGGCCGAGATGACTAAGATGGCATCTGGACGTTTAAGCGATTTACCAAGCGTGGCCCAACTTGCTGTGTAACGGTTGGGCTCGATGGCATACATCGGACTGCCATGGCCAGCAAATACTGCAGGTTGGCGATGGCTAGTCATTAATTCAGATTAGCCGAATACGTAACCAGTATGAGCTGCAACCAACGCAAACAAAATAGCCAAGCTAGTAGCTGCCGCTAACATCACGATCAAGGTGATAATTTTCTTATTGACTTCGTCTTTCGACTCTTTATGCCATTCGTTCATGCTAAATCCTCATTAGACACATTAATTGATAGTGTGATTATCCACTATCGGCCGCGGCCAGCCTTACGCATCATGGCTTTTCCGCCACCAAAGCCTGCCTGAGGCCGGCCGCCAGGACCAGATGGACCTTTTGGGGCTGGTGGACGGGCTACGGGCTTGGCTGCTACGGGCTTAGCCGGAGTTTTTGATTCAGGTTTTTTATCGTCAGTCACTTTTTGCTCCTATGGATATCATATTGCCATGATTACCGACTATTCTATCCAAGCCATCGCAATTAATGCGATTCCCTTGATTTTTGCCATTACTATCCACGAGGCTGCCCATGGCTACGCAGCTCGTCATTTTGGTGACAATACTGCCTATATGCTTGGTAGGGTCAGCCTCAACCCTATTAAACATATAGATCCGGTGGGGACCATCCTCATTCCTCTCCTATTAATTCTGAGTGGATCCCCCTTTTTAGTGGGGTATGCCAAGCCCGTGCCAGTCAATTTTGGGCGTTTACGGAACCCGCGCATTGACTCCATTTGGGTGGCCTTGGCAGGACCAGGCTCCAATTTCATTCAAGCCCTCGTTTGGGCCATTCTCCTGATCATCCTCTTTGGTTTTGGCGTGAATGAGCGATTTCTCCTGTCAGTGGCTCAAGCGGGGATCACCTGGAACTTAGTCTTGCTGGTATTTAACCTCTTCCCACTCCCCCCATTAGATGGTGGCCGCATTCTTGCCAGCCTATTACCAGCTCGACAGTCCATCGCATTTGGAAAACTAGAGCCCTACGGTTTCTTTATTGTGCTGGCCCTCATCTTTACAGGTGTCATTGGCAGCTTATGGATGGAGCCTTTGACAGCATTTTTTAAGGGTGTTGTTTACTTTGTCACACTTCCCCTGCAAATGCTTTTCTGAAGTATTCTAAAAGTCCAAACTTATCAACAGTAACCCACTGACCTCACTGGAGCTTAACCATGAAACTCAAACATTTAATTTTGGCCGCTATCGTACCCACACTAGTCGCTGGAACTGGCATTGCTTATGCGCAGTTTAAAAAACCAGAAGACGCCATTAAATATCGTCAGAACGTATTTAATGTCATGGCCACTTCTTTTGGAAGGATTGGCGCAGTAGTTAAAGGTGAAGCGCCATTTAACAAAGATGAGGTTGCCAAAAATGCAGCTGTTGTTGCAATGCTGTCCACTTTGCCATGGCAAGCATTTGGCCCGGGTACTGAAGGTGGTAATGCGCTTCCAGCAGTATGGTCTGATAACGCCAAATTCAAATCTGCTGGAGAAAAAATGCAAGTTGCAGTAGCCAATCTCAATACTGCAGCACAGTCAGGCGATCAAGAGGCAATTAAAAAGGCTTTTGGTGCAGCTGGCGCGACCTGCAAGGGTTGCCATGACGACTTTAAGAAAAAGTGATCAGCCAGTAATGAAGTAACCCAGAACCACTGCAATCAAACTTAGCAGCAATAAAGCAAAGCCACGTTGTAGCCCTCCATCTTTGGAGGCTTGACCCAAGTCAGCAGGTAGATATTTTGCCTCCTCGCTTGGGTCAATTTCCTTATCGCCTAACAACATCGGCTTGATTAAATTTTCACTTTTAAATTTTTGGTAATACAAAATTGCGCAAAGATGAAGCGCAATTAGAGCAATTAAAACCCATTCATTTGCATGATGAATCGAGGTCATCAGTCCAACCACGCCATTCGAAACATACTTTGCAAATGGTCCCTCAAAAGCAATATCGTCATTTGCAAAAAGGCCTGTCACTGCTTGCACGCCAACTGACAATAAAAGAGCTAAGACAGATAAAGCGCCCAAGGGATTATGGCCAAGACCTGCTTTAGTTTTACCAGATAGATAGCCAAATAATCCTGTTGGGCTTGGCATGAAATTAGTGAACCGAGCATGGTAAGAACCGACAAAGCCCCAACAGATTCTAAAGACAATCAAAGTCAGGACGCAGTAGCCGACACGCCCATGAAGCTCCATCGCATTACCACCAATCTTGACAGTAATAAAGCTAAGAACAATAGCGATCAACAAAAGCCAATGAAACAGGCGAATGGGCAAGTCCCAGACACGAATGATTTTCTTCATATCTGAAGAATAAATCACAACTGGCTTTAGAATGGGCAAAATTTATGAAAACCAGCCAGGCCTTTAAAACTCTTCTGATTTATCGCATAGGCACGACTTTAAGCTATCAAATTATGATGGTTGCAGTTGGCTGGCATTTATATGAAATTACCAATAGCGTAATCTCACTCGGCCTAGTAGGCCTAGCAGAGCTGGTTCCTTATTTTGCATTGGCACTTTACGCTGGGCATGCGGTAGATCGCCACTCCCGCAAAATCATTGCTGCAATCTCCTGCCTGCTTCATGTTGCAGTTGGAATATTTTTAGCCCTGATTGCATTAGATTGGCTTACTCCACCGGTTCCGTTGGTTTACACAGCAGTAGCATTTTTAGGTGTAGCTCGCGCCCTATTGAGACCCTCCTACCAAGCCATCTTTGGGCAAATTATTCCCAGAGATCAAATGGCTAGATATACGGCCTACGCGTCATCAGCATTTCAAATTTGTGTTGTGGCTGGACCGGGCCTAGGTGGACTGATGATTGGATTTGCTGGTCTTGAGTGGACTTATGGTTTAGCTGCACTAAGCGGCGCTATTGGACTTTATGGGATCACTTTTATACGCATCACACATGAAAAACCTGAAGGCGTAAATGCAAGCTTCTTGCAAAGTTTATTTGAGGGTTTTAGTTATGTCAGAAAACATGATCTGATTGTAGGAATCATGCTCTTAGATATGTTTGCCGTTCTATTGGGCGGAGCTGTATCTATTCTTCCAGCCTTTGTTAAAGAGGTGCTTAACGCTGGCCCAGAAACACTTGGAATTCTGAGAGCAGCGCCAGCAGCCGGAGCAGTCCTCACAGGTCTTTACTTGGCACGTCGACCTCTACTCGAGGATTCTGGTAGGCACCTATTTTTATCCGTAGGTGGCTTTGGCCTTGCCATTATTGCTTTTGGTCTCTCGAGCAACCTTTGGCTCTGCGCACTTTTTTTATTCATCTCCGGTTGCTGCGACTCCATTTCGGTGGTGATTCGTAGCAGCATTATGCAATTAACCACTCCAGATCATATGCGCGGTAGGATCAGCGCAATCAATGGCATCTTTATTGGCTCATCAAATGAATTAGGTGCACTTGAATCAGGAATTGCAGCTAGCTTAATGGGACTTGTTCCATCGATCGTATTTGGTGGAGTCGCAACTATAGTTGTGGTGTTACTTACCTATCAACTTGCGCCCCAACTGAGAAAACTCAATCTCAAAGATCTGGCATAGATTCTCATTACTTGATCTCAGGCAGATCCTTTTGAATAATCTTCAAGCCCTCACGTAATGCCTCTTGGTAGCGCTCCCGCTCGGCTTTCATTGTCTCCGCTGTCCAAGAATAAAATCCTTCGCCTGTTTTCATACCCAACTTGCCACTCGCAATACGATCACTTAAGCACTTGGCAATCTCAGGAGAATTATTCAGAGAGGGGTAAATTGTTGTACCACCTGCACCATGCACATCCAAACCTGCATGGTCACGTTGCATTGCAGGTCCCGCGGCGATATAGCGAAAGCCAAAACCAAAGCGCACGGCCTTATCAATATCCTCTAAGCTAGCAATACCAGCATCAACCATGGCAAAGGCCTCTCGAGATAATGCGTGCTGCAAGCGATTCGCTAAAAAGCCCGGTAAATCTTTTTTAACTGAAACTGGCACCATGCCGCAAGCTGTCATCAAGCGCGATAGGCTATCACCAACCATAGGGGAGGTCTTTTCTCCATAAACCACCTCAACGCAAGGCACTAAATGTGCAGGCATAAAAAAGTGCAGGCCAATCATTCGCGCTGCCGTTTTCAAGCCCCTTGAAATATCGCTAATTGGGAAGCTAGTGCTATTACTAGCTAAGACTGCCTCAGGTTTTGCATATTGTTCTAGCTTTGCAAACAACTCTTGCTTAATATCCAAACGCTCTGGAACGCACTCAATGACCAAATCTATTTCCGACCAATCCACCTCCTCCAAGGAGCCAGCTGTAGAAAGCAAATGGAGGCGATGCTCATAACCTAAATCAATCATGGTGTTTGCAAAGTAATCCGGCAGAAGTGCACGACGCTCGGTGGTGGGCTCCACTACCTGAACCGCGCACCCTCCACGTGCACAAACAGCAGCGACATCGGCACCCATGGTACCGCCACCGACGATGACTACTTTAGTTTCTGCGGGCGTAAACAACATTTCAATCTCTCCTTCAGTGGCAAAATAAGGATTACAAATCCTTTTACAATACTTTCATTATTCCAATAAAAAAGTAAGCGAGACATGATCCCAGTCAATTCAGTGCTGCAGGTCGGGCAATTTCCAGAAATCATGCAACTGGAGATCGATCAGCGGCTGATTACAAGCAAAATGCTCGACCCTCAGGGCAAAATTCCAGATGGAAGTTTTACCGCAATTCTGACTCGTTCAAATACACCACTTCCAAAAGAGCTATTTGAACAAATGCCGAGCGTAAAAATGGTTGCTACCTGCGGCGTGGGTTATGACAACCTTCCTCTAGACTTTCTCAGCACCAGGGGAATCAAGGCCAGCAACACCCCGGGAGTGCTAAATGATGCAGTATGCGAACTCGCTATTGGCATGCTGTTTGGCTTACTACGCCGCATTCCCGAAGCGCAGGAATTTGTAAAGAGTACCGCTTGGTCTCAGGGCCCCTTCATTATCACTAGCACCCTGGCAGGCAAGTGCGTTGGGATTGCAGGAATGGGTCGTATTGGGCAAGATCTGGCAAAGCGCCTAGAGCCATTTAAGGTCAAACTAGCCTATACAGGACCCAGAAAAAAAGACTTGCCCTACGAGTACCACAGCAATATCCAGTCTCTGGCAAAAGCATGTGACATTCTGATTCTTGCTTGCCCGGCTAGCCCGGAAACAGAAAAAATGATTGACGAGGTAGTCTTGGAGGCCTTAGGCCCTTTGGGCTACCTCATTAATATTGCACGGGGTAGCATAGTCGATGAGGCTGCCCTTTTAGTTGCACTGCAGCAAAAAAAGATTGCTGGCGCAGCGCTTGATGTGTTTGAAAATGAACCAAATCCGAACCTAAAGTTCTTAAATCTTGATAATGTCTTACTAACGCCTCATATTGGAAGCGCAACTGCTGAGACGCGACAATTAATGACAAATTTAGCAATAGATAATTTAGAAGCTTTTTACAATCAACAGCCACTTCTCACCGAAGTAATCAATTAAACCGGAGCAAGCATGACAATTTCCCTTCACCCTTCCACGCTACCTGCAGTGCTCTCGCCTGTATTGACTCCATTCAAAGAAGATGGCAATCCAGATGCACAGAAGTTGCTCAAACAATGCCAATGGCTTGAGTCTAATGGTGTTGGTCAAGCCATCTTCGGCACGAACTCTGAAGCTAATTCAATGTCTGCTCAGCAGAAAATGAATACGCTTAACGCATTGATTGAAGGTGGTTTAAATCCTGCCCACATGATGCCTGGCACGGGTGCTTCATCTATTGATGCGACAGTCAGCATGACTCGACATGCAGTTCAGCACCAATGTGCCGGCGTTTTGATGCTGCCGCCGTTCTATTACAAAGATGTTACCGATGATGGTCTCTTTGCTTACTTCTCCGAAGTGATTCAAAAAGTTGGCAATGAAAGATTGCAAGTTTATATTTACAACATCCCACCAGTCACCAAAATTAACTTAAGCCTTTCCTTATTGGAGCGCTTAACTAAAGAGTATCCAAAAACTATTGTTGGCATGAAAGATAGCTCTGGTGATTGGGCTTATACAGAGTCCGTAATCAAGCTCTTGGCACCATCAGGTTTCCGCGTATATGCTGGTAGCGAAGTCTTTCTCATGCGAGCCCTTCGTGCCGGCGGAGTTGGATGCATCTCTGCTACAGCTAACGTAAACCCTAGGGCGATTGCTGAATTAGCTGCTCATTGGAGGGAATCTGATGCAGATCAACGTCAAGCAAACTTAGATCAAGTACGCTCAATTTTTGCTCAGTATCAAATGATTGCTGGGATGAAAACTGCAGTTGCACACTATAGTAAGGATTCTGAGTGGCTAAGAGTACGCCCACCACTGATGCAGCTGAGTGCAGAGCAGCAAGCCAAGTTGCTGAGTGAGCTACAAAAGATGAATTTCAGTATGCCGGGCCTTTAATTTAATAGATACAAAACAGGAGACAAAAATGAAGCTTATAAAAGTAATTGCCGCATCAATCACTATGTTGTTCGGTGCTGCGCAGGCACAAAACCTTTCTATCGCAACTGGTGGTACTGGTGGCGTTTACTACCCAATGGGTGGAGGCCTAGCCTCAGTATTATCTAAGCATGTACCAGGAATGTCAGCAACTGCTGAAGTGACAGGCGGCTCAGTTGATAATTTAAAGCTCGTTGGTACCGGTAAACCTTATGTTGGTTTCTCAATGGCTGATGCTGCTAAAGATGCTAAAGATGGTGAGGATAAGTTCAAGGGCAAGCCAGTAGATTTACGTAACTTACTGATACTGTATCCAAACCTCATGCACGTTGCTACCGTGGAATCTACTGGCATTAAGACTATGAAAGATCTCAAAGGTAAGCGTGTCAGTACAGGCTCACCGGGAAGCGCTACTGAAGTAATGGCTTTTCGCTTGTTAGAGGCTGCAGGGCTGGATAAAGACAAAGATGTCAAGCGTGAGCGTTTGAGCGTCGCAGAATCTGTTAATGCTGTAAAAGACCGCAAGATTGATGCCTTCTTTTGGGTGGGTGGCTTACCAACTGCCGCTGTTACCGATTTAGCAAACAGTCCTGGCATGAAAATTGTCATGGTAGACACTAATGCTGAAGTTCCTGCTATGAATAAAAAATATGGCAATCTTTATTTCCCATCCGAGATTACAAAGCAAACTTATAGCGGCATGGAAAAAGATAACAAAGTTGCAGCGGTTGCCAATCTTTTAGTTGTTAACGCTTCCATGTCTGATGCAGAGGCATACAAAATTGTTAAAGCTATTTTTGATAATCAGCTTGAACTTGTCCGCTCACATGCTGAGTATAGAAATATCAAGTTGGAGAACCAAAAAGCAAATGCCTCACCGATTGCTTATCATCCAGGCGCTTTAAAGTACTTCAAAGAAAAAGGTATCAAAGTTAACTAAGCCATATTGGGGTGAGTTAATCTCACCCCTTCTGCGTTAGCGCTGTATATAAATATAAAAATAGACTGGTTAAGACATGAACCAAAATGTGATTGACAACGAAACCCAAGAAAAATTAGATGCCTTCATTAAGCAAGAAGAGGGCGACTCTAATGACTACAAAGGTCTGCTGGCTATATTCATTACGCTGGTAGCAATAGGCATGTCTTTGTTTCATTTATATGCAGCCTACTCAATCGTTCCAACGCATCAACTCAGAGTCATCCACGTTGCCCTAGTCTTGTTTTTAGTGTTCTTAAGCTTTCCTATTGCCGCTCGCTTTAAAAATAAGTTGAAGTTTTGGGATGTTTTATTCGCCATAGGCTCAGTTGTCATCGCCTATTACATTCTGGTTGGCGGCGATGAACTCATGGACAGAAATACTGCCCCAAACTCTACTGATGTCATGGTTGGCATTGCTCTCATCCTACTCATCCTAGAGGGCGTGAGAAGAACCAATGGCATGGTACTCGTTACCGTTACAGTGCTTTTCTTGCTATATGCCTTCTTTGGCAACTACCTTCCTGCCCCATGGACCCACAAAGGTTATGACTTAGATCGACTCGTGGGTTATATGTACATGAGCCTTGAGGGCATCTATGGCACCGCAGTCGACGTCTCTGCAACCTTGATTATTCTTTTCACTATTTTTGGTGCCTTTTTGCAATTTACGGGCGCTGGAAAATTCTTCATCGACTTCTCTTTTGCGGCAATGGGTGGCAAATCATCTGGAGTGGGTAGAACGATTGTCTTGTCCTCATTCCTCATGGGTGGCCCATCAGGTTCAGGTGTTGCAACTACCGTAACAGTCGGCTCTGTTGCAGCTCCTATGCTTGAAAAGGTGGGTTACGAAAAAAATGCTGCGGGCGGACTTCTGGCTGCGGGCGGACTGGGTGCGATCATCTCACCACCAGTATTGGGGGCAGCTGCCTTTCTGATTGCTGACTTCCTTAAAATCTCCTACTTAGATGTGTTGCTGATGGCAACCATACCCACGATTCTGTTCTACCTCGGCTTGTTTGTCATGGTTGAAATCGACGTACGTAAGTACGGCATGAAAAATATTCATTTTTCATCAGCAGAAAGCGCCTGGCAGTTAACGAAAAAATATTGGTTCCATTTTTTCTCTCTAATCTCTATTGTAGTTTTTATGATGTTTGGCTTCTCGCCAGTGATGTCAGTCTTTTGGGCTACCGTTGTTTCTGCGCTGTCTAGTATGTTGCGAGAAGATACCGCAATCATTCCATGGGCCTGGTTTAAGGGCAAAGAACCTATACTCTCTGGTCTTTATAAATCCAGCTTATCGAAGGCACTCTCGTCTGGTTCTACAGGCGTATTAGCGATTGCAGCCACGTGTGCGGGTGCAGGTCTAATTGTTGGTACTGTTACTCTAACTGGCCTGGGTCTTAAATTTAGCTCCATCGTAATTCAATATGCGGGAGGCTCATTACTGCTAACGGCCATCTTTACGGCATTGATTGTTTGGATCGTTGGCCTCGCGGTACCGGTAACTGCTTCCTACATTATTTGTGCCGTGATAGCTGCGCCGGCACTCATCAACTTAGGTGTGCCTGCATTTGCAGCACACATGTTCATTTTCTATTACGCCGTGCTATCAGAGGTATCGCCTCCAACAGCCTTATCTCCATTCGCTGCAGCTGCAATTTGTAAAGGCAATCCTTATAGAACTACTCTACAAACCTGGAAATACGTTGCCCCAGCAATTTTGGTGCCATTTATGTTTGTCCTTGATAAATCAGGTGTGAGCTTACTGTTGATGGGATCAACCAGTGCTCTTGAGCAAGCAGATTGGATACAGATTGGATGGATTTCATTTACTGCAGTGGTAGGTATCATTTGTTTAGCTGGCGGCTTGCAAGGTTGGTTTATTGAGAAAACCAAAGTATTTGAGCGTGTCATCATGGTGATCTCCGGGGTGGCATTAGCCTACCCCTCCACGGAAGCTGATCTCATTGGTTTTATTGGATTTGCTTTGGTACTCATCACCCAACTTATTGCTCACTACAAACTCAATCCCAAATCCACCTGAACATATTGAAGTAGTTTAAGATCGTAAAAAATCCCGCCTCTTGTGCGGGATTTTTTATTGTCGAGAATTGCAACTCCATTAGATAATCTTTGTCCAAGCAGACTTACCAGCGTATTTTTTGATAGCAGTTTCATCAAACTCAAATCCCAAGCCTGGTGTCTTATGCAAGATCAAATCACCATTCTTGAAGGTGAGCTGCTTATTTATTAATCTACGGAAGTTTAAGACCTGATCATCTAAGAAAAACTCTACAAACCGTGCATTAGGGGTTGCAGCCACCAAAGGTGCATGCAAATCATGCATCCAGTGTGGGCAAACAATCACCCCTTTTAAATCGGCATACGCAGAGATACGGCGCCACTCAGTGATGCCGCCGCACACCGCTGCATCAGACTGCAAAATAGTGGTGCCGCCAGCATCAATTAACTCCCTAAAACGCCAGCGACCAGCTTCCATCTCACCAGTGGCTACATTAATCTTGGTTTGGCGTACCAGAGCGGCGTGCAAATCAATTGCATCAGGAGAAAACGGCTCCTCAATCCAGTAAGGGTTATATGCCTCAAATCGACGAATGTACTCTAAGGCAGTCGGCAAATCACGCCAAGCATTATTCGCATCTAGTGTCAGTAACACATCCTCACCTACAGCCTTACGAGCAGCCTTAACACGCGCTTCCTCTTCACTTGGGGAGAGGCGCCCTACTTTCATTTTGACAGCCTTAAAGCCTTGTTTAACGTAGGACTCCATCTCCTTACCCAGCTTAGCAGGCGTCTTACCATCGAGATAATAGCCCCCGCTGGCATAAGCCGGAACTCGGTCATCCACGACTGATCCTAGGTATTGGTGAAGAGGTAACTTTGCAGCACGGGCATTTAAATCCCAAAGCGCAGTATCTAGAATCGAGATCCCACGCATCACCGCACCAGCGCGCCCTTGCAAAATTGACTCGTTGTACATTTCCATCCAAAGCCCTTCGCTACGATGACTATTTTGACTAATGAGCTTTGGGGCTAATAATTGCTCCACGGCAATCTTGGCAATATCTCCGCCAGCACTACCAACGTAGCAAAAGCCAATACCCTCGTTACCATCCTTGCCCCGCACCTTGACCAAGCAATAGTGACGCTCTGACACCGTCCTGGTGGAAAAGGAGGTGACCTTGTCTAAAGGGACCGCAACTGCTGCAACAGATACTGACTCAATAATGGGCATGAGAATTCCTTTGATCAAAAAATTATTGTATCTACAACTTTTGCCACTTTCATTGACCCACTTCAATAGATAAATGCTGCACTACAGCATAAAAAACTATGTAGGGAGGAACAATATTGGATAATTGGATAGTGAAAAAAATAGTGAGCCGCTTGCCCTACTTATTGAAAGTCGCAACCCAAATTCTTGGGCTCTCTCTGATCGTATGCATTTCCTGCGCTCAAGCTCAACAAGTAAATCAAAATAATAAAACCAGTAAATCCAGTAAAACTCCTCAAGTAAAACAAAAGGTCGTAATTTCAAATAACAAACAGTCTGGCATCAGGCTTCAGGAAAATTCGCTCAATCAGTCATCCAAAGGCATGAGCTTAAATCCTGAACAGTTTAAGCGAACTGAAGATGAATATAGCAATGATGCTGGTCCGAACTTAGACTACCGTGTTCAGCGTGGCTGTATACGGCGCAGCTTAAACGAGGGAAATCTTCCGAGTAATTTAGGCCTGAGCGATAGTAATTTCAATGATTTTTTTAAATCCCAAACTAAAGGGTTTTTTGAGCGAATGCGAGGCGATTGCATACCTTACGCCCTAGCCTTAGGAAATCGCAATCGCTTTCAATCTCTCAGCATCATGAACGGACCCTTGCAAGATGCCAAAACAGAGATTTGGACTTTTACACCATCGGCAGTAGGTAGCTTTTTAATACAGCAAGATTATCTAAAGGATGAGTCCAAGCGTTTTACTGAAATTCAACTACCGCTAAGCGATGTTTTATATGACCCCAAAAAGGTGGGCGATAAATTACCCGTTGAGCTAGTTTGGGAATTGAATTCTGTAATCAAGCAAATTTATCCAGAAGAAAATAATGCCCTAGAAAATACAAATAGTCTTGTTCGATTGATTGTGGATTTTGGCGATAAAGAACGCTGGGCACAAATTTGGGCCGCAGAAATTATCGATCCAGCATCTGGCGAAATTTTTTCAAGTGCATTTTGGGTTGATAGAAGCGATATACCAGGCGGCTTCTATACAGCAGATGGTGAGTCTATTGAACGCACCTTCTGGACAAACCCCCTAAGCTATCGACGTATATCGCGAGGGGTAGGCAGCGTGAGAGCATCGAGTAAGAAACCTGTACCAGCGAAGAGCGGCGCTGCGCCTACCCCGGCTCCAAAGCAACGGTATCGCACTCACATGGGAATTGATTATTCAGCACCAACCGGCACACCTGTCTTTAGCGTGGCCACCGGCAAGGTTGTCCACTTGGGCTACAGCGGAGCATTTGGCAACCTTATCATCCTAGAACATCCAGGCAACTACCGCACTTACTATGCCCATTTAAGTAACTATAACGTCGAGCTAAAAGTTGGTAATGAGGTACGGCGTGGCCTAGAAATTGGTTATGTTGGATCAACTGGACGATCTACTGGTCCTCACCTGCATTTTGAGTTGAGAAAAGATGGCGTCTACGTTGACCCCTATGCCCAAAAAACTCAACTAGATTTATGGAATATGCGAGATAGCGATAGCGGATTGCTCACTAGAGAAATTCTATTGCTAGGCACACCCATCAAGAATTAAAGCTGAAAAAATAAAAAGGGTCCAAAGGGACCCCTTTTAATTACCGGATTAATTCAGCATCAACCAAGGACTAATACAGGCAACTTGGAATGCACAATCACCTCATGTGTCTCGCTACCTAAGAGCATGCCCTTGATACCAGTAAGCTTATGTGAAGCCATCACAATCACATCTGCCTTCGCTTTCTTGGCGCCCTCTAGAATGCCTTCAGATAAATTGCTATCGGAAATATGCAGGGAGTTTACTTTAATGCCTGCACCCAATGCGCTGGCAGATTTTTTAAAGACATCAGCAGCATAAGCAGCGCATACCTTCTGATGATCTTTTTGGGTGACGCCATAACCCATACTGCTATCAGAATAGACCATTGGAGGCATTGGATCGGAAACATATACTAAAGTTACTGCAGCTTTATCAGCCTTAGCTAGCGCAGCCACTTTCTTTAAGGACTTTTTACTTACATCTGAACCATCAACCGGTACTAATAAGTGCTTAAACATATTGACTCCTGTTAAATTAAACCGAAATACTTCTCGTTCCATCATAATCCTAATTATTCACCTATAAAAGCTTATAAAAGGAAACTAAATTGCTCAAGTACTTCGCGGTGTATTGTTCATTTCTACTGTCATTGCTTGTGATCGATTTAATTTGGCTTCTTGGCATTGCTAAGAATATGTACCGCGATGAAATGGGCTCACTCATGGCGAGTGAGCCTAAATTACTGGCAGGCTTAGCCTTTTATCTTCTGTATGCACTTGGGGCAACTATTTTTGTCATTCTTCCGGCGCTCTCCAAACAGTCCTGGATATACGCAGCGCAATATGGGGCTCTATTTGGTTTCTTTTGCTATATGACTTACGATTTAACTAATCTTGCAGTCATTCGCGACTTCCCTGTTCGTCTTGCATTTGTGGATATTGCCTGGGGCTCAGCAGTGACAGCATTTTCAGCCACCTTAGCCTACTGGGTTGGTAATCGAATAAGCTAAATATCTATATTGCAATGTATTTCTTTCACCCAAAACTACTCGATTCTTTTAAGGGTTATAACAGCGCCCTTTTTAGCAAGGATGTATTAGCAGGAATTACAGTTGGAGTTGTAGCACTGCCTTTAGCCATGGCATTTGCGATCGCTAGCGGACTAAAGCCTGAGGCCGGTATCTTTACAGCAATCATTGCTGGTGGACTGATCTCCTTATTGGGCGGCAGCCGTGTGCAAATTGGCGGCCCAGCAGGAGCCTTCATTGTGATTGTTTACGGAATTGTTGAGCATTATGGAGTTGCCAATTTACTCTTAGCAACGGCTATGTCAGGAGTATTTTTATTTTTGATGGGACTCTTTCGACTTGGTACATTAATTCGCTTTATTCCGGTAGCAGTCATTATTGGTTTTACCAATGGTATTGCCGTGCTCATTGGACTGTCTCAAGTTAAAGAATTTTTTGGCCTACAAGTTACTAAGGTACCTGCTGAATTTTTTCAAGCTGTCCAAGCTTTATATGCTGCTGCCGATACGGTTAATCCTATCGCCCTAATACTATCCCTGGGAAGCCTTGCCACCCTCATTGCCTGGCGAATATTTAATAAACATCTTGGCTATCTTAGTCACTTACCGGGAACCGTGATCGCAATGGCTCTAGCCACCATCATCACTAGTATATTTAATCTTCCCGTGGACACTATAGGCAGTCGTTTCGGGGGGATTCCCTCAGGCTTACCAAGCTTTGAATGGATTCCAATCAGCTGGGGCACAGCTCAATTTGTGATTGCGCCAGCGATTACACTCGCATTGCTTGGTGCAATTGAGTCGCTACTGTGCGCACGGATTGCTGATGGACTTATTCATGATCGGCATGAGTCGAATCAGGAGCTGATGGCACAAGGTGTTGCTAATCTAGTCACCCCATTCTTTGGTGGCATGCCAGCGACAGGCACAATCGCTAGAACAGTGACAAATGTACAGAGCGGTGGTCGAACTCCAATTGCCGGCATCGTTCACTCGGCTACATTACTAGTGATTATTTTATTTGGGGCACCACTAGCTAAAAATATTCCTCTCGCGAGTTTGGCAGCTATTCTGATGTTTGTTGCTTGGAATATGGGTGAGTGGAGAAAGTTTGCAGATCTGAAGCAATTTCGTCTGCCTTATCGCTTTACCATGCTCAGCGTCTTTTTTCTGACTATTATCTTAGACCTCACTGTCGCAATACAAGTAGGCCTATTGCTGGCGTTCCTCACCTTTATCTACCGGATCTCAAGCCTATCGCGCTATGAATTGGCAAGTCCCACTGACTTTCCAGAGCTACAACAATTCCAAGGAAAGATTGGAGCCTTTAGGATCTATGGGGCTATCTTTTTTGGCGCTGTCAAACTTCTAGAGAATATCGAAAATGAATTGCCATCAAAGGTATTAATCCTAGATCTAAAGAATGTAATCTATATCGACGTATCTGGTATTGACGCCTTACTTGAGCTTGAGGAGGTTTGCGAGGGCCGCGGTATTAAACTCATCGTATGTGGACTGGCGCATCAGCCATATGAAATGGCAGAGCGTGGAGGTCTATTGATGCGACTACCTTCTCATAGAATCTATCCAGACTTGCAACAGGGCATTGCTGCTGCGATTAGCTCGCAACACTAACTGATACAAAACCCACCTTTTAGTAAAGCTTCTGGCAAATACCAGGCACGATATAAACCAAAGATCCCTGCAGAAAATAGAAGGCTAGCAGCGATATATCTTACCCAAATATATTGGCCAAACTGAGTGAGAGCTGCTGAGAATTTAGATATCAACATTAAATTGGGTAAGGTACCCAAGCCAAATGCCAGCATTAGTGCCGCCCCCGTCAACATATTGCCTGACAAAAAAGCGAGCGGCAAAACGCTATAAACCAAGCCACAAGGAACTAATCCCCATACCATTCCGCTAAACCAGCGGGATGATCGGCCGGTGAAGCTGCCCAAGTATTTAGCCCAGTACGTTGCTACATGTACGCCTAGCCACTTTCCAAGCAGTGGACGGCTATTCGAGTTTTGACGCAATAGACGCAAGCCCATCACCAATAAAATCAAAGAGGTCAAGGCAAATAAGGGGCGCTGAATAGGCACTACATTTTGTTGCCACAGAACAGCACCAGCCCAAGCAGCCATAGCACCGAGCAAAACATAAGTAGTCAGGCGCCCTAAGTGCATGATTAACTGAAGATAAAATAGCTGTGACTTGCTTTGTAAAGGGGCATAAGTCACCCCTCGAACTCCTTTTTTCTGCTCAATCGCCGCTGCAATTCCACCGCACATGAGGGCACAGTGCCACCCGCTGACAAGAGCCCCTAAAAAGACGGCTAGCAATAGACTGGTAGTGAGCATCTAGAGGGATATCACTAGAAGGAAATATTAAAATTGCACATTATCCGAGTAGAATAAACTGATCTGATTACTAGATACAATATGAATTACACCAACTCAGATGCCCCTAGTAGCAAATGCTCGGTCTGCGTACTGGGCCAGTTTTGTTTGCCAGTGGGAATCACCTTGAGTGATATTGCCAAGATTGATACTCTCGTAAAAGAGCGGGTTCACCTACAAAAAGGGGAAACTCTATACCGCCATGGCGATCCACTTTCTGCGGTTTATAGTGTTCGTTTCGGTACTCTGAAGACGGAATATGGCCTAGAGGATGGGCGCCAACAAGTGATTGGCTTTCATCTACCCGGTGAAATCTTAGGACTTGATGGTATTGGTGATGGTAGTTATCAATCAGAAGCAATTGCACTAGAAGAAAGTGAAGTCTGCATCATTCGCTACGAAGCATTTGAGGATTTGGCACGTCAAATTCCAGCACTACAAAAACGGTTTCACCGCATCCTCAGTCGCGAAATCACGCAAGATCAACGCCACTTACTATCGCTCGGTAGTCTGCGTGCAGAAGAGCGTTTAGCCGCCTTCTTGTTGAATCTTTCACAGCGCCTGGCCGCCCGGGGTTACCTAAATAATGAATTTGATTTACGCATGAGCCGCGTAGAAATTGGTAGTTACTTAGGTATTCAGATTGAAACTGTTAGTCGCATGCTCTCACGCTTTGCAGAATCAGGGCTTATCCAAATCAAACAGCGTCATATCAAGTTGATTGATATGGATGGACTCTATGAATTAGCTGGCATACCGAACCCAGATCGCGTACTTCAAATAAGGCCAATCAGCGCCTAAGTAATACCACTTTAAATCAACCCGCGATCTGATGCTTTATCGCTATCAGTATGTATGCCAGGCAAAATATAGGCAGTCAGGGCGCTGGAGAACGAGCAAAAAATCCAGATAATAAAAAATCCGATAGTGTAAATACCTTCATCAGAAATATTGGGATGATGCCCAAAAAATAATAGGTCAGCAGGATGGATGACACTAAAAAGTAAACCTTCGGCCAAGATAGAGACCAAAAACGATGGCCACATAATCCAAATGAATAGGCGGTACTTCATTTGCGATCCTGATCTACTTTAATTTGCTCAACCTTAAGCCCGCGTTTCACTACGCCATCGCGAACCGGTTTATCTGAATAGAGATTGATAGCCAAGTAAATAGTAATGATGCAACCAATTGCAGCAACTGCTGGACCACTAATCAGCAACCATGGCCAAAGCTGCTTAAACCAAGGCTTATTTATTTCATGTTGTGACATATTCATCCTCTCCATCTTTTACCATCGAACTTAGCGGGGAATAATAAAGCTAGATTTTTCATTGCGGGCTCTGTTGATTAACTCAGTTCCAGACTGCTCTTGACCAATTACATCAAAATGAATTGGGTAATTACCTGGCTCATATGCTCCAACAGTAGTGCTTACCTTTACCGGAATTAATAGATTGCTAGCTGGACCCACTTCAACATCAGTGACCACCTGCCCCTGTGAATTCAGTATCTTCAAGTCAGACAAACCGCTAGCCTTGAGCTGTACATTCATTTTATGTTCAGAGGCATTCATAATCTGTATACGGTAGATATTTTCAATCCGGACGCCATCTACTTCGCGAGCAAGAGCACCACGGTCGCGCATCACATCAACCCGTAATGGATTTCGAGTAACTAAAGAAATCAGGAATGCGCTCGTTAGAACCGTAATAAATGCCATATAAATTAACACGCGTGGTCGCAGAATATGGCGAATCGCACTTTGATTGGTTTCCTTTTCCTCAATTGCTCGCTCGGTCGTATACCGAATCAATCCTTTTGGATAATCCATCTTCTCCATCACTTGATCGCAAGCATCAATACAGGCACCACAACCGATACACATATATTGCAGGCCATCGCGAATATCAATACCAGTTGGACAAACTTGTACACAAATACTGCAATCTACACAATCCCCTAATCCATGGGTTATATAGTCAGTGGACTTGCTACGGCTACCTCTTGGCTCGCCACGTACCTTATCGTAGGTAACTAAGAAGGTATCTTTATCTACCATGACGCTTTGAAAACGGGCGTATGGGCACATGTATTTGCATACCTGCTCACGCATAAAGCCGGCATTACCCCAGGTTGCAAAGCTATAGAAACATAACCAGAAAGTTTGCCATGGGCCAAGTGATAAATGCAGGATTGCTGTTGCGAGCGTTTCAATTGGAGTGAAATAGCCAATGAAAGTAAAGCCCGTCCAAAAGGCAATCAATAGCCACAAGACATGCTTGGTGATTTTGAGACGCCACTTACGAATACTCCATGGCCACTCTTCACCGTCGAGGCGAATGCGCGCAAATCGATCACCCTCGACCTTACGCTCGATCCACATAAATATTTCGGTATAGACTGTTTGCGGGCAGGCATAGCCACAGAACAAGCGACCCGCAATAGCGGTAAATAAGAATAGTGCAAGCGCCGAAAGAATCAGCAAAAGCGTAAGATAAATCACATCCTGCGGCCAGAGCACCAAACCAAAGATATAAAACTTACGCTGGATTAAATCAAATAGAACTGCCTGACGATCATTCCAGCTAACCCATGGTAAACCGTAAAAGAGAACTTGTGTTGCAACAACTAGAATTATTCTCCATCGAGCAAATAACCCACTGACTGATCGCGGATAAATCTTTCGCCGAACCTCATATAGCGATTCCTCGATGATATCTATAGGAATAGGTTTCCCTATTGGCGATTTATCTGACACTGTTTATTTTGCTGTAGCAGTCTTGTTATTAGATAAACCCCAAACATATGCAGTCAAGAGATGAATCTTCTCTGGACTCAATACTTTGTCTTGAGAGGGCATCATTGCCATACGACCTTTCGTTAGAGTCTCAACGATAGTCGCCTCTGATCCGCCGTATAGCCAAGTTTTATCGGTCAAGTTAGGTGCCCCCAAAGCAATATTGCCCTTACCATCGCCACCATGGCAAGCAACGCAGTTGGAGTTAAATAATTCTGCACCACGTGTAACTTTTGCATCATCAGCAGGTAGGCCAGACAAACTGCGCACATAGTTAGCCAAATCTACAATCTGCGCACTTTCCAGATGTCCATACGCAGGCATTACTCCATTACGTCCGTTAATAAGCGTTGTCTTAATATTCTCAGGGGATCCGCTGTAGAGCCAGTCACCATCAGTTAGATTTGGAAAGCCTTTGGAGCCACCGGCATCCGAACCGTGACACTGAGCGCAAGAGTTTAAGAACAAGCGCTGACCCATTTCTCGGGCTTTTGGATCGGCTGCAACTTGTTCAATATCCATCTTCACGTACTTAGCGTATACGGGCTTTAATTCATCATTAGCTTCTGTCATTGAACTCATCAGAGCGCCTTCAGTTGTATAGCCAGCAATACCTGGAAATGATCCTAAACCAGGAAACAGTACTAAGTAAGCTAGAGCAAAGAGGCAAGAAAACAGGAACATCCAAGCCCACCAGCGTGGCAATGGATTATTAAGCTCACGCAAATCACCATCCCAAACATGCCCAGTATCAGCTACTGCGCCATCGGCTGTGTGAATGACCTTAGCCTTACGCTGAGAAAACAAGAGCCAGATACACCAAACAATACCGACTAATGAAACAAGCGCGATGTAATTACTCCAACCGCTACTAAAAAAATCACTCATGATTTGTCCTTACTAAATTCATCCGGAAGATCGAATGGAAGTTCAGCCGATTCTTCATTAGCCTTCTTCCTGCCTGGAGACCAAGCCCACCAAACAATCCCAATAAAAAAGGCGAGTCCGATGACCGATGAAAATGCGGAGAGATAGGGTGCAATCTGTTCCATTTGATTTATATTTTTTAAAATTAATAAGCCTGATGATTATTTCGCTACAACCTCATCCACGATGATGTAGCGACGGTTGACACCTAAACCTTGCAGGTAAGCAATTAATGCGTCCTCTTCCGTTTTTCCTTCCAGCTCTTTAGGGGCCTCGGCAATCATTTCATCCGTGTAAGGAACACCCAAACGACGCATAGCAACCATGTGAGACTGAATTGATGAGGCATCAGCAGCGCTCTTTTGCAACCAAGGATATCCAGGCATATTCGACTCAGGCACTACGTCACGCGGATTGCGAAGGTGAATACGATGCCAATCATCAGAATAGCGAGCACCTACACGAGCCAAATCAGGGCCTGTACGTTTACTACCCCAGAGAAATGGGCGATCAAATACTGACTCACCAGCCAAAGAATAAGGGCCGTAGCGCTCAACCTCTGATCGCAATGTTCGGATCTGCTGAGAATGACAACCAACACACCCTTCGCGCTGGTATACATCCCGGCCAGCTAAACGCAAGGCTGTGTATGGCGCTACACCGGGACTTGGTTCAGTTGTCGTGTGTTGAAAGAATAGCGGAACAATTTGCACTAAACCAGCAATCGAAACCACAATAATGGTTGCAATAATTAACCAGCCAACGTTTTTCTCAAGTGTTCCGTGGGAAAAGAATTTATTTTCATTAGACACTGTTCTTCTCCTTAGTGAGCACTTACTGATGATTGTGGAATTGGGGCATTCACGAACGTTTTACCAATTACTGTCTTGTAAACGTTATATGCCATCAAGAACATGCCGCCCAAGTAACAGAGGCCGCCCAATAAACGAATCACATAGAATGGATAAGTTGCTTTTACAGACTCAACAAAGCTGTAAGTCAATGTGCCATCTGGTTCAAATGCTCTCCACATCAAACCTTGCATTACACCGGCAATCCACATTGCAGCGATATATAAAACAACGCCGATCGTAGCAATCCAGAAATGCACTTCGATTAATCGAGTGCTGTACATGTCTTTTTGACCAACTAAACGTGGGATGAGATAGTACAAAGAACCAATCGTAATCATGGCAACCCAACCGAGAGCGCCCGAGTGAACGTGGCCAATAGTCCAGTCGGTGTAATGCGACAAGCTATTTACCGTCTTGATAGACATCATTGAGCCCTCGAATGTAGACATGCCGTAGAAAGACAATGCTACTACCAAGAACTTCAAGATTGGGTCGGTACGTAACTTATACCAAGCACCAGACAAAGTCATGATGCCGTTGATCATCCCACCCCATGATGGTGCTAACAAAATAATTGAGAATACAGTCCCCAGTGACTGAGTCCAGTCTGGTAAGGAGGTATGTTGTAAATGGTGCGGTCCTGCCCACATATAGGTAAAGTTCAAAGCCCAAAAGTGGACGATAGATAAACGATATGAGTAGATTGGACGCTCGGCTTGCTTAGGAATGAAGTAGTACATCATGCCCAAGAAGCTGGTTGTTAAAAAGAAACCAACCGCATTGTGGCCATACCACCACTGCACCATAGCGTCTTGGACACCAGCGTATGCAGAATAAGATTTCCACAGACTTGCTGGCATCTCTAAATTATTGAAAATGTGCAGAATAGCAATAGTTAGGATATACGCGCCGAAGAACCAATTGGAAACATAAATATGCTTTGTTTTGCGCTTCATGATGGTGCCGAAAAACACCACTGCGTATGCAACCCAAACTACAGTAATCAGGATATCTATGGGCCATTCAAGCTCAGCATATTCCTTAGAAGTAGAGATGCCTAAAGGCAAGGTCACCGCTGCCAATACGATCACTAATTGCCATCCCCAGAAGGTAAAGGCCGCCAGCTTGTCACAAAAAAGTCGCGCCTGACAGGTGCGCTGGACAATGTAATAAGACGTTGCAAACAATGCTGATCCACCAAAGGCAAAAATAACCGCATTGGTATGCAATGGCCGTAAGCGCCCATAGCTGAGCCATGGAATATTAAAAGTGATGTCTGGCCAAATAAGTTGCGCAGCGAGGATGACTCCTACGAGCATGCCCACAATTCCCCAAAGCACTGTAACGATGGCAAATTGGCTGACAACCTTGTAATTGAAGGTATCTTGATTGCTCCCCACGGTAAGTCCCATGGTTTCTCCTTTTTTGTGACCAAACAGCGACATAATCCAAATAGACTGAAGTCATTATCAAATTAAGCCTAAGGGGGAGTTTTGATCTATATCAAAAAGGAGGTGTGCATTTATGCTTTTTATGAGTCCATGTATTTTGATGAATTAGCTAAACGCTTAAAAAACATAACTATTTTTGATGGTGATCACTAATATTTTTGGGCTTAGGCGTGTCATCATCCATCAAAATTGCCTCGCCAGGACCCTCCAAATCATCAAACTGGCCTGCTTTCACAGACCAGTAAAAAATCCAAGCTAAAAAGCCAATTAGTAGCAGGGAAATGGGAATCAAGAGAAAAAGGCTTTCCATCCCTCTAGTCTAGGCCTTTCTAAGACGCCAGGCATTTAAAGTGACTACTAGAGAGGATAAGGACATGCCAATGCCAGCTACCCAGGGATTGACCCACCCCATCATTGCCGCTGGAATTGCCAGTAGGTTGTAGACCAGAGCCCAAATTAAGTTTTCTTTAATGATCCGCTGAGTTTTATCTGCTAACAATAAAGATTGGGCTAGAGGAGCTAGGGAGCTTGCTGTCAAAATCGCATCCGCACCCGCAGTAGCTAGGGGTGCACCTGCTCCAACCGCAATCGAGACATCTGCCCTTGCCAATAAAGGAGCATCATTAATGCCGTCGCCAATTGCCCAAACAAAGTGGCCCTCTTTCTGTAAATTCTCAATATAGTGATACTTATCTTCTGGCGAGCAAGCGCCTTTATAGCGTTTGATACCGACTTGATGAGCCCACCATGCTACCGTTTTTGGATCATCCCCAGAGACCAAATGTACAGTGATCTTTCGAGATTTTGCAGCAGTCAATAACTTTTCCAAACCCGCTCGCGGAGTATCTAAGAACAAAAAGCCCGCAATCAATCCTTTATCATCGGCCAAATGGACTTGCCCATATTGACCCTCTTGCACAATCTGTTGAGTATCTACCCATACAGAGCTTCCTAGTCGATACACACCTGAGCTCAGACCTTTGCCCAATTGATTGGTGACGGGCTCAGCTAAGTTTTTCAGTAGGCAATTTTCAGCTTCAGCAGCACGCAATAGGGAAAGTGCTAGAGGATGTTTTTGACCAAGCTCCATTGATGCGGCAATACTGAGTACATCCGCCCTAGAAAACTCTGGGCGGGCAATGTAGACTTCTTTTAACTCAGGTTGGCCCATTGTGAGCGTACCAGTTTTATCCAGGACCAAGTCAGTGGCTTTGACTAAACCCTCCAGAACATGGCCACGAATAATCAACAAACCCAGTTTTGTTACAGCACCTTGGGCTGCAGCCATCGCAGTTGGAACGGCTAAAGATAGAGCGCAAGGACAACTAGCAACTAGTACTGAAACTAAAACTGTCCAAGCTCTGCTGGGATCCACATACCACCAAATTGCTGAAGATAAAAATGCTACGACCAACAAAAAACCGACAAAATATCCGGCCCACTTTTCTGCAAGACTCAGCATTAAGGGTTTCGCTTGCAATGCCTGATCAAGCAATGAGGCAATACCAGCAATGCGAGTAGATTGGCCCACGGCATCAATTCTCATCAACATAGGATTGAGAATATTGTGCGTACCTGCATATACCCGATCACCAATCTTCTTATCAATCGGCTTGGATTCCCCAGTGAGTAGAGACTCATCTAAAGAGCTCTCACACTCAATCAAAATACCGTCGGCTGGCACAATATCACCCGGAGGAATAAGAAGAACTTCGCCGGGATTGCAATTAATCACTGGCACGATCTCTACCTGCCTAGATACAGGATAGTGCAACATTCTCTCGCAAGTAGCGGGCAACTGTTTTGCTAAAGCCTCAGCCCCACCCTGTGCATCTTGGCGCGCCAATAACTCAATATATCGTGCTGCCAAAATGAAAGCCACAAACATCGTGATGGAATCAAAGTAGCCTTGCCCTGATCCGGTGACAAGATTAACAGTACCTGCGGAGAAAGCTAAAGCTAAAGCTAAAGCAATTGGTACGTCCATTCCCAATATATGGGTCTGGCGAAATGACGCAACACTACGCCATGCTGCCTTGAAGATTGGGCCGGCCGAATAAATTATGACGGGAACAGTGAGAGCCCAACTAGTCCAGCCCAATAGCAAGTCATACTCTAGGGTGATATCGCTATCACCAACATAACTTGGCCATGCATACATCATGACTTGCATCATGCCAAGCAATGCAACACCAAGCCTTGTAAGTAGTTGACGACGTTCTATTTTTGACCTGTCTAGCGATAGCGAAGGCTCAAATGGCCAAGCCTCATATCCAATGCGCTCTATCTCAAATAACAAACGAGCTAAGCTAGTTTTCTCAGGTGAAAACGCTACCTTGACCTTTTGACTGACATAATTGATCTGAACATCATTGATACCAGGAATTCGCTGCAAATGTTGCTCGCATAACCATACACAAGCAGCACAGCGAATTTTTTCAAGTCGTAAAGTTGTTTCTAGATTTCCATCTTCACCAATAGGTCGAGTGTATCGACTGATTAAAGAAGGGTCGTCATAAGGAGCAAGACTATCTGGAATTTCATTAAAAGCGAGGTAAGCTGCCGGCTTATCACTTGACTGAACGCGGCGTGCATAAAATACCTCCAAACCTTCACCATGAATAGTTTGGGCAATCGCCAGACAACCAGCGCAACAAAATTTTCTGTTGATGCCACTTAACTCAAGCTCATAGGAGTGACCAGGAAGAATAAAGCTACCACAGTGATAGCAACTATTACCTGTGGCGTCAGAATGCATGGTTAGTTATTTATTGGATGGGAGAGTTTGATTAACCCAACCATTACGGCGCTCGTAAATCACAAATAGCACACCCCACATGACAATGGCTGTGTATGCCCAGACCCAAGAAATTTGCGAGCTTCTTGAGCCAGTTAAGTCCAGTACAAAACCAAAAATAGCTGGGCCTAGTAATCCGCCTCCAAAACCCATTAGAGAGTGCAAACCCATGGCGGCACCCTTAATATCTTCTTTTGCACTGATCACTAAGCCAGCAGTCAAAGTAGCTGAATCAGCCATGATAAAAATTGCATGCCCAACCGCTAAAGCAACGATTAGCCACCAGGATTGCCCTGTTGAAAAAGCGAGCGCTACCCCAAATACTGCACTTAAGGACATGGCAAGAAAAATCCATTTTTGACGTCCTATTCTAAGAGCGATCTCATTTCCGAGAATTGATGAGGGGACGCCAAAGAAATTAATTACACCTGCAAGAGCGGTAGCAGTTAGCAGAAAAGATTCGCCCGTAAGAATTGAACAGAAACCAAAAAAGGCTACTATCCAACTACGAGAAGCAAATAATTCAATCGAATGAGCGGTATAACCAAATATAAAACCTGAAGCTGTTTTATCTTGTAAGACTAAGCGCCATTTATCAACTGGAAAAATATCATGCAAGCGAATACGTATTGGGCCATGCCACTTTTCATGATCAAGCGCAGGTATCAATAAGAGAACTATTAGTAATGCAGTTAATGGGCCTAAAGCAATAATCCCAAAAACATAGCGCCAGCCCAATGCAGCCAAAATCCAACCAGAGCAAAGATATGAGAATCCGGTCCCGATACCAAAAAAGGCAGTATAGAAAGCAATGTGACGAGTGAGCTCCCCAGTTTTAATGCGATCTGACAGAATTTTTAAGCCAGGCATATAGGTTCCAGCTAAGCCCGCGCCATTTAGCATCATGAATATCAAGGCTGTCCAAAAGTTGTGAGCAAAAATACTCATGCCCAACAAACCGCAGGTAGCTAAGAACCCACCTACAAGGTAGACTTTTTTAGCATCAACCCGATCCGTTAGCGCAGTTGCTAATGGAACCATGAGCATATAACCAAAGAAAAAGGCGCTCGCAATCAAGCCTGACTCTAAATTACTAAGACGCCATTCATCTTGCAGAGTTGTTAGCACTACAGCATAGCAGGCGAACCCCAACAATGCGCAGGTTTGCGCCATCAGCATAAGGGGTGTACAGCCAGTAGTTTTAAAACGCATAAAAGCTTACCAAAATTGATCCCCTATTTTACTCGCCCTATAAAACCGCTACACTAGCAAAAAGTAAAGGGGAGCCACATGGATCATTTGCGTAATTTAATCAAACTCTTCACATTTTCAACAATTGCACTTGCTAGCTCTTTAGCTATTGCCAATACCTATCCCAATAAACCGATTAAAGCCATTGTTCCTTTTGCGCCAGGCAGTGCTACTGATCAAATTGGGCGAGCATTTGCGGCAAAAATGTCTGATGCGCTAGGTCAACCCGTGGTAGTCGAAAATCGCCCAGGCGCAAATGGCATGATTGGAGCGGATATTGTTGCAAAAGCACCCGCAGATGGCTATACCCTCTTATTTGGCACTAATAGTACAAATGCTGCATTAAAAAGCTTAGTAAAGACCCTTCCCTATAATCAGGACACTGCATTTACGCCTATTGGCTATTTTGGCTCAGTACCACTGATCGTTGCCATCAATAATGATGTGCCAGCCAAATCTCTCAATGGTTTAGTCTCCCTAGCTAGGGCTGAACCAGGAAAGATCACCTTTGCGTACGCAAGCACTTCACAGCGTGTTTCCTCAGAAATGCTTGCAAGTATGGAGGGCATCAAAATGACTGGGGTCTCCTATAAAAGCGGGCCCAATGCAATGACTGATCTCATTGGAGGTCAAGTCAATATGTTTACTGCAGACTTTGCAGTAACCTTACCGCAAGTACAAGCAGGAAAGATTCGAGGCTTAGCAGTCACCTCACTGAAGCGCTCGCCAGCTATTCCTGAATTACCCACCGTCAACGAAGCACTTGGTATCAAAAACTATGAGCTCATTGCCTTCTTTGCTGCATTTGGTCCAACTGGAATGCCAAAAGATATTATTTTGAAGTTAAACAAAGCTATCAATGAGGCGGCAAAATCTAAAGAGTTAACTGATCGCTTTTCCGCAATGGGATTTGAAAGTCAGCCGGGAAGCCCCGAAATGTTAGATAAAAAAATTAAGCTAGAAACAATGAAGTGGGCAAAAGCAATTAAGGAGGCCGGAATGCAGCCGGATTAGAAAAAACTATCTGCCGCTCACATTGGTCTCAATAAGATTTATTGTTGACTACGACTAGGGGAATCCTGGAAACCATTAGAGCGGAAGGTGATAACTAAAGTATCTCGATAGCCATGTGCTCCCAATGGCTGTATTGGAGTAGATTCATGAATCATACGTTCATCATTCATCAGCAATAAAGACCAGGGCTCAGTAAGCGTAAACCTCAAGCCAGCAGAACCACCCGCTTCAAAAATACGGGTCTCACCGCCCTTAATATTCACTCGATTCAGCAAAAAAACGGCAACGAAATCTACACCATCACGATGCGCACCCTCAGGAGTTGGGCGCCCAATCCCATCGGTTGTATCAATCCGAAATTGGTGGGCTTCAATAAACCAAGTAGTTACCGGCTTGAGGCCATTTAGCACTCGCACCAAACCTAGTAAGAGGGATTGCCAAGCAGGACTGGCAGTAAGCTGAACCTGCGAAGGCTCAAACCAACGCTCTATTCCACCATGTAGAGCGTTGTAATTTACAGACTGCCAATGGGCGCGATGCGGCACCATCGACAAAGACTCGCCCTTAACCTCAAAACTTGAATGACGGCGAAAACGATAGCGACCACCGTCCTTGAGGTATGGATCTCGTGGCAATGCCTCCCAAAACTGATTAAGATCCATTAATTGATTCAGCGGTACCCCAGCGATGTGCGCAACATCATTAGGAGCCAACACAGCGAACCCATCATTGCGAAGAGATCCCGCCAATTCCTTAATTGGTGTCAGTGGGGGTGATAGATTCGTAGTCGACATAGTTTTAGTAATGCTGAAATTGCATAGAGGCTAATCTAGCTGCGCACCTGATGCCTTCACAATTTTTGCCCATTTAACGATCTCCTCTTTAAGAAGGGTACTGAGTCTTGCTGGAGGCACGGGGCTAAGATCTAATCCTTGCGCAATCAACTTCTCCCGAACATCAGAACGAGAAAGCACCTTTCCCATTGCGGCTTGGATTTTTTTCGTAGCCTCAGAGTTAACATCACTAGGAGCAAAAAGGGCTACCCAAACCTCACCAATACAGTCTGGATAGGTTTCAGCAATCGTTGGAATTTCTGGGGCAGCACTTGCACGTTTTGCAGAACTAATTGCAATTGCCTGTAATTTTCCAGCTTTGATGTAATTCAATGCAGATGGTAGGCTTGCAAATGCAAAAGGAACCTGACCGCCGAGCACATCATTAATTGCTGGTGCAACACCTTTGTATGGAATATGCTGCATCTCAATGCCGGCACTAGTATTTAGCATTGCACCAAGCAAATGACTAATTGTTCCATTACCGGCAGATGCATAAGATAACTCACCCGGGCGCTTCTTTGCAGCAGATACAACATCCGCTAATGTTTTATAGGGTGATCCTGGGGGGGAGACCAACACATAAGGTGTCGCACCAATGTAATACAGCGGTATGAAATCATTTACCGGATCAAACCCGGGGTTTTTATATAAAGATGGATTAATAGCTTGGGCACTATTAATGGTTAACAACAGTGTATAACCATCTTTCGCAGAACGTGCAACACTTTGCGTTCCAATATTACCTCCAGCACCGGGTCTATTTTCAACTACGATAGATGCTCCAAGGGCTTCACTAAGGGCTGGAGCAATTAAACGAGCAACAATATCATTCGTCCCTCCTGCGGCCTGGGGAACAACCATAGTAACGGGTTTTGAAGGATAGGATTGCGCAAGTACTCCTGTGGATAAAAACCATGTACTTAATAATGCGCCAATTACAGCAATGCTTTTATGTTTCATCATTTCTCCTTAGATAGAGAGCTCAGTCTTCCACGAACCTCTCCGACATGCCCCTTCAAATCATACAACTCTTTCGCATCTAGTATCGAGACCTTGATGTTACCTACCCTCCGCTCAATATCTACTAAGTTCTCATAGTTCTTAACTCTTAATGCTGGATTTAAGGCATTTCTTTCTATCACCTTAAGCTCCTCATACACCTGAGATAACTTGAGTCGTAATAGCAGATTCTTAGCTGCAGGAATATAGGTGAATAAGGGAATGAAAATAACTAGCAGAGGAATCACAATTTTTGCAAAGCGTCCAATCCAAACAGCAGTCCAGAAAGGTAGGTGGCGATGCAGGAAGGAAGGACCATCTTTTAAATAGATTTCCGCATCAACATGCACAGGAAAATCAAGGCCAACGCCCGATGGAAATTCTCCGGGCTTTTGTAAATAGGAATAGTCCCTCAAAATATCATAGGTATCACCAAGTAATAGCGTTACTAGGGCAGGACTAACATCCTCCCTGCCTACCAAGGTGGCAGTTGCTGCCAATACCTGAATATCTTGACGTGGCAAGTCATAAGCAATACTGATAACGCCTCGAGGGACGCTTACTTTTGAGAGAAATGGAAATAAATGAGCATAGGCATCGGCCTGCTCAAAACTCATCAAGCGAATACCAGGGGTTTCATAAAAACTTTTCACCAAAGGCGCATCAGGGGCGCTCACCAAAAATACAGCATCTAATTCACCTTTTTTAAACTTAGCTAATGCATCAAGTGGCTTGAGTTTTTCAGGGCGAATATCGCTCATACTCATTCCACTTGCCTCTAGTAGCTTGGGGGCTAAGGACAGCGTGCCACTACCTTCATTGCCAATGGATATACGCTTACCTTTTAGCTGACTTAATAAACCTAAGCGTCCAGACTCGTTTGGGAAGCTAGACTCGCGATACCAAACCCATACTGGCTCATAAAATAATCCCGCAATAGAAACTAAATTAGGATGCTTGGATAAGTCCGCCACACCACCCTGCACAATTGCAAAATCAATACCTGAATTCGGATCGCCCAATAAGGCCAAGTTATCGCTTGTTCCGCCTGTAGTGCGCAACTTCAGAGAAACCCCCTCCTCAGCAAGCTCACTTTGGAGTTTTTCACCAAACTGCTGATAAAGGCCGGCTGGAAAACCCGTTGCCATCTCAATGGACCTCGGTGGAGGCGGAACCAATACCCATAGAGTAATAAAAAGTAAGGCGACTAGAATTAAAAAGGTGATGCCAACCGCAATGGGGTTATAGATATTTTTGCGTATGAAGTCCATAAGAATTCTTTCCGTTTGTGCCATTATGCCCCGACCTCAAGGATCGAGAGCGGAATGAATTCATTGGATTTATTTCAGGATAAGATGGAGGTTTTCAATTAACTATTAGGACAATAATGAACTCAGCCCCCAATAAGGTGGCCCTTGTCACGGGAGCGGGAACAGGCATCGGTAAAGCAGCCGCAAAAGCACTGCTGCAGGGTGGCTTTCGTGTTGTCCTCACTGGCAGGAGTCTTGAGAAACTCAATAAAGCTATTAGTGATATTGGCGGGAATAGACAAAACTGTCTCGCAATTACTTGCGATATTGGAAAACCAGAGCAAGTAAAAATCTTATTTTCAGAGATTCAAAAACAGTTTGGCCGCATTGATGTGCTCTTCAACAATGCCGGCATGGGGGCTCCATCAATCCCGATGGAAGAACTGAGTTACGAACAATGGATGAATGTTGTTAACACTAACCTCTGTGGAGCTTTCTTATGCTCCCAAGAGGCTATTCGCATGATGAAGGCGCAATCCCCACAAGGAGGAAGAATAATTAACAATGGGTCCATCTCTGCGCATGCCCCCCGCCCAATGTCTGCACCATATACAGCCACTAAACATGCCATCACTGGACTAACAAAATCCATTGCATTAGATGGTCGGGCATTTCATATTGCCTGCGGTCAGATTGATATTGGCAATGCGGGTACTGAAATGACGATACCTATGGCTGCCGGAATTTTGCAGCCAGATGGATCAAAAAAAGTTGAGCCACTAATGGATGTAGATCATATTGGTCAAGCTGTCCTACATATGGCTCAACTGCCCTTAGAAAGCAATATTCTGTCAATGACTATCATGGCAACAAATATGCCATTTGTAGGTAGAGGCTAATTAAGGCCTCACTTGATTAATCATCAGGCGGATGTTGTTTGTGCCTACCTTGATAGTTTTAGGAGTGGATATCAAGTCTCCAGATTCTGGCATTGCCATCCCCGTTTTGGAGATACGCACTTCAACTGATACCTCCGGTAATTGAGAAATCAATGCATTTGGGCTCATTGCCGATGCATCATTTAGAACAAAGTTCATTGGAAATGCAGTAACCGCAGTTCTGAGCACTGCAACTGGCATTCGCTCTCCTGGCTTACGGGCAATCACCATTAAGGTATCGCCTGCTTGAACTTTAGATTGCAGATCAGAAGATATCCCAACCTGCCCACTTATGCCTTGAGTGCTCATCGCCGACGTAACAGCTGATGGAAGACCACCCTTGCTACGTGCCTCAGCAATAGACGCCGCAATTGCACGAGCCTCATCAGTGTCGGGAGGTAATTGCTTTGCTAGCTTTTCCCAAGTCTGCACTGCAGCTCTATAGTTTTGCGCATTAAATGCTGCGGTACCAGAGAGCCAGAGAGCTAGTAAGTTATTGGGGTCTAATATCAATGCTTTATTAATTAACTCTTGAGGCTTACCCGCAAAACTACCATTTGCATTTGACGCCAACACATCAGCATAGTCTGCTAGTAATTGTGGATCACCATCGACAAAAGAGCCTGCACGAGCATAGGCATTAGCAGCATCAGTATTGCGACCCAAAATCCGATAGGAGCGCGCTAACATAGCCCAACCCTTGAGATTATCAGGATCTTTTTCCATCTTGGCGGCAAACTCAGCAACCATCTTCTCAACGGACTCTTGAGTCATGGACTGCTCTGCACTCTTATCGGAAATCCGATTGGCTTCGCCGAGATAATAATAAATTCCTGCTGAGAGTAATGCTACAAAAAGACAAATTCCAATGATGGTTTTCTTTGGGGAGCCCAACACTGCAAGATCATCTGCCTCATCCGTATCTTGAAAAAGTCGCTGACGCATTTCTGCATGCGTCTGATCATAATTAGCACTATCCACCCTCCCCGCCAAACGATCAGCCTCGAGCTTATCAAGCTCTTCTCGATAGATCGCCGCATTCATTTGACGACGCGAAGTTGCCGATTCTTTCGCAGGAAAAAATAAAGGGCGCAATAGTAGCACCAAGACTAAGATCAACAAAAGGACCGCAGGTATTAAAAAACTAGTCATATGTATTTTCTATTGAACTGGATTTTGCATCCTTAAGTAACGCATCAATTCGACGGTTATCTGCTTCAGATAGTCTTGTACTCGGTACATTCTGATTTCTGCGACGCAGATAAACTATTAAGCCAATAATTCCTGCAAGCAAAATTACAAAGGGGCCTATCCATAAGAACCAAGTAATCGGCTTGACCGGCGGTCGATAGAGAACAAAGTCTCCGTAACGCTCCACCATAAAACTTCGAATTTGATCGTCCGTCTTACCTTCTTTAATCAGATTGCGAATCTCTCGACGCAGGTCATTAGCCAAATCAGAGCGTGAGCCTGCAAGAGACTCATTCTGACAAACAAGGCAGCGCATTTCCTCAGAGATCACAATCAGGCGCTGCTCAATTAAAGGGTCATCGGCCAAGGGCACCGCGTCTTTAGCCAACACCATACTCCCCGAGCAAATCAAACCCAAAACAAGAACAAGAGATTGCAAAATCTGCCAGAACATTATTTGAGCTCACCTAATAAAGGAATAATCTTCTTATTAAGCAATTCCATTGTGATGGGGCCAATATGTTTAAACCGAATGACTCCAGCCTTATCAATGATGTACGTCTCCGGAACACCATACACGCCATAATCAATTCCAACGCGACCATTGGCATCAAACGCAGATAACAGATATGGATTGCCTTGGCGGGCGAGCATAGTCAAAGCATCATCACGCTTATCTTTGTAGTCCAAGCCAATAATTGGCGCTACATCTTGCTTGCCTAATTCAACCAGAACCGGGTGCTCTTCCCGACAGGCAACGCACCAGGAAGCCCATACATTCAAAATCCAGGGTTTACCTTTCATACTTTCCGGTGAAAAAGTTTTTTGAGGGTCTCCCAAATGAGGTAATTCAAAAGCAGGGGCTTGCTTACCAATCAGTGGAGACGGTATTTCCTGTGGATCACGGCTTAAACCTACAGCCAAAAATCCAACCAAAATTACAAACAAAATTAATGGAATTAAAAACTTGGCTTTCATGATGCAGATTTCTTCAGCTTCATGCGGTAACGCTTATCCGACATTGCCAATACGCCACCCAAAGCCATCAATAAGCAACCACCCCAAATCCAATCGACAAATGGCTTGTAATAGACTCGTACTGCCCATGCCTTATCTTCCAACTCTTCACCCAATGAAACGTAAATATCTCTTGTGAGGCCGGCATCTATCGCCGCCTCAGTCATTGGCATAGTTGAAGAAAAGTAGCTGCGCTTTTCTGGGTACATAGTAGCCTCCAGCTTCCCATTCCGGGTTAACAAGAAGGTGCCCTGCATGGCTCTGTAGTTAGGGCCAGGCACCGCAGCAACACCTTGTAGTTGGATTTGATATCCACCAACACTAACACTCTCACCAGCAAGCATGCGCACATCTTTTTCCTCTTGATATGCACCCACCATGGTGACCCCAATCACAAATACTGCTATCCCCAAGTGCGCAACTTGCATACCAATAAATGAACGTGTTGGCTTGCCTACTTTTGCCTGACGAATGATCTGCAAAATGCCAGAGGTAATGACCCAGAAAGCCAATAAGAAACCAAGGCTACTGAGCCAAGTAAATTCACCCATGGAAAACGGAATCAAAGCTGCAGCAATAATTGCAACCAATGCTGCAGTCCATAAGCGTTTGATCACATCCAATAGATTGGAGTTTTTCCAGCCAGTCCAAGGTCCAATACCCATTAAAACTAATAGTGGAATCATGATAGGTACAAAGACGCTATTGAAGTATGGGGGACCTACCGAGATCTTTCCCAAATGCAGGGCATCAATTAGCAAGGGGTAGAGAGTACCTAGTAGCACAGATGCGGCAGACACCACTAAGAAAACATTACCGAGCAAGATAAAAGTTTCGCGCGAAGTTAAGCTGAACTTACCGCCAAGCGTACTTTTAGGAGCGCGCCATGCGTAGAGAGCTAATGAAGAACCGACTACCAATACCAAGAAAATTAGAATAAATACGCCACGCGTAGGGTCGGTTGCAAATGCATGCACTGAAGTCAGCACTCCAGAACGCACTAAGAATGTCCCCAGCAGCGAAAGCGAGAAAGCAGTAATTGCCAACAATACTGTCCAACTCTTAAATCCACCACGCTTCTCAGTCACCGCAAGGGAATGAAGTAAAGCGGTACCCACCAGCCAAGGAATAAATGAAGCATTTTCTACAGGATCCCAGAACCACCAGCCGCCCCAACCCAATTCGTAATATGCCCACCAAGAACCTAGTGCAATACCGAGAGTTAAAAATACCCAAGCAGCAGTTGTCCAAGGACGCGACCAACGCGCCCAAGCAGCATCGAGTCGACCTGATAGTAAAGAGGCAATTGCAAATGCAAATGCCACTGAGAAACCAACGTAACCCATATACAACATTGGCGGATGAAACACCAAGCCCGGATCCTGCAAAAGCGGATTTAAGGAGCGTCCATCTTGCGCAGCTGGTAATAGTCGCTCAAAAGGATTGGAGGTAGCAATTACAAACAACAGTAGGCCAGTAGTCACCAAGCCCAGCACTCCGATTACGCGTGCCACCATAAACTCATCAAGCGATTTCGAGAGTTGAGCCACCAAAAAGGTCCAGGTAGAGAGCAAGAAGACCCATAGTAATAAAGATCCTTCATGACCACCCCATACCGCGCCCAAGCGATAGATGACGGGCATTTGCGAGTTTGAATGCTCCGCCACATAGAGGACGGAAAAATCATTCGAGTAAAAACTCCAAGCCAAAATCAAAAATGCAATACCAAGCAATAGGAAAGCAGTTTGCGCAGCAGGCCTTGCTAATAATATCCATTCACGGCGACCTTGGTGGGCGCCAACTAATGGAAGGATCCCTTGAATAATCGCAACGCATAGGGCCAGTATTAATGCGTAATGCCCAAACTCAGGAATCATTATTTACTTCCATTTTTTTGAGCTTGCTCTAAAGCATGCTTTGCCTCAGGAGGCATATAGTTTTCGTCATGCTTAGCCAACACCTCGCTTGCGATAAATTGCCCATCTGGATTAAGGCGCCCCTGAATGACGGCACCCTTACCTTCTTTAAATAAATCTGGAAGAATGCCGGTATACGCAACAGGGATATCTTTCGCCATATCGGTAATCACAAAGTTCACTGTTAAACCATCTCTCTTAACCGATCCCTCCTTCACCATACCGCCAATTCGAAAAACCTGGCCAGCTGGAGACTTGCCAGCAGCAACTTCACTTGGGGTGACATACAAAGCAATGTTGCTGTTTAGCGCGTTCAAAATCAATACTACTGCGATAGAAATTGCAATGAGTGCACCGACAATAATCGCGGCCCGTTTGTGTCTTGGTTTCACTTACCATCCTTTTTATCAAACTGTTCAGCCATCACTTCACGTTGAAGTCTGCGAACAATCGACTGATGACGAGCGCGAACGGCGATAGGTTCTAACAAGAGTACCAAAGCGCAAATACCAAAGCTACACCATACATAGAGAGCGTAACCCCCCATAGCAAAAAATTCAGCTGAACTATTCCACATTAACGCTTTACCTCGTTTAATTGCTTAACCCAATCAGTATGGGCCTCACGCTCCAAAATGATGGCGCGCACACGCATTAACCCTACTGCGATTGAGTACATCCAAAAGCATAAAGCCATTAACAACATACCCCAAAGCATTGTCTGAGCCATCGCCGGAGCCTTAGTTAATGAGACGGAAGCGCCTTGATGCAAAGTGTTCCACCACTTCACTGAAAAATAAATAATGGGCACATTCACAACGCCGACAAGAGCTAATATTGCCCCCGCTTTATCGGCTCGGCGGGTATTATCAATCGATGCTTTCAATGCGATAAATCCGAGATATAAAAAGAGTAGAATTAATTCAGATGTTAAGCGGGCATCCCACACCCACCAGGCGCCCCACATAGGCTTACCCCAAAAAGCACCCGTCCATAAAGATAGAAAAGCCATCCAAGCTCCGATTGGAGCCAATGCCTGAGCCATCATGGCAGATAGACGAGAATTAAAAATCAATCCCATTCCCGCCCAAGCCGCCATCACTAAATAGATGAACATCGACATCCAAGATGCAGGTACATGAACAAAAATAATACGGTAACCCTGACCCTGAACTGCATCTACTGGCGCTACAAAAAAACTGATCCACAAACCAGCTAGGCCAAAAATAATGGTCAGCGCCCAAAACCAGGGAATCATTTTTCCAGCAAGTGGATAAAAGGTGCTCGGGCTCGAGAATTTGAACCAGTTCATGACACGACTAGAGGATGGATTATTTACATTACTCATTCGATAGCAATCTTTACTGCATTGGCACTAACCCAAGGTATAAATGCTAATGCCAAAACCAATAACGCGCCCAATAATGAAAAATGCCCCCCAATATCAAGCCCTACACTACTGGCATACACGGCCCCAGCACCAAAAATCAATACGGGAATGTAAAGCGGCAAAATCAGAAGACTTACTAGGACGCTACCACCCCTAACCCCCAAGGTTAAAGCCGCCCCAATTGAACCCAACAAAGATAAAACAGGGGTTCCCATTAACAAGGCTACCATCAGAACCTTCAAAGACTGAACATCCAAATCAAATTGAATACCAATCATAGGTGCCAATAAGACCAAAGGTAGTCCGCAAACCAACCAATGAGCAACAATCTTTCCAAATACCAATACCGTAAATGAATTCGGGGATAAGACTAATTGCTCTAAGGTTCCATCTACATAATCAGCTGCGAACATCCGTTGTAAACCAAGCAAAGTAGAAAGTAAGGCGGCAACCCAAATGACGCCAGGCGCAATCTTTCGCAGCAGAGCAGTGTCCGCACCAATTCCCAAGGGAAAGAGACTAGTCACAATCACAAAGAAAAATAATGCAGTCAAAACCTCACTCTTGCGACGCATCACCAATAGTAAATCACGATGAACGATAGTAATAAAGGCGTTCATAGATCCAACACTCGCAAACCAGGAATAACTAGAGGCTGATGGCTTGTAAGAACTACCAAGCCATTGTGCTGGAGATGTTCTGCAATTAAGCCTTGCAACTCCTTTATCGCATGGGTATCCAAGGCATTGAAAGGCTCATCCAAAATCCAAATTTGTGCACGCCGCGTCAGCATACGCGCCATTAAGACACGTTTTTTTTGACCAGCCGATAAACAATTCACAGGCAGATCCTCGCGACCCTTTAGACCAAATCGCCACAAGGAATCGAAAGCATCTTGTTCAGAAAGCGTAATGCCGTCGATTGCTGCATACATACGCAAATTTTCAATCGCACTCAGATCTTCTTTCAGCGCATCGCGATGCCCTAAAAATAATAGCTGGCTATGATATTCCTGCACATCTTTTTTAATGGAATGGCCACTCCATAGGACCTCTCCAGACTCTGGAGAAGCTAGCCCAGTGAGTAATCGTAATAGACTCGTTTTTCCGACACCATTCTCACCGCGAATATGTAGGCACTGCCCGGGAAGTACCTCAAAATCGACCCCGGAGAAGAGCTCTCGCTCACCTCGCACGCAAGTGATGCTCCGTACCTCAAGAGCTGTGGTTGGAGATGCCGGGAAGGAGAAATTAATAACTGTCATCGGAAGAAATGGCTTGAATCAAACCACCTCAGGCATTGTCCAAGACCCACCCAGGACTGTCAAACTGCCCAAAACAGTATTTATAGAATAAATCTCTTTTAATTCAATTGCTTAGAGGATTATAGAGGGTCGTCAACTTACCCATCAAAAACAACCCGATTCTAAGAATCTAGTTCTAGGGCGTAATGACAATCGCGCCTGACACTTTCCTTCCTTCGGCCGCCTTATGTGCCTCAGCAGCCTGCTCAAGCGAGAACTTGGCAGCAATTTTCACCTTCACTCGACCTTGAGTGATTGCATCAAATACTGCGCGGGCGTTTTCTTGAAGCAGCTCAGGAGTGGCGTTATGCGGGAATACCGATGGTCTAGTTAAAAACAGGCAACCCTTTTTATTAAGAATCTCAGGCTGTATCTCTGGAGCTGGGCCCGAGGCGGCACCAAACAAGGCCACAGTCGCAAATGGTGCAGCACAATCGAGCGACCCCAAGAATGTGGTTTTAGCAACAGAGTCATAGACCACATTCGCCTTACGCCCGCCCGTTGCTTTGAGAAACTCCTCAACCCAGCCAGGCTTTGAGTAATCCACCACAGCGTCACATCCCGCTTCCTTTGCAACAGAAAACTTCGCTTCAGACCCTACGCTGCCTACAACAAAAGCGCCCAGAGACTTTGCCCAGCCGGCTAAGATTTGACCAACACCACCAGCAGCGGCATGAACTAAGACGACGTCACCAGACTTCACTTTATACGTTTTCTGGATCAGGTATTGCGCAGTCATTGCTTTGAAGAACACGGCGGCGGCAACCTCATCTGACACATTATCTGGCACTGACACCAACTTATCTACCGCAACATTACGAGCACTGGCATAAGCACCGATACCGGCATTCATATACATTACGCGATCTCCAATCTTAAATCGCGTAACGCCCTCACCAAGCGCTTCAACCACACCAACTGCTTCGTGACCTAAGCCTGTTGGCAAATCTAATGGGTAGACACCTGAGCGCTGGTATACATCAATAAAATTAAAGCCAATCGCAGTTTGGCACAGTTGAACTTCACCCTTGCCTGGGGCAGGCAGCTCTTTATTAATTAATTGGATTACATCGGCGTCACCGAGTTCTGAAAGACTAACAATTCGAGCAGTTGTCACAAGTCACCTTATTATTTTTTTATAGAAAAATTATCTTACTGCAAGGGCTGATGAACTAGGCTCTTCATCCTCAACAACAGCCCAAGTGCTATCTCCAAGCTTTTTGACTGCCATGGAATAGGTCCATGCATCAGGGATTCCACAACTCCACTGATCAGGGCCATTCTGAATCAACACATTCATACCGATGCGACTATCAAAATACAGGTGATAGGTTTTGCCATGGAGAGGGTTAAAACTAAATTTAGCACTGTGAACCATTTCTGTGGCGTCTAATCGCGCCTGAAGAGAACGTGCCTGCTTCATTAACACCTCTGCCTGCTCCATGATGCGATCATATTCGAGCTTTGCATTTTGGCGAGCAACGTTCACTGCCTTGTCTTTTTCCTCCAAAACCTTGATCGGAGCAAAGACGGGTGCACCCACTTCCATGGGATATTCAATGCCCGCATGCCGTGCTGGATCGGTATCTTCAATTCTCATGACTTTTTAACCTACTGATTTATTTAGCGAAAGTGTGACACAAATCCACAAAATGCGTTGTTCCCGCATACAAACTGGGGGACATATTACAAGGAGTTCAAATCCCCAAGTAGCCCCTTGGCATGAGTCTGAATTGCCTGCTGGTCAGCCTCACTAATTCGGGACAAATTAGCAGTCATCAGGCGGGTACGTGGGCTCGCCTCGAATTGGGTGCGGTGTTTAATTAAGAAGTTCCAATAGAGGGTGGTCATCGGGCAGGCGCCCTCACCGAACCGAATATCAGGCTTATATTGACAAGAACCACAATAGTTACTCATTCGCTTAATGTATGCGCCACTCGCAATATAAGGCTTACTAGTGAAGCGGCCGCCACTCGCAAATAAGGCCATTCCAGCCGTATTGGGTAACTCCACCCACTCAATGGCATCAACATAAATTGCCAGATACCAATCACAAACCTCTTTGGGCAATACTTCTGCAAGCAATGCAAAGTTACCAGTAACCATCAACCGCTGAATGTGATGAGCATAGCCATACTGCAACGTTTGCCCGATCGCCTCTTGCATGCATTTCATCTTTGTTTCACCAGTCCAATACCAAGCAGGTAATGCATTCTGATGATCATAAAAATTATCGAGCGCCATTTGTGGCATATCGAGGTAGTACATTCCTCGTACGAATTCTCGCCAACCCAAGATCTGACGAATGAATCCTTCTACAGTTGCTAGCTCCAAGTCATGCTTTTTCCATGCGACTAAAACGGCATCAATGACCTCTCGAGGATTAAGCAACTTCAGGTTCAATGAGCTCGATAGCAATGAGTGCCAACCAAAAGGGGTATCGGTCCACATCGCATCTTCATAGATTCCGAAAGTCGCTAAGCGGTACTCGATAAATCCTTCAAGAGCTAGAAGTGCTTGCTGGCGAGTTACTGGCCACTGAAAATGCTCCAACGATCCAGGATGATCTGAGTAATGCTCTTGCACCTCGGCTAATACCGCCTTAGTAAGCAGATCCGGTTCAAATAATTCAGGAGGAGGAATTAAACCAGGACCCTTCTTTGGAAAGGGCTTGCGATTATCTCGATCGAAGTTCCATTGCCCACCTTCAGGGTTGCCGTCCTGGTCAACCAGGATCCCGTGAGTTTTACGCATGAGCCTATAGAAGTACTCTAATCGCAGCTCTTTTTTATTGGCAACCCATCCTTTAAATTCTTCATGATTGCAATAAAAATGCTGATCCTGCAGTACCTCCAAAGTAATATTGAGCTCTAGAGCGAGAGCCTCAATCGATTGCTTCAGGCGCCACTCTCCTGGCTCTACACAAACCAGGTGAGCAAATTTTCCGCTAATGATTTTGCTTCTCAGTTCCTCAACAATCGTGAAAGGAGATCGTTCAATATAAGTTAAGGAGAATCCCTGACTCTTGAGATATTCCGCAAAGTGACGCATTGCTGATAAAAATAAAGCAATCCGAGCCTTGTGAGACCAAACATGTTTTGCCTCATTGACAGACTCCACCATCAAAACTTCATCCGTCTTAGGATTGATACCTCTTAAAGCGACACTATCCACATCCAGCTGATCACCTAAAATCAGTATGAGCTTTTTCAAACCATTCAACCCTGTTGATCAATGAATAGAGGCAAACGATGTATCAACCATTAGCGCTTATAAAAACTTAAGGTTACCTCGCCCAAGTCAATCCCAAACTTGCTCATCTTGGCTTTATTGAGCATGACTTTAGAGGTAACCAAATACATCCAATCATTAAATTGCACATGATAGATCGTGCCATCTACAGGCAAGGCCAAGGTATAAGCCCAATTAAGGGCATTGCCCGCTGATTCACCTAGCGCATCACCCACAACATCATCTGCCCTGCCAATATATTTACCAGGGGCAGTTTCTGTCAAAGTCCAAATACGCTTTTGCTTAGTACCATCAGAATATTCAAAACTTTCATCAAGAGTTCCCACTTTTTTACCGTCAACAACTTTCCACTGCGCAACCAACAGTACAGTAAATCGTTTTTTAACCTCGCCACTTCGGTCAGTAAAGATTCCGTAAGCATCTATCGTGCCATTGAAGTATTCGCTGAGATCTAGATTGGGTTTTTCATTGGCGTACTGCGTTACCAATGGTGATGAGCAAGCAAATAGACTTGCGACTACTAAACCTAAGACGATGTACTTTGCAGTGATATAAGCTCTACGCATTTAACATGCTCCTGAAATAAGCGGTGGCGGACAGTCTTGTCCCAATAGTTCTGCTCTGAGTTTGGGCGCACTCGTTTTTGAATCTAACCAAATACCAAAAAAGGCTTTTGCAAAATCAGCGCCCTGAATTTGGGATATTTTTTTGCCTTCGAAAAAGAAACTGGTTCCCTGCCTGGGAATATAGACAGCAGCAATAGTCTGACCAGGCTCAACATTGGGGAGGATGCTTGCAAGCTCTTTACCCCAAAATGCTGCTTGTGGATCAGCTACCCCTAAATTTTTCATTTCTTGAGCAGTGCGGCTAGCAATTGCTTCACCAGAGAATGATCGCTGATATTTCAACTCAAGGGCAAACTCTTGAGAATCTTTAGCGCTTCCACGGTAAAGACTGGCATCGTATACATGGAATCCCCAAAAATTTAATCTACCCAAGCCTTGCAGTTGGACTTGACCCATCATGCTTTTGATATGAGGAGGCTCCTTAGCCAAACCAATTGGAGTAATCGAACTCAGAATGAGAGTGATTGCAAGTGAGTAAATCAGCTTCATTTCTTCACGCTCTTTTATTCACTAGTCGCAGAGCCAAGGGGCCTAATAGCGCTGAAATAGTATGGCGATGCTTTGCAAAAAATCGATAGCCTACACTCCAAAGAGGCATCAGTGCCGGCCTAGAAAAAAGCCATGCGAGCTTAGGAAGATTTGCGCGACTATAGGCGGCCGAAAACACCTCAACTCCCTGAATCAGCTTGCCATCATCATATTGTGCATACATAGATGCAAGAGCTTGATTGCAGGATACACCCACACGATCAGGAAGATAATGATCTGAATTAATATCGATAAAACTCAATAGTCCCGCTTGATTACGCCCAGATAGAAATTGAATTTCTGCCTGACACAGAGGACAAAGGCCATCATAGAACATAGTTAGCTTTTTCATGGCGCTTATTTTTGCTTGTATTGAGTTGCGCAGTATGCGCGAGTCACCAACTTACTTCGTAGGGCAAGATGTTTGGTTGCTCTGCCCGTTACTCGTTTACGCCACAACTCAAAAGAGTTACGTTTGAGATTTTTTCTCATTAATGCTTTTACCTGGGGCTCGGAGTAGCCAAAGCTAGCTTCAATGGCATCAAAAGGAGTGCGATCCTCCCAAGCCATCTCAATTAACCTCGAGAGATCAGCTTCTGATAGTAATTGGGGTAAGCGCGTTGTCATCAAGCAAGTTTAAGACTTATTCAATAAACTGGCTGAGACCCCATTCATTTCCCCCCTTATTCATGCCATTAATCCCTCAACCATTTCGCGCACTTGTGATTGGCTCCTCAGGAACCATCGGCTCCGCCCTGGTGGAGCTGCTTAAAAGTAATCCAGCATGCTCAGCAGTAATAGGCATTCATCGTAACTCTATTAAGCCAATTGACTATCAAGATCTCAGCACGATTGAGGATGCAGCCAAGGCCTTTGTCGGGGAGGAGCCATTTCAGCTCATTATTAACACCATCGGGATCTTGCATTCTGCCCAGTGGATGCCCGAGAAAAAACTGGACGACCTGAACCCAGAACAACTGCAAACACTTATGCAGGTCAATGCAATAGGTCCCGGACTCACTATCAAGCATTTTTCTAAACTACTAGATCCAGCAGGTTCTGTCATGGCGACACTCTCTGCCAAAGTAGGAAGTATTGAGGATAATCGTTTAGGAGGTTGGTATAGCTACCGCGCTTCTAAAGCGGCACTCAATATGCTAATTAAGACGGCCGCTATTGAACTGACGCGGACTAAACCCCGTGTTGCGCTAATCGCACTGCATCCTGGAACCGTCAACTCTCGGCTCTCACAACCCTTTAAAGGACAACAAATTGGTCGACCTCCCCTCGATGCTGCTCAAGATATGCTTAATGTCCTTCTCTCGCTCAGCAAAGAAGATTCAGGAACCTTTATTAGCTATTCAGGAGAGCGCTTACCTTGGTAAGCCGCGCACATTATGAAACTACGCCTATCCTTTTTGATCATCATCTGCTCGCTACTTTTCACCCAGAGTAAATTTGCAACAGCCCAGAGTGACCTGGCCAGCAAATTAAAGGACGGCAATCATGTTCTATTGATGAGGCATGCCGATGCCCCCGGCTATGGCGATCCTCAGAACTATCAAATCAGTCAGTGCTCGACCCAGCGCAATCTTGGAGACCTTGGACGCAAGCAAGCCAAGAACACTGGTGACTGGCTATCTATTCAAGGAATTGAGCAGGCAAAAGTCTATAGCAGTCCCTGGTGTCGATGCATCGATACCGCCTCCCTACTGAATAAAGGGACAGTAAAAAAAGAGGCCGCCTTAGGCTCATTCTTTGATGATATGAGCCAGGCAAAAAGACAGACGGATGAGCTCGTAAAACTGATTGCGGTTGAAAGGAAGCAAAATCCAAATATGCCTATCATCATGGTGACCCACCATGTCAATATTCAATCCTATATGGGTATGGTGGTGAATTCAGGTGATATGGTCTTGGTTAAAGTGGATTCAACTGGAAAACCAATATCGTTCAAGCTATACCCTAGCCCTTAACCATTCTATTTTTTCTTTGAGAGTACAGAATTATCATGCAAGATGCCATCACCTTAAATGTATTGGGTCAACCTTTGGTCCCTTGCTCATTTGATCCTTTGACGGGATTCTTTCGAGATGGTTGCTGCAAAACCAATAAAGAGGATGCAGGCAGTCACCTAGTCTGCGCCATCGTTACAAATGACTTTCTTCAGTTCAGCCTAAAAAGAGGGAATGATCTCATCACGCCACGACCGGAATATCAATTTCCAGGCCTCATAGCAGGCGACCAATGGTGTCTTTGCATCAACCGTTGGATTGAAGCCTTAGAGGCTAACTGTGCCCCGACGATTCAATTGGAAAGCACCCACGCTAAGGCGCTAGAAAAAGTATCCATGGAAGTGCTATTGCAATACTCTCAAAGCCAAAGTCTTTGATAATCGCCTCGGGGGTCGTGATCTTGAGCCTGTTTGGCGACATTAAAATGCCTACCTCCCCTTGGATCAGTTCCCCGACCAGCCAGATATAGCCAATTACCTTGATTGCTATAGACGTCGTAGTCAATTAGTTGAGATTCAAACCAAGCTGCGCCAGAACGCCAATCTCCCTTTAAATCGTAGATCAGATAACTCGCAACGATTTGACGCATTCGGTTAGATAAATAACCGGTTTTGACTAACTCTCGCATTCCAGCATCCACAAAGGGTTCGCCAGTTTTTCCAGCGCACCAACGCTCAAATTGCACAGGATCACTTTTTACCAGCGGGGCATCACTTAAACCCTTTGCTCGATAAAGCTGTCTACCGTACTTAAAATGTAGGAAACGAAAATAATCGCGCCACAACAACTCAAACCAAAGCCAGTACGTACCCTCATTAGCACCATGACATTCCTCATATGCAGCTATATCAGCAGCAATTGTCCTTGCAGAGATGCAACCTAAAGCCAGCCAAGGAGAAAACTTGCTAGAGAAGTCTTTACCAATCAGCTGATTGCGGGTTTCTTTATAAGAATCTGGCAGCCGCCTTAACAAGTATTGTTTGAGGTGAGCGAGTGCACTTCTCTCGCCGCCCGTAAAGCGATCAGCTTGCACGACTGTTTGACCATCGAACTCTCTCGGCAGATTCGCCAAGCAAGTAGGCAGGGCGGGAATATTGGATGACATGGCTAATGGAGTTGTAAACCTTAAACCACTGCGCTCAATTTCCTTTCGAAACTGGGTAAATATATTAGGCATGTCTTGAGAGGGAAAGGGCAAACTCTCTACCGAGCACATACTGGACTGCCAGAACTCTTTGAGCAGAATGCCCTGCTCCTGGATTTGTTGACTCTGCTGCATTTCTTCTGGAGCTTCAATACGCTCGCAATAAATGGCATCAGCGCCAATAGTGCGAGCCAAGGTCGCCAGTACGTCTGCAGGCTCACCCTCATACTCCAATAAATCAGATCCTAATCCACGCAATTGTGCCTTCAAATCGTCTAGCGACTCTCTTACAAAAGTCTGGCGATAATGCCCTTCTCTCGGGAAGCCTAAGAAGTGATGAGTCTTTGATTGCGGAGGAAATATGTATACCGGAAGTAAGTGGTCAGCATGAAGACATGCCTCTACTAGAGCGGGATTGTCAGTCAATCTGAGGTCATTTCTGAACCAGTAAATCAGAGTAGTCACTATTTCACCTTGGGCGTGACTAGAGGCGACTGATTGCGTCGGCAGGCATCTGAACAGTACTTAACAGACTCCCAGTTTTTAGCCCAGGATTTGCGCCAAGTCATCTCTCTGCCGCAAGTCGCGCATAACTTGCTTGGCAAAAAGGATTTATTTCCCTTAAATCCGGATTTTTCTGACTTACTCATACCCACCCATTTAAAAACGAATAGACTGATCAACATACTCAAAAAATGAGATTTCATTGAAAGCCTTTTACGCAGATCATTATGTTTTACCACTTCCAATCGGACATCGCTTTCCGATGGAAAAGTATGGAAAATTACGCGACCTAGTTTCGCAGCTAGATGGTATTCAGCTTATGAATGCACCCACCGTCACTGACACTCAAATACTTTACGCACATGATCCTAGCTACCTTATCAAGGTGCTACAAGGTACCCTCACCCCAAAAGAGCAGCAAGAGATTGGATTTCCTTGGAGCATGCAAATGCTCGAGCGCTCCCGAAGATCTGCAGGAGCCACTCTAGCAGCCGCAAAGTTTGCACTCACAGAGGGGCTCGCTGCAAATCTAGCTGGAGGCACCCATCATGCCTATCGTAATAAAGGCAGTGGATTTTGCGTCTTCAATGATTCTGCAATTGCAGCTAGGGCCATCCAGAGAGAGCTTGATTCCCGATTGAAGATTGCCATCATTGACCTTGATGTTCACCAAGGCAATGGAACCGCCTCCATCTTAGAAAATGACCAATCTATATTTACGCTATCAATCCATGGGGAAAATAACTTTCCTTTTAGTAAAGAGGTTAGCGATCTAGATATTGGACTACCGGATGAAACAGGAGATGAGCTTTACCTAGCCGCCCTTTATCAAGCATTAGAAATCTTAGACACACGCTTTAAACCTGACTTGATTATTTATTTAGCTGGAGCAGATCCACATGAGGAAGATCGCCTAGGGAAACTTAGCATAAGCAAAGTGGGAATGCGCAAGCGAGATGAATGTGTTTTCCAGTATGGTTATGACCGTCAAATTCCAATCGCATTGAGTATGGCGGGCGGGTATGGCAAAGAAATTCAGTCAACAGTAGACATTCATTTTCAAACGATTAAAACCGCACTTGAATACCAAAAACAATTTTTTTAGATCAATTTTTCTATGCTGGCAAAGAGCATTTAAGATTTTCGTGTCATTAAGCTACCCATTGACCAAATGCGAAGTTCTACCATGGCCAGCCAGCATAACTTAGCCTTCTTAAATTACTTATTCTGGTTAGTCTTGGATAAACTCCAATATTTCTGCATCTCAATAAATAAGAATGAAGCAGACCAAGTAATGAGAATAAAACCGGTCAGAGCCTCTACCCCAGTTAAATATCTTAAGTAGCCCTGAGCCACAATCTCACCATAGCCTAAAGTAGTAAAGGTTACGAAAGACAAATAAGCGCAGTCCAGCAAAAAACCGTGGCCTGAAATATTGCCAACGAGACCCCCCATTGCCGGAAATTGCAAGGTAAAAAAGTAGCCTAATGCAAAAAGCCAAATCTCAAAAACATGTGCCACAAAGATTGCGCCAACCCCAATCAGAACTCTGAAGCGAGGCGCAATGTGTGCCACTTTGGGTAGAAATCTATCCAACTGGAAAAGTGCCTCATAGTGCAGCAATATAGCCACTACGGCGAGTGACCCGTTAATGACAAAGGCGGCAATCAGTAGCATGTAAAAATCATCCCCCCCCATTTTCAGGAGGATCTATCATCAACCAGTAATAACGGTATCGCCTTTAAGGGCATCAACTCTGGCAAAGTATTTTTTAGCATAAGCTAACAATTGCCCGTCAGTAGGGTGATCCACAGTTTCAATACCTACTATTTTTTCAGCAATCAAATGATCATCTTTTACAGCATGCTTCATGAGATCTAATTTTGCAGAGCCTGGCCCAACAATCAAAATCTCTTTAGATTCTTTTACGGCTTGAATTACTGCATGCAAATAATGCTGATCTGGAGCAGCTTGTGCACCACTAACGGAACCACTTTTGTGATGAATATTTTTATGGGTAGACCTTGTCTTGATCACTTCGCTCTCAATGGCGGTGGGATTGAAATAAATGACATGCGCTTCTTGATGATCAATCCAAATGACTGAGTGATTAAATGACATATTTTCTCTTTCTAATTAAAAACAGGCTGCTTAAAACAATAAGAATAGTTAATCCAAAATAAGGTCATGACTAAACAAGTGCACAGCACCGTCTACAGCATGACCATTCAGGATTTTTTGCTCAGCTATCGAGAGTAGCTTTAATTGATGATTTTTAAACAATTGCATGGCATTAGTCTCAATGCCGTCTGGATCAAGATCCTGTAGGGCCTCAAAACTAAAACTACACTTTAGGAGGCTGCCATCTAATAATGCTGGATAGGAAATATCACCATTTTCTAAAACAGCTGCAGGGCCAACAAATTCAAGCTTCATATTAGCTCACTTACCTTGGGAAGTTCAATAACCCTCCAAGTGTGCTCCGATTTAGCCCTAAAGACTTGATACACATCAAAATATAAGCACTTACCTTAATAATCTTGTTGGACAATTAAAGAAATGGGACTCTAAGAGTCAAGGTGAATTAATCTACGCTTACATTAGCACTTTTTACAAGCTGAACCCAAAACTTTTCGTCTTGAGCTAAAAAAGCTCCAAACTGTGCAGGTGAGCTAGATAATGCAACCTCGGTACCTTCCCGTGCCAGCGCTGCCTTCACAGTTGCCTGCTGCAGTGCAGTTTGTGTAGCTTCAAATATTTTTTGAATAATTGGAGCCGGGGTTCCAGTTGGTACAAAGAAGCCATACCAAAAATCAATTACAAATTCAGGCAATCCAGCCTCCCGCATCCCAGGTAAACCTGGCGCTAAAGATGAGCGCTCTTTGCTAGAAATACCCAAACCAGTGAGTCGACCAGCTTGAATCATTGGCAATGTCGAAGGAGGCGTACCAAAAGTTAACTGGGTATCGCCGGCAATTACGGACTGAATAGCAAGTGAGCCACCACGAAATGGAATATGGGTCATCTTGACATCGGCTACTTGCGAGAATAATGCCGCCCCCAAATGGGGTGCAGAGCCATTACCAGAAGTTGCATAATTCAGTGTGCCAGGACTCTTTTTCGCTCTAGCAATCAACTCTTTCACACTAGTAATGCCGAGATTTGGGTTAACCGCAATCACCAATGGCGAACTCGTTAACTGACTTACCGGCTGTAAATCGCTGGCTTTGTATCCGAGCTTTTGATTTAGGGCTGGATTCACCGAGATACTACTGGGGCTAGCAATTAATATCGTATAGCCATCAGGTGCAGACTTGGCAACCTGCTCAGCCGCAATACTAGATCCTGCGCCAGGTTTATTTTCAATCACGATTGACTGACCCAAGGCTTGGCCAAGGGCAACCCCAACATTACGGGCTACATAATCTGCTGCACCACCAGGGGCAAAGCCCACAATTAATTTGATTGGCTTATTTGGATAAGATGTAGTTTGCGCTGAAGCCGCTTGAATATTTAAAGCCAACAGAATGGCTGTTACAAAAATTTTGAGTAATGTCATGATCATCTCTTTAATGGTTGGTTATGGAGTCCCAGCTAAAACGATTTTTCCTAAATGCTGATTGCACTCCATAGCTGCTCTTGCCTCATCTAACTTCTCAAAAGGAAATACTTGATCCACCAATGGAATAATGGATCCATTTGCAATCAATGGCAAAATTTTCTCTCTGAATGCAGGTACTGATTCAGAGCGCTGCAGGGGGCTACGCAATTTGTTGGATACACCAAACAATGTAAGCCGCTTTGCGTGCAGGGCTGCAAGATCTATTTCGGCACTCAGGACACCATCAACATAGCCAACCATTGCAAGGCGTGCTTGGAAGGCCATTGCTCGAATACACTCCGCAAATACAGATCCGCCCACTGTGTTGATGACTAAATCAGCACCTCTTCCATCTGTTGCCTGCATTACCTGATCGTGAAAATGAGAGCTATGGGTACAAATTCCCAGATCTAAGCCCAAATCTACAAGGCGATCTAACTTTTCTTGCGAGCGGGACGTTCCAATCACTTTTGCTCCTAGAGCCTTAGCCATTAACATCGCAGAAACCCCAACGCCTGAGCTAACGCCAGGAATAAATACATACTCCCCAGCCTTCAACTGGCCCTGAGTCACCACCATATCAAACACAACATGAAAAGTTAGGGGTATGGCTGCCGCCTGTTCTGGAGTCAGCGATGCCGGCATCAACATCGCCTCCCGCTGATCCATGAGTGCAAACTCCGAAAAAGCACCAGAACATCTGCCAAAGATTCTATCCCCAACTTTTAAACCCTTAATTGCCGCACCACAAGCTACGATCTCTCCAGCAGCATCCATACCAATTTGCTTTGCATCGCCCGCCTTATGCAGACCATGTCCTAGAATAAATTCACCACGATTAAGTCCGGAGGCTCTCACACGAATGAGCACATGGTTTTCGCCAGGTTTTGGTTGATCAATCTCACGCAAATCAATTTCAGCGCTTTTACCATCACTCTTCATCCAATACGATTTCATATTCATTTCCCTAAATTAGCTACCGCAGAAGACTGGTTTGCGCTTTTCCATAAATGCTTTCCTGCTTACTTTTCTAAAAACGAAAAAATAAGTGTCTTCTATCTTAATTAAAGCGTCAACACTTTTAGATCAAAATTGCTATCCCAATACAAGGCGAAGTGTTACCATAAGCTCATCTGGAGCACATATGGTAAATATTGCTAAGTCATGGAATTTAATAAAGAAAATCGGGATAAAGGCCTATCTCCAGCCATTGCTGAAGAGTTAAAGCGACTGATTTATAGCGGGGAAATTACTCCGGGAGAGCGCCTAAATGAAGTGAATTTAGCCTCTCGTATGGGCACTAGTCGTGGCCCTATCCGTGAAGCAATACGGATACTAACTGGGCTTGGCCTAGTCACTGCAGTACCTAATCGAGGAGTGTTTGTACGCCAAACCTCAGTTCGAGACATGTTGGAAAACTATGAACTACGTACCCTATTATTTGGGTATGCCGCTGATCAAGCATGCGAACATATTGATGGGGAGTGGCAAGTAAAACTGAAGGCGCTTCTTGAAAAAATGGATATAGCCTGCGAAAGTGTGGATAGTACAAGCTATTACGAGCTGAATCTTCACTTTCATTCATTGATTCTGCAGCTCTCCGGAAATCAACGCCTACATCAAACTTATGACGAACTTGTAAAAGAGATGCACGTATTTAGAAGAAGTTTTTTTAATTCACCCAGTCATATGCGTCGCTCAAATGAAGAGCATCGGGCAATTTTTGAAGCTATTATTAAGGGTGATACACGTCGTGCAAAAACATTGGCTGAGCGCCATGTTCAGTCTGGACGCACTCGACTTCTAGCAAAATTGGAGCGCTAGAAGTGGCAATCCAATCTAGGTGGCAATGATATTTTTCAAGGCCTTGCCTTGATGAAGGCGAGTGAGGTTTTCAAGAAACAACTCCATGACTCTAGATTCATTACCCAAAGAGTGTCCTGCAGAGTGCGGAGTAACAATCACATTATCCAAATCCCACAGCGGCGAACTAATGTCAAGGGGCTCAGAGGCAAATACATCCAAATATGCGCCAGCTAATTTTTGACTGCGCAGCGCCTCTATCAAGGCATCCTCAGAAATAATTTCACCGCGCGCAATGTTCACAATACATGCAGATTGGGGTAAAAGATTGATGGCTTCGACATCAATTAATTGTCGAGTGAGTGAGGTTAAAGGACAGGCTAAAACTAACCAATTAGCCTCACCTAAAACAGACTTCAATTCCGAAATATGGCAACTTTCAGCGCCCTGCAGGGAGTCAACACCCAAGCTCTCACTAAAGCGAATCTGAATACATCTAACACCCATGGCCATCAAGATTTTAGCGATGCCGTTGCCAATTGGCCCCCGCCCAACAATGACAGCAGTTTGACCAAATAGATCTGCTGGCAAGGGATAATTAATTAAAGAGTCCCAACGCTTTTGTCTCTGAGCCTCTAGCATTTTGGGGAAATGGCGAGCTAGCATCAAAATGCCGGCAATTGTGGTTTGCATCACCACTTGCGCATTGACTCCTGATGAACCTGAAATCGTCACCCCACGATTCATTAAGTCTAAATAAATCTGACGATCAGCGCCGGCGGAATGGATTTGAACCCAGCGCAAATCTTTTGATCCTAAAAGCAAGTTATAAAATTCTTGCGTAGATGGCATGGTTATGCGCTTTGTAGAGAGCGCAGTAACATCCCTTGAAACTAGGGCCACATCAAATTCAGCACCAGGTGAAATACGATTACTCTCAAGTAATTCATATGGGAAATCCGCCCCATCTTTGAGCTTCAATGCCAATACTGGTATGGCATCTTGGCTAACTAAAATTCGAAGTGGGCGCTTCATTTCCATATAAATCAATCACCTTAGTCGCGAAAACTGGGGTCCATGCGGTCAAGCATTCTCAACAAAGCGGGCCATTCCATCAGACCATATGGGCGGCGTGTTTGCGGTTGATAGTTAAGATACGTTTCCTCCAACACCTTCTGAGGGACCTTTTGCAAAGGGGTGTTACATGCCATTGCAGCAAGCTGTGCACGACAAGATGTCTCCAATCTATGCATCCAATTAAATGCCTCACCGACACTCTTACCAAGGGTTAGGAGTCCATGGTTGCGCAAAATCATCGCTTCAGAGGTGCCTAAATCACGGACCAATACCTCCTGCTCAGCCATATCTAGCACCACACCCATGTAGTCGTGATAACTAATTTTCAAAAAACGCATAGAAGTTTGATTAATCGGAAGTAAACCGCACTCAAGAGAGGAGATTGCCATGCCAGCAGGGGTGTGCGTATGAATTACGCAACTTACTTCCGGTCGAGCCTTGTGAACTGCGCTATGGAGAATGTAACCAGGTTTATTAAAGCCATAATTTAAATCACCAAAATCAGGTTTATATAAAACCTCTCCATCATGACTAATTTTTACCAAGCATGATGCTGTCATTTCTTCATACATCATGCCGTAAGGATTTGTGAGAAAGGCATCCTCCTCATCAGGCACGCGAATCGTAATATGATTGGCCATCATGTCCGACATGCCGTAATGAGCGATCAAGCGATAGCAAGCGGCCAGGTCCACTCGAGCGTTCCATTCCCCTGAACTCACCTTGCTCTTTAAGGAAGGTAATTCCAATTTACCCTGGCTCATGCTTTTCTCCTCTTGAATTTCACTAGTTCACTGCTATAAGTTAACCAAAGTCATACTTAAGCCCAAATCTGAGAGAGACTAGAAATTGAGGCTGGGGATGTATTGAGCAATGCACTAGATAATGAGTGGGCGCTAGACAGACCAATTCTAGGCTCGGTAAGCTCAATAAATTTATCCAACAACTCCTGGTCCGTTAAAGGCTCATCAGGATCGCCGTGTCTTGTATGCTGATAGTGCGAGTATACCGACCCATCTTTCATCTCAATTTCAACCTTAGCTGAACGGTGAACTGGGAATTTATCAGTGCACTCTTGATCAACCGATAAAACTACCTTATCTTCTAGCGCATAAATCTCTGGGCTTGCTAAAGCATCCGCTAAAAATGCCTTCTCTCTCACTCGCCCCAAAACAATTCTTGCTGAAACAGTGTAAGTCAGACTGAATTTAGCTTCAAAAGGAGTTGTAGGGTGAACATACTTACAAACCTCACTGGTAGCCTTATATCCTCGAACGCGAACCTGGGCAATATTTTCCAAACTAATTGGATGGTCATTCAATAAGTGCGCTACCGCATCAATTGCCGGGAAGTTATGTCCGCAACATCCATGATTTTTGAAAGTAATTTGCTCGATATTCCAGCTTTCGCCGAGATTATTAAGCAACTCCCCCCAGCGAGGATTCTTACATAGCGCCGCACCAAAGCCAGCATCGCCTTCTAATAAATCTGGGGTGCCAGTCATGCCAGCCTGAGCAAGCAGCGCAGCATTTAAACCGATTTCAGCAGCATGTCCAGGATGCATTGGCTTGGTCATTGAGTCTGAACGAAATGCCTGTTGCAAGCCACTTGCAAAGGTGCCTGCAGTAGACATAGCATCACAGGACTGGGTAGCATTCAAACCCAAGAGATAGGAACAGGCTGCTGCTGCACCGAACACACCCACTGTTCCCGTCGTATGAAAAAACTCATAATGACTAGGCTGAATCACCTTACTAATGCGTGTTGAAACCTCATAACCCACAATGATGGCAGCCAATAAATGCTCGAGCGAATCATCTCGAGACTCTGCTAGCGCATAGGCCGCTGAAATTGTTGGGCATGCCGGATGGTATGCGCCATCGCGAAAAATATCATCAAACTCAGAAATATGCGAGATAGTGCCATTGATAAAAGCGGCGGCACGAGAAAATGTCTTTTGCGTAGTTCCAGCAATCGAGCACTTTCCAATACCTAACTCCTCAACATAAGCCTTTATCAGTCTTTCTGCTGCATCCGTATTGGATCCGGCAATCAATGCGCCATGCCAATCGAGCAAAGCTCGACGAGCATGATGCATTGTTGTAGCCGAAAATGACTGAGATTGACAGCCTTCAACAAACCTTCCGAATTCTTGCAAAAGAGTCATAATTTACTCAGGTTTTGCACCTGATGACTTTACAATCGGCGCCCATAAAGCAAAGTCATTTCGAATAAATCTGGTGAATTCCTGAACACTCATTGGTATCGGATCTGCGCCCAGACCAAGCAACTTTTGCTTAATGGCAGGCTCTTCCAGAATGCTGAGAGTAGTTTCATTTAACTTCTGGATGATTGCTGGATTAGTGCCCTCTGGAGCGAAGAAACCAAACCAAGCGCCTGTTGCAATATCAACGCCTAATTCATTGAGTGTTGGCAAATCAGGTAACGCACTAATCCGTTTTTTAGTTGAAACTGCGATGGCATTTAATTGGCCAGCCTTAATCAAAGGCACTACTGATGGTGCGGTAGCAAACATATACTGCAAGCGTCCAGCAACCAAATCACGAGTAGCCTCAGCTCCCTTATAGGGAATATGTAATGCCTCCACATTTAATTTTTGAGCAAATAGATAGCTAATCAAATGGGCCGTAGTACCAATACCAGTAGAGCCGTAATTAATAGCACCTGGATTTGCCTTTAGATAAGCGGTAAATTCTTTCCAGTTCTTAATACCACTAGAAGCTGGCACAACCAATATATTAGGTACATCTCCTAAAAGCGCTACTGGTTGCAAAGCCTTCTGAGGATTAACAGCCAAGTTTGCAAACAAACTTGGGTTAATGGAGATAGGCCCAATTGAACTGGCAAGCAAAGTATATCCATCAGGAGCCGCACGTCCAACAATCTCGGTTCCTAAGTTGCCTGCAGCACCCGGTTTATTTTCAACAACAACGGGCACCTTCCAACGAATACTTAGCTGGTTACCCACTTCACGCGCCAAAATATCAGTAGTGCCACCCGCAGTAAACGACACAATGATCTTAATAGGCTTATTTGGATAATCTCCGACTGACTGAGCAAAGACACCAGAATATAAGCCTAATACAGCAGCAATTAATAAAGCAATATTTTTAGTTAGTTTCATTTTATGAACTTATCTCCGTTTATATTTATTTTCACTATTTAATCAGAAAACTTACGCCCGCTGATTAAAGCGCCTTTCAAACACCTCTTCTGCAATTCTATTCTTTAAAATCTCAATGGATCCACCTGCAATCATCCAACCGCGCGTCCGCCTTACACAATACTCAACTAAGGTTTCTTGGCTATATCCAGTAGCACCCATCACCTGTAGCGCCTCATTAGCCACCTCAAATCCAGCGTTATTACACATTAATTTAGCTACGGTAGTTTCGTAAGCAGATGGCAGGCCTGCCTCAGCATTTACAGCGGCACGATAGAGCAATAATTGCGCAGCATCTAACTTCACCGCCATTTCAGCAAACTTCCATTGAATCCCTTGAAACTCGCAAATATCTTTACCAAATTGCTTACGAACTGAGGCGTATTCCTTGGCCTTATTAAAGGCATACCTCCCTAAGGCTAATGCACGCGAAGAATTGCCAATACGCTCAATATTAAATCCACTAATTTGCTTCTTAAAGCCGCCCGGCCCAAGCAAAACAGCATCATCAGAAATAAAGCAATCCTCAAAGTAGAGTTGTGACCACTCCTCACCACTCATAAAGCTATTGGGTTGGCCAATCGTCAAACCATCTGCGCCCCGCTCTACCAAGACGGATCCAATACCATCAAGCCCAGGACCAAATCTGAGATAAATTAAAAATACCCCCGCCTCAGGACTATGGGTTGAGAAGACTTTAGAGCCATTGATCAAATAGCCACCATCTACTTTTTTGGCCGAAGTTTGAAGCTCTGTTACAGCAGAGCCTGCACCCGGCTCACTCATTCCTAAACCCAGAATCTTTTTACCAGCCAGTAAATCAGGCAAAAACTTCTCTTTTTGCTGTTCACTAGCATATTCAGCAAAAGTTCTAATCGCCCCAAAGTTACCCGCCTGAACTACATCCGCAGACTTAGGGCAATGCATTGCAACCTCTTGAATTGCAATCACTGCATCCATTAAGGTGCCGCCCTGGCCGCCATCTTTTTCTGACAAGGCTATTCCAAGCAAACCTTGTGCACTGAGCTTTGAGGCAATTTCCCAAGGGTAATGAGGACTATGCGCGCGCTCAAGCGCACCAGGCGCCAGCTCATTGAGGGCAAATTTACCGACAGCATCAGCAAACGCTTGCTGCTCACTAGTTAGCTCAAAATTCATTATTTATCCTAAGAGAAAATTAAATGACACGATTTTGCATATTTCCATCAACAAACGCATTGATATTGTCAAAAGCTACTCCAAAGTAGGCCTCGTAGTTATCCATCTCTACAAAACCTAAATGTGGAGTGCAGAGACAATTTGGCAACTGTAGCAGTGGATCAGCCGCATTTAGAACGGGCTCACTTTCGTAAACATCAATTGCAGCAAAGCCTGGATGACCCTGCTTAAGTCCAGCATATAAAGCGCCCCGTTCAATTAACTCTGCCCGGCTGGTGTTAACCAAAAGAGAATCTGATTTCATCAAAGCCAAGTCAGATGAAGTAATCATTGCTGCAGTTTCGGGATTCAATCTCAGCTGCAAAGAAATGATGTCGCTTGTTGAAAAGAAATTCTCTTTTGAGGTAGCAACCTCAAGCCCCATCTCTTTTGCCTTAATGAGACTTGACTCTCGACCCCACACTAAAATACGGGCCCCAAATGCTTGACCAAGCTTACAGATCTGTTGACCAATTCTGCCAAAACCATAAACACCCAGTACTTTTCCAGAAAGCTGGCGACCTACTGTTCCCTGCCATTTCCCGGACTGAAGGCGATTCACCTCTGGAACAATATTGCGGAGGGAGGCCAGAATAAGCAAAAGATTCAATTCTGCAGTAGCACTGCCAGAGCCCCTGCCATCCATCACCACTATTCCCCGCTCCTTACAAGCAGTCAAATCAACGTGTGAGGCAATTTTTCCAGTCTGAGAAATAAGTTTTAGATTTGGGAGGCGCTCTAGTAGACCGCTGTCGATCACTGTTCTTTCGCGTGTCAAAACAATCACTTCGGCATCTTTAAATCGCTCTACTTTTGCATCCAATTCACTAACAGTGTCATTAAAAATTTGAACTTCATGATGCTTAATCTTATTAAAACAATTTAGGTGCCGCACACAATCTTGATAATCATCTGAAATTACTATCTTCATGATTTGTTAACCTTATAAACTCTTAAACAGCATATCTGTATTGGCAATAACAAAACCTGGACCGCTAGCTAAAGCCAGCTCCTGCAAGCCTTGATCCAATTTCTCTTGACCCATTTCACTAGCAATGAACGTGGGGCCACCCTGCCACCGAGGAAAACCATAACCATTTACCAAGGCAACATCACAATCGCTGGCCTGTGTAACTACATTTTCTGATAACAGGTGCGCAGTTTCATTGATCATTGTTAAGAGAACGCGTTCCACAATTTCGTCTGTACTGAGGCTACGTCTAGTAAGGCCTTTTGCCCTACTAGCAGAATCAATCATTTCATTCACTATTGGGTCAATCGACTTGCTATTTGAGCCCTCAGCATAGAGGTAATAACCGGCACCAGTTTTCCTGCCAAGTCGGCCAGCTAAGCATAATGAATCGGGGATGCCAACATATCGATGTGCAGGGTTTCGGCTGGCGGCTAGACTCTTACGCATCCCCCAGGCAATATCGAGACCAGATAAGTCGGCAACAGCGAAGGGGCCCATTGCAAAACCGTAATCCTCAAGTGCCTTATCTATCTGCTCAGGATAGGCACCCTCCTCCAACATAAATTCACATTGCCGGCGATAAGCGGCATATATTCGATTGCCAATAAAGCCAAATGAATTCGCGCTGATGATCGGCATCTTTCCTAAACGTTTAGCAAAGCCTAGCCCAGTAGCAATTGCAGCAGGGGATGTTTTTTTGCATCGAATAATCTCAATCAACTTCATGATCTGAGCAGGACTAAAAAAATGCAAGCCAAATACGCGCGATGGATTTTTAGTTTTTTCAGCAATTGCATCAATATCTAGGTAGGAGGTATTAGAAGCCAAAAGTGCGCCATCTTTGGCATACCTATCGATCTTCTTAAACACCTCATGCTTAACTTCAATATCCTCAAATACCGCCTCAATAATTAAGTCCGCGGAAGCAATTAATTCCCAATTCGAAGCATGTGAAAAGCGCTGTAGCAATTCACATATCTGGGCTGGACTTATCTTGCCACCCTGCACACGAGACTCGTAATATTGCTCAACCCGCTTTACGCCGTTAGATAATGCTGCCTCGTGTTGATCAAGCAAAATGACTGCATAACCTGCATTTAAGCAAGCCATCGCAATGCCAGATCCCATGGTCCCGGCACCAATGACGGCAATTTGACTTAGTTCTATAGCTTTAGTATCGCTTTCACTCAAGGCTTTAAAAAGCTTGCGCTCAGAAAAAAACTGATGTCTTAAAGCTTTCGCCTCGCTCGAAACTCGTAAACTCTGAAATACATTGCGCTCAATAGACAAACCCTCATCAATTGGTAACACTAAAGAGTTACAGACCATCTCAATCGCCTTTTGCACTTGTGGGCGATTTTTACCTGCCTTCAATGCTTTTTGCGAAGCACTCGCAATCGCCTCAGGCGCAGATATTGGCGTCGCAATATCCCGAATGCGATTTTTTGTACCAATCATAGATCTAGCAAGAACAAGTGCATTAGCCAGTAAATCTGTTTTTACAACCTGGCTCACGATTCCAAGCTGTAGAGCTAGATCGGCCTTAATACGCGCCCCAGTACAAATGAGTTCAATCGATTTTTCAACGCCAATTAATCTTGGTAAGCGCTGCGTTCCACCCGCACCTGGAATAATCCCAAGAGTGACCTCAGGCAAGCCAAGTACAGTCCCTTCCAATGCAATTCGGGCATCGCATCCCAAAGCTAATTCGAAACCTCCACCTAAAGCGGCACCATGCAAAGCACACACCACTGGTTTTGAGCAGCTTTCAATTGCAGCAATCACCAAAGGCAAATGTGGCTCCATTAAGGGCTGCGAGAACTCTTTGATATCCGATCCGGCTATAAACGTAGTTCCACCACCAATAATGACAGCTGCAGTTAGCTTACGATCTACATCAAGTGCATTGATCGCATCCAATAAACCCTGGCGTACCTCAGTCGATCCAGCATTGATTGGTGGATTGTCTACTGTAATAACCATCACATCAGCATCGTGATGAATTTTGATTTTGCTCATCTTTAATTAGCTTCTTTAAACCAGTCAACGAGAAGTTGATTTACTTGCTCTGCCTTCTCATATTGGACCCAATGGCCCGCATCTTTTACTACTACCTTCGCCCTATTCGAGTATCCATATACAAGCTTTTCTATTAAATACTCTGGATTACAGGTCACATCATGCTCGCCCCAGACAAGCAATGTCGGACCAAAATAAGTGACCAATTGCTCAGCTAGTCCTCCAGGTCTTGCAATCGGCCTACTTCTAAAACGTGTTCTAGTGCAGGCATCTTGGTGAACTCGAATAGCTAATTCATCAATCCGATCAGATTCACCAATCATGTGCTGATACAGATTCTCTCGCATGACTTCTTTAAGACCGCTCCAATTTTGACTTTGATACAAATCCCTCCAAGCCAAGAGCTCACCCCGAGGGCGTCTAGGTCCACCATGACCAGCACTTCCTAAGAGCGCAATTCGATTAATGCCATCTCGTTGATTTACCAAGTGAGCCGCAACAAATCCTCCGAATGAAAAGCCAGCAATATTCACTATAGTATTGACACCAAGCAACTCATCAAGTGAAGATCGTAGTGGGCTTAACATCCCCGATTGCAGATCACCCCCAAAAAAGGATGAGTCACCAAATCCCGGCATATCTGGAACAAGAATCTGAAAGTGCTCAGATAAAGATTCAATATTGTTGATCCAATGCTCCCAGCTGCCATGCCCACCATGCAACAAGATTAAAGGCAATGAACCTGATCTCGGCAATCCAAACTCACGCCAAGATACCTGTCCATCTTGATAGGTGATTTGATATGTTTTCATGGGCTTAATATAGAGGCAAACAGGTTAACTAAATACCGCGATACCATCAGCTGCCTTAACGCCCTTGCCATCCGCAAAAACAAAAATTGGGTTAATTTCGCATTCAATCAGACGATCATCAAGACAGGCGACTAATTCTGAAAATTGCACTACAGCCTTGACAACTTTGGGCACATCACACTTTGGGCGGCCACGATATCCATCCAGCAATGGCCAAGTCCTTAATGACTGGAGCATTTCTAAAGCTTCCTGCTCACTAAAAGCCCTACCAGGGGTAATCAAGCGCATGTGTGTATCTTTAAAAAGCTCGGCCGTGACACCGCCCATACCAACTAAAATAGCAGTTCCCAATGGATCACGGTGCATGCCTATCATCAACTCTACCCCACCAGAAACCATTTCTTGTACTAAGAATTCTTCAATAGTAGAGCCTGATCTTGCCTTTACCTCAGCAGTCATCGCGTGTATCTTTTGCGTAATTTCGCTAGCAGCTATATTTAAAGCGACGCCACCCACTTCAGTTTTGTGGGTAATTTGGTTAGACAAGATTTTCAGCACCACCTTATCGCCTAATTCTGAAGCAACTTTAAAATCTGGGTTTACAGCATCCACGACAAATTCTTTCACTCCAGCAATACCAAATGCAGCAAATAGATTCTTGGCCTGATGCTCGTTCAATGATCCATGCAAGCTATCCATATTCAAGTTTGATGGGAGTTTGACTAATTTCCCTTCAATAAAGTGATCACTCTTTAATGCGCTCGCATGTAACATGCTAGACAAGGCAACGCTACAGCTTTCTGGTTGAGAGAAAGCAGGTACACCAAGCTTAGTCATCAGCGCCCCCGCAATCGGCGCATGAGGACTCACATAAGCTATCACTGGCTTATCACTGGTTTGCATGCAATCACGTACAGCGCCAGCCATTAAATCCGGCATAGATAAACTAGATGATCCTAAGATCAAAATTAAAGCGTCATAAGTTGGACTATCCAATAAAGCCGCAATAGCGCCTCGCAATAGATCGGGCTGCAAACCCGCCAGCGTGACATCAATTGGATTGCGATCTAGTACCGCCTGATCCCCGGGCTGTAAAGCGCGCAAACGTGCAGCAGTGACCTCATCAGGAGCAGGAGTATCAAAACCCCACTCGCCCAAACTATCTGCTACCAAAGTGCCAGCACCGCCGGTTGAAGTCAAGATAGCAACACGCCTGCCCTTTAGAACCCTTCCAGAAGATAGGGCCGCAGGAATGTCTAAAAAATCAGAGAACTTATTTGCGCGAATAATACCTACTTGCTTAAAAAGTGCGTCATACATTTTGTCAGTACCAGCCAATGCACCAGTATGAGAAACTGCTGCCTTGATACCTGCCTCTGATTTACCAACCTTATAAACAACAATTGGTTTCCCAGTCTTTTTTGCCCTCAATGCTGCTGCACGAAATTTTTCTGGGTGACGGATACTTTCAATATAAAGAACAATCACTTTAGTGCTTGGATCATCGACTAAGTAATCAACAAAATCGGCTAGACCAAGATCTGCTTCATTGCTTGTTGACACTAATTTGGACAGGCCCAAACCACAAGCAGTTGCTCGCGACAATAGAGACCCCAATATACCGCCGCTTTGCGAAATAACGCTCACGGAACCCTTGGGAAATTCATCCATCTCCAAAGCACTACTGGGAGACAAAGGAATGTCATCGGTAATATTGACCATACCAATAGTATTGGGGCCAAGGATACGCATCGCACCCGCAGCTGCAATGAGCTCTTCTTGTTTTTTCAAACCTTCGGGACCATGTTCGGCAAAACCGCTGGTCAATACAATCGCGGCTGGAGTTCCCAGAGCAGCTAATTCTTTTACTGCGCTTAGAGCCTTGTCAGTTCCCACCATCACAATTGCTACATCAGGGGTTTCAGGCAGTGAATTGATGTCGGGAAAGCACTTTAAACCGGCAATCTCTTCCACGCGGGGATTTACGGGATAAATTTTTCCCTTGAAGTGATGTTTTTGCAAATAGGCGATCGGCCTACCAGCTGTCTTCTTAGGATCCGTTGAAGCACCGATCACCGCAATACTGCGTGGCTCCATTAACTTTTGAATTGCATTATTCATACTTATCTTGTTTCTTAGGTGTTAATTATTTCTGTTTGGCAGCAGCTGCTTTTTCTAAAAAAGCTAGTACAGACTCGCGATGTTCAGTGCTTGTATAACAAATACCTTGAGCTTGACTACCTTGCGAAAACACTTGCGCAGCAGTAGTTTCAAAGGTTTGATTCAGGATAGTTTTGCCTAGAGCTAATGCAGTGGGCGAGCCCTTGCTAAGCTCAACCGCCCATGCTTGGGCATCAGAAACTAAGGAGTCTAGCTTGGCTACCTTGTCCACAATACCAATCTGTTGCGCCTCCTCAAGATCCACTTTTCTGCCGGAGAAGATAAGCTCTTTTGCCCTCACCAAACCTATGCGTCTGGGTAAAAAATACATCCCGCCGCCATCGGGGATGATCCCGCGATGGATGTAAGACCAAGTAAAGCTTGCACTCTCAGATGCCATAATAAAATCACACGCCAAGGCGGTATCAGCCCCTAAACCAGACGCTGGGCCATTCACAGCTGCAATAGTTGGCTTTGGCATCGTATGCAATAAAGCAACAGCATGGTGCACGCGTTGCTGACGATGCCAACCATTAAAGGCAATTTCTCCACTGGGGGCCTGCATTCTTTTTTCCATCCCGGAAATATCACCGCCAGCACAAAAGCCCTTGCCGTTCCCTGTCAACACTAGCGCACGAATTGATTTATCAGCAGCAACTAACTCCAGAGCCTCAATAAATTCGCTACGCATTGCATCACTCATTGCATTACGTTTTTCTGGGCGGTTTAAGCGTAGGGTCGCAATACCATCGATCACACTTAACTCAATTAATTCAAACTTCATTTCAATTCCTTATACAAATCTTTTAGTTGATTTATTCGGGGGCAATATTTGCACTTTTAATTACTGCGCGCCAACGCAACTCTTCAGCCTTCACAAACTTGCCAAATTCCTCTGGAGTGCCCGTTCTAATTACCAAACCCTCCCCCTCTACCCGAGTTTTAAAGGCTGGAGATTGAGCGGATTTTTTAATCGCAGCATTTAACTTATTGATCACATCTGGCGGAGTGCCTGCTGGGGCAAAGTAACCGTACCAACTTCCAGCTGAATATCCCGGAACACCACTCTCTGCAACAGTGGGTAACTTTGCTAACTGCGGTGAAGGTGAGCGATTTGGTGTAGTTACTGCAAGCGCCCGTAGTTTTCCAGCATCTACCAAACTACCCACTGCCGATGCAGTTGCAAACATGACGTCGACCTGACCGCCAATGACATCAGTTAATGCTGGTCCGGCGCCTTTATAGGGAACATGAGTGAGTTTTGTGCCAGCGATTGAATTAAATAATTCACCAGCTAAATGAGCAGAAGTACCGCCACCTTGTGATGCGTACGAGAGTTTTTCTGGATTTGCCTTTGCCGCAGCAAGAAAATCCGCAAACGTTTTATAAGGACTATCTGCTGAAACCACCACCACATTAGGAGAGACCCCAACCAAGATGACAGGTGCAAAGTCCTTATCTTGCGAGTAGGGCAGCTTGGCTTTCAAGCTGGGATTTACTGCATGTGCCAATGTAGCAACGACCAAGGTGTAGCCATCGGGTGGACTTTTTGCTAAAGCATCGGTTCCAATAATTGTGCTACCACCCGGCTTGTTGTCAATCACAATAGATTGCTTTAAGTCATCAGCCATCGATAAACCCAAGGTTCTCGCCACCAAATCAGTACCCCCTCCCGGTGCAAAGGGCACAATGACTTTAATGGAGCGATCTGGGTACTGCGCCAAAACAGGCTTACTAACAACAGCACAAAAAATAAATGGCGTTAGAGCCCAAATAAAATGACGAATTGCCACCCTCAATTGATTAAGCATGTAGATCTCCCAATACTTTTATGAAATTGTTCAAAGATGAGTATGACCCAACTTAGTCAAGAATTTATGGTCTAATTCCACTAGATGGAATCAAATACCACCCCCAAAAAAATAAATCGGTCCCTAGTTAGGGGCTTGGAAATATTACGCTGCTTCAAGCCTGGCATGGATCTCCTGGGTAACGGCGAAATCTCAGAAAAGACTAAGCTACCGCCCTCAACTGTCAGCCGGCTCACCCAAACACTTGTCCTCTCAGGATTTCTCGAGCACAGTGAAGAGCATTCCGCCTACCGACTAGCCCCTACTGTTCTCAGCCTTGGTCATGCCTACAAGATGGGCTTACGAGAACTTAAGCTGGCCGAGCCCTTAATGAGAAAAGCCTCTGAAAAATACAAGCTCAATGTGGGGCTAGCAATCGCAGATCGAATGGAGATGGTTTACCTAGAGTCAGTTCGGTACACTAAAAACATCGCTTTACGCACCGTTGTTACAGGTCAACGCGTCCCAATAGAGCGAACATCGCTAGGAATGGCTTGGATTGCAACCCTCAAACCCGATATGAGGAAAAAATTGATGGCGGAGCTTAAAAGTCAAAAATTAAAAAATTGGACTCAAATTGAAGATGACATTCACACTGCGATAGAAAGCATTGTAAAGAATGGTTACTGTATTGCCAGCTGGCTTCCAGAGATTTTTGCCATCTCCACCCCGTTAACTTTACTAAACGGTCAGCAAGCTTCTTTAAATTTCAGCGCGCCAGCAGATAGCGATCTCAGTAAAGTCATCAACGACTACGCCCCTCATCTACTTCATTTAAAAGATATGATTGAGTCTGCATTCACCACTAATTTAAAAGCCACTTAATATTATGAAGAATAAAAATATTACCCCTGTATATATCTGTGACGCCATCAGAACTCCAATTGGCCGATATGGTGGATCGTTATCCAGCGTGCGCGCAGATGATCTAGGGGCTGTTCCAATTAAAGCATTGATGGAACGAAATCCTCAGGTTCAATGGGATCAAGTGGACGATGTTATTTATGGCTGCGCTAATCAAGCGGGTGAAGATAATCGCAATGTAGCGCGCATGAGCGCCTTATTAGCAGGGCTTTCACCAGCAGTGCCTGGCGCAACCATTAATCGCCTTTGCGGCTCAGGCATGGATGCTGTTGGCACGGCGGCTCGCGCCATCGCAGCAGGAGAGGCAGAACTGATGATTGCAGGCGGGGTGGAAAGCATGAGTCGCGCGCCCTTTGTTATGCCTAAGGCAGAATCTGCTTTTTCTCGTAACAATTCTGTACAAGATACCACCATCGGATGGCGCTTCATCAATCCGCTGATGAAAAAAGCATATGGCGTGGATTCCATGCCAGAGACAGCAGAAAATGTGGCTGATGACTTCAAGATTAGCCGCGATGATCAAGATCTCATGGCACTAGCCAGTCAAAATAAAGCCTCTGCTGCGCAAGCAAATGGTCGACTTGCGAAAGAAATTACCCCCGTGGTCATCCCACAGAAAAAAGGGGATCCAATTGTCGTGACACAGGATGAGCATCCCCGAGCAACCACCATTGATGTGCTTGCAAAATTAAAGCCGATTGTTCGACCTGATGGCACCATAACAGCTGGCAATGCATCAGGAGTAAATGATGGGGCCTGTGCTCTGCTATTGGCTAGTGAGGATGCAGTCAAAAAATATCAGCTCAAGCCTCGTGCCAAGATTATTGGAATGGCTACTGCAGGCGTAGCTCCACGGATTATGGGGATTGGTCCTGCGCCCGCTTCACAAAAACTACTCAAGCGTCTCGGCATGACTATCGACCAGATTGATGTTATCGAACTCAATGAGGCGTTCGCCGCTCAAGGTCTAGCAGTACTGCGTGAGTTGGGTGTGGCTGATAATGATATCCGGGTCAATCCAAATGGAGGTGCCATTGCTCTTGGTCATCCATTAGGAATGAGTGGTGCCCGCCTCATCACTAGCGCAGTATTCGAGCTAGAAGAACAAAAGAAGCGTTATGCCTTATGCACAATGTGCATTGGAGTAGGTCAAGGTATTGCGATGATTATTGAGCGAGTGACTTAAGACCGAATAATTCCCTCAGTAGTCCAACTTGAAATTTCCGCATCACTAAACCCAAGTGTGCGGAGAATTTCACGGGAATGCTCACCAGACTTAGGCGGCCCCTGTCGCACCCCAAGCCTCTCGCCACCCATCATAAGAGGCAATAAAGGTACCACCGTCTCTGACCCTGTATTAGGCCCATCCGTTACCTGAATGGGGGCAAGACCACCAGTTGCCCTCAAATGAGGATCATCAAATAGCTGTTCGGGTCTCGTAATTGGTGCAAATGGCAGTCCATGAGACTCAAATATTGAACTGATTTGAGCCGCAGAAAATCCTAAAAGTCTTTTTTTGATCTCTGGAATTAAGCTTGATCTAGCCTCTACACGTAAGTTATTAGTCGCCAAAGTAGCGTCTTGAAATAAATCATCGAATCCAAATGCATCACAAAATATTTTCCATTGCGTGTCAGACACCACAGCTAGAAAAATTTTCTCACCTTCTGCAACTTCAAATACATCATAGATTGCCCAGGCGGAGATTCGACTTGGCATTGGTTTAGGAGCCTTGCCAGTAACCGCATACTGCATCATATGCTGACCAACTAGAAAGATATTATTCTCAAATAAAGAGCTTTGAATTTCTTGCCCTTCACCCGTAACATCTCGCTGCTTCAAAGCTGCCATCACTCCAATTGCACCAAAGATCCCACCCATAATGTCATTCACCGAGGAGCCCGCTCGCAAAGGCCTATCTTCTGGTCCAGTCATATAGGCTAAGCCACCCATCATTTGAACAACCTCGTCTAAAGCTGTTCGATGATCATAGGGTCCGGGTAAAAATCCTTTATGCGATACATAAATCAATTCAGGGTGTGCTGGATGCAAAGTCTCATAGTCCAACCCCATTTTTGCCATTGTTCCAGGCTTAAAGTTTTCGCTCACTACATCTGCAGAGGCAACTAACTTTTTAATAATCTCCATGCCCTCGGGAGTTTTCATATCAATCGAAAGACTTTTTTTATTTCGATTAAACATCGGAAAAAATCCGGCGCCAGAGCCTAATAATCTTCGAGTTTTATCACCGTCTATTGGCTCAACCTTAATCACCTCAGCACCAAGGTCAGCAAGAATCATTCCACAAGTAGGCCCCATCACCATATGAGTGAATTCAACAACACGAATGCCAGAATATGGCAGCGACTTATTAGTATCCATTAACGTAGATTCTCTTTATATGCATCAAAGCCTTTTGGAAGACCTGCCTCCGGAACCATTCCATAAATAGCCTCATGCGGCAATCCAGCTTGAAGAACTTCTCTGGCTCTAAATAATTTATCGAGATCAACTCCTGTCCGAACCCCCATCGCCTCAAACATAAACACCAAGTCCTCTGTAACTACATTGCCCGAGGCGCCTGGCGCGTAAGGGCATCCACCCAAGCCACCCATTGATGAATCAAAGGAGGTAACCCCCTCTTCATAAGCTGCCAAACAGTTTGCTAGACCAAGCCCACGAGTATTGTGCAGGTGGGCAGCGCCCGCCTTATCTCCAATGGCGCCGCGTAAACGGCGAAATAATCTTTTAATTTGAGAGGGGTTGGCATAGCCAGTCGTATCTGATAAACCTACATCATCCACTCCAGCAAGTGCCGCCTGCTCTGCAAGCCCAATCACCTCATCCTCAGCAACCAAGCCTTGTAACGTGCAACCAAAAGCAGTGGCAATGCCGACCTCGATTTTTATAGATGGTGCATGGGCATTTCTAAATTCGACAATTCGCTTGAGCTCCTTAATCATCTCCTCTCGCGTCTTACGAACATTGGCCAAGGAATGCGCAGCACTGGCAGAAACTGGAATAGTAATCTTGTCTGCTCCAGCCAAAATAGCATGTTCAGCACCTTTTAAATTCGGCACTAGTGCCAAGACAGTTAAACCATTTAAGGTCTTTGCATGTTGCACAATTTCTGCAGCATCAGCCATCTGTGGCAACATCCTTGCGGGCACAAATGATGCTACTTCAATTTCACGAATACCCGCATTAAATAAAGCATCTACCCAAAGCTTTTTATTTAGTGTTGGCATGATGGTTTTAATTGATTGCAAACCGTCCCTAGGTCCAACCTCACTAATTAAGACTGCAGTTGACGCCACATGCATATTGTTCTATCCTATAGAATAACGTTCTAGATATTTAACCATATTTTATAGAATAGAGCATGCCCAGAAGATCTCGTAATGCGGATAAAGATAAGATCTCCCTATCAAATGATGGGGTTGCGTCTGTTGATAAAGCGCTAACCATTCTTCGACTCTTTACCCCGCTAAATCCAGAGCTCACCCTCTCTCAGATCTCTCTTGAAACCGGGCTTTACAAAAGCACTTCATTAAGAATGCTGGCATCTTTAGAAAATGCAGGCTTGGTAACTAAAAAAATGGATGGAAAATATATTCTTGGCCCATCGGTAGCGTCACTTCATGGCGCCTACCAGGCGAATACATCCCTAGAAAATATTGCCACACCCATCTTAAGACTACTAGTTGATTCAACCCAAGAAAGCGCTGCATTTTATGTACGGCAGGACGATAAGCGATTATGCTTATTCAGAGTAGACTCAAACCAAGCGTTACGTGATCATATTAAAACTGGCGATCTACTACCCCTAGATAAAGGTGCTGGCGGCAAAGTCTTAATGGCTTTTGAAGGCGCCACTGGTAAAGTTTTCTCAAAAATTCGCGAAGAGATGGTTCTTGCAATTTCTGGTGATAGAGTAAAAGAAATAGCAGGAATTTCAGCCCCCGTTTTTAATTCGCAAGGGTTAATTGGTGTAATTACCTTAACGATGCCAGCCTATCGAATGCTTGAGAAGCAGAAGAAAATAGTAAAAGATAGCGCCAAAAAATTAACTGAATTATTGGGTGGCACCTTTAAATAATAATGAAACTATGAAAACCTATCTACTTCGCCTAATCGGTCAAGATGGCTGGCTATCGCCACTTCGATTTGATGGCTTTCGGGCGCTCTGGTTTACCTGGCTCATTGCTAATATATGCATGTGGATGAATGATGTGGCCGCTGCATGGACGATGACTTCACTCACCACCTCAACTACCCTGATTGCTTTAGTACAAACAGCATCCAGCCTTCCAGTTCTTCTGCTTGGATTACCTAGTGGAGCGATGGCAGATATTGTGAATAGAAAACATTATTTTGTATTTACACAAATCTGGTTAGCAATCAATGCGACTGTGCTCATGCTATTTCTGGCGATTGGCACTCTAGGGCCCTACACTCTTCTATTGCTTACATTTACTAACGGAATTGGTCTTGCTATGCGCTGGCCTATTTTTGCAGCCGTCGTCCCTGAACTAGTTCCAAAAGACTCTCTACAACCAGCATTAGCACTCAACGCTATTGCCATGAATACCTCAAGAATTATTGGGCCTTTAGTGGCAGGGTTCATTATTGCGATTGCGGGAAGTCAGTATGTTTTTGGACTGAACATGGTCCTCTCTTTGATTACTACAGCTATTGTTTTACGTTGGCAATATCAAAATTATGTTCCAACCCTACCGGGTGAGCGCTTTATTGGGGCAATGCGAGTGGGGGTGCAACATGTTTGGCAATCCAATCGCATGCGTATCATCATTATTCGGGCATTTTTATTCTTCCTACAATCCACTGGACTGATTGCACTATTACCCGTCATTGCAAAAGATCACTTTGAAGGTGGGGCAGGCACCTTTACCCTACTGCTATCCTGCCTTGGGATTGGAGCAATAATTGCGGGAACACAAATTCCGCGCATCAGAAAACGTTTCAAATCTAGCAATCTAGTGAACTATGGAGTAATCATACTTTGCATTGCCTGCGCAGGAGTTGTACTTGCTCCAAATATATGGATTGCATCACCATTAATGATGGTTTGTGGAATGGCCTGGCTAGCAGCCGCTAATTCATTAACCACTGCAGCACAACTCACACTTCCCGGTTGGGTTAGAGCAAGAGGCATGTCTATCTACCAAATGAGTCTAATGGCTGGTAGTGCCTTAGGTGCTGCAGTATGGGGGAAAATAGCCAGTGAACTCGATGTGACCAGCAGTATTTTAATTAGCTCTGTTTTTGGTCTGATGACCCTATTCTTAATTCGAAATTATCGAATAGATAAACATGCTGTAGATGATATGACTCCAGTATGCCCACTAGAAAGGCCATATGCAACCAAAGACATTGATCTACAAGCAGGCCCAGTGGTTATCTCTATTGAATACCATGTTCATAAAGATCGCCTTGAGGAATTCCGAGAAGTGATGGCCCGTGCTCGCAAATCCAGACTGAGACAGGGTGCCTTGTCATGGAGCCTATTTGAGGATGCAGAACACATTGGGAACTTTATTGAAAACTTTGTCTTTGAAACTTGGGCTGACTATCTTCGAAGATTTGATCGTTTCACTGTACAAGATTTGGCAATGCAGGAAGAACGGCAAAAATATCATATGGATTCTCAGCCACCTCAAATTACTAGAAAAATTGCATCTCGACTAAAGGATTAGCGCCGGCAAAACAGAATCTTTTTTGAATTTAGTCCTGACTGATTCCGCAAGAATCAAATGAGTTCACTAATCTCGATTAAATTGTGATCGGGGTCTCGTACATAAATCGAGTTTATTTTTGAGGTGGCGCCAGTTCGAGTAATTGGGCCCTCAATAATGGGCCAGCCCTCTTGATTGAGTTTGGCAATCACTATATCTAAAGATCTATCAGCTATAAAACAAAGGTCTAGTGCACCAGGAGTTGGTAGGTCTGCTTTGGGCTCAAACTCTTTACCCTTGATATGCAAATTAATCTTCTGATTACCAAACTTAAATGCCTTACGCTCTACTGGTGGCGTTCCACCAATAAAACTTTCTAGCGTCATCCCGAGTACTCGGGTATAAAAATCAACACATTCAGTTTCGTGAGCAGTAGTGAGAACAAGATGGTCTAAATGATCAATCACGCCAATATTCACCTTACATTAGTCAGCAATATGTTTCCAGCTTATTGATTCCGCTCTATTGAACAGGTGCAGCATGCAAATCACATGTTCTGCCTGCTTTTGCTACTTGCCCTGGGACAGGATGCCCAACAATCAAGGGAAGTTTACGAGCTAAACCTAGTAATTTAGGGATATCGATTCCGGTGTCGTACCCCATAGCATCCAACATATGAATAGCATCCTCGCTCGAGATATTGCCACTGGCACCTGGTGCATAAGGGCACCCACCTAAACCACCAAGCGAGCCATCAAATCGGGTAATACCCGACTGCACAGCAGCAAGAACGTTAGCCAATCCCATTCCACGCGTGTTGTGAAAGTGGAAGGTCAGCTGCAAATTACCAAACTTTTTTTGTAAATTATTTGCCATGCTTGCAACCTGTGCAGGATGCGCCATTCCAGTTGTATCGCAAATAGTTACGCCGCGCACGCCTAAATCTGCAAAGCGCTGAACAAACCCCTCTACTTCACTTTGTGGCACATCGCCCTCCATAGGACATCCAAATGCAGTAGATAGAGATACGTTGATTGGCGTTCTACCGTTTACATACTGAATAACCTCGGCTAGTCCAGCGAAACTCTTTTCTCGGCTCATTCTTAAATTAGCCTGATTATGGGTTTCAGATGTTGACATGACAAGATTAAATTCATCAGCGCAAGATTCAAGGGCACGCTCTGCACCACGTAAATTAGGCACTAGGACTGTGTACTCAACACCTGGTACTCGCGCAATTCTACCCATTACCTCTTCAGCATCACGCAGCATTGGAATTGCTTTAGGTGATGTAAAAGAAGTGACCTCGATCTTGGCAAAGCCACATTGGCTTAATTCATCTACTAATTTGACCTTGTCATCCGTAGGAATAAAGTTAGGCTCAATTTGAAATCCATCCCGAGTCACAACATCATTAAAATAAATTCTATTCATAATATTTAATTACTTGAATTGATTGATGATTATTTAGTAAAGGCAATGCCACGCTCTTTTAAAGATGCTACTTGCCCCTCCGTTAAACCAATGCCGTACAGAATTTCATCGGTATTCTCTCCAATATCTGGGGCTAAAGATTTAATCGAGCCTGGTGTACGAGAAAGCTTAGGAAGCACACTTGGAACAGCTAGTGTCGTACCATCATGCATTTGGATATTTTCGATATTGCCTCGCGCTTTAAAATGTGGGTCATTTGCGATGTCAGCTACGGTATAAATTTTCCCCGCAGGGACTGCGACAGAATCCAATAGCTGCAAAGCCTCATCAGTCGTGATTGCTTTAGCCCATGCACCAATTGCTTGGTCTAATTCTGCAACACGGGCAACCCTACCATCATTATTTTCGAGCGCTGGGTCATTAGCCAAGTCCACTCGGCCTATCATATTCATGAGACGCTTAAAGATGCTATCGCCGTTACCCGCCACCAATACATAACCACCATCAGCACAAAGATAGGCATTACTTGGGGCAATACCTGGTAAAGCACTACCACCAGCCTGCCTGACTTCCCCGAACGCACTGTACTCAGGTAACAAGCTTTCCATACAATTAAAGACCGCCTCATACAAGGCAACATCAATTACCTGGCCTTTACCACTTCGGTGACGCTCTTGTAAAGCCAGTAAAATTCCAATTACCCCATGTAAGGAGGCCAAGGTGTCGCCGATACTGACCCCAACACGCACTGGGACTCTGCCTGGTTCCGCGGTTAAATGCCGCAAACCACCCATAGCCTCAGCCACTACACCAAATCCCGGCTTATCTCGATAAGGACCAGTTTGGCCATATCCACTAATTCTTAAAACAATCAGCTTAGGGTTAAGTTCCAGTAACCTCTCGGGATCAAGACCCCATCCTTCTAGAGTTCCAGGTCGAAAATTCTCGATTAATACATCCGCTTCGACTATGAGAGTTCGAACAATTTCTTGGGCTTCAAGTTGTCTGAGATCTAAGGATAGAGAGCGCTTGTTGCGTGACTGAACCTGCCACCACAATGAAGTACCATCTTTTAGCAGTCGCCATTTACGCAGGGCATCACCTACTTTTGGTGGCTCAATCTTAATAACATCAGCACCAAAATCCCCAAGCGTTTTAGCAGCAAAAGGACCAGCGATGAGCTGCCCCATTTCAATGACTTTTAATTTGGCTAGCGGCTCCATATTCACACTCAAAATAGTTTATTTTTCATAATGGATCAAAATACAGCGAAGAAATTAGTATTAATTTTATAGTTTTATTAGAAAAGCGTGGCTGATGCCGTAAGAAAAAACCACCCTAAGGTGGTTTTATATCTGCACAGACCAATCTTATTCGCTAGTAATTTTCTTCTCTCTAATGAGGCGACCCCAGGTTGCCGATTCCTTGGCCATGTATTTTGCAAGCTCGTCTCGTGTGTCAGGCATTGGTGTGAGTCCATGATCATTTAACTGCTTGACTACGTCAGGCGACTTCATCACCTTAACCAGCTCGACATTCCAGCGATCCAATATGGCGTCTGGAACCTTAGATGAAGCAACAAAGGCATACCAATTGGTTGCATTAAAACCAGGATAACCAGATTCTGCAATCGTTGGGACTTTAGGAAGTGCCTTTAATCGTTGCGGACCAGTTACCGCCAAAGCATTCAGCTTGCCATTTTCAATATAGGCTTGCGCTGTGCTGTAGGTTGAAAAATAAGCTGCTACACGCTCACCCAATAAATCTTGCATTGCAGGTGAACCACCTTTATATGGAATATGCACCGTATCAATACCCGCCATTTCATTAAGCAACTCTCCTGCAAGATGTGAGGCTGAACCAGGGCCAGTAGATGCATATTCTAGTTTTTTAGGATTCTTCTTGGCAAAGGCAACATATTCTGCAAACGTCTTGATACCTGTACCTGAATTGACCACTAGCACATTAGGAAAGTTAACGGCCATGGTGATTGGTGCAAGATCTTTAAAGGGGTCATAAGGCAGCTTCATCATATGCGGTGCAATGGTGAGTGGGCCAACCGAACCATACAAGATCGTACTACCATCCGTTGGGCCATTCGCAACATACTGATGTGCGATATTTCCACCGGCACCACCACGGTTATCTACCACTACATTGGCACCAATATTCTCACCCAACTTCTTGGCAATGATCCTAGCAGAGGTATCAGCAGCGCCACCTGCTGCAAAGCCAACAACTAGAGTAATTGTTTTTTTAGGAGGGAACTCTTGGGCGCAAACTGAATAACTCAAAAAACCAACGGCAATACCTAGGAATATATTCAGGATATTTTTCTTTTTCATCATCAACATTTAAATAATCTCCATTTAGATCACGTTTGATATTTAATCAATCGTGATCTTCGCTTTTTCAATTACCTTTGCCCAACGAATTTGTTCTGCCTTAATGAATGCACTAAATTGAGCCGGCGTATCCCCTACCAATATCGCCCCATCCTCTAACATCCTCTTGGAGTCTTCCTTCGATTTAAGGGTCTTCGCAATTTCTCTTTGTAATTTATCGATGATAGGCTGCGGTGTTCCAGCAGGGACGATAATTCCGTACCACTGAGATGTCTCAAATCCTTTGTAGCCTGACTCCGATAATGTAGGCACATTTGGCAAAACTCTTGATCTATCAGCGGACCCAACGGCTAGTGGGCGTAAAGTCCCACCTTTGATTTGCCCCATTAAGGAAGGCAAGCCATTGAATGTCGCCTGAATCTGGCCGCCAATCAAATCGGTCAGCATGGGTCCAGATCCTTTGTAGGGCACGTGCACTAAATCTATTCCAGCCTCAGAGGAAAAATACTCCATGGCCAAATGACCGGCACTTCCATTTCCTGCTGAGCCGTAGTTAATTTTTCCTGGATTTTTCTTAGCATCTGCAACGAAATCAGCAAGCGTTTTGTTCGGACTTTTCTCGCTAACTGCAATCACATTGGGAACTTTTGCGACTAGGGTTACCGGTGCAAAATCCTTATTAGGGTCATAGGGTAATTTCTTACCAAATAAGGCTGGGTTAACTGCGAGAGTACCAACGTGACCCAGCATTAAAGTATAGCCGTCAGGGTTCGCGCGCTTAACCTCTTCCATAGCAATATTACCTGCACCGCCTGGCTTATTATCAACATAAACGGATTGACCCAAACTAGCGCTCAAGCCGCTTGCAACAGATCTTGCAACAATCTCAGAAGTACCACCAGTGGCAAATGGCACGACCAAACGTATTGATTTTTCTGGGTAGTCGGCTAATGCTGCGCTCGATGAAATCATTACCGCAAAGGCTATTAAAAAATTTCTCACTCAAGGTCTCCAATTGTTTTTAAGGGCTAGCAGATAACTACTGCACTCCCCCTATAAACGCATTATTACCCACAATCAGCTGAGATTCAGTTGGAGATTTAATTCGGTGAGCGAAACCCTAAGGTGATATTCGGGATAACCCTAGATCCTGTTCGATACCAAAGCTAACCTAGCTTAGTTGCCACATATTTTGAAACAATCGGGCCAAAGGCTAAGATAAATAAGAATCGGAATATCTGTACAGACATCACAAAACCGGCATCTACAGCCGTTGTTGCAGCAATGACTGCAACAGAATCTGCTCCACCTGGAGAGGATGCCAAATATGCTGTGAATAAATCATAATCAGACAATTGCCATAAACCAATAGCAATCACACCGCTCAGTAATATTAAGGAGCCAATTGCCATCAAAACTTGAGGTAGAGCGTGCCATGCGTGCCTTAAGATCTGTGCATCAAAACGCAGTCCAATACTCCACCCAACGACGGCATAAGCTACTGTCAGCAATAAAAGTGGTAGCTCAATGACCATGAGACCAAAATACTGCAATGTTGCACCCAATATCAATGGCAAGATCATTGCTCCACCTGGAATACCAAGCTTATATGCAAGCGGGGACAGACCTAGCACTAAACCTAAAGTCATCAGCAGATTTGAGCTATCAAGCGCAAGCCAATGGGGCGCGATAGCTGTCTGCATCAAGCTCACTGAAGTACAAAAGTGTGCAATGGCTGCAGCAATAACGGTCACCGATGCAACTCGTAGATATTGCATAAAGGCCACCAATCGTACATCAGCTCCATAGGCCTCAGCCATTACCACCATTGCAGCTGAGGCTCCCGGAGCTAGACCCCATACTGCGGTACTCCCAGGGAAAATGCCGCGACGCATAAACACCCAACCTACGATAATGCTGGCAAAAAATACAGATAATGTGACACCCAGAATAATAGGCCAACTTTTTCCAACATTATTCAACGCTTGTGGCTGTAGACTTTGAGCCATCAAACAACCAAGAACACCCTGAGCCAGCGCAAAGCACCACTTTGGAATCCTTAAAGCTGCACCTCGGGTAGCCATCAGAATTGCAGCAAACATACACCCCAACAAAATAGCAGCAGGAAAATGCCCCAGATATAGCGCGACAGAAAGTAAAGCGCTCAATAAAAGTAATATCATCCAGCGGATCGGAATACTTAAATGGGCAAAATGAAAATTCATTAATGAGGTGAGATTTTTTAGATGGCAATAATTTTTACGGTTTTAGGAGGGCACCCCCTGTGCCATCGCCTATCTATCAAAGATAAGGGCAAAGTCGTATTCAACTAGTGCAGAGAAGTGTTCGGACAATTTATTCTGTCTTAAGCCTATTGAATTGAGTACAAATTAATTTCATCTTCATCTAACTGGGCAATGAGGCCAGTCTCCCACTCAAGGTAACGACGTGCTGCTTCCTTATTGCCATCATGGCGATCATGAACAAAAAATAAGAAATCAATACAGTCTGAATCCGGCGGAAATACTTTTGAAGAAGTCGTCTGAAGCTCTTTTGGAAACTGGGAACCCTCCACTTCATAAAGATGAGTACTTAAACCACTTCCCTCGAGCTCTAGTAGCGCTCCATAAGTAAGAGCAGGATCATCCGAAATGATCACAATCGACTTTGAAGTATCGCCAATCATTTCTTGCAGTCGAGGGCGAATTGCCCAAATTGAATTTAATAAATGAGCATGGCGGAATTGCATACTGCCGCGAATATCTAAAACAGAAGCAGAATTATCTCGAAGAATTTCTTGCAAGCTATCAATGCCAATAGGTGTCAAACCAAGCCGAGGATTAATTTGAGGTCTTTCAAGACTTGCCTTACTGTGAATACCGTCTTGTAAAACTGCAACATCATGACCCATCTGCTTTAACCAGCTGGCCACAGTAATCGCCCGTACACCATCAGAGTCATACAAGACAATTCGCGCATTTCGAACGCCAACAAATTGATCGGTAGCCTGAATCATTTGTCCGCCTGGAGTATTTTGCGCTCCAGGCAATCCATTCATTGCAAACTCTTCTGCAGTTCTCACATCACAGAGATACAAGGAGCGACTCTCGTCTTTTTTCCAAACAGAAAATTGCTCATCAGAAATTAATGAAATATCAAACTTACTTAATAGGGCCTCAGCAGCAGCCAGTATCTCACCATCAACTTTAGGCTGAGCGTACTGAGCAATTTTTCCATGATCCAATACAAAGTCATTTAAGTACCAACCTTGGGTACCATTCTCTAATGCATAAATTGGATTTTTAATTCCCAAATTAATCAAAGTTTGGGCGCCAATAATACTGCGTGTTCTACCAGCGCAGTTAATAATGATTTTGGTGTTCGTATTATTTACATGACTTTTAATGCGATAGGCTAGCTCTCCGTTTGGGCAGCATAAAGCCCCAGGAATGCTCATTTTTTTAAATTCGCTTTGCGGCCTACCGTCCAGGACGATGAAATCATCCTCATCGTTCATCATCTTGACTAAATCATGAGCGGTGACGCGAGGTGTATGGCACTGATGCTCTACCAGCTCGCCAAAGGTTTTAGATGGTAGATTGACACCAGCAAATAAATTGAATCCAGCATTCTTCCAGCCTAGAGCACCTTCGCTTAAAATATAAATATCTTGATAACCCTGCTTCACTAGTGCTTTGGCAGCTCTGATCGATACTCCAGAGCCGTTATCGTCATAGACAACCAGTCGCACAGACTTGCGGGGCGCCAATCGAGCAGCATCAAACTCCAATCGGCTATAAGGAACTGAAGTCGCCAAGAAAAGATGTGACTCACCATATTGACCATGCTCACGAACATCAAATAAAGCAATTTCAGAGCGATCATGAAGCCACTGCTTTAAGGTTTTTGCATCAACAGATTGAATCGACATTACAGCTCCTAGTGATTGGATGAACAATTACTCAGCCTTAATATTGAGACGCTTGATTACCTTATCCCACTTCGCCAAATCAGCATCTACCATGGCAGTAAATTGGGGTATTGTCATTGGCTTAACCTCGAGACCCTGTCCAGCAAGCTTTACCTGGTTCTCAGGATTCTTTAAGGCATCATTAACTGCTGTATTAATCTGCTCCAATGTTTTTTGCGGTGTCTTCGCAGGCGCAAACACACCATACCATGGCTCAAAACTAAACCCTTTCAGACCGCTTTCATTTAGAGTGGGGAGCGTTGGCAAGGAAGGAGTCCTGGCCAATCCAGACGTGGCTAACGCCCTTACTTGGCCAGAGTCAATATAAGGTTTAATAGATGCAATCGTCATCAGCATCGCCTGAATTTGACCGCTAATTAAATCCGTAATTGCAGGTCCAGAGCCCTTGTATGGAACATGGGTTGCCTGAAAATTGCCGGCATCTTCAAACATCTCCATTGCAAGATGCCCCGCACTACCAACTCCACCGGAACCATAATTAATCTTGCCAGGATTCTTCCTAGCGTACGCCAAAAACTCTGTAATATTTTTTGCAGGCAAGGAGTTAGTAACCACCAGTACATTTGGTGTCACACCAATATCCGCGACGGGAATAATATCCTTGCGTGTATCAAATGGCAGCTTATCGTATAGTGCTGGATTAAATACAAAGCCCATATGGTGAAACATAATTGTTTTTCCATCTGGACTCGAAGTGGCTAGCTTTGCAGTTGCAATAGTACCGCCTGCACCGCCTTTGTTATCAACAATAATATTGTCACCCAAAGACTTACCCAAATCTGGCGCGAGTTGTCTAGCAACTATATCCACTGTTCCACCGGTAGCAAACGGGACAATGATAGTTGTCGTTTTGCTAGTCTGAGCGCTTGATAAGCACGCAAAAGATAACAGGAAAATACTGACGATATTTTTGAGGTGCATTACATTGTCTCCAGGTATAAAAGAGTAGAAGAGTGTTTTAGACAAAATCGTATTTCTTCATTTTTGCTTCATCCAGCGTAACGCCTAAACCAGGGCCATGAGGAAGGCTCAAAGATCCACTAGAGATATCCAACTTCTGAGTCACAATATCGTCAACTGTTTTTAATGGGCCAACGCATTCCAAGCCTGGCAAGACATCTGGACTAGTGCAGGCAAACATAATTTCTGCAACCGTATTCACGCCTAAGCCAAAACCATGCCCAATGACGACCTTCAGACCTGCTGCACTTGCCGTCTCTAACATCCTGCGGGCCTTTAAAAATCCCCCCTGCTTCATGACCTTTAACTTCACAATATCAGCAGCATCGGCCTTAATAACCGCAATTAAGCTTTCGTGATCAACAATAGATTCATCAGCCATAATTGGAATACCAACAGCCTGCCTCACCTTAGCCATGCCAGATAGATCATCAGCATGGACTGGCTGCTCTAGAAGCTGTAAGTCAAATGGCTCCAGCAATTTACCGAGTGCAATTGCCTCATCTACCTGATACCCAGCGTTTGCATCAGCACGTAATTTCATACTTGGACCTACAGCCGCACGAATTGCGGCTATACGATCTCTATCGGCATGAATATTTCCACCCACTTTAACCTTGGCCGACTTAAACCCCTTATCAAACCATTTTTTTGCTTCAGCAGCAGCCTCATCGGGCGGTAAAATTCCTATCCATGCATTGAATTGCAGGGCATCAACAACTTGGCCGCCAAGATAGGTATAGACGGGTATATCTAATTTTCCACAAATAAGATCCGTACAAGCCATTTCAATTGCAGCTTTTGCATCATAAAAGTGATCGACCTTTTTATTCATTGCAATGAGTAATTCATGAATATTGAAAGCATCTACTCCAATCATCGATGGTGCCAACACCTCCTTAAGCACCTTTAATGAATCCTCAATCGTCTCAACAGAGTAACCCGGAGAGGGATCTATATTCCCCAGGCCTATCCGACCATCGTTATCGGTAATACGAATAACAGCGCTCTTTTGCACTGTTTTAGTGGCATATGCATTCTTAAACCCGCCGCCTACTAGCGGCATTGCAACGCCAAAAACCTCTACCTTATTAATGATTGACCTCATATTGCCTGCCTTATTCAAATGGAATGACGGGACTGCCTTTAATTTGGGTACGATGCATTAAGCGCCTAGATTGAGGATCAAAACTATCTCGACGATGTAATGTACAGCGGTTATCCCAAAGTATTAAATCATGCAATTGCCAAACTTGTGTAAATGTAAATTCTGGATTATCAATGTGTGCCCACAACTCATCTAGCAGTTGATTGCTGGCATCTAAGTCCATCCCCAGGATGTAGCTATTGCGGCGTCTGCCCAAAAATAAACAGGGTAAACCTGATTCAGGATGCTTTGACACCAAGGGTTGATGTGCTCCGGGCGCTTCTCTTGGATCAGTTACATCCTTCATCCCTTTGCGAATCATGCCTGCACTATTGTAAGTGGCATCATGAATAGCTTTGCGACCTTTAATCTCTTGCTTTAAGTGGGCTGGTAAAGCTTGATAAGCCAAATACATATTGCCCCATGCAGTATCCCCACCAGTCGGCGGTATTTCAAGTGCATGCAAAAAGGAGGCTTTAGGTGGGGTGTCGATGTAAGTCATATCCGCGTGCCATACCGCCTCCCCATCCCCTAATCCTCCAACCGGTTGTTCGCCAACCTTAATATTAGAGATCACATTAATATCCGGAAAATCTGCGATGAAAGGTTTTCCATAAGAATTAGGTCCTGGCGGATCTATCTCACCGAAATTACGACTGATCTCAAGTAGCTGAGGATCGGTTAACTCCTGCCCCCTAAATCTCAACACTAAATGCTCTTTCCAAGCGGCCAATATTTCACCAAGATCTTCCTTAGAAAGTGGCTTAGAAATATCTACACCTGAAACCTCAGCACCCAGCGCATCAGCTAATTTTTGAATTTTTAATTTAGCCATCTCTCACACCCTCAGATTTAATAAAGAATTTAAAACTTTTTTGAAAAAACAGCATTGCAGATATATGGCAACGCTCCAAAAGTCTATTGAAGTCGGTAACTTATTCTGAATTGCAACAGCATTAGGCAAATCCTAGCGCTTACCCCTGATCCTCAATGCTATTTCTTAAGATGCCAATATTTTCGATTTCGATTTCACAGATATCACCCGGTTTCATAAAAACGGGTGGCGTTCTTGCATAGCCCACTCCCGCAGGTGTGCCAGTAATTACCACATCACCAGGCTCCAAAGTCATACATTCAGTGATTAAGACAATTGTCTCTGCAACATCCCATAAAAAATCTTTCGTATTGGCATTTTGCATTACCGCTCCATTTAAGCGGGATTGAATCTGAAGGCCATGAGCTCCCTTAGGCAACTCATCTGGCGTTACCAGCCATGGGCCAAATCCACCAGTCTGATCAAAGTTTTTGCCAATAGTCCATTGGGTGGTTTTACGTTGATAGTCACGCATGCTTCCATCATTAAAAATACTGTAGCCAGCAATGCAGTCAAGCGCATTTTGTCTATTTAAATTACGGGCTCTTTTACCCACTACAAATGCTAGCTCTGCCTCGTAATCTAATTTATCAGAAACCTGAGGTCGGATTAGTGGAGCCCCATGAGCAGCAAGCGAGCTAGGGACACGCATGAAGAAGCTGGGATACTCAGGCCGCGCATTACCCCCCTCCTTGGCATGATCAGCATAGTTCAGCCCCATACAAACAATCTTTCCAGGTCGATCAATCAAAATATCAAACTGAATATCGGAGAGATTTCTGATAATTGCATTGGGGTTTGCAAGCGCCTTTTTAGCTATTGCTAGTTCGGGATCCATTGCAATCAAACTACCTAAATCTGCTGGGATGCTGGTATCGGTTGCGCATAAATCAACAAATTCATTTGAGTCTTTTTTGCAAAGAACTCCAATACTTTTTTTATTGCTCTGATCACGGTAACTAAAAAGTCTCATACAGTCTTTCTAAATAATTTCTTTAATGCTAATAGATTAAATAAGTGGGTAAGATAACTATCTATTAGTTCACACTCATCTTGGATTCCTTAACCAAAATAGCAGAAGACTCCATCTCAGTCCTTACCATTTGATCAAATTTTTGAGGGCTCATCAGGATGGGCTCCGCCCCAAGCTTATTAATTTGAGCAACTATTTGTGGCTCTTTCATGATCTTAATAATGCCCTCATTCATACGATCAATAATTTTGCTTGGAGTTTTTGATGGCGCAAAGACACCTACCCAGAATACATAAGAGGAGTTCGGCACGCCTGCCTCATTTGTTGTTGGCACGTTAGGCAGAACGGGAGACCGCTTATCGGTACCAACAGCTAGGGCTTGTAACTTGCCATCCTTAATCAGTGGCAGCGCAGAGACAATGGGTGAAAAGAACCAATCCACTCTACCTGCAATGGTATCGGTAATTGCGTCTGGCGTTCCTTTATATGGAATGTGATTGGCATTAATTTTTGCAGCTAATTTAAATTTCTCTGCATTCATATGGGTAGCGGAACCATTACCTGCAGAAGCATAGTTTTTGGTGCCTGGCGCAGCTTGTGCTTTATTAATTAAGTCCTTTACTGACGTATAACCAGAATCTGAGGCGGTAACCATCACATTAGGCAACTCAACCAAGGAAGTAACGCCAGAAAAATCCTTCAGAGTATCGTAAGGAAGGTTGCTATACAACGATGGATTTACAACGTGTCCTGAGGATGTGATTAAAAATGTATACCCATTTGGATCTGACTTGGCAACAATAGCCGCCCCGATTGTTCCTCCGGCACCTGGCTTATTCTCTACAAATATGGAGGTTTCTAGCGTCTCGGCTAAGCGATTCGCGATTAATCGAGCAATAACGTCGGTTCCACTTCCAGGCGTAAAGGGAACAATAAATTTGATCGTTTTTGCTTTCGGCCACGGAACCTGAGAGTAAGCAGTGCCAGCACCAAATACTGAGATCGCAAAGATCAAAGTAAAGCATTGGATGGGGTATTTTAAAAAGCTCTGTAGTTGCCTCATGATTTATATCCTTCGCATTGAATTTAAAATAGGATTTAGGGAGATGCCATTATTAAAACTACTTTTGCAACTTGATTGCTGAGATTTTTTAACTGCCTTTTTTCACCAACTAAAAAAACACATGAATCATTTAGACCTAGCACGGCTTCCGATTGTTGGCCATCAGTTGATTCACAAAGAACTGTTATCTCACCCTCAACAACGAAATAAATTTTTTCTACATTTGACCCATCAAATCCAGTTTGACCTCCTGGCTCAAATATACTCATACCCATCCACATCTGATTACAGGGGCTAGCCTCCTTACCCTGTAGACGTAAACAAGTCATATCATCATGGTTGGGAGCTTCATAGGTTTTAGCTTCTTTAAAGCGCGTAATGTGCATCTATTTTCTCTGCAATTTATTAATATCTACAACTTAAATACAACTCTATCTTGCGCACCGCCTAAAACAAGTTGATAAGCCTCTAAAGCTTTATCAAGACTAAAAACCCGATCAACCTTGAATGGCTTTAATTTTCCGGATTCAAATCCAGCGCGTAGCAAATTTAGTAGCTTGGTAGATTCAATACAGTCCAATGCGAGGGTATCGATGCCAACATAAGTATGCATACCACGATAGAAGGTAAAAATATCGAATGGAATTGCTCGATCCTGTGTTGAGATTAATATCTGTGTTCCGCCCTTGGCGAGTGATTTATTGGTCGCCTCAAAGTAGGCACTTCCTACGGTGTTATAAATAATATCTGCGCCTTTACCATCACTTAATTGCAATATTTTTTGAGCGATTGCATCAGGACTTAATTCTTTTGAATTCACAACATGCACTCGACCGCAAGCAAAGGTGTCATATTTTTCTGAGCGCTGAACGGCAATCACATTTGCACCTTGCATTGCCGCTATTTGGACAGCAGCTTGCCCAACTTTACCGTTCGCACCCATAACGACCACTGTTTGACCTACCGTAGGCAAACCGCTGCGACGAAAACCTTCATAAGCAGTAACAAAAGGAACGCCTACTGAGCCCGCCTCCTCAAAACCCAAATTATTTGGCTTTTCAAATAAAGCCAAGATGGGCAAAACTAGCAATCCTGCGTGAGAACCATTGCGTGTGATACCAATATCACCACCCGAACCCCAAACTTCTTTTCCCACCCACTCACTAGGCCCATCAATAACCACTCCTGAAAAATCTCGCCCTGGGGTACGAGGAAAAATTGCCTTAGGCATGATGCCCAATGCAGCCTTAACATCGCTAGGATTTACCCCTGCGTAATAGACTCTCACCAAGGCCTCACCATTCTTTAATACTGGCGGCACCTGAATCTCGATAGCAGGTAGCAAATCCTCAATAGAGGAAACCTTGCTATTTAGTCGTAAAGCGTGGAGATCTGGCTTACTCATTGTCATCATGCTTTTATCTCAATCAAATTCTTTCAGTCTTTAGAGGTGTCGACCACCATCCACGACAATCCGTGTTCCTGTTGAAAAGCGCAAACGGGTTGCGCAAGCTTCAATTGCGGAAGCCACATCATCAGGACTTCCAATACGCCTTAATGGAGTTGTAGCAGCAGTTTTGTCATTGAAGTCACTTCCGCGCCCTGGTACAAATGCAGAATCCACTACGCCAGGAGAAACGCATAGCACACGTATCGATGGAGCAAGAACCTTTGCTAAGGATTCACTCACAATATCGAGACTAGCTTTGGCAGCAACGTAAGCCAGGTTACTACCTACCCCAGTAAATCCTGCAATTGAAGAGACATTCACAATCAAGCCATCACCACTAGCCTTTAGTAGGCCTTGAAATGCGCGGATAGAAGCAAACACTCCACGAAAGTTAGCTTTGAGAACTTCATCAATCAAATCATCGGTAAGATCATCCAAATTGGCAGCCGGCACAGGCTTTGTGAAGCCGGCGGAATTAATGAGAATATCGCATCGACCCAGACGACTTTCCACCTCTTTTGCAGCGGCAATTAATGTTTGAGAATCCGTAATGGATGCATTTAAGCAAAAATGATTTCCAGGGGGTAGTTGACTAATTTGGTCTTGCCCTTTTTCTAGGGCATTACGTCCAATCAATACACAAGTTGCTCCCAATTTGGCAAAGCGTTTTGCCGTAGCAAAACCAACAGCACCAGTGCCGCCAATAATGACGGCCACTTTATTGCTTAATTCATCTACAGATTGAAAAGTACTCATAAAACTCCTAAGGGATTGGTGGGGCTGGAAATTCCATCTCGCCAGCCTGCAATACAAATGAATGATTTAGTTGGCAAATTCCAGACTTACTATCTGTTAGGTATTTACCAACCAACTGTCTAGAGACGCCGAATACTGGATCACTCTCTAGATTGCTGTCTGTCGAATCAAAAACCTGAGTTATTAATACCTTATAGCCCAGCTTAGAAATCATGAAATGAATATGGGCTGGCCGATTAGGATGTCTACTTTGTGCACGCAACAATTCTCCGCAGGGACCATTGGTTGGCACAGGATATCCAGCAGGGCGAATCGTTCTGAAGAAAAACGCTCCATTTTCATTTGTTTCAAACCTACCCCGTAGATTCATATCCTCTTGAAGTTCATCTTGATTTTCATAAAATCCAACCGGGGAGGAATGCCACACATCCACTATTGCAGAGTCAATTGGTTTTTTTGACTCATCCAGAACAAACCCGTGAACTTCCATCGCCTGACCACCCAGGTCTGTTCTAGAAATGCTCTCACCCCAAGCACATAGAGGGGCATTCTTACGCCAGAATGGGCCTAATAATGCAGCGTAGGACCCGCCATCCTGATCTAAATTATTGATTGTCGCTACTAGGGATGAGATGCCGAGGATATCGGCCGCAAGAACTACCTCATTGGTATTCTTCCCAGTAGCCTGACCAATGCCAACAATGAATTGAAGCGCCCTCTCAAACTCAGAATCTGTTAATTGATTCTCCAAGACAAACTGATGTAAATGCTGAGTTAATGAGGCGACTAAAGTTTTTAGTCGCTGATCTTGCGTGCCCTGCATAGCAGCAAGCGCAATATCTAAAATTGATTCAGGACTTGTTATGAGGGCCATATTGAAACCCTAACACTTTTTCAAAAGTAACATTAAACAATCTTTCTCATCACATCATAGAGTGCGTTTTGCCCCTCGAAACCAATCCCAGGCCTTTCAGAGAGATTAATTTTTCCATCAGTAACTTGAGAATCATCTGCAAAACCAGCAAAGACACCAAATGTATCTGGGTATGCCTCACACCCGCCTAAACCAAATCCAGCCACGATTGCCAAGGTCATTAAATTTCCGCCATGAGGAAAAATAGAATGACGGCCCCAGCCTCGGTCTTCTAGCATCTTTACAGTTCTACTAAATTGAACAATCCCATAGGACTGAGGAACATCAATTTGAATAATGTCTCGGTCCTTGCGAAGACCACCAAAATGAACCAAATTATGTATATCTTGCGTTGAAAAAAGATTTTCACCAGTACCTATAGGCGACGAATATATATCCGTAATTTCTGCAAGTAAGGCAAAGTCCAAAGGATCAGTAGGCTCTTCAAACCAGCGCAGTTTATAGGACTGTAAAGCCTTAGCATATGCCAGCGCACGCTCTGGAGAGAGCCCCGCATTCGCATCTACAGCCAGATTCTGACCGCCCCCAACAACCTTTAGGGAGGCCTCCAAACGAGCAATGTCTTCTGCTACAGAGGCGCCACCAACCTTGATTTTCATGGTGGTGTAACCCTGGTCTAGTCGAGTTCTGATTTCATCCAATAACTCAGGAATCCCTTTATTTGGAGCATACCAACCACCACCCACGTAACAAGGAATCTCCTTGCGCACTTCGCCTGCAGAAAACTGATTTGCCAACACAACATGCAATGGAAGATCTTCAATCTTTGCAACAGCATCCCAAATTGCAAGCTCAATTGTTCCTACAGCTACAGATCTTTCTGTATGTCCACCTGGCTTTTCTCGCTGCATCATACAAGCGAGTATTTTTTCAGGATCCAGATTATTACCTGCCGCATTGAGAAGTGTTTCAGGCTGAGCCTTCATAATGCGGGGAATTAAGCGATCTCGCATTTGAGCGCCACAGGCATATCGTCCGGTGGAGTTAAATGCAAACCCAACTACTGGCTTTCCATTTCGAATCACATCCGTTACCACGGCTACAACCGATGTTGTCATCTCACTAAAATCAAAAACCGCATTGCGGATACTTGAATTTAGGGGTACTGCAATCTCTCGAATATCTGTGATTCTCACAATCTACCTTTATAAATTCTTAATCAATTCGGATATTCGCAAGCTTAATGACTTGAGCCCACTTGGGAATCTCTGAGCTTAAGATTTTTTCGTACCGTGCGCCTGTAGCAAAACTTGGATCTATACCCAAGCTAACCAATCTTTGATTTATGTCTGGACGTTTCACAACATCACTTACTGCCTTCATGAGTTTTTCAGTAACATCGCCCGGGGTTCCTGTAGGAGCCATCATCCCCCAATAGCCAATTACAGTAGCTTGCGCAAGACCTAACTCGGATAGAGTGGGGACGTTAGGTAAGGCAGGCGAGCGATTCTCTCCAGTCACTGCCAAAGCAATTAATTGACCAGATTTAATATATTGCGCCACTGGACCAATGCTACTAAACATCATTGGAACCTGACCCCCCAATAAATCAACTACAGCTGGGCCAGTACCCTTATAAGGAACATGCACAATATCAACGCGGGCAACTTGCTTAAATAGCTCGCCAGCCAAATGGGTCATGGTGCCATTACCACCAGAAGCATAGTTCAAGGTACCAGGCTTACTTTTAGCCAATGCGATCAGTGCCTTTAAGTCTCGAACTGGCAATGTTGAGTTAACAACGATGACTGAGGCTGCAGTTCCAACTAGAGCTACAGGCTGAAGATCCTTGAGCGTGTCATAAGGTAAAGTTGAAAATAAACTAGGGTTACTGATGAGCGCCTGATCCGCCATTAGGAGTGTGTAGCCATCTGCCGGTGATTTAGCAACGACATCTGTTGCAATTGAACTTCCCCCGCCGCCACGATTTTCAACTACCACTTGCTTTCCCAATAACTCCGACAATTGTGGCGACAAAGTGCGCGCAACCCCGTCAGTTAAGCCCCCGGGGGCATAGCCAACCATTAAGCGAATCGTCTTTTCTGGGTAGCCTTGGGCGCTAACACTGTGCACTGAACCTAGAAAAATACAGGCACAAATTGAAAATACTTTTTTAAAAAATGAATTCATGGCCCACCTTAAAAGTGTTTTTTTATTTCAGGATCAAACTTGCCATCAATCAACACAAAAAGCATCTTGCAGGGCTTGCCTGATCGATTACTCCAAGCATGATTTGTTCCCCTCTCGACCAAAAAATCGCCCTGTTTCATTAGGCGCTCTTCTTTATCGAGGACCAAGTAAATTTCTCCTTCCAGTACAACCGCATAATCTACTGTTTCAGTACGGTGCATTAAGGGGTGCGTCCCTGACTGGTAAGTTGAGGCCTTGTTGGTACCCATGGCCCCAAAGACATCCTTCGCGTCATCTTGGGCCAACTTTTGAAGCCACTCCCCTTCCGGTCCAAATTCAATAATTCGCACTACAGTGCCATTTGTAGGGGGCTCCAATTGCAGTGGGCGAGAAGTTGTATCAGACGTATTATCAACCGGTACTGGCATGGCATCGGTGTGCCATAGATCAGTCAGATAAAACCCAACTCTTTTTGGATTGGTATGCACAGAAGGGGCAGGTCCATCGTGTGTAACGATGGCCTTACCTTCTGCATCATGTCCGGTGACAATGCGTCGAACGTAGCCCTTTGGATGGTTCATCAGAGCCTCTTAAGAATTGGTTTTCTTAAGACCAAGCATGTCACGTGCCTCATTAGCTGTAGCTAACTCACCACCCAGATCCTTCACAATACGATGGGCACGCTCAACTAGCTGCGCATTGCTCTCACAAAGAACGCCTTTTTCAAGATAGATATTATCTTCCATGCCAACCCGGATATGGCCGCCATATAACCAAGCTTGAGCAACCATCGGAAACTCTGCGCGGCTAATACCAAAAGCTGCCCACTTCGCACCATGAGGCAATTGATCTCGCATGTATAGCAATGTTGCTGGATCTGTATTTAATCCATACTTCACACCCATCACAAAGGTGTATAAACCCGGGCCCTCAAGGGTTCCATCTTTAATTAAGTCTTTTGCTAAATTCAGATCCCCAGTATCAAAAATCTCTAACTCAGGCATCACGCCAGCATCCCGAATGACCTTTGCCATCTTGCGTACATTGCTAGGTGTATTCATGACTACATCAGGACCAGAATTCATCGTATTTAAGTCCAGTGAGCAAATATCAGGTCTGAGCTTTGCAACATGCTCCACGCGCTTTAATGGGTCACATAAGGTAGTGCCGGGAGCAAATAACTTAGGGTCTCCTTCGGTTGGCACATATCTACCGCCTGGGCCAGTGGTCAAATTGATGATGAGCTCTTTATTGTGTTTTTGTATTAACTGAATTACCTCTGCATAATGGTCAATCTCCATAGATGGCTTACCAGTATCTGGGTGACGTACATGGATATGTGCCACTGCCGCCCCTGCATCAGCAGCACCTAAACAAGCATCAGCAATTTGCTGTGGAGTTATAGGAAGATAGGGGGTCATCTCTGGTTTTGTTAAATTACCTGTAACTGCACAAGTCAAAATTGTTTTGCTCATCGCGTTTCCTTTTAGTAAAGTGATTTGAAATTAATTAAAAAAATAATGATTAAAAAAATACGTCCGCATTCAAAAAACACAACCGCCATGCGTTTGCTCGACATTGCAGAGGTTTTGTTTTCTGAGCATGGCTATGCCATGACCACTGTGCGAGATATTGCAACTCGCGCAAAAGTAAACCAGGCATTGATCAACTACCACTTTCAAAATAAAAAAGGGTTGTTTAATGCCGTCTTTGAACGCCGTGCCAGCATCATTCTTGCCGAGCGTAATATGCTGCTGAATGAAGCCAAAGTCAAAGCGAAAAACAAAGCTATTCCATTGCGAAACTTGATATATGCCTTCATTTATCCACCGTTGCGCATGGCTAGTGAAGATAAAGGCGGTAAAAGCTTTGTGAAGCTGCAGGCTCGACTTCATAATGAACCAAAAAACATTGAAAGCGTATTGCGATCCAAGCTATATGACGCAACCAGCTTACGCTTTGTGGAGGAGTTAAAGATTACACTCCCTAAATTAAGTGAAGAGTCCATAGCTTGGCGTTTGATTTTTGTTATGGGTTTATATCTATACGTGGCTTCAAATACAGGTCGCATTGAAGTAATCTCGAAAGGTCGATGCAAAGGTGGAAACCTTGCACAAGCAATCCCTGAAATTCTGGATTTTTGTGAACAAGGCTTCCTAGCTCCACCTACTCAACCTTAGCGCCCACTTCTTTCACTACTTTTTCCCAGCGATTGACCTCTTCAGTCATATACGTATTGGCCTGCTGAACATCCCCACTCATCACCACCAATCCAGCTTTATCCATCTGCTCCTTAACTTCAGGTAACTGCAATACGAAATTCACAGCTCCATTCATTTTTTGCACGATGTCATTTGGCGTTTTAATTGGCGCCATCATGGCGGACCAGGTGTAATCCTTAATCTGTGGATAACCCAATTCAACTAAAGTCGGAACATCAGGCAAGTTTGGTGAGCGTTTATCACTGGAGATCCCCAGAATGCGAACCTTACCCTGCTTAGAGAACTGATAAACACCTGCAACTGCCGTACAAGCAATTGGCGTTTCACCGCCAACAACTGCCATTGAAGCTGGGCCTGCACCCTTGTAAGGAATGTGATTGATATCAGCCTTCCATTGAACTCGGAATAGATTTTCGCAAGTCAAATGTGGTGTAGTGCCATATCCCGGACTTGAATATGACAGCTTATTCTTGCTTGCATATGCTTTGAGCTCAGCTAAAGTTTTTACCGGAACAGCATCATTGACACTAATGACATTGGCCTGAGTAGAGATAAAGGCAACTGTAGAAAAATTTATCTTTGGGCTGTAACCAGCTGCTGCACCATATAGCGCTGGGTTTACTGCAAATGCAGCAGAGTTTACTAGGAAGGTATAGCCATCTGGAGGAGCGTTGGCAACGATCTGAGCTGCAACGTTTCCTCCAGCGCCCGCCTTATTTTCAACAAAAACGGATTGCTTCAAGATCTCTGCAAGCTTAGGCGCAATAATGCGGGCAGACATATCGGTTGGGCCGCCAGGCGGGAAGCCAACTACTAACTTAATCGACTTATCGGGGTAGGCAGCTAAAGCCGACCCAGCCATCAAACTAACGCTTGCTAACAAGCTCAGTTGAAACAGCTTCCTAAAAGTATTTTGAATACTGCAAGTGGAATGGCGCATTCTACCTCCTAGATTTTCGGTATAAAAATGGATACTTAATTCGAACTGATTACTCTTATTTAATTGCGAGAGGATTGGTTGGAGAACCAACCGCCCCGGTAATAGGAATTGCAGGGGCTACAAACATAAACTCATAGATACCGTCTGCTGCACAGTCATCAGCAATATCTTTTAAATAGAAAATTTCGCCCATGGTCATGCCCATAATCGGGATAGTAATCCAATGCCATGGTTGATTAATGCCAGGCTCAGACTCATTTGGGCGAACTTCGCAGCCCCAAGTATCACTGGCTAAGGCAGCTAATTCAGTACGCTGAATCCATTCCAAAGTCTCAAATGCAAACCCCGGAGCATCACCACCTGGATAGCCATCCCAGCTTCCGGCTTTAATTTTTTCTTCCATTTGGCCTGTGCGCACAATGATGTAGTCGCCACGCTTAATTTCAATCCCTTGTTTCTTCGCAGTGTCATCCAAGTCCTTACAGGTAATTCCATACCCTTCAGGCAAGCATTCCATACCTTTGGCTCTCGCTACATCCAGCAAAATACCGCGGCCAACCATTTTTGATTTCGTCTTTTCGATTCCGCATTTTGCCGCGCCCGCTGAAGACACTTCCCTACAGTCATAACCGTTATACATGTAATTCTCATAGAAAACATGTCCTAAGCCGTCCCATTGGGTGCCGCACTGAAGTGGCATTACAACCATGTCGTCCGCAGCCCGAATGCCCCTCTTATCCAACACTCCCGCATAGGCATCAGTCCCCGTCCGCAACATGGTGTGCACTGGATTGATGCGCCCCATAGATGGATACTTTGTTTTAGCCCCTTGAGGACCGCTACTATCAAAATTGAGCGCCAAAGAAATAACCTTCCCTTTTCGCACCAATTGTGCAGCTGCAACAATATCTTCTGGAGAGGTGAAATTCAATGTTCCAATCTCATCCTCAGGACCCCATTTGCCCCAATTTTTATATTTTTCGGATGCCGCAGTTAAATCAGCGCGAGTAATTTTTTTCATTGTCTCCATTGCCTTATTTAAATATTATTAAACAGTTGTTTAAATTATCAGCGAAAATGATCCCTGTCAATAGCCCAAATCAATGCCCTTAAATTTCGGTGAATTATTTAGCCTAAAAAGATAGGCTAGCAACTGGGGTCATTGCTAAATGATGATGATTCAAGCTCAGGAAATGGCATACCCGCCCATCTGGGACTTTACCGCCGCCTTCACAATTCTAGATACCTCTCTAACGGCAGGAAGATGAGCATTGTCAATTCTAGAAGCTAGAACTAAATCTCTACGCAAATCTTTAATTTCAATTGTCATAGCCTGAAGCTCATCGCGATTTAACTCCTCATGAAATGCACTAGCAGGGGCAATCGTAATTGCCTCACCCGCTTTTACTAAGCTACGGATGGTCTCAATAGACTCTATTTCAGCAATGACATGTAATGCAGATTTTTTGCCCGATCCGGCCTTGTGAGTCAATGCCAACATACCGGGAGTCAGAATGAGGGGGAGTGAATTCAAGCCTCCCAAGGCAATAGGGCTCTGCTTAGGCAGCATTCCAGCAATCCCTACTAAACATAGCGGCTCTGATATGAGTGGAGTCAAGTGGAATTTATAAGATGGCAATGGGTTGGTCAGGATTGCGATATCCAAGAGTCCAGTTAACAAGAAGTCATTTAATCTAATACTTCTCCCCTCGATCAGTCGCATGTGAATTCCAGGAAATTCTTGCAGGGTATCGGATACAACTTTTGGCATCAAAATTGAGGATATAGTTGGACTAGCACCAAATACAATCGAGCCCTTTGGTTTTGAGCGAAGTCCCGATATCTCGTGTTTTGCCTGTGCAACCTCACTCACTATACGATTGGCGTATTCTAGGAGCTCCCTCCCGGACGCTGTCAACTGGACCCCCCTTGCCAAACGATTGAAGAGAATAGTGTTGAGCTCACCCTCTAGCTGCTTAATATGGCGAGTTAATGCAGGTTGTGCAATCCCTAATTTGACTGCTGCTGCTGAAATATTTCCAAGCTCTGCAATAGCAACAAAGTAATTAATACTTCTTAACTCCATAATGTAAAGCCTCCATGCCACCCATATCAATTTGTTATATCTTAAGCTACAAAAAAGGTATTTGTGGATATTTGGGTTTTACTCTCAAATGGGGCAATAAAAAGATAAATAGTGGAGGAGATCATGAAAAGAAAATTCAAGTTATCGGTGCTTGCTTTGATGGTATTAGCCGTTCCTGCTGCAGTATCGGCGCAAGGGGCAAACAACTACCCAAGTAGACCTATCAATATTATTGTTCCAATGTCACCCGGCGGCACAGCCGACCTGCTAGCCCGCAACCTGGCTCCACTGCTAACAGAAAAGCTTGGTCAAAGCGTTGTCGTAGATAACCGTGTTGGTGCAAATGGGGCAATCGGAGAGGAGATATTTTCAAGAGCTAAGCCAGACGGGTATACCTTGATGATTGAATCCACGTCCATTGCAACCAATCCGTGGATGAGCACTTTAAGCTATGACCCTAGAAAAGCATTCATCCCCACCATCCAAATTGCAGCAGTCCCACTGGTCCTAGTTGTTAATAACAATGTCAACGCAAAAACTGCCAAAGAGTTTATTGCCCTAGCTAAGGACAATCCTGGAAAAATAAACTATGCCTCGTGGGGAAATGGCAGCATTGGGCAGTTTGCTGGAGAAATTTTCAAAATTTCCACCAAAACCAACATTGCTCATGTACCTTACAAATCGACTGCGCAAGCTCTAAGTGACACCCTGGCTGGTCAGGTAGACGCGATGTTTCCAACCTTACCTCTAGTGCTACAGCAACTGGGCGCAGGAAAGATTAGAGCCCTGGCACTTGCCTCCCCAACTCGATCACCTCTAGCCCCTAATATTCCAACTATGGCCGAGGTTGGTGTACCCGGTGTTGAAGTGGAAACATGGTTTGGGATATTTTTGCCAGCAGGTACGCCGGAAAGTATTGTGAACAAAATAAATCAAACCACAGATGCGATTCTCAATACGCCAAGCTTTAGGGCGCATCTAGAGAAACAAGGCTTCAGGGTCATTGGCGGTAGCCAAGCTGATTTTAATAAATACTATCTAGCTGAAATTAATCGCTATGGAAGCATTGTTAAAGAAGCCAATCTAAAGGCGAACGACTAAATGAATCCACAGCAAATTGGCGCAAACGACAGCGTCGAAGAAGTCATTGCTAAAACTTCTTGCTCACGCGCATGGCTTGACACTTCAGAGGAAGATCTGATTGTTAAGCCTGATGCAATTACATTAAGAATTAGCGCCCACATACCAGGCGATTCACCAGCAGTAAAAGATGTTTTTGAGCCCGCATTCAAACGATTACAAATCATGACTAAGGGCGCAATTCAAGTAAAGGGTTACTGGGGTGGCAGCCTTCATAAAGAACGCGAAGGAATTGATGCGCTTATTAACAATGTGACTGATATGTGCCCTGTTTACTCGGCATGGGATTCTAAGATATTTCCAGCAGCACAAAGTCTCAGCTTGCCATTTATATTTCCGAGCGCTGAGGTTGCTACTGCAGTATCAGAAGCGCTCTATCACGATTATTTCAAAAAAGATTTTGAGGCCAATCAAATTCTCATGGGTCGCCTGGTTGCTACTAGTGAATACAACCTTTTCAGCCGAGAACCGATTGAGTGCCTCGATGATTTAATTGGTAAAAAAGTTGCCTGTAGTGATGGCATGGAATTCGATATTTATAAAACGCTAGGCGCTATTCCAATAGGATGTAGTACGCCAGAGGCTAAGGCAAAGTTTGCCAGTAATGAGACTGACGCTGTATCAATATCGGATAGCGCAGCCTATACGGCAGGAATTTTTCAGTTCGCCCGCTATAGAACCTCAGCAAATTTAGTCCGCGTCAATCTTGAGTATGGACTCTCACATCATTTTTGGAACAAACTGTCTCCAGACTTAAAAATAATTGTAAATCAATGGCTAAGGGCATTAGCGCAAGCTGGAGCACAGTTATTTTATGGGCTAGCAGGCGCTAGAGCACGGGTAGCCTTTCAAGAGTCAGGCATGCAATTTATCGACATCAATGCAGAAGAAATTCAGCGATGGAAACATCAATTAGCAGGAGTAGCAAATAAATATTCCAAGGAAATGGCAAGCTTAGGATACCCCTCGGAAAAAATGATTGGCGCCATACATGAATCAACTAAACACTTTAGTCAGTATTCTGCAGATGAATTATTTGAGAGCGCCCTTAAAAATCCTCTAACTAATATTACGCCACTGGAATAATTCGCTATGAGAGAAAAAGTGGTTGGCATCATCGGTCTTGGCTTAATGGGTCAAGCCTTTTCAACAAGATTACAAAGTCAGGGATATGAAACTCTAGGCTATGACATTAATCATGATCGCTGCCATGAGTTTGGTAGCGCAAGAGTGGCTTCATCGGCAATAGCGTTGGCTGAAAAAACAGATGCTTTGATCCTGTGCCTCTTTGATACAAAGCAAATCCAAGAAACCCTTCTTGGTCCACAGGGTTTGCTTTTGAGCCCCCGAGCTTCAGCCCTAAATATTATCTGCACCAGTACTTGTGAACCGGAGGCTATTTGCGAAATTGCCGCTGCCACGCACAAACATTCTGCGCACTTTATAGAGATGCCTATTTCCGGTACAAGTAAACAAGTAGCGAATGGAGACTGCCTTGGCCTCATAGGTGGTGATAAAAAAGCTATCGATAATTTATCGCCGATACTAGATGCTATGTGTGCAAAAAGAATGTATGTTGGCGAGATTGGCAGTGCCAGCAAGGCTAAACTGGCGATCAATCTCGTTTTAGGACTTCATCGAGCCGCACTTGCAGAGGGTTTAGTATTCGGACAACGAATTGGATTAGATACAGACACCTTATTAAGCCTACTTCAAAATTCAGCCGCTGAATCTAGCGTCATGCGCGTTAAGGGCCCTTTCATGACAAAGCGAAAGTATGATGAACCTCAAAGCCGTGTTGATCAAAGTCTCAAAGATTTTGGCCTCATTCATAAACTAGCAGCGCAAAATAATCAACCGCTCCCCCTGGCAACTCAATACACCGAGCTATTGGAAGCCTGCCTTGAGCGAGGGGAAGGAAAGCAAGATAACGCAATCATATTCGAGGCAATTCACCGCCGAGGGGACTCCAATTGAAACCATCCACTATTCGCTACGCAACAGCTTTTACCTTAAAAATTCCCCTCATCAAGCCGATGCTGATGGCTGGGGTTCAGATTACGCATGCAGAGACATTTATTGTCCGACTAGAAACGCATCACGGTATTGTCGGTTGGGGTGAAAATACAGCTGCCCCAAGTCATGGCGGCCAATCCCTCGATCAAATGAAGAATGTATTTCATCATCATATTCACGCCCTACTCATTGGCCAAGACTCACATTGTTTATCGGGCATCAGCAACTTGATCACCCAAAAATTTCCACAAGGAAATGGGGCAGCAGCAGCGATTGACATGGCTTTATATGATCTTCTAGGAAAAGAGTTGGGAGTTAGTGCCTGTACTTTGATGGGCGGAAGACAAAGAGATCAAATTCCCCCGCTATGGTTAATCGGAACCAAGTCGGTAGACTCAGATATCAGGGAGACTGAAAAATGCCTGACTCTTGGTTATCGGTTTTTTAAGCTCAAGCTTGGCGTGAAATCGCTTGCAGAGGATATTCAATCATTCCTAGGTATGCGCAAGGTCCTAGGAGATGGAATACAAATTTGTGCTGATGCCAATATGGGCTACACAACCGAACAGGCCGTGGAATTTTTAGAGGGCTGCAAGAATGCTAATCTTGCTTTTTTAGAGCAGCCCCTTAAAAAAGACAATATTTCAGGATTGAAACAGATCTGCGATCTTCATCTTGCGCCGATTGGGCTTGATGAATCAATTACCAGTACCGCAGATATGATTAGCGCTAAAGGGCATGGCGTCTCTGGCGTTTCCCTTAAAACACTTAAATTAGGCGGGATCAGTGGTGTTCTCCAGAGTGCGGCGGTATGTAATGCATTAAACCTAGAGATTAATCTTGCCGGAAAGATTGCAGAGACATCGATTGCCTCGGCGGCAGTATTGCAACTGAGCGCCGCATTAAATAATGTGAACTGGGGGGTTAGCCCGAGCCACTTATATTTAGCCGAAGATATTGTTGACAAGCCTATTCAGCCAATCAATGGCATGTACTCTATCCCGACTGCTGCAGGCCTAGGAATAGAAGTGAATGAAGATCAACTGAAGCGTTTTCTCGTGTAATTTTTGGTAAAGGTAGCTAGCATATGGTCAACGTTGCTTTAATTGGATTTGGTTGGTGGGGAAAAAATTTAGCGAAAGCAATGGAGGGGGAAGACTCCAAAATTCGACTCGCCATGATCGTGACCAAAGAAATGGCTGAAGCATCTGAATACTGCAAAGCTCATCAAATTACCTTGAGTAATGAACTGAGTGATGCGTTATCCAACCCCCTGATTGAGGCAATTGTTTTAGCTACACCCCATTCCATGCATTCAGACCAAATTGTGGCTTCGGCACAAGCAGGAAAGCATGTATTTTGTGAGAAGCCATTGGCACTCAGACATGAGGATGCAGTAACCGCCATCAAAGCATGCAAAGACAATCATGTCATTCTTGCAGTGGGACAAAATAAACGATTTTGGCCTTCCATGGCCAAACTCCGAGAGGTTGTGGCCAGCGGCACCCTAGGCACTTTAATGCATATTGAAGGCCACTACAGCAATGAGCATTCGACAAAATTTTTCTCAGATTGGCGCGATAAACCAACCGAATCACCCGCCGGTGGATTAACTGGTACGGGTATTCATATTATTGATGCCATGGTTAACCTTGCGGGAAAAGCAAGTCAAGTTTCTGCTCATGTTGCCAGCTTCAGGTCAGGCAAAGATCCTCGTGATGCCACCTCAGTCAATGTCCAATTTGAAAATGGGGTGAGCGCTTATTTTGCGATGGTTAGAGCCACCCCTCTATTTTGGCGAATGCATGCCTTTGGAGATGCTGGTTCAGTAGAGGCGATTGGCGAAACTGAGTGCATTGTTCGCAGAAATGGTTATGTAGTTGAGCGCTTTACCTACCCAGCAATTGACTCTATTAAGGCAGAACTCGATGCATTTGCCACCTCCATTGCGTCAGGCGGAGAAATACCCTACCCAATTAGCACAGAAGAAATGGGACAAACAATCAACCTTTTTGAAGCCATTGTGCAATCAGTGAACAAACAATCCACTATAAAGGTACATCCATAAAACTCTTTCATCTTGCGATCTCATTGCTCTCAGCGCCCCTTTTTTTAGCGATATCAAATAGACCAGCAATTATCCGAATGAGATTGAAATTCACTGGTTCGTATTGTGGAGATCATTGGCCATCAAATACCCTCCTCTTCAGAGGGATTATTTTTGAATTAAAAATGCTGAATACACCTAGAGTATTTTTAGGGAAATTATGATAAAAATTGGGAGTTCAAGCCGACATTGCCGGCCAAAATTAATCAGGTTTTGTAATACCCATAAGAACGATATTTAAATCAGATTCGGAGACAATTATGCAACGCAAGCTCAGCTTCATCGCCTTAAGAAGTTCATTGATAGCGCTACTTTTCATTCCCCTGGTTGCGATAGCTCAACAAAACTATCCAAATCATGCAATGAAAATTATTGCGCCTTTTCCACCCGGAGGAACCAGTGATTTGCTAAGCAGAATCATTGCACAAAAACTGGGTGATGCTTTGGGGCAAAGCGTTATCGTTGAAAACAAACCGGGTGCAAATGGCACCATCGGCCTTGACGCAGCGGCTAAATCTCCAGCTGATGGATATACGCTTTTACTATCAACCAGCAGCATCATTTTAAATAATCAATTTCTTTATAAAAAACTAAGTTATGACTGGTATAAAGATTTTTCACCTATTACCATGGTGGGCATTGCAGGCCAGGTGCTGGTTGTAAATCCAAACTCACCTGCAAAGACAGTGAGTGAACTAGTCGCACTTGCAAAAGCTAAGCCAGGTGAGATTAATTACGGTGCAGGCGCGAAAGGTAATACAGCACACTTAGCTGGTGAGAAGTTTGCATCCGCAGCCAATATAGACATTACCCATATTCCATACAAGGGAAATGGTCAGGCAACCGCAGCCTTGGTCGCAGGTGAAGTGCAATTAGTTTTCTCAGATATGGCGCCAGCACTTCCATTCATCAATACGAAAAAATTAACTCCTTTGGCAGTTACAACAGCACAACGCTCCACCTCCCTTCCTGATGTACCCACAATGGTAGAGCTTGGATATCCTAATTTTGAGTCAGTTGTTTGGTGGACCCTTGTCACTCAAAAAGGAGTTCCTGAACCTATCATTCAAAAACTCAACACCACACTTGAAAAAATTATGAGCTCATCCGATGTTAAGGATAGCTTCCTGAGATTAGGTGTCACACCGCTTTTCAGTGCACCAAGCAGAGTCAATGAGATTGCCAGAAAAGATTCTATAGCTGCGGGGGAGCAAATTAAGAAATTAAACATACCGAAGGAATAAGCAAAATTCCATCTTTTCGGAAATTATTTTTATACAACCTATAGCACCTAACATGAGGTAGAGCATGAAATCTTTTTTACTGAGAAAAATTTTCATTACGATGGGGGCATTTGCAAGCTTAGCATGTCTCCATAATGCAGTAAACGCGCAACCATACCCAAATCGGCCAATTAAGGTTATCGTGCCGGCCTCTGCTGGGGGTGGAGCCGACTTTATTACTCGCACCATCAGTAATCAGCTGGGAGATTACATGGGACAAAGCATTGTGGTCGAAAATAAATCAGGCGCATCTGGCACGATTGCGGCTGAGTTTGTCTCAAAATCACAGCCAAATGGTTATACGATTTTAATGGCGCAATCAACTAGCACCGTGATTGCTCCACATCTCTATAAAAATTTAAATTACGATACGCTTAAAGATCTAGTGCCGGTAACCCAGGTAGCGCAAATGCCTTTTGTAGTGGTGATTAACCCAAAAGTTCCCGCGAACAATGTCAAAGAATTTATTGCGTATGCTAAAGCTAACCCTGGAAAGTTAAACTATTCAACCTCAGGTAATGGCGCTGGTAGTCATTTGGCTGGAGAGATGTTTAATTCCGCTACTGGAGCATCTATGGTCCATGTGCCTTACAAGGGCGCTGGCCCCGCACTGAATGCTGTTGTTGCGGGTGAGGTAGAGGTTGCATTTATTCCAATTGTGAATGCCCTCCCTTTGGTGAAGGATGGTCGTTTAAAGGCGATGGCGGTGACTACAATTACACGCTCATTAGCTGCGAAAGATATCCCAACCTTGGCTGAAGCCGGATTAACTGGTTACGATATCAATACTTGGTTTGGAATGTTTGTTGCTACTAATACGCCGCCACAGATCGTAGACCAGATCTATAAGGAAACAGCGCGAGCAATTAAACAGCCTGAGATTCGTGATCGCTTTCTTCGCGAGGGTGCTGACCCTATTGGAAGTACTCCTGCAGAATTCAGCGCACTTGTTAAAACCGAATTTAATAAATTTGCAAAAGTGGTTAAGGATTCTGGAATTAAGATTGACTAGATTGTGTTGTATAAATAAAAACACCAACTTTCGAGTTGGTGTTTTTATTTTATGACAGGGGGAAATCAGCTTAACAAAGCGCAAAGAGTGAGAACTAAATAACTTACAGAAACTCTAATAAATTGAGTTTTCTTAGTAAATATCGTCACTAGGCTCTATTGGCAATGAAATCGGCTTTTTCAATCTTGCAGATAAGTCGAATGCCTTGGTTAGCATCAAATTGCGATGCGCCTCAGCAGCTGTAGCAGCAGGAGTAGGCAAGCCCAATGCCACGCGATTTAACCAAGATTCTGTCTCCTCACGCATTGGACCACGAAGCTCTCCCAAGGCCATATCTCCTGGAGGATAGCTTCCCATGAAATCAACACGTCGAGCAGAATCAGGCGCATAACCTTCACCCTGAGACTTGCTAGTTGCCAGCACAATATCGCGATGAGTATCATCAATAGTTAATACACCCTCAGTTCCAACAATACCAACATCCAGGCTATAAACCGCTCCAGGCCAAACTACTGGCAATGCCCAAGAAATAGTTGATTGATAAATAGTTCCATCGGAGAACGTAATCACCCCAGAGGTTGCATCAATCCCCTTCCACTCAGGCCCCAGGGCCTTATCAATGGAGCGCGCATAAATCTCCACTGGAGTTTTACCCTCCATCATCCACATCACAATATCCAAAGCATGTGTTCCGGATATCACCATCGGAGAAATTTTTTCAGGGTGATCAGTTCTCTTATAGTTATCAATTGCAACCAATCGATTCATAAAGGCACGAGAAGAGACTAGCGTGACATCACCCAGTTGACCTGTACTCACCTTCTCCTTTGCAGCCAACCAGCGACGACGAAATCGCTGGGTATAGCCCACAACGGCATCGACACCAGCTGCTTGGATCGCAGCTAAAACTCTTGCTGAATCACCTAGATCAGTAGCTAAGGGCTTTTCAATCATTAAGGAGTGTTTACGCTCTGCCGCTAGCAAAATCGGATCAACGTGCAAGTGCTCATCTGTTGAAATAATGGTCGCATTGACTTCGGGCCTGTTTAATAGCTCCCGATAGTCAGATGTTACAAAATCTGCCTTCAATTTTTCAGCTATGAGCTTGGCTCGTTCTGGATTTTTTTCTGCAATCCCGATCCAACCAACTTGAGCATGGCGAGCCGCTACTTCACCTCGAAATAAGCCGACTCGACCAGCGCCAACAATAGCTAAGCCGATATTTTTTGCTTGGCGATCTCTCATCAATTACCCCGCGACTACTTTAAGTTTTTCTTCGGGCAAAGGCAGATAGACTGGGTTACCAGTCTCAGCAGAGAGATCTGCGGCCATGTAGACCTCCATCACAGTACGAGCCTGCTCACCAGTGACGAGTACGGGCCTATCAAAAACTACTGCCTCAATAAAATGAATGGTTTCTGCAGCCATTGGGCCAGCAAACACGTGATCCACTTTCTCACCAGGCATGGTAGACATTGGCAACTGCATACCCTTTTCCATGGTGTTAATCACCACATCTTTGTGACTATCATCGACCATTACTGCACCTTCGGTACCAAGAAACTCAATCCAAGTTGTGGAAAAGTTTGGATAACCGAGTGGCAAGCTCCAGCCACCACCGACCACAAATGAAAGTCCGCTATCCATTGTGACTGTGATCCATTGGGTATCTGGAATCTCAGCGCCGGTCGATTCACGCATTGCCCCGAAATTCAATTGGGAATAGACCTTGACAGGCTTTGCTGGCTCTAGACACCAAAATACAAAATCCAAATCGTGGGTTGACTCCATTGCAGCCGGAGACAGCTTACCGCGTCCAGTAATCTTTTTACCCAAACTACGGGTAATGTGGCGGCTAACCAAGACGCTTACTGGACGACCAATGGTGCCATTGGTAATTGATTTTTTAACGTAAGCAAATTTAGGATTAAATCGCTGTGAGTAACCAATACTGAACTTTAAATTTGATTTTTTAGCTAAAGCAATTAACTCATCAGCTTCTGAAAGCTCTATTGCAATCGGCTTTTCCATGAACACATGTTTACCTGCCAATAACGCATCTCGCGCGATTGGATAATGGGTAGTTTCTGGAGTGGCTGAAATCATGACCGCATCAATATCTTGTATTTTTAATAGTTCGCGATAATCTGTCGTAGCTGTTTTAGCTTCTACTAAATTCGCCATTTCTTTAAGACGCAGTTCATTAGTCTCTGCAATATGAATATCCTTAATCAGTGCGCTTCCGCGAGCAGTCTCTGCACGAATTCCACCACACCAACCAGTACCAATAATTCCAAGATTAATTTGTTTCATGTCTTTCACCCTCTTAACATTAAATATATAAAAATACTGCTTAATTTATCGAACTGTTTTACGTGCAATCACTACATTATCAAATACTAAATTCTGAGTCCAGATCCAACGCGCGCCCGAGAATAATTCTGGGTAACGAGTATAGGCCGGCAAATTATTAACTCCAATATCCTCATCGGTATACTCCCAGGCTCTTGGCCAACTCAAATCATTAAAACGCTTGGTTTGCCACTTTTCTGGAATAGGGTAATGAACCGCAAAGCATTGATCTTTGCAATCTGGTTTCTTTGCAAACGGATGAACTCGCCCCTTTTGCGGTGTGTCATGAACATTGCCTTTTTCAACAACTTCAGATGGATCATTTAATGGGGCGATATAAAACGTTTGCGCCTTCCATGAGCTATCTGTAACCGTGCCATCACTAAACTTCGCAATTAAGCCACCGTCGCCTGGGTACCATTGACTTGTTTTTTCAGTGACCGGGACTGGAAATTGCTCCATCCCCAAACCTAATTGCTCATCCCAATCCACCAATAAAAATGCCATCGTGTAAGGCCGCTTGACTTTGAATTTGACGATCGCTGAATTAAATGGAGTGTATGGAGTATTGTCAACGGAGACTAATTTCCCATTGACCCACATCTCATAGTAATTATCTGCAACGATATATCCAGTAATGATTTCACCGTCAGGATCAACAACTACCAAGGGCACATCCCCGGTGGAGACCTCTGAAGCATTTTTAGGCGTAATTTGCGCACACTCACTATAGAGATTGGCGCTACTCGGTCCAAGCCCTTTTTGTAATGCAGTTTCAGCAGGCATCGTAATGACCGTTCCATCAGTTGCAGTGATTTTTCCCACTGCACTTAAACGATGATTCCTAACAGTCACCGGACACTTATACAGCGTCTCAATGATTCGCGTAGCTGGCCCTTGGGTCACCATTCTTTTATAAACAGTGTTATCTGGATCTAATGGCAAATCTTTTGCTGCTGATGAATACTGTGAGCCCATTACCCCAAAAATAAGTAATGCTGAATTTACTAGCAAGCGCTTTAAATTCATGATGCCTCCTTAGTTAAAGACTGACTACATTAGGACTTAATTGCAGCATTCACCCGCGGCATGACTTCAGTGGCAAATAATTCCATTGAACGTCTGGCCAGCTTTGGATCCATCCAATCATGACAGGCATAAAGTAGCTGACCAAAGTCACCTATCACATCTCTAAAAGCTAAAATCTGGTCTACTACAGAATCTACTGTGCCAGCAATCACCAGACGCTTGGTCACATAATCAATTGTGATTTCAGAGTCAGGCATGTTTTGATCTAGCTTAAATAAGTTACCGCGCCCACCACCACCTACTAGCTTACGAACTAGTTGCTTAAAGTAAAAATGATAGGGACCGCCCTCCTCCAATGCATAGCGTCTTGCTGTAGCCTCATCATCCGCCACAAAAATACTTTTGGCAACACGCCATTCATCAGGGTGAGCTACAGCTCCGACAGCTTCGCGCCCCTCAACATACTTTGGCCAGTGCGTTTTGACCCACTCAGGAAGTAAAAATGGGGCAGAAATTGGTTGCCATCCACGTTTAGCCATTTCCGTAACTCCCTTCGAAAACGGAGCTACTGCCGTACCAACAATTAATGGATGTGGTTTTTGAAAAGGCTTCATGATGAAACCCTGTCCAATTTCCGTTGCCATTGTTTTTTCAACGGAGATATTCCAGTAGTCCCCTTTGATGTTGTAGGGTGGCTCAGATTCCCATATCTTTAGTACCGTATTAATTCCTTCAACAAACATCGCATTTCTATCTTTGTCAAAGTTTCCAAATACCTCAGCATCAGACATTAATCCACCTGGGCTAACACCCATAATGAATCTACCTTGAAGTAGGTGATCCATCATCGCTGCCTGTGCTGCCACATTTGCCGGATGAGAATTTGGCACATTGATCGTGCCAGTACCCAGCATAATATTTTTGGTTTGATGAATTAGCGTTGCCAAAAAAATCATTGAGGAGGTGACTGTCTCTGCAGCATCGGTTACGTGCTCACCAACATACGCTTCAGAAAAACCCAATTGATCAGCCAAAATAATGGCTTCTTGATCCTCCCTTAAAGTCTCAACAATATTTCTTCCTGGGGGATGCAAGGGCATCATAAAGGTACTATATTTCATCATCTCTCCGATTAGTTTTAATATCTCACTACTTAGGCTATATCAAACCTCTGTAGCCTTTGCATAGGCCCCATTACAAAACAGGAGCGTATCTTTTTTCAAATAGGAATAACGAACAATTTTTCCCAAAAATAGAATGTGATCACCAACCTCTTGTGCGCTTAATGTTTCGCATTCAATATTGGCCGCGCAATCATGAATCACTGGCAGGCCCCCGAGGCCTGGACCATGCTTTACTCCCGCGAATCGATCAGCAACTGGTTTTGCAAACTGATTAGATAAATGGAGTTGATCTGCTCCCAAAACGTTGACCACGAATCTTCCTGAATCTTGAAAGACTGAAAGATTCTGAGATTTCTTTCCCAGGCTCCACAAGACAATGGGGGGATCTAAAGATACTGAGCTAAATGAATTAGCAGTTAATCCGACCCGCTCGCCAGAGTCAGTTAGCGTTGTAACAACGGTGACACCCGTTCCAAAGCAACCCAGGACATTCCTTAATTCCCTTGAGTCAAACTGATCGCCGCACACTTCAATGTTCATCTCGTAACCCCATTAGCTTACAAATTTAGTGAATTAAGTAATCACTTGATCACTTTATAAGTGATCATTTGATCTATATCAATAAGGGAAAACCCTTGATAGCTTAGGAGGTGCTTTGGGATTTTGTTAGGGAGCGCTTTACCAAGTCAGGAACTATCTCCCTAGAACCGGCTAAAAAGGAGCTAATCGTTTGATCAATAATTTGATCAATATCGAGGGATAGAGGAGCATTAAAGACCCAAAGACGCTGCCCTAGATAGAACACTCGGGCATTAATACCCCAAATTAGCTCTACCTCTTCTTCAGTAACAGGGATTTCATCGACCCCTGCGAGCCCTAGCTCCGCACGCAATTCTTTGGCAATCGGCTCCAGCACTCTGCTGCGCAGAAAATCAAGATACCGAGCATTAATGTTTTCACCCCTCAGTCCAGAGAACATGAAAATGCGGACCCAATCATAAGTCAATGCAATACGAGCGTAATCCTTATAAAAACGCAGTAATCTGGCCTCAAGCGACACAGAGCGGTCGGCAATAATGGACTCCCAATAGGGGTTCCACCTTCCAACATAAACCTCTTGGTAAACACGTTCAATTAGCGCAGCTTTAGATGGGAAATATCGAAATATTAAAGATTGAGTAACGCCCAATCGCCGAGCAAGCTCACGTGTGTCCCCATCAAATCCAACTTCAGCAAAAAAAGCAACTGCTTCCTGTGCAATTTCTCGATCTCGATCTTCACGCTTCAACCTACGCCTTGGCGTAGGGCTTGAAGATGTAGATGATAGTTTTTTGCTAGTAGTCGTAAGCATATATCAGGCGATAGAGGGGACCTTTTCGATTAAACCACTCTCAGCCGATTTCATAATCGATTCGAGAGCAGCTACATTTGCCAGCATTTCATCGGTAGTTACAGGATAAGGGCTGATACCAAGCACGCCTTTCGCAAAGGCTTCAAGGTTAGATCGCACCGTTGGATGGGGATCATTGAAGTGGGCCACTTTTTCTTTGCCACTAAAAACCATGCTGATATCCCAACCAGTAGGATTTTCAGGATGGGTTCTATCGCGCACTTCAACCCAACCTTTTGAGCCATAGACAGTAAATCGACCATCAAATGGTGTAGCAAGAATTGCACTAATCAATGCAGTTGGACCACCCTTAAAGCCAAGCATAATTGCAAGGGAATCGCCATTTGCAAAATTACTTGCTAATGTATTTAACCTCGCTAAAACAGATTCTGCTGGCCCCAATATTGCAATCGCCAAATCCACTAAATGAATACCTGTAGCCGACAGTGGACCGCATGGAGCCAGCTCTTTGGACAGGCGCCAATTGTCTGGCGGTAAAGCAAAGAACTTATCTTGACTAAAGTTACCCTCGATCTGCAGAATCGTGCCCAACTCACCATCGGCAATCCGCTGACGTAAATCGATAATGGCAGGTTCAAATCGCCTTTCATGGCCAATGCCCAGCATGACACCAGCAGCCTTACAAGCAGAGACAGCGGCGACAGCATCATTGAGAGTTAAACATAAGGGCTTTTCACAAAATACATGCTTGCTAGCTTTTGCGGCGGCGGTAATCTGCGCTGAATGTAATTTATGGGGCGTACATAAAATCACCGCGTCCACATTTGTATTATTAATGGCATCTTCATAAGAATCTGAAACAATAAAGCCAGTCTTTTCTCCGAGCACTTTAGCTGCGTCACGAGCTGCAGCTTCTTGCTCAACTACCATCTCTACCTTAATGAACTTACTCTCTTGCAGTGTGGCAACAATTGTCTTGCCCCACCAACCATAACCAATCACTGCAACGCGAAGTTGTGTCTGACTCATACTTTCTATCTCCTCATATTTTATTTTTATATTTAAACCGAATGTAAAAAATTTACGACAGCACCCGTGAATTCACTCTCACACTCTACGTTTGAAATATGTGCGGCATCTAATTGCAAATATTGACAATTCTTAATAGAGGCTTGGACTGCAGGGAATTCGCTAATAGGCGCGGCAATATCTATAGACCCTGAAATCAGCAGCACTGGACATTGAATTTCACCTAAAAAGGGGCGGGCATCATAATCGCGCACAGCCTTTGCGCACGACATAAAACCATCGGATGATGTCCCCCGAATCATTTGGCGAATCCCCTGATCAATCTCTGGATGCGCCTTGCGAAAATCTTCAGATAACCAACGGTCGGCAGTTCCATCTACAATTGCCCCGATACCATTTTGCCCTACAGACTCAATACGCTGATTCCATTGCTCTCTTGAGACATCAGTCTGAAATGGGCGAAAATTAGCAGCTATCAATGAGGTAACTCTATTCGGATTCTTGGCCGCAAGGTAAAGACCCAACATGGCACCAAGTGACAAGCCAATAAAAGAAAATTTCTCGATATTCAGATAATCCAGTAAGCCCAATAAGTCTTGCTGCAAATCTTCCATATTGGCTTCATTGCCTTGAGGGGCTGTATCACCATGACCTCGGTAGCTATAACGCAAGATCTGATAATGCTGTGACAAAACTTTCACCTGGGCATCCCACATTTGCGGGGTAGCAGCTAAAGAATTAGCAAATACCAGCACTGGTGCGCCTAACTTACCCTCAAAAACGAATGCTGTCTTAGTATTCAATTGCATTTCATTTACCTCTTCCACAAGAATGAACCTCGCCATGCAATTTCTTGCATTGGTCATATTATTCCATTAAATTGATCACTTGATCATTAATATAGTAGCAAATTCCTAAGTCGATACTCAAGGTTTTATTTAGCAATCAATACAATCAGCTGACTCAAAGCATATTAAGCAACCTTTTAAATCATCAGTAGGAGTAGCCCATGAAATTCAAAATGATTAGCCGCCCGTTCTTTTTAATGCTGACTATTTTTATGCTGCCCTCCTTAACGTTGGCGGTCGAGCTGAAAATCATGAGTGCTGGGGCAGTTGAACCTGGCCTAGAAATCGCAATCCATCAATTTGAAAAAAGTACAGCTCATCGAGCAAAAATTCAGTTTGGCACTGGCCCCCAGCTAAGAGAGCGCTTATCCGCCAATCAAGAGTTCGACATCTTGATAGCGCCCAATGCATTAATTAATGACCAGCTTAAGCAAGGAAAACTGCAGGCAGGCGCTAATGTTTATGTGGGTAAAGTTGGCGCAGGCATCACAGTTAGATCCGGCATGACCAAGCCCCTTATTCAAAATGTAGAGGACTTAAAAAAATCCGTATTGCTAGCTGACAGGATTATCTACAACAAAGCTTCTACTGGACTCTATCTAGATAAGTTATTTTCCAAACTTGGAGTAATGGATGCCATTCAATCGAAAATAATCCGTTACGACAATGGCGAATCTGTCTTAATGCACATCATAAAAGGCAGTGGGAACGAAATTGGCTTTGGAGCAATCACTGAAATTATGTTATTTGAACCCAAGGGTTTACAGTATGCAGGCCCCCTACCCTCAGAAGTTCAAAACTACACCAGCTATGACGCAGGGGTTAGTATCTCCTCTCCTAATGCCGAACTTGCAAAAACTTTTTTAAACAATATAAATACTGCACGCTCTAATGGGCAGTTTCAGAAAGTAGGGATTGAGTAAATCTAGCAGTAAGGCAGCTAATTCCGAACTATCCAGAATGCAAAGACTAGCTGCCTGAGTTTTTCCTGATGTCATCACCTGCATGGTTTGGTAATTTCAGCAAGCTAAATAGGCCTGTAAAGCTAATGAGGGCTATCAATACAAGACTCATTTGAAAATCCGCCAAACTCAACACAGTAGATTGGGGGTCTCGAAGATTTTGTGCAAGAACTAAACCTAGAGACGCTAAAGCAACTCCAAGGGCATTAGCCAGCTGCATAGAAGTGCTTGTAATAGCAGAGGCAGAACCAATCTGCTTACCCAAGAGATCTGCAAAACCTATAGTATTAATAGAGGTAAATTGCATTGATCTAAAAATGCCATTCAAAAATAATATGAGCAAGATGATGGGGAGTGCCATACTCGGGCTAATGAAGGCGCAAGCAATAATCGATAGTATCGATAAAACCCCATTGATGATCATCACTCGTTTAAAGCCGAAGCGGTGCAGGATAGGCGATGTGACTGCCTTCATTGCTAAATTGCCAACAAAAATACTCAGCACCATTAGCCCGGCGGTAAAAGCGTCCATTCCAAACGCCAACTGGAAAAGTAATGGCATGAGAAACGGAACTGCAGATAAAGTTGTCCTAAAAATAATACCCGCTTGAATGCTGACAGCAAAACTGGGAATATCCAATAACTTCAAATCCATCAAGGGATATTCACATATGCGTAAATGGCGATAAGCGAGATAGGCACTGATGATACAAATACTCAAAGTGATTAGCAGAAGCCAGAGATTTCTTTCGAAATGATGGGATAGCTCAAGACAATATATAAATGTTGCTAAAGCGAGTCCGCTAAAAATAAACCCAAAATAATCAAATGGCTTTTGCTGGATCTCTTGGCTTTGCTCCAATAGAGATAGGCTCATGAAAATTCCAATGAGACCCAATGGCACATTAATAAAAAAAATCCAGTGCCAACTTGCGTAGGTGGTAATGAATCCGCCAATAGCCGGACCAACAACTGGAGCAATTAAACCAGGCCAAGTAATTAGCGCTACGGCACGGATGACTCCTTCTTTTGGGGTTCCGCGCAACACTACTGCTCGACCAACGGGAACCATCAAGGCTCCACCCACTCCCTGCAACACTCTGGCAAGGATGAACATAGATAGCGAATCACTCAAGCCACAGAGAATGGATGCCCCAGTAAAAATTGCAATCGCTAGAGTAAATATACGTCGCGCCCCAAAACGATCAGAAAACCATCCGCTTACCGGTATTAAGACTGCCAATGTGAGTAAATAGCTAGTCATGCCTGATGCAACATCAATTTCACTGCTGCCAAAATCGCTAGCCATCGACGGCAATGATGTGGCAATAATGGTGCCATCCAAATTCTCCATAAAGAAGGTGGCAGCCACTAAATAAATTACGAGATCAAAGTTTTTGGAATTCATTTTGAGTAATCATAAAGCTTAATTGAATTGCGATTGACTACCCATCAAAAGAATTGCACTGAAAAAATTGAGTAGCAATTTATTAAGAATATGCTCCATAATGCTGATAATAAGAACCCATTCATCAGGGTCGCAGCGACTAATTACAATTAATATTTATTCTTATGTAAGGGGAAGTTATGTTTTTTACCTGCAGCCCATCTTGTAGCGATCCAGCCCACCAACACTCAGCAGATAATTTCCACAGTGCAACTGCACAAGAAAACTTGGCAGATAGGACTATTGCTGCATTGCAAAGAGATTCTAAATCTCGAGCAAGCAAAATATTAAAAAAAGAGGGCTCTGCTGCTGCAAAAAAAGCTTCAAAGCCTAGCGAGAAGACTCGAGTCCTCAGCAAGGACCGAAAAGGTAAATTAAAAGTTGTTGATATTCACTGTCACTACCTCAATCCTGAGGTTGCCAAAAAAACTGAGTACTTAGAGGCAGGAAAATACGATACGTCCATTATTTTTGCTAACGACTTAACGCGACAAACTAACGTAAAGCAAATGGCTGATAGAGCGTCTAAGCTCACCGGCATTACCGAGCGCATCCGCGATATGGACAAAATGGGTGTTGATATTCAGGCAGTATGCCCTGCCCCGTTCCAATATTTTTACTTCACAGAACCAGATTTAGGTGCCAGTATTGCTCGAGAAGTGAACGAAGGTATAGCCAAGATTGTGGCCGATCATCCAGATCGGTTTGTCGGCCTCGGATCCGTTCCACTGCAAAATGCCGAGCTGGCTGTACGTGAATTAGAGTATGCGGTCAAAAAATTAGGCCTACGTGGCGTAGAGATTAATACCAATGTAAATGGAATGGACCTGACAGATCCACGCTTAAAGCTCGATAAATTCTTTGCTAAGGCAAATGAACTTGGGGTTGTGATTTTTATGCACCCCTTAGGCACTACTCAGGCAGATCGCCTTGTAAATCATTACTTTAATAATGTTATTGGCAATCCTTTGGATACAACGCTAGCGGTAAGCCATCTCATTTTTGATGGCGTCATTGCCAAGAACCCAAAAATTAAATTTATTGCAGCACATGGTGGTGGATATCTAGCCCACTACTGGGCCCGCATGGATCATGCTTGGCGCGCACGACCAGACTGCCGTACCGTCATCAAATCGAAGCCGTCAAATTACCTAAAGAAAATTTACTTTGACACGATTACATTTGATCCCACCATGCTCAGACATCTAATTGATGTCTATGGTGCCGATCATGTTCTGCTGGGTACAGATTATCCATACGATATGGGAGAAGTAGACCCCCTTGGATTAATTAACTCAGTCAAAAAACTAACAAAAGATGATCGTCAAAAAATCCAAGGGTTAAATGCAATGAAGCTTCTAAAAATTAAAGCTTAACTTATTAAGGCATTCTAGAAAATTAGTCTGCCTTAATTTTGTTCTCTACAATAAGTTTGGAATAACGCGCATTTTCTGCTGCTAGGTAAGCCTTAAACTCCTCAGGAGTAGTTGCTTGCGCCTGTACTCCCATTGCAGCAAATCGCTCTTTGATTTCAGGATCCCCCATCACTTTTACCAAAGAGGTGTAGTACTTATCCTGAATATCTTTAGGAGTCGCGGCTGGCAAAAAGACACCCCACCAAGTGAGGGCAACAAAGCCTGGTAAGCCACCTTCAGAGAAAGTAGGAACACCAGGAACCAGGGGAGTCCTTGATCCACTGGTAATCGCCAGCGGGCGTAGCTTTCCTGACTTAATATGCTCGGCAGCAGGCAAGGCATCCGAAACAATAAAATCAATCTGTCCTGCCATTAAATCAACTAAGGCCAAGCCACCACCTTTATAAGGGACATTAGTCATTTGAACACCAGACTGACGCATGATCATCTCAGTAGCAATATGCGACATACTTCCTGGACCACTAGTGCCGAAATTCAAAGCATTCGGTTTTGCTTTAGCCGCATCTAATAACTCTTGCAAGCTCTTGTATGGCGAATTTGCTGGCACAACTAAAACATTGGGGCCTGAGGCTGTTAAGGAAATCGGAATGAAATCCTTTTCCATGTTGTAGCTCACCTTACTCATCAGGGGATTAACTAAAGCAGGACCAAAGTTGCCCAAAACAAATGAATAGCCATCTGGAGCTTGTCGTGCAGCAAAATCCATACCAATAGATCCAGCAGCACCGCCCTTATTTTCGACAATCACTGGCTGCCCCCAAAGCTCACTGAGCTTCTTCGCCATTAGGCGGCCCATTAAGTCTGAGCTACCTCCCGGAGGGTAAGTCACGATTAAGCGCACCGGCTTATTAGGAAATGCTTGCGCCAAAACATTCGAAGTAGTAAATGCGCACAAGCTAGTAAGAACAACTAAAGATAGCTTTGCTAAATGCGATCGACATCTGTTAATCATAGATTTGCCTCCAGTTATTTCGCCCTTCTAATTGAGGACGCTAAATCTCATTATGCATAAAAATTACAATAAAAAATGTTGCGATGCGGTAAGCAAAAAACCATCATTCCTAGTTAAATAACAACCTATCAACAAAGCAATGACATCATTTTTTTGCTATTGCCAGCCAAGAAGTGACTAACTCAGATCCATCGCAGGCACCATAACCCGCCTCTGAGGATCTATCGTATGAAGCTAATGCAGCCTGAGTTACCGGCAATGTGTAGCCTAGGCTTTTGCCCTCTTCAACCATAGTCCGCAAATCTTTACGTACTGAATCAATGTTGAAAAAAGTAGCTCCGGGCTTCCCACTCTTGAGGGCTGCAGCAATTTTTGGACCGCGTGCCTTTAACGCGTTAGGGGCTCCAGAAGTATCAGCCAATATATCTAACAGACGCTCTGGATCTAAACCAATTGGCTGCGTCAGTGCAATCGCCTCCGCGAGTGCCTCCCAGTAAACTAGTAAAGGTAGATTAATCGCTAACTTCAAGCTGGATCCAGAACCAACTGCACCCACATGCTCTATGCGACGACACATTTGTTGCAACAGTGGCATTACCTTCTCTACCGAGAGGGCGTCTCCACCAACAAGGCCAAATAAAGTCCCCTCTTTTGCAGGCATTACCGTACCGCTAACCGGACACTCCACAAACCCACCCCCAGCAGCAATTACCTTGGCAGCCAAAGCAATTTGTGTTTCAGGTCGCACTGTACTCATCTCAATGCAAACCTTATCCTTCAAATTTACCGACAAGATTCCATTGGGACCAGAGTAAGTAGCATCAATTGCATCGGCATCGGTTAATACAGATAAGATAATTTCAGATGCATCCACTACTTTGGCAGGCGAGGCCATTAAGATTGCGCCCAACTCAACTAGGTGATGCGCTTTCTCTGGCGAGCGGTTCCAAATAAAAACCTCATGACCTACGCTTAGGAGGCGCTCAACTATCCCTCCACCAAGTCTTCCAGTCCCAACTAGACCTATCTTCATCATATCTCCAAGTTTTTTATTATTCAGGGTGCAAACAGTCGCCCCACTCAAGTGCATTTCAATAAATGTTTACTATAACAATTTATGATTAAATACTATAAAAGCTGAATTGATAATAAAAATAGTCATTCATGCTCTAACTAAATTCAACTTAACTGCATCTAATTATTGATTTTCACCCATAAGAGACAACCATGACCACAATAAAAAAAGTTACTAAAAAATCTACCCCTAAAAATTCATCACCAGCACTCGAAACTGTTGGGGTGCTAGGCCTGGGGATCATGGGATCAGCTATTTCAGGGAACCTTTTAAAGGCCGGATTTGATGTTATTGGATTTGACCCAAACCCTACCTGTCAAAAAAGATTAACCAAAGCTGGCGGTAGAGTCGTCAAATCTGCAGGTGAGTTAGGTAAGCAGGCAAAATTTATCATCTCATCCCTTCCGAGCGCCAATGCACTCATCGATAGCGCTAAAGCAATTGCAGCGAGCGGGAAAAAAGGGCTTGTTATTGCCGAGGCAAGTACGCTTGATTTGGATGATAAAGCAGCTGCAAAGAAAATTTTAGATGCAAAGGGGATTACTCTTCTGGATTGCCCTCTCTCGGGAACCGGCGCCCAAGCTAAAACAAAAGATCTCTCCATTTACTCCAGTGGCCAAGCTGCAGCGGTCAAAAAAATGGAGCATGTCTTTTCTGGATTTGCAAAAGCAAATTACTATGTAGGCAGTTTTGGAAATGGCATGAAGCTAAAGCTCATGGCTAATTTATTGGTAGCAATTCATAACGTCTCCACTGCAGAAGCAATTTTGCTAGGGAAAAATTGGGGTATTGATCCCGAAACCACAGTTAAAGTATTGGCAGATGGTGCCGGCGGCTCCCGCATGTTTAGCGTGCGCGGCCCTGTGATGGTGAAGGAAAACTGGGATGAAGCTACGATGAAAGTTTCAATCTGGCAAAAGGATATGAAACTGATTACTGCAGCCCTTGCACAAACCAATACACCAGCACCCCTATTTGCCGCGTCTCAAGCTATTTACAACGCAGCCATGGGTGCAGGTCATGCAGAAAATGATACAGCAGCTGTTTATGATGTCCTACGCAGAATGAGCGCACTCAAATAAATCGACTTGGTGATAAATACTAAATCGGACGCATGTTGTCCGGTTTAGTTCGACTCATCTCCACGATAGGCAATAAGACTGAAATACAGCATAGCCTAAGCATCGATGCCTCATTATGTATCGGCTAGATTGATGATGCACACTGTTGATTTTCTGTTAAATTAAACTTAGGTCTAGCAAAAAACACTGTAGCTTCCTTAATTTAAAAAATGTTGTTTACCTTCAATACAGAGTCATCATGAATAAACTTAGCTTAAATCACTTCTCGATTCGAACTTTAGAGCTTGAAAAAACAACAACATTTTTTACTCAATTATTAGGTCTCACGATGGGTCCAAGACCAGACTTCCCCTTTCCAGGTGTCTGGCTATATAACGGTTCGCATGACGATTGGTCAAATTCAGTACTACATTTAATTGCCATCGATAAGACTAACCCCAAAGGATTGCAGCAATATTTAGGCGATCGTGATCCCTCGACTCTAAAGGGCTCTGGTGCTGTTGATCATATTGCTTTTTTTGCAACAGGATTAGAGGAAAAATTAAAGCAATTAAAAGTGCTGGGCCTTCACTACCAAGAGAGAACTGTGCCGGTAATTCAGTTGCATCAAATTTTTCTTGAAGACCCCAATGGAATAGTCATTGAGCTGAACTACCCTGCTCATGAAAAGCTAGCTCTAGATGAAAAATTTAAGGCGCTCTGATTAATAATGGCAAAAATCATCGTCGTTGGCGGCTCTCTTGGTGGACTATTTGCAGCAAATATGTTGCTTAAACAAGGGCATGACGTAATCCTACTAGAGAAAGCTACTGGCCTACTTAATGGACGTGGCGCAGGAATTGTCACTCATAGCGCCCTTGCTGATGCGCTTTGCGAAGCAGGTATTCAAGTCGATGACTCGCTTGGAGTGTTAGTAAAAAAGCGAGTAACACTTGGTCATGATGGCCAGTGTCTCGCCGACATGGATCTTCCGCAAATACTCACCTCATGGAGTCGGCTGTATCAACTCCTTAAAACAAACTTTCCAGAGGATCGCTATCTACAAGGAAAAAATGTTCATTTTGTGAATCAAGATAGTGACCAAGTATATGTAAGCTGTGCGGATGGTAGTAAATTTACTGCAGATCTGTTAATTGCTTCGGATGGCATTCGCTCAACAATTCGAGCCCAATTAGCGCCCGAGATTAAACCAAAATACGCTGGTTATATCGCATGGCGCGGGGTCTGCGATGAAAATCGCCTCTCAAAATTAACCTTAGATACTTTGTTTGATTATTTCGGATTTTGTCTACCAAAAGGCGAGCAAATGCTGGGCTATCCAGTGGCAGGCCAAAACAATGACTTAAGACCCGGAATGCGGGGGTATAACTTTGTCTGGTATCGAGGAGCTACCGAATCAGATGAACTGATTAAACTTCTGACGGATGATGAAGGCGTTTTTTATCCAACCGGCATCCCTCCACTAAAAGTCTCCAAGAAAAATATTGAGGATATTCGTCAAATAGCTAAAACTCATTTAGCGCCACAATTTTCTGAAATTCTGGAAAAAACTTCTGCCCCATTTCTGCAGCCTATCTATGATCTTCGATCTGAACAAGTCGTCTTTGGCAGAATTGCATTAATGGGAGACGCAGCCTTTGTAGGGCGTCCTCATGTCGGAATGGGAGTAACGAAGGCCGGAGATGAAGCTATTGCGATTGCGAAACAGATCAAAAATCTAGGCGCCACCCCAGTGGCCCTTCAAGCCTATAGCAATGAGCGCCTTAAGATCGGTCAAGATGTTGTGGCAAGAGCTCAATATCTAGGGCTCTACATGCAATCTCAAGGCCAAAAAAATTCTCTTGAGCATGATCATGTGAAAAGAAATGCAAATACCGTAATGGCAGAAACGGCTGTCGATATTAGTGGATTGCTAGCTACAGGAAAAGCAGTACCAGACGGATTTGCTAATACTAGCGTTAAAAACTGATGCTATACATTTCCTTGGGCACAATGCCTATTCATAATGTGGCGCCGCAACTTGAGTGCGATACCAATCAGAAATCCATTCGCCCGTCTTGATTAAAACGCCTTCTTTTTGCTGGATATGATCTAGTAATTTTTCAAAGTAGCCAATGCGATGTGGTGCACCAGTAATATAGGGATGAATACTCAAAGCCATTACCCTTGGAATTGTTGCACTTTCAGACCATAAGCGCTCAAACTGATCAACACCACGCAAGAACATCTCTTCACCACGATTGCTTTGCAACAACATCATTGGGATATCGTTTAGTTCAACGGTGTAAGGAACTGATAGCACAGGTTTTGGCTTTGCATTAATCCACACAGGCTGATCATCTAAAACCCAATCAGCAACATACTCAATCCCAGCCTTGGATAAACAATCAATCGTCGCATCATTTTCGGTCAAACCAGGACTTTCCCAACCAACAGGGGCTTTGCCACTAAACTGCTTAATTGCATCCACCGTCTGCTCAATGGCCTCTTGCTGATTCAGTAACTTATGCATTGGGCCTTGAATATAGCCATGGCCCATCATCTCCCATCCCTTATTTAAACCTGCCTCAGCTACCCTTGGATAAGATGAACAAACAATTCCATTGGTCGCTAATGTCGGAATAATATTGCGCTGATTGAGCGCTTCAAAAATACGCCAAAAACCAACACGCATTCCATATTCATGCCAAGCCCAATTTGGTAAATCAGGCTGCAGAGGTTGGCCCATTGGTGGCGAGAGAACAGTCCTTGGCATGGGTCTTTCCATAGACCAATGTTCGATATTCACAATCAACCAAACTACCATCCGCGCAGAATCTGGCAATATTAATTTTGGCCTGTCCACGATCGCGGAAAAAGGTACACGAGAGCTAAGTAATTCATTCATATATTTATCTTTGAATATGGTTTAATAATCTGAGTAATCTTTATTGCTAAGATCTTACCCCTCCACTTTATAAATGTAAATCGTGAAAATACAAGGCTCTTCAAATATTTTTGAGTTAGATACAGTAGCTGCATTTTGTCGACATGCGCCAGTTAGTATTGCTGCTAGTCACGAGGGGCCCTTAAGCGGATTGTCTTATGGCATAAAAGATATATACGATATTGCCGGGATCCCTACAGCATTTGGTAGCCCTGCATGGCTTAACTCTCATTCGATTCCAACATCGACTGCGGCCTTTGTTGAAACGCTCTCAAATGCAGGTGCTAATCTGCTTGGCAAAACTCATACTGATGAACTAACCTATAGCATCCTCGGAATGAATGCACACTATGGCACGCCTATAAATAGCCACTCACCGCTACGCGTTCCCGGCGGTTCCTCGAGCGGCTCTGCCGCTGCAGTTGCAGCCGGCCTAGTCGACTTTGCAATCGGCTCCGACACTGGTGGATCAGTACGAGCACCAGCAAGCTTCTGTGGCATTTATGGCATTAGAACAACACATGGTCGCATCTCACTAAAACATGCGCGCGGTCTAGCAAAGAGCTTTGATGCGCTTGGTTGGTTTGCAAAAGATCCCAATGTTCTTCTGCAAGTAGGCGAAATTCTATTGAATGAAAAGGTCTCAACTGTTCACAAAAAACCAAAATACTTCCTACTAAAAGAGGCATTTCAATTAGCCCCGGAACCTATTGCAGAAATACTAAAAAAAGAGATTTTGACTCTGCTATCTAAAGAGGTAATCGAAGATATATCAATCGCACCTGAAGCATTGTCTCAATGGGCTGAGAACTTTCGGATTATTCAGGCCTCAGAGATTTGGGAAGAGCATGGACAATGGGCTGAACAGCATCTGAATGAATTTGGCCCTGGTATTAAAGAACGCTTTGAGATTGCAAGATCTTTGGATCCCAATGTTATTGCCGCGGCAAAATTAGAGAAAATCCGCATAGAAAAATATCTCAAGCAATTACTCAATAATCTAGGCGATGAGAATACTGAAGTCATCCTCGTAATGCCAAGCACTGGATGTATCGCTCCATTACTGACATCCTCCCCTCTTGAATTAGAGCAAGTCAGAAAGCAATTATTTCAACTTCTATGCATTGCGGGACTTGGCGGCCTACCTCAAGTCAATATACCAATTTGCCAATATGAAAATGCACCACTCGGTGTATCGCTAATAGCAAACTCTCAACAAGACCTTTTCTTGTTGCATGCCATCAAGAAATTCTCAATTCAGCAAATTTAATGAGGCATTAGAGACCCATTGAAATTCTATCGGCACTAAGCATAGTTCTTTCATCCATCCAATTCAGTCATGCTTAATTGCGCTTATTTCAATAGAATCGCTTTAATTCACACCAATATCCTCAGGTTAATCGGGCATCGAGTCTAGCGTTAACTACCCCCTGATCTGAGACTATTAAAAATAATTAAGTGGAATCCCAGATTGCCAAAAATTAAACAAGCATTTAATATTTAGCAAGGTAGAAATAATTACAACAACCACTGGCAATCAGGGCTCTGTTTGCTAAGGATATTTCAAGGAGACACCATGCGACGCAGAACGTTTATTCATTCCTTAGGTGCCATTGCCGGCTATGGTATAGCTAGTAAGGCAGGATTTGTAATGGCAAATGAGACTAAGCTCAAAGTAAAAGTTTTTCCGGGTGCGCAAAACCTAGCACTTTGGGCTGGCTTAGAAAACGGTTTTTTTGCGAATGCCGGCTTAAATCTTGACGTCTCCTACACTATGAACTCTAGTGAGTTAAGGGGGGATCTTGCGAGTGGAAAAGTCGATATTGCCCATTCCGCCGTTGATAACTCAGTAGCGATTCAAAGGATGACTGGACAACCTTCAATCATCTTGATGGGTGGTGACTCTAGCATGAATCAACTCATGGCTCAACCTGACATTACATCAATCAGCGACTTGAGAGGAAAGACTCTCATCGTTGATGCGCCTAATACGGCATATGCTCTTCAGGCCATGAAAGCCCTCGATGTTGCAGGAATCAAGCCAGGGGAATATAAGGTTCAAGTGATTGGTAGTACTGCGATGCGCTTTAAAGCCATGCAAGGCAATAAAGAATATTCTGTCTCAACCCTAAATCCCCCTTTCTCAATTCAGGCCTCAGATTTGGGCATGAAAAGTCTTGGTTGGCTGATTGACTTAGCAGGCCCTTACCAAGCATCTGGTATGTTTGCTATGAAGCCATTCATAGAGGCTAATGGTCAGGTCATAGAAAAATATATTGCCGCTTGGATACGCTCAGTTCGTTGGGGTCTAAACCCAAGCAATCGATCGGCAGTGCTCGCTCTTCTGGAAAAACGATTGGGCCTAAGCCCAGATATCATCGAAAAAAGTTACAGCATTTTGACCAACCCAAGAATTGGACTTGCTGTTGATGCCCAGTTCTCCATGGTGGGATTCAAAAATTTACTAGCGATACGTCAGGAATTTGAAAAATCATCTCCCATCAACCCCGACCAGTTCGTTGATCTAAGTTATTACAACAAAGCCATTGCATCACTCAAGACCTAAAATAATTTCCTAATAATGCTTGGTTAATCCCCCAATATTAACCAAAGCATCGCCCGAACCTTTAGGTATTTGGCCTAAAACCGAATGGCAAGCCTCCTTTATTGTGAGGCTTTTTTTATCTCTGCTTTATAGATAGCCCAGCCCACCACAAACTTCAATCACATACCTGTCAATTTGACATTCATGATGAAGTCATTATATTTTGGATGTCATTAAATCTTAAATCCAGCAAAAGTTTCTTTTGCAAAAATCTCTTCCATGCTGAGCGGTCTCTTTAACAGCCCATGCTCACATGAATACCGCATCAATGTCTCAATATTATGTTTCGTTCCAGAAATATTCCAAGGCCAATAATCCTCACCCATTTCAGCCCTGACCTGATCTAAATAATAGTTCATCCAAGGGAACATGGTTTTTGATACTACCGTTTCTTTCATATCCTGATAAACCAATTTTTGCGACGCTATAAATGCTTTATATAAAGACATGGCAATCCATGGGTTAGCTTCATAAACGCTGCGTTTAAGCGCTATCACGTGCATGATTGGAAAGATCTTGGATCTTAAATAATAAGCGCGCTCGACTTCCCCGTACTCGGGGAATAATCTTTTGATATGCGGATTACTCCCCTGAAAACAAGAGGGTGTGCGGGCTGTATAAAGCGCATCTATCTCGCCATCTTTCAGCATTTGCGATAAAGTCTGATCCTGCCCAATTGGCTCTACTTTAATGTTGGGAGGTAACTGCAATTTAATTTTTTCACTTCGTCCTGGCTGCTCAGCTCCGCCCGTCAAATAATGAACTTGATCAAATGCTACGCCATAGTCATCTTGCAATATCCCGCGTATCCATACAGCAGCTGTCATTTGATATTCAGGAATACCGACACGCCGACCAATTAAATCTTTGGGCTCTTTAATTCCTGAGTTGGTATTTATGAATATTCCGGAATGACGAAATGCGCATGATGGAAATACTGGAATAGCAATAAATGGTTTTTCAGGTTTTTGCAATGAAAGTAAATAAGACGAAAGAGATAATTCCGCCACATCAAACTCTTGATGATTTAGAGTCCGAAAAAAAATCTCCTCTACTGGCAAACTTAAATAATTGAGGTCAATACCTTCCGGGACAATGCTCCCCTCCATTAATGCACGTGTTCGGTCGTAGTTCCAACAAGCAAGGGTTAAGGGGAGCTTAGACATAAAAAATATTAAGCCTTATATCCAGTTTTTTCATAGAAATACACTAGCGCCGCTTCAGCAACCACCTGATCCTCTGCTGCTGTACCGGAACTGATTCCTACACCACCAATAATTTGGCCATCAACCGTTACCGGAAATCCACCACCAATGATGCTGAAGTGACCATTATTTGTTACATGAATCCCGAAGGTAGATTTTCCAGGCTGGCATAGTTCGTTATAAACATGTGTTGGCTTACGTGCAACAGCGCCTGTGAAAGCTTTATCAATCGCAATTGGGCTACTACTTACTTTGCCACCATCCATGCGATCAAACGCCACCAAATGTCCAGACTCATCGGTCACTGCGATACACATTGGTATATTCATTTCCACCGACTTTTGAGTTGCTCCCGCTATCAATATTTTTGCTTCGGCAAGGGATATTCTTTTAATATTTAACATGGGGTTTCTCCTTGAGTAATCTTTTTATTCTTTGACAATATTTTGGGTTGCTAATATTTTTTGATATTTAGCAAACTCAGATTGAAGGCTCTTATTAAAGGCCTCTCTCGTGATATTTTTTGGCTCCAATCCATCGTCAATTAACCTGTCACGAATTGCAGGATCTTTGACAATTTCATTAAATTCTTTATTTAGCAAATCCAGGATGGCGGGCGGGGTTCCCTTTGGGGCGACAAAACCAAACCAACCCGATGCTTGAAATCCAGGCAAGGTATCAGAAATTAATGGGAACTCTGGATATTTAGTCATTCTCTGAGTTCCAGCGACGCCCAATATTCTGATCCTCCCACTTCGTTCATGCTGAATGATCGATGGCATTGGATTGAACATAAACTGGACACTACCGCCCAGCAAATCATTTAAACCTTGCGAACTCCCTTTGTACTGCACTTGGGTAGTTTGTATACCAGCAGTCATGCTAAATAATAGGCCTGCAAGTCCTTGCGTAGATGCAGTTCCTCCGGAAGCCCAGTTCAATTCATTGGGACGAGCCTTGCCATACTCAATTAAATCTTTTACGGTTTTAATTGGCAGCTTTGAATTGACCGCTAAAACTAATGGCGCATCTGCAGCTACCGCAATTCCCGTAAAGTCTCCTAGCGGATCATAGGGGTGATTTTTCAGAATCGATGGCGTCATTAAAAATGTCGGCGTAGCAAGTCCTAATGTATAACCATCTGGCGCCGCTTTAGCTACAAGGTTCATTCCAATCGTGTTGCTGCCACCCCCCCGATTTTCAATCACAACTGATTGTTTCAATCGAAGACTTAATTGCTGCCCAAGTAAGCGAGCTACCTGATCAGCGCCACCTCCCACTGCATAAGGAACAATGATGGTAATTGGCCTTTTAGGATAATCCGTTTGTGCGATTGACCAAGAGGATATCAACACCAAACCCAAGGCAATTAATTTCTTTTTCGAAAAAATCATCACAAACTACTCCTTACTTAATAAGAAAATCAGTTGTTTTTAAGTAAGCCTCTAAGGCTTTTAAATCATCGCCGCCAATGGGTGGATGCGGAGGATAAGGATCACCTGCCGACATTCCCAAGATCTTTAATGAAGCCTTCATTGTCGGCGTAAGCCCATGACCCATCCATCGATTTGGATAGCTAGCAAACTGTAATTGCAAGCGGGTTGCCTCTTTTAAGTCCCCTTTGGTAAATGCCTTAACTACCTTGTTAGCTAAATATGCTGCAGGCGGCGGTAATGTCACTCCGGATCCGCCCAATTGCAAGGTAATCAATAACATTTGCATGGTTGTGAAATATTTTGCATGTCCAGCCAATTCAATTTCAGCAATGAGACGAGATACGCGCGATAGGTCTCTTGAGCTTTCTTTGACGTAATCTACCCCTTTGAGCTTGGCAAGCGCAACCGTTGTTGGGATCGAAACATTTGCTCCAGGCCCCGGGTTGAGATACAGCACCATGGGAACCTTAATATCACTCAAGATGGCACTAAAGTAATCTAAGGTTTCTTGATGAGAGGGCTCGCCTCCAAAAGCCCTCAGTGGTGCAAGCAACTGCACAGCCTGCGCACCCAAATCCTGCGCATAGTGGGCAAGCTCAAGCGCTATCTTATAAGAAGGATGAGAAATCCCAACTGCTACGGGACATCTATTATCGACAAACTCGATTGTTCGCTTGATAAGCTCTTTGCGCTCTTCAAACTTTAAGTAGTGATACTCCTGGGCTTCTACACCGGCAGCAATAACCATTGCCGCATTACAGTCATCAACGACATAGTTAACGCCGTTTTCTAATAATTGATAGTCAACCTGTTGCTGATCATTGAACGGCGTCAGGGGCGGAACGATTAGCCCCGGTAGCTTAAGCTCTAAACTCATTTTGTCTCCTCCAAATACTGAAATATTACTTATACGTATGCTGGTTTATTTTCTAATTGCTTTACCTGAAATCCAGCAACATTTTTATAGTCATTAAGTATAGCTTCCAGCTCCGATTGACTAATGACATCTTCAATCTTGTTAAAACGCTTGCCACCTGTGCGCTCATAAACCACTTTTAAGATGGTATCTGGCGGATTAGCACGATTCATCAAGACAACTTTACCAGTTGCAGCAACACGTTCTTTATCGTATTCCTGTAAGGCCGCTTCACAAACCCCGTGACGTTTAAATGCTCCCGTTAGAAATCTTGCATCAAGTATGGTCTGCCCTGCCCCATTAGATCCTCTTGGATACATCGGGTGAGCCGCATCCCCCATTAATGTCACACGCTTATTAGTCCATGTTGGTAATGGATCACGATCTACCATGGGATAAACCATGAATTTTTCAGTTTTTTGGAGCAGCCCTTTGATGTCAAGCCAATCAAAGTCCCATTTTTCATAAGCCTCATAGAAATCTTCTAATTTAGCAGCGCCATGAAAATTCCATTTTTCAGGCTTGGGGCGAATTTGGGTGGCCACAAAATTCATGAGCTGATTACCCTCGTCATCAATGTTATTTCTGATGGGATAAATCATAATTTTTCCTACTGGCATCCACCCTGCGCGAATGGTGTCGGCGCCACTCAGGAATGGTTTAAATGGCGTTACGCCACGCCAAATGGTGTAGCCTGAATACTTGGGCTCTCCTTCGTCTGGATATAACAGACCTCTTAGTACGGAATATATCCCGTCACACCCAATCATCACTGATGAGCGAACAGAAGGTAAGGGCTCCCCATCACGATTCACAAAGTGTGTCGTCACACCATGATCATCCTGCTCATAACCAACAAATTTGTGATTCGTGGCGATCACGTCATCCCCCATGCGAGCTTTTGCTGCATCGAGTAAAAGCATTTGCAAATCACCGCGATGGATAGAGAATTGCGGCCATTGGTATCCAGCAGCCTGACCTACAATCTCTCGATAAATCAACTGACCGTGCTGGTTATAGTAAGAGGCATCTTTAGTGCGAATGCCAACTCGGTCAAGCGCCTCTAATAATCCCAATTCATCTAGCTCACGAACAGCATGGGGCAGTAAATTGATACCAGCGCCGAGGGGTTGCAATTCAGTAACCGCCTCATATACCCGACTTTTAACTCCGATTTGATGCAAGCTGATTGCCAAAAATAATCCAGCAATACCCCCACCAACAATGGCTACTTCAGTGTCTTTTTCCATGATCCGCCTCCTAAATAATGTTTCTCAATCTAATTGATATTTATTTTTTTGTCTAATACCATAAAAGTGTTAAATTAATACTTTATAAATATCAAAAAGGCATTTTTGATGGAGTTAAGACACTTACGCTATTTTGTTGCAGTTGCCCAAGAGGAGCACATGACTCGCGCGGCGGCCAACTTAGGCATTAAGCAACCCCCCTTAAGCCATCAAATTAAATTGCTAGAGCAAGAGCTTGGGGTGCAGTTGTTTATTCGTGAGTCGCGGCTAATTCGACTGAGCCCAGCCGGCAAAGTCTTTTTAGGAGATGCTAGAGAAATTCTTGCCAGCGTTGATAAAGCCACCCAACGCATTCAAGGCTTTAATATGGGAGAAGAAGGTAGCATCCGCCTCGGCTTTACAAGCTCCGCATTGATGCATCAAATGACGCCGGACTTAGTGCGCGTATTTCGAGAAACTTACCCTCTCATTGCCGTGGAAATTGAAGAAGGGGCGGCCCATGATCTCATTAATGATCTAGAACAAGAGCGTATTGATATTGCATTTTCTAGATCTTCCGTAAAACCATATCCCAGCATTATCAGCATGGAGCTATTAAAAGAGGATATGGTCATTGCGATCCCAGTGAACCATCCCTTGGCTCAGGTGCAAAATGAAACCATTCACCTCAAAGATCTCCGTGATGAACATTTTATTTTTTATCAACAAGTGAATGGCTCGGGCATTAAAGAATTTTTGATTGAGGAGTGCACTAAAGCAGGCTTTGAACCAAAATCAGCCCAACTTGTTTACCGGATTATCGGCGCACTAAATCTCGTTGCCTCAGGATTAGGCATTGCTATCGTACCTAAGTCTATGCAAGGAATTCAACCCAATAGTATTGTCTATAAAACATTTCATCCAAATTCTGTGATGACGGTTCCCCTAAGTATTGCGTATCGCAACCACTCTTCAAAGCTCACCGTAAAAAGATTTCTGGATCTTGCAAGCGAATTTACAACTCAATGGCTGAAATCACATTAGTTGCTATGAAATACGGGTGGTTTTTTGATTAAGACTTGATCACGCTCACCAATGCATTAAATTCTTCAATTCTTGCCGTAGATAGTCTTGCGACTAAGGCAATGATTCTTTTAGGAGCGGGAGCAGTTAGCGGTCTAGCAATTAACTTGGTTTGCTTCAGCAATCCAGACTTAACAGCCATTTCTGGCAATAATGCGATTCCTAGATCTGATTCGACCATTTGCACCAGAGTTAATAGACTTGTAGCTTCAATGCTTTCATGGTCAGTCAAGGCGCTCTTTTTGCAGGCCTTTAGAGTATGGTCACGCAAGCAGTGCCCCTCTTCCAATAATAAAAGTCTGTCGGTCAATTTATGAGACAACTGAATCTCTTTATTTTTTAGATCTGGATCATTCTGATTTCCTATCAACCAAAACTCATCATCAAATAACTCCTTAACCAAAAAACCGGTAGTGTCATAAGGAAGCGCTATTAAAGCGAAGTCTAATTCGTGACGATTCAGTTTATCGATCAGCTTGTCCGACAAATCTTCCCTGAGTATCACTTTCAAATCAGGGTAGCGCTCCCTCATCTTAGACAATAGCGAAGGGAGCAGGAACGGAGCGATTGTCGGGATGACACCCAACTTGATCGAACCTAGCATGGTTCCAGCTGCGCTCTCTACGAACTCAACTAAATCATCTACCTGTGCAATTAATTGCAGTGCGCGATCAACAACGCCTTTCCCAATCGGAGTCATTGAGACGGAATGCTTATCTCGCTCAACTAATTGCACTCCGAGCGCATCTTCCAATTCCTTTAGCCCAGCACTTAATGTGGACTGCCCAACAAAACACATTTCAGCAGCTTTAGTAAAGTTCAAAGTTTTACTCAAAGCAAGCAGATATCGCAATTGTTTAATAGTCGGCAAGGAAGCCATCATTTGCTCTTTTTTAATTGTTGTGGCAATGTAAATTATCTCATTAGCCTAAACAAATCCATAATGCAGGATTGATTCTGATCTACTACCAGATTACTTAAAATATTGTTTATGAGCTCTATGCACAAAATCTCTAATCACATCATAATGATTCACTATGACACTAACTGAATTACGCTATATCGTCGCTGTTGCTCGTGAGCGCCATTTTGGAAGAGCGGCAGATGCATGCTTTGTCTCGCAGCCAACCTTATCTGTTGCCATCAGAAAATTAGAGGAAGAGCTCAATACGCAAATCTTTGAGCGTACAAATACCGAAGTCGCGATGACTAGTTTAGGCGCCCTAATAGTAGATCAAGCCCAAAGAGTTCTTGAGGAGGCAAATGCTTTAAAGCATCTAGCCAAGCATGGGCAAGATCCCCTCTCCGGACCACTGCGCTTAGGCGCTATCTATACGATTGCCCCCTATTTATTACCAAGCTTGGTCAGAATTGCAAGAGAACGACTACCTAATGCACCACTATTTCTAGAGGAGAACTTTACAGTTCGACTGCTCGAGGTCTTGCGTCAAGGCGCTCTAGATTGCGTGGTCATTGCCGAGCCTTTTGCAAGTGCCGGACTCAATCAGATTGATTTGTATGACGAACCATTTTTAGTTGCCGTTCCAAAAGGGCACCCCTGGGAGGATCGTAAATCAATACCGCATCGCGAACTTAAAGAGCAAAATACTTTATTACTTGGAACGGGCCACTGCTTTCGAGATCATGTTCTGGGCGTATGTCCAGAATTAAATCGCTTAGGATCGGGCTCAACTATTGGTGAGCAGCGTAGTTTTGAAGGATCATCTCTTGAGACGATTCGACAGATGGTAGCAAGTGGTATTGGAATTTCAGTATTGCCACGAACCTCTGCACCTGATGTAGCCACACCAGATCAACTAATTCGCTACATTCCTTTTGATGACCCCATTCCAACAAGAAGGGTTTGCCTTGTTTGGAGAAAGAACTTTCCCCGAGCAGCGGCAATGAATGAACTCGCTGAAGTCATTCGTCAATGCGCCCTGCCCGGAGTGAAATACATCTAAAGCCAGTAAACCCAATTAGTTTAAGTCTGAGACCAAAGAAGCTAAGGTTTCGTGGGGAAGTGTTTGTACGTGCATTGGGTAACCCTTATGGTCACAACCAACCATCATCTGCGCCCCCGCCTTTAATGCCTTTTTCATATCAGCCGTAAGATCAAAGCGCATGAAATGAACTGCGGATGTTTTATCAGCAGTCGAGCGCTCTAAGTCCTCATCAGCAACTGCATAAACACGTGGCTGACCTTCTACTTCAATAAACATTTGGTGCTCGATGCCAACTAATTTTGCAAGTGCAACCTTACGGTCCGCTTCATTAGGGTACTCAATCATCATCGTTGCTTTGAAGTCTGAACCACTTGGCACCAAGGGATTGTAGGCATTCAGCTCATCTTCAATACCCTCTTCTTCAAATGTTTTTTCAACACGCAACATTTCTTGAATCTGGTAGCGCATCAAAAATTCATTCTCAAAAATCATGGTTACATGATCTCCAAGATGCACTGTTCGCATGCGTCGTTCTTTAATTGCCTTCTCACGAAAAGCTGGACGCTCTTTATGATAAGCCTCGAGACTTAAAAGGCTATCACGTGTAATTGTTCCCATACTGTAATCTTTCTATATCAATAAATTAGAGGCCATAGGCCTTAGCAAGCAAAGTCAAGGGATGAGCCATTTCAGATTTTGGCAAACCCAATTCCTCCATACCCTGCTCAATGTGATGTCCGGCAAGCTGGCAGTCAGAGCTAATGTAATTTGGCTCTTCCTCCGCCATTCTTCTGAAAACCGGTTTACCAATCTTCATCGCTGTTTCATGAAACTCCTTCTTCACACCCCAAGTTCCAGAATGTCCTGAGCAGCGCTCAACAACATTGACTTCGGTGCCCGGAACAAGCTTAAGGGTTTCAGCTGTCTTCTGGCCAACGTTTTGCACTCGAGAATGGCAAGCCATGTGATAACTCACATGCCCAAGCTCTTTACTAAAATCTTTTTTAAGCAAACCATCCGAATTACGTGCCATAAAGTACTCAAATGGATCCCACATTGCTTCTTTGACTAGCTGAGTATCAGTACAGTCAGGGAACATCAGGGGCAACTCTTGCTTAAACATCAAAGTGCATGATGGAATTGGGGTAAGAATTGCATACCCCTCACGTGCCAACTTTGCTAGCTTAGGAATATTTTTTTCCTTATTCTGCGCAACGGACTCTAAATCACCCAACTCTAGTTTTGGCATGCCACAACAGGCTTCTTTATCCACCAACTCATAAGGGATGGCATTATGTTTCAAAATCTTAATGAGGTCTTGGCCAATGCCTGGTTCGTTGTAGTTAATGTAGCAAGTAGCATAAATAGCCACTTTTCCAGGGGTCTTTGCACCATCAACCACTGGTAGATTTTCAGACTTTGCGGCAAGCTGCGGGAATGTCTTCGGCGCATACTCTGGAATCCAGGCATTCTTATCCACACCTAAAGCACCCTCCATCACCAAGCGGGCAAGGCCTGTACTGTTCACTGCATTTACAGCTTGAGTCACGATTGGAATACCCGCAAAATGCCCGAGCTTGTCTGTAGAAGAGAGGAGTTTGTCGCGGAAAGTCGCCTTGTCATCCTTAAAGTTCACTGCCTTGGCACGTAACATGAGGTGAGGGAAATCAATATTCCAAGGATGAGGTGGAACATAAGGGCACTTGGTCATATAGCAAACATCACACAGGTAGCATTGGTCGACCACCTTCTGGTAATCCGCCTTATCAACCTGTTCCATCTCCAGATCTTCAGTGGCATCCACTAGATCAAAGAGGGTTGGGAACGATCCACAAAGGCTCACGCATCGTCGGCAGCCATGACAAAGATCAAAGACGCGCTCCATCTCCGCTTCCAAATCAGCCTTGTCATAGAACTTCGGATTTTGCCAATCCAAGGGATGTCTGGTTGGAGCCTCTAAACTACCTTCGCGAGTTGTCATGTTTGTCCTCTACTGTGTGAACGACTGCAATGTCTAAATTGAATAAGAATTAGTGTAGGACTCTCTAGGTCGATAGTAAAATTGTATTAATTAACGATCTTCATAGAAAATACCTAATTAAGTACTTTGAAATACCCAGAATACTCACTGGAGATTGATTAAATCGATAGTAATTACTAACTTTTATCGCTATATCTCTATTTTTATAGCTAAGGTAGCCAGAAATTACCGCCTCCAAGGACTTAATTAGCGTTATATTTTATTAATTGATATTTGCTTATCAGTTGTTTTTAGCTATCAAGTCAATACAAAAATATGATTATTCAAATCCTCAGATTTGTTCATAATCTCACGCAGGTGAACTTTTATTGAGCTAGTAACTTAGCGAATCACCCAATTTCAACTAACCGTTTTTAGGAGTCAATCATGGCTAAAACCGTAAAAGGTACAAAGACTGAGCAGTCTTTGAAAGAAGCATTTGCTGGTGAATCACAGGCAAACCGTCGTTATTTATATTTCGCGAACCAAGCTGATATCGCTGGTGCAAATGATGTTGCAGCAGTATTCCGCTCAACAGCTGAAGGCGAAACAGGCCACGCCCATGGTCACATGGAGTATTTGATCGAAGGCGGCGCAGGCGAGCCAGGTACTGGTATGCCAGCCAAGACAGTTGCTGAAGCATTGCAAGCAGCTATCGCTGGTGAAACACATGAGTACACAGACATGTACCCAGGCATGGCTAAGACAGCACGCGATGAAGGCTTTGACGAAATCGCTGACTGGTTTGAAACATTAGCAAAGGCTGAGCGCAGCCACGCTAACAAGTTCACTAAGACTTTAGAAGCACACTTGGCAAACGCTTAATTAGCTAAGTCATTTATTTAAAAGCCCTCGAATGAAAATTCGGGGGCTTTTTTAATTCAATCAATTGGCGCTAGAGTGATACCCAATTACTTATCTTCCAGCACCATCACTTTGCGCAAATGATTTACCTCACTGAGCACTGACGGACCTTTGAGACTAATGCGGCAACATTTTCAGGGGGCGTAAATTGGCTAATGCCATGACCCAGATTAAAAATATGGCCATCCAATGGACTCCTATCTGCCAATTTGACAGAAGATAAATCATCAAAGCATTGCTGTACTCTCTTTTCAATCTCTTCTGGATTGGATAGAAGAATCGATGGATCTAAATTGCCTTGTATGGCTATTTGCTTGCCTGTTGCTTGATTAATCACCTCGCGTGCTTTAGATAGATTAATAGTCCAGTCAAGGCCCAACACATCAGCCCCTGATTTAGCAATATCACTTAACCAAATGCCACCACCCTTGGTAAACAAGATGATCGGTACTGCATCGTATGTTGGATGGCTGCGTATGTCTTGAATAATCTTTGACATAGGCTGTAGTGAGTATTGCAAATAATCTGCTGAGGTTAATAAACCGCCCCAGGTATCAAAGATCATCACAGCCTGCGCACCTGCATCTATTTGTAAGCGTAAATATTCACTCACTGATTGAATGTTGATATCTAGAATTTTTTGCAATAGATCGGGCCGCTCATACAGCATCTTCTTAGCCAAGGAAAAATCGCGCGAGCCTGAGCCTTCAATCATGTAGCAAGCTAAGGTCCAAGGACTTCCAGAAAATCCAATTAAGGGTACTTGCTGCTTGCCATTAGAAGTAAGTGCCTTTGCTATTGAGCTAACTGCATCAAAGACATAATGCAATTCTTCCATATTAGCCGCACGTAATTGGTTCACCTCACGCTCAGATCTTAAGGGCTTGGCAAACCGTGGCCCATCACCATTTTCAAAAGATAGCTCTAAACCCATTGCATCGGGAATAGTTAAGATATCGGAAAATAAAATGGCCGCATCCAATCCAAAACGATCAATTGGCTGCAACGTTACCTCAGTAGCGAAATCGGGATTTTTAGCCAGCTCCAAGAAACTTCCTGCCTTAGATCTGGTATTTTTATACTCAGGCAAATATCTCCCAGCCTGACGCATTAGCCAGACAGGTGTTCTGTCAGTCTGGCGACAAAAACAAGCCTTTATAAATAAATCATTTTCTAACTGGACTGCCATAGACTGATGTTGATAATTTAGCGCAATTGCTCTACATAAAAAGTGGCTTTTTCAAGCGCATCCTCAGCATTCATGCCAACCATGTCTGCCCCTAGATCATCTTTAAGTTCGGGGGATTGATTAAAAACAGGACTGCCAATGATGACACCCACATTAGGATTCTTCGACTTAGCTTTAATGCTCTTAATTAATTCCTTTAATTGCGGAAATTGCTCTCGAACGCTAGCTGATAAACCAACAATGTCGAACCATTCGTTGGCAGCCATTGAAACAATCTCTTCTTCAGTAGCGGCCAATTCTCCCCATATACGCCATCCAGCTTTTGCAAAAAACTCGGAGACCATAAAGAGACCTAAGTTATGTTGAGATCCAGGCAATGGTACCAACATAATGCTGGAGCCGGATTTACCCTGCTCAGCATACTGTTGAAAAATAGGGCTTAGGTCATACATCAGTTGTTTGATACGCCAAAGAGCGATAGTGACCTCTGTAAAACTAGACTCATCTTCTTCCCACATTTCTCCTAATTTTCTAGCCACTGGAGTCAGTAGGAGTAGATAGATATCTTCTAAAGCGGTGCCAGAACCATGCATCTTTTTTACGTAGTCAACGGAAATGCGAGCATCTTCTTGCAAGACTAATTTAGTCAAATCCTCCACAGCTTTCTGGTCAATGATTTGCTTGGCTGGGAATTGCGCAGGGATGGATGAATCTAAATGTTGCTCAATAATGAGCGGAAGAATATTTCCCTCAATCGTTTTTACAAGAGACTCAAGATACTCACCCTCTGTGCAGGCTTTTTCTATTGGATGAGTTTTTTTATCTTGCTCGAAAGTGGATTTTGACGGTGCATTAGATACCAAGCAGTCATCCCACATATCATTCGACGCTTTGGTCGTCTGCTGTTGATTCACTTCGAAATCGTCACGAGCAGATTTCTTTCTGAACCCCGCAATGCTCACTAGCTTGGATAAATTCATGAACATCACTTGATCAAGACACGGTCTCAAAATAGTTTTTGAAATAAACCGTGGCTGCCTAAGAGCCTCTTTATTGGAATCTTTACTTTATAAATTGATTTGGATCAAATAACAAAGACTTAATGCTAGGTGCTTTCCCTAGAACTCTTGATTTCATCAAATTGAGGCTTTAATCCATATGTCCGTACAAGTTTCCAAATATGTGGCGGAACCATATTTTTCATTTTGTGCGGCGCAACCTGACGCAAATGAATCACCGACTCTATGGCCTTCATCTCAATCCTTGCTTTAGCGAATTCAAGGCCCCTTGGACCAAACCGAGGCATTACCCAAGCAAATATTCCTCTTAAAAAATTTGGCATTCTTTGCAGTGGCAAGCCGCCCGCAGCTAGTTCCACATTCTTCATAAAACCTTTTACAGGACTTAGACGATTACCAGCAGAGGAAACGGGCTCCAAAATAAGCTCTTGAGCAAGCAATCTCGCTAGACCTTGGCCTTTAGTATTACGAACAATGATCCACTGCTCACCTGTGCCTGCCATATATCCAACTGTGATATCAGATAGTGCATTGACATAGTCAACGCAAGTTTTGCAGGTGGTAGGGAAAAAATCGGCAGGCAAATTAGATAGAGGCAATTTCAAAAAAGGTATTTCTTGCTTTTGGCCATTTTCAAAGCGAATTTCAACGTGATAGTCAGCCCTAAATTCTAGATAAGAAATAGTTTCCGGCTTTTCGGAAAGCAGGCCTAAGAATTGATGAAAATTTTCGGTAGAAGTGTTATCGGAACAAGGCGAACCAATAATGAGCAATTTCTCAAAGCCAAATTCTTGTTCAAGCGCTCTAGCAGCATAGACCTGACATGGAATACCCACCATAGCCACTTTTTTATACCCCATCTCTTTTGCCTGCTCGAGATATTGAATGATTGGGGCGTAACCCATCTTCATTCCCCTGCATTGCGCCATATCTTCAGATCTTGTCACAATCACCGGCACAGGCTTCCAACGATCGTCAGGATCAGAGCTCATGGTAATGACTGCTTCAACAAGCCCTTGCTCTAGTAGCACCTCGCAAAGTCTCGTGATAATTCCGGTCCATTGAGCACCTTTTAATGGCGTCTTTAGCCTGGCCCTAAACATTTCCAAATAGGGGCCAAAGAAGATCTCGTCAGAACTATCCTCAATACGCTCCCTGCCGTGAGCTAATGCCTCAAATTTAGGGTAGTTAGGCTGAATAAACTGACAGGCAGTTGCGCAACGTTTGGGTTGCGTAGTTCGAGATACACCGCAATCGGTACATAAATCCCGAAATGGGGCAACTTCAATTGACTCCACTCTTCATCAGACCTTATAAGAAACGCGCCATAACTCTTTGTTTAATCTTTTCCTTGGATAGTCCGTAGCTATCTAACAGCAAGTTAACTTCACCATGCTCTACATACTCATCAGGTAGCCCTAGCAATAAAGATTGAATATGGACATTGTTATCTGACAAAACTTCTAAGCAAGCACTACCAGCACCACCCTTAGTAGCACTGTCCTCTACAAAAACTAGTCCATCATGACCATCAGCGATTTCTAATAATAATTTCTCATCCAAAGGCTTCACAAAGCGCATATCTATAACGGTGGCATTGATTTCTTCAGCCACTGAGAGTGCGCTATACAGCAAAGGGCCAAAACATATGAAAGCAATCCTTTTCTTTGGAGATAATGATTTATCAATTGAGCGAACTACAAGTCCCTTGCCGATTGGTAGTGCCTCTAAAGGCTGATCTGCTGTTTCTAATCCAGCTCCAGAACCGCGTGGATAACGCACCGCTGCAGGACCATCATGTTTAAAGGCAGTTGTCAGCATTGCTCGACATTCCTGTTCGTTTGATGGTGTCATCAATACTAAATTTGGTAAGCAGCGTAAAAAGGCAATATCAAAAACACCAGCATGAGTTGCACCATCAGCCCCCACCATTCCCGCTCGATCAATTGCAAAAACCATCGGCAAGTTTTGCAATGTCACATCGTGTATCAGCTGGTCATAGCCACGCTGTAAGAATGTCGAATAAATCGCAACTACTGGTTTTAGTCCTTCACAGGAAATTCCAGCGGCAAATGTAACGGCATGTTGCTCAGCGATACCTACGTCGTAATAACGATCAGGAAAACGCTTTTCAAACTCGACTAACCCTGAGCCCTCACGCATAGCAGGAGTAATTGCGATTAAGCGCTCATCTGCCTGCGCCATATCACATAACCACTCACCAAATACTTGAGTGTAGGTTTTCTTAACTACTGGCTTTGACACAATCCCCGCTATTGGATCAAATGCACTGGGGCCATGATAGGCAATGGGATCTTGCTCTGCTAATGAATAGCCTTTACCTTTTTTAGTAATGATATGAAGGAACTGGGGCCCCTCAGTTTGAGCCAGTGTTTTCACATTTTCTAGGGTTGAAATTAATACCTCTAAGTTATGGCCATCTATTGGGCCGTAATAGTCAAAACCAAACTCTTCAAAAATAGTTGCAGGGCCCACCATCCCTTTTGCATGTCCTTCTAACCTTTTTGCAAATTCACGAATGGGCGGTGCTACAGAGAGCACTTTATCGATACCGCGCTTAGTAGCGGCGTACATGGAACCAGAAATCAACTTTACTAAATAGCGGTTCAGCGCACCTACTGCTGGTGAAATGGACATCTCGTTGTCATTCAGAATCACAATGAGTGGAACTTTTTTATTTACGCCAGCATTATTCATTGCCTCAAATGCCATTCCAGCACTCATTGCACCATCACCAATAATCGCCACTACATTACGCTTCTCATTTTTTGTTTTAGCCGCTACTGCCATTCCCAAAGCTGCTGAGATACTGGTAGATGAATGGGCTGTGCCAAAAGCATCATATTTACTCTCGCTACGCTTAGGAAAACCGGAGATGCCGCCGTACTGTCGCAAACCAGACATTGCCTCCCTGCGACCTGTCAGCACCTTATGGGCATAGCTTTGATGACCCACATCCCAGATCAGACGATCATGTGGCGTATCAAAAACATAATGCAGGGCCAAAGCAAGCTCAACAGTACCCAAATTGGATGAGAGATGTCCTCCAGTACTTGATACAGAGCTTAAGATGAAATGACGTAATTCTTGAGCAATCTGAGGAAGCTGAGATACATCATAAGCTCTCAATTCCTCTGGATTGGATATAGTTTCAAGGAGGTTAGTCATTTTGAGCATAGCTACCTCATTTCGATGAATAGATTTTTGAAATAATTTGCTTATATTCTTCTAAATTTTCATCAGAAGACTGCTTTAACGCATGAATTGGGGCATGCATAAACTTGTTAGCAAGCGCGATGGCCATATGGGATAGAACCAGCATGGGGTCATCGCCATTTGCAATTCTTCTGCTTGCTTTTTCAAGCTCAATCTTTTGATATTGCTCACCAACATCTTGGATTGACTTAATAATAGGAACAACTGCTCTCTTGCTGAGGGTTTCGTAAAACTCCACCACTCCTTTTTCAATAATTTTCTCTGCTTCGCCAATAGATTCAAGGCGATTTGCTTTTCCAGCATTGACTATTTCACCTAGATCATCAATAGAGTAAAGATAAGCATTTTTTAAACTCTTAATTTCTGGTTCAAAATCTCTAGGTACCGCTAAGTCAATCAAAACCATGGGGCGAGACTGACGAGCCTTCAGCGCCGTTTTAACCATTCCCATACCTACAATCGGCAAAGAACTTGCTGTGCAGGAAACAATCACGTCATATTGATTTAAGTGATGGGGTAGATCCGCCAAAGGAAAGACTTCTGTCTGCAGATTTTGGCTAGCAAATGTTTGAAGTAATTCACTACCTCGATCAATAGTGCGATTCGAGATAGCAATTTTTTTGGGATTCTTACTGGCAAAATGATTTGCGCAAAGACCAATCATCTCGCCGGCACCAATAAATAAAACATTGCAATCGTTAATTTTGCCAAAGATACGTTCAACTAACTTGATTGAAGCACCTGCCATTGAGACAGAATGGACTCCAATCTGCGTATTGCCTCGAACCACTTTTGCTACTGAAAAAGTTTTGTCAAACAAAGGTTTTAAGTAGGTGCCTAAGGTTCCTACTTGATTAGCATTTTCGACTGCCTTTTTTAATTGCCCTAGGATTTGAGTTTCTCCTAGAACCATCGAATCTAAGCCGCTACCAACCCTGAATGCATGCTTGACCGCATCACTTTCCTTGGCCGAGTAGATATAAGGGCGTAGCTCATTCTTATGAACATTGTTTTGGGCAGCGAGCCAATCAAAGGCGCGGCTTTCTAAATGATGATCTTCATATTCAACATCATTGGCAGCGCAATAGATCTCCATCCGATTGCAGGTGGACAGAATAGCAACCTCTGGTTGATTTTCCGAATCTTCTATTTGCAAATACTTACGCAAATCTATCAAAGAGTCATGCAAAATCTCAGGAGCAACCGCCACACTCTCCCGAATATCTATCGGAGCAGTATGGTGATTAACACCGAGGTTGAGCAATTTCATACTTGACATATGTCTAGTAAGCCCCTGGATTCAAAATAAGCGTATCCCAATTCAGGCACATCGCAATCGTGACCCAAATCAGATATGGAAGCATGAGGTACGCTGCCACTCTATGTATCGGCCACATCACTAAAATAATGGCGAGCACTGAAGCCCAAAGGAAAAATGCCTCTATAAATGCCCAATCAGGATGCTGCATCCGGAAATAAAACACACTCCAGAGCACATTCAAAAAACCATTCAGCACAAACAAAAAGGTAATCTTATTTTTCTGAGATTGTGTTGGGTTGCTATTGAAAGCCACCATCCACCCCAATGCAGACAAAATAAAAATAATGGTCCAAATGACTCCAAATGACCAATCAGGCGGTTTCCAAGGTGGCTGAATGAGGGAGAAGTACCAAGGACCTAGCTTTGTAGCCATACCGCCCAAGATGGATGTCGCAACCATCCATGCTGCAATCATCCAGATATACTTATGTTGAAAAAAGAACTTCATACCTTAGCTAATCCTAGTAAATGCCCCATATCCTTAATAAAGATTTTGAGATGAGCCATAGGCTTTTTGCGGACTAGCTTTTTATTCATATAAGACTCAAATGTGAGCTTTTGAACGTCTTTGTCTTCGCACATCTTGACAAAGCTCTCACGTCTTTTATCGGTTGAATACCAAAAATATTGCATGATGCCTAAGACCAAAAAGGTCATGCGGTGCTCTTTCATAAAGCGCTTACGGGCCAACTTGAGTTTTGCGGGATCCTTACTATCGACAAACTCAGCAACGGCTTCACCAGCCAATTGACCACCGAGCATGGCGTAATAAATACCCTCACCTGAAGCTGGAGCAACAACGCCTGCAGCATCGCCAGCCAAAACCACTTGCTGTCCATCGTCCCATTTCTTCAACGGCTTCATTGGTAGTGGCGCTCCTTCGTGACGAATGAGTTCTGCACTATCTAAGCCGACATCTGCACGAAGTTTTGCGACTGCATTTCTCAGAGAGAAGCCTTTATCTGCGCTTCCCGTACCAATGCTAATAGTGTCGCCGTGAGGAAATACCCAGCCATAAAAATCTGGGGACACCGGCTTTTGATACAAGACATCGCATCGACTAGCATCAAATGAAAGAGGTTTGTCAGATGGGGTTTTAATAATTTCGTGATAAGCAAAAACATAATTTGCTTCAGCACATCCCTGTACACCGGCGCTTCTACCAACCTGTGATTTAGCGCCATCAGCACCAACCACCGCCTTTGCTAGAACACTCTTCACCGCACCCTGGTCACCATCAAGAGCACCTCGTGTGCGATAGTAAATGCGGACATTAGCACCCTCTCGTTGAAGGGATTCAAATAACCCATCCTCACGAACTGCCCCTGCTGTAACTGCACGCTTTCTTAGCCATTCATCAAACTGGGCTCGATCAACCATTCCCACAAAGCCGTTTTCAATAGGGATATCTACCGTTTTTCCAAGAGGAGAAACCATGCGAGCTGATTTTGCTTTAGCAACTAACAACTCATCAGGAATCTGAAAATCTTTGATTAACCGTGGGGGGATAGCCCCACCGCACGGCTTAATGCGTCCGCGCTTATCTAATAGCAAGACATGCTTACCCTTTTGGGCAAGCGTTTGAGCCGCAGTTGCACCCGCAGGTCCACCGCCAACAACTACCGCATCATAGATAAATTCTGTTGTCATGTTTTACCTCGCTCCACTAGCGCTACTTTGTTTACTTTCAACCAGAGATGCCATATATGCAGCAGCAATAAATAGAATTGCTTCAATGAAAAAGACTGACGCATATGCAGATGCTGGATTGGTAAAAATGGAACGCGCAAGATCACTTGCTCCAGCTCCCAAAAGACCACCAAGACCAAATGCAATCGCTTGCGCTCCCCCCCATAGACCTATGCGGACGCCCTCTTTGCCACCTCCACCAACAACCGCTAAGCGCATCATGGATGCGATTGCTGCAATAGAGAATGCGCCGTTAGCAAGGCCCAAAATAAAGACATTCTGTTTTAGCGGCCAATCGCCTTCTAAGATTCCAGCGATCACCAAACCAAACATTGCCAAAGCTGAAGCTAGGCAACCATAAATCATCCAGGATCTGAGTGAACCAAAATATCGTCTTAATCTGCTAGAACCACAAACCGCTACTAAAAGCATGCCAGTGAGCACTCCTGAGTGCTGAATCCCCGATAGGCTCGTTGTTTCACCCAGAGAGTATTTGAAAATCATTCCAGCAAATGGTTCCAAAATTAAATCTTGCGCGCTAAACGCAAACATCGACAGAAAAATAAAGATGGTGAATTTTCTAGTATCTGGATCGGCCAGAATATCGGTTAAGGCTGCTCTAAAAGAAATTTTTTGAGCAGTACTAGCACGTTTATTTACAAGCTCATGACCCTCGAGCCTATATAAAGCCAAGACGGCAATCACGCAGGCAACAGATGAAATAATTCCTGAGATCAGAATGACCTTCTCTGGCGAATATGGGTCTAAAAATTTTCCTGCAATACCGCTGGTCAGCGCAAATCCAAAAATCATCATGAGCCAAACTGTTGTGGCTGCAGCCGCTCTTCTCTCGTCACTAACACCCTTTGCCAGCAGAGCGAGTAAAGAAGTGCCGCTCATGCTGACGCCAATACCAATGAAGAAGAAGGCGACGATTGCTGCTGCAATGCCAAATATGAGATGAAAGCCCATGAGAGTTGTAGCAATTGCAGCACCAAAGCCACCTAAGGCAAGCAAGCTGATGCCACCAATAATCCATGGCGTTCTCTTGCCGCCAATATCAGACTCAAATCCCATCCGAGGTCTAATGACCTGAACAAAATAATGCATTGCTACCAATAAGCCAGGAAGGCTTGCTGGCAAAGCCAACTCAACAACCATAATACGATTTAAAGTTGAGGTAGTCATCACCACAATCGCACCGATTGCTGCCTGTACCAAGCCCAGACGCGCAATACTGATCCATCCAAAGGTAGATGACTGAAAGAGCGGTTGGGTTAAGGTGATACTCATGACTCTATGCCCATGCTATTGACTGCAAATGCAGCCGCCATCATTCCAGAAACTAAGAGCGGCACTCCAAAGCCGCTGTAAAAGAGCGCTTTCTCAATCGGTCTTTTTAAAAAATCACGCAATAAAAAAATTTGCCCAATCATCAACGCACCAATCGCTGCGGCATAAGCAGGTTTATCCCATAACAGCAGTAAAGCCAATACGATCACTTGCGGTACCAACATCATTAATGCAGATACTTGAGCCGCTCTCTTTGCTCCCAGTTGAACAGGTAGGGATCTCACTCCCATTTGTCGATCACCTTCAATTGCCTTGAAATCATTTAAAGTCATGATGCCGTGAGCGCTTGCGCTATATAAACCCGCAAGCAGAAGAGATGGCTTACTAGGCATTGCACCAGCAGATAACAAAGTAGCGCCAGTGACCCAAGCCAAGCCTTCGTAACTCACACCACAAGCAAGATTGCCAAGCCAGCCATTATTTTTAAAGCGGATGGGTGGCATGCTATAGAACCATGCCAGCACCAGAGCGAGTGTGGTTGCCAGAAATCCAATCGGGCCCAAGAAACTTCCGACCCATAAAGAAATCAATGACCAAATCACTGCGATATAAAGACCCCATCTCCCAGGAATACGGCCTGAAGGAATAGGTCTATTTGGCTCGTTAATAGCATCCACATGCCTGTCATACCAATCATTGACTGCTTGGCTCGAGGCACATACAAGAGGACCTGTCAGCAATAGACCCAGGGAAAATATAGGCAGATTCTCAAAGATTTTTTCGCTGCCAGTAATCGTTCCACAAGCAAATGCCCACATTGGCGGAAACCATGTAATAGGCTTTAAAAGCGTCAAAATTGCTCTTGGTTCTGGCAGATTCATGTAAATGATTTTGTCATTGACATATTAAAGTGTCAATTAAATTTGACACTTTTTTAAGTTGTTTTTACCAGTGAAAACCCTTAGATATCAAGGGAAAAGGGGGGTTAGCCCTAGGCTGCCTGCAATAAACCTTTTGGCAGGGAAAAGCTAATGGTTTCTTCAATTCCCGGCATCGGGACAACAGAGCCCCTGTAACGAGAATTGATCGCATCAATGATTTTGCTGGTTAAAGACTCTGGAGCGGAAGCACCAGCTGTAACCCCAATATTCTTCACTGACTTAAACCACTCGGACTTAATCTGGCTAGGATCATCCACTAAGAATGCTGGCACCTGCAAGCTACTTGCCAATTCTTGTAGTCGCTTTGAATTAGAACTATTTTGACTACCAACCACAATGACAATATCAACGTGAGGAATCATTGCTTTGACTGCATCTTGGCGATTTTGAGTGGCATAACAAATATCCTGCCTCTTAGGTGCGTGAATCTGTGGATATTTTTTGATCAGTACGGCAGTAATTTCTTGCGTCTCATCAACCGACAAAGTGGTTTGGGTAACATAAGCAAGTAATTCATCTTTATCAAACGTTAGATGATCAACATCTGCTACATGCTCAATTAAATGGATAGATGAATCCACTTGCCCCATGGTGCCCTCTACCTCAGGGTGCCCGCGATGACCGATCATAATAATTTGATAACCGCGCTCTTTTAGACTGACTACTTCCGCATGCACTTTAGCAACTAAGGGACAGGTAGCATCAAATACCTGGAATTGACGTTCATCAGCTTCATAACGGACCGCCTTGGACACGCCATGTGCGCTAAAAATCAGAATAGCCCCCTTAGGCACTGCATCTAGCTGATTAACAAATACCACGCCGCGTGACTCAAAATCTTTCACTACATAAGCATTGTGAATAATTTCATGTCTTACATAAATTGGTGCGCCGTATTTCTTTAAAGCTTCTTCCACTATGAGAATAGCCCTTTCCACTCCGGCACAAAAGCCTCGTGGTTGAGCTAAATAGATAGTTTTTTTAGAAAGCATATTTACTGTCGCTTAACGATGATTTTTATAGCCCCACTTCCACAACAACTCACTAGGAAATGGCATAACAAGAAATAAATGCTCTAACAATCCAAGCGCTAAGAGCGTACCCAATAATGCTGATGATGTGATTTCATAAGCAGATGAATCGGATGCCGCATGCGACCAAATAGACACTAAAAAGAGTACGGAAACCAAAATCGAGAAAGGCATTAAAAGATTCATTGCCTTACGCCTAAAGTAAGTAATGAGATATTTCAAATGCTGCGGCAAAAAGGCCTCATTGAAGTTGAGCACTCCCAAAAAAATATTAATCTTGGTACTTTGGCGCATACCCCAGAGGATGATGTAGGTCCAAAAACCAGTCTGGTTAACAGCTTCTAGATTCATCAGAAATAAAACAATACCCAGACCGAGTAAAGTCATCTCATGATAGTTAATGGTTTGGAATGCATACCAAGCGCGACGAACACTACTAAGCCCTTGAGGACAATCCGAGCGGCGCGACCCGGTAATGTAGCCCAATAAAAAAGCAAGCTCTTGCCAACCCCAGATAATGATTGCACAGGTAAAAGAACAATATGCCCCAGCTACTGTGGCCTGCTTGCTAGAGATTTCTAATCCCCAGAATGCCATCATCAATATCACAATAGAAAGCGCAAAGATAGTCTTAAAAAAGCGTTTTGGTAGACCATTAATTTTCAGAATAAGGCCCGTGCTGAACCACCATACAAAGATGGTAAAGATTAGAGGGCTTATCCAAAAATACATAATGACTTACCAAACAGGCGCTAAGCGAATATCGGCTGGCAGCTCATTCGGAACTACTGGCAATAGATAAATGTGCACAAAGGTTGCGGCAGCACTAAGCGCTAAAGCACCACGCTTCATCGTAGAGAAGAGTCCACCTTTTTGCTTGAGCTCCTCAACCTCATCAGAAATCTTCCTCAGCTTTTCGAACCCCTTCCATACCCGTGCATCATCCAAGTTAATAGTGAAAGGGAAAACTTGCTTAGAAATATCGGAGGTAATCTTCAGAACCTGACGATCATAGTCTGTGGGTGACACTCCTAACGCCTTATGAAATTCAGGTCTTGAATGATCTCTTACATACATGGTTGCATAGACCGCAATGAGGAAAAAGCGTATCCACAGACGATTCACACCACTAAGCAATTTCGGATTTGAGCGCATCAATAATGCAAATGCCTCGCCATGACGGAATTCATCGTTACACCATTTCTCAAACCAAAGGAAGATTGGATGAAAACGTAGCTCAGGTTTTTTCTGGATGATACGGAAAATCATGATGTAACGGGCATAGCCTATCTTTTCCGACAGATAGGTTGCATAAAAAATAAACTTTGGTTTAAAGAAGGTATATTTTTTGGTTCTTGCCAAAAATCCTAAATCAACCCCGATACCAAAATCCTTTAGCCACTGATTAATAAAGCCAGCATGCCTACTTTCATCGCGGGCCATATAAGAAAACAGATTTTTTAGCTCGGGATTGTTGATAGATTTTTTAATTTCAGAATAGAGCACACAACCAGAAAATTCAGAAGTAATTGAGCTAATCAAAAAGTCTAAGAACTCTTGGTATAAGCCCTCGGGAAGATGTGAATAATCCTTGGACATATCCTCAGGACGTTGAAAATGGGCCTGATTAATGTCCTGGTCAAATTCTTGCATTAATCGATCCCACTCTGGCTTCACAGATGAAATATCGAAACGATCCATCTCGTCAAAGTCAGTAGTATAAAAACGTGGGCTTAGGATGGTGTTCTCAAGGGCACGATCAGTTGACTCATTTACTGGACGCCCCATTGGCATTGTTGGCGCATTCGCACTCATGCTTTTACTCCTTCACGCAAAATAATAGGGCTAGCCTCTTGAATAGGAGCTGGCCTAGGGTATTTCTTGGCTTTACTAAATCGAGTGGTTGAAAAGCTCACTTCATATAGCATCGTCACTTCTAGTCTTGCTGTCAAATAAACCCACAGCCGCGAAACAATACCCGCCTTAGAAACGGTAGCAGTACGGTCATAACTAAGAACTTCACCAAAGTTGATGTCCACGATAGGGTCATGAACCAGCACTTGATCTCCAGGCCCGACCTGCACTCCGCTTAAATCAACATGAGCATACAGAAACTCAGAGGTGTTGGACATGTCTACGTGACAAGGCACTATCTGTTTTGACATAGTTATCTCGCAATATTTAAAAATGCAGCAAATTCAGCAGCGTTATCTTTTCCAAACGACTCTAAATCAATTCGGCTATTGGTTGCTAAATCAATCAAAGTTAGCCTGCCATCTGCGCGACTGATTAATTCAAAGGCATCATCACTAGAAATTTGACGAATACGGCGATCGCGCGCCAGAGCCCTCAAAATTCCCCTTACAAAACCTGCTTGACCTTCAACCTGGGTAATCATTTGCCCGTTATCTGCAGAAATTACCCCTACCGCGCCACTTGGTAGATCTCTAAAGTGAAGCGTTTTTTTAGCGACGACATCAGCATCTGCTTGATGCTCTAATTTACCGGACTGAACAAAGTTTCCAACAAGCAGAATCACCACTGTGAGCAATGAAACAATAAACAATGCAATATAGTTTTGCATCTGAATCGTGTTCATACGTAAAATCATGCTGCTTCAGCCTCTGAATAAGGGCTTTTTGCATCAATTGTCTTGCGCTCAGCTGCTTGAACAGTTCGTGCAATGACGTTATTTTGCACTGCCCATGCATCTACCAAAATTTGCGCAACTTCAGCACAATTTTTGATTCCCCTTAAAGTCGGCTGGGGGGTAGCCCACCTACCAGGTCTTGCATGTGGCCATAAATGAAATATTGCAATTTTGGTTCCCTTGCTCAACTTCAAATAAATATCACCAGCACCATCTTTACTAAATCCACAATCTGCTGACTCAATCATTTTCAATGGAAAATTGAAGGTCATATTGAGCACAATGCCAATTCGCATCACCACACGCTTATTAGTGATGGTGTAAACAGCTGTTGAAGCAATCAAATAAGCCATAAGTCCAACCAAACCAAGACCTAAGCTTGATAAAGCCAGAATAGTGAGAGCTGAATACAAGATGGCTGTTACAGGTTCACCATCACTAAAGCCACTCACTAAACGATAAGCCAAAAGCAATCCAAAATAAATACTCAATAGTTTGATATGAAAGACCTTCAATAGGATGGTCTTTGTGTCAGGTGATCCCTGCCACAAAATATACTCACCTTTAGGCAATTTCTCAGGAAGGCCAAATTCAGCCTCAAACTCATGTTCTGGACTGCTATGGATATCGAGACTCATGCTAATGGCTCCTGACGCTCAGGCGTTGCGTATAGAGTACCCGCACCGAAGTACGCCATAATTTTTTCCTCTTCTAGCAAGGTCACTTCTTCTGGGTGCTTTGTTTTTGGCACCTGAGAAAATTGATCTGCCAAGATGGATTGCACTTGAATACTATGCTTCCCAATGCGAGAGAAGTTAATTGGCAATAACACCTTATTACCATTCGTATCTACCTCAAGGTAACGAATCATCATTTCCATATGGTCTACCCATACATCTGTTACCTGGCCGCCTTTATTGCCATCTGCAGCAATAACTTCCAATCCAATTGGATTGATATCAATTTCTGAAATAGAAATTTTTGGCAGATTTCTTAATGGGCGAATACGCGCATGTCCCTCTAGATCGTAATCGACATGATCGGCACGATTTGCATAAGAGCCTGGGCCAACACCTGCTAAGAGCGGATTACCAACTGGCGCTAAAGGTGCCCCATTCCAGGGGTGAATCGGTACAGCCGAAACATTTTCTGGCTCGGGAGGAGTTTGGAGTGGCGCGTAATAGGTTTTGCCAAACTCTGTTACATATTTTTTCACTCTTGGCATCCCGAGGATGCCATCCTCACGGCGCACCTGCCCAAAGCGCTCAGTTTCCAATGGAAATCCCTCGCGCTTACTTTCCAATGTGAGATAGATGACTAACCCAACAAAGAAAAGTAAAAATATATAAAACACGACTTGAGCTACGTCGATATATTGTGTAATTGCACCTGTACCCATATTTCTCTCCTTCTTTAAAAACTAGCCTGGAAAATCAGCTAGGCCAAACTTACTTGTTTTTGAAACACTCAAAATGGTCCTTTTAGCTACTAAAGGACCTAATGCAACCAAAGTAATAAACAATAAATAAATTTCAATGTGATAAACGAAGCTATACCCAGTAGCTGGATTCATTAGTGCAGAGCCAATTACTCCACTCGTAGCCAATTGGCCGACGAGATCCCGAATTGCACCGCCCAATAACATGCCAATTCCAGAGCAAGTAGCAGTCACTGCTCCCCAAGCTCCGATAACCATGCCACTCATATTTTCCTGGTCCATACTCATTGCAATGGTCAAAGTGCTGACAGCAAACAAGCCGCCGCTAAAGCCTATCAAGAGCGCACCCAATCTGAATAAATTTGGAGAGCCCATTGGTTCTGAGAAGATGACCAAGGTAAATGCAATTAAACCCAGCAATAATCCTAGTGCAGCTATTCTGTGGGCATTAAATCCACGACTAAGCCATCTTGCTGACAGCGAAAACGCTAATAAAGAACCAAAAGCAATTAAAGCAGTTAAGAAGCTTGTTGCAGAAACATCAAGCTGCAAAATCTCGCCACCATAAGGCTCCAAAATAATATCTTGCATACTAAAACCAGTAGTACCAAGTCCAAGCATGATTAAAAAACGACGTACGTTTGGCTTTTTAATGAATTGATGCCAACTCTGGGTAAATTTTGGCTGCGAAATATCTGGGGAAGTATTTCTAGGCTGTCGAACTTCTTGTTTCCATAGGGCAAAAAAGTTTAGGAACAAAGTCAGGATGGCAACGCCCTGTACTACTCTAATTAATTGCATTGGGCTAAAGGGATCCAAAAACAGACTAAAGATAATCCCGCTTAACACCATACCAACTAGCAACATGACATACATCATCGCGACAACACGTGGCCTATTTTTTTCATCTGCCAAGTCTGTAGCAAGAGCTAAGCCGGCAGTTTGAGTGGTTTGCATACCCGCGCCCACCAATAGAAATGCCAAGGTACTGCCAACATAGCTAAACCAAATAGGCCAGTGAGTGTCGCCAGATAATAAGATTAGGGCGAACGGCATGATGGCCAAGCCGCCAAACTGTAACCAAGTACCCAGCCAGATATAAGGAACTCTTCTCCAGCCCAAGATAGAACGATGCGTATCCGACTTATGACCAATCAATGCTCTAAACGGGGCAAACACTAAAGGCAAAGCCACCATTAAGGCCACTAACCATGCGTCTATGCTCATCTCCACAATCATCACGCGATTGAGAGTGCCAACTAGCAATGAAGTAGCCATACCAACAGAAACTTGAAACAAAGATAATCTGAGGAGTCTTCCTAAGGGCAAATCTGGTGTTGCCACGTCTGCAAATGGCAAAAAGCGAGGATGAATCCTCGTCCAAGCTTTTGCCAGTTTAGACATGCTCATCATGATTGTTTCTTTAGCTCCATCAGCTGAGATTTATAAAATCCACTGGATACTAAATGTGTGAATGGGGTCTCCCAATCAACGAACCAAGGTGACTGATTAATCGACTTATGTAACTTTGCGTAACTTATTGGCTCAATAAATGGCGCCCTATCTTTTCTTGGGAATAGGCGACCAACCCGAATCATTACCTCCAGGGGTAATGTGCTAGGAGCAAAAGTAAATAGTATTTTTTCAGATACCCTGGGAGCCAGCTTCTCCAATACCACCAACATATCTTTTGCACAGTAGTGAATCATCGAGTCCATGCCGATGACATAATCGAAGTCACCATAAGCCTCATCTAGCATATCGCCAGAATGGAACTGAATATTTTGACGCTCACTCTCAGGAATTCTGCTTTTAGCAAGCTCGATTAAATTTGGCGATAGATCCACGGCAGTAACCAAGGCTCCTTTATTAGCCAATTCAAGTGCAACGGCACCGGTTCCACAGCCTGCATCTAGAATTCTTTTACCAGTCAGATTTTCAGGTAAGCGACTAATGATGCTATTACGCATTTGGTCGCGCCCCGCTCTCACAGTTGCGCGAATACCGCTCACCGGGGCATCTGAAGTCAGTTTTGCCCAAGCATCGTTAGCCGTACGATCAAAATAGTCCTGCAACTTGCCGCGTCTATCTAAATATGAAATGGCGTCCATAATCAATCAAATCCTAGCAAGTCAAAGATTTCACGATCTTTTAGAGATTCCATCAGCAATGGGTCATCATCCAAAAGTAAGCTCGCTGCCAAACGGAGATATTCCTCTTTCACCGCCTCAATTTCAGGCGTAGATTCCATCTCAAAAATAGTGCATTTCTTTAAACGACTTTTACGAATAGCATCTAGATCAGGAAAATGAGCCATTTTCTTCAGACCAACTCGATCGTTGAATTTATCGATTTGATCAGTATCTTTACTACGGTTAGCAATCACGCCACCTAAGCGAACGTTGTAATTTTTAGCCTTGGCACTAATTGCTTGAACAATACGATTCATTGCAAAGATAGAATCGAAATCATTTGCAGCGACAATGAGAGCACGATCAGCATGTTGCAGTGGAGCCGCAAAACCACCACATACCACGTCACCCAACACATCAAAAATAACAATGTCGGTATCTTCTAGTAAATGATGTTCTTTTAAGAGCTTTACTGTTTGCCCGACGACGTATCCACCACAGCCAGTTCCAGCTGGAGGGCCACCTGCTTCGACACACATCACGCCGTTGAAGCCCTCATAGACAAAATCTTCTACACGCAATTCTTCAGAGTGAAAATCTACTGACTCCAAAATATCAATTACAGTAGGAACCAGCTTTTTAGTTAAGGTAAAAGTAGAGTCATGCTTTGGATCACATCCAATCTGAATTACACGCTTACCTAATAATGAAAAAGCTGCGGAAAGATTAGAAGATGTGGTGCTTTTTCCAATTCCACCCTTTCCGTAAATTGCAAAAACTTTGGCATTCCCAATTTTTTCATTTGGGTCTAGATGCACTTGCAAGCTGCCCTCGCCATCTAGCGGCTTCGTTTTAGTATTAATTGAAGAAATTGGTATGTTTACCGTTTCCATTAAATAGGTACTCCCTCGTATACACCTTCAAGTCGATCTTCAAAGTCATTGGCAACGCGACGTAATGTCTCAAGTACCGATGGCTCTGGCTTCCAGTAATTTCTTTCTGATGCTTCTAATAAGCGACTTGCTACTTTCGCCGATGATGCAGGGTTCAAACTCATTAAACGCTCGCGCATTTCTGGGTCTAATATGAATGTCTGAGTAAGGTGCTGGTAAACCCAAGGCTCAACTTGGCCCGTAGTGGCTGACCAACCTACAGTATTGGTGAGATGGCTTTCTAATTGACGCACACCCTCGTAGCCATGCTTAAGCATGCCTTCGTACCACTTTGGATTAAGCATGCGTGAGCGAGTTTCTAGAGAAACTTGCTCATTCAAAGATCTCACGACTGCATCACCCTTAGTTTGATCGCCAATATATACCGGTGCCGCTTTACCACCTTTGGCTCTGCGAACAGCTCTACTGACGCCACCCAAGGTATCAAAGTAGGTATCAATCGTAGTTACCCCCAATTCAATGGAATCGAGATTTTGGTAGGTCAGCTCTACATCTGCAAGAATGCAGTTGAGCAAATCACTTTGCAGTACCGGTCTACCTGATCTGCCGTAAGCAAAACTTTTACGACGGGTATAAGTTTCTGCTAATTCGTTTTCGTCCTGCCACAGGCCGTTATCAATCATCATATTGACGTTGGCACCGTAAGCGCTCTCAGCATTGCCAAATACACGTAACGCTGCAGTCTCCAAATCGCAGCCATTTTTCTCTTGATAAGCAAGCGCATGTTTGCGAATGAAATTTTGCTCTACTGGTTCATCAGCTGCTGCTGCCAAGAAAGCTGCTTCTGCCAAAATCTTAATTTGTAAAGGCATCAAGTCTCTAAAGATTCCTGAGATAGAGACCATCACATCAATGCGTGGGCGTCCCAACTCTTCTAGCGACACTAGTTGAGCACCAGCCAATCTGCCAAAGCTATCAAAACGGGGTAAAGCACCCATTAAGGCAAAGATTTGGGCGATTGGGCCGCCTTCAGTTTTGAGGTTATCAGTACCCCAAAGTACCATCGCTATCGATTCTGGCAATGGATTACCATCCGCCTGATATCTCTCCAGAATTTTGTTGGCTTGATATTGACCATCCTTCATAGCAAACTTACTTGGGATACGGAATGGATCAAAGCCGTGAACATTTCTACCAGTAGGAAGCACTTGAGGATTTCTTAAAACATCACCACCTGGTGCTGGGCGGATATAACGACCTTCCAAAGCTTTCAAAATACCTTGCATTTCGCTATCGGACTGCATATCACGATGCATATTTAATACCTGATTCAACTCTTCTCTTAAGCTAGGTGTTAAAGCCAGCGCTTGGTCTTTGGCAAATTTCTCAAGACTTTGGCTATGAATCAATTCATTCATCGCCTCTCTAGAGAAATCCTGAATCTCACCCTCTTGCACTGATGCGTAACTCATCAGCATATCTAGGCTTTGTTCTGTACTGATTGGACTACCTAATATATGCAAACCATAAGGAATCAATGTGTACTCGAGTTCCAGTATTTGTTCGCTTAAATGCATTACAGCTTTATTGACTGTATCTACATCGAGTGTTTTTAAAGCTGGCTCTGTGGATAGAAACTCCAATTCCACAGCCTGTGCCTGGAGAGAATCTAAAAGCTCCTGTGCATTTGTGTCCCAGGCATGAGCAACTTCTTGATTAGCTTCTTGAGGCGTCGCTTTACGCCAATGCTCCACAGACTCTTTTAATTCGGATAAGCCCTGATACAAGCCTGCCTGAGATACTGGTGGAGTTAAGTAGCTAATGAGTGTTGCTCCGGCACGTCTCTTGGCGATTGCTCCCTCTGAGGGATTGTTGGACGCATAAATATAGAGATTAGGCAAATCATTGATTAAGCGATCAGGCCAGCATGAGCCCGACATACCTGATTGTTTTCCAGGCATAAATTCAAGTGCGCCATGAGTACCAAAATGCAGCACTGCTGAGGCAGCAAAATCTTCACGTAAATAGCGATAAAACGCCGAGAATGCATGAGTTGGTGCAAATCCTTTTTCATGCAGCAAACGCATTGGATCACCTTCGTATCCAAATCCTGGCTGAAGCGCTACGAATACATTGCCGAACTGTTTACCCAATACAAATAGAGAAGAACCATTAGTCAGCAGCTTTCCAGGTGCAGGCCCCCATTGAGCCTCTATCTCTTTTAGCCAAGGCTCACGCTTAATGTGATCTTCTGTGCTGATTTGCGCATGCACATTGGCATCAGTGCCAAACTGCTTGGCATTACCAGCCAGGATCTGATCTCTAAATTCATCTACAGAATTTGGCACCTCTACTGTGTAGCCTTCTGCCTTCAAACTCTTTAGAGTATTGAAGACTGACTCGAAAACACTCAAATGAGCAGCAGTACCTACTCTTCCGGCATTGGGCGGGAAGTTAAACATGACTAAAGCGACTTTACGATTAGCCTGCCCTACTTTACGAAGTGCGATCAGTTTGCTGACTCGTGCAGCCAACATTGCAGTCCGCTCGACACAGGTATGCATGTCGTGACGATTAATGCTGGCTTCAAATACGCATGCCTTGTGACAACCAGTACATTGGACATCTGCTTCACCAGCACGACCGCCAAACACCATTGGGACAATCGCACCATCTAACTCAGGAATAGCGATCATCAGAGTGTTTTCAACCGGCAATAAGCCGCGATCGGAACCACCCCAATCGTTCAAAGTTTGAAACTCTAATGGTTGCGCTGCCAGATAAGGCACATCTAGCGAAGCCAAAACCTCTTCCGCTGCCTTGGCATCATTGTAAGCAGGACCTCCCACGAGAGAAAAACCAGTCAATGACACTACGGCATCGACCATATTTTTTCCATCTTGAAAAAAGAATTGCTCAATTGCAGGTCTAGCATCTAGGCCAACCGCAAATATCGGCAATACCTGTAAACCCTGCGCTTCTAAAGCAGCAATTGCAGAATCGTAATGCAATGTATTACCAGCCAATATATAAGATCTGAGTAATAGCAGACCTACCCTACCTTTAGACTTTTTGTCACTCACTAACTTCGGTAAATCGCTTAAGGACTCGCTCATGCGACCCTGAAGACGCGGATGATAGATACCGTTATCTGGATAAATAACTGGCTCTACTAATTTTTCTTTCGTTTTTAATACTTCACGCTCACCGGCAGCATACCGATTGACCAAATTTTTGACCATATGGTAAAGGTTCTCTTCGGAGCCCCCTAACCAATATTGCAGGGTTAAAAAATAGGCTCTCACATCCTGAGCGCCGCCAGGAATAAAACGTAGAATCTTTGGCAAACGACGTAACATGCGCATCTGAGCAGCGCCACCAGTTTGTGATTTTTCTTTATTACCTCTGAGGCGCTTGAGCAAACCAAGTAAACCACTTGCAGGTTTACCCATATCAAATGCACCCATACGTGTCAGGCTCACTACTTCTCCAGCAGACATGGCACATACCATCGCGTCGCAATGATCTCGCCTTGCTTTAAGGGCTTCAATCACTGGCTTAAAGTGATCTTCCATAAAGAGCATGGTCACAATCAAAATGTCGGCCGACTGAATATCTGCAAGACAGTTTTCTAGCGCCTTGCTATCTACTGTCCAACTTGAAGCTGCATGAATAGTCAATTCCAAACTAGGCATCTTCTTTTTTAGAGCATGACGAGCCCTCTCAGTCGCACTAGCCAAGTGCGTATCCATCGTTACGATGGTTACCCTCATTGACGGACGCTTATCTGCCATAGTGGGCCTTAGCATCGTAAAGGGTTTCAATCGTAATTTGGCTGATGCCATGCTCTACAGCAAACTTTTCCGTATTACGCCGCGCTTTACCTCGCACAAAGAACGGGATTTTTCCTAATTCTTTTTCAGCGGCAGCGTCCCAAAGATTGGCTGGTTTATTCCCACTAAAGACTTCAGCATTGACTTGAACTGCTTTAGCAACAACAGCATCTTCAGCAGAAGTCGGAACCGGAGCATGTTCTTTTACACTTGGGCTGCCATGACCTAGATGAGATGACGTTGCATCAGCACTAAATTCAAAGTCATCACGGAACATCATGATGAGATGCTCCTCAAGACCCATCATTAGAGGATGAATCCAGGTATCAAATAAAACATTGGCACCTTCAAAGCCCATTTGAGGGGAATAGCGTGCAGGAAAATCTTGCACATGCACTGGCGCTGAAATAACTGCGCAAGGAATACCTAATCTCTTGGCAATATGACGTTCCATTTGAGTACCTAGAACCAGATCTGGAGCTAATTCAGATACCTTTTGCTCGACCTCTAAATAATCATCAGTAATCAGCGCTTCGACACCATACAATTTTGCTGCCTCGCGCACTTCGCGAGCAAACTCACGACTATAAGTTCCTAAACCCACTACCTTAAAACCAATCTCTTCTGCGGCAACTTTAGCTGCAGCAATAGCATGGCTTGCATCGCCAAAAATAAATACCCGCTTATCAGTGAGATAGGTTGAGTCAACTGATTTTGCATACCAGCGCGCCCGCTCCTCTTGACTGGCTAAAGTAGCTTCAGGATCGAGATTAGCAAGCTGTGCCACCTCTTCAATAAATGCTTTAGTTGCTTTAGTACCAATCGGAATGGTCTTTGTAAAAGGCTGGCCAAAAGTTTTGTTCAACCAAGTACATGTCAGTTGGCTGATTTCTGGATAAAGCGATATGTTGAAATCAGCCCCTGAAATCTGACTTAAATCCAATACAGATGCGTTTAGCGGCGCAATGACCTTCACCTCGATACCCATCGACTCCAATAAGCCTTTGATCTCCTGGACATCATCACGATTCCTAAAGCCCAAGGCTGTTGGGCCCAAGATATTACAGCTAGGTTTTTGTCCTGCCTGCTTATTGGCCGCTCGCCTCTCTTGATACTGCTGCGCTGATATTGTTTTATCTGCAGGCACTAAGGCACGAACAATATGATAGAAAGTTTCTGAAGCGCCCCAGTTTTCTTTTTTCTGATACGAAGGTAACTCCAGTGGAATCACTGGAATAGGCAAACTAAGAGCTCTAGCTAAACCGCCTGGATCATCTTGAATCAATTCAGCGGTACATGAAGCGCCAACAATCATTGCTTTTGGTTGAAAGCGTTGATAAGCATCGTTTACTGAATCCTGAAATAACTGCGCAGTATCACCGCCCAAATCTCTTGCTTGAAATGTTGTGTAAGTTACTGGAGGACGTTTACGTGCACGCCCGATCATCGTAAATAACAGATCTGCGTAGGTATCACCCTGTGGAGAATGCAGCACATAATGCAAGTCCGTCATTGAAGTAGCAATACGCATTGCTCCAATGTGTGGAGGGCCTTCATATGTCCATAGAGTTAATTGCATCTTTTTTCCCTTAGGCCGCTAATCTCATACTTCGATTTAAAGGTCGCGCAAAGAGCTCTGCTAAATCTGCAGCCTGCTCATAGCCGTGCACAGGACTAAATACCAACTCAATTGACCACTTGGTTGTAATACCTTCTGCTTCTAATGGATTTGCCAATCCCAATCCACAAACAACGATGTCTGGCTTATCTGCGCGACATCTATCTAGTTGCTTTTCAACATCCTGGCCCTCTACGATCCGGGAGTTTTCAGGAAGTAAATCTAACTCCGCCTCAAGATGCTGCTTATGAAGGTAAGGCGTGCCAATTTCTAGGACCTTCATGCCGCACTCCTGAGAAAGAAAACGCGCCAATGGGATCTCCAGTTGAGAGTCTGGGAAAAACGAGATACGCTTGCTTTCTAGCATTGGTATGTAACGTGCCAAAGCCTTTTGAGCACGCTCAATTTTGGGCTGTGTTACCTCATCAAAATGCTGAGCACTCACTCCCCATTGATTGGCTGCTGCTTTAAGCCAAGAGCTTGTTCCTTCAATTCCAAATGGGAATGGTGCTGAGATTCTTTTTGCACCACGCTCCTCGATCAATCTGGCTGTCTCAGCCAAAAAGGGTTGCGCAAGCAGGTATTGTGTATTGCTGTGAATTTCAATCTTTTGCTGTGAATTTTTGGGCGGGAAAAAAGATACCCGAGAAATTCCCAGTTCATTAAATAGACGCTGAAATTGATCTTCAACGACATCCGGCAAGCAACCCACAATCAGCAGATTCTTTTCTTGTGCTACCACTGCCTTAGGAATTTCATTTACTAGTGATGCGAGACAAGCATCCTCACCTTGGGTGAATGTCGTTTCAATGCCGCTACCTGAATAACTCAAGATGCGGCAATGATTTAAAAATTCCTTGCTTAATCTTTGCGCAGCCCTTGAAAGATCAAGCTTGATGACCTCAGATGGGCATGAACCAACTAAAAATAGCATTTTGATATCAGGGCGGCGCGTGAGAAGGGATTTCACGACACGATCTAACTCCTCATGCGCATCAGCAATTCCAGCCAGATCACGATCATCAATAATGGCAGTGGCAAAGCGTGGCTCCGCAAAGATCATCACTCCAGCCGCTGATTGCACAAGGTGGGCACAGGTGCGGGAGCCTACTACCAAGAAGAAGGCATCTTGAATCTTGCGGTGTAGCCAAATAATTCCTGTTAATCCACAAAATACCTCTCTTTGGCCGCGCTCTTTATAGATAGGAATATTTTTTCCCACACTACTGAGTTGATCTTTAGGCAAGTCTACGATGGCATTCATGCAGTGACCCCCTTATTCATTTGCAAGCGGGCGATACGAAGCTTGTATATAAATTGACCAGCATTGATAAAGTAAGACGCGTAGGCAGCCAAGGCCAGATACATTAGTCCACGTTGACTCATGCCACCTTCATAGAGAAAGTAGAGATAAAGGGTATGCAGTAAAATGACCAACATACTAAATACGTCTTCCCAAAAAAAACTCTCTGCGAAAAGGTATTTACCAAAAACAACTTTCTCCCAAATACATCCTGTCAGCATGATTAAATAGAGAAATACTGTTTTAATGACGACTGAGATAGTCGCTAATGCGTATCCATCTCCAGTAAGGAGATAGCGCAGCACTAAAGAGAGGCTGATGAGGCACACCAAGAATTGAATTGGGGCCAAAATACCCTGAACCAAAGTCCAAACAGTGGCGTCTCGTCTTGCGCGCTGTTCTTGGTTATATAGGGGCTTATTCATCTTCATTTTTGACGCTGCCTTATTGGCTATGTGTAAACAAAACTTTACGCCAAATCTTCTCCACAAAAACTAGTATTTTCCCTAATATAAAGGGATAAATATAAGTGTAAACCCTAGTTTAAACAAATTTATTGCTTTAAATTGATCATAGGTGTAATAATTATTTTACATTTAATTGTCATTTATGTAGCAGGCACTACCTTAGGGGCTGTTTAGTGAATTCATTAGCTAAAAAAGAACTCATCAGAGAAGTAGTCAGCACTCAATTACCAGACTTAATTGGGGAGATTGAACGCAAAGTAGATGTATCAGCATCTAGGACCTCCTCTAATCAAAATTGGATTCAATCGCCCCAAACCAAGCAAAATCAATATCGCAATAAGCTAGATGAAGAGGAGGTCAACAAACTCACCAATCTTTTGCTTGATAGCCAAGAGGGGTCCTTTGAGTTTGCCATCACCATACTGAAAACCCATGGTGCCTCAATTAATTACATTGTTTTAGAGCTCATCCCAGAAATTGCCAGGAGATTTGGCAAGCAATGGGAGGATGATAGTCTTAGCTTTGCGGACGTATCAATGGGAGTAAGCAAACTTGAAAGAGCGATACACAAGCTTGATTATCTCTTTCAGGCCAATCAACTAGATCGACAGCAAAATAAGGCTATTTTTATTTCTGGATTCCCTGGCTCTCAACATAGTTTAGGCAGCCTTATTTTTGGTAATTTTCTAACATTTTGCGGCTGGCAAGTACATCGTCCAAATCAAACCAATCTTGACTCCATTGTCTATGGAGTGTCTTCAAAAATACTCCAAGCAATCGCTATTTCAGTCTCAACTAATCAGCAGCTTGAGCAACTTCCAAGCTTGATTGATTTACTCAGACAAAAATCTCAGAACCCCAAAATTATTGTTCTTATAGGTGGCCCGCTTTATAATAAGGCGCCTGAAGCTTTTGATCATATTCAGGCGGAAGTCAAAGCGTTTAGCCCTGAGGAATCTGTTCAAAAACTTGAACAACATCTCAGCCAATTAGAAAAATAATACTTAGATAAATAAGTAGAAAATAAAACGTGACCAAAATTTATAATTTAGATACTTCTGAATTAAATAACTTAGATGTGAATTTGGCAGCTGAGCTGCTAGCGCTGTCTGTAGATTTAACGATGATTCTAAATGAATCTGGCGTCATTGAAAAAGTAGTTGATGGTTCAAAACCTGTTGCAGCAAATACCTCATCGCTAGTTGGCAAAAAATGGCTAGATAGTGTGGCTATTGATAGTCAACCAAAAGTAAATGCACTACTCAAAACGCGCGAAGATCAGGATGAGCAAAAATGGCGTCAAGTAAATCAAGAGATTGATGGAGCAAACTCACTTCCAATTCAATTTAGCACCATCTTTTTTGCTAAACAAAATAAGTTAGTCGCAATTGGCAAAGATCTCAGTAGCATTTCTATGCTGCAGCAAAAATTAGTTGAGTCTCAACAAGAAATTGAGCGTGATTATGCAAATCTGCACGCCATTCAAAATCGCTACTTACAACTCTTCAATAGCATTGATCAAGCCTATCTGATTGTGGATAGTCAGACTTTAAAGATGATTGAAGTAAATAAATCAGCTGGTTTTCTAGTTGGGGATCTGAAAAAAATTCAAGGCAAGCTCTTTGTCAACTTATTCCCCACCAAAGACCATGAGGCAATTCAAAGTTACCTTTTGGAATCCAAAGCGGGAATACTGCAATCCTCCTTTCAAACGACTCTCGAAGATTTGAAAGAAAACGTAGAAATTTCGAGCTCGCTATTACGCGAAGGAAATCAGAATATATGTTTGGTCTCCATTAAGTCAAAGTCTCAAACTACGAATCTCGGCACAGTTAATGAGCAAGCTGCCCTACTCTCACAAGCCATGGAAGATTTTCAGGATGGCTTTATTGTTTGCAGTACAAATGGGGTCATCCTCACAAGTAACAATACATTTGTCACGATGTCTCAATCAACTCAAAAAGAGAGTGTCTTAGGCAAGTCTCTAGAGCTATGGCTTGGAAGAGCTAGTGTTGATCTCAAAATTATCTTAGGCACCGTTCGTGAGCATGGATCTATTAAGGACTACGCAAGTACGATCACTGCGGATGATGGTAGCTCATCTGTGCCCGTACAAATCTCTGCTGTAAGCTTTAATAGCGGCAAGCTATCTTTAGTCGCGATTGGCATTCATCAACTCTCTAAAGCCCTCAATAAGCCAACAGATAAGCCTGATAATCTCGGCAAGAATGCCAAAGAACTGACCCAATTGGTAGGCAAGGTGCCACTCAAACAAATTGTTACCGAGACTACTGACATTATTGAAAAATTGTGTATTTTGGCAGCACTTGATCTCACCATGACCAATAGAGCATCTGCCGCAGAACTGCTCGGCCTATCAAGACAAGGTCTCTATATCAAAATGAGACGCTTTGGCATTGTGGACAGCAATGCTCCCGATGATATTGACGCCTAAGTACGCATGAATGATCAGACAGCAGTATTAGGATTAATTGATATTGCGTCTAATTCTAGAGGGTGGGGGTTTTTAAGATACATCCTTGGTACAACTCCTTTTAAAAATAGTCCAGGCCTGCAGTTTTGCAAAGTGCTAGGCTCTGGTTTTAACGGCGGGTTTAGCACTAAACCCAGCCTCACCAAACAAGGCTTCTTTTGTGTTTTCGATAGTGCAGATAATGCCGCCCGATTTGGAGAGTCTTCCTCCATTCTTAAAGCCTATCAAGACCATGCCCATGAATTCTTTTTGGCGAGCGTGCAGGCATACTCCAGTCGAGGCTCTTGGTCTAGGTTCTCTATGTCTTGCGCAAACCCTAACCCACCTGTGAATGGTCCTATTGCATCCCTAACAAGGGCATCTATAAGACCAAGTAAAGCTAGTCAATTTTGGGCGAAAGCAAAACCTGCAGAAGATGCAATTACATTAGCAGCAGGAAAAATTCTGACAGCGGGAGTTGGGGAGGCCCCCTACTTACGTCAAGCAACCTTCACCATCTGGGATAACGCTCAATCCCTTGAGCAATATGCCCAGCAAGGCGCTCATCTATCGGCAATTAAGGCCGCATATGGTCAAGATTACTTCTCTGAATCTATGTTTACGCGTTTCAGGGTCATCAAGGCACAGGGAATCTGGCAGGGCAAGCATGTCCAAATCTCCTAAGATTCTGATCGTTGGTGCGGGTATTGGTGGACTCACTGCAGCCCTTGAGCTTGCTCATCATGGGCTAGATGTCACTGTATTAGAAAAAAGTCAGGATCCAGGAGGAAAGATACGTCAAATCAACGTTGATAATGCGCTGATTGATTCTGGCCCAACGGTGTTTACAATGCGCTGGATATTTGAAAAACTCTTTGCGGATTGCGATGAAAGCTTTGATGCAGAGTTTGAGCTTGAAGCCTTAGATATTCTTGCGCGCCATAGCTGGGGAGAGGCGCCACTCGACTTATACGCAGACACTCAGAAAAGTGCCGATGCCATTGGTCAATTTAGCAGTTCTAAACAAGCGCAATTATTTTTAGAGTTTTGTAGAACCGCCAAAAAAGTATACGGCGTACTGAAGGGTCCGTTTATCGAATCCCCTCGCCCAAACATGTTAGGAATGATGTCGGCATTGGGCGTACAAAAGAGTAAAGTGCTATGGGATATTGGTCCATTTAGCAGCCTCTGGTCTTCTCTTGAAAGCTATTTTCCAGATCCGCGCTTACATCAATTATTTGGACGCTACGCTACGTATTGTGGTTCCTCCCCTTATTTGGCACCAGCTACTTTAATGCTCATTGCTGAAGTGGAAATGGAAGGCGTATGGTCTATTAAAGGGGGCATGGCCAAAATCCCCGGAGTGATTTCACGCTTGGCACAAAAAAAGGGTTGCCAGTTCCAGTATGGATCTGAAGTTCAATCACTTCGATTTGCTGGGACCCAGGTTAGCGGCGTTCAACTGAGTTCTGGCGAAGTGATTGAATGCGATTACCTGATTTTTAATGGTGATATTAATGCTTTACAAAAAGGCTTACTTGGTAAACAGGCAAACACAGCGATTCCAAAAAACCTGAAACAAACAGATTCTCTTTCTGCACTTACTTGGTCCATGCGGGTCAAAGCTTCCGGCTTTCCACTGGTAAGACATAACGTATTTTTTAATCAACCGTATAAAAGCGAATTTACAGATATATTCGAAAACAAAAAATTACCAATCAATCCTACTGTCTATATTTGTGCCCAAGACAGAACGGATCTAGCCAGTAACAATAATGATTATGAAAGACTGCTTTGCTTAGTCAATGCACCTGCTGATGGTGATAATCAATTCTATGATTTTGAGGAAATAGAACGATGCGAACAAAAAGCATTTTCACTCATGGGCCAGTATGGTCTGCAACTTCAGGATGCGAAGATTACTCGCACATCACCTCAAGAGTTTGCCAAACTATTTCCGGGTCGAGGTGGAGCCCTTTATGGTCAAGCGACTCACGGTTGGATGAGCTCCTTTCAACGACTCGGTTCTCAGTCTCAAATCAGCAATCTTCTCTTGGCGGGGGGCAGCACTCATCCGGGACCGGGAGTTCCCATGGCAGCTATGTCAGGTCGACTGGCGGCCGCGACTCTAATGGAGCACCTCGGTTTAACCAAGTAGTTGATCCTGGTAACTATTTATGGTGGTACATCGATGGTCTCAGCGATGATGGGCTCTATGGCTTTAGCATCATTGCCTTTGTTGGTAGCGTCTTCTCCCCCTATTACGCTTGGGCTAATAAAAGTAAGCCGGCGCTCGCTGATGATTACTGCGCAATCAATGTAGCACTCTATACCCCCACAAAGAAATATTGGACGATGACTGAGCGCGGTCAAAATGCGATTGAAAGAACAGCTCATCAATTTACTATTGGGCCGAGTCATCTGCGCTGGGAAAATGGCGCGCTCACGATTCAAATCAATGAACGAGTCCCGTTACTGGGCAATAAAGTTCAGGGGAGTATTAAAGTATTTCCTGAGCAACTCTTTAAGCAAGTTGTAGAACTTGATGATCTTGGAAAACATCGCTGGGGACCTATTGCACCCTCAGCAAGAGTAGAGGTCAACTTTACAAACCCCTCACTTCAATGGCATGGCAATGCCTATTTTGACTCCAATGAAGGTGATGAAGCGATCAGCAAACCCTTTAGTGAATGGGATTGGTCACGAGCACACCTCAAAGATGGTAGTACCGCAGTCATCTATGACGTTCGGCAAAAAAATGGTTGCGAGCGGATTATTGCCAGTAAATTTAATCTGGATGGAACTATAGAGTCCTTTGTCCCACCAGAAAGAGTATTGCTAAATAAAACAGGCTGGCGCATCGATCGAAATATGCGCTCTGAGGAGCACGGAGGAAAGCCTAGTGTGACCCTACTCAACACTTTCGAAGATACACCCTTTTATGCGCGTTCAATGCTCCAATCGCGTCTGCTTGGCGAAGAAGTCACTTCAATGCATGAAACCCTCAACGTCAAACGCCTAGAGTCCAATATTGTGCAGTTTATGTTGCCCTGGAGAATGCCTAGAAACCCAACTCGCTTCTTCTAAATTGAAAGCGCTAAGCCTAGCTTAATGTTGCGCTAGAGAATTGAAAGACTGTACTTTTCTACGCTCAATCTTTTCCATTAAGCCAACCACCCAGATCAATCTATCTTCTACTGAGCCTGTGTAATGAGCATAAGGAGCCTCGGGCTCGACAGCATCGACTAAAAATTGAATGGATGGAATTTTAGTCAGGCTATGATTCAACTTACTACTGTAGATCGTCGATTGCAGAGACTTTAGTAAGAGCAATATTTTTTTCTTCTTAGAAACCACCGCTCTCTGGCTGATGCTATCTAAACCTTGTCGCTCGATTTGCCGACTGATTTCAGAATAAATAAGGCCTGCAGCAGCAATTGCAGAACGACAGTTGCGAGGTAAACCTACAATGCCATAAGAAGCACGCTCATACATTTCATCTGCATGCGATATCAATCTCTGAATCACCCTGGATATAGCGTCATTGAAGATGGGTTTTTCCAACCAGTCATCTGGATCAATACCCTCAGCTACCAGCCAGTCTCTTGGTAAATATAAACGCTGATTTCTGGCATCCTCACCCACATCTCTAGCAATATTAGTAAGTTGCATTGCTAAACCTAGCTCGCAAGCACGCTCTAATATATCGCGGTCACGAACACCCATAATTAAGGTCATCATGGCACCTACTGTCGAAGCTACTCTTGCTGCGTAGTCACATAATTCATCAATGGTTTGATACTGTCTTCCATTGCGATCCCATCTAAAGCCTTCAACTAAAGCTTCTAAAATCTCGCGTGGAATTAAGAAACGGGAAACGACAAGAGCAAGCGCCCTATCCGCCGGAATATCTGCTGGGTTTTGTGCATAAATACGATCAAGGCGATATTCAATTTGCTTGATCACATCTTCAGGAGCATGCTGATCATCCACCATGTCATCAAGTAAGCGACAAAATGCATATAAAGCTATAGCTGAATCTCGTATCTTGGCCGGCAGTATTTTGGCGGCAGCAAAGAATGATTTTGAACCGTCGCGCATCAGATTCTCGCAAGACTCTAGATCTATCTGAAACCCATATTCTGAGGTAATAGCCCTATCAAGCATGATGAACCACCATTTTTGCGGGAGCAATGAGTGAATCCAACGCTTTGGCTGAAGAGAGCACTCCTGGTATGCCAGCGCCCGGGTGCGTACTAGCACCAACCATATAAAGACCTTCAATTTCTTCGCTACGATTATGGGGTCTAAACCAAGCGCTCTGCGTTAAAAGCGGCTCAAGACCAAACGCAGCACCTTTATAGGACAACAAACGATCTTGAAAATCTTGAGGCGTCATTACAAACGATTCCACTAGATTCTCTTCTAGCCCAGGCAAAACTGTTTCACCTAGCATCTTGGCAATAGACTGCCGGTAGGATTCTGCAACCTCACTCCAATTGGTGCCACTATCTAAGTGGGGTACGGGCGATAGCACATAAAAGGTATCGCAACTATCTGGGGCAAGACTTGGATCAGTAGCAGTCGGTCGATGCAAATAAAGACTAAAGTCTTTAGCTAGGTGATGGTGTTTAAAAATGTCTTCTAACAATGCTTTATAGCGCTCACCCAAGAGCATCATGTGATGTGGCACTTGTGGGTACTGTTTTTTAGTACCAAAATACCAGACAAATAGACTCATAGAATATTTACCATTTTCTATTTTTTTATCTGTCCAGACTTTGCGGTATTTCGAGTCAATGAGATTTTTGTAAGTCCAAGCAGTATCAGCATTGGAGATCACTTTATTGGCATACAGAACGTCGCCATTTTCTAAAGTTACTCCAGTGACTTTATGGTCAACAATATTAATTTTCTTGACAGTACTAGCGTACCGTATAGAAACACCTAAGCCGCCTAATAAACCGACAAGCCCTTTGATAATCGAGCCAGTACCGCCCATTGCAGAATGAACACCCCATTTGCGCTCTAGCGAGTTAATCAGTGCATATGCAGAACTAACCGAAAACGGATTGCCTCCAATAAGCAGGGGATGAAAGCTCATCACCTCTCTTAATTGAGGATCCTTAATATATTTCGCCACCAGGCTATACAGATTATTCCAGGCACGCATCTTGATTAAATTAGGCATTGCCTTGACTAAATCTCCAATGCTCTCAAATGCAACATCGCCTAGATCTTCAAATGCAAGTTTGTAGCAGCTTTCCGCTTCATCTAAAAACCGTAAATAACCAGGTAGATCTTTAGGGCTAAATTTAGCAACTTCCACCTTCATGCGGTCTAAATCGCCGGTGTAATTAAAAATACGCCCATCAGCAAAACGGATTTGATAAAAAGGATCCATTGCACGAAGATCTACATCATCAGACATCTTCTTGCCGCATAACTCCCATAACTCTTCTAGAAGAAATGGGGCTGTAATAATAGTTGGGCCAGCATCGAATGTAAAACCATTGCGACGATGCACATACGCTCTACCGCCAGCGCTACCCAGTCTCTCGAGAATCTGTACATCGTAACCTTTAACGGCTAAGCGAATGGCAGCTGCTAGCCCCCCAAATCCAGAGCCGATAACAATGGCCCTTTCAGCATGCTTGCCATCGTTATAGGCTGCGTCCTTTTCAGGAATCTTAAATTGATCGACCTTTTGGTCCATCAGATCACCTCTAATTTACATCCTTGCTGATTAACTCCATCAACAAGGATTTGGAAATTAGTTTTTGGCAATTTGATTACCCTCTTTTGGCTTGCCATTATTAGGGGCAAGGAAAGGGTAATCCTGCAACATACTCTTACCTAAAAGCGGTTTGTTTACGCCCTGATGGCAAGTAGCACAATTTGCCTTTCCAACATCTCCATCTGGACCCTTGCGGTTAGGAGGCGATATGCCAGCTAAAGGTGAGATAAATGTAGTGTTGACATCCTTAAGCATCTGAATGCCATGCCAAGCTTGGACACGCTGTGGAGTGCTTTCTTCCCAACTTGAGAATGCACGACTGTTATGACAGAAAGTACAGTTCGCTCCAAGCGAATGAGACATATGGGACATCACACCATACACATTTTCAGTCGTTTGTAGAGTGGCTTTATGACCTGTGGGAAGCGCTGTATCGCCAATCACCCTAGCAGCAGAAGCATTCGCTACGAAATAGCTACTAAAGGAGTTATTTGGCAAAGAGGCATAGGCACTTCCTACTGTAGGATCATTTTGACCATTCTTATTACCCAGCATATTTCCGCCACGTTTCTCAACTGTGTTGAACCACACATTTTGCGGAACATTATTACCACGGTGACAGGTATAACAAGTCACACCCGTTGTCTTCACGTGATCACTCCAGTTGCCATTAATACTTTGATTCATCTGAATCATTCTTCTAGCAACTGTCTTGGTATACAAAGAATCATCTGCAAAATTTTGTACGTTATGGCAGTATGCACATCCCTGATTTGGAGCTACCCAGGAAGTCATCGAAACCATGAAGGTACTAAACTGTGCAGCACTGAGGTTACCCAAAACCTTGACGTTTTTATATACAGCACTCGCCTTTGGACCATCCGCAGAAGATGGAATTGGGGGTGGTAATTCATTTAACTTAGCTAGTTGCTCATCGGTACGTGGATTACTAATTTGATCCATACCAGTTCCGCGAAAACCTGTTTGCTTAGAGTCGACTGGTGGTCGTTCACATGCCGTCAAGAACATCATGGCGAAGATGCTCAAGACAAGGGCAATTTTTTGAGTCCAATTTTTCATTATTTCTCCCCTTTGGCCACTGGAGCTACCGGTGCTTTTAAGGCAGGGTCAGCTACAGTTCCGTAAATCGCTGGGTAAGCTGGAGCAATATTGTGTTTCACTCCCCATAAATACCAGTTATCTACTACAGTACCGGTTAACAAAATGCCAATACCGCCTGTCAACGGAGTTAACACTGCAAACCACCAAGCCCAACGGTGAATGGATTCCATCGTTGCATTAAAGCCCATAGTCCATCTCCAGAACAAGGCAGCGCGCTCAGAAGCAGTTCCTCGATCAACAATCTGTTCAATTTCTCGCTCGCCACCAAAACGACTCACAGCAAGAATAGTGGCACCGTGCATTGCAAATAAGAGCACTGAGCCATAAAGGAAAACAATGGAAAGCATATGGAATGGGTTGTAAAACAAATTTCCATAGCGAATCGAAAAGGCAGCTGTCCAATCTAAATGAGAGAAGATGCCGAAAGGAACGCCTTCACTCCAGCTACCCATTAATACAGGGCGAATTAAACCTAAGACTAGGAATAACCAAATTGCTGATGCAAACGCCCAAGGCACATGAGTGCCCATACCGAGCGCTTGCGCTCTACGGAATGTGCGTAACCACCACAACATGATGGAGATAGTGGTAAATAAGCCGACAATTAACCACCAACCTCCTTCATTCATTGGGGGGAATGTTAGACCATATTTAGGTGATGGTGCATCGAGTGATAACCAAAAGAGTTTTCTCACAAACTGCAATGGATTCCAATCTACTTGGGCCAGCATATTCATGCCAATGATAAAAAAGGCGGTCATACCAAACATCAATGACGCAACTCCAAGACGGCCAAGATATACCGGACCTAGCTGTGCATTACCCAGTCGCCCCATGAGATGACTAAAACCAATCGTTTTAGTTCTCTCACGCATATCGTAGTCGTTAATTGGAACACCATGACTAGCGGGTCCAGTGACTTGCGTTTGTGTAAATAGATTTTGATATTCCATCATGCTCTCCGCATTTTCAATTGAGCTAAAACTATCCCCAGATTGGTAAATTCAACCACCATGTCCACCACTCAGGCCAACCTTTAGTCCAAAATGGTCCGCTGATCACAATACAAACAGCACTCCAAAATACTGCTGCTAGCGCTAAAAATAGACCTAATCGGTGGATACCTAAGGTACCAACTGAGTAACCAACAATGTCTCTAAAGAAGGTGTCTTCATGCTCTGGTGTTCTAACGGTATGACCTGGCTGAGGATTAGTGGAAGACAAAATTAATGCGCCATGAAGTGCAAGCGCTAATGTTGTTGTGAAAAATAATGTCACTGCAATCATATGTGCAGGGTTGTAGTGAAAGTGTAGGTACTGATATCCCGTATTCGATACCCAATCTAAGTGACTCAGGATGCCGTAAGGAAAACCATAATGCCAAGCACCCATCAGAACCGGTCTGATAACCACTAAAGTAAAGTAAGCAAAGATCGCCATACTAAAAGCAGCTGGAACATGCAATCCCATGCCCAGCTTGCGAGAGATCTCAACCTCTCGCATAGCCCATGATCCAAAAGCTCCTAAGGCGCAAATAGTAATGATTTGCCATAAGCCGCCCTCCATCATTGGAGCCACCCCTAGACCGTATTTCAGATCTGGTGGTGCAATATTAATTAGCCAAGGATTGAAAACCCCTGCCTGTGAAGTTCCCCAAAAAATCATTGCAGTTCCTAAGAATGCAAAAAAGATGGTTGTAACCCCAAAAAAACCGACGTAGAACGGGCCTACCCAGAAATCAAAAAGATCTCCTCCCACCAGAGTCCCACCGCGTACGCGGTATTTTTTTTCAAAATTGAGCATGGCCATATAGCGCTCCTAACATAATGAGAATATTTCTCAAAACTAATTAATCGTACGTAGACGAATACCTATTGCTAGAAATTCGTCTACGATTTGTACATCTAATTACTTCTTCGCTGCTGCGATTGCTGCTTTGTACTGCTCTTGACTCATTCCATCCAACCATTTGTACTGAGCAGTGCTCAATAAAATGAGATGAATCATGGCCGCCAAAGCAAATAGAAAAACGCCCTGTGCAACCATCGCACGTAACGGGTCGTATAGTTTCCATACTCTCCACATAATATTTCTCCTAATTTAAGTAAGACATAAAGCTGTAAACACCTGACTCAACTGACTTTAAAAAAGATGCTCCGTCAGATTCAGAAAATAACCAACTTTTCTGCGAGGAAGGCAACACAACCAAAATGAGGGCAACTATAAAGATCACCACATAACTAACTAAGAAAATAAACTTAAAGGACATTGTGTCCTTAAGATCATTTTTATTGATTAAATCTGTATTGGTCTTCATATTCATTACTCCTTTTAGCTGCGCTATTTACTATGTACTTACTACTGCATCAAAAGAACCATGGACGCCAAGCCCATACAAGTATGTGCGCGACGACTGCGATAGCAACGAACCCTAAAAGACCTTGCACATAAAATGCATGGAATTCTTGAGCCTCTGCATCGGTAAGCCCAGATATAGATCTGTTTTCACTCATGATGACAACTCCTTGAAACTGACCTTACGGTCTTTTCTACATCACCCCTGTAGATTTGAGGATATGACCTGGAAAAGTCATATTGGTTTAACCCTTGATTAGGGTAATTTTTTTGTACTAGCTTCATACAACCTCTCCCGCTGTAATGGAGAAGGATGACTTCTGTACACAATCTACTGTGACTCTTTCAATATTTTGTTTGCGAGCCTCAAACTCTGCCTCATCGCGCATTCTTTTGGCGGCCGATATTTGGGTAAGTACAGGTTGATTACTAATTAATTTATTCAGAAGCTCTTGCGCTTCTTGCTCCCAAGGCATTGTCTTAATTGAGCTTTGAACCCTGGCAGGTGTGCGATCAACCTTATCCATCTCAGTACCTAGCGGCAGAATATTGAACAAGGCATCAAATAGAGAGTTGCAAACTTCTTGAATTAAATACACTGAGCCCGCATACCCCATGAATGGAGTGCCGGTATGTCTACGAATAATCGCTCCTGGAAAAGATGCGGGGATATAAGAAAAACGAGTACCGATCTCACTGCCATACATCCGTTCGTTATAACTACCGAACATGACTAGTGGTGTTTTCTTCTGAACCAATTCTCGTATTTCAATATTGTTTGTCTTATTGCCTGGAATTCTAGGAATGGCGAAATTGCAAGGAAGACCCATCTCCTCTTCTAAGAAATTTCTAATTCCTCGGGTATAGGTTTCATTTGCAACAATGGCAAAACTCGCTGTACCAAAAAAGTCTTGGGTAACAGAACGCCATAAATCCCAAATTGGTTTCAGAGTAGTGTGTTTTTCTTGCTCAATAAAGCCTTCCACATCGAGCTCACAGAGCTCCCCAAGCTTTCTCAAAAATGCTGTTGTTGACTGCATTCCGATTGGGGCTTGTAAATATGGGCGCTCTAATGTCTCACACAGTAAACGTCCATACTCCCGATACATACAGACATTGACGTCAGCATCAGCTAACTTTGGAATGTCAGCTAGGTGTGATCCAAGTGGGAACACCATATTGACTTCTGCACCAATACCTTCGATTAATCTTCTAATTTCAGCTAAATCGCTATATAGGTTAAAGCTGCCATATGAAGGGCCAATAATATTGACTCTAGGCTTTTCACCTACAACCCTCTTACGCTCTGGAATTTTTTTCAGACCATACTCGGTCCATAACCAATTCATTGCACGGTTGGCACACTGCCACTGATCTTCATCAATTGTTCTAGGCAAGAAACGCTTGATACCAGTGCCTTCCGGAGTAACGCCACCACCAATCATTTCAGCAATCGATCCAGTTACCACTACTGCCGGTAAATCAGGATCCAATACTTTATGAGCACGCTTCATGGATTCTTCGGTACCCTCTCGGCCTAACTGCTCTTCAGCTAAACCAGTAACTACGATAGGCAGCTCATGAGGGGGTAAAGCATCCGTGTAATGTAATACTGATGTCACCGGCAAATTTTCACAGCCAACTGGACCGTCAATCACTACCTGCAAACCCTTCACAGCAGTGAAAACGTAGACGGCGCCCCAATAGCCACCAGCACGATCGTGATCCAGGACTAGCATTAGCCCATCTCCTCAGCTTTTTGTTTGGCTCGCGCTTTTTCCATGCGACGCCTTACCTCAGCTTTAAATTCAGGACGATCAACTGGCACTGATTCCCAAACACCAGTTGCATGATCTTTACCCACACCTTCAAAGAATGAATTCATAGCATCAAAGCGATCTTGATTTGCTAAAGCAGCATTGATCACTTGAGCTAATGAACCAGCTCCAGCTGCACCCATTAATGGTCGTGCTGAAATTAAGTTCGTGAAATACAGGGATGGAATAGCTAATTCTTTGGCTTTTTGAACCACTGGCGTTGTGCCAATCACTAAATCTGGCTCAAACTCCTTCATCGCCGCGAGATCTTGCTCAAGAGAAGCGCGATACTCAACATGCACACCATGCTGCTCGAGCCAATCTAAGTCGCCACTACTCCAGATTGTCTTTGGACAAGCGCTACCGACATAACGCACGTCTGCACCACTCTCTACTAATAAACGTGCTACTAGTAACTCTGAACCCTCATATCCGCTAAGCGTGATTCTTCCTTTGATCGGTTTTGCTTTGAGTGCAGCTTGAATCATTGGCAAGAACTTGGCTTTAGCATTACCAATTTTTTCTGCGCTAACGCCAGATGCCGCTCCGATGTTTTCTAGCCATTGAGCTGTACCCTCGTAGCCAATTGGGGCTGAACCCACAACGGTTCTGCCGGCACTTTCAAACTCACGAATACTCGCCGTATAAAAAGGATGTATCGCAGCGACTACTTTAGAATCCATTGCCTGATAGAGCTCGCGCCATTCTCTAGTAGGTACCACAGGACCTACTGCCAAATCCATAGGCTCGAGCATCATGCCAATACTAATAGGGTCTACTGGGAACATTTCGCCCAGTAGAGTAATAGTCGGCTTATCGGAGATTCCATTGCGTGGCGCTGAAACAGGACCGCTTTCGATTTCTGTGCGAGCATAGCGCAACATGGCGCTTGCTAAAACATCTTTTGCTTCCGCATGGGTTGGAACACCGAAGCCAGGAACATCAATACCAATAATGCGTACGCCATTAATTTCTTTTGGCAACAGCTGCAATGGAACACCACTAGCAGTCGGAACACATAAGTTAATGATGACGATTGCATCATAGAGTTCAGGATTCGCTTCTTTATATACGGCGTCTCGAATATCTTCGAAGAGCTTTCCAGTAACCAATGACTCTGAGTTAAATGGTACATAACCAACACTACGGCGAGCACCATAAAAATGTGAAGTAAAGGTCAAGCCATATACGCAACAAGCTGAGCCCGACAAAATAGTCGCTGTGCGACGCATTCTCAATCCAACTCGCAAAGATCCAAATGCAGGACACATACTCTGCGGCTGGTCATGCGGCCCCTTAGGATAGTCTTTTGCGTATTGCCCCAAAATCTCACTCTTATTGGCTGATTTAGCAGCAGCTAATAAATCCTCCGCCCCTGAATGACAAGAAATTCCAGACGTATTATTAGTCTGGTCTTGTATTGGAATGACTTTATTGGATTTCACGATGGATTCGCTCTTTACGCTTTGTCGTAAATTACTTCGAGAGTGGGCTTGATCACCTCATTCTTGCCAACCATGTCAAAAATCGTTGCAGGCTCGAGCACTACATCTCTACCCACTTGATTAGCTGCAAACAATCCCAGTAAATCATCTGGAGTCATTGGTTTAGGTCTCACTGGAGGGGCCGCAGCAACATTACTTGCTAGACCCTCGAATAGTGGACCCCATTGTGAATCGGGCTTACCAATAATTTCGTAGCTAGCACTCTTTCTGCGAATGTCATCATTGGCAGGGATAACAGATAAGATTGGTATACCAACATTCTCAGCAAATGCAGTTGCCTCACCGGTGCCATCATCACGATTAATCACCATGCCTGCTACACCAACATTGCCGCCTAGCTTACGGAAGTATTCGACAGCTGAACAAACGTTGTTAGCAACGTATAAAGATTGCAGATCGTTACTTGCAACCACGATCACTTTTTGGCACATATCTCTAGCAATCGGCAGACCAAATCCACCGCAAACTACGTCACCTAAGAAGTCGAGTAAGACGTAATCAAAGCCCCAATCATGGAAGCCTAATTTTTCTAGGGTCTCAAAGCCGTGAATAATTCCGCGGCCGCCACAACCGCGTCCAACCTCTGGACCACCAAGTTCCATGGCATAAACCCCATCACGCTTGAAGCAAACATCTCCAATCTTGACCTCTTCGCCTGCTAATTTCTTTTTAGAGGAAGTCTCAATGATGGTTGGGCATGCTTTTCCACCAAATAACAATGAAGTGGTATCACTTTTAGGGTCACAACCAATAAGTAATACTTTTTTGCCCTGTTGGGCCATCATGTATGACAGGTTAGCCAGAGTAAAGCTCTTGCCAATGCCACCTTTACCGTAGATCGCAATGATCTGGGTCTCTTTTTTGATTTCGCCAGTATGAACTTGGTCTGGTTCAATGGCGGCCTCTTTTTTCAGATTCGTAAATTGAATCGTAATTTCTTTTGGGACATTTGGCGCGTTCATAATGCTTCTCTCCAATCAACAACCATTTTGAGACAGCTAGGATCTTCAAATGCAGTGCGATAGACTTCATCAATTGAAGATGGCTTGCGATGATGGGTTATCAAACCACCGAGGTTTAACTTTCCGTTTGCAATCAGTTGCTTTACATCCATTAAATCTTGAGGCATCCACTGTGCAGCAATCCGGAACTTAGCTTCCTTCATAAATGCTTTGGGGAAATTAAACTGAATATCTTTTTCGTAAAAGCCAGCGAGAGTGATCTCGCCACCAACTTGTAATTGGCCAATCAATTTATTGAGTACGCTGACTTGTCCACTAGCATCACAAATATTTTTATATTTGTTTTCTTGATCATCGTCAGGGTGAAGAACTGTATAGCCTTCTGCGCCACCCATGCGGTCTGCATCAATTTCCCAAACTATTGGCCGATGACCCAATAGCACAGCAATTCTGGCAATCAGCCTTCCTAAAACTCCATGCCCAACGATGAGATCTGGTTGTAATGATTTTTTACCTTGAGTGACATGGTAGGCAGTAGCTGCGAGTGCTAGCAATACACCCTCTTCACCAATTCCTTCAGGAAGCGCAACCGCTCTATCACTAGGTACTACAACATGAGATGCAGCTCCACCAAAGAGGCCCTTGACATCTCCAAAACATTTGGCACCAGGCACAAATACTCTTTGATGAAGATCTAGTTTGGAATTTTTTCCTACACGAGTGACTCTTCCAACAGATTCATATCCAGGCACTAATGGGTAGCCCATACCTGGAAAATCTGGCATCGTTCCATTCCACAGTAACTTTTCAGTTCCTGTGCTGATGCCACTCCACTCAATTTGGATAACAACATCTGAATCTGTAGGCTCATCCAACAAAAGACGTTTCAGCCTGAGTTCCCTGGGGCTCTCAAGCAAAACAGCTGTTGAATGGAGTTGACTTAGCATGTGTATATTTTATTTTACTTTCTATATGTAAACTAATTTATACACTTATTAGACTGTAGTCATTAGTAATTACCCTGATTTATTTACTAATTAGTAAAACTTGGGCATTAATTGGCATGCTGCAGGGCAGCACTTCTACCCCCTTAAATCCAGCATATGAGGCTAAATGACTGATTTCTTGAATAGTTCTGGGTCTACCTCTACCCATGGCGAGCAAATAAAACCCAAAGTAGGCATGTCCCATCGCCGGATGGTCAGGGGTATCTGCCATAGGCTCTGCGACTAATAACTTGCCGCCAGCTGGTAATGCTTCAAATATTGACCTTAAAAGAATTTTGACGCGCTCATCGTCGTGATCAAAAATCACCCGTATTAAGGTGATGAGATCTGCGCCCTTAGGTAGTGGGTCCTGAAAGAAGTCACCACCATACACTTCAATATCTTGATGAATTGGAGCCAGTGCAAAACTATCTTTGGCAAGATTGGCAACGCCTGGCAAATCAAATAATTTTCTTTTGAGTTGCGGCGTATTGAGAAAAACGCGCTTTAAAAAAGTACCCTGCCCTCCACCAACATCCAACAAACATTCATGCTGAGAAAAGTCATAAGCATCGACTACCTGGTCCGCCACTAGAGGCAATGAAGCTGACATCAAGTCAGAATAATTTTTGACGCGCTCTTTGTCTTTCAACGCATCTTGATCTTGTTGATCAGGAGAAACGTAGGGCCAAAATTTCTCCATCTTTTTGATTTCAACATCACCAGATAGAAGACGTAATGGATCACGAAGATCATCATATAAAACAGTATGGTGCTCGATCATAGAAGACAGAGCAGTATTTCCGACCATTGGCGCGCCCAATGTACCTAGACCATATCTGTTTTTAGAGCGTATCTCTAAAAGATGGGTAGAGACTGCTGCATCTAATAATTTTTTTAAAGGAATTGCATCAAGGCTACAACTTTTTTTAATCGCATCTAAATCCAAAGGGCCGTCTTTTAGTAGATTAAAAAGATTTAATCGAACACATGAAAGCAGTATCTGGGTATAAACAAATCCAGCCATCACATCAAATAATTGATTTGCTCTTTTCTTAGCTATATTTTTTAGAAATGGAATTTTAGCAACGCGATTCTGGAAGCGAGTATCTGCAATCAGCTGATCTTTAAAAATGCAGAGCCTATCCCAGAAACTATAGTCTTGATGACTATGATCGACAGCTAGAGATTGAGTTTGCGCCATTACTCTTCGACTTTACTTAGCTTACTTACGCTACTTGTCTTTGTGTTGCAATGGCAAGTTGTCTCTCACCACGCTCAAACCAAGAGGAAGGCAATAGTCTTTCAGCTTCAAACGCAACTAACTTTTTCAGATAGCCATCTCCTGGGCAGTTTGGAATTGAAGCAATCGCTCTCCCAACCAAAAGATCAAAATGCTCTACTGCACCATTCAGGCCAAGCTCTCTTGCCGAACTAGGGCGTTGATGCTCCTCATCTTGACCAGCAGGCTTACCAAGAAACTGGGAATCACCCAATACATCACGAATATCATCCGCAACTTGATACGCCTCTCCTAGCCACTCACCCAAACCTTTCCAGGTCTCCGCATCAGATCCAGCTGCTTGAGCACCAGCTGCAGTAGCTGCTGAAAAAAGTGCGCCGGTCTTTGCTCTCTGATAATCACTTAATGCTGCTTGAGGCTCACACTCCCAAGCTTGACCAGCAATAATTCCACAGGGTGCGCCAACGCCTTGCGAAACTGTTTTGATAATCGGCGCTAGTCTTTGTGCAGATCTCCGCGATGCACAAGCAATTGTTTGATATGCCATAACGATCAGTGCATCACCTGTCAGCACAGCCAACCTCTCTCCAAATTCTTTATGGACTGAAGCTTGACCACGGCGCATATCTGCATCATCAAAGCAGGGCAAATCATCATGTACTAGCGATGCGCAATGAATCATCTCAATTGCGATGGCACTGGCCATCGATAATTGCGGGTCATCATTGCCGCAAGCATGGGCTACCGCCAAGGTAAGCTGCGGTCTAATGCGCGCACCGCCTGGAAAAACTGCATGTCTGATAGCCTTACTCAGCAAAGCTGGGCCTTTAGCCGACTCGTTCGACTTCAGAGCGTGTTCAAGTGCTCTTTCCAAATGCTTGATTGGTGACATGACTTTTGCCCCTTAAAAAGAATTCAATCTTTTGTCTAATTTAAAATACAATTTACTATGTAAAAAAATATAGACACTATTTCAGTCGATGTCAAACCAAAATTTAAGGGTTTACCCTGATAAAGAGTATGTTTAAGAGTATTCCAGAAGACTGGCCCAATCGATCTTTCAGTCGCAGCATTCAAACGGGAGATTTAACTTGGCATGTGCAAGTAGCCGGCACCTCCCCTATTCATGTACTTCTTTTGCATGGCACTGGCTCTTCGGCGCATACCTGGGGAAATCTATTTACAGAATTAGCGAAAAAATACACCGTCATTGCACCAGATCTACCGGGTCATGGATTTACTAAAAATCTTGGGAGAAAAAATCTCAATTTAGATGCGTTAGCCGATAAGCTCTCAGAACTTCGAGAGGCCTTGAATATTGAATATTTTGACCACATCATTGGACACTCAGCAGGTGCCACGCTTGCTTTAAGTTACACACTGAAAAATAAACAAGCGGAAACGATTGTCGGCCTTAATCCCTCTCTCATCAGCTTACCAAGTTTTTACAATAAATTTGTTGCCCCATTTTTAAATCCGATAGTGACATCATCATTTTTTACAGCAGTACTTGCCGATCTTTTACCGCACACCAAGATGATTGATGGCCTCATTGATTCAACCAATACCAAACTCGATGCCGATAAACGCGCTAGATATAAGACCTTATTTAAAAATGCGGATCATCTCAATGGCTCTGTGAGCTTTATGGCAGGGACTGATATACCAAGCCTTCTAGAGCAGTGCAATCAGATTAGATCCTCACTCACCTTTGTTCTAACTGAGGATGACGGCTGGATCCCAGCCCAAGAACTTCGCAAAGTGATTGATCAATATTTCAATCACGCAAAGATCATTGAAATTAAAGGAGGACATATGTTTCATGAAGCAAACGAAACACTGGCCCTTCAATTTATTGAAACAGCATTAAGTCAAGAAGGAGAGAGTCATGTCTCTACTAGTTAGTATTTTATTAGGCCTGAGTATTCTGGTTGGTCTAGGATTATTTGCTAATGCCTATTTCAGAGGCCAACAGGTATTAAAAAAATTATCGAAAAAGAAGATGCATTAAGAATTTGCTAATTGCATCGCTGCTTGCGATATCTTTTTTCCAGAACTAGTAGAGCTAGCAAAGGGTAATGGAAAATATTGTGCAGCCATAGCGCTTGATAATTCCTGAGCCAAGATCTCAGGCTTAGGAGAAGTATCTACAAATAAGAGTCGGTGATTTTTAATGCGCAACTCTTTAGCTGCCATTAATGCATCGCTATGAGCACTCTCTCTGCCACCAACACCCTTGAGATTCACATTTGCTTTGCCATCACTCATGACCACAATGATGGGAGTTAGACCCTTACGCTCAAGAGAGATGGCCATTTCGTTGGCAACCCGAAAGCCTGCCGCCAAGGGGGTACCACCACCGCCAGGCAAGGCCGCTAAGTTTCTTTTCGCTCTCACGAGCGAACGTGTGGGCGGTAAAACAATCTCTGCCTTAGCGCCGCGCATTGAAACCATAGCCACTTCGTCGCGCCGAATGTAGCATTGAGCCAATAATTCCTCTAAGGCTCCTTTTGCCTCAGCTAAACGTTGTGTTGCAGATGAACCAGAAGCATCTACCAAGAAGATAGTCACTGTCCCTCTTCTTCGTAAATACTGCTTAATGTGGAGATCTTCAGTCCTAAAGTCGATTCTGATGCGCGCAGCTTTCTGTTGATCATCACTCGACATCATCCCCCGTAGTCGCTGCCATGGTATTGCCGCTCTAATACTTTTGAGAATATCCAAACGTCTTCCATCTTGGGGCCTACCCTTGCGGGAAGTCAGGGGTCTACCGCTTAAAAAGTTTTTCTGTATGGCACCTGACTTGCCTGAAACATGTGCAGCAGACTTACCGGCAGGCAAATTCCTCTTCGACTGATGTAAAAACTGGGGTGGAATCGAAGATTTAACAGCCTCAACAATAATGTCCTCTAAATCCTCACTGGATGGCTGTTCTTGATTTGGCTGATCTGATGATTCTGAATCGTTTTGTGAATTCTCGGCTTGATTCTCCGCATCTTGGTCTTGATCTTGATCATCGCGATTTTCTTCAGACTCTTGATCGGCTTGATCCATATCTGAATTGATATGCATCCGCTTGGAGGGCGTATATACCAAACGTGCAGCATCAATTACCTCGTCCCGACCAACCTCAGCTAGACCCCTTAAGGCAGCTAAAGTTTTTGCTACCTCTAAAGCAAATTGATTTGCCCTAAAAGAGCTAACACCAAGACTAAGACCAGCTTTTGTCATGACCTCTAAATACTCATTGCTACACTTGACTGAGGGTATGCACTTCCTTGCCTTGACAATATCTTCTGCATCAACTTCAAGAGATTCATTAATATCAGCAATAGAGAATTGATCCAAGTAAAGTTCAAATGCCAATCTATCCAAGAGTCGAGCACTAATAGCTTCATCAGCATTTTCAGACTCATCAAACGCAACTACTCCAAAATGAGTGGAAGCATCAATAGTATTTTTTTCATCTAGAGCTTGAGAAATTAGTGCAATCACCTGTAAATCCATGCGCTCCACCATGGGGAGCAAAAGAAGATTGCATTCTGCTCGCTCCAATAGCCCCTTGCTCATGACTAATGAGGCCCTCTGCAAACTTGCCTCTATGTCCAATGCGCCTTTTAACTGGTCTGCAGAGATATTGGCTGGCGCTTTCAGTAATTGCGAGCCACAGGATAAAGTTAAGTCTTTTAAGTATTTAAGCCATGCATCCCTGACGGGGCCAAATTGACTTTTGACCGCAACCCCTTTGAGCCCTCTTGGATTAATTGCCAGCAGAATAGCAACTAAGTTGGCATCAAACCATGCTGTTCGATCTGATTTCACTTTGATGAAGTTGCAAAAAACTCTTGCATAGCACGATCAATTCGTGCGCCTGAAGAACTATCATCAAGCGGATTACGTCTCAGCCTATGACCTAGGGCGAGTGGTGCAATTTTTTTCAAATGATTGAGGTTTGCTTTCTTCTTACCCTCAAATGCTGCTAAGGCTCTGACACCCCGAAGTAGCGTTAGCTCCCCCCTCAGGCCATCCGTTCCCAAATGGGCACAGAGCTTGGTAGCAAGTTCAAGCAATTCATCCTCTACCTCAACTTTATCTAGAAGCTTTTGAGACTTGCTAATTTTTTTCTTAAATTCTTCTTCTGGCTTTATCCATGCAGCAATGAATTTCTCTGGGTTTCTCTCAAACTCATCACGTCTTTTGATAATCTCAACGCGCTCCTTGAAGTCAGATGGGGTTCTCACCTCAGTTGATAAACCAAAGCGGTCTAACATCTGCGGACGCAATTCGCCTTCCTCTGGATTGCCGCTACCAATTAATACAAAACGGGCTGGATGGCGAATACTCAAACCTTCGCGCTCAATGATATTTTCACCTGAGGCAGCAACGTCAATCAATAGATCTACCAAATGATCTTCCAAGAGATTCACTTCATCAATATAGAGATAGCCACGATTTGCTTTGGCCAGCAATCCAGGCTCAAATGATTTAATGCCTTGGGTCAATGCCTTTTCAATATCTAAAGCGCCGACCACCCTATCCTCTGTAGCGCCTAAAGGTAAGTCCACTACAGGTACAGCAATATTCTCAACTTTTAATTGAATGCCCTGTGCTTTTTTAGCCTCACATTCACTGCAGAGAATTTTTGCATCTGGATTACAGTGGTACTGGCATCCAGCAATCGATTTCATAGAGGGCAATAAGCCAGCTAATGAGCGAATGGTGGTAGATTTTCCGGTTCCCCGATCTCCAAAGATCAGAACGCCACCAATCAAGGGGTCAATAGTGCATAGCGTGATCGCCAGCTTCATTTCTGCTTGCGAAACAATTGCAGTAAAAGGAAAGTTAAGGGCCATTGCCATTCCAAAGCAAAATAGTATTGAAAATGGAATTTAGTTTAGTCTAACTAAATATCAATCTTGCGTTTAATTATTAGGAATATCCTCTAGATTTTGAAAATTTATCGGTATTTATTCAATGTTATGTCCCAAACCCTAAATTCTTGACCTAAGCTCACCCCTGTCTAGACTCCCGAGCGCCCGGTCATTGCTTCCCGAGCAAGTCACCTTGCCATGTGGCAGGCGCTCCATGCCCAAGATTGCCTTAAAAAGCCCTATCCAGGCTGCGATGTCCAGATTTGGGGGATGACTACCTAATTCCAACGCTGCCTAAGTCTGCATAAAGATAGCCAGATTTCATCATATATGTTAATTTTGATCCTATCTAACTATAAGAGGTAAACATGTTCGCCAAAACCATTATTAGCCTAGGCTTCCTATTCATCATGCTGTTTGGTTTGCTTTTAGCAATTCGAGATCAGCAATACGTCATGTTTGCCATTGGCATTGGCGGCTATTTCCTGGTCGCAATTTCATCGGACCTATGCAAGTCCTTCAAAAAATTAATGTGATCTAAGAAGTAATGTGCTGGTATGGGTAATACCAAAAAGCAGTTTAATTTGTGGCGCCTCATCCCTTACTTCCTTGCCAGCATCGCTGGCTTTGGATTTGGCTTTAAGTTTGGTTATGAAATAAGCGGAACAAGTCTTGCCGTGTTGACTGGCTTCGTGTTGGCGCTGATTTGCAACTTCATGATGGAGTACGTGGTGCTCAAAATATTTGGCCCACGATAATTACCTCATATTTCAATATGAGGTAATTCATGTGAATCCGTTTACTTGTATTTGCTGGTAAGTCTTGCTGCCATTTTTGAAAGCGTGATAACGCATACAACTACCCAAGCGGTTAATAAAATTCCTGTTAGATTCATCTCAGTCTCCTTAATTCCAATTTATACAACTACATATCAAGTGCTTATTTCTTCTTTGACAACAGGGTTGTCATGGAAAAAATTGTAGCAACCAATAAACAGATTTCCAAGCAATAAACAAAAGAATATCCAGTAGCAGGCCCTATTAGCCCTTCAGGAAGCCAATTTGTTGCATCCAATGCCACAATCAGATCGCGAATGACCCCGCCCAGGCCAATCGCAATCCCCGCTGCGGTAGCCTGAACAGCACCCCATGCACCTAATGCGAGACCCCTTTGGTCAGAAGGCGCTAACTGCATGGTTGCAGTTAATGTCCCATGACTAAATAGGCCGCCCCCAAAACCAATTAAAAAGGTGCCTAAGAAGAAGATCTCTCTTAAGGCTAATGGAGCAGAAAGCGTAATCAATATAAAAGCAGGGATGCCAACAAGCGCTCCCATGCTGGCCATAAAGAATGGATCAGTACCCTTGCTAAGTACGCGTGATGCCCAACTAAAACCAATTAATCCACCAGTTGCCAGAATTGCGGTCAGCATCGTCGTATCACTCACACTCATACCCAAAATCTGACCGCCATAAGGCTCAAGCAAAACTTCATTCATACTAAAGGCCATCGTTCCAAAACCCAGAGCAACCAATCTCCTCATGGCATTGCCACCCTGAGCAAAGTTACGCCACGAGTCTATGAACGATGGTTCGCTAGAAGATTTTTGATTCGCCTGACTTCTGGGTTCTTGCTTCCACAAAGAGATCACATTGAGAACTATGGTGATGAGAGCGGAGGCCTGAATTACTTGGATTAATTTTGCAGGGCTAAATTCATTCAAAGCCCAGCCAAATACTAAAGAACTAACAATCATCCCTAAGAGTTGCATGACATACATCAGGCCAACCACTTTAGGCTGATCAGCTTCTGGAGCTAAATCTGTTGCCAAAGCCAAACCCACGGTCTGAGTAATGTGTATGCCAGCGCCAACCAATAAAAAAGCAAGTCCTGAAGCTACCCATCCAATCCAAACTGGCGCTTGATGTGATTGTCCGCCACCTGATAAAACGAGCAATGCAAAAGGCATGATCGACAAACCGCCAAATTGGACTAAGGTTCCCATCCAGATGTAAGGAACCCTACGCCAACCAAGAGCAGATTTATGGTTATCGGAACGAAAGCCGATCAGAGCGCGAAAAGGCGCAAAAATGATAGGCAAAGAGATCATGATTGAGACGATTGAAGCTGGCACATGCAGCTCAACAATCATGACGCGATTGAGAGTGCCAACCAACAGAACTAATGCCATTCCGGCAGAGGCTTGAAACAGAGAAAGTCTGAGCAACCTTGACAAAGGCAAATCATCTGAGGCCGCGTCTGCAAAAGGCAGATATCTAGGGCCAAGATTTGTCCAAGATTGCATGAGCTTTTTAGTCACTCGATTCATCTTATAAATTCTACCCTAGCACATTCCATCTCTAGATGAAGTAACACAAATTGGTATTGATAGGCCATACAAACTAAAAAGGCTGGGTATTACCCAGCCTTTAAAGAAGCATTAAAGTTTTACTTCTTCATAGGCGCCGTCGGTGCCGCTGCTGTTGCTGCTGTTGCTGTCTTAGCGCCACCTTCTAAGAAAGCACTAACCCAAGTTGTATGAGTCAAGATTGAGTAATGCACACTAAAAGATCCAACTGCTACTGCTCCAATAATGAGCGGGATCCCAACAGTAGGCTTAACCACTGTCCACATTTTTCCGTAAATCATATTGATCTCCCTATTCCTTATTTAAGCCAAGGCGAATAAATATAAGCAAGCAAATGCGCTAGCGCTGCAATCATCCCAAAAAACTGGGTCCCTTGAATCAGATTACGGTGCAACTCCTCTGATTGTTCGTCATTAAGCCCCGTAAGGCTAACTTTTCCATCTGACATAGTTTGCGTCCCCCCAAAGAAAAGACTTGATAAACGTGCAACCCCGCACGCAAGGTAGTGACCAAAATCACTGAATCCTACTACCACATATGTAATTTAATAAATACATATTGTGATGTCAAGGTTAATATACATTTTTATTCTAAAATTCAATTTTATTCCTTTATTTACAATGGTTTATAGCTATATATATTTTATTTATAAAATAAAGTTTGTTGCGAAAATGACGTAAATTAAGTATTAACCCTAATATCATTAGCCCAGTTAAGATTACCCCAATGTCTAGCCAAATTCGAGTTAATAATGGATGGCCAAGCAAAAAGGCTTCGCCTTACTCAAGAGCAATCATCAAGACAAATAAAATCATCTCCAATGAACGAAAAAGCAACCCGCAACACTCAGAAGCTGAAGTCTATTGCCTCATTTCTACCGTTCTTAAAACCTTATAAGAAGCAGTTGCTAGTTGCCACAATCAGCCTGGTACTTGCCGCTTGCGCAACTTTAGTGGTGCCACTCTGTTTTCGGAAAATCATTGATCTAGGGTTTAGCGATATAAGCCATGAACAAATTAACCTCACCTTTATCAATCTTTTTATAGCTGCGTTTGTTCTTGCATTTGCGAGTGCCCTGCGTTACTACATGGTCTCTTGGCTAGGAGAAAGGGTGACTTCTGATATTCGGAAGGCAGTCTACTCGCACATCATCGTACAAAGTCCAGAGTTCTTTGAAACTCAGCAAAGCGGCGAGCTTCTCTCTCGAATTAATAACGACACTTCAATAGTTCAAATCCTAGTAGGTACAAGCATTTCGATGGCAGTGAGAAATGTGTTTCTCTTGCTAGGCGGAATGACAATGATGTTTATTACTAGCATCAAATTGTCTTTACTCATTCTTGCAACACTATTATTAACCGTAATACCCATCATGATTATGGGCAAAAAGGTTCGGCAGCTCTCTAGAAATTCTCAAGATAAGATTGCGCTTGCTTCAGCAATTGCAGGTGAAAAAATTAATGCCATTCTGACTGTTCAGTCATTTGCAAATGAACAAAAAGAAATTAAGGCATTTAATACATCGATTGAAGCTTCATTCTTGGCCTCAAAAATTAGAAGCGCAGCTAGAGGTAAACTTACCTTTGTTGCCATACTGTTGGGCTTTACAAGTATTATCACTGTACTTTGGCTTGGCGCCTATGCTGTTAGCAACAAAGAAATATCTAGCGGCGAATTAACGCAGTTCTTTTTATATGCAGTGATCGTCGCTGGCTCAATAGCTGCCCTATCAGAGGTTCTTGGCGACGTACAAAGAGCAATTGGCGCCAGCGATCGACTTTTAGAATTACTGGGTATTCAATCAAAAGTTCAAAGCCCTAAAATACCCTTTAGTTCACCCCCCGAAATGAATAAAGCAATAAGCATCAAGATTCAAGGGTTGAATTTTCACTATCCATCCATTTCTACAAATGTACTTTCGGATATCTTCTTAAATGTCCAGGCTGGAGAAAAACTTGCCATTGTCGGTCCATCGGGTTCAGGCAAAACAAGCTTATTCAAATTAATACAGAGATTTTATGATCCTCAGTCAGGAATCATATCTTTTGATGGGGTTGATATTAAAAGATACCAATTAGATGATTTAAGAAAGCTTATTGGAGTGGTGCCCCAGGATATCAGCATCTTTTCTGAAAATGCTTTAGAAAATATCCGATACGGCGATGAAAATGCAAGCGATGATGAGGTAGTGACAGTATCTAAGATTGCCTTTGTAGATGAATTCATATCTAAGCTACCTGATGGATACAGTACATTCTTAGGTGATCGGGGCGTAAGGCTATCAGGCGGTCAAAAACAACGTATAGCCATAGCGAGGGCTTTACTAAAAAATCCACCATTACTGCTATTAGATGAAGCTACTAGCTCTCTGGATGCAGAGTCAGAAAGGCTGGTACAGCAAGCGCTTGAAGAAGCAATGAAAGGTCGCACAACCATAGTAATTGCTCATAGACTAGCGACAGTCAAAAAAGCTGACCGGATTGTTGTGATGGAAAATGGTCGCATTGTAGAAATAGGAGACCACTCCTCCTTAGTGAACAATGGGGGTCTTTACTCTCATCTAGCTCAGCTTCAATTTACGGATGCCTAAACGTCAAGACAAGATACTCAAGTTAATATCAACGCCTTAAGGGATTATTCTTTAGCACTATAGGGTCATATCACCGCCTAGATAAATCTGCGCTATCTTATTGCACAAGCGCCTGAAAGAGAGCCAGTCGCCCTTAGCTTAAACGGCCAATACCCACTTCAAATGAAAAATCTTGCTACGGTAAATGCCATCATTCCTAAAAAGATAGTTCCCAACATACTCTTGGTTACTATAAAACCAAAAATGGCAAGCAATCCACCAAAGAGCTGCGGGGAATAAAGATCCAACTCAAAAAGTTGAGATGTTGGTTCTTTGATGAATAGGATTTCAGGAAGGACGATAGCAATCAAAGCTGCTGTTGGGGCATATCGCAAGAATTTATGAACAGTTTGAGGAATATCAAACCTAGATCCACCCAATAAGAAGAAGCCTCTGGTGATGACGGTAACCAACATTAATCCAAAGAAGGCGATCCATAAATACGTCACACTCATACGCCACCCTTTTTATATTTTTTATCCATCAATACTGCTGCACCTACACCTGCAATTACAGAGCAAACAATAGTCAGGCGGTACGGAAGATTAATAGTTAATGCACAAGTAATAGCTGCAGCAAGCGCTGATACTAGAGCTGTTCTATTCTTAACAGCAGGAACAATGAGCGCAATCAAAGCCAAAGTTCCCGCAAACCCTATCCCCCAATCCTGTGGAATATACGATCCAAAAATAATTGCAATCAAGACCCCCAGCTGCCATACAGTCCAATTAGTAAAGGCCATTCCTAAAAAATATAGTAATTCAGTATGATTGCTATGTGAGTCGGACTGTGGAAATCGATGAACAAACTTCGCAAATGCAATGTCGCCATTGAGATAGCCAATTCCAAGTCTTTGCCAAAAAGTATATTTTTTGAAATGCGGCTGAATTCCAGCGCTAAAGATGACAAATCTCAAGTTCACGATCAGCGCGGTTAGCCATATTGTCCACAAGGGATAATCTCCGGCAATCAGAGGCATAACAGCCAACTGCGCGGAACCGGCATAGACCAATATATTGAACCAAAAAGTTTGTAAGGGCTGTAGTCCAGCGCTTAATATGGCGATATTGGTAACAATCGACCATGCCAAGATAGCCATAGCTGGCTCAGACATTGACTTCAAGCCCTCAAGGAAGGCGCTAGTTTTATAAAACTTCAAAATATTGAATACTTCACTAGTGGGTTTTATTCAGATTGCAACCCTTATCTTAAATGACCTGTGAGTAGAATTACTCATTAAGCTCATAATCTTATAATCACCACCTTAAACTGAATTGATATCTTTTATGGCTACACCTTATAACGGCCGTCTTACCTCTTTATCGCATGGTGGAGGCTGTGGCTGCAAGATTGCACCTGGCATCTTAAGTGACATCTTAAAAGCCTCACCGATGCGCAATCTACCGACTGCACTATTGGCGGGTAACGATAACAATGAAGATGCTGCCGTATATCAAATTAATGAGCATCAGGCGATTGTTGCAACAACGGATTTCTTCATGCCAATCGTAGATGATCCATTTGAGTTCGGTCGCATTGCTGCAACGAATGCAATATCTGACATTTATGCAATGGGTGCTCAACCTCTTTTTGCACTTGCGTTGTTAGGGATGCCGATTCAGGTTTTACCTTTAGAGGTCATTCAGCAAGTGACTGCTGGCGGTGAATCTGTCTGCAATGATGCCGGCATCATGATTGCTGGTGGCCACTCGATTGATACTGTCGAACCAATTTATGGCTTAGTAGCCATTGGCATCGTCGATCCAAAAAAACTCAAGCGCAATAATGGCGCGCAAGTAGGTGACAGCATTATTCTCAGTAAACCGTTAGGTGTGGGCATACTTTCTGCAGCACTCAAGAAAGGGGTTCTCTCCGATGCTGGCTATCAAGAGATGATTGATCTCACCACCAAGCTGAACAGGCCTGGTATTACACTCTCGAAATTAGAGGGTGTGCACGCCCTCACCGATGTTACGGGCTTTGGCTTGGCAGGGCATTTACTAGAGATGGCAAGAGGCTCCAATTTAAAGGCGCAGATCCAGTGGGATGCCATTCCCATGTTGCAAGAAGCAGTTGAACATGTCAAAGCTGATATTTTTACTGGCGCATCTACGCGCAATTGGGCTGGCTACGGTAATGAGATTGCACTCGCTAAGAATATAGAACTGTGGCAACAAAACCTATTAACCGACCCGCAAACTAGCGGCGGCTTACTGATATCTTGCGCACCAGAGCAAGAGGCTGAGGTTCTTTCTATACTGAAGCTCGGTGACTTTTCTAATGCTCAAAAAATAGGTCAATTTGAAGCAGGCTCGGGTGTTTCTATTAATTAAATAGCTACTTCCCTTCAATTTGACTTCACCCATATAGCAAAATATTTTTATAAAATCATTCCGCGAACATCACCCCTCACCATCATCGCTTATTACTTGATATTGAGGGCACCTTAAGCTGAATTTTTGATAATTCATTGCTACATCAGTAGCTGAAGATAGTGATTAGCCAACTCCAAGGTGATGTAACTTAAAGCAAGTGTTTTAGAAAATCTATTTCATCCAAGGTATCACCTCTAGGTAAGCGAACTAGCATAGCTAGACGGTTTTGATCTTCTAGCCTAAATTGATATTAAGGCGGACTTCATCTATATTGAAATCTACTTGAATATCCCAAATCTCCACGCTAGACTGTTAGCAAGTAATAATCCAAAGAGTATTAACATCCTTCAAATATTGAACCCTTTAGCCATTAATAACTATGCAATTTCCAATCTTAAGATTTCTACTAGACTCTTCCGACTACATGCTACGGATACAGATCACTTTTATAGTTTTATCGTTTTGCTTTCTTGCATTTTATTTTTTTCAAAAGATTTCACCTAAATACTTATTTGGTGATGATGGTCCGTATGCTGGATATATCTATAATGCGATGGGCGTGGTTTTTAGTATTGTGTTTGCCTTTATCACCGTGCTGGTCTGGCAAAACTACAACAATGTAAGTGATGCAGTCAACAAAGAAGCGGGTCATCTAAACAATATGTATCGACTGTATTCGGCATTTCCTCCAGAGGAAGCCAAATCTGGCAAAGAATCTTTGCGCGCTTATACAAAAATCGTTATCGAAGATGAGTGGCCCCTCTTGAAAAAAGACCAATTTAGTACCGAAGCCTATAAAAAATTATTGAGCATAGAAGAAAAAATGATTCAATATCAACCCCAAAATATCAGTCAGTCCAATGCTCATCAGCATATGCTTAGGTTGATGACTGAGTACACAGAACTTCGTCGTAGCAGAATTTATAGCGCTCAGTTTGCTCTGGCACACCCAGCTTGGATTGGCCTCATTAGCAGCTCATTTATCTTTTTATTTTTTTCTTGCCTATTCAAGATGCAATCTACTCGAACGCATTTGATCTTGATCGCCTTTTTAGGCCTAACTATTGTCGGGGTGGTGTACTTTTTGGCTTTATATATCCACCCATTTCTGGGTCCAATGGCAATTGGACCAGAGCCTTTTCAGAAGCTACTTACCTTCGCTTGGACTTTCTAAATCTTCGACTTGTTCGTATCTATAGACACCTCGATAACTTAGCCTAGCAAATACTTAATTTTCTCGAACAATCAGGGATCTTAGCGACGTTAGAAATTAATATAAAGTTTAAGATTGCTTTAATTGATCTAGGAATAGCCATGGTTTTGCCCATTTATGCTCTCAAGTAATGATATTTTATTTATTCTATGGATTCTAGCTTGCCTATCCATAATCCTCTTTACCCCAGGGAAGATAGGCAAGATTGCATATAGCCGTCTTATGGTGGGTATTTTTATCTGCTCATGCCTCGTGACTACTTGGTTTCATGAAACCGTGATTGACGTATCTAAGACAAGCCCTCTTCATGGAGCCATTTTGGCATTGGCACAGGTTGGAACATTAACACTCTCTTCCAAGTTATGGCTTAGCCTCAACTACAAAAAATTTAGCGCAAGTATTCGGACTTTACTCTGCACCATTCTTTATGGCACTCTTCTGATCATGACGATCTGCGCTTACTGGATTAGCACAATCATTCCCGAGTTGCTCTTAGTCCTTTACCCAATATCCAGCCTTGCAATCTCCATTAGCGCTGAAATGCTTGAGAATCGATGGAAATCAGAAGTTCCTTGTAATCAGAAATGATCCACATGCATCACCATCAATAACTCATATAAAGAAACGCCTCTCAAAGCCTCGCCATTGATTTACAAACTAGGCTGAGAGCTGGTTTCCAGATTTATGGGGCCACTACAGGCCTAGTGGTAGCAGCATTAAGCTAGATTAATCAGCTCTATTGATGCTTTGGTTGGATGTTCAAAAACAAAGAGTTCGGTATAACCAGCCCTTTAATCCCACCTCCACTGGTTAGATAGGATAGTATTTGTAAAGCTGTCAATATTGAGCTAAATTCAAGTTTATTACCAAGCAAACACTTCTACATTAGTATTCTGATGTGCAATCTTAAAAAGCATTTATTAAACAAATGAACAGGGACTTTAATGAATATATCGTTTATTAGTCGGGCTAGCTGGATCTTCGTATTACTTCTTTTATCCTTTTCGAGCGAATTAAGAGCCGCTGGTTATCCAGAAAGGCCTGTGAAGATCGTGGTTCCATTTGCTGCAGGTGGGCCAGCCGATAACTATGCGCGCTTCCTCGCAAAGAAGTTGCAAGATGAATTCAACACCCCATTTATTGTTGAGGATAAGCCTGGTGCAGGATCCATCATTGGCACAGATTTTGTCGCCAAGTCCCCTGCGGATGGTTATACCCTTTTACTGATGTCCAATACACAAACAGTTAATGAGTCTTTGGTGTCAAACAAGCCTTATAACCTCATGAGGGATTTTGTTGCGATTGCGCCGATCAACTATTCTGATTTAGTTTTAGTCGTTAATCCTAGCTCTCCTTTCAAAAATTTAGAGGAGCTCATTGTTTACGCAAAAGCAAACCCAGACAAATTAACTTATGCGTCTTCCGGCACAGGTACACCGTACCACTTTGCCGGAGAACTCTTTAATGCGATGGCAGGAGTTAAGATATTGCACGTACCTTATAAAGGGAGTTCTGGTGCAAGAACAGATGTCATTGGCGGTCAAGTAAATATGATGTTTGATGCAATCACCACAATGGCTTCCATTGCCGCGTCTGGGAAAGTGGTCTCGCTTGGAACTACCGGATTATCCAGGTCAACAATTTTGCCAAATGTTCCAACAATTTCTGAGGCTGGCGTTCCGGATTATCAAACCTCTATTTGGCTTGGAATCCTCGCCCCTGCTGGCACACCCAAGGATGTTGTCGCAAAGCTGAATAAAGCAATCGTAAAAATTGAGTCTAGTGATGAGGTTAAAACTCTATGGGCAAAACAAGGCGCTATTCCATTACTCATGAACCCCACTGAATTTACTAACTATATAAATACTGATATCAATAAGTGGAAAAATTTAATGATCAAAAACGGAATTAAACCCCAATAATGAGTGAACCTATGTTGAAATTATCTATTCTTAGTGGTGGTGCAGCAGCTGGTGTTGTCAAAGGACTACAGCAGCTTTTTGAAAGTTCATCCTCTTGTAAGGTAGATGCTACATTTAGTGCAGTTGGGGCAATGCGCGAGGAGCTACTTTCCGGCAAACCATGTGACCTTATTATTCTGACTAAAGCCATGATTGATGGATTGATCGCAAGTGGCCACGTGGTAAAGGGATCAAATAAATCCCTTGGCATTGTCAGAACTGGAGTGGCGATCAAGAGTGGGCATAAGCCTCCAGCAATTATCACTAGGGATAATTTATTCGACGCCTTTAAGAGTGCTCAAGGGATTTATTTTCCTGACCCAGACAAGGCCACAGCCGGTATTCACGTTCTGAGTGTATTAAAACAATTGGGATTAGAGAAAGAAAAAAGTGCAGCATTAAGAATATTTCCAAATGGGGCCACTGCTATGGCAGAGATGGCTCAATGCCAAGAAGATCATCTCATCGGAAGTACTCAGGTTACTGAAATTAATATTACCCCCGGTGTTGAGTTGATTGGCATGCTACCCAAAGAGTTTGAACTTGCAACTGATTATTGTCTTGGAATTTGCACTAATGCAAAGGAACCGGGGCTAGCAAAGACTTTTGCCGATATGCTGACTAGCTCTGATGCAGCTAATCTGCGCAAAAAAATAGGATTTGAAGAAGCTTAATACTTTGAATTACACACAATCTCTGATTAATCAGCATCAACCACATATTAAAAGTTGATGCTGATTCAAACTACTTACTAATCTAATTGTAGATTAAGTGTTTTAGCAACCGCAGCCCATTTCTTATTTTCGACCTGCATAAATGAGATAAATGAAGCCTGCGTTAGCGGATCTGGAATGACGCCTAATTTTTCAAATCTGGAAATGACTTCCGGATCACGTAGCGCTGCAGTTGTCGCCTTATTCAAAGCATCCTCAATTGCTGGCGGAAGATTTGCAGGCCCAAACAATCCAAACCATCCTTGTGCGCTAAAGTTTGGATAACCAGATTCCGCAATTGTTGGCACATTAGGTGCTGCTGCTGCTCTTTGGGGACCAGTGGTTGCAATAATCTTTACTCGTCCGCTAGACATATTTCCCATAGCAGAAACTAAGGATGTTTCAAACGAAAGATTAATAATATTTGCAAGCAAGTCTTGCAGTGCGGGTGCTGCACCCTTGTAGGGAACATGCAGAAGACTGATACCCGCCTGCTGAGCAAACATTTCTGCAGTTAAATGGGGAATAGATCCGTTACCAACACTTGCATAACTTACTTTACCTGGATTCTCTTTTGCATAAACAACTAACTCTTTAACAGTATTGTAGGGAGTGCTAGAGTTTGCTAGGATTGCGCCATCTGTTCTCACCACGTTAGTGATCGGTGTGAAGTCTTTTTCTGGGTTAAAACCTAGATTCTTGGTGATATGTGGTGCTATTGACATTGCACTCACCGTCAAAATGCCTAAGGTGTAGCCATCCGGCTTTGAGCGAGCCAGAGCAAGCGTTCCAATATTACCGCCAGCACCAGCTTTATTTTCAACTACAACCGGTTGCTTAAGGTATTTTGTTAAATTTTTTGCAACCTCACGACCCACCACATCAGTGACACCTCCAGCTGGGAAAGGAATAATTAAAGTGATGGGTTTATTTGGATAATCAGATTGAGCAAAGACGGCTCCCGTCATACCAATCAGACCAATGAGGAAAAAAATACTGCGGCGCTTAAAGTTCATGATGTCTCCTATTTATTATCTATTTTGAATTAACAGCTTGATGGAATCAGGATAATCTTTCCAAAGTTTTTAGCTTCTTGCATATATTCATGTGCTAGGGCTGCTTCAGCCAAAGGAAATGACTTATCAATTACTGGGACAATTTTTTTACTTTCAAGATCACTCAACCAGCGAGCTTGAAATCGATTTGTCATATTACGTTTTTCCTGAAGTGAGACCGATTTCATAACCGTTCCCTCAATGCGTAATCGTCTCTGCAATAACAGATCCATTGGTAGGGTACCTGATCTCTCTCCCTGCATACCAATTTGGATAATTCTTCCACCAATATTGAGAGAGCGAATATTACGTTCAAGATAGTCTCCGCCCATAATATCGATGATTACATCAACACCTCCACCAGGTACTTTTCCAGCAATGATTTCACGAAAATCTTCACTCGCATAATCAATTGCAAGATGAACCCCCAGATTACGTAGTCGATCTATTTTTGCGCCACTACTTGTTGTGATTACCATGCCCGCACCTGATTGCAGAGCCATCTGTACGAGCGCGCAGCCAACACCACCACCAGCCCCATGGATTAAAACTGTTTCACCCTCAGAAAAACTTCCCAGATGAAGCAAGGCTTGATGTGCCGTGACAAAGGACTCGGTCACACCCGCAGCTTCAATATCTGACATATTCGAGGGTATGAGAGTAGCCATACCCGCATCGATTCTGGCATATTGTGCATAGGCCCCACCCCCAACAATCCCCATAACCCGATCACCAATCTTAAAGCCCGATACTTCTGTTCCAAGATCAACTACCACGCCAGCTATTTCGAGTCCTAGCAAAGGTGAATCCCCAAATGTTGGATTCTTGCCGTACTTTCCTTGGCGTTGATTGAGATCTGCTCGATTAACTCCCAGAGCTTTGACCTGAACAAGCAAGTCCGCCTCTCTCAGTTTGGGTAACTCAATTTGCACACTAGATAAGACTGATGGTGGACCAAAATCTTGATAGTCAATCGCCTGCATAGTTGATGGAAGCATATCTAAATCAGACCTGACTTATAAACTTAGTGGTAAGGTAACTTTGAATGCCCTCTGCACCACCCTCAGATCCCTGGCCGCTATCCTTAATTCCACCGAAGGGTAATTCACAGACAATCATTTGAGTATGGTTAATGCCAATCATCCCTGCCTCTAATTCATTACCCAATCTAACGGCTGTACGCGCCGATTCAGTAAATGCATAGGCAGCCAAACCGTAAGGCAATCGGTTAGCTTCAGCAATAGCCTGCTCAATCGAGTCAAATGGCAAAACTACCGCTATGGGACCAAAGGGCTCCTCATGCATCACTAGTGATTGTGGTTCAACATCAGCAAGAATGGTCGGCTCCCAAAATAATCCTGGTCGCGAGATCCGCTCGCCACCAGCCATAATGCGAGCTCCCCTCAGCTTTGCATCTGCAATCATTTCTTCGATTGCTTTAATACGACGTTCATTTGATAGCGGCCCCACTTGAGTCTGTGAATCCATTCCATCCCCCACCTTGAGGGCGCGGGTAGCCTGAACAAACTTCTCCAAAAATACCTCATAGACACTACGTTGCACCAAGATACGAGTCGGAGATAAACAGATCTGCCCCGTTCCTCTAAATTTACCTGCCGCTAAAATTTGCGCAGTTTTTTCTAAGTCCGCATCAGCACAGACAATCACAGGGGCGTGGCCACCCAGCTCAAGCGTAATAGGCTTCAGGGCCTCTCCGGCCATCGCGGAAAGGTGTCGACCGACAGGTACTGAACCAGTAAATGAAACTTTACGAATCACTGGGGACTTAATTAGAAATTCTGAGATTTCAGCTGGATTACCAAAGAGTACATTTAAAACGCCGGCCGGTAATCCCGCATCTTGTAGAGCGCGAGCAATCTCGACAGCGGTTGCAGGACACTCTTCCCCAGGCTTAATAATGATTGAGCAGCCTGCAGCAAGTGCAGCACCAATTTTACGAGAAGGGGTAATCGCTGGAAAGTTCCATGGCGCAAATGCAGCCACCGGTCCAATGGGCTCTTTCTTAACCAACTGCTGAACTGCCAAGTTTCTCGAGGGAATAATGCGCCCATAGACCCGACGCCCCTCCTCAGCAAACCACTCAAAGTAGTCAGCAGAACTTCCTAATTCATACCTTGCTTCAAACAGTGGCTTACCTTGCTCTAAAGTCAAAGTTTGAGCAATTTTCTCAGTACGCTCACGCAAAATAGCTGCAGCCTTACGCAAGACCTTGGCTCTCTCATAGGCCGGTGTATTACGCCAGACATGAAACCCTTTTTGCGTTGATTCAATCGCGCGATCCAAATCTGCAGTGGTGGCATGGGGAACTTGTCCGATGACCTCGCCTGTTGCCGGGTTAATTACTGGAGAGGAGGTTCGATCTTTTGCCGAAATCCATTCACCATCAATCAGCAGGGAGATTTCAGAATAACTTACTTTTAAAGTCACGTTTTGGCCTTGAATACTAGATTAAAAATACTATGTTTTTTTAAATAATAAAACCTAATAATAGCTAGATTTTGCCAAGTAGTTTTTATTTTTCAATGAATCGTCACATTTTCTAGCGCCATATTCCCAGACTCTAAAAGAGGCCTTAGCAGACTCCACCTCCTCTTTAATTAGCAAAACGATGGAGCCCTGTACTCAAGGTCAAATAAAGGCTAATATTTACCAATCCAAAACAAGGAATAACAGACATCATGAGAATTTTAATTTATGGTTCCGGGGCGATTGGCAGCAATATAGGCGGCTTACTGACTGAGTCTGGAGAAGATGTCACTTTGCTGGCCAGGGGTCCACAATTAGCGGCATTACGTAACCATGGATTAATTATTGAAGCGGCTAATCAGCCGCCACACATCATTCCAGTGAAAGCGCTTCCCGCTAATGAAATTCAGGGGCAATTCGATGTCATATTCGTCACCCTGAAATCGATGCAAATTGAAGCTGCAGCCAAAGATATTATGGCTCGCCTTACCAAAGGCGGTGCCCTAGTGATGATACAAAATGGTTTACCTTGGTGGTATTTCGATGGAATTCCCTCAACATATCAAGATGTCAATATCCCGTGTCTTGACCCTAGCGGAAACCTTAAGAAACTGATTCCACTTGACTGCATTATTGGAGGCGTCATATTCAAACCCGTTGTGCAGTTAGAGCCAGGTCGCATCCTCATCAGCGATGCTGTACCCTCAAAACTCTTCCTCGGCGAGGTAAATAATACCGTTACACCGCGAATTGAAAAAATTGTAGCAATGGTGAACAAGGCTGGATTACCTACATTTGCCTCCAATGATATTCGCCTAGATAAGTGGCGAAAGCTCATGATTAATATGGTCTGGAATTCCCTCTGTGGGATAACTCAATCTGCGCCTGGCTTTATTGCGGCTAGTCCACTTGCTGCCGATATGGTACGGAAATTAATTAATGAAGGAAATGCAGTGCTATCAAGCCTTGGAATTGATGTCAAAGTCGATCCTGATGCAGATCTAAAGCGGGTGAAGGATCTTCTTACCCAACAACCATCGATGCTGCAAGACATTCGATCCGGCAGATCAATTGAAGTCGATGCGATTGTGAACTCAGTGATTGAAATTGCTGATATTACAGGTGTTCAAGTTCCAACTCTCAGAACAATTGCTGGCATCTTAGATGTGATTAATCAAACCCTCATACGCGAACAGAAAGCAATTGGTCCGATAGCTAGAAACTAAGCATCAACAGATTTAAATTCACTTTTTACTAATTAAAAGCGGTATCAGGCAAATAACTTACGCTGGTCAATTCCAAATATATCAGCCAACCAATCAATCATGATCTCTTGACCTAAGGTTGGGTTGTCATGTTGACAATGCTCTGCACCAGTCTCTTCTGCAGAAGTAAGACGCAAGGTCACATTAACCCCTTTTGATTTAGCATAATCATGAACCAACTGCACTGTCTCGACACCCAAGACATCATGTCCACCATGCAAGACTAGGTATGGGCATTTCATGTGATCTAAGACGCCTTCTAATTTAAAGTTCTTTGCCTTGACTACTGCTTCAGCCATATTATTAGCGCCAATCACCCATTTCATATGTCCTGCAAGGGCGTGACCTTCACCACGATCAGCAAACCGTTTTTCTATATCCCAAATGGCACCGTGAGAAATACAGGCAGCTAAGCGGTGCTCCATTGAACCAGCCCTAGCAGCATAGTAACCACCCATACTTGAGCCACTAACTGCAATCCGCTTAGGGTCTACATCAGGGCGCTTTTCTAACCAATCAATGCATTTTCCAACGGGAACTTCATAGTCGTACCTCGAAACTATGCCTTGGCGTCTTAATGCACCACCTTGACCAGGACCATCAACCAAAAGAACGGCAATGCCTCGTTGAACAGCGCCTCGACCCGTCATAAACCATAACTCATCCTTAAATGAATCTAACCCACCAAAGGAAATTAATACTGGCTGCTGCTCTCCGCCCACAGGAGATTTGATGAAATATGCTGGCAATGTTTTTCCATCCTCGTATGGAATTTCTACAACTTCGCCTGGCAAATACTTCAACCACTTGTGGGAGGCATTTTCGCATTTTGTAAAAGTGGGTAGCCTTCTTGGATCGTTAGCATCCAACCAAAACTCTGCTGAACGGTAGTATTCAGTAGCCCTTAGCCAACAATTCATGGCAGTCTGAATATGACCCTGCTTCTCAGCCTCATCACCTTTTAGATCATTTCGGTCTGCAACCTTTAACCACTCTTCATGCCAGCTATTCAAATCCCCTGGAATCATCCTGCTGGCAGCTTGAAAACATTCACTGACTGCGCCGCCACCCTCTTGAGTTTCGCCCAGGGTTCGCCTGAACTGATAAGACATAAAAAAATGATCAGGCCAATGATGCCAACCAAAGGGTTCGTACTTTCCAGGTGTTCCAGTAGTCATAAAAATTCACTTATATTGAGGTTCAAAACTGCAAGCAATGCAAATCTAATTCATAAAGCCCATACAGATTGCATTTAAATTTTTGGGAATCGTCTTGCAGCCCAGTACACCGTTCCTTCTGGGCCATACTTCTCAGAGTGAGGCGTATCTGAATCCATCGTAAAAGTATCGCCAACTCGCAAATGCTGAGTTCCGTCAGCACGGGTAAGCCACATCTCACCTTGCATCACAACAGCATGGACAGCAAATTCATGTGTATGTGTGTGGCTTATTGAGTTTGCTATCCACTCACGAATGACAACACCCTCATATCCATCAGCTTTTGTTTTCTCCGTAAACTCTTCCAATGTATATAAGGGCATTTGCACTCCACCATCCTTCATAAAAGAAACTTTTACCAAATTAACGAGGCTCGTAGCCAATCTCTTTAACTAACTTACCATAGCGCTCATAATCCGCCTTCAGTACTCGATCATAGTATTCTGGCGGTTCTGAAATGACTTCCAATCCGTAAGACTTAAGCTTCTCGAGCACTTCGGGAGAATTCATTGCTCGATTAATCTCAACGTTAAGCTTTTGTACGACATCCTTACTCATCCCTGCAGGCCCTGAATATCCAAACCAACCATTCGAAGTCCAGCTTGGAACAGTCTCCGATACTGTTGGAGTATTTGGCCACTCGGGAACTTTTGTTTTATTTGTGATCGCGAGTAAACGGATTGCTCCAGAGCGAATATGCGGCGCGGGACCGCTCACTCCATCGACAGAAGCCATCACCTGACCACCAATCATATCCGTCACAATCTGCGCAGTGCCTTTATAGGGTACGTGCGTAAATGTAAAGCCTGCATTTTTAGCGAGGCTTTCAAAAACAAGATGCGGAAATCCTCCCTCACCATTTGAAGCCACCGTCATCTTCCCTGGATTAGCCTTAGCCCACTCAACCATTTGAGGAAAGGTTTTAAATGGCGCTTGATTGCCTGCCGTGATGACCTGATAATTTAAGGTAGACAGGGCAATGGAACTGAAGTCAGTGAGGGGGTTATAAGATACGTTTTTATTAGTATGCGGTAACACCACCATATTGCCGCCCTGCGAAGCAACGATCGTGTATCCATCAGGCTTAGATTTAGCCACAAAATCCATCCCTACTATGCCTGACCCACCAGGCTTGTTCTCAACAACAATCGCTTGGCCCAAAGTTTCCTGCAATTTAGGAGCAATCAAACGCGTCATGATGTCTGTAGTATTACCAGGTGGAAACGGAATGATAATTTTGATTGGCCGATTGGGATATGGCCCAGTTTGCGCGCAGGCAAATTGACTAAACAGGCCAATAAATAAGGCCAACACTGTAACCGATGAATACTTTTTCAAACAATAGTTCATAAAGCCTCCCTCACCTTGTTAAAAATTATTTTTTCTTTGGAATAACCGGCACTAACAATCTTGCCTGATGCTTTGGACCCATGTGTAAAGTTACCTTGCCTCCAAAAATAGCTGGTGGTCGATCTTGCTCATCATCATGCGTGAACGGTCCGCAACCTTTCATAGGGTGCTTCATGTTGGATAACACAGCTGCTGCGTCATCATGCTCATAATCACGACCTCGGATCGAGAGGGCAATACTGTAGCCTTTGGGAACAACAATACAAGTAGGCCAAATCTCAACATCTAATTCATAAATCTCACCTGGGGTTAAGGGTTGTTTTTCGTCATGACTGTGCCAAGGACGATAAGGCAAGCTTTTCTTCTTGTCCAACTTGCGATGGGATGCTCTAAGCCAACCCTGCGCAATTGGAGTCTTTGGATCCAGCGCCCCATGAAATAAGACTTCCTTACCCTTGGGATCAAACACGCGCACGATAGCAAATATATCGGCATCGACAGTTGATGAAGAGATAAATAACTTCAGAGCCATTGGGCCAGTTAACTCAACCTCTTGAGTCTGTGGTGGGAAGGCAAATGTAACGCCATTACCCATCATGTCATATTGAATTTTTGCCTCTTGTTTTAAAGGCAATTGAGAAAATGTTTTCTGGTTGGGATCAAGATATAAAGGGGTCCATTGAGTCCTCTTCAGCGGCCATTCATTTTCATTACGCAGGGTAAATTTCTCCCCAGGGCTTCTAACCAATAGAGAAACTGGCGGAGTTTTATTCCAGCCATTCTTTTTGCCTTTGAGATAAAAGTCAAAAAATTTCTTCTGCAAAGCAACGCCATAATCCGTATAAAAAGGCGCCCAATGTGAACCACCATGAACCTCCAACCACTTATTCTTAGACTTTGAACGCACAAAACCCTCAAAGTTGCCACGCGTATGAAGCCCCTGACCTCCCCAATTTGCAGCACTTAAAACCGGTATATCCACTTTATCCAAATTCGCGGTACGCTCCTCATACCAGTCACCGATCATCTCATTGTCCATGACGCGCTTCCAGACATCATCTACATTCTTACGCAGCTCAGCTTCAGGCAGAGTTTCTGGTCCGCAGACAGTTTCTCCAGTAACAGCACTTTTCTTGCCCCTGTCACCCACACCATGTTGAACTGTTTTGACTTGCATCTCCATCCAATTTTTTCTGAAGGAGCAGGCAATTCCACCATGACGACTTGATTCTCGGTAGTTATCATTCCAGCCTTCCCATACACAGATAGCTGCCAAATGTTTTGGTTTGCTTGCTGCAGCTCGCCATTGGTTACTTCCATAATAAGAAATACCATTCATACCAACGCGCCCGTTACTCCATTTTTGCTTAGCCGCCCATTCAATACACAAATGAATATCTTGAGTCTCGCGTGCATTGTTATGATCCATAAAACCTGGCGATCTCCCTGCTCCACGTGAGTCAATTCGGATACATACATAATCATCGGGAACCCATTTCTCCGGATCAACAACCTCCCAATTTTGGTATTTGTTGCTTGACCCCCGAATCACATCAGGATTTTCACGCTCCATAATTTCCCATGCAGTTTTATAGCCCTCCTGAAAGGCGAGGCCTTTTCCGTATGGGCCATAAGACAGAATTACAGGGAACTTGCCAGCTCTAGTGGGGCGGAAAATATCAGCCCGCAAAACAAGGCCATCGTCCATCACGATAGGCATATCCCAATCAATATGCATACCATCCCTAATTTCTGATTTTAGTGCGTCCATCTTTGTCTCCTGCAGGTGGGTTTTTATTATGAAATAAATATATATGTTTTTAAGAAAGTTGCATAGCAAAATTTGATGCTAACCTAATAAACTTAAAAACAGTAACTTATCCCTACAACAGGAGTCTTTGCAGATGGACTTATTGATAGAAGAATTAAGCACTCAAGAGCGGTATAAATTTTTATCAGCTGTAGTTATTCCAAGGCCTGTAGCGCTTGTAACCAGCAAAGATCAAAGTGGTTTATGTAATGCTGCCCCCTTCAGTTTTTTTAATGTCTTCTCCGAGGATCCTGCGATTGCAATATTAGGAATTGGAGCAAAGTCAAACGGAGGGTCTAAGGACACACTTCAAAACATAAGGGATACAAAAGAATTCGTTATCAATATGGTTGATTCTTCAATTATTGGCGCAATGCATATTGCCTCCGCTGAACTTCCATCAAATGAAAGTGAAATTGATTACGCTGGCGTTACCCTGGTGGATAGCAAGACTGTTGGTGTACAAAGAATTGCTGAAGCACCTGCCTGTCTAGAGTGCGAACTATTTCAGATTATTGATTTAACTGAAAGAAGAGCGCTAGTTCTTGGAAGAATAAAATCGATTCATATTAAAGATGAGCTCCTAGACCCAATTACCAAGCGGATCATTCCAGAAAAATACTCTCCGATAGCTCGCCTTTTTGGCGATCATTATGCTTGGCTAGGTGAGCGATATACCAAAGCGATACCCAGTGTGGAAGAGATCCATAGCTTGGGTCTAAGGGCCGGAGAAATCAAAACTGACTCCTAATGAATGACCGATTAACTCAAAGCAATATATCTCTACCCACTTTCCTGCACTTGCTAAACCTCTCCCCCACCATGGATCTGACTTTGGAGCACACTCCTGCAGATTCGGTGGGCATGCAAAAATCCGGAATAGATAAAAAGAGTTTTAATTCATTTACTTAGGAGGGAATAATCGGCAAAAGAATGTAGGAATTCATTGCTCCACCCGCATAAAAGGTATGAATCGCCTCTTCATTATAGTCAGCGTGAAAATGAGTAAAGTTTCCACTGCCGGCGCTATCTTGAGCATGAATGTCAACTCGCAATTGGTGGCCTTTTTTCAAAACAATACAGGTAGAAATAATTTCAATCTGACATTCCACGGGAACATCAGGTTCTAGCCATAATCTTTCATTGTGAGCATGGTAAGGGCGATACGGCAATGATTTCTGTGGGTCTAGCTTACGATGTGAAGCTCGTAGCCATCCCTTGGTGAGCACAACTGGTTGTCCCTGTTGCCCAAGCTCAAACACCTCTTTTCCATCTGGATCAATGTTGCGCAAAGTAACCATTACATCCATGTCTTCGGCTGTACTCGAGACCCAAAGATTAGCCATGAGCGGGCCTGTAATTTCAGTATCGTATGCCATTGGATCGGTAACAAAGGAAATTCCGGATCTTCCAATTCCAGGCGCAGAAGATCCAGAACCAATACCAGCCTTATTTGGATTACTGCCGCTATAACTAATTTGACGAGCGGTTGTTACTTGCTCGGTGACTAAGCGACCCTCCGCATGCTCCTCATCAGGAGAGCGCTCATTCTCAATGCTGAAATACATCTTCGTCCATTGCGTTCTAGCTAAAGGCCACTCATTTTCAAAACGGAATGCATAGGGCTTTTTACTGCCACCAGTTCGAATCTCCAATTTAATCGGGGGTTCATCCATGATGCCGTTCTGCATCCCTTTGAGCCAATAATCAAAGAAACGCAATTGATCCACTTTTCCCTCATTCGAGTGAAATGGGCGGAAATGATCTCCAGTATGAATGCGTAATTTTTTATGTTTAGAGGCTGCACATAAGTAGGCTTCGGTATTACCTCGCAAATGTAATCCCCATCCACCCCAATTTCCCACTGTATAGACGGGTACCTTAATTTGATCCCAGCGGGCACTACACATACGCCACCATTCCGAGTCTAAATCATGGCTTAAATATTGCCAAAGCATATCTGGAGAGAATGAATCTGGATTGTATTTTCTGGTACGTCCAAGCAAATGGCGTGCCATATGCTGATTAATCCAGTTACCCAAAAATCCCATTGAAAAAATGCCGCCATGATAGGCCTGATCACGATACTGATCTGCGCGACCCTCCCAAGGAATGATGGCTTTTAGAGATGGAGGGTTCAGATTGGCTAAGCGCCATTGGCAGGCAGCATGATAAGAGATGCCCAATGTACCAAGATTTCCGGAGCACCACTCTTGCTTTGCCAACCACTCAATACAGTCATAAAAATCTACACTTTCTTGATACGAACTAGGCTCACATCGACCCGGAGACTTGCCAGTACCACGCGAATCAATACGCACACAAACATAGCCACGTGGAACCCACCACATCGGATTGGCGGCCTCCCAGTTCATATAAGGATTAGCTTCTTCCTCCAGATCGCTTGGTGGAATCCATAGCTTATCTTTGTTATAGACAGTGATGTTAGCAATAGCGGGAAATTTTTCCGTTGCTGAATCTGGACGAAAAATATCTGCATACAAATAGCCGCCATCGCGTAAAGGAATTTTTACATCCTTCTCAACGATCATGCCGTGATCTATCGGCTGCGAGATGGCAGCTGTAGTTGTACTCATATTGTCTCCAGAACTTTTTTTGTTATTGGCTATTTAAATTAATTGAGCTACTTTTATAGGTTCGCTCTACTTTAGATTTTTAATAAGTCTATCTTCAAACCAATTCCACATATCCGCTACTACCAAAGTTAAGTAGTCGCGTTGACAATGTTGCGAGCCACCCTCCTCCGCGGTATAAACCCTCAGAGTTTTATCTTTTGATCCACAGGCGTCATATTGTTTTTGGGCATCACTCAATGGAATTTGCTCATCCTCAGCACCGTGTACCAACAGGAAAGGACATTCCATTTTTTGCATCACGCCATCAAGATTGAATGGCTTGAGTGTTTCAAGTGCTTGATCTAAGGTATCAACCCCAAGAATCCAATTGATGTGATGTCCAGGCACAGATAAAGAAAGCTTAAATTGAGCGTCAATACGCTTCTTCCACGTTTCGTAATAATCCCATTGTGCGCCCCACGCAATACAGGCAGCCCAGCGATGATCCATTGCAGCACAACGTGGCGCATAGTAGCCACCTAGACTAATGGCCACAATGCCTATTCTCTTGGGATCAACGTCTTTGCGAGTTTCTAGATAATCTAAACAAGCACTTCCAGCAACTTCATAGTCATGACGCAAATAATGATTACGGAAACGAATGGCCTCACCTGTTCCAGGACCATCCATAACCAATACTGAAAATCCACGTTTAATTAAATCTGGAACGCCGCGCATAAACTGGATTTCTTTGGTTACATCTAAACCATCAAAGTACACGACACAAGGAGATTTTTCAGCAATTTTTTTCTGAGGATGTACAAAGTATCCAGGCAAACTACCATCGACAAAAGGAATTTCGACAATCTCAATCTCGTAATCGCTTAGCTTGATAAATTGATGGAATGCATCGATACCACGCTGGTATACATCAAGTGCCTTTTTATCTTTAGGAGTACGAAATCGCTCAGCCATATGATAGTAATTTGCTGCTCGCTGGTAAGCATGGGCAGCTGAAGTATTGTTGCCCTCCTTAGCCCAGCGGTCTGCGTATTCAGAAACACCATCTGCAACTTCAGTGCAAGCATTAAACCAAGCCTCATCGTCATCCCCGGCTTTGCCTTTTAGCTTGACACCAATCTTGTGTAGTTCACCAATTTCTGATCCGCCATAAGGGGCGGCACTCAACATATTGATAAATGCCGCTGACCAGCGATAGTTATCCGGGAAGTACATAAAATATGGGGGATCTTTTTTCTCTGCCATGATGATTTCCTTATATTTTGATTTTGACAATCAGCAAATAACTATGCTCTATTCTTTAATATCAGCCTGCTTAGCGATTTTGGCCCACTTTTCAGTCTCTAAAAGAATGAAGTTAGCAAACTCTTCTGGGGTGAAATTGCTAGGCTCAAATCCTTGTGAGATAAAAAGCTGTTGATTCTCCTTGGATGCCAATTGCTTACTCAAAACAGAATGAAGTTTGTCAATAATGGCACTTGGAGTGCCTGCAGGTGCAAGCAATCCATTCCAGTTATAACTCTGGAACCCGGGTAATCCTTGCTCAGCAATTGTTGGAATTTCTGGGGCCAAAGCATTACGCTTATCTGCAGTAAGGCCAATCGTCTTAATCTTGCCTTGCTTTAACAAGGGAATGCAGTTTGCGAGCTGTATTTGGGCCAATTGGATATGACCGGCAATTAAATCATTTTGAAATTGCGCCGCCCCTTTGTAGGGGATGTGGTTAATCTTAATACCTGCTTGTGTAGCAAATAATTCAATGGATAAATGCCCAACTGTTCCAACTCCGGGAGAACCATAGTTCACCTTACCGGGATTAGCATTCACATATGCAACGAATTCTTTTACATTGTTAGCGGGGACACTCGGATGAACACTTAGGCAGCTTGCAGTGCGCGCAATCAACATAATGGGAGCGAGATCCTTGCTGGTTTGATAAGGCATATTGGCTTTCACACCAGGCGCTACAGTAAGTGGTCCTGGATTACCTGCAAGCAAGGTATAGCCATCGGCCGGACTTTTCACAACTGACTCAACTCCAGGAACACCTCCACCGCCTACTCGATTTTCAACAATGTAGGTTTGCCCAAGCACCATATTTAATTGCTGGGCTGCCCAGCGCGCCTGCACATCAGTTGGGCCACCCGCAACAAAAGGAACAATAATTTTGGTTGTGCGATTCGGATAATTTTGCGCAACACATAATGAACTCCACGCATATAACGCAATAAAAAAGTTGAACACAAAGAATCTATTTTTGATATTCATATTCTTACCCTCTTTTTTAGTAGCTACTGTTGAGAAATATTCGCTGTTTTAAACAATTGCGCTTGTAATTCAATATCCTGAGTTACAAACTTTGAAAATTCGGCTGAACTTGATCCAACCGGCATAATGCCTAAATCATCAAATTGTTTTTTCATGTCAGGTTCACTAAGCACTCTAGCTAAGGCTTGTTGTACTTTATCTACAATTAGCTTTGGGGTGCCAGCTGGATAAAATAATCCAGACCAGCCAAAAACTTGATCAACCCCCTTGACGCCAGCCTCTGTGAAGGTTGGCACATTAGGAATCGCTGGTGACCTGGCAGTACCGCTAATAGCAATCCCTTTCACAATATTCTCTTTAATTCCGTTTGCTGCAGTCGCTGTCGAGATATAAGTCATATCCACCTGGCGAGCAACCACCTCATTAAATGCGGGGCCCAGACCCTTATATGGCACATGCAAAATGGAAAGGCCTGTTTGTACATTCAAAAGCTCGCCCACTAAATGCGAGGCATTACCATACCCACCTGAGCCATAACTAAGCTTGCCTGGATTGGCATTGCCATAAGCAATCAAATCTTTAAGAGAGTTTACCGGCAGGTCATTATTGACGACGAGCACCATCCCATAAGTACGATATACCTGACTAATAGGTGCAAAATCTTTGATCGGATCAAAAGGTAATTTTTTGTACAGCGCTGCATTAGCCGAAAAAGAGCCTGTCATGATTAACATGGTGTAGCCATCTGGGGCAGCCTTAGCCACATAGTCTGCACCAATTAAGCCATTTGCACCGGCCTTGTAATCAATAACAACTGGTGTTTTGAGTGCATCACTCAACTTCTGCCCCACTCGACGCGCAACGATATCAATTGGACCGCCAGCAGAAAATGGAACGATCATCCGGATCGGACGATCTGGCCATTGGCTCTGCTTATTTTGCGCATAGGCAACCTGAGCAATCAACAGCGCACTTAAAATGAACAAAGTTTTTCTACAAATAGCATATCTAAAAAATGAATTCATTTATCTCGCCACCATTCTAAATTTAAGACTTTTGTGGGATGACTGGCAGTAGTAAATACGATTCCATGTCCCCGCCAGAATAAATGGTATTAACAGCGCCAGCGTTGTAATCACAATGGAAGTGTGTGTATGGCGCACTACCAACACCATCACGAGGCTGAATATCAACCCTCAAGGAATGGCCTTTTTGAAGCACAATACAGGTTGGCCAAATTTCGATCTGACACTCTACTGGAACATCAGGCTCCAGCCATAACCTCTGATTGTGCGAATGGTAAGGGCGATATGGCAGTGTTTTTTGTGGGTCTAACTTGCGATGTGAGGCACGCAGCCATCCCTTAGTCAATGGAATGGGTTGACCATGCTGACCTACCTCATTGACGTCCTTACCATCAGGCCCAATATTACGCAAAGTAATCATGATGTCCATATCCTCTGAGGTACTGGATACCCACAGATTACACATTAAGGGGCCGGTAATTTCAAAATCTTCAGTCATAGGAGCGGTTTTAAAAGACACGCCCGTTCTAGCACTACTACCGTGAGTTGTTGCTAGTGAAGAGCTTGAAGCCACACCGGCTTTAGTGGCACCACTGGTTGAGTAGCTTAATTTACCCAGCTTTGCTGGAGGTGTCTTTACCAAAGAACCTTCAACGTTAGCCTCAATCTCTGAAGGCTCGCGCTCTATTTGTAGATACATCTTCGTCCACTCGGTTCTTGCTAGCGGCCACTCATGTTCATAGCGGAAAGGATAAGACTTGGTACTGCCACCAGTTCTGATTTCTAACTTAATCGGTGGCTCTTTCATGATTCCGTTATCAATATCCTTGAGCCAATAATCTAAGAAGCGAAGCTGATCAAGCTTTCCTTCTTCTGAGTGGAACGGATGAAAATGCGTACCCGTATGAATACGCAATTTTTTGTTCTTAGAGGCAGCATTGGTATACCCTTCGGTATTACCGCGAAGATGAAGAGCCCATCCACCCCAATTACCAACGCTGTATAGCGGAACAGTAATTTGATCCCAACGGGCGCTATTCAGTCGCCACCACTCCGAATCCAAATCATGGCTGAGATATTGCCACAGCATATCTTGAGTAAATGCATCTGGATTATTTTTTCTAGCGCGCCCCAAAAGGTGGTGGGCGGTATGCGTAGCAATCCAATTCACCACAAAGCCGCTGGAGAATATGCCGCCATGATAGGCTTGATCGCGATATTGATCAGCCCTTCCCTCCCAAGGGATGATGGCCTTTAGCGAAGGCGGTTGCAAATTAGCCACCCTCCATTGGCAACTAGCGTGATATGAAATACCCATCGTACCCACTTTACCGGAGCACCATTTCTGCTCAGCTATCCACTCTATACAGTCATAAAAATCCACTCCCTCTTGATAAGAGCTTGGCTCACATTTTCCAGGGGATTTTCCAGTACCACGAGAATCTACACGAACACAAGCATAACCTCTGGGGACCCACCATAGTGGATTAACCGTTTCCCAATTCATGTATGGGTTAGCATCCTCCTCCAAATCATCCGGGGGGATCCACAGTTTGTCTTTTTGATAGACACTGATATTCATTAATGCCGGAAATGTTTCTGCAGATGTATCTGGGCGGAAGATATCTGCGTACAAAATACCGCCATCTCGCAATGGGATTGCCACATCGCGCTCAATAATCATTCCCCAATCTTGGGGTTTAGAAATGGGGCCTTCATAAGTATCGGCTGAGACTGCTTTAGTGATATTTGTCATATTTCTTTCCATGTATCAAATCAGTTTTTAAACTTCTTTTTTGAAAGCTTAGGACTAATGGGCTAATATGTATACCAATAATATAAATAGTTACTATTTAAAATATGAATAAAAATGTTGATTTGCAACAACTGAGCTGCTACGTAGCGCTCATCAAGCATCAAAATGTCTCTAAGGCAGCGAATGATTTAGGACTCAGTCAGCCCACAGTAAGCTTGGCACTCAAGAAGCTACGGGAAACATTCAAGGATCCCTTGCTTATTCGATCGAATGGGCGCATGACTCCAACCAGCCGCGCAATAGCCCTAGACATTGAAATCCAGGAAATCCTTCATCGAGTCGATGCCCTAAATAGATCAGAAGCTTCTTTTAATCCATTGACCTCAGAAGCAACATTTTCAATAATGTGCCCGGAGTTTGTGGAGTACTATCTTGCGCCAAGAATTGCGGCACGCTTAGAGCAGGAGGCCCCTAATATTAAAGTTCGATTTAAAACTTCTAATCCAAACGAGGCATTCAATATGCTGGATAAAGGAGAATTGGACTTTCGCCTTGGCTGGTGGCCAAAACCCAATTTAATGCTGCGGACTAAAATTTTGTTTAGAGATGAGCTTGTTTGTCTATCAAAAAAAAATAAGCATCCAAATCAAAAGCTTTCCATAAGTGAATTTATTAATTCACGTCACATACGTTTGGAAGCACCTCGAAATGGGGTATCAACGATGGTGATTGATCAGGCCGCATTAAAAATCGGCGAGAAAATTAATATTGCCCTAGAAGTACAAACAATTTTTAACCTTTTAAAAACAGTATCAGAAACAAACTTTTTAGCCTGTATCGGCAATAAGATAGCGCAAGATATTAAAAATAAATTTATGATTGAAATCCGCCCTATCCCTCTAAATGTTCCAGAGATCAGAATTGCACTTTACTGGCACGAAAGAACACATCGACAGGCCTCCCATATTTGGCTAAAAAATATCATTGAGGCTGAGATGTTAGAAATTAATAACATCTAAAAAATCAATAAAAACTGAGTTCAAGGAATACTTATTTATTTAGCTCCACTCTATTTATTACTCAGCGCTAGCTAATACTTTTCCCCAGCGTGGATCCGGCTTGGGTGCAAATTCCTTCAGATTTGGTGGACATGCTCGCAATGCGCTGCAAGTAGTACTAAGGATATTTAGAAGTACGGGCTTTCCAAACTCAGCCTCCAAGATGGGAACCGCGTGAATAGCAAACCATAATCCGCCAGGCATTAATAAAGCCTCTGCCTGTGGTGCCTGCGTGAGCGCCTCACGCCCTAATTTCAGGGCTAACTCATGATCGGCTAAAGCACTTGCCGACTTATTTTGAGACAGTGATCGACCTTGAGACTTGCAGGCCAATACTTCAATACCAGCATCAGCTAAATAGGCAATCAGACCTGCGTTAACAGCATCAGACCAACGGGATGCAATTGCAATTTTCTTGACACCTAAATGGTTTAAGGTGGATATGTGCGCTTCTGCATCGGTATCGCATTCTAACCCCGTCCTAGCTCTAGCTTCATCTAGCAAAGCTAACATCCGCTTTCTACCCAGGGCTGCTGCAACGGGAACGCCGCTTAAGGAAATTCGATCTACTGGTTTCTTAGCCAATAAGTCTAAGGCTGAATAAAAAGCAGGCATTTGCGACTCTACAGATTCAAGCGTGTACTCGGCTAAATTAAGTCCTGTGGTGACCAGCATCATACCTTCTGGCGCAACACGATAAAACTGGTAAGAATCTAAATCGGTATAACGATGCGGAATGATGTACCCCAACTGAAACCATGGGGTAATAGGAGTTAGTCCGCCTTGATGCCTGCGCTCTTGATGACCTTCGACCATTTAATTGTCTCCTTATTGATATAGCTAGTTAATCCCTCTGGTGAACTACCAATAGGCTCAATTCCATTTAAGCTCATCATGGATTTAAAGGATGGGTCCTTTAATATTTGCAATAGCTCAGCATTGATACGTGCCACCACTTCACGTGGCGTATTCGCAGGAGCAAGCATGGCATACCAAACCGTTGAGTCATATCCAGGAACCCCTGACTCCGCAATAGTAGGTACGTTTGGCAAACTAGACAAACGCTTATCACCCGTAATCGCCAATGCCTTCAAACGGCCAGTTTGGATATATTGCAAAGAGCTCACTGCTGGGGCAAATAAAACCTTCACATGACCAGCCAACACATCTGATAATGCCGGACCACCGCCCTTATAAGGAACATGGGTCATTGGAATTCCCGTCATACTAATGAGTAATTCTGCAGCCATATGTGCGCCACTTCCGCTCCCAGAGCTCGCATAGGTTAACTTTCCATTTTCTGCTTTAGCCAAAGTCAATAGCTCCTTGGTTGTATTGACTGGCAAAGTAGGATTTACCAATAATAAATATGGTGCCTCCGCAATCAGTGAAACTGGTGAAAAGCTTTTTATTGGGTCATACGGAATTTTGTCGTAGAGCGCACCATTGACAGCGAGCTGAGGTGTAAGTGCTAACAGTAAGGTATATCCATCAGCCGGCGCCCTGGATACAGACTCCATTCCTATACTGCCTCCAGCGCCACCACGATTCTCAACGACAACTGACTGACCAAGCCGCGTAGAGAGCTGCAAAGCAAGCGGTCTTGCAAAAGAATCTGTTCCGCCTCCAGCTGGGTAAGGAATCACTAATTTAATGGGTCTATTTGGGTATGGGTCGGCAGCTACAGCTTGCGTGATTTGACATAGCGTAAACAATGTCAAAAAAAATCGGAATATGTTCTTAAGCATCGGATCCCCAGGTAATAAACAAACATCGTCACTACATTTGGCTAAATGGTAGCAAGCTTTTAAGTGGCTAGTATTTACCCTGTAACAATTCGTATCTCACTGACTATTGTTTTGTCATTGCTTAGCTTACTAAAATGAGATGTTTTTATAGGCGCGCAATACAGGATCCACTGCAGAGTTAACGCTTGTTTTTTACTCTTAAAAAAATAAGGGCTGCTATACCTACCAGCATGACATAAAGCGAAATATATACAGCCCCTTTGCTATGAGCATAGGCAAAGCTGGAATAACTGAGATAGGCACAAGATGCGCAAAATAATAAAGGTGTTATCGGATAGAGTGGAATACTAAAATCCCGCTTCACGTCACCATGCTTAAATCGTAATATAAAAACAGCGACACCAACTAAGAATAAAAATAACCAAAAGACTGGAGCTGTAAATTCGACCATGGCATCAAAGCCATCGGCCTGTAAAGCACCAAAGCCAACCAAGGCTAAGCAAATAGCAGACTGAACAAGTAAGGCCAAATGGGGCGAGCCACGTGCAGTTTCCCATTGCCCCATAAAACGAAGACCTTCCCAGTCTTCACCAATGGCATAGTTTGTGCGAGCACCAACAATCATCGTTGCATTGATACTGGTAAGTGCTGCAATAGCAACAAAAAGACCAAGTAACTTTTCGCCCAAAGGCCCGAAAGCCAGTGCTAAAAGATCTGCAGGCGCCGTCTTGCTATTGGCCAGCTTTTCCATGCCCAAACCAGAGATCAGAGCCCAGTTCACCAGCAGATAAATAATCGTAATAAGGATGATGCTAAAGACAATTACAAAGACCACATCTTTATTACCCCCTTTTACTTCTGCCGAAATATAAGCAGATTCATTCCACCCACCAAAGGTAAGCAATACAAAAACAAGAGCGAGACCCAAAAGGCCTAAGGGAGGCGTACTTGAAAAAGCAGGCTCATGCACAACAGGCGGCAAAGGGAATCCAAGCCAGCCAAATCCTGCGGCAATAATCACTAGCAAGCCAGTCACTTCAAAAAAGGTAAGCAAGGTTTGAAGGCTGACACTAAGGTGGATGCCAACTAAATTCACTAAAGTAAGCGCAACAATAATCGAAACCGCCCAAATAACGGAAGAGTATTGACCCAGTGGCAGAACCTTAGTCATGTAGTCGCCAAAAACAAAAGCGAGCAAGGCAATCGAGCCAGTGTTGATAACGGTGGCCTTAGCCCAACCATATAAAAAAGCAATATTTTTTCCGTATGCCTTATTGAGAAAATGATAATCTCCTCCCGCATGCGGATACATAGTAGCTAACTCAGCATAGCAAAGAGCTCCAGCTAAAGAGATCAGGGAGCCAGCCAGCCATACCGCCATCATCCATCCAAGGTCAGATGTAATGCCAGCGATCATGGAGGGCGTCTTAAAAATCCCCGCCCCGATGACGATACCAATGATGATTGCGATCGCACCTGATCGCGATAAAAGTCGTCCCGGCGTTTTTTGAGCGTGGCTATTCATGCACTAAAGCAATTGGGCGCTTTTAAAATAATGCTTTACTGCAGATAGCCGGAAAATTCACGAGCCATGTAACCAGAATTTTCCACGCCCTTTACCTTGGACTCATTAAATGTCAGGCTTACTGAAGTCAAATTACCGTTACGATCAACGTAACTAAACTGCAATTGATCACCTCTGAGTTTCGCATTCAAAATCGGCTGAGTTCTGCCGCCAAAAGTCAGATTACCACCAACGAATTGAAACTTTTGTTGCAAACTTAAGATTGCGCTATTTTGCAAGTCAAAATTAGCTAACACCCACTCTCCCGCTACGGAGGCGGGTACTACCCAAAAATATCCCCTAGCAGGGTTATCAATCTCACCATCGGGTTGCCAGTCAGCCATATTAAATGCATGAGAAACCACGCGTGTACCAGGCTTCATTTTAAGAATAGTCGGCCTTAATTGAAAATTGAGCTCAGGCAGCAGATAGAGAGTTACTACGCTTGCCTTAGAAAAATCCTCTTTGAAGATATCACCCTGAATTATTTTGACTTTATTTGCTACGCCTGCACGTTCAGCATTTCTCTGTCCTAGCGCGGCCATATCAGCGTTATATTCAATTCCAACTGCTCGTGCGCCAAAATCTTTTGCAGCAGCAATCGCAATCTTACCGTCGCCAGCACCAAGGTCATACACAAGATCGGTGGGTCCAACATTCGCAATTGTTAACATCTTGGTTACAAGCTCATTGCCTGTTGGAATCCAGATTACATCTTTACCACTTTGACCAAGACTGGGTTGGTATTTTTGATCACCAAGATCATAGGCATTTTGGGAAAAAGCACTTCCACAGACTAAGACGGTAAGAATAAAGGTAAGTTTTTTTATCATAGGTATCTGGCACCAAAAGAACTGAATTACAAATGTGAAGAATTGTGATTTTTTTTAATTACAGCATAAATAATATGAATTCATATTTAAAAAGGAGATTCCGGCAGGATAAATAGTAAGAGTCTAATGTTTTCAATGGCTTAGCTCTAAAAAACACGTCTTATATTTACTACACTAGGGTGCTAAAAGTCTGCTTACATTCAAGGCGCAACCGAAGCCCCTTCAATGCAATGCCGCTCTAGGGATTGCGCTACAAAACCACTGGATTTCATTGCCTCAACATATTCACTCAAAAGTTCTGCCGCCTCAGAGCCATAAGATTTTGGTAAGCCCATGGCCTGCTGAATCACCATAAAGCGACCTGGCAATAGTCTAAAACCAGTAAATCGCTTCATATCTGCTTCAAGTTGCTGCCTCACGCCAGCAGCAACGTCATGAGCATCTCTCACAAATACATCAACGACCGTAGGCGATGTAGGCGCTCGGACGATCTCAGCATGTTTTAATTCCCTGCTTAAAAATAAATCGTATGCACTCCCCTTACCTACTACCACCTTATTTTTTGCATCATCTACTTCTTGATTTACCTGTATGGAAGAATCATTCTTTACAAGATAGGCGCCTTCAATTAAGACGTAAGGAGCAGTAAAGCTAATACCCTCGCCACGGAGTGGATCAACTGCAAAAAAGCCAATGTCCGCTTTTTCTGCCGTGACAGCCTCAACTGATTTTCCAGCTGAATCAAAGACAACTAGTTCAAGCTCAACACCCAATAACTTGGCAAAATTCTTCGCCAAATCAACCGAAACCCCAAATGGAAGACCGCTTTGAGGATCTTTATTAGCAAGAATAGGGTTACCCAGATTAATAGACGCTCTTAATTTTTTTGTAGGGGTAAACGTCTGAATGAGTTGTTGAGTTACGTTCATAAATGGAAACACCAATCGTAGTTAAAGGATAAAAGGTAAATCAAAGTAAGTTGGGTGAAGAATCTTTTTAAGTATCCGCATATTGCTTCAATAGCTGTAATGTTTCAGTGCTGATCTCAATACCCGCTTTACGTTGCTGCTCGAGCTTAGCCAACTCAATCATGCCAGGAACAATCACTGGTTTATCTGAATCAGCTGGAGGGCTATCCATCAATATATTTGCAAAATCAATCATCCGCTCACTTAACCACTGACTTGATCCAAGTCGTTTGGTATCAATCAAAATAAAAAAGTGGCCAAGATTCTGGGGCTCATCAGGTTCATCTTGCCAAGATTGAATATGGGTTAAATATCCAGCGTTTGATAAAAGCCCTGCAAATAAATCTACCATCAGCGCAAGTCCATAACCTTTATGACCGCCAATAGGTAGCAGAAATCCATCTAAAGCAGTTTTTGGATCCGTAGTTGGGTTGCCCTTTGCATCAGTACCCCACGTATCGGGAATCTGTTCACCACGCTTGAAAGCATTTCGAATTTTGGCACGTGCCACCACACTCATTGCCATATCCAATAGAAAGTGCTTTCCACCCGGATTGGGAACACCAAATCCCAAGGGGCTATTACCAAGGCGCGCATCGGAGCCACCCCAAGGCGCAATGGTTGTTGTAGCATTGCTGCCGATGATGCTTGCAAAGCCTTGATCTGCAGCAATTAATGAGTAAGGTGATATCGGACCAAAGTGATTGCTACCCCTAGCAAATGCAACTGCAATGCCAAACTGACTTGCTGCTTCCATTGCAGCTTCTAAAGTACGCATACCCACTACAGGGCCAACACCATTATCACCATCGACTTTAATCATGGCTGGAGCTACTTGGTCAATAGTGATATTGGGCCGCGGATTAATGCCACCAACCTTCAAACGGGCACCATATGATTCAATTCGACTAAAACCGTGGGTCGATAAACCAAAAAGATCTGCTATGACCAAAATATCGACTACATCTTTAACATCCTTATCGCTTAAGCCCAGACTCTGAAAAGCGCGCTTGCCTAGATCCCGTAGCTCTGATTCTGAAATTAAAGTATTGCCATTCTTGCCAGTAGTCATGTTATTCAGTCATTTTTATTTATTAAATAAGTCTGCCGTAAGATTTACACTTTTCATCAATACCAAGCTTAAATCATTGACCTAGATAGGGGTTTCTAATTCTATTGCAATATTAGTAGAAAGCTTGGAGCTCACGAAAATCGCGAGACAAAGAATGAGGCTGACTCATACTCAATCACTCCACGTTGAATATTTATCCATCACAGAATGAAATAACTCAGATTCAAGATGATGATTGAGCCAGCTCTGGAGTGATGCCAATGCTAGCTCATCAAACCAGATTTGATTAACTGCGGCAAACTGTCTTATGAAAGGGAAAATGGCAATGTCAACCCAGGACATCCGATTACCCAATAAGTAATGACTAGAATTCAGTCTCGTTTCCATGGGTTGCAGCATCAGCTCTATGGCGGCGCTCACTACATCTTCCCGCCTCAAATCTGGGAACCGATTGAGATATTTGTATTGGTCTAAAAGTGCTTTAAAGGGGCCATCATTTTTTTCAATCCATATCCTAGATTCGACCTCATCAACATTACTCCAATCATCTGGGTCGCATTGCTCTAATGCCCAACGCATAATGTCCAGACTCTGATCCAAAACAAGTTCATCAATACATAAGACCGGAACAGTTCCCTTGGGTGAGGCAAGCAACATCGATTTCGGCTTGTTTCTTAATGCTATCTCTCGATACTCAACCTGAATGCCGGCATATTTCAATGCCATACGTGCCCTCATTGCATAGGGGCATCTTCGGTAGGTATACAAAATTGGTGACATGCTGTTAGTTTATAACCCAGCTCAAACCCTCTACAAGTAACCCCTTATTATCTTGGGCGAAGGTACTACAGCCTCTCATTGTGTTTCATTATTTGTTTCGCCCATAAGTTCAGCGGGGTAAAACAGACTTGGAATATGATTTAGGATCACAAGTCTATTTTCTGTTTCCCTAGAATAATTTGAAGAGGTTATAAATATGTTGCGTTCACTTTCGGCTGTCTTGACGTTGCTGGCGGCTCTCTGCAGTACTTCTGTACAAGCCCAAAGTAATTGGCCCTCTTCTCCTATCACCTTAATCGTTCCCTACGCTCCGGGTGGATATTCAGACACACGTATGCGTCTTCTGGGACGTAAGCTCACTGAAAAGCTAGGGCAACCTGTAGTGATTGAGAATAAAGCGGGTGCGGGAGGCGTGATCGGGACTAACATCATTGCAAAAGCGAACCCTGATGGCTACACCATTGGCTGCGGCAGCTTTGCACCATTGGCAATCAACCCTATTCTCATGAAGAGCATTCCTTATGATGCCGCTACAGATCTAGCTCCTGTTATTTTGCTGGAGATAAGCCCTCTCGTCCTCAGCGTATCCTCACAATTACCCGTTAAAAATTTAGCTGAGTTAATCGCTCTCGCAAAAGCAGATCCAAATAAATTAACCTATGGATCCTCAGGGCAAGGAGGTGCACATCACCTTTCAGGCGAAATGCTAGAAGCTGAAGCCAAGATTGAACTAACCCATGTTCCCTACAAGGGAGGTGCGCCTGCAGCCACAGATTTGATGGCAGGGCATCTAGCCATGATGTTTGAGATGGGTTATGCAGCCCTCCCAGCCATTAGGTCAGAGAAGATTAAACCGATTGCAGTAACCTCAATGAAGCGCTTGGCAGCACTACCCAATGTTCCTACGATGAGCGAGGCCGGTCTTCCTAGCTTTGAGTCATATAACTGGCAAGGGATTGTGGTGCCAGCAAAAACTCCTAACGCAATTGTGCTTCGTTTGAATAAAGCAATTAATGAAATTCTGCAAGACCCAGACATGGCAAAAGCGATTGCAGATGGGTTAAGCCAACCCGTCGGAGGAAGCCCAGAAAACTTCGGTAGATTCATTAAATCAGAACGTGAAAAATGGGGCAAGGTCATTAAAACCGCAAACATTACTGCGGAATAATTCTCCCTTACATCTCGGGTACCCAGATTTCGCCCGTCATTAGGCGGCGGGCGCTTCTACTCATCAATGCTTTAGTAATTACCCATTCACCAGATTCATTATTTGCCTCAGCACCAACCCCCAGGGTTCCTGATGGGTGACCAAACCTTACTCTTGCTTGAGATTTACCCCCTAGAACAGTATTAATAATGGTGCCAGGTATTGCACTAGCAACCGCTATTGCAATAGCGCCTGTACCAGTCATCGCATGATGAAGTTTGCCCATCGACATAATTCTGGCGAGCACATCAATATCTTGTTCATTTACTGCTTTACCGCTTGAAGCGGTATAGGCACTTGCGTTCGCAACAAAAGCGAGTTTAGGGGTATGGGGACGCTTCTCAGTTGCCTCGGATGGAGTCGTAGCTAGACCCATAGCAACAGTTGCCTGAGCACGAATCGTTTCTAACTTTTTAAGTAATTCAGGGTTGCCGTTCACATCTTCTTGTAACTCAATCCCAGACAAACCCAACGATTTAGCATTTACAAATATTGTAGGATTGCCAGCATTAATTAATGTAGCCTCGATTTTTCCTATTCCTGGAATATCCAGTACATCTACAAAGTTACCAGTTGGGAACATTGCACCACCATCGGAATCCTCATCAGCCCCTGGATCTACAAATTCCAATAGAACCTCAGCCGCTGGAAATGTGACCCCATCAAGCTCAAAGTCACCGAGCTCTACTACTTGACCATTTTTTACAGGGACATGAGCGATGATTTTTTTACCTAAGTTTTCCTGCCAGATGCGAACCGTTTTAAATCCGTCTGGACCGGCATCTACTAAGCCCTCCTGAATGGCGAAAGGACCAACAGCAGATGTGAGGTTGCCGCAATTGCCGCTCCAATCTACCACCGGAGCATCAATCGCTACCGCTCCAAATAGATAATTCACATCACAGTCCTCGCGATTGCTTGGGCCAATGATTACCACCTTACTCGTACTTGATGTGCCATTCCCCATGCCATCAATTTGCTTCCCATAGGGATCTGGACTACCGATGACCCGTAGCATGATTTTGTCACGCTCGAGCCCTCGATTTTGTGCGCAAAGGGGTAAATCCTTCTGATTAAAAAAAACACCTTTACTAGTACCGCCACGCATATAAATCGCGCGAATCGGGATTTGTTTTGGGGAACTCATATCCGCATTAATCTATCTTGAGATTATTGTCTTTTGCAAATTTCTGCCAATAAACGATCTCTTGCTTAAACGCTTTATCAAATCGATCTGGTGGAACGGCTACGATATCAAATCCTTCCTCGGTAAATTTTTTGCTCAATTCTGGAATAGCTAAGGCTTTAGTAATTGACTGATAAATACGATCAACAATCGGCTTAGGAGTTTGTGGGGGAGCAAAAATACCGAACCAATTATTAATGTCATAACCAGGTAAAACCTCCGAGACACTTGGTGTATTGGGAAGTGCTGACATTCTTTGAGCGCTAGAGACGGCAATTGGAATAACCTTACCATTTCGGATGTGCTGCATTAATCCCGGCGCGGTTCCAAATGACATATTAATTTGACCACCGATTAAATCAGTCAAGGCGCCACCACTACCCTTGTAGTGCACCATAGTCATTTCAGTGCCACTAGATTTTTCAAGCAGCTCAGCTGCTAAATGAGAAATCTGTCCAGCTCCTGCAGTTCCAATAGTTACCTTACCAGGATTTGCTTTTGCATATGCCAGCAACTCCTTCAAATTTTTAAAAGGAGCATTTGGATTAGCTACCAATAGCTGTGGTGCATTAGCCACCTTGCTAATGGCCACTAAACTTTGGGTATCAAAGGGCAGCTTAAAAAATGTTGGATTACTAGTGATGGCGCTATTCGTCAGCAGTATGGTGTAGCCATCTGGAGCAGCCTTCGCTACAGCTTCTGTACCAATAATGCTGGAAGCTCCAGGTTTATTTTCAACAATGATTGAAACACCCAAGTCACCAGACATCTTATCCGCCAAGGCACGCCCCAATACATCTGAGCCACCTCCCGGAGCGAAGGGAATCACCATACGAATAGTTCGAGTAGGATATTCTGCAGCTTGTACGGTAGAAGTGAGTTGCATTAGCAATGCAAAACAAAAGGTCATCAGTAGTCTCATGGTGGTCTCCTTAACTTGTTTTATAAAAGTCTGGCAAGTAATATGATTGTTCTGTACTTACTATAAATTAAAAATCAATTGAGATAGAAAAATCTATTCTCAGCACCGCAATGACACAAGATCTGAGCCAATATCACCAGACTATGACAAACCCATCCAAGCATATCAAACCAGAAGACCTCATTCAATTTGCGCAAGCGGTCTATGAAAGCACAGGCGTCCCAAGCGAAGATGCCTATTTAGCAGCAGATACCCTAGTGCAGGCAGACTTATGGGGTCATCAATCGCATGGCTTATTGAGATTAGCCTGGTACTTCGCTCGCCTCAGATCCGGCGCGATGAAAGCACAAACTAAAGCCAATCTAGTTGTAGACTCCAGCGCCATTGCTGTTCTCGACGGTGGCGATGGAGTAGGTCAAGTGATCGCCAAGCAGGCCATTGAAGAGTCTATTAAGCGCGCTAAGAATCATAGCGTTGGCATTGTCTCCGTGAGGAACTCCAATCACTTTGGCACCTGCATGTACTTCACCAGAATGGGTGCAAAAAATGGTTGCATCACGATACTAATGAGTAATGCAGGACCCAATATGGCGCCATGGGGAGGTCGCAAAAAAAAGATTGGCACCAATCCATGGTCAATTGCTGTTCCAGGCGGAAAGCATGGTGCAGTAGTCATGGATATGGCGAACTCAGGAGTCGCTAGAGGAAAAATTTATCTTGCCCAGAAACGTCGCCAACCTATTCCAAATGATTGGGCAATTGATAAAGATGGGCGCCCTACTACTGATCCTCAGGCCGCAATTGAGGGTTTTATTCTTCCGATGGCGGGCCATAAGGGATATGTCATGGGCGTGATGGTCGACATTCTTTCTGGCGTTCTTTCTGGGAGCTCATTCTTAGATCAGGTGCATGGGCCCTATGACCCAGTAAACCGAAGTGGCGCTGGCCATCTGGCCATATCGCTGAACGTTGCAGCATTCCAGCCTATTGCAGAATTTGAGCAGCGCATGGATGACTATATTCACTCACTCAAAGATGTACCTTTAGCAGAGGGGCATAAGCAGGTGTACTTCCCAGGGGAAATGGAAACTCAGGCAGATCTTGAAAATCGTCGGCAAGGACTACTACTTCCAGAAGATACGCTGCAGAGCTTAAAACAAGTTGCGATTGAATCTGGTCAGGAAAGATTTCTTCCAAAGCAAATTATTTAAGTAAGCTCCCCACTATTTTTTAAATACTAGCCCATTATGTTGACCTAAGGTGGGTGCAGTAAAAGGCTCCGGCGCTGGTGTACGACCAAACTTAATGGGGTGCTTAAAGCCTTGATACTCGCCAACCACTGGATGCTCAAAAGAAGCAAGCATATCCTCGGCTAGAACCTGTGGGAAGCTAAACATATCCTCAACCTGACGTACGGCAGAACAAGGTACTTCCTCCCCAAAAATACTCTCCCACTGCAAAGCTGTTTTTTTACTTAAGGCTTCACGTAGTAAGGGTACGATAATCAATACTTCTGCAGCTCGCTTCTTCACTGAATCAAAGCGCTCATCACCGACTAAGTGATTCAAGCCCACTTTCTCACATAAGGCTCGCCAAAAATGGGGAGTATTAGCAGAAATATAAATATGACCCTCTTGGGTGGGATGAATGCCAGTGATACCTCCAGAGCGCATATCTCGGCTGACTTCTCTAGGCTCATCTTTTGCCCAAACCATGCGCGCCGACTGCATAGTAAGCGCAGTGCGCAGAAGAGAAACTCCAACATACTGACCCTTGCCACTTTTTTCTCGCTCATAGAGTGCCGAGGAAACCCCCGCAGCTATCAAGGATGCAGCGTAGTAGTCAACGATAGAGCCATATAAAATTTCTGGAGGACCCCCCTTCTTTCCCTGCTCTACGCACATACCCGTCATCGACTGCAATACTTGATCGTAGCCAGCCTTATCTTTTAATGGACCCACCTCTCCAAATCCCGTGATAGCGCAGTAAATTAATCGGGGGTTGAGTGACTCTAATTGCTCATATGCAATACCTAACCTAGCAGGAACATTGGGCCTAAAGTTGTGCACCAATACATCGGCTTCCTGAATCAGATCCAGAAGCGTGCCGATTCCATCAGCAGCTTTTAAATCCAAAACGATACCCAACTTACTGCGATTCACTCCTAAAAAAGCCCTGCTTTCAGAAACTAGTGTCGAAGGGTAGTTGCGTAAGTTGTCTCCAGTTGGAGGTTCTACCTTAATGACTTGAGCACCTTGGTCAGCCAACAGAGAGCATCCGTAAGGACCTGCAATATATGCACTTAAATCCAATACCTTGACGCCACTTAGCGGGCCAAGGTTGCCATCCGCAGGAAATGGATTGGAAAAATACTCCATTACTCCGCCGTAATATTTTGACGTTTAGCGACTGACCTCCAGCGCGCAATATCGCCACTCAATCTATTTGCAAATTGCGCGGGAGATTCTGGACTAGCCTCAGCACCTTCGCGCAATAAAGTCGCTTTAATTTCAGGGGAAGCCAAGATCTTATTAATCTCACGATTTAGGAGATTCACAATATCAGTAGGCATGCCAGCCGGCCCTAAGATGCCCCACCACAACTCGAATTCATACCCTGGAATGACTGTAGAAACCGGGATTAACTCTGGTGCGATTGGACTGGGATTGAGACTAGTAATACCAATTGCACGAATACGGCCATTGCGCACCTGAGGTAATAAGGAAGGTCCACTGGCTAACAAAATTTGGGTTTGACCGCCAATTAAATCAGTAGTCGCTGGCCCCATCCCGCGATAGGGAATATGCACAGCAAAAGTTCCAGACATGGCCTTCAATAACTCTGTAGCAAATTGATTGCTACTTCCAGTGCCTGAAGATGCGTAATTAAACTTGCCGGGATTCGCTTTTAGTAAGGCAATTAACTCAGCAGGATTTTTAGCTGGGAAATCATTATTTACTGCAACGATAAAAGGTCCCTTTGCTAACATTGCAATTGCCGTCAATCCCGTTACCGGATCAAAACTAGACTTAGTTTGAATAGCAACGTTGGTTGTCATGCTAGATGAAACTGCTAATAAGGTGTAGCCATCTGGCGCAGACTTGGAAACCTGTATGGTTCCAGTGCTACCGCTAGCTCCTGGTCGATTATCAACCACTACTGACACCTTGAGCGCCTCCCCCAGATTTTTTGCAATCAGTCTTGCAAAGACATCATTCGAGCCGCCAACAGGATATGGCACCACCAAAGTAATTGGCTTATTAGGGAAAGTAGATTGCGCATGTACAACTGTAGATATAGCGAAAACAGTCAGTAATAAAAATAATTTTTTCATTGGTTTTCTCTTTAATTTAATAAGCCAAGTTGTTGAGCCATTTTTAAGATTGAGCGAGCCCGATTAGCGAAGGGGGGATCAATCATTTTTCCATCCACAACAAATGCACCGACTGAATTTAATTGCGCATGATGTTCGGCCTCAATCACCTTTACAGAAAATGCAATCTCTTCGTCGCTGGGTCGAAACACTGAGTTAGCAATTTCAATTTGGCTCGGGTGTATACAACTCTTACCAAGGTAGCCCAGACTATGAGATAGTCGAGCCTCTTGTTCGTAGCCAGCTTGATCGGCAATATTGGCATAGGCCCCATCAAAAGCAGCAATACCCGCCTCATGGGCTGCCATTGCAACCTGGAACATCGCCTGCTGAACAGCAACCACCTGAGTTCGATCAATTGCATAGGGCTCAAATAGATCGCCAAGGCCTAGTTGCAAACCCATGACACGGGAATCAGCGCCCGCTAATTCGTGTGCCAAGCGAAGTGATTTAGGAGTCTCAATATTAATTAAGAGGCGGGCATCTAAATCGCCACTTGGATTCAGATTGTGCTCTTTCTCAACAGTCTCTATGGCTCGAGCTGCAATCGATACTGCTTGACCACTCTCCGCCTTTGGAAGATTGATGATTTTTACCCCGCTTGCAACTACAGCTGCAATGTCATCCAAAAAATAAGGTGTATCCATTGGATTGACTCGAACAATAATGATTTTCTTACTGGTGATGACCTGGTCAGATCTCAAAAATTGTACAAGCGTATTTCTAGCCTCAATTTTCTTGTCTTCACGAACTGAGTCTTCGAGATCAAAAGATAAACCGTCGGCTTGACTATTTAAGGCTTTAACAAAAAGCTCTGGCCTAGATGCGGGAACAAATAACTTACTTCTCATGAATCTCCAATATCTTTATATTCACTCTAATTTATTTTCATACTAAACGCATTTCATTTACAAACTCATGGATGCCAAGTCGCAATCGAGTCTGGTAGCTTTAACTTGGCTAATTTAGCGTTTCCAGCCAAGGAATATGAAAGTTGATTTGCAGCCTGCATAATCACTTGCGCCAACTCCATCAAGCGCTCCTTTGCCAGCCGAGAGGTGGGCCCTGAAATGCAGATTGAGCCCAATAATTTCCAATCCAAGCCGAAGATTGGGGCGGATACGCTAGAAACTTCAGGCTCACGCTCTCCCATGGATAAGTGAAAGCCCCTCTTTCGGATTGCTTCATAAGGCTCACCTTTCTCACCAGAAAATGCCAAGATCACCCTGCCCGGCGCGCCCAAATCCAGCGGCAAACCAATGCCAACGCGAACATGATGACGAATAGTTTGTGGCCCATCAACACGAGCCAAGCAGGTGCGCTGATTTCCTTCGCGCACATAAAAAGATGCACTTTCACCAGTCTGAATGGTGAGCTCGCGAAGCACTGGCTCGACAATATCGTGCACATCAAATGTTGCTTGATAGCAGGCGCCGAGCCAACCAGCGGCCCTACCCAGGCGCCAATCCCCGTCATCTCTTTGAACCAAATAGTGCTTTTTTGCTAATGTTCTCGCAATACGCAATGCAGTGGTTTTATTCATGCCAGTGCGCTTACTTAACTCCACAAGCGGTAAATGCACATCGCTACCGCCAAATGCCTCGAGAATACTAAGCGCTCGCAAAACTGCAGTGACGTATTCCGTAGAGCAATCACTAATGTCTTCTAAGGGCAAGATTGGAGCCGGCTGATTTTGCTTCATATGCTGTATTTTGTTTCACCTGGTGAAACGATATTGTCTTATTTGAAACCTCATCATACAGTCTGAAAACACATCCATCAGTAAAACAAGTTCTACAACCCATAGGGAAATAATGAAATCCATTGCCTACGTTTTTTCTGCACTAATACTGCTACTAGCCAGCGCAATCACGGTTGCTCAACCATACCCAAATCGCCCAATCAAAGTCATCATCCCCTTCCCCGCTGGCGGTGGAACCGATATTTTTGCCAGAACCGTTGGACAAAAGCTTACCGAAAACTACAAATGGACTGTTGTGCCAGAAAATAGACCGGGTGCGGGTGGAAACCTTGGAATTGAGGCGGTATCGAACTCACCAGCAGATGGCTACACTATTGGCTTGGGTCAAACTAGCAACCTAGCAATCAACCCGACCTTGTATCCTAAGTTACCTTATGAGCCAGCAAAAGATTTAACGCCCATTGCTTTAGTGGCCTCCTCCCCATTAGTCATTGTTGTAGCAGCCAACTCCCCGTTTAAAACATTTGCAGATATCGCAGCTGCGGCAAAGGCAAAACCAGATCAAATTACTTATGGTTCACCAGGGAATGGGACTGTGGCACATCTTGGTATGGAGCTACTACAAAAAACTGCCGGGATTAATCTCCAACACATCCCCTACAAAGGTTCTGCACAAGCATTAACCGATATTGTGGGCGGTCAAATTCAAATTTATGCATCTTCTGTTCCAACCGCCATGGGGCAAATTAAAGATGGTCGCCTACGTGCTATTGCGGTCACATCGTTAAAGCGGTCTGCCTCGCTACCAGAAACACCCACCATCGCCGAATCCGGATGGCCTGGATTTGAGGCAATCACTTGGTTTGGCTTTGTAGCACCAGCCAAAACTCCAGCGCCCATCATCAAGGAGTTAAATGCCAACATTAACTCCATTCTCAAGATGCCTGAAGTGCGTAGTAAGTTGATGGGCGAGGGTGGTGAAATACTTGGCGGAACTCCTGAACAATTTTCTACCCTACTCAACAAAGATACAGCTCGTTGGGCACGCGTGATTCAAGATGCAAACGTAAAAATTGATTAACTTAAATCAGAGCAAAAAATGACAACACAAAACATTATTAAAGATTTCCCACGCGTTAGTAGCGAGATAGTTGCCAAGGCATCCCATTTTCAGCCGGCTATTCTGGCGGACGTTGCAGACCGCCGCGGTGCGCTACATGGACGAATTGCAGCCTTGAGACCTCATATGAAAGTAGCGGGACCTGCCTTTACTGTTGAAGTTCGTGCAGGAGATAACCTCATGATTCATGCAGCCATGTCTTTAGCTAAACCAGGTGATGTTCTGGTAATTGATGGCAAGGGTGACTTAACTGCGGCCCTGATGGGTGCGATCATGATTAACGCTTGCAAGAAACTCGGTATCGCTGGTGTAGTCATTGACGGCGCAATTCGTGACACCTTGGAGTTAGAGGAATTGGATTTTCCAGTGTTCTCAGTAGGTGCAAATCCAAATGGCCCTACCAAGCAAGTTAGTGGACGTATTGGACACCCCGTCTCTGTTGGTGATGTTGCAATTAATCCAGGCGACTTCATTATTGGTGATGCTGATGGGGTTGTTTCGGTAGAGCGAGAAAAAATTGAATCTCTCCTGCCACTTGCCAAAGAAAAAGTTGAGGCAGAAGCAAAGCGTATTACTTCAATCAAGCAAGGTAATACGGCCGCTCCTTGGCTTAATACTGCGCTCATTAATGCTGGAGTGATTAAGGCCGGCGAAACGCTATGAATAGACCAGTAGTTTTAGTTACTGGTGCCGATTTAGCAAAAGAAGCTACTGAGGTCCTCAATGAGTTTGAGATTATTTATACTGGCAAAGCACCTCAGCCTGAGAATGTACTAGCACTTTGCCAACTCCATAACCCAATTGCAATCATTCTTCGTTATGGCGGCATTAGTGCCGAGATGATGGATGCAGCGCCCAATCTTCGAGTGATTTCAAAACATGGCAGCGGTACAGACTCTATAGATAAATTAGGCGCCAAAGAAAGAGGTATTGAAGTTAAAGCAGCTATTGGAGCAAATGCGGCTGCCGTTGCAGAGCATGCGCTTGCCTTAATGTTAGCCTGTGCAAAATCTACGATCCATCTTAATGAGCGAATGCATGCTGGATATTGGGACAAATCAACATTCAAAACATTAGAGCTGAATGGTAAAACGGTAGGGATTATTGGGCTAGGCGCGATCGGTCAACGATTTGCAAAGATGTGTGATGCTATGGAAATGAAGGTGATCGGCTTTGATCCATTTGCAAATAATATTGCTGCCTATATCGCTCCAGTCGATCTAGACACCATTTGGAAAGATGCAGATGTCATCTCATTTCACTGTCCCTTAACATCTGAAAATTCACAGATGTTAAATGCAAAAACACTCGCACTATGTAAGCCTGGTGTCATCATCGTCAATACGGCTCGGGGTGGCTTAATTGATGAATTAGCACTCCTAGATGCAATTGCTCAAGGCAGGGTTGCAATGGCTGCTTTGGATAGCTTCGCTACTGAGCCCATGACAGTACCGCATCCCTTTCAAGATAATCCAAAAATTATTCTGAGCCCTCATATAGGCGGGGTAAGTAGCGCTGCCTACATTAATATGGGTGTAGGCGCAGCAAGCAATATATTAAGCACTCTCTCAGCTAAAAACTAACTCTTTCAGCTTGATGTGCCATCTGCAATAACTCTGCAAGATGTTTTACCTTGCGACCTGTCTCTTGCTCAATCTGCTCTCTGCAGCTAAAGCCATTGGTAAGAATGATGGTTTCTTGAGTAGCAGCTCGTACAGCCGGCAGTAACACCAACTCGCCAACCGCTTTAGATATTTCCACATGCTCAGGATTAAATCCAAACGAACCCGCCATGCCACAGCATCCACTATCAATGTAATTGGCTTTAGCGCCCAATGCAGCTAATAAAGCTACATCGCCTTTAGTTCCAAACAGAGACTTTTGATGGCAATGCGAGTGCACCAAGATATCGCATTCAAGCGGTGGCGGGACATAACCTTGCTCATGTAAGAAGTCCCCAAGCAGATAGGTGCTTGATGCCAAGAGGGTTGCCCTTGGATCATTCGGAAAGAATTTTAATAACTCATCCTTAAACACAGACATACAGCCAGGCTCAAGACCTACGACTGCGATCGGTGCGGTTGGATTTGCTTGAATTTCACTACCGATAGCATCTAGAATTTTCTCGAGTTTTTTCTTGGCAAGATCTAAGTATCCAAAGTCATACAAGGGACGACCGCAACACAAAGGCATCTTTGGTAATGTGGCCTCAAAGCCTGCATGCGCCAAGACCTCAACTGCTGCATTCGCAACCTCAGGATGAAAATGCTCACAAAAAGTATCGACCCAAAGAATGACTTTCTTCTGACCTACTTTGCCGGGGATAGATTTTTTGAACTGCTTTCTAAATGATTGACTTGCGAACTTAGGCAACGTTCTTTCTTGTGCCACTCCACCAATCCACTTTGCAATATTAGATATTACTGGCGCTTGCATTACCCCATTAACCAACCAAGAGAAATTGCTGGCTAGGGGAGCCCAATCACCAATGCGCCCCATAGTCAGAGCTTGCCGCGGTCTGCTATTGGTCTCGTGATAGTGAGATAAAAATTCTGCCTTGTATGAGGCCATATCAACGTGAGCGGGACAGTCGCTCTTGCAACCCTTGCAAGATAAGCAGGTATCAAGAGCCTCCTTCAGCTCATTACTTTCCCAACCATCTTTGATCACTTCGCCCTGAAGCATTTCCCAGAAGAGGCGTGAGCGCCCACGAGTCGAGAAACGCTCTTCTTTGGTAGCGCGATAGCTTGGACACATCGTGCCCACTTTTTCACTACGGCACTTACCCATGCCAACACAACGCTCTACCGCCCTTTGAAAACCATCACCCTCTTGGCTCAAGAAATTCAGGCGAGTTTTGATATTAACCACTTTGTATTCTGGGCCCATGCGCAAGTTTTCGTCTACGCGGTAAGGGTGAACCACCTTGCCAGGATTGAGTTTGTTCTGCGGATCCCAGATGCGTTTGAACTCATGCATCGCGCCCATGAGCTCTTCCCCAAACATAATGGGCAGGAATTCTGCTCTGGCTTGGCCGTCGCCATGCTCACCAGTCAGTGAACCCCCAAACTCAACTACTAGAGTTGCCGCATCCCGAATAAAGGATCTAAATTTGGCAACTCCCTCTGCAGAGCGCAAGTTAAAAGTAATGCGCGCATGAATACATCCGTCACCAAAGTGGCCATAGAGCGAAGTTTCATACTCATAAGAATCAACCAATGCCTGGAAGGCTCGCAGATACTCACCCAAACGAGCTGGATCTACTGCAGCATCCTCCCAACCCACAACTGGATCAGGTGAATTAGGGTCAATTGATAAATGGGTAGCAGATGCACCATTCTCTCGAATCGACCAAATACGTTTTTGTAAAAGTGGATCGGGTACAAGCCAGGTTGATGGCTGAGGACCCTGAGTTCTTGTATTGAAATACTGTTCCGCTTTTTCAGCTTGAGCAACAGCGCCCTCAAGGGTATCATCACCAAACTCAAGAACTACCCACGCGTTTCCAGGTGGCAATAAATCAATTTCTGCTTTAGCCAAATTACGCTGCTGTAAGCCATGGATAATTTTGTAATCCAGCCCTTCAATTGCAATTGGATTAAAGGATTGGTATTCAAGAACTGCATCACCTGCTATGTAAATATTTTCAAAGCCCAACACCAACACTACACGCTTAGCAGGACTCTTCACCAATCTCACTTTGGCAGCCAAGGTGAGAGCGCAAGTTCCCTCAGTGCCCACTAATGCACGCGCAACATTAAATCCATTCTCAGGCAATAGTTGGTCTAAGTTATATCCAGAAACACGGCGCTTAATATTGGGGAAGCGTGCACGAATCAAATCTGCATAACGATCACGTAAGGTCAGTAGATCTTGGTAAATCTGACCTTTACGCCCACCAGCAGCAATGATTTCTTGCAATTCTTGATCGGATGTTGGACCCACCCAGAAACGCTCGCCATCATAAGTGAGAATCTCCAAAGCTTCGGTGTTTTCCAATGTCTTGCCTGCCATCACTGAATGAGCGCCGCAAGAATTATTAGCAACCATACCACCCAAGGTGCAGCGACTATGCGTAGCAGGATCTGGTGCAAAAGTTAAACCGTGGATCTCAGCGGCATCGCGCAAGGAGTCGCAAATTACTCCAGGCTCAACAACTGCATTACCGGTGGTGGGATCTAAAGCGAGAATGTGATTACAGTATTTTGAGATATCGAATACGACTGCATGATTCACAGTCTGGCCATTCATAGAAGTACCAGCGCCACGCATCAGCACCGGCGCTTTATTACGATGGCAGATCTCAATTCCCTTTACAAATTCCTCAGTATTTTTGGGGGTGACAACTCCGATCGGAATTTGGCGGTAATTAGAAGCCTCAGAGGCGTATACCGCCTGATGGGCTATATCGAAATGAACGGAGCTTCCAAGAGCTGCTGTCAGCTCAATATTGAGCTGCTCCCACTGAGAAATACCACCCATATTCAATCCTTGTTAGATACAAATACCCGTCCTAGGCACCGTACATTCTAACAATTTCTGCTAATTTGTGATTCTTAGCAGATTATTTAAGGTGTCGATTTTGAGATAAAGAAGGCCTTGGGAACTTCTGTACACCAAACTACACCATCACCCACTTGACCCGTCTGGCAAATTGTCACGATGCGATCCATAAAAGTCTCGGCAACTTCATCGTTACATACAATTTCAATTTTGACTTTTGCAGAGTAGTCAGTCAGCTCATCTTTAATGTTGAACTTACCAGTTCGATTAGGCGCACTGCATCCCTCAACTTTAGTGACCGTCATTCCCGGAAACCCAGGAGTCTCAAGTAATGCCGTTCTTAATGCAGCCAATTTATTTGGGCGAATAACCGCCTTCACTTCCATCATGCTTCCACCTCTTTATCTTCAAACCATCTATATAAGACGGGGAGTACTAACAATGTTAATGCGGTTGAGGTAATTAATCCCGATATCACTACCGCAGCTAATGGACGGGTAACCTCAGAACCTGGGCCACCAGAAAACAGCATTGGCACTAAGGCCAGCATAGCGACTGAAGCCGTCATCATAACTGGCCTAAAGCGATGTCCACAACCATGCAATAAAGCTTCCTCCATAGAGTAGCCATCCTCGCGCAACTGTTTAATAAATGAAATCAACACTACGCCATTGAGCACGGCGATACCCCAAAGATTAATAAATCCTACCGCAGCTGGAACGGATAGATATTCTCCAGATATGAACAAGCCAAATACGCCACCGATCGATGCGAATGGCAAGACCAAAATAATGAGCCCTGCTAGGCGTAGCGACTTAAAGAGCATAAAGAGCAAAAAGTAAATCGCTAGAATCGTTAATGGGATGATGATCATCAAACGTGCCATCGCCCGTTGCATGTTTTCAAACTGACCGCCCCACTCCAGGGTATAACCTTGCGGCAACTCTACATCTTTTTCTATGCGTGATTGTGCCTCCTCTACAAAGCCACCAAGATCTCGACCCTCCACATTCACACCTACAACTAAGCGTCGCTTGCCAGACTCACGAGAAATCTGTGCCGGTCCATCAACTAGAGAAATTTGTGCCAAGTCACGCATCAGGACTTGTGCGCCATTGGGAGAGTGCAAGATGATATTTTCAATCGCGTCTACATTATTTCTGTAAGGCCCAGGGTAGCGAAGTACCAAAGGAAAACGTCTTTCACCCTCATAGATGGTGCTTGCTTGCTTCCCTCCTATAGCCGTTTCAATCACTTCATTCACATCTGAAACGTTAATGCCATAGCGAGCAATAGCATCTCTATTAATTACAATATTGAGATAGTTCTGTCCCGAGGCTTGTTCAATACGCAAGTCAGTGCTGCCTTTCATTTTGACCAGCACTTGACTAATCTGAGCTCCCAGCTTTTGTAAAACGGCTAAATCATCTCCAAAAATCTTGATAGCAACTTGTGAGCGCACACCAGACACCATTTCATCTACGCGCGCAGCAATTGGCTGTGAAATAGATAGCTCAATGCCTGGTAAAGTTTTTAACTTCTCACGAATCTCTTGTGCAATCTCTTCTTGGCTGAGCTTACGATCACCCAAGGGCTTCAGAGTAACAATAGGATCAGATTCATTGGGCTGACCAGGATCAGCTGGCGACTCCCCTTTACCCAAACGCGATACCGCCATCTTCACATCCGGAATCGTCATGATGCGCTTGATCGCCTCAAACTCTAGCTTAATTGACTCATCCAAGGAGATGTTGGGTGCACGCACGATCACAGGAGTAATCGAACCCTCCTGCATCACTGGAATAAAAGCCTTACCCAGGAGAATAAATCCAACTAAGCTAATTACCAAAGCAATCAAAGAGCGTTGCACTAACAACTTGGGATTAGCCAAACTCCAATGCAACCAACGCTCGTAAGGTGCGCGCATACGACCCACTAACTTGGTGTCATCCTCACTGCCGCCCTTCAGGATATAGGAGCATAAGACTGGTGACAGGGTAAAAGAGAGAACGAGGGAGATCGTTAGCGCAATAGCAATCGTTATGGCCATCGGCGCAAACATCTTACCCTCCATACCTTCAAGCGAAAGCAGGGGCATGAATACCAAAATAATGATGCCAACACCAAACAGTACTGGCTTACCAACCTCGGATGCAGCCTCCAAAATAATCCGGTTCTTGGACTCTCCAGACCTTAGTCGTTCGCCTAATTTAGCAAAGGTATTTTCAACCACCACTACCGAACCATCCACCATGATGCCAATTGCAATTGCCAGACCACCAAGCGACATGAGGTTGGCTGAGATACCGTAGCGGTTCATCACTAAGAAGGTCAGTAGCGGCGTCAGGATCAGTGTTGCAACCACAATGAGGGAGGACCGAACATCGCCCAAGAATAAAAATAACAGGATGACAACGAGAATCACACCTTCAATCAATACCTTAGCTACATTGAACATCGCAGCATTCACTAAGTCTGTGCGATCGTAAAAAGGCACAATCTGAAGACCATCCGGCAATAACTTGCCCTCATTAATCTCGGCCACTTTGAGCTTGATACGATTAACTACCTCTCGGGCATTACCGCCACGAATCATCTGAATAATGCCGGCAACACTCTCGGTATAACCATTTTTAATTGCAGCACCCTGCCGAATTTCACTACCAATAGTGACTTCCGCCACGTTCCTCACATAAACTGGAATGCCCTTAACTTCCTTGAGAATAATTTTTCCAATGTCCTCGGGCTTAGTAATCAGCCCTACGCCTCGAATCAAATAACGCTCTGCATAAGAAGGCAGTTGGCCACCGCCAGAGTTCGCATTGTTTCTGGCGAGAGCTTCATAGACCTCACGAAGACTAATTTGATAATGGCGCAGTCTCTCTGGGTTGACTAACACTTGATACTCGCGCGCATAACCACCCTGGGTATTAATTTCAGCTACACCCGGAATGGATCTCAACATGGGTCGCACAATCCAATCCTGAATTGCACGACGATCCTCAAGCTCATCAACCGTTAGCTGTTTATTGCCATCAGATGGGTGATCTAGGGTGTATTGATAAACCTCACCCAAGCCAGTTGAGGGTGGAGCCAAAACGGGCGTTATACCGATAGGCATTTTTGAGGCGACCTCAATCAAGCGCTCTGTAACAATCTGTCTTGCAAAATACAAATCTGTTTTTTCAGTAAAGACCAAGGTGATCACTGAAATACCATTACGATTCAAAGAGCGCATTTCAGTGAGGCCAGGCAAGCCTGTCATTCCCAACTCAATTGGCACCGTGACGAATCGCTCAACCTCTTCCGGGGATCGACCTGGAGCTTCCGAGGCAATCTGTACTTGCACATTAGTTACATCCGGAAAAGCATCAACCGATAAACGCTTAGTAGCCAATAGACCAGCTACCATCAAAACGATTGCAATGATGACTACTAGTAATCTCTGCTGTAATGAGAGGCGGACAATTTTCTCAATCATGAGCTCTAGCCGCCACTAAGTTGTCGCTTGCGCTCAGCGTTTAAATGAAAGGCACCATTGACGGCAATCTCTTGACCCTCTTTCAGGCCAGAAATAACAGGGCGATAACCCTTTCCTTCCGGACCCAATTTGACAGCAACCATACGATAAGTGTCTTCATCCTCACGGACAAAAACATGGTCATGATTGTCTTCGCGAATAACCGCACTAGCCGGAACCAATAAACGCTGGGTAGGCTGACTTTCAATCATCATAGTTGCTAACATTCCGGGCTTAATTAGACCCTCCTTATTGGGTACTTCCATTCGAACTACCACTGTACGAGTTTGAGGATTTACGATCGAGTCCACGTGAGCAACCACACCCTCAACCTCAGTATTCCTCAGGGCAGGAATAATCAAATTTACTTTTTGCCCTTTATGAATCAAATAGGAATTACTCTCTGGAATTTCGGAGACAGCCCACAAGGACTTCAAGTCAGCTACAGTAAAAAGCGCATCTGACGGCTGAACAACCTGTCCCTTATTAATCTTGCGCTCGACAATTTCACCGGGAATAGTGGCAATGACATTATTAATGGACTCAATTACACCGGACTTTGCTAAGCGATCAATACTCGCTTGATCCATTCCCTGCACTCTTAGCTGATCATTTGCTGCACGGAAATCAGCCCTTGCACTGCTTGACTCTGCCTCACGCTTTTGGAGCTCTGCTAACGCAATAACATCTTCCTTGTATAGAATTCTGGCGCGATTAGCGGCTTGATCGGCAAGTTGACTAGCGCTCTTAGCCTTTAAATAGGACAGCTGTGATTGCGTCAATTCTGTAGAGGTAATCTTCGCTAAAACGTCACCCTGCTTCACCACCTGACCAGGAATAGCAAGAATTTCAGAAACGCGCCCTGTCACATTCGCACCAATACGTGACAAAAATTGCTCATTGAAATCAATCCTTCCAGATGCACGCAGCTCCTCTACGAAGGAGTCTGTATCTGCACGTCCGTCGGTGATCATATTTCGCAAATCCTCATTCACAATCACCACATTAGGGTCTTGCACTGATTTGATGGTCGGACTCCGATCAAACACATTAAAGTAATTGAGAATGATTAGAAATAGGCAAAACCAAGGGAAGTAAAACAGCCCCTTCTGAGCCCATGGTGGACTTTTATCGTAGCGCTGAGCAACGCGAGGTAAGTGCGCACTAAACCACTCGTGAGTCAGTGCATACCAATCATTCTGGGTTTTAATAACAATCGCAATCCATTCCTGAATAAGAACCTTCGCCACCGCTCTATAGCGAGCATATAGCTCTTTTAGCTTATCGATTGCTGCTATGAATTCTTGCTTCATTACTGTCCACTCTCAAGTTTTGCAATCCATTCCGGGGTTGCCCTTAAACGCTGAATCTCTGTCACAACTGAGGCCAAATCAAATCGAGCCTTAATTAAGTCATTACGCGCCACTCTAAATGTTCTTTGCGCATCTAAATACTCGAGCATGCCTCGCTCTCCGTAACGGTAAGAAACTTCTGCAATTCGTCGCGCGCTCGAGGCAAGCTGAACAACGTCTTGATCCAATATCTTCACTTGATAACTCGTCATCTGATATAGCTTATAAGCTGTCTCTAACTGCTGCTCAAGACTCTGGTTCTGTGCATTGAGTTGGTTCCTAGCTTTGGATGCATTAGCCTCTGCCTCAGCAATCTGTCCACCCTTAAAGTCCCAGATCGGAATACTCACCACCAAGCCATAGAGGCGGTCGATAAAGTTGGGGTCGTTATATTGCTGCGCCTTTATAGAAAGCTTAGGTAAACGAGAGTTCTGCTCAAAACTAAGCTTGGATTCAGTAGCTTCAACTTCTGCTTTTGCTCGCAGTAACTCAGGACTTTGCGTACGCAATTCGCTAAGTAAGATTGGCAATGATGGTAATGGCTCAATTTTGAAGGGCTGTGAAACAACCTCATAGTCAGCTGGCAATTGATGTCCGACCACTTGTCTGAGTTGGCTCTTGGCCTGCTCTAACCTCAACTTGCTAGATTCAGCATTAATTTGTGCATTCAGAAATTCGGTCTGCGCACGAATCAATTCAAATCGAGCGGTATCTCCAACGTCATAACGGATTTGCATACGATCACGAATTTGCTTGGTCAGACTCAAATCCTCTTCAGCGGCTTTTAATTCTGCATCGCGACGCATTAATTCATAAAATCGCTGTTGAACCCTTGAAATCATTTCAATTTCAAAGGCAATACGCGCTGCATCAGCAGCACGTACATTTGCTTCAGCAGCATTTACTCTTGGATAGCGGGTGTATGGCATATCCAGTGGCTGAGTTACTACCCACGATGAAACATTACCTGTAGTCAATGGACCCGATACCGACCTCTGTTGTCCTGTATTTAGCTCAAACTCAGGATTCGGAATCGCGCGAGCTGAAGACAGTTGCCCTTTGATCGCCTTGGCTTGATCTCGTGCCGCTAATACCTGGGGACTAGACTCCAATGCAATCGCGATAAGCTCATTAATCGTTAGCGGCTTTTGAGCTTGTGCGTTTACTCCACCCGCAAACAGGATGCAGAGAGTCAAGACTAAGGAAGGCGTTGAGTAATTCATTAAGACAATTTTAGAGAATAAATCAGATTTCTTATTATCCGACCCTGAAGAGGTAAAAGGGGGACAAATTCCCCAAATCAGGGATTTGGGCATACTTTTGAGAAGATTAATCAAAGATTGGGGCTACAAATTCAAATGGCCCGCCTTGATATGGAATTAACCTAGCACTGAGCCTAAGGACCGAATTGATAATACAAGGGCTTATTAGCTCATACATAGACACGCCTTGAAAAGCGGCCATATTTTTGCGTTTTATGTAAAGCCTTCTGCACCAGCTTATAGATTTTCTTAAGGCATATTTCTAAAGCCACCCGCTTATCTCTAGCTGTCATGCTCACTTCAATTTGCCGGTGGTCAAATGTCTCCAGACTAATCATGCAATTTTGATTGCAAGCTGTCTTTGACGACGAGACTGCAGAATATCGAATCTTGATTTTGCGCACCATCCAAAAAAGTCGCTTCAATGAGAACTTCACACGATTCTCTGTGAAGACTTTTAATTCAGACTCCAGCTCATCCCTAGTTTCTAAGATCACATTCATTGATATCTCCCTTGTTCGGTAGAGGTTCAGAATAGGCCAAACTTTAATCCTAATAAAGATGAATTTTATTGATCATAGTTCTGTATTTAACTGAGTATCAATAGTGAAAAAAATGCCCTCAGGACGAGGGCATAAAAGACAACAGCAGGATTAAAACGAATCGATTGCTACAGCCATTCGTGAAGTTGCTGCCTTATTACCCAAGGCAGCATCACAATGCAAGCGCACGTCTGCTTTTAATAAAACCACCGGTTAATACACCTAATACAACAACTACTTGAATTACGTATTCCAAAGCTGGATTCTGGGAGCTAAGCCATTCTTTAGAGAAGGGTTCTGAAATCATCATTTTTGCGGCTGTCCATGCAAGCACAGCAGCGCCTACATAAATCACCGAGGGAAAACGCTCAACCAACTTGAGTATTTGTGTAGAACCCCAAATAACAATAGGAATGCTGATTAATAAGCCCAGGACAACGAGCACATAACTGCCATGCGATGCACCTGCCACAGCAAGAACATTGTCTAGACCCATGACGGCATCTGCAATCACAATCGTTTTCATTGCACCCCAAAAGGTTGTCGAAGCCTGGCCGTGCTCGTCGGCACCCTCTGAAGAATTCAGCAAGCGGTAGGCAATCCAAACCAACAACAATCCGCCTATCAACATCAGACCAGGGATCTTTAGCAAATACACCACCACGAGTGTCATGGCGCTTCTAACAGCAATCGCACCTACGGCACCCCATACGATTGCTTTTTTCTGCAGGTGTGCCGGCAGGTTTCTAGCAGCCATCGCAATCACAATGGCGTTATCACCTGCAAGAACTAAGTCAATCACAATAATTGCCAGTAATGCCGAAAAAAATTCCGGGCTAAATAGCTCCAATTTCATCCCCTCATTCAATTACCCATGAATTCCATGGATTTCTATGGGGTTAATCTAGAGCGGTTTGTGCTTAAGTAAAAGCAGAGATATATTGATAATAATTTCGTAAAAACCTGATAATTAGATGCTCTACAACTACCGTCACCTTTACTACTTCTGGGTAGTGGCCAAAGAAGGTAGCATGTCCAAGGCGGCTGAACGTCTCAATATTGCAATACAGACGATTAGCGTCCAAGTGCACGAACTAGAAAAATCACTTGGCTATCTGCTCTTCAAACCAGCTGGTCGGGGGATTGCTCTAACCGAGTCTGGTTTTGCAGCCCTAGAAATTGCCGATCAAATTTTTCTTCTAGGGGAACAACTTCCCGAAGCAGTAAGAGAGGCTGCGAGCTCCCCTAAAACGAAAATTACGGTCGGTGTATCCGATGGCCTTCCAAAGTTAGTAACTAAGCAGCTACTTGCACCCATTCTCGAAAAAAATGATGTGCAACTGATTGCGCATGAAGGTGAATTTGAGGATCTCTTAGCGGACCTAGCCTTGCATAGATTGGACATTGTGCTCGCTGATCGGCCAGCACCAATCAATAAAAATCTTCATGTCTACAGTGAAGAACTGATCAAGTCATCGATTGCTTGGTTTGGCCCCAAGAAGCTACTGAAGCAATCTAAGAAAGCATTTCCTGCATGCCTCAATGACTTGCCAATTTTACTGCCTACCCCCCACTCAAAGGTTCGCCATTTGATCGATCAATGGTTTGCAGAAAATGGCATAAACCCCAATATTGCTGGAGAGTTTGAGGATAGCGCGCTACTAAAAACCTTTGCAGCCAGCGGCCTAGGAGTCTTTCCGGCAGGGGAAAGCATCAAGAAAGATTTACAAGAAACCTATCATATTGAAATGATTGGCAGTTGTGGAGAGATTTACGAATACTTTTATGCTATTCGCTCAGAGAAAAAAATTCAGCATCCACTAGTGCAAGCAATTATTAAGCGTTAGCTGATGGCAAATTTTTTATCTTTGAAGCCCCCGCCTGACCCTGAGCTTCCCTATGCGGGCACTGCAACCCATAGTCATGACATTAATAAATAGCCTTATTTCTTTTTTGACTTTGTTGTAGCACTATTTTTTTGTGTTGACGAAAACTGACTCACACCCTCCACACTCCTCTCAAAATTTACAAACGAGTCTGCCATTGCCGCACGAATCATTTCAAAATTCTGAAGCGCAGTATGAAATGAGGTTTTGAATGCAGAGGTATATGGCTCGGTTCCTGCCGGAGCATTCTGAGTAGCCTCATTTACAAAATGAATTAAGTCATGCTGTGATTCCTTAATCATCGATTCCGCAATCTTTTTAAGCTCCTTATTTCCGCTAGCCAAGGCTTGAAAAAGTTGAGCTTGGTAATTTGCCACTTCTTTTGCGGCATCTTGTAAGACCTCAGCGTGGACAGAATCAAAGGCCATCTTTGGATCCTGAGTTTTCATGAGGTCTGCCACCTTGGCCTGAAATCGAGAAGAAAGTTCTTGTGCGGCGCGCTGATTTAGTTCGGCAATCTCCTGGGCACTTGTCAGTGCTGCCTGTCCTACTGCTTGGGCAGCCTTCATACCCCTGGTCTGATTTGCCATTGCACCTAAATCAAATGGATTCTTACTCATTTATATTCCCTTATTCAATCAGCGATTATTTCAATCTACTCCCGAATGATGGGTATGAAGATAGAGAAATACCACTAGAGCCCTACAGAAATGCAAAAGAGCGCCCTCGGACGCTCTTTTATGCTGTTAACTGATTTGAGCTGCTTTAACGTACAACAATATTCGAGCTTTGACGCAACTGAGACAAAAACTCATATTGCTTTTTTTGCAGCAAGCCATTGCGAATTGCCGCCTTAGCCTGTTCAAAAGTAGGCGGCTTACTCGACTTTTTATCCTCTAGCTTAATGAGGTACCAACCCTGGGGCATCTGAATTGGCGCCGGAGAAACCTGGCCTTTAGAGAGGGTAACAAGAACATTTGCAATTTGCGGCAAAGTCTGCCCCGCTTGCACCCAACCTACAGCTCCACCCTGAACTTTATTTGGCGCCAAGGAAATGCTTTTGACAACCTTATCAAATGACTCACCCTTTTTAGTTCTAGCCAAAGCGGCTAGTGCCTCAAGCTCAGTAGCCACAACAAGATCGCTAACCTTGTATTCAATGATCATGCCCTGTGGCCCTAATGAAGCAATCTCGCGGTTGTACTCCGCCTGGACGTCAGCATCAGTCACCGGGTTTTTCGACATAAACGTCGATAACTCTAAGTCAGCTAAATAGTTTTGACGGATAAAAGCTAACTGAGTATTGGCTTTATCAGAATCAGCTAAGCCATTTTTCTCTGCTTGCTGCGATAAAAGTGAAATTTCAATTATCTTTCCAAGGACGGCATTACGAAGCTCAGGAGAATCTTTTTGACCTTGAGACAATGCCGCCTGAATGCCCTGCTCGACCATATCGTTAGAGATGATCACCCCATTCACTGAGGCGGCAGCGTTAATCGGCAATGAATTCTGAGAGTGGGCAATTGTCACAAAACTTAAGGTAATTGCAGTACTTAAAAGAAAACGGATGTAATGTAATTTCATGAGTAACTCTTTCTAAAAAGTAATAGTTGCTGGAATTGGTTCAAATGGTGCAACCGAATCCGTACTCTGCGCTTCAGCCTGTGCCTCTCCATCCGGCCTTTGGAGGTAGCGCGCATCGAAGGGTATATTTGGCTTCTGAGTTACAGGCGGAGGCTCTAAGTAAACTGGGCCGGCTGGAGTCTCTATCGGCGCAATGGGCTGGCTATTGAATTCCTTTATTTGAGCCGGAGTGTAAGGGGAGAATGTTTGTGCAATAGCGGTAATGGGGAGAATAAAGCCGAAGACTATCCCTGAAATAGCAGCGGATCTGTTTTGGGTGGAAATAGACATAAGTCTTTCTAGTTAAAAACTGATTTTAGAGCTAAAAGGCTTTAAGCTATCATGCAAAAAAGGTATCCTGAAATATCGAGTCCTACTCATTTCATTTCGATGACGATACCAACCCCATGTGCCGAGAGTGCTAATGAGCCTAGTAATGGCATTGATTATCTCATTCGCCCAATCCAAATAAATGACAGAGAGCGCATTATTGGACTATTCAAGCATCTCTCACCTGAGAACCGTTACCTCAGATTTGCTCATGCAATCACCAAGCTTCCAGATGACTTTCTAGATGACATCTTGCATTTAGACTACAAAAAAGAAATGGCTTTGGTAGCGGTAATTCAAGCCCAAACTGAGTCAGAAGAAATTATCGGCATTTCTCGTTATGTAACCCCACCTAATCGAGGTCTTTGTGAATTCTCTCTGAGCGTAAGTGATGCTTATACCGCCCATGGTATTGGCACTCATTTGATGCTTGACCTCATTGCGCATGCAAAAGAAAATGGATTGCAAGCTATGGTTGGATATGTCTTAAGTAAGAACCTAAAAATGTTACATCTGGTCTCTGATTTGGGGTTTCGAATTACCAATCCCGACGATGATCCTGAGTTCAAAATTGTCACCCTAGATCTAGAAGAAAAATCATCATGAGTAAATCTAATCAAATTCATTCGGAATCATCAATCCTAATCTTGATTGATTTACAGGGACGTCTGATGCCCGTAATTCATGAAAGTGAATCGGTACTCACTCAATGCATCCGCACTGCCAAGATCGCCCAATTACTGGAGATTCCGATTATTGGAACAGAGCAAAGTCCAAAAAGTCTAGGCAGCAATCTCGAATCCATTAAATCCTTTTGTAGCAAAACAATTAGCAAAGAACATTTCAATGCTTGCGCCGATGGCCTAGTTCAGGCGATACCCACTAGCCGTAAGCAATGCATTTTAATGGGGTGCGAAGCGCACGTTTGCCTAATGCAAACGGCACTCAAACTGATTGATGAAGGTTACGATGTGTCGATCGTAGTTGATGGTGTTGGCTCACGTCGAGACCTTGACAAGCAAATTGCGCTTAATCGACTACAAATTACAGGAGCACGACTCATTACAGCAGAGATGCTCGGATTTGAGTGGTTAAAGACAGCCCAAAATCCCGTATTTAAAGAAGCTATTGCGCTTCTAAAATAATAGGACTGTGCGAGCGAGACTTTATTTGCTATTCTGCAGCATCACCTAAAGGATTCTCATGACGAATGACACGCAAACCCAAAACGACGAAGATTTTGACTATGGGTGCGAATGCGCCATGACCCTCTTAAATGAGCCCACGGAAGATTGTTTAAATGATCTGATTGATGAGCTTGATGAAGATGGCATGATCGCAACTGAGGTTGTCTATGGTCTATTAGCAACCATCCTCATGAGCCTTACTTCCGAAGATGAAGAGGATGAGGAAGCTTAATAAATAATCTAGCCTGAGATTTGAAGGGCAAATTGATCCATTGCGTTTGCCATGGCGAGATCTAAATCAGTCAAAGCCTTCATCGAATGGGTGCTTAAGCGCACTGATACTGTGTTCCAAGAATTAGACCAATCTGGATGGTGATCTAGCTCCTCGGCTTTATTTGCACATAGAGTCATAAACTCAAATGCGCCTTTGAAATCCTTAAATACAAAAATCCGTTCCAACTCTTGAGTAGCCCGATTTACATGCCAATCAGGCAATATTGTTGCAAAGTCAAAATCATTTGCAAGGGGATTAGGTTTATACAACTGGAGCCTCCACACTTTTTGATAGCTTCAGTAAATCTTCAGGGTACAGCCAGCGCCACTCACCTTCTGCCAAATCAGCAGGCATAGAGTATTGCCCAATTTCAGTACGGTGAAGCTTGGCAACATGGTTACCCACGGCAGCCATCATTCGCTTCACCTGGTGGTAACGACCCTCAACAATAGTCATTGCTAATACATTCTCGCTGAGCTGCTTGCAAGCTGTCGCAAAACAGGGTTTTGGATCATCATCCAGAATGACGCCATTTAGCAAGTGGTCAATCTCTTGTTGAGTAATCGGCTCAGAGGTAGTGATCTCATATATCTTGCCAATATTTTTCTTGGGTGTAGTCATCTTATGAATAAACTGACCATCATCAGAAATTAAAATTAAACCAGTGGTATCAAAGTCCAGACGGCCAACACATTGCAAACCCCGCTCTACGAAAGGTTTTGGTAGCAAACTATAGATACTCGGATGATGCGTAGTCTTATGAGAGCACTCATAGTTGGGAGGCTTGTTAAAAGCGATATAAGCCTTTTCATGAAACTCCCAATCCTTACCCTCTACGTTCAGCATCAGTCCTTCAATGGAAATTCGCTCTTCTGGATCCTCTGCCAGAACACCGTTCACCTTGACAAGGTCGGCATAGACTAAATCGCTGCAATAGCGTCTAGTGCCAAAGCCCTGACTAAACAATATTTTTTCTAAAGAGATTGGTTTGGCCATATGCTGCCGAGAATACTACAAAGCCAGCCTACTATGCGACTGTAAAATGAAGTCATTATTATTAGCATGACTCCATACTTCGATCCCCACTAACACCAATATGCTCTCAAGCCCAGTCCCTCGAAAACCCCTCCATACCCGTGAAATTACTTTTCAAGGCTACGCTCGAGACGATGGCTTATGGGATATTGAAGGGCATTTACGCGATTTCAAATCTCAAGCCTTTACTACCAGCGGTAAAACTTGGGATCCAGGTCAAGCCTTTCATGATATGCGGGTTCGTCTTACCGTAAACACGGAGCTAGTCATTCAAGCTATTGAAGTGGCAATGGATAGCCATCCCCATCCAGAGTGCCCACAAGTCATTCCGCCGATGGAATCCCTGATTGGAGCGCGTCTTGGTCAGGGTTGGCGTAAAACTATCAACGAACACCTAGGGGGTATCAAGGGCTGTACCCACTTACGAGAGCTGCTCAACAATATTGCTACAGCTGCTTTTCAATCTATCCCTGGAGCGCTATTTGACCCAGATGAAAACAAGCCACCACTCTATTTAGGAACCTGTAAATCTTGGGATTTTGACGGGCCTGTAGTGATGCGCGCTTTTCCCAAGTTTTACAAGTGGAGGGGCTAATTTTTTATGCTAGGTCGGTGAATCACTGTCCCGGCAAAGGATTGCTGTACAGGCATTATTTCTAAGACATTAATATTCACATGACTGGGCAATGTTACCGTCCAATAAATTGCCTCAGCAATATCATGAGGACTTAATGCCTGGACGCCTTCATAGACTTTTGCTGCCTTAGCATCATCACCTTTGAAGCGAATATTAGAATATTCCGTACCGGAGCTCAAGCCTGGCTCAATACAGGTAACACGGAGAGGGGTTGCCGCTAAATCAGCACGTAAATTTAAGCTGAATTGATTTACAAATGCTTTTGTTGAGCCATATACATTGCTACCAGGGTAAGCATAGGATCCAGCAACAGAGCCAATGTTAATAATGTGTCCGCACTTACGCTCCACCATTCCAGGCAAAAAGGCGCGAGTCATATGCACCAGCCCCTTGATATTAGTATCAATCATGCGATCCCAGTCCGAAAGAATAGCTTGATGTGCTGGCTCTAACCCTAAAGCTAGTCCTGCATTATTTACCAGCACCGTCACCTTAGCAAACTCAGTTGGCAAGATCGCAGCCAACCCGTCAACCTGAGCGCTATCGCAAATATCAACAGCTAGAACTAGTAATTTTTTCTGGTGCTCCATAGGGAGTGAGGCCTTTAAAGCCTCCAAGCGCTCCACCCTTCTACCCACAGCAATTACTTGATGGCCATTGGCTAGAAACCGTTTTGCAGTGGCCTCTCCAAAACCGGCAGTGGCCCCAGTTACTAATACGGTATGTTTCATAATTTTTCTGCTTATTTTTGTCATTGACTAAGTCATTTAATATTAACGCTTATATGTCATTCTGGCGAAATCTTACCCATCCACTGATTCCACTAATTCTAGTGGGGCTAGTGGGCAATGCTGTAGGTGACGAAAGCAAGTTCTCAGGGGGATTTTTAAATCTAGAGAAAACCGCTGATCAGTATTCAAGTCAACGAGTACTAGAGTTTTGGGGATATCACAATACTACTGGCGAGCAAGTCCAGAATGACACGCTAAAGCTGCGCTATTACCAACCCCTTGCCTTTGATCAATGGCGCGGCACTATGCGACTCGATACCTCCTACGTCTCCACCTATGGCCCCACAGTTCCAGCGCAATCATCTGGTACCTATAACGCCGGCAATACGATGCTGACCGTCTGGGGAAATCACCCTAGCATTCTAAAAAATTGGGAAGGTACACTGGGTGGTCGAATTATTTTTCCGTTTGGCAATAACGGTCAATGGGCTGCCGGCCCTCAAATAGGTACGGTATATGTGCCAAAACAGGGGGATAACTCGCGTCTCTCAGACTTTTCACCACTAGTGAGATACATGTACGGATTTGTAAGTAAGGGCAACTCTTTAACCAATACCCCAAATCAACCGCCCTTAGTTCGTAATCTCAATATTTTCCCGACACTAGGATTTAATCTTTCCCCTGATACTCAAATTCGATTTTGGGATGAGAACGCTATTACCTGGAATACTGGTGGGGGTGGAGGCTGGTTTGTTCCGATTGACGCCATGATCACCCATCGCCTCAATAAAAGTTTTTTATTTGCGGTCGGAGCTAGCAAGCAAGTTGTACAAAGCTACCCTGTTTATGACTGGTCTTTTTACGGCAAGCTATCGTTTAATTTTTGATCAACAACTGATCAATAACTTAGTCTTGATTCACTAGAAAATTGTTGTCGATAGTTGCCGCCTTTGACTTCAGCAAAGCCCCTACCAACCAACTCTGAAAATCTTCGGTATGCAGATTCATATTCTTACGAATATTTTCAAGTGCTGGCGTAGCTGCGATCCACTGATTTACCTTAAACATCTCCTGGCTGCGCCACTCCAACAACTTGTACTTTAGAAGGACCTTGGCGCCATGGCGGGCATTGCGTTCCGGATCACTTGAGAGGTAATCGAGACGGGATTTTGCAATCCCAATTGACTTCTGTACATCAGTAAATGGCTTGCCATGCCCTGGAATAACTAAGCGAACTGGGAGTCCTTCAATCAGCTCCAGCGTCTGTGCCACCTCTTCGAAGCCACCTTCACCCCAAAGCTCGGGAAAGATAACCCCAAAACCTTCTTCCCATAGAGCATCAGCAGAAATTAAAATTTGATACTCCTCCTGGTAAAGCATGACCGAACGATTGTCATGACCAGGAGCAGCAAGAATTTGCCAGCGATAAGGGCCTAAGACAACTTCTTCACCGGAGACAAGTAAGGCTTGATGACTGAAACGCGGGCAGTCTTGTCCCAACTGCCGGAAGCTGAGTAAATTTTCATCCCAATCTTGCACTGCAATTGCCTCAGCTTCTGGTATCGATATCTCACAATCAAATACTTCTGATAAAGCTGCGTTACCGCCACAATGATCCGAATGCAGGTGGGTATTCAGCACTTTATTGAGATTTTTTAAGCCATACTGTTGAATCGCATTAGAGACTAAATCAACCGTCATTTGCTGATGAGCACAGTATCCAGTATCAACCAAAGAAACATCATCATCGCCGAATAGAAAAATATTATTTGCCGACAACCACCCACGTTCGAAGATATCGATCCCAGGTGGCAGTAAGTAATTTCCGATTCGCTTTTGAGGCACGTCAGTTTTTCTGTGAAGTAAGCTCAAGCTTTTGAATATCAAAGTGCTGTTGTTGCAAGCGCTGCAATAAATCAGCGTAGACCTTAGGATCCAGTTGAGGTGTTCTTGATAAAACCCATAGATACTCTCTACTCGGATCACTGACGACGGCTAATTGATATTGTGGATCTAAATCAATCACCCAGTAATCGCCCCACACCATTGGCAAAAATGAAAGCCATTCTGGAGCAAAGCGCACCTCGAGCTTTGGTGAATCCTTAGCACCAATTTGACGAGCTAAGCCCTCTGCCTCGGAAGTCTCTCCGCCCACAGTTTTGCAGCTATTGAGCACTCGCAGATTACCATCAGGCTTAGCGGTATATGCGGCCTTGGTATTCGAAATACACTTTTTCTGGAACCAGTTCGGAAACTTTGCAATCTCGTACCAAGTGCCTAGATAGCGAGGGACATCTAGAGAGGGGATGGTTTTCACAGCCTGATTATCCTGCTGAGCTAATGCCTGAAAAGAGGCAAGACTAATCAGCAATAAACCCAATGTAGAAATGAATGAAGTTCGAAGATACAAAAACAGAGTCATAGAAGAAATTATCTTTAAATGGTGAATCGACTACTCAAAAGCCGACGAATATAAGGAATCCTACAACATAACAGCAATAGCAAAACTACTGCATAGATTGTCACGGCATCAAGATCATTTTTTCCTGCCTTATGCCACCAATAATGGAGGATCGCAGTACAGGCAATCAGGTAGATGAGTCGATGTAATTGGGCCCAACGACGACCCAATTTTCTTTGAGCCCAATGAGTAGAGGTCCAAGCTAGTGGAATCAACAATATCAAGCTGATAAATCCCATCGTGATAAATGGGCGTTTCAGAACATCTTTTAGCATCTCTACTAAATCAAAATTTTGATCAAGCCAAAGCCAAATTACAAAATGTAGGGATGCGTAGAAAAAACTAAATAAGCCCAGCATTCTCCGATACCGAATCCACCCCACTGAATTTGTCAACAAACGCAGGGGCGTCATTGCTAAGGTCAGGCATAAGAAAACTAAGGCCCAGGTTCCTGTTGAACGCGTAATGAATTCAACTGGATTAGCGCCTAAATCATGAGTTAAATCCAGCCAAATCAAACGATCTAGAGGTAACAGCGCTAACAGAAAAATGAATAACTTCATCAAACCTAACTTAGCAAGAGTATCAATAGAATTTCTTTAAATCCATACCGGAATACATACTTGCCACTTGATCGCCATAACCGTTAAACATTTGGGTTTTTATTTTCGGAGCAAAGATACCCTTTGGATCACCAATGCGCCGCTCGGTAGCTTGACTCCAGCGTGGGTGATCTACCAAAGGATTCACATTTGAGTAAAACCCATACTCACGCGCATCAAACTGACTCCAACTTGTCTTGGGCATCTCCTCTGTCAAACGAATCTTTACTATCGACTTGGCGCTCTTAAAACCATATTTCCAGGGCACTACAATCCGAACCGGGGCGCCATTTTGCTTTGGCAACATCTCTCCATAAAGACCGAATGTCAGCAAAGTCAAGGGATTCATGGCCTCATCCAAACGCAAACCTTCGCGATAAGGCCACTCAATAATTTTGCTCCTCAGACCCGGCATTTGCTTGCGATCTGCTAGTGAAATAAATTCCACATACTTGGCGGAACCTAAAGGCTGAACCTGATTCAGTAATTTAGATAAAGCGTAGCCATCCCACGGAATGACCATCGACCAACCTTCAACGCAGCGCATACGATAAATGCGCTCCTCCATTGGGGCAAGTTTTAATAATGCATCAATATCTAAGGTCATGGGCTTTTTAACCAAACCTTCAATCGAGATAGTCCATGGACGAGTCTGTAAACTTTCAGCATAAGCGGCTGGATCGGATTTATCTGTTCCAAACTCATAGAAGTTGTTATAGCTAGTCACGTACTGATAGCTAGTTGCCTCATCTTTCAGAATAAAGTTTGGATTAGGCGTGGCAATTAATTTTTGAGGGTTGCTTGCAAGCGCATCACGGGAGAACCAGGGTGCAAGTGCGAGACCAAATGCTCCAGCAGCTGCGCTTTTAATTAATTCGCGACGCCCTTCAAAAACTGCCTTAGGGGTAACTTCCTGCGAAAGTCGCTTCAGATCATTTGTGAACATATCCATCTCTCCTTGCTAGATACAATAAAGTGCTGTCGAGGTGACTATTCTCCTACGCTTAAGGATTTATTGCTTAAGCGGACTCTAGGGGAGTGGATTTAAACCATCACTCACCTATTTACCAATCCACTGGAAATATCAGTGAGGCATTAAAAAAGGCAAACCAGGTGGTTTGCCTTTTTTGTGAAGCTAACTAACCTTACGCTACCGGCACTGCCTTTAAGATGCCATTGAGGGTTACGCTTGGACGCATGACTGCTTTGCATTTCTCAGGATCTGCATAAAAGTAACCGCCGATATCTACAGGCTTGCCCTGCACCGCCTTGAACTCGGCAATAATTTTTTGCTCGTTATCCGATAAAGCTTTGGCAATTGGTGCGAAATACGCCTGCAATTCTTTATCTTCAGTTTGCGCAGCCATAGCTTGAGCCCAGTACATAGCCAAGTAGAACTGGCTGCCACGGTTATCCAAGTCGCCAGTACGAGGTAATGGTGACTTATTATTGTCAAGTAATGTGCCTGTTGCTTCATCAAGAGCGCGAGCCAAAATTTTCACTTTTTGGTTACTTGTTTTATCGCCGATATCTTCCAAGGAAGCTGCCAAAGCCAAGAACTCACCCAAGGAATCCCAGCGCAGGTGGTTCTCTTCAACCAGTTGCTGAACATGCTTTGGAGCAGAGCCGCCTGCACCAGTTTCAAAAAGTCCGCCACCTGCCATCAAGGGCACGATAGACAACATTTTTGCGCTAGTGCCAAGCTCCATAATTGGGAACAAGTCCGTGAGGTAGTCACGTAAGATATTGCCGGTCACAGAGATCGTATCTTTACCGCGGATGATGCGCTCTAATGTATAACGCATTGCACGAGTCTGAGACATGATTTGAATATCTACGCCAGTGAGGTCATACTCTTTTAGATAGGCCTGCACCTTCTTAGTGATCTCAGCCTCGTGTGGACGATACTCATCTAGCCAAAAGACAGCTGGAGTACCTGACAAACGTGCACGATTTACTGCTAACTTCACCCAGTCGCGAATCGGGGCATCCTTAACCTGGCACATACGCCAAATATCACCCTCTTCTACATTTTGCTCAAGTAATACTGTGCCGTCATCTGCAACAATGCGGGCAACTCCAGCTTCAGGTATTTCAAAAGTCTTATCGTGTGAGCCGTACTCCTCCGCCTGTTGAGCCATCAAACCTACGTTCGGCACAGTACCCATAGTCGTTGGATCAAAGTTACCGTGAGTTTTACAGAAGTTAATGATCTCTTGGTAAATGCGGGCAAAGGTACTCTCTGGAATTACTGCTTTAGTGTCATGTAAGCGACCATCAGCGCCCCACATCTTCCCGCCGACACGAATCATCGCTGGCATCGATGCATCAACAATCACATCGCTTGGAGAATGGAGATTAGTAATACCTTTAGCAGAGTCAACCATCGCCAGTGCTGGACGGTGCTCATGACAAGCATGCAAGTCCTGAATGATTTCTTCGCGCTTGGATTCTGGTAGAGATTGAATCTTATCGTACAGATTACTCATGCCATTATTTGGATTCACGCCCAACTCTTCAAATAGCTTGGCATGCTTTGCAAATGCATCTTTGTAAAAGATTTTTACAGCATGACCAAATACGATTGGGTGTGAGACCTTCATCATGGTTGCCTTCACATGCAAGGACAACATCATGCCAGTCTTATAAGCATCTTCGATTTCTTTCTCATAGAACTCGCAAAGTGCTTTTTTACTCATATACATACTGTCAATAATTTCGCCAGCAATCAATGAAACTTTTGGCTTGAGAACGATGGTCTTACCACTCTTGGTTACCAAGTCCATCTTCACATCACATGCCTTCGTTATCGTCATTGACTTCTCACCTGCATAGAAGTCGCCGCCATGCATATGGGATACATGGGTGCGGGATGCTTGGCTCCACTCACCCATGGAGTGTGGATTCTTGCGGGCATAACGCTTAACTGCGTTTGGGGCACGGCGATCGGAGTTGCCTTCTCGCAATACCGGGTTTACTGCGCTTCCCAAACACTTGGAATAACGCGCACGAATCGCTTTTTCAGCATCATTCTTAGGATCATCTGGAAAGTCAGGGATTTTGTAACCCTTAGACTGCAATTCTTTAATAGCGGCAAGCAATTGCGGAACTGAAGCGCTGATATTGGGTAACTTGATGATGTTGGTGTCCGGCAATAAAGTCATGCGACCGAGCTCAGCCAAATTATCGGGAACCCTCTGTTCAGGGGCTAAACAATCAGAGAACTCTGCCAAAATACGTGCCGCAACAGAAATGTCGCTAGTCACAATCTTCACTCCAGCTGGCGCTATAAAAGTACGAATGATTGGCAAAAATGCACAGGTCGCCAATGATGGCGCTTCGTCTGTTAGCGTGTAAATGATCTTTGATTTCTCTGAAGCCATTGATGTTTCCTCGATATTGATAAATATTAGGGTTCGACCTCATACCGAACCTCTCTCGCATTCCGCACGCAGCACTTCAGGCGCTTTTGGCCGTCTTGGGTGCAACTTCTCGCACTGGACTGAGACTTCCATTCTAAATCATCGACACCCCTAATTTGGGTGGTTTTAGGCACCAAATTCCCTGAAGTGAGTCAATTTAAGGGAATCCACCAAGATAAGCTCATGTCCACTTACATCGTAAACTGGAGTACATGAGTGATAAGCACCCCCTGCTGAACAAAAACCTCGCACTGCTAATCCTCTGCCAAGGCTTGTTTTTGACTAATAACGTAACGTTTATAGCCATCAATGGTTTGGTTGGACTCAGCCTAAGCCCAGCCTCCTGGATGGCTACCATCCCCGTGATGGGCTACGTTGTAGGCAGCGCTTTCTCAACGACAATCGTAGCGAAATCCCAAAATCACTTTGGCCGGAAGATCTCCTTTCAAATTGGCTTATTAGTAGCAGTCTTTTCTGCATTGATTTGCGCCTATGCCGCCATGTCCAAAAACTTCTGGCTCCTAGTGCTCGGCACCTTTATTGCGGGCTACTACAGCGCTAACGGGCAACTCTATCGATTTGCTGCAGCTGAGCTGACAGTGGTCAGCCAAAGGGATAAGGCAGTCTCTTGGGTTCTGGCAGGTGGAATGTTAGGTGCCATTGTGGGGCCTAACCTAGCCTCATGGACTAGAGATCTCTTTGATACTGCATTTTTAGGGGCCTATATCGCCCTCTCGATAGCCGGCTTTATTGGCATCATTGTGATGCAGTTCATCCACTTTCCAGAAGAGTTCAAGACTCAGCACTCACTCTCGGCTGGCAGGGATCTCAAAACTCTACTTCGACAGCCTGTCTTTATGGTTGCTGTGATCGGCGCCTCTTTGGGTTACGGTGCTATGAACTTGCTCATGGCAGCTACGCCACTTGCAATGCAAATTTGTGGACTTCCTTTTTCTGATACTGCGCTGGTATTGGAATGGCATGTGATTGGCATGTTCGCGCCCGGGTTTTTTACTGGCTCACTCATTGAGCGATTTGGCACACTCAAGATCATGGGCGTTGGGGTCATTCTCACTATTTTGTGTATTGCTATAGCACTCACCGGTGTCGAATTTCATCAATTCTTGATTGCACTATTTCTCTTAGGCGTGGGTTGGAATTTTTTATTTACTGGCGCCACCTCATTGGCAATGACGGCCTACCAACCCGAGGAACGAGATAAAGCTCAGGCTGCTATCAACTTCTTTGTCTTTGGGACCATGGCATTTACCTCTTTTGGCTCTGGAACGCTCATCACCACTCAGGGCTGGAACATTCTGAACTTTGGATCTCTACTAATGATTACCGTTACGGCAGGTGCTTTGATTTGGCTCGGCGCCAATCAGAAGAAGTCTCTTACCAACTCTGCAAATTAAGAAGCCTTGGCTAAAGGCAAATTAAAGAGTAGATTTTGTGGCTTCAGCTTGAGCTGCTTCTCATCATTCATGGCAATACCCATATAAACCGGCTTACCGGCCTGAGATTGCATAACAGCAGTCTCATCGATAAAGTCTAGGCGAAATAAACAAATCACCTTTTCAAGTGCATCAGAGTCTACTGACTCTTTGTTGTAGAGCTTATTTAAAATATCTGTCGCAGCAGCATCAAGACCAACATGCCAGGACCATTTAGGATCAGTGATTTGCTGCATTGGGGTAATACGCACTTGAGCACCTAAAAAGTGTTGCACCCATTTTTCCAGGACGCGGCAAAAATGATTGATAGGCGGCTGACTAAAGTTAAGCTGGACTGCAAAGTCATGGTCCTCATTCTTGTCCCAATAGAGATCTGCATTCTCTTCATGCAATACATCCAAATCGATAGATCGCATAGACATCGATTTGCCCTTGAGTAGATCCATGATATTGCCACTCTCACCAGCCTGAGCATTGCGGGTAACCACCTCATCATCCGCGCTCATCACTACTCCATCTTCTAACACAGTAATCTTCTGAGCTCGAAAGAAGAGCTCACCCATACGTGCATCCAAGGGATGGCAATCCTCACCTAAGATATGTCGAATAAATATTTGCGCTAGCTGAGATATAAATAAAGGTGGCACATCCACACCATCACCCTTAAACAAGCTCATGTAAAAGTTTTCTAAAGAGCTGGCAGCCAATAACTTGGCTCGATACCTGAGCCAAACTTGATAATTCACCTGAATATCAGAATCCGCCATTCCAGCAATCTCCTGATCAGAGATGGCTGCACGCGGGCTATCACTCAAGCGCTTATGGAGAGCACGCTCCACATCACAAGATTCGGGAACCAGATTTAATTCTGGGCGCAATAAATAAGTACGTAGAAAATCATCCGTCACCAATAATTGCCTATCCGAACCTACGGTAAGGGTTTTATAAGCAGAATGGGGCCAGAAATTTGTCATGTTGGTTTGCTCGAACAAAAAGATTAGGCTCAGAATATACTAGCCCTTCAATTTCAGCCAAAGAGGAAGAGAAACATGAGTGAACTCCAAAAAATAGATACCGTTGTTGGTGAAGGCGCAGAAGCGGTCGCCGGCAATCATGTGGATGTACATTACACCGGATGGTTATTTGATGACAAAGCCCCTGATCACAAGGGTCAAAAGTTTGATAGCTCCCTAGATCGTGGCCAGTTATTTAGCTTTCCTTTGGGAGCCGGTCATGTCATTAAGGGCTGGGATCAGGGCGTACAAGGCATGAAGATTGGCGGCAAACGTACCCTTATTATTCCCTCTGAAATGGGTTATGGTGCTCGCGGTGCTGGTGGGGTGATACCTCCAAATGCAACACTCGTATTTGACGTTGAGCTACATGGAGTAAATTAAGTTAAGCCCTACATCATCACCTGCAAGTAATAAGGCCACTCAATGAGTGGCCTTTATCTTTCTGGGTGAGACACCGCAGATCTTATGAGCGTAGATCTTTGCCGTTCAAAGTCAATTTGTTGGGTGTTGCTGGTTGACATAAACTGATCAAGCGATTTCTTTCGGCCATTACCTTATCGGTATAACCACCGTCATTATCTGCATTTGCGGCGCCGACATAGTATTTCAAGCCATTGCGCAATGAGCCGCTTGTTGCAATCAAATACTTCAAGATATAAGCACCCACCCGAATATTGACTTCAGGCTTCACTGCATCGGAAGCTCCACCATATAAAGCATATTTATCTTGATGAATCGCAGTCATCACCTGCATTAAGCCTTCGGCGCCAGCATGACTTTTTATCAGCGGATTGAAGTTTGACTCTACCGAAATCACTGCAAGCAACAAGATTGGATCAATGTTGACTTCTTTAGCAATCAATACTGTCTTGGAAACATACTCTTCAATCTTAGCGCGGTCTAACTTGTACTTCTTCTCAAAGAAGTCAGCAACAGCACGTTGATTTTGAATAGAAACCATCAGCTTTGAATCCAAGGCTTGAGGGTCAATTTTTGATGTGGGAATGCGATCAGATAAGTGAGAGATTGGCTTTACCTGAGCATGAGCTACCGAAGGCATCAAGAGCGCAACTGTTTGCTGCTTTGCACTCATCAGCCCGCTATGTGGGACAGCGGATGCTTTGCCATAGATTACATTGGCGATCTCTTTATCAGCAATCGTATTTGGAGCGTCCTCCTGGTATTGATCGAGCACCCCAAAACCAGTTTGCCAAACGATATGTCGGGCTTCATCTGGAACTAGGATGCGGGCCAAATCAAATGCGCCCGCTTGAGTGCCGTTACCAGAAAGCCAGAGGCCTACGATCATGAAAACAGTCACGATCAATAAACCATTCATCACCCGATAGACCGGAGAGAGTGCATGAGCCAGTAAAGCCCTGGCCTTAAGTCTTGCAGTCCGCGCAAGTTGCATGTCACTCGATGTATTAGAAAAACATTTAATCATTTATAGTCTTGCAGCCCAACGAAAATCAAGATACAGATTTATGCTGCGGTGCAATAAGTAAAAAACATGAGTCATCCTAAGAAGGTTCTTATATCAAGTCAAGAATAAAGAATGTCATTTCCATAACTAATTGATATTGAATTAAGGATGATCCCTAATATAGCAGTCAAAGTTGATATTTAATCCTTTAATTTCAATAACTTAAAGAAGTTAGTGAGGACTTATTTCATATAATAAAAAAGTGCCGAAAATCGAATTTTTTCGCTATTTCTTACACTCAAAAGTGAGGTCTAACCCATACATCTAGTATTTATCAGCTTTGAATTTTCTACCGGTAGTGTTATTTACACCATCACCTCCAGCTGAACATCCACTGCTCCTCACCCTTTTAATTGAATTAAGCGCAGAGATAGATGGCTCTCAAACCCATATAAATACTAGCTATAGAGCTAACATAAATACCCAATGTGGGCAAAACTTTTACTACCACTTGGGACACTCATTACACTGACATGCAATGAAATTCCTGGTTAAGCTCCTCCTACTCAGCTCACTTTGGCTACCACTGAGTGCATCCGCCCTCTTTGATCAATGCAAAGATCTGTTCCCAGCCCAACAAATACCGAGCTCCACTCAGACGGGTCGAGATCTTTGTTTCGATGATTTTGCAATCTACTATTCGCCTAGCGATAAAAAGCCCATTTACACCGTTGAAAAGCTCAATGGCGAGCAACTCCAGGCAACTCGCCCTCGGCGCACCAATCAGTTTTATGAGGAAGCCAGGCTCCCCTTCAGTGAACGCGCCCTTCTGGCTGACTATCGCGGCAGTGGTTATGACCGAGGTCATAACGTTCCAGCTGGTGACATGACACGGGAACGGGGGATGGCACAGTCTTTTTCATTAGCAAACATGATGCCGCAAGCCAGGCAAAACAATCAGGGCATCTGGGCAAAAAGAGTCGAAGAGCCTACTAGGATGTATATCAAGCGCGCAGCAGGCGACGTGTATGTATTTACTGGGTCAGTTGGGAACCTAGGCAGCATTGGTAAAAGCAAGGTCACCATACCGAGCCATATTTATAAGCTAGTCTATGACCCTAATAAAAAATTGGCTTGGGCTTATTGGCTTGAGAACACAGATGATGCAAAAATGAGTGCGCCGATTTCCTATGCTGAACTTGTTCAGAAAACAGGTATCAACTTTCATTTGCCTAATGGTCTTAGTGACAATTCCGCCATTACAGCGGCTGCGACAGGTGGCTGGTATCCCATCTTTTTTGACGAATACTCGCCAGAAAAGGTGGCTAGCATCATCTCGAATATCAAATCTGGAAAAGTTGCTAGCGTACAAATTCAATATGACCGCAATCTAGTTTTAGCTCAAAAGCTAGCAGATGAGATTTGGGCACAAAGCGCATTAAAAGCCACGCCCACTCAAAGCAGTCCGCCGGACTCACCCAATGTGAGCTATGAACGCAATCGGGTAATAGCTATAGTTCGTCCCAAATAAATCTTTGCTAATTGCGGGTGCGGGGAGCAATTCCATGAGCCCGCTGGATGGGGGCCAATAATCCCCGTAAGCCATTGTGATCCAGAGTGTGCATCAACTCTAGCAACTGACCAAGTTCGCCCTTAGGAAATCCTTCACGGGCAAACCACGCCAAGTAATTCCCAGGCAAATCTGCAATTGCACGGCCAGCATGCTTGCCAAACGGCATTTTCATTGTGACCAGCTTTACGAGGGCTTCTGAATCCATAAGCCTGATCTTACAAGCTCACGCAAATCTCAACAGCAAAAAAATAGGGGTATTTTCTCAATTGAGAATTATTCTCATCTACTGTATATTGAGAATCATTCTCAATTACTTTTACTAACTACCCCACTATGAAAATGACTATTAAAAGACTTGTTGCCTTTAGCATCCTATTAGCTACCGCCCTGCACTTCTCATTCGCGAATGCGGGTGAAGGTGTATTTGGATGGATTTATACCCTCGATCTTCAGCCAAAGGGCAAGCTCGAGTTTGAGCAGCGCTTACAACTAAATAAACAGCAAGCAGCTGGCACATACGATGCCTGGACCGCAAGAACAGAGTTGGAATACGGTCTAACTAATAATTTACAAATTGCTGGCTATATTAATTCTTACTACACCAGTGCAAATCAGAATTACACCAATCCAGAAGCTTGTGATGGTAGTTCAAGCTGTACAGGTGGCTATGGGGTACCATCAAGTCATGACCCCGCCACCCCTTATAGGAAAAGTGGCATTGAAGGCGGCTCCTTAGAAGCTATCTATAGACTAACCAATCCGGTGACGTCACCCGTTGGCGTTGGCCTTTATTTAGAGCCTAGCTGGGGAAGAAACAAAGATGAAATCGAAGCGCGCCTCCTGTTGCAATCCAATTTCATTGATGATCGACTGGTCTTAGCGGGTAACGTTGTTGTAGCAAATGAACGTTTGAAGTTTATTGAGAATGGCAATGTACCTGAATCGATGCTCGACTTTCTTATTGGCGCCAGCTATAGATTTGCACCCAAATGGTCCGCTGGTGTTGAGGCACGTTTCCATAATGACTACTCAGAATTAAATTTACGAAATCAAGTGCAACGCGCAACATTTGTTGGCCCCAACATGCACTATGCTGCAAAAGACTGGTGGGTCACCGGTGCTTGGCGCTATCAACTCAAAGGTGGTACATGCATGGGTGGCGGCGAAGCTGAATGCTCCAATGCGCGCGTTTGGGATAGTCATTCAGTGAATGAATTCATTGTCAAAGTTGGATTTCCTTTGAACTAAAGAGGAAATATGATCTGGCAACCAAACCCCTTATTTATTCTCGGTCTAGCTGCAGTAAGCTTGCCGATAGTTGCACATGCCAAGATTTATGTATCCATTGAACAGGCCCAAAAGTCGCTCTCACCCAATCAATCACTTGTTAAAAATCCCATCATCATTACAGATGAGCTGCAAAATAAAATGCGCTCAGTCTCCAGTATTCGACACCCCTTTCAAGGAGATCGCATTTGGAGAGCTGCAGATGGTTCTTGGTTCATTGTTGATGAGGTGGTTGGTAAACATGAAATGATTACTTATGCAGTAGCGCTCAGTTCATCAGGCGAAGTGACTGGAATAGAGATTCTAGAATACGTGGAATCTTATGGTTATGAAGTAGCTGAAGTCCAGTGGCGTAAACAGTTCATTGGCAAAACGGTAGCAGACCCCATTAAGCTAAATCAAGATATCCAAAATATCGGTGGTGCCACCTTATCCTGCAAGCATCTCACCGATGGCATTAAGCGGGTTACAGTTTTATATGACCTTGCCCTAAAAAGTCAGAACACCATTTCAAGAGTCAGATGATTCGCTGCAAACCACTCTTAGGCACCTTCGTAGAAATCATGATTGAAGATTCAGTGCAATCAGAACAGGCGTTAAAGGAGGCCTTTTTAGCCATTGAACAAGTGCAAGCTTTAATGAGCTTCCATAATTCAGAGAGTGAGCTCTCTCAAATTAATGCTAGATCTTATATAGAGCCCATTCATATTCACCGCTGGACATCTGAAGTGCTTGCTCTTGCAAAGGAGATTTATCATCACTCTGGGGGAATATTCAATTGTGGCATTGGGCATTGCCTAGTAGAGGCGGGTCTACTTCCTAGACATTTGAAAATGAACAATTACCCATTTGGAGGCATTGAAGATCTCGAGTTTTTGGAGTCGCACTTAGTTTGCTCCAAACTACCACTCCGTCTTGACCTTGGTGGCATTGCTAAAGGCTATGCAGTAGATAAAGCAGTTGAAGTTTTGATCTCCAAGAATATTCAGACTGGGTTAGTAAATGCTGGTGGTGATATGCGAGTCTTTGGAGATCGCACTCAAAATATTCAAATCAGAAATCCTTCGAACCCTCATGAACTTATTCAGATTGGCAGCATTAAGGCTGGCGCGATTGCAACTAGCGGGCTCTACTTTGCAAAACGCGATATTCACTCAAATAGTTTTATCGTCAATCCCTTCAATCATGAGCATATTGAATTTTCAGAGTCATATTCGGTAATTACAAGCGAATGTGTCCATGCGGATGCCTTAACCAAGGTGGTCAGTATTTCAGGGAATATGCGACATCCCTGTTTGAACCACTTTTCTGCCCAAGCGATCAGAATCTCAGATACGCTCACCCCATGAAAAATACCAGTCGCCTTGGCAAGATGCCAGCATGGCAAAGATATTTTGTTCTAGCCGGCATGTTGGGTTGCTCCCTCACCGGTACAGTCTATTTACTTGGCCATGAATTCCATATTCAACGCACTTTATTAGGCGCTCACTCGGTATTAGTGTGGCATGGAATCACGGCCATATTTGCTACGATCTCCCTAGGCTCAGTCTTGCCCTTTCACTTAAAGGCAGGCTTAAAGTCTAAGAAGAAGTTGTGGAGTGGAATAAGCCAATTGATCTTCTTAAGCACTTTATTAATATCCGGAGCCTTGTTGTACTACGGTCCAGCAGAAATTCGAGATACAACTATTGCAGCACACTGGATGATTGGCCTTGCTTTCTTTGTCGTCTTTTTACTGCACGGGGTTTATTCAAATAAATAAGGCGCATTGAGTTTTATTCCTCAATACGCCTAAATCAAACTGAAGATTCTTTACTTAGATCAGGAGTCTTTTCCTGATGCAGTTCCGCAAGAATTAATTCCTAATATTGGATAGGCTGGACAGAAGCGAAATATCCCAGTAGCCATCGGAATTAGTCCGAGCCAGGCCCACCATCCTAGGACACCAGTAGCTGCAAGTGCGACCAACACAATACCTACTGAGATTCTTAGAATACGATCGATACCACCGACGTTACATTTCATGTTGAACTCCCCTTAAAAACGATTAAATAATGCATTGCTATTATTTCTTACAGTAATGCTTGTAGAGCAAACCCATTACAGAGATAGCAATCTGACTAGAGAGGGAGTAATAGATTTGCTTACCCTCCCTACGCGTTTTAACTAACCTCTCTTTACGTAATATGGTGAGTTGCTGCGAGAGAGTTGGCTGATGTAAATCTAGTGCAGTCTCTAACTCACCAACACATTTTTCAGCCTGACCGATCTCACATAAGAGCATCATGCGATCGCGATTAGACAAGACCTTCATCAGCTTGCAGGCATCATCTGCCGATGACTGCATCTTCTTTAATTCTGCTTTGGAGATAGACATATTCATTACTATTTCTCAATCAGAGTGCATTTAAAGGAATTTTTAAATATGCAACTCCATTACTATCTGCCTCAGGAAAATGGCCAGCCCGTATATTGACCTGAATAGAGGGCAAGATTAATGTGGGCATATCTAAAGTTTTATCTCGTGAAGTACGCATCTGTACAAATTGTTCCTCGCTAACACCATCATGTACATGAATATTATTTGCCTTCTCATCGGCAACAGTACTCATACCAGTAGCGGGGCGCTTATTTGGTGGGTAGTCATGGCACATATACAACCTAGTCTCACCTGGATAAGACAAGATCTTTTGAATAGAGCGATAGAGCAACTTCGCATCACCACCCGGAAAATCACAGCGAGCTGTGCCAACATCTGGCATAAACAAGGTATCCCCCACAAAGATCGCATCACCAATCTCATAAGCCATGCAGGCTGGTGTATGACCAGGTACAAATAAGGCCTTTAAAGAAAGATTGCCGAAGTGGAGTGACTCATTCTCTTTTAATAAGCGGTCAAATTGCTTGCCATCAGCCTTAAAGCGATCATCTAAATTGAAGATACCTTTAAATACAGACTGTACATTGGTAATGTGATCACCAATCACCAACTTACCACCTAGATGGCTCTGCAAGTAAGGGGCAGCTGTTAAATGGTCTGCATGGGCGTGGGTTTCCAAAATCCAACTTACCTGCAGTTGGTGAGTTTTAACAAAGGCAATGACCTCATCGGCAGATTTGGTAGTAGTTCTACCCGATTTTGGGTCATAGTTCATTACTGAATCAATAATGACGCAAGGGCTGCCTTCATCCTCATAAACTACATAGGTGTAGGTCCAAGTTCCCGGATCAAAAAAGTCTTTGATGAGTGGAGTGTGCTTTGTAGTCAAGATATTTTCCTAGGTATACAAATATTATATATTTTTATATACTATATTAATATAAAATAAATTGCAATGGACTATTCAACTCTCATCAGCCCAGCGCTAGGCATCCTAGTAGGTCTCCTCATGGGCCTGACTGGAGCTGGGGGTGGAATTTTATCTGTACCGCTCTTAGTCTTCTTTCTTGGCTTACCAATCGCAGAGGCAGCTCCGATCGCACTTTGTGCCGTTGCCCTTGCCTCTAGCATTGGCGCCATTCTGAGCCTAAAAAATAAGACTTTGCGTTACAAGGCTGCTATTTTCATGGCGATTTTTGGCTTAATCCTATCTCCAGCAGGCCTCTGGCTTGCCCCCAAGATTCCGAATGCGCCTTTGCAAATCCTATTTAGCTTGATTCTTCTCTATGTAGCGGTGAGCTTATTAAAGCAAGCACGCAATGAAATTCGAGGTATTCCGGAGGAAAGCAGAAAACCTCCACCTTGTCTAGTGAGTCCCACCATTGGAAAGCTCCAGTGGACTCTGCCCTGTGCGCGCGCACTGATGTTTGCAGGTAGCCTTGCTGGCTTTTTGTCTGGCTTACTTGGTGTTGGTGGCGGCTTCATCATCATGCCAGCACTCAAGCGGTATACCGACCTACCAGTGAAATCCATTGTGGCCACCTCACTTGGGGTGCTCGCCATCATTACTGGTGGTGGCGCAATTTTCTCAGCAGCTAGTGGTAGCTTAAATATCATGGTTGCCGCACCTTTTGCGATTGCTGCCCTAGGTGGGCTGTTGATTGGATTGCTACTGGGTAAAAGATTGAGCGGGTCATATACCCAACTCATTTTCTCAATCTTTACCTTAGTCATTGCAATTAGCCTACTCGCTAAAGGTGTACTAACTTTGAATCCGTGAAACGTCCGCTACTTTCTCTTCTAATCATACTTTCTCTAGCGCTGCTGGGAGCCTCTCAAATGACTCTTAAACCCACTACTTTTTTCGCTAGCTCAGTGAGTGTCATTTCTGGAAATGTCAGCAATCTTCAGAATGGACTCTTAGAGTATGCGAACCCCGAAAAGCCTACTCACGATCACTCCTCCGTGTATTACCAGCGCTTTTATATTTCGACATTTAATTTGGATGACCGCACTATTGAAGCCAAGTTCTCTTCACCCATGGAAGTTGGCAATGGGGATGCTGTGACAGTCTCTGGCTACGCTAAAGACAATCGCTTTCAGGTGCTCGCATACACCAACAAAACCCAGCAAGTTAGCAAACATGAAAACTGGATTGTCTTAGGCCTGGGCGCCCTATTTTTCCTAGCTGTTGCACTCGGACTCCTCAACTCAGAATTAGTAGCAGAGGGCGCTTTAGTGCCGAAGCTATTTCTATGGGGATTTGTAGCTGTATCGTTTTATATGGGTTATCGCGCCCTACTGATTCGTGAAGCGATATCACTACTGCAAAACTAGTTCCGGAATTTGCCCAATAGTTCCATAATAGAAAAAGCCCTCTTTCGAGGGCTTTTGACAAAAAAATACCAAATTAGTGACTGCTAGCTCCGCCTAAGTAAGCCGCTTTCACAGCGGGATCATGCTTCAACTTGTCTGCGGGGCCATGGGTTGCAATCTTGCCATTCTCCAGCACATAACCGTAGTCAGCAACATTCAGTGCTGCGGCAGCAAATTGCTCCACCAACAACATCGTAACGCCTTGTGATTTGAGATTAGAAATAATCTTAAATACCTCTTCAACCAAAATTGGCGCCAAACCCATCGATGGTTCATCCAAAAGAATGATTTCTGGATTTAACATCACGGCGCGAGCCATTGCTAACATCTGTTGCTCACCACCCGATAATGTTCCAGCCAATTGGTTGCGACGCTCCTTCAGGCGTGGGAACATTTCTAAGGAGCGCTCTAAATCGTTCTTAATATCGCCTTTTGGACGGCTGCCTGTGAAGCGCGGAAATGCACCTAACAAGAGATTGTCATTTACCGACATCGTCGTAAATACACGACGACCTTCTGGACTGTGTGCCAAACCAAGACGGGCAATTTTATGAGAGTCGTAACCATCAATTTTTTCGCCGCCCAATGTCACTTCACCAGCCGTTGGCTTAATCATGCCAGTAATAGCACGCATAGTAGTTGTTTTACCAGCGCCGTTTGACCCGATTAATGTGATCACCTGTCCTTTAGGAACATCAATATTGATGCCGTGCAGAACTTTTACTTTGCCATAGCCTGCTTCAAGATTCTTAATAGATAACATGGTATTTACCGATTCAATATAGTTCTAGTGATTAAGTACCCAAGTAGGCATGAATCACCTTCTCGTCTGCCTGAACTTCAGCTGGTTTACCTTCTGCAATCTTCTGACCGAAGTCCAATACAGAAACGGTATCGCATACTGACATCACCACATCCATATGATGCTCAATTAGGATGAAGGTAATACCGCTATCGCGGATCTTGCGAATAATGCGCAAGAGTTCTTTGATATCTGGTGCCGTCAAACCAGCTGCGGGCTCATCCAATAGCAATAGCTCTGGATCTAAGGCCAAGGCGCGAGCAATCTCTAAGGAACGTTGTTTACCATATGGCAAGTTACGAGCCTCTTCATTTGCAAAATCTTCCAAGCCCACAAACTTCAACAAGGCCATTGCGCGAGCATATGCTTCTTGAGATTCCTTTGTATAGCGCGGTAAGTTCAGCGCAATCTCAAACATATTGGACTTAAAGGTGTGATGTAGGCCAACTAAAATATTTTGGATGGCAGTCATCTCGCCGAAAAGCTGAACGTTTTGGAAGGTACGAGCGATACCCGATAAGGCAATATCAGAGGAAGTGCGACCAACTACACTCTCGCCAGCGTACAACACATTACCAGCCGTAGGCTGATAGATACCAGTTAATACGTTCATCATCGTGCTCTTACCCGAGCCATTTGGTCCAATCAGGCCATGAATAGTTCCGCGCTTGATGCTGAGGTCAACATTATTCAAAGCTTTCAAGCCACCAAACTGCATTAGAACAGAGTCAACCTTGAGGAGCTCAGTGCCTGCATTTTGGTTATTGACTGCACTAATAAAGCTGACTGAATCATCGATCTCATCTGCTTTTTCACCCCGGGTAGTGACTGTTTTACCAGCGATGGATTGATAGAAGCTCTTGGCAAAACCAACGATACCGTTTTGCAGGTAGTACACCACCAACAAAATCATGAATCCGAAAATACTCAAACGCCAATCGGAAATTCTATCCAACCAGAATGAGAATGCCGCTAAACCAATTACCCCTGCCAAAGGCACCATCACGCGTTTTGGCGTAGTGACTTTCTTGGAGAGGGCCATAGCAGCTCCTACTGCAACTACAACTGCAATCGTCGTAGCAACAATACGGAATAAATTAATATCGTCCAAGAGTTTAGGCAATAGAACAATAATGGCCGCACCTAGTAATGCACCTAAACGCGATTTACGACCACCCATAATGACCGCTAACAAGAAAAGAACTGCTAGTTCATTGTTGTAGGTATTTGGAGAGATGTATTGCTCCGAGTAGGCATACAAACAACCTGCCAAACCAGCAAAGCCAGCACTAATAACAAACGCAATCACTTTGTAGCGATACACCGAAACACCCATACAGTCGCAAGCTACAGGGCTATCACGCAACGCCTCAAAAGCACGACCCATCTGGGATTTAACAAAACGATCTACCACCACCATGGCAATGATCAAAACAATACAGACTAACCAGAAAAACTGCGCCTTTGACATTGGGTCACCCATCAAGTCAGGTTTAGGAATTTTGATTCCTAGAGGGCCTTCTGTGAGCCATGTCATCTCATTAATTAAGATCTGGGTAATCGTTCCAAATGCCAAGGTCACCATCGCTAAATAAGGTCCGATGACTTTCAGCGCAGGAAGCGCTAGGATTCCACCAAAGATTGAGGTGACAACAATTGCCGCTGGCAGAGTAAGCCATATCGGTGCGCCGAAATGGAAAAACAATACGCCAGCGGTGTACGAGCCAATTCCGAACAAGGCAGCATGACCTAAAGAAACTTGGCCAACGTAACCCACCACAATATCTAAGCCATACAACAAAATGGTGTAAATCAGAATCGTTTCTACTAAGTGAATGTAGTAAGGATTACTGACAAAAAGAGGTAGGCTAAACAAGCCAGCAATTGCAATCAATAGGGGTAATAGAGACTTCGATTTCATTATTAAACTTTCTTAATTGCAGTTTTACCAAAGAGACCGGATGGCTTGAATGCCAGTACCAACAAGAGCAAGATCAAACCCGGTACATCTTTATAGCCAGTAGAAATATAGAAGCCAGTAGCAGTCTCAACAATTCCAAGAATCAAACCACCCACAATGATTCCCATACCGCTTGAGAGGCCGCCAATAATGGCTACTGCAAATGCCTTTAAACCCAAAGCGCCACCCATAGCGGCGCCAGTTAATGTCAATGGTGCAATCAACACACCAGCAAAAGCTGCTGTTAAGGAGGAGAGCGCATAAGAGAAGGTAATTACCATGCTGGTGTTAATACCCATCAAGCCAGCAGCATCACGGTCATTAGCTGTTGCAACAACCGCTTTACCGTAAATTGTTTTGCGATTAAAGAACTCAACAAGCAACATCATGACGAGTGCACCCACTACAACCAAAATTTCCATCGGCAAAATGTTTGCTCCAAGGAACTCCATTGGCTCCATCGGTAATGGTGATGGGAATGGCAATGCATCGCGCCCCCAAATATTCTCGGCAACGTTCTTGAAAATAATACCCAGAGCAATAGTGGACATAATCCAACCAAACTCAGACTTAATCTTGATAGCAGGTCGCACACCAATTAGCTCAACGAAGCCACCTTGCACCATTCCGAAAAGACAAACTATTGGAATCATTAACCAGTAGTTCATGCCAAACATGTCTACGCAGGTAAGGCCAACTAAGGCGCCTAACATTAAGGCCTCGCCTTGACCGAAATTCAAAGTGCCAGAAGTGGCAAAAGTCAGCTGAAAGCCGAAAGCGATGACCGCGTAGATCATGCCTACCGCTATACCGCTGGAGAGGATTTGTGCAAACATTTCCATGATGTAGACCTAAAAAATTCTAAAACTGTTGGGTGAACGATCCGCTATTGTAAGCAAAACGCCGCTTTGGGAGCGGCGTTTTGCTTGATCACATCTCTTTAAATGCTGCAGTGCGGAAAAATAACTTCCGGCACTGGCAATTAGGGAGAATTACCTCTTCTTAGGTGCCGCATCTTCTGCATTCAAGAACTCAACCTTACCGTTCTCAACAATACCCATAACCACGTCCTTAGCATCAATGGCCTCGTGGTCAGTTGCTGAGAATGGCTTGTTGTAAGTCATTACAACGCCCTCCAGAGGGGTTTTCAGATCTTGCAATGCTGCCAAGATTTTTGGTCCTTCTGTACCTTTAGCTTGCTTGATTGCCGCAGCCAAGAGGTATACAGAGTCATAGCCTTGAGCTGCAGACACTGGGGAAGCAATAATGCCATTCTTTGGCTTGAAATCCTTCAGGTATGCCTCTACGAAAGCTTTGCGCTTTGGTGTTGTTGGAGGATTCTGAATGAAGGTCTCTGGCATTGTTGCGCCATTACCATTCTTACCAGCAGTATCAATGAAGCTAGCCATAGACAATGTCCATGAACCGATCATTGGCTTCTTCCAACCCAACTTCGCCATACCGTTCGCAATTTGTGCCAACTCAGGTCCAATAGCGTAAGTCAAAATCACTTCTGCGCCCGCATTTTTTGCCTTTAGCAGCTGTGAAGTCATATCGACGTCACCAAGGTTGAACTTCTCTGTTGCTACTGGAGTAACGCCATATACCTTCAGCGCTTTCTCTAAGTCTTCGCGACCCAACTGACCGTAGTTAGTAGAGTCGGCCAAGATGGCTACTTTCTTCAAGCCACGCTTCTCAACCGCTTCTTTAGCGATCATTGGAGCTTGGATGTTATCAGCAGCAGAGGTACGGAATACATAGTTCTCAGCAGCATTCGGAAATTGCTTAGTAATCAAAGTACCAGTAGCAACGTTGTTAATCACTGGAATCTTTGCTTCTTGGAAAAAGCGCTGCGATGCCAAGGCCACACCAGTATTGATGTAACCCACAGTAGCAGCTACTTTCTCGTTATTGATCAATTCTTGGGCGATTTGTACACCCCGTTCGTTTTTAGCTTCGTCATCGCGCTCAACTAAAACGATCTTGTTGCCGTCAACACCACCAGCAGCATTAATTTCTTTTGCAGCTAAACGGACACCGTCACGCATGCTCACACCCATTGAAGCCGAGCCGCCAGTGAACGGGCCAATAACACCCACCTTGATATCGGCAGCGTAAGCACCGGTTGATAACATTGCAGCAGCAGCTACTGCAAAAATATGACGACGAATGTTCATAAAGTCTCCATGACTAAAAATGCTAATTAAATAAATTCTTTTTAAGTAATACCTCAAACGAATAGCAATCTTACAGTCAATGTAGGGGCAAAAAAAGAGCTTTGTATTAGGGTTTTACATTAGCCCCAAGAGATATAGGTCTTTTTAAAAAAACTGACGACTTTTCTCGCGTAATGTAGGCCAGAAAAGGTTGATGATTAGGCCCGTAATAACTAAGCCAGCGGCCATCATCTTCCAGATTGGCAAAGCTTCGTCCAAGAAGAATGTTGATGCGCCCATTCCAAAAATAGGCACTAGCAGGGGTGCGGGGGCCACCACAGCTGCCGGGTGCTTAGATAGGAGCCAAGCCCACGCGGCATATCCAAAGAGTGTATTAGCCCAGGATTGCCAGAGCACCCCCATCCAAGCCCCCATCTGGGCTGCCAGAGTGACTTCCCATAAATGACTAGGGCCACCCTCGAAGATCGCTGAACCAATTAGCAGGGGCGGAATGGAGAATGCACTTGCCCAAACCACATAGGCAAGCATATTAATAGCCCCCGCCCTCCGACTCACCGTATTGGCGATTCCCCATGAGAAACCGGCAAATACCACCAAAGCTAGACCCAAGAAAGTGGTTGTGGCATCTGTGTGCAGCGCAATAATAATTAAACCCATCATTGCAATAGCGACTGCTACCACCTGATACAGTCTCAGACCCTCTTTGGCGAAGAACATCGCAAAGCCAATCGTAAAAAATACTTGCGTCTGAACAACCAAAGAAGCTAGCCCAGGAGAAATGCGTCCATCAATTGCAAAGTACATCACTCCAAACTGCCCTACACCGGTTGCTAAGCCATACACCAGAAGATTGCGCCAGGAGACTTTAGGTCTAGGCAAAAAAAAGACTACCGGTAATAAGACAAAAATGTAGCGCAGTGCAGCAAATAAAAATGGCGGAAAACTATCGAGAGAAATCTTGATTACTACAAAGTTAGTTCCCCATACCGCAACGATGGCGAGGGCCAAGAGCAAATGACTTGCAGGAAGTCCAGGATCTAACTTTGCGCTAGCTGGTGTTATTGGACTACTCACCAGCAAGCAATTCAGTGGCGCGTTGCGCAATCATCATAGTAGGTGCCGCCGTGTTTCCAGAAGTAATCGTAGGCATTGCAGAAGCATCAACTACTCTGAGGTGATTAATGCCTCTGACACGCAACTCAGAATCCAGAACGGCCATCGGATCATCATCGCGCCCCATCTTGCAGGTGCCTACAGGATGGAAAATCGTTGTGCCGATGTCACCAGCTGCCTTGATTAATTCATCATCAGTTTGATATTGCTTACCCGGCTTGTATTCATCTGGCGTATAAGGTTTGAGTGCAGGGCTCTCCACAATCTTTCTGGTTAGGCGCAAAGAGTCTGCCGCCACTTTACGATCTTCATCAGTAGATAAGTAATTTGGCGCAATCACTGGGGGCGCCTCTGGATCGAGTGAGCTGATATGCACGCTACCGCGAGATGTTGGGCGCAAGTTACAAACGCTGGCGGTAATTGCATTAAAAGAATGCAAGTCCTCACCAAACTTTTCTAGTGATAAAGGTTGAACGTGGTATTCCAAATTTGCTGAAGGCTGATCGGGCGAGCTGTATGCAAAAGCACCTAGCTGTGAAGGGGCCATTGACATTGGTCCAGAGCGCTTGAGTACATACTCTATCCCAATCATCAGCTTGCCTAGCAATGAGTTTGCTTTGGTATTGAGGGTCTTGATGCCATTGACTTTATAAATCATGCGCAATTGCAAATGGTCCTGTAAGTTTTCGCCTACCCCTGGCAAATCTGTAATGACCGGAATGCCAAGCTTATTGAGATGCGCTGCCGATCCAACACCTGAACGCTCTAAGACCTGAACACTACCAATAGCACCTGCACTCAAAATCACTTCACCCTGATTCGCGATATTACAAAGAACATCAGTTATCTTGCCATCTTTGATATATTGCACGCCGTAACAATTTTTAGAGCTTGGGTCGATCAATAATGTATTGACCATTGCCTCGGTAATCACCGTGAGATTAGGTCGCTTAGCAGCGTCCCGCAAAAAAGCTTTAGCGGTATTTAAGCGCCAGCCTTTACGCTGACTAACATCAAAGTAACCAACACCAAAATTATCACCTTGATTGAAGTCATCCGATGCCGGAATGCCCGCCTCTACAGCAGCCTCTCGAAAGACATCCATGATGGGCCAACGCAAACGCTGTTTCGATACGGTCCACTCACCACCCTTACCGTGCCACTGGCTAGCTGCACCGTAATAGTCCTCAAATGATTTGTAGCGACGCAATGCGTTTTCCCATGACCAGGATGCGTCGCCTGTTGCCTTAACCCAAGAGTCATAGTCGCCGGTTTGGCCGCGCATATAAATCATGCCGTTAATAGAGGAGCAACCACCCAAAACTCGACCACGCGGATATAGCAGTGAACGTCCGTTTAAACCTTTTTCAACAGCAGTCTTAAAACGCCAATCTGCCCTAGGGTTATCAATGCAATACAAATAGCCAACCGGCACATGGATCCAGATGTAGTTATCGTTCTTGCCAGCCTCAATCAAGAGAACCCGTTTAGAGGAATTCTCGGTCAAGCGCTTAGCCAACATACAACCTGCGCTACCAGCGCCGATGATGATGAAGTCATAGGTGTTTTGAGGAGAGGCTTGAGTCATACCTCTATTTTTACAGACATATGGAGCTTTGGTCTCATTATTCACCATCCCAGCGAATCAAGTAATTCTTGTTACTTTTGTTGATTTGATATAGAATCACAAATGATCTAATATTAGGTCATGAGAACTACCTTTAAAAAAGCTTTTGTACAGTTTGTAAAAAAGGCCTCCACACCTCTGCAGTTAGCAATTGAAATCAGGGTCGCTGAAGTTTGTGATAACCCTAGGATAGGTCAAAAAAAGGCGGGAGATCTTCAGGGAGTATTCGTTTATAAATTTCGCTTTAATACACAAGAATATTTGATGGCCTATCAATTTGATTATCTTGCCGGTGTAATAGAAATAACCTGGATTGAATTTTGCCAAATCGGACCTCATGAAAATTTTTATACTCAGTTAAAAAAATCTATTCGATTCAAATGACAACTTCAATCTATTTCAATAAAGAAAGTAAGGTCTATATATGACTCAATGCATGACCGCAGAGGATCTTTTTGCTCATGTGCAAAAAATGTCATCAAAAGAACGTATTAAATTTTTCTCTTTAATCGCAATAAATGCCTTCCAAGAGACCGACTATACGCATGAGCAAGTATTTGGACACCTAAGAAATGCTAGCTTTTCAGCAGAAGAGGCTGCAGAATTTTTAGAGGTCTCGCTCACCACCTTTCGAAGATATGTACAGGCCGGCAGATTAAAACCTACATCAATCATTGGAAGAAACCAGTTATTTTCTAGCGCCGATCTGAAATTACTAAAACAGAAGATTAATAAAGAATAGCTAAACCCGAATACCCGTCTAAAATAAGCTCATGCATGTCAACGAAAAGAACCGCACGCCCAAGAAAGTTGATCTTGATGAGGGGCCAAGCAAATCTGAGCTAAAACGCCAGATGACTGAACGCCAAAAATTGGCAGAGGTTCTGGCAGCACTCAGCAGCGATGCTTTAAAGACCATTCCCATGGATGAGGCTATCAAGGCTGCAATTGCAGAAACCAATAAGATCAAAAGTTTTGAGGCGATTCGTCGCCATAAACAGTATCTTGGCAAACTCATGCGCTTTTTGAATGAAGAAGAGCTTGATGCTATTCAGAAGCGCCTAGATGCCATTCAAGGTATCAGCAAAGCAGAGACTGCAAAGCTTCACCATCTAGAGTCTTATCGCGATCGGCTGATTGCAAATGATGAAACATTTACCAAGATGATTGAGCAATATCCCGATATGGATATTCAGAATATGCGCACACTCATTCGCAATGCGCGCAAAGAAAAAGAAATGAATAAACCCCCTAAGGCTTATCGAGAAATTTTCCGCGTATTAAAAGATATGGGAATCTAGCCCCTTAATTACCAAGAATCAGGCTTTTGAATTTTTGAGCCCGGAATCTTGGATGGAAGCTGCGCAGCGCTAACATGTGAAATGCTAAGAATCTTTCTCCAATCAGAGTGCTTTATCAGATCACCCGAAATATGTCGATGATTTTTACTTTGAATTGGCGCTACCACACCAATGCGCAAGTGGGGTTGATGCCTCTTCACGGCTGCTAAAGCACCTTCAAGATCAGAGTCATTGCTACAAACCACTGCCTGCTCATATAGACCTGTCCAAGCACCGGTAATCAAATCTGATGCCAAATTAACATCTGTCTTTTTTTCATTAAAGTCATAAACCTGAACTATTGTCAATTCAGGAGCTTCAATAATCGGCCTTACCAACCTTTGGTAGGGTGTTGTTGCCAAAATTTTTCCCTGAATTATTTCCAAAGAATTGGGATACATTTTTCTTAAGGCCTGAAGGTATAGTCGTTGTCGCTGGGTTGACATTGGGTCATCCGACATCCTTCCTAGAACAGGCGCTGTGTAATAGCGCACTTGAGTTAATTCCGCATTTTTATCTAAGATATTCTCAGAAAATAGCCTAACAATATCTAGCCACTTCATTTTTGAATTTCTTAGCAAGCCATAGTAGAGGTTATATCCATCAATATAAATAGTAGTTTTGATATTTTTCCCATTCCAGAAAAGACAAAACCACCCGAAGGTGGTCTGTCGCCCAAAAAGCAATCGGATGTACCGATCGGTTAATGGGAGAGTCGTGTCTGAATTATACGCCTTTTGAAGACTTTTAAATTCACCTAAACATTAAATGGCTTTAAAGTCTGAAATATAAAACAATCTTCTAAAGCTTTAACTTAGCTGAGGGAACCTCTACCCAGCGATACAGGTAGTTCGCAGCAACGGTACTACACACTACAACCCCCAACATCAAGCCAATTGCAATCAAACCACTCTCATGAGTATGTATCCCTAGAGCGATATACAAAGTATTGGCTAGCAAGATAAATGCGAAGTGGATTAAAAAAGCACAGTAAGAGCGGGGACTAGCCCAAGCAATCCATCGCAATAGGCATGCTGCTACTTTTGAGCTTGCAGGCCCCAAACTTGGATAACTCGCATTACCCCATACTAATAAAAGTAAAGCTACAAACCAGGCCAAGAAATTACGAAGCCAAACTTGATGCAAGGTGGAGATCGCAATGATCACGCCAATAGCGATGAGTGCAAACTTAGCTAAATTTTGGATCTTCTGATCAGCAAAATTTTTCGCAAGATAGGCCAGCACTCCAAGACTATATGAGCCAATAAAGTAAATAAAGTAGGCCTCGTATTGACTAGAACGATTGAAGTACAACAATGAGCTCACCGCAAGGATGCCAATAAACCAAATGAAGGCTTGATAGGAGGAAAAGGTAATGAGCAACACACCCAATATTGAATACAGTTGCCAATCAATCGCCACATACCAAGCACCAGCAGAAATAGAGTCAAGCCCCAAAATGCCTTGCAAGAAAAATAAATGCGCCAAGAACTGACTGGGGGTCTCTTGTTCGCCCACAAACTCATCATTCACCCAAAAGCGAGCTATGTAAGCGCAGGCAATGGTGAACAGTAAAGCGGCAATATATGGCGCAAATAATCTGAAATAACGATTGATGATGACTCGCAGTAAAGCATGGGCACTAAATTTTTCATTTGCGAATTTGGTGAGTGACTGCGCCGCCAAATAACCCGCCATTACTAAGAATATTTGAACGGCATAACGACCATATTCAAATAACCAGGCCATTAAGCCAGGCAATACAGAGCGAGCATCTACCGCTATCTGACCATAGTTAGATAAGTGATGCAGAATAATGAGAAGCGCCGCAAAGACCTTGAGCAGATCAATTAAAAAAAGTGCTTGGACTTGTCTCACAAGGGTACTTATTTGGCTTTTGTCTTACCCATTAAGGATGAGAGCAAAGGGTTGGAGTTGGCCAACTCCTTTTTGGTCTTAGCTACCTCGTCTGCAGCGCCAGGCTTTGGTGTCTTGGCAGCATTTTTCATACGCTGCGCAGTGGTCAACGCCAAGTTCTTGTAAAGATCGGTTTTTTTCATGGTCATCGGAATTAAGCCCCCAAATAGATCTTAGGATGACTTAGTCAATGACCGTGCGGCCAAACCCAAGAACAGCAATGACCAACCTTGCAAAAGTAATTCAATTGCAATCAGCAAACCAGGCAACCACAAGCTACTTTCAGGATAGCCACTCATGATGAGCACACCCATCAAAATTGAAATCGCAGATGACAGCACCAACCAGAACCATTCTTGGAAATGACGGTGCTGAAATGCAGAGATCAGGCGCAAAAAGCCAGTTACAAAAAAGATGGCGGCAAGCCAAAGCGTAATTGCTTCGAGGGCGGGAATAGGAAAGGCCCAGGTATAAATGCCAGCTGCAATATATAAGATAGCCAGAATGATTTGAATGCCAACACTCTTCCAGCCAGATGATTTGAGGGCATGGGCAAACTGCAAAGCACCGCCAAAGATTAAAAATGCGCCCAATACGTTAATCGTGACAAATGAAAACAGAGTTTGCCCGGCAATACCAATCATTCCCAAGACAATAAAAAGAATGCCCATACCAATTAACGCACCTGGAATCTTGGCAGCAGCACCAAGTGCAGCAGTTCGGATTTCTTTAATTTGATCAAGAGATAAATCGGACATTTTTGGCTTTCGAAGATATTTAATGCAATAAAGACTCTACTGTATCAATAAACTCAGGGTTTTAGAGCATAAATAGAGTCTATTCACAGCCTTGTTGAGATTCACTGCCATTAAAAACAGGTATCCTTACTTCTTTTATCAAGCTAGGTCACTAGCTCAGCACGTAAGAAAGTATTGAATTTAAATGGATACCACTCTGACCGTTGTTTTTGGCATAGTCGCCATGTTGTTACCCTTAGTTGTCGGTCGCCTCGTATGGAAGCGCTTTGACAAATACTTTGGTCGTAATGATGAAGCTTACATGGATACCTTAGAGTATTTCCTGAAGAAACTAGGGTTCACTATGTTGATTGCCTTTATTCTTTTATGGATCGGTATTAGCCTAGTATTTAGTGGTAGCCCGAATTACTAAAACACCCTATCTAGATGAACGATCAACTTCTCACCATTCTCAAAAAAGCAAAGTTAAATTTTGCAGTTCTTGCCAGCATCCTAGTGCTTGCTGTTGTTGGCAAGATCACTAACCCTGAATTTACCAATGGCATTTTCCTAATCGCCGATCAATTGGTTTCTGAACTGATCCTGCTATTTGTAGCCATTACCCTAGGTGCATTTATTCCGAATTTCAAACTAGTGGTTTTTGGGGCCATTGCCGCCTTTATTGCCGGTGCCATTGCAATTCAAGCGGGTATTTTTAACTACCTTAGTCTCGACTACCTTTTTGCTATCCTGATAGTGGTACTAGGCTTTGCCTCGATTGCCAATCTATATAGGCACTATCGAGAATTTAGTTTTTGAGCACTCTTGTTCATCAAGAGATCAGTGAAAAAGCCCCAATCAGTTGGGGCTTTTTCATACTAAATACTGCAGTAGTTTATTTATCTAGAGCACCATAGATGAGGGCGTTTAGCTTCTCGCGATGGATCTTACGAATATCGCCTGGAGCTACACCCATCATTACCACTACCATCTGCTCCTTAGGATCGACAAAGAAAATAGTTCCATAGGCCCCATTCCAAGAGTAGTCTCCGACGTTGCCATTGTTAGCGGCTAAGCCACGTTCCGTTCTGACCGCTACACCTAAGCCAAAGCCATAACCAACGCGTGCAGGCTCAGTAGCGCTGACATTGTTTTTAATGTCTTTATTCAAGTGATTGGCCGTCATGAAGGCAACTGTTTGCGGGCCTAGAACACGCTTACCATCAATGCTTCCGCCGTTTAATAGCATTTGTCCAAAACGGATGTAATCACTTGCAGTGGAATAGGCACAAGAACCGCCACAATCAAACTTCACCTGCTTGGAATGAACAGCTATTTTCTGGGGCTTACTGGATATGGGATCAATTGGCAGTGGCTGCGCTAAGCGAGCACGATCCTTGTCTGCGAGCTGAAAGCTTGTGCTGGGCATCCCCACTTTGCTCCAAACCCGCTCCTGCAGTACACCGCCAAGAGTTTTACCTGAAATTTTCTCTGTAATAATGCCGAGCACATCAATACCAAAACCATAGTCCCAAGCAGTGCCTGGCTCATATAGCAGTGGAGCCGCAGCCAACTTGTCGATAAATTCATCGGCTGAAAAATTGATTGCAGCTACAGCAGATCCAGCCGGATAAAACTGATGAATTGGTGTAGCACCACGACCACCATATGTCAGGCCATTGGTATGTCGCATGAGATCTTGCACAGTAATAGGATTTTTTGCTGGGATCGTAGTCAACTTGCCATCGGCATCCACTTGACCTAGCTTCATACTTTTGAACTGCGGCAACCAATCGGAGATCGGTGCATTAAGAGGTAATTTACCCTCCTCATAAAACGTTAACGCACCTACTGTTGCCATCACCTTAGTCATCGATGCTAAGTTGAAAATCGCATCGGTTGTCATTGGCTTTTGGGATTCTTTATCAAGATAGCCATAAGGCTTAAACACACTTAATTTGCCATTCTTAGAAATTGCTAAAACCGCGCCAGGCATTTGATTGCTTGCAATCTGATCAGCAAAGAAAGCGTCAATGCGCTGCAGACCCTCCTTAGAGAATCCCTGCCCAGGATTACTGGCTAAAGGCAGTGGTGGCTTGCCCGTTTGGGCAGAAGCAAGGGTGACACCTGCTAGCAAACTCGCCATGATGCTAGCGGTGAGCAATTTCTTCATATTGTCTCCAGTTGAATTGATTTATTAACTTTATTGCTACCCAAATCATCTTAAGCCCTCAAATTGCCTTGGAGCGCCTACAAGGGCCTAGGACTTACCCCTGACTTATATATCTTTTTAGTTATATAGAATCAATATTTAATTATTTGTAGAAATAACAAAGCCCTCCGACAATACGGCTCTATGTATAAATATGACCATATTGACCAAACCCTGATAGATCAGCGGGTAATCCAATTTCGAGATCAGGTAGAGCGGCGCCTCAAGGGCACATTGGCCGAAGAAGAGTTTCGTCCGCTGCGGCTACAGAATGGCCTCTACCATCAGCGCCATGCTTACATGTTGCGGGTTGCCATCCCTTATGGATTATTAAGTGCCAAGCAGCTTCGCACTTTAGCCCTTATCGCCGATAAATATGATCGTGCTTATGGACATTTCACTACCCGACAAAATATTCAATTTAACTGGGTAGAGCTAGAGCAAACCCCAGACATCTTGGCTGAATTAGCCAAAGTACAGATGCATGCCATTCAAACTTCAGGCAACTGTATTCGTAACATCACAAGTGATGCCTTTGCCGGTGTTGCCGCGGATGAATACATTGACCCCCGCCCAATTTGTGAGTTACTACGCCAATGGTCAAGCTTACATCCCGAGTTTGCACACCTGCCACGTAAATTTAAGTTTGCTATTAATGGTGCAAAAGAAGATCGCACTGTCTTACTTTGTCATGATGTCGGCATTGAGCTCAAGAAAAATCCTGCCGGAGAACTACTTGCGGACATTTATGCAGGAGGCGGCATGGGCCGCACACCGATCCTGGGCTCTTTAATTAAAAAAGATTTGTCTTGGCAAGTGCTCCCAAGCTACTTAACCGCCCTCTTACGGGTATATAACCGCTTTGGTCGCCGAGATAGTCTTTATAAGGCCCGTATCAAAATTTTAGTGAAGGCTTTAGGTCCACAAGAGTTTGCTCGCCAAGTTGAAAGTGAGTGGCTACATGTGCACAACTCAGAAAAAAATAGCGATGACAATTTCAGTCAAGCTGAATGGGAACGCGTTGCTAAACACTTTACTAGGCCCACTTACCAAAAGCGCAATACCTTGAGTCATGAGGCTATTCTTGCGACATCACCTGAGACGGAAAGAGCTGCTTTTGCTCGTTGGCTAGAGCGTAATGTCAAAGCCCATCAAATACCTGGCTATGCATCTGTTATTTTGTCACTCAAGCCGCATGGCACCGTTGCTCCAGGTGATGCCACTAGCACTCAGATGAATGCGATTGCCGACCTAGCTGATCAATATAGCTTTGGTGAATTACGCGTCACACATGAACAAAATTTAGTACTAGCCGATGTTGAGCAATCCAAATTATTTGAGCTGTGGCAAGAGGCTAAGAAGCAATTTGTAGCACTCCCCAATATTGGCTTATTGACCGATATTATTGCTTGCCCAGGTGGTGACTTCTGCTCACTAGCCAATGCAAAATCTTTACCAATCGCTAAAGCCATTCAAGAACGGTTTGATGATCTTGATTACTTATTTGATTTAGGTGATATCACTCTGAATATTTCAGGTTGCATTAATTCTTGTGGTCATCATCACGTTGGCAATATTGGCGTATTGGGCGTTGATAAAGATGGTGAGGAGTGGTATCAGATTACCTTAGGTGGAGAGCAAGGCAATAATGCCTCGATTGGCAAAGTCATCGGCCCCTCTTTCTACGCGAATGAAATCCCTGATGTCATGACTAGTCTCATTAACACCTATGTTGAGCAACGCACGCCTGGTGAGCTATTTATCGATGCTTACCGTCGCCTCGGTGTCAATCCTTTTAAAGAAGCTGCCTATAGAAATAATGGCAAGCAGTCCAAAGAGTCCGGCAAGAGCCTGATAGCTGCATGATAGAAAAACGATGAGCCAACTGATTATATATTTTCCAAAAGATGGCAAGCCCACTGTCATTGCCAATGAATGGCAGGTCTGGAATGGCGAGCAAGATGAAGGCGGTATTCCAGATCTTGAGCATGGATTACATAAAGTGCTCGTGCCTTTTCATTGGTGGATTACGCATCACCGGAACGCCGATATCCTTGCGCGGGCACAGAAAGGTGAGATTGGCGTCTGGTTTGCGGCTGATGATGACATCCTCAAGCATTCAGACATCATTGAAGAGGGTAAATTGCTCTGGCCAGTTGTGGGTGCGCATTTTCCTATTTTTAGAGATGGCAGAAGTTTTAGTACCGCAGCATTGTTGCGTGATCGCTTTGCTTGGAACAAACAGATCCGCGCTATAGGCGATGTATTAATTGATCAGTTATTGCAAGGTGCCAGGGTTGGCTTTGATGCCTTTGAATTACGCTCAGATCAAAATGAAGATATTGCTTTAAAGCAATTTGATTTGTTTAGTGTCACAACCCAAAATAGCTGGCGCAGTAAACGCTCATTGTTATCTACGCAATTATGAGCAAACCTCACGTTCCTGGGAAAGTATATTTGGTTGGCGCAGGCCCCGGTGCAGCGGACCTTATTACCGTTCGTGGCGCAAAGCTACTAGCGAGGGCTGATATTGTTTTTCATGATGCGCTAGTAGAACCTGAAATGCTAGAGCTATGCCCTCAGGCAATTCTGATTCCCGTCGGCAAACGCTGTGGCAAGCTCTCCTCCGCTCAGCAGTTCATTAATAAACGCCTGATCGATGCCACTAAAAAGCATCAAACGATTGTCCGACTCAAAGGCGGAGATCCCATGTTATTTGGTCGTGCGGATGAAGAAATTCAGGCGCTGAAAAATCTGGGTATTGCGGTGGAAGTCGTTCCCGGCATCACCGCCGCTCTTGCAGCTGCAGCAGCAATTCAGCAATCACTGACATTACGCGGTGTCTCACGCAGCGTTACCTTTGTGACTTTAGCGCAAGGAATAGAAAATACTTCGAGCGCTCAAGATGCACAATTACAGCCTTTAGAAAATCCGAACGCTGATACGCTGGTCTATTACATGGGACGTAAAGATGCTGCGCAAATTGCCGGACAGTTAATCGCCGCTAATCTCAATCACGACGCTGCTACGCCAGTACATATTCTGGAAGCGGCTAGCACCCCCAGGGAGCGTCATTGGTCTAGCACTTTAGGAGAATTAGCAGACGGTAAAGCAAATGATTGGTTTAATGTTGCCTCACCTGCACTCATCATGATTGGCGAGGCACTCAGAGAAAAACAGCAATCTAGCAAGATAGATGAGGTCTTAGAGAGCCTTAGTAGCAAAATCAACAATGGCTTGCAAAACAGCAGCATCCTCACCGACAGCCGGCGTAGCGCTTAAGTGCACAGTAGGAAACTCCCGCTGACAGGACTCCAGCAAGACTGGAAAGTCATTACGCAGATGACCGCCCTGCCCGAAAAATACCGGCACCACCACAATATCAGTTGCCCCTGAATTGACTAAGGAGGTAATTGCCTCGGCTAGGCTTGGCTGCATCATCTCCAAAAAAGCGAGTTCAACCCGCACATCAGGGTGCTGAACTTTCCACAATGAGGCCAAACGGTCAAAAGGCTCACGCCAGCGACTATCTCTTGCTCCATGGCCAAATAAAATGAGGGATTTCATAAAATTCTTTATAGATAAAAGTACACACTAATTCAAATAGCTCACCAGGAATCGCTTTAAAATAAGGACGATTCATGCCCTTGATAGAAAACATCTCTATCTTAACGAGCAATACCCTTTTTCACAGAAAAGATAAGATTATTCATGCATGCACTAGCGCCTTTACTAAATGAAACTTGGTTTATCGCGCTCATGGGCATTACCTTGATAGGCGCAGTCTTATCTGCCGTCCATCACGCTGAAGTGATTGCCCATAAAACGGGTGAGCCTTACGGAACATTAGTACTAGCAATCAGCGTGACCATTATTGAAGTATCACTCATCATCGCCATGATGTTAGCGGGCCATGATGGCTCTCAATTTATTGCGCGTGATGCCGTATTTGCTACGGTCATGATCGTGATGAATGGTGTGATTGGTTTATGTATTTTCATGGGCGGAATCAAGCACTATGAAATGTCTTTTCGTAATGAAGGGACTAATTCTGCATTAGCAGTTTTAACTGCTTTGGCGACTTTCATCTTGGTTATGCCAATAGTGACAGTAAGCACTCCAGGGCCCGATTTTACAAAGAGCCAACTTGCCTTTGCGGGCATTGCCTCTTTTGCCTTGTATGGGGCTTTTATTTTCTTCCAAACAGTAAGCCATCGCGACTACTACCTCCCAAAACAGGCAGCCTTAAAAACGGATAGCGGTGTGCATGCCGATAAGCCCAGTAATCTAAAAACAGCTAAAAGCCTAGTATTGCTTCTAATTTCTCTGGCAATCGTTGTCGGCTTGGCAGAGGGGCTCAACCCTGCAATTGAAGCTGGTGTTCAAGCAGTTGGGGCACCAAAAACGGTGATTGGTATTGCCATTGCGATGTTAGTACTCTTACCAGAGGGTTATGCGGCTGTCAGGGCTGCACGTGCAAATCGCCTGCAAAGTAGTCTCAATTTGGCTTTGGGCTCTGCTCTAGCAAGCATTGGATTGACCATTCCTACTGTTGCCGCATTTGCCATCTTTTTTGATCTACCGCTTAGCCTGGGAATTAGCTCACTCAATATGACGCTGATGTACCTATCCTTCTTTATTGGCGCACTCACATTAGCTATTGGTAGAACGACACTGCTACAAGGCGTTGTTCACCTCATCATTTTCTTTGAATACCTTTTCTTAAGTCTAGTACCCTAGTTCATGCTCTTGCCTTCTTACTTGCGCTCACAAGGAAACACTCAAGTCTGCATGCTGATTGCAATCTTTTTAATCAGCAGTCCACTTTACGCAGAGGCCCCAAAAAATGCTCGAGACCCCATTGCGATGGCGATGCTTGAGACACTCCCTGTAAGACCTTCCATTCTGGGCGCAGTACCTGAAATCAAGAGTCACAGCATTTCTAGCGACTATGGAAATCGCATTAGCCCCCTAAGTGGCGTACATGAAAATCATGATGGGCTTGATATTCCTGCGCAATTTGGTAGTCCAATTCTGGCGGCCGGAAGAGGCAAGGTGATCTTTTCTGCTTATGCTCCCGGCTACGGAAACTTAATTGAAATCGATCATGGCCAAGGTGTAGTCACGCGCTACGGTCATGCCTCTGAACTGCTAGTTAAAAGAGGTGAGATCGTCGAACAATCGCAGAAAATTGCGACTGTGGGAAGTACCGGTAAATCTACTGGGCCTCATTTACATTTTGAAGTCAGTAAAGGTGGTGTTTCGATCGACCCTAAATTACTTTTCTTAATTGAGGGCAAGAAATCGGCCTCCGATCTGCAGCGCTATACCTTCATCTTCAAAGATATTCGCCTCAAGGCACCGAGTCAACTCAAGACTTCTACATCCACCCAGAACACACCTGAAGTGGTTTACACCTCAAGCGCCACCAGAAAATCCGGCGAGCCACAAGTAATTGTTAGGGCACCTGCTGGGAAAGTCCAGCAATAAATACATCTAGCGTGGACAGGCTTTAGAGAAAAAACTGAGCAATTGCTGGAGCAGCGGCTCCCAAGATAACGGGTCTGGGGTAGCATTATTTTGCATCGGCTTGCTTGCCGATAGGGCATTTGAAACGGTGGTGACCACAGGATTATTGGGTTCTGGGTTGCAAAGCTGGCTAGCGAAGATGCTAATAAGTACAAAAAATATTAACATCAATCCAATTGTTATTTTCAATGGCTTAGCCTGCATATATTTCTCAACTTAGCATCTTCCAATTAAAGCTTGGGGATCTTTTTCAGATCCACTTGAATCGTTGCGCCATATTGATCGCTTAAGCCAATGACGGAGCGCAGAGGAATATGTTCTTTTTCAGAAAACCAAACCTCAAAAGTAGCAGAATCATCCTTAGAGGTAGTTTTGTAATAGCGCACTGCTTTTACCTTGCTGCCATCAAATGGAAACTCCCAAACCTCTCCACGAACTAAGGTGTAGTTTTTTAAGGAGCGGCCATCAGTTACTGGTAACACAACTGATTTAGCTGGTAAAGCTCGGCCAATGAACTGATAGCCTACCGTCAGCATATCGAGTAATTGGCCCGCATAGGGCGCAGTGCCTGTTGGTGGGGTACGCGATGAGACCTTATAAAAATTGATGACATTCTTAGGTACATCTGCTTTAGCAATTAGCAATTCAGTATTGCCACGTTTCTCTTGATAGGTATTTGTCAGCATACCGCCAGCGCCAACGCTGCCAACTGAATCACGAATGAGTTTTTGACCCTGCAGCACTGTAGAAAGTACTGGTAGCAGTGTTCCCGTAGAGTTGATATGGTAACGATCTTTGTTGATATCTACCTTATCCACTACCGTAGCCACCTGCATTGAGCCTTTGACTAAAGTAAACACTTGCTCATACGAACTCGGCGCTTCACCCGATTGCTTTAAGTAGGCGGCTCGCTTGGATGGATCGGCGGTAATTTTCAGTTCATACTCAAATTGAGCGGAGATCGGGGTAGGCACTTGTTGCCCATAAGCTAGAGCTGAAAAGGTCAGTAAGCTAGTAATGCTGACTAATTGGTAAATAGATTTGTTCATTAGAAATTGACAGTGTGATTAAGTAAATAATTAGGTGATTCATTTTTAGCTAGTCATTAGCTATTCCTGAGAACTTTATAGTGCAAAACTGGTCCCGTTGATCTTCCAGTAGAGCCCACCTTACTGGATTGCCTAATTTTACTAACGATTCTTGTGCATGGGCATAGCGACATACCACGGCATGTTGATGCTTTAGATTATCTTCACTACTATACTACCCAGCCCAGGCGGCACGAATAACCGCACTATATGCTCTAGGCAATATCGCTTTAATACGGTTACCTCTTTAACAGCTGAACACTTTTATAACAGCGATAGAAGTTACTCAAGTGCGCAGCCTAACTCCCCAGCTAGAACAATTACCATCCAGCTTACTGCACCAGCAATCTCTTAGTGGCTAAACATTATGATTGCATTGCCCTGATCTATATTGTCGTAATTTGCATATAAAACTATTTTTTCAATATTTTTTATTAAAATATGGTAAATTTAAATAAATATCACTATTTAATGCAAAATGCGAAAAAAAGATCAGGCTCAACAAAGCAGCACCCCTATCCTTGAGGTATTTAGTAATGCCCAGGCCTGGAATACTGAACTAGCATTTGAGGCACTACAGACGCTTGGAGAAGCAGGTACAAAACGCACTGCGGAAAGACGTTTGCATGAATTAGATTTATGGCCAGGAGAACTAAGTCCTAGCCTATTGAGGGATGACTTTGGCCGGCCATTAAATTTACTTGTATTGACCAAGCAACTTGAAATAGCGCGCTCTAAAAGGAAGCTGATTTTATTCGCTCAATTGCATACCCTCACAAGCGGAGACATATTTTTACATGCGAACTCTGCAAAAGGAGGTCGAAACTGGATTTACATTGGCAAAACAATCAGCCTCAAAGGGATCATTGATGCCATTAATAAATTGCAAGATTTTTTAGCAAAACCAATCCAACTCTTTCCCCACGGACAATTAGTCAGCTACTTTAGGGATAGCAAGAAACTTCAGGCCATCAATTCTTTGACGGCCTATCGCGAAATACCCCCCGCTCATGCCGGTATAGCGAAAAATAAAATACCTCTACCCCCTCATTTGGCGCGCCTAGAAGCTGAAAGTATCTTCATCTTTAGAGAGGCCATTGCGCAAGCAAAAAATCCAGTCATGATGTACTCGATTGGTAAAGATAGTTCTGTGATGTTGGAGTTAGCAAAAAAAGCGTTTTATCCAGGAAAGTTACCCTTTCCATTGCTACACATCGATACTCGCTGGAAATTTCAAGCAATGTATGAGGTGAGAGATGAGATTGCTAAAGATCCCAATATCAATTTAATCATCCACACCAATCCAGTAGCCATTGAAAAAAATATCAATCCCTTTGATCATGGGTCAGCAGTCCATACGGACATCACTAAAACCGAGGGCTTAAAACAAGCTCTAGATCAATACCAGTTTGATGCAATCTTTGGAGGCGCAAGGCGTGATGAGGAAAAATCACGCGCCAAAGAGCGCATTTTTTCTTTTCGCACAAAAACTCACCATTGGGATCCCAAAAATCAACGTCCTGAACTATGGAATCTGTTCAATACCAGAATTGATCCTGGCGAAAGCATGCGCATCTTTCCTCTATCGAACTGGACCGAATTGGATATTTGGGAATATATTTACTACCGAAATATCCCTGTGGTGCCCCTCTACTTCGCCCAAGCACGCCCTATAGTAAATAGAAATAATCTCTTACTAATGGTAGATGACGACCGCTTTCAGCTAAAAGATACTGAGCAAATTAAAGATCAACTGGTTCGATTTAGAACACTGGGCTGCTACCCATTGACTGGCGCCATTGAATCAACCGCTACTAATGTGCCAGAAATTATTCTTGAACTCATCAGCGCACGTCAAACTGAGAGGCAGGGAAGAGCTATCGATAGTGATGCGAATGCCAGTATGGAAAAGAAAAAACAAGAGGGATACTTCTAATGCGCCCGCTTAATACCAAAACCTCCCAGAAAGCCATCTTGTCAAAAAAGAGCAAGAAAGTCGTCCAGCAAGTATCTGCTCCATCAAGAAATACTCCCAAGACAATCGAAGCCTTTTTGGCGCAAGAAAATAAACAAGATTTATTACGCTTTATTACCTGTGGCAGTGTAGATGATGGCAAGAGCACCTTGATTGGCCGCTTGCTATGGGACTCCCAATCACTCTTAGATGATCAAATTGCGTCTCTTGAAACAGATTCAAAAAAGTTTGGGACACAAGGTGAAGGCATAGACTTTGCTCTGCTGGTGGATGGATTGGCAGCCGAGAGAGAGCAAGGTATTACGATTGATGTGGCCTATCGCTTCTTTTCTACCAATAAACGTAAATTTATTGTGGCTGATACTCCTGGGCACGAACAGTACACCCGCAATATGGTCACTGGAGCCTCTACTGCTGAATTAGCCATCATTTTAGTAGACGCTACCCAAGGCTTACTTACCCAGACAAAGCGCCACGCGTATCTGGTATCGCTCATGGGTATCAAACAAGTGATCCTAGCCATCAATAAGATGGATTTAATTCATTACGACCAAGAGACATTCAACAAAATTAGCAATGCTTTCAATTTGCATGTGAAAGACTTTGGTTTTAACAGCATCACAGCCATTCCAGTTAGCGCATTACTTGGTGACAATATCACCACGTCATCAAAAAAAATGTCCTGGTATCAGGGCCTCACATTAATTAACGCACTTGAAAATGCGCCTATTGAAAAAATAGCCGAAGGGCAAACACAACAGCCTTTCGTTTTACCAGTCCAAATGGTTAACCGGCCCCATTCTCAATTTAGGGGCTTTAGTGGCACTATTGCGAGTGGGCAAATACGAGTTGGGGATACTATTCGCGTCACGGCTTCCGGCCAAACCACCAAGATTAGTGAAATCATCACCCCCAACAAAATCCTCTCCAAAAAAGGAGAAAAAGCTCAAGCAGGTGAAGCAATCACCATCACCCTTCATGATGAGATTGATATCTCTAGAGGTGATGTATTGACCAGCCCGAAAGAAGCACTTACGAGCTCTGATCAATTTGAAGCAACGATCATTTGGTTAGATCAGACAACTGGACTCATCGGCAGAAATTATGATTTTATTTTATCGACCCAACAAGCAACTGCCAGTATCACTTCCATCAAGCACCAAATTGACATTAATACCCTAGCCAAGAATGCTTGCAAAGAGCTATCCCTTAATGAGATTGCTTTATGTAATATTGCCTTATCAAAACCCGTCACATTTGATACTTATGATCACTCCAAGGAGCTCGGTGGATTTATCCTCGTAGATAAATTCTCGAACGCTACCGTAGCAGCAGGCCTCATTCGGCATAGTCTACGACGGGCTGATAATATTCATACACAGGCACTCAGCATCAATAGGGCTGCAAGAGAAAAGCAGCATGGTCATCAAGGTAAGGTAATTTGGTTTACCGGTCTTTCAGGTTCGGGCAAATCTACCATCGCAAATGCACTTGAGCTAGAGCTCCATAAACAAGGAAAACATACCTACCTACTCGATGGAGATAATGTTCGCCAGGGGCTTAATAAAGACCTAGGCTTTACTGATGCCGACCGAGTAGAAAACATGAGACGCATTGCTGAAGTAGCAAAGCTCATGATGGATGCCGGCCTGATTGTCATGACAGCCTTCATCTCTCCATTTAAGCGAGAAAGAGAAATGGCAAGGCAACTCATTGGAGAAGAAAACTTTATTGAGGTATTTGTTGATACTCCAATAGAGATCTGCGAAGAGCGAGACCCAAAGGGGCTTTATAAGAAAGCGCGAGAAGGAAAACTACCCAACTTCTCAGGAATCTCTAGCCCCTATGAAGTTCCAGAAAATCCAAATGTGATTATTGATACAGGAAAAAAGAAACGTGGGACTAACCCACTAGAGAAAATACTGCGCTTACTCTAAGCGGGTGATAGCTTCTCCAACTGTCCAAATTGAAAGAGCTCAAACAAGATTATTTACAATGCTTTGCAGACTTAAGTTGAGGCCTGGTAAGGCAGGAAGGAATATGCCCGTGCTTATTTGACAATTTTGAGTGCAATAAAGATATTCCAAATGAGGAGTATTACTGCTAAACAAGAGATCACCATCAGACTTAATTCAACCCTAAACAAACGCACTCTTTTATGAACATACTCGATAGATAACATGTGAACCTCTCATTAACCAATCAATAGAATTAGCGTAAACCACAGAAACATAAATTCCTAGTGATCTATACGGATTAAAGTGACAGAATTGACTGACATGATTGCTGCAGAATTACCTCAGCACCCTCATCAGCACAAAAGAGAGGTGGGATGTAAAAGATTCATGGAGGAGAGTATTAGCCAGTAGTCCTGCCGATCTCTTTGAGATTCGTAATAACTGCCGCCTTAAGCCAATTTTTAGAGCTCAGCCCAGGAGACTTAAGAGACACTTGGGCGTTTTGGGGCATTAGAAAACCTACCGTAATGCGCTATTTAGAAGGAGCAAATGTATATTAACTAAAACAAAAAATTGAATAAGCAACTGCTGACCCAGTGATTACTCCGGCTAAAATTTCAACACGGGTATGACCCATTCGCTCACGCAAAATCGATGGAGAATTTTTAGTTAAAGAATTTAACTGATTAATTATCTCGGCATGTTTTCCAACCTGCTTGCGTAAACTACTAGCATCCAAAATGACAATAAAGGCTAAAGCGATAGCAACGCCAAAAACAGGTATATTAATCCCCTCTTTTAGGGCAATGAGTGTAGCCATGCTTGATACGATAGCGCTGTGATTGCTGGGTAAACCACCATAACCAATCAAGTCAAAAGCAAAACGACGAGCCTTCAAACTATTAATTAAAAACTTCAAAATTCCAGCAATGAGCCAAGCTAGAAAAGGAGTGATTACATATGAGAATTCTTTCATAGATGCATCCCAGACAGAGCCCAAACGCAAGTAGCAATCCAAAGAACTACAACTGCCATTAGCTGCCAATCAGAAAATAAAGCATCGGTTGGAGATTCCCCGCCATCTAGAGCTTCCACCACATACCAATAGCGGAAAAGGCCATACAAAACTAGCGGGATAGTGATCACCAGTGCTGGACGCGTAGACATTACAAACATACTGTAAAAAAGTAAAGCGCCTGTGGCAGACATTTCAGCATAACGATCTACCAGCGCTACTGAGTATTTCTTTAAAACCCTACGGCCTTCAGATCCACTTTGTGCTATCTCTTGACGACGCTTTACTGCAGCCAAATACAGAGCCAAACAAAGAGTAGTTACGCACATCCAAGCTGAGGCGCCTAAATCTAGAGCTACAGCACCCGCAATCACACGCAAAACAAAGCCAATGGCAATTGTAAAAATATCAATAACTGGCTCATGCTTTAGGATAAATGTATAAGCTAAGTTAAGCACCAGATAAGCAATAATCACCAAAATTACTTTTGGCATGACCAAATAACCGAGAGCCAAAACAAAATAAAGAGCCGATAGAAGTACTAAGGCAGCATTTTTAGAGACAATGCCAGAAGCTAGCGGGCGAGATTTAGATTTTCTAGGGTGCTGACGATCAAGATCAACATCATGAATATCGTTCACTATATAAGTTGCGGATGATGCCAAGCAAAACAAGAATGTGGTTAGGACAGCATTATTTAGCGCAACTGGATTAAATATTTCACCCGAAAAAACCAAAGGAGCAAAGACAAATCCATTTTTCACCCATTGCTTTGGTCTTATTAACTTTATAAGCCCAATTATCCGATCCTTAAGGCTATATGTTGTTGCAGAAATTTTCATATTTCAGGGAATAATAGATTTTTACTGAAAAAAGTTAGCTAGTGAACTCCATTCTCTCATTAATTACAATATCCATATATATTTAAGGCTCTATTAGCAAATCCCAAACAACCCCCTTAAAATAGCAGTAATGATTCCCGCCCCATACACCAAGGTCTTCAGCAGTCTTTGAAAACCGTGCAAAAAGACCAAATGAAGCCAATTTCTTCCTGGGGATGCCTAAGTCATGAAGATCACCATGTTGTCCCCCTAAATGATCGGTTTAGAGCTGCCGAGGTAATCCAAGCGCGGTATGATGGTCATCTTGGAATTGCTCATGGCATGGGGCGTAGCTATGGTGATATTGCCTTAAACCCAAGCGGCCCTCTGTGGCTCACTACTGGACTCAATCACCTCATTCACTTTGATGAAAAAACTGGCCGCTTGCGCTGTGAAGCCGGGGTGCTGTTAAGGGATATACAAAGACTATTTATCCCAAGAGGCTGGATATTGCCTGTCACCCCCGGAACTCAGATGGTGACTGTAGGTGGGGCGATTGCAAATGACATTCATGGCAAAAATCATCACTTATTGGGATCATTTGGGGATCATGTCCAATATATAAGATTGATGCGAACTGATGGCACAGAAATTGAATGTGGTCCAGGTCAGAATGCAGATTGGTTTGCCGCCACTGTAGGGGGGATGGGACTTACCGGCTTAATTTTAGAGGCAGAAATTCAAATGCGGCCCACTAATGGCCCTTGGCTCGATACCGAAACCATTCCGTACTCAAATTTATCTGAATTTTTTGAATTAGCGGATAGCTCGGAAAAGGACTGGGAGTATACGGTCTCTTGGATTGATTGCATGTCCAACAAAGGTCAAGGCATCTTCATGCGTGCTAACCCAAATAATGAATTAAAGGATACGCCAAAAATGAAGGCAGAGAAAAAAATGCCTTTTGTGCCACCCATTTCTCTGGTTAACTCCTTAACCCTACGCCCTTTTAACTTCGCCTACTACAACCTCAAAAAATACAAAGCAAGCATGGGGGTTGTGCATTACGAACCTTTCTTTTATCCACTCGATAAGTTGCTGGAATGGAATCGTATGTATGGACCCAAAGGGTTCTTTCAGTATCAAAGCGTTATCCCCAGAAATGTTGGGCAAGATGCAACTCAAGCCATGCTCAAGGAAATTGAAAAGTCAGGCGAAGGATCATTTCTTGCAGTCCTTAAAACTTTTGGCAATAGAGAATCTATTGGCATGCTCAGCTTCCCCGAGCCAGGCGTCACATTAGCGTTAGATTTTCCAAATCACGAATCGCGTACACACAAACTTTTGGATCGTTTGGATGCTATTGTCAAAGAAGCTAAGGGTCGGATATATCCGGCCAAAGATGCCCGCATGCCTCGCGAACTATTTGAGGCAGGCTACCCGAAGTTAAATGAATTCTTAAAATATCGTGATGCTGGAATGAGCTCATCACTATCACGTCGCCTACTAGGAAGTTAAATTGAATACTACAAAAAGAATTGCCATTATTGGTGCCACATCATCTATAGCTGAGAATTGCGCAAGAATATGGGCGCAGAAAAGTTCAGTGGAATTGATTTTGGTTGGCAGGGACCAAAAGAAACTAGAGGTTGTAGGCGCCGACTTGTTAGTGCGCTCACCAAAAACTAAAATAGAAACATTGGTAACGGATTTTATTGATCCAACCACTATCAGCAAAACTGTTGACTCCCTATTTGCAGCTGGGCCCATTGATATAGTCTTAATAGCCCATGGCACCCTACCCTCGCAAGAGGACTGCCAAAATAATTTGGCTATGAATTACAGCACCTTAGAAATTAATGGAATTTCCCCAGCACTTTATGCGGAGGCTTTTGCCAAGCATATGGCGAAACTGAATCAAGGATCTATTGCCATTATTGGCTCAGTTGCTGGTGATCGCGGACGCAAATCAAACTACGCATATGGCGCTGCCAAAGGCTTGGTGACGAGATATGCTCAAGGATTACAACATCGCTTTGCAGGCACTAATGTTCATGTCTCGCTAATTAAGCCAGGACCGACCAATACGCCCATGACCGCTTCAATGAAAGGCAATGAGAAATTTGCCTCTCCAGAAGAAGTCGCGAAAATAATTACCGACGGAATAGATGCTCAGAAAATCGAAATTTATGCGCCAGCTAAATGGTGGCTTATTATGATGGTGATTCGACATCTACCAAGATGCATATTTAACAAAATGAATATTTAAAAATACCTTGGTAAGGGCTTAAATCAAATCTTATTATCACTTTCGTTTACCTGAGATATCTCTAAAACACCAAGGCAAATAAAACCTGTCAGCACTGCAAACCAGATTGTTGCAAAACGAATTCCAACTGCTGCAATAGTGGCAATGCTGGTAGTAGTGCCGTATATACCTAAAAGCAAAACAATGGATAGCTCAGTAGAGCCTACTCCGCCAGGGAGCATGGAAGCAGCACCTACCAACATAGCCATTGGATAAATACTAAATGCCTCCAAAGGCGGTATTGACAGACCAAGGTTTGACAATAGCCACAAAAACCCACATGAAGTTAGGGTCCACGCAGCCAGGCCAAGGGAGATGGAAATTATTAAGTCCAAAGGAGTTAACCAAGATCGGCAGGACAGCAGACCATCGCGAATAACTAAAACAAGTTTTTCCAACCAAAGCCAAGAATGCCCATTAAAAAACTCACTGATCCACGTCAAAAAATTGGGATTCAAAGCAATTGCAACCAATAAACCAATAAAAATAGTTACAAAACTTAGTGCAAGTACGAGCAAGTCTGGGCGACTTATTACCAAAGAAGCTAAAAATAAGACGGCAATTAAATCAAGTGCGCGCTCATAAATGAATGCTGCAAAAGAAATATTTGAGGGCACACCCACCCTAGCGAAATATCGGATGCGAATTAATTCACCAACTTTTCCGGGCGTGGCAGTAAATGCAAACCCAGCGAGATAGGCCATAAATCCATACATCCACCCAACTGAAAACCCTGATCGGGACAAAAGCCAACGCCAGCGAAGGTATCTAAAAAAGTAGGATAGGAGTGATATACCCAAAAGCAATGGAATTGCATTTGCCAACAAATGCAATTGAGCTAATACCTGATTTTTGGCATCTACCCATAGCAATAAACCCAAGTAAAAGCAGGTGAGGAAAATAAATGCGATTGCCGCCTTCCCAATTTTCATCACTGCTACTTAAATGACCAGCGCTTATGGCCAAGATAGCTCGTGAATACCGGGAAAGCAATTCCAACAGCACTTGCAATTTCAGCTACATATTTTTGGAAACCAAGGGCTGGCAAGATGTAAAAATTTAATCCCATGCTAATCGCCCAAGTCTGGGCCGCAGCCAAAATATTTACCAAGGCAAAGATAATTGCTGAACGCTTGATTGTCTGCGTACTAGACTTAAAAACAAATATCTTTGCCAGAATAAAGGCGGTGATCATGCCAGTTAAATAAGCAAAGAGAACCGATGCAGAAAAACTGCAATATTGATTATAAAAAATACGGGATAGAAAATTAACGGTAGCTGCAATACCGCCGGTAATTAAAAAGCTAATAAATTGCTTTGAAAAAAATTGGTGGATCACCTTACAGCATCCTGAGCCATTTTTCGACCGAAATCTATACTTTCAGAAATTCCCCGATCTTCAGGGTAGTAGTAGGAAGTATCTGCAACCCAAAGCCCCTTAATTGGAAGCTTAGCCCTTGGAATAGTTTCCAAATATCCAGGCACGCCAATCGGCTGAGCAAATCGATATCGACTTGCTCGAATATCTAAGAAATCTTCATCTTTAAGATCGGGGTTAATTTTCTTAAAATATTTTTGAACTTTTTCAAGAAACGCCTCATCAGGTTCGGCAAACTTCGGGTGCTCTCCCGGCATATAGAATGGCACATACACAATAGAGTGATCTAGTGGACGTAAATTTGAATACTCGACTATTCCCGGAATATCCATCTCTGGATCATTTGTATTGAGCCAAAAATTCTCAGTTAATTGTTTACGCAACTTCACAATCACACAAATAACCGCAATATTTTTCACAGACCTAAATTGCGCCAAAATTTCTTTTGGCAAATCTGGCATTACCTTAGGAATATAAGGTAAGGGCATCGTGCTTATTACAGTATCAAATTGCTCAACACCATGTAAGGTTTCCACCCCTTTTACTGAGCCACTTTCAATAATGACCTTAGTAACAGGCGTTTGAAGTCGAACCTCTCCGCCATTATTTTTGATGTCTTCATGCATGCCCTGCAACAAAGTCTCAGAGCCGCCCTCAAGATAACCTAGCTTTTCCTTAAATAGGCTATAGCGTGATCGCCCGATTCTACGAATACGACTCCAAATCCAAGCTGCAGAGAGATTGCTTGTGTAATCATAAAATTTATAATCAAATAATCTGCGCCATAAAACCTCATAAGCCTCCGGACCTACCCAGCGCTGAATCCACTGAACAGCATCCACTTTGTCTAAGGGCTTCCAGTCATCACGCTTAGTAGATAGAAATGCATGTAAGCCATAACGAAATTTAGCAACAAAACTAAGGCCACGAAATTTGAGTAATGCGATTGGATTACCCCATGCCTGCAATTGATTTAGATACCAGTACCCCATTTTCGTAGGTACCCATCTCATCTTGTCAGAGAGATTTAGCTCATCCAATACCTTTAAAAAGGCATGATCTGAAATGCAATGGAAATGATAGTAGCGCTCAATTTTTAAGCCAGAGAAGTCAAAGGCAGCGGTCATTCCACCGACCCTGTCATCTGCCTCATAAACCACGGGATGATGGCCATCTTTAGCCAACTGGTAGGCAACAGCCAGACCCATTGGGCCAGCACCTAAGACTGCAACTTTTTTTCCCACGCTAATTCCTCTTAAAAATCGAGTACTACCTTACTATATTTGGGGTGATTAAATGTTTCTTCAATTGCTTGCTCAAAGGGAGTGAAAGGAACACCAAAGGTTTCCGGCCAGTTTGTTACTTCAAACTCATCTTTAGCAACTAAAGCCTGCAGTTGTTGGGTTGTGAATGGTGGATTTTTATCAAAAAGGGCCCAAACCCAAAGTAACGCATAAAAGAGTCCATACGGAATTTTTAAGATAACAGCCTTAGTGCCAGTCGCCCTTTTAATCACACGAATCATGTCAATATAGTCAATCTTCTGATGGCCCGATATATTAAATATCCCGCTAGGAATTCTATTTTCAATACAACTAATAATTACCCCACAAAAATCACCCACATACAGCGGCTGACGCATAAATTTTCCATTACCAGGAATGGGGAACACGGGAATTTTTTGCATCAGACGAGCAAGCCATCCCAAGTGTTTTCTATCAAACCAGCCAAACATTAAAGTTGGGCGCAGGATTGGGCATGCAATGCCACCTGCAAGAACAATCTTCTCTTGCTTAATCTTGCTTCGAGTATAGAAATCATCAGCAACAGACTCAACAACAGAAGAGCTAATGTGCACCAGATAAGGAATGCTATTTTCCTTAATCAAATCAAGAATTAGCTCAGTTGATGAGATATTATTATCGATAAACTCCTGATAAAACAATCCCCCAATCTGCGCCTGGAGCATCACAACAACATCTGCACCCTTAAAATAATTTTGCCAAGCTCCTGGCTTTGATAGATCAGCATTAATTGTAATTACAGCAGGATGAATGACTTGAAGAGACTCTAAATTTGTCTTGTGCTTATCGATAACGATAATATTGTTATAGCCCTTAAGAACAAGTTGGGCAACTAAATTTTGACCGACAAGTCCAGCGCCACCCGGTAGAATAATGCGTAATTTGTTCATCTATTTGCCTGTACTTACTTTCAAGCCTATTGCTGACCACTCCCCCCATCCAACCCCCTGGTCGGTGAGTTTTAAGAGAAAATTATCGGGAAGCCGACTATCTGAAAATTCAAGGATAACCCAATCCTTGGCTAGTGGAAGTTGAGTAGGCGCAAGTCCAGAGTTAATTATCTCAACCATCTGATGGCGATTCGTAGGCCCTGAGCGATAAAGTAATTTATCACCTCGATTCAGCTTAACAACCACGCTGCCAGTATCCATATCGGAATTAATAAAGCTTCCAAGCACCCTAAAGCCGGGAATATTAGATTTATAAAAATCTTTTCCGATCCAACTATTTAAGCCAATGTCAATGCTTTGAACAGAGGCAATTTCCCTACCTTCACCACCCCTCCATTCGAACTCCGAAACAGTGAAACGAGAAGCATAGGCCATCCGACACTGGAATTTTCCACCAACTATATATATGGCCTTACCGCGCATATCGGCAAATAAATATCCCTTAAAGCCGGCTCGCTCAGCACCCCTTCCCATCGCCAGACCAACATCTGGTCTTTCTTGACCACTATAAGCATAGCCTACAATCTTTTGACTATCATCAATAAAATAAAGGACTTCTTGATATGCGGTATTTTTTGGCTCAAATACCCATCCCCTTACCCGATCGAACAGTGGATCCTCACCCAATACATTAATGTCATCTAGGTGGCCATTACAATCGGGAAACGCTAAATTGCTAAGCTCGATCTTTTGGCCAAGGCCTTTTCTCAAATCTTTTAGGGGCTTCGACCCAAATATAGACACATTTTCTTCAATTGGAGCCTTAGCAAGCGAAAAGACCCAATCAAGATTTGGAAAAATAGTCTTGACTTGTTGCTGGTCTCTCACACCCAACTCAATTGCCAATGAAGCTACCTGTTTTTCAAAAATAAATTCATTCTGTGAATTCAAGGCCTTTAGTTGAGCGGGCATCATCCCAACAAGGATCGCAGATAAAATGAAAAACATGCTAATCTTGATAGCCAATACCCTCACAAATGGATAAATAAGGACAATAAAAGCAGCCCAACACATTAAAGCGGGTGTTGTATAGCGACTAGCTAGTGATGCCTCCACCCCAAAATTAAGACGCCCTCCCGCTGTACCAAATGCAGATCCGCCGACATATAGAATGAAGAAAAGAAGTGCGAGCATTAAGGTAGAGTTTTTGGGGGCCTGCAGTGCCTTCAAAGCAAATCCAATAGACCCAAAGATTAAAACTCCTCCAGCAATCTTAGCGGCCAAAAAACCAACCTTACCCATCCCGAAAACATAGTAGAAAGGTCCCCCGAGATACATGAGTACAAACTCTGCAAATCCTTTTGGGTTCTCACTTAAGGCAGCGCTTAATGAACTGTGACCAACGGGGGCAATATAGTCAAAGAAATAAATTGACAAAACACAAGCCGAAAGAAAGCATAAGGTAATTATTCGTCGCCAGCCTCCACCAATAAGCACACAAAAAATTGATAGCAATGGTAGGGTGATGACTCCATTTGCCATAGCGCCAGCCGAAAGAAGCCCGCACCCAGCTGCTCCCAAAAAATAGAAAAGGGATCTACCTTCAATCGTCGAAGATTTATGCATCAAGTAAAAGCTAGCTAGAGGAAGTAGTTGGGCCAAAAAAAATTGACTTTGGAATCCCCAGGTTAAATTTTCTTTTTGGCACCATGAAAACAGCCAGGCAAATATAAAAAAACTCACCCATTTGCTATTCGATGGAGATTCTTTTAATGCAGCTCTAAAAATTAAATATCCAGTCGTAATAAAGACAAAATTCATTAAAAGCAAAAACCAAACTTGCCCATGAAATAAAGCAAGGTCTATCCAAAACAGAATTCTTGATAATAAAATTCTGTGTTCATTGTGTTGAGCAACCCATGAATACCAATTACCTGACTTTGCTCGGGTATAAAAGTCTAAATATCCGTCCCACATATCCCAGAATGGAATATTAGAATAACCCTTAATTACACCAATAACAGCTAATCCAAAAATAAACAGGGCGGATAAACAAAATATAAAATTAATCTTATATTCGTAGAAATTTAGGCAATCTCTAACATAAGCTATTTGCTCCAGATATCTTTTTTTATCCATATACTTAAATGTATCTTAAACATTCATAAAATTTTTGTTTAAGAGTATTTCTAGGCGTGATTACTACTTATAGCGCCTGCCCTCAATTTTTCCAAAATTTAGATAGTGGCTTTCTGGGTCAGCATTGCTCTCTAAAACATCTGGATTCAACTCTAAATATTTTGAAGCAACAAAATCAACAGGTAAATTTTGACCAGAGATACATGGAGGCATCAACCTCTCGACTAAGCTCTCATTAACTTCACATCCAGAAATAATATTTTTTACAATACTGCCATTAGAGATATCAATAATATCTCGATAATAAATTTGACCTTGATTAATATCATTTGCTACAGGCGTGGTAAAGCCACACCCCTTAAAGAAATAATGCGTTACCTGACTCCACCTAGTTCTAGATCTATCTAGCATCTTGCTACCACCGTGGACAAGGTTAGATGCCCAGATTAACCCCTGTCCAGCCTTGGCATAGAAGTATTTTTTTTGCACGCCATGTGAATTGGCTAGCGCCTCCCACAAATCAACATATTTACTATAGTGACCGTAGGCATTTCCTATGTCAAATCCACTTACACCGATATGCTCGTTAGCATACGAAGGCCACTTATGTGAGCCTGGATAATAAAATAAAGGGCCATTATTTTCATCAATATCTTCAAATGCCACCCAAACACCGCACATAAATCTTTCGGGTAAGCTGCTGAAGTGCACGTGATCACTGTGCCCACTTTGTTCGCTACTCACCGCAAAATTCAGAGTTTGAAATGGGAATGCTGGCTTCCCATAAAGACTAGTTAATAAGGAAATAATTTGTGGGTTTGAGGCAATACTATTAACTCGGCTATCAAACTGCCATGCATCCTGAATTCGCAAGCTCTCGAGCTTTTCAGCTCGCCAAGCATCCCAATCATATTTATCCTTAAAGTCAGATGGAATCTGATTAATTGCTTCAATTAATTTTGAGTCTAAAAAATTAAAAACCGCAAAACCATTTTCGTTTAAATCCCTAGCAATTCTCAATTCCTCTCCTGACCAAACCTCTTCAGCAAAATCATTAAAGAAAGGGCTTTCAACTAAAGGGACTCCAGGTAGCAAGTGAGTTGTTTTCATAAAAAGGAATGTAAAATAGATAAATTTTCTTGATTATAGACACATTATGAAGATGAGCCGGAAAAAGCGTAGCCCCTTTACCCCCCCAAATGCTTTAAGAGTTACTATTAATTGAGATATTTTTAGGTCTGATACAAACCATTAGCTTCGTACATTTAAAAAGATGATTTTTATGTTATCTGTAACTCCTATGAAAGACCTAATGTTAACGATAAATAATTTAATTTATTCAAATCGTTCTAGTTTTAAAGGGTACTGAAAAGGAATTTCGATGATCTATTTACTGTAAACCTAAATAGCACTGATAACCTGTAGAATAGTTACACTGAATCTTTAGAAGCTTCTGAGGCTAAATTTCCCAAATTTAGGGAAATTAAATTTGTTTGTACAGTATATTAAAAAATCATTATAAACTGATTAATGAATATTTATTTTTTATTCAAGATAAGTGCAAAAATATCGACGCTTAAATCACAGCTTACAACAATATATGACCACGCCAGCGACTTGGTAGAATATCTCCAAAAGGCTATGGTACATCAGGAGAAATAATACATTAAATACCTCAATGAATAAACTCAGTTAGATGACTGGTTTCATTTTAATTGATAACGTTATCTAGAAAGATGGGGATGTATCTTATATTCATATAAATCATTATGATGCTGCTGAAATAACTGGCATGCTAGATTCATTTTACCTAAAAGACCATCAGTAAATCTACAATCAATGTCAGCTCTATCAACTTCATTCCTCATAAATCTTACTAACAACCTTTCGAAATCATTTATACAATATTTATCAATAATTTCAGACTCAGAATAGGGGTAACAAACTGCATCAATATCTGGGTTTAATGACAAATAAGTACTGAAGAGTCGCTCAATAATGAATGGTAGCAGTGGGGCACTTACGGTATGCTTAGTCATTGCCAAGACCCCAATGGTTGCTGGATGGTTAGGATTTTCCAATAAGAATTGGTTTATTGGCTTTAGAATACCTACAATATATTTCTCCAAAAAGTTTGGCGTCCCAACCCAAAAATTTGAGTAGGCTAATAAATTACTGCCATGCCGTGGAGTCCTCTCAATATCTATTGGTATTTTTGCTGCCTCTAAAAGTTGCTTAGCAGCTTTTTTTAGCCCGGGATGTGCTATTTCTCCCTGCATCCAAACGTTATAAGACCAGTACTTGATTTGCGGGAAAGGATTTATAAAGTAAACGTCCCCCCCTGGATTGCTATTTACAAAATCAATAAATTCCTCGCCCGTAATATGTGTTTTTAATTGAAATTTAGGTGAAAATAATCCTGTATATTCAGCATTAAAATGAATATAAGCATCATATATATTAATCAAATGTTTAAGCTCACGCCATTCTGAGAGGGAGTTATCATTAATCATGAGTGGGCAAAATGCAAGATCTACTATCTTCTGATTTGCCTTATAGAGCGGCTCATAGATTAATATCTTTTTTCTCATTGATGACCTGCAGATAGCAAGCAATACCGGTTCAAATCAGGGCGCCATTTTAATATAGAAAAAGAGGCATTCGGCACAGAAAAACTTGGGTATCTAGTCTCTATGGGTATACCTAATAAGTATTGCAATATTACGCTTATAGGTCCACCATGCGCAACGACACTAATGAGGCCGGACTCAGATGTTCTTGGAAATACCTCCTCATCCACCCAATTACAGACACGATAAGCCATATCTAAATGTGACTCACCCTCCTCATATTGATTTGCAATATTTTTATTAAATTCTGGAAACTGTTGATTGAAGTCAGCTTCCAACCATGTGCCAAACTTTCCGGGGTTTGTTTCTGCAAGCCTTGCATCAAAATTAATCTCAATACTTTGCGAGTATACATATTCAGCGGTTTCACGTGCTCTTGCCCAGGGACTAGAAAAAATGAGTGAGGGCATGTGCCTCATTTCCGCGAGAGTATGAGCTAATTCCTGTGATTGAGAAATACCCAATGCACTCAGGCCATCATACCGATCAGCAATCAACCTGCCGGCAGCATTGGCCAGTGATTGACCGTGTCGGATCAAAAATAAATCCATATATAGAGCTCACTCAAATCATAGTCTAAGAAGGTTCAAGAAAATTTTAGCAGGCTCTTTTAGTCCATGATTTTTAACTACGTCTACATAGGCACTCTCCCTTATCTCGCGTCTTAATAACGAGTTTTGAAGCAAGCTATTCATTGCTTTCTCCCAAGAGAGCGAATCATTATCAACAAGAATTCCATTAACTTGATGCTTAACTACTTCTGTATAAACTGGGGTGTTGGAATATATGCCAGGTATCCCGAGTGCGCCATAGTCTATATACTTAATACAAGATTTACAGCTATTGAAAAATAAGGAATCTGCATCCTCTGGGCCCCCCAATGGCACGATTGAAAACCAATATCCCTCGCTTAATATCGCTCTTTTATATGCCTCATTATGCAGAAATCCTCTTATCCTAATTCTTGGTATTTGATAAATCTCAGGAAAAATATCACCCCAATAATCAATTGAAATCTCTGGATTATCATTCAAAAAATTAATAATTAATTCAAAAAATTTCTCCTTGAATTTAATCAATTTAATTCCATCCGTATTAGAAAAAAGAATTTTTGGTTTTTTTGATTCTGACCAACCACCATCTCCAAAGCCAAAAGCAGACGGATCAATCCCATTTTTCAGCAGAAATATGGGATTGCGCAAAAGAGCGACTTTATCCATTAAAGCATTACAAGAGACAGTAACAAAAGTGGCATTTCGAATCATCCAAATAATATTTCCGAGCTGATCCTCAAGCAAATCTGTTACAGAATATTCGGGCAAGTCGAGTATCCAATCATCAAGATCATATATAGTTTTTAGGCCAATATCATGAGACATTTTCATAATATTTATAGCCTGCCTAGAAGAATGCTTATTAAACAAAACCACATCGCAACTCTTTAAATCCATAAGAGTGATGTTATCCTCCAATATTTCGCAGAAACTAATTAATTTTCGCCCACTCATATAATTTAGTAGCGGAGTAAATCTTGCTCCAATCGATCTTGATAATAAATTCTCATCTGATAAAGAATTCCTTTGAATCACTAAAACTCGAGTTATAGAGTTTCTACTGGTCATCGCAGCCAAGAATTGAGTTTATTAAAACACTGCCGACCAAATGATCTAAGTTGTTGGATAAAAAACATTCATAAGCCTTTTTTATCTTAATTGATCTATCCGAATCATTTAATGCTGCCATCACCCCTTTAGCAATATCTGCAGAAGAATCTGGCGAGACTATCCAGCAGTGTTTCGAGAAATATTCTTCTTGCCACTCACTAGCCCCAATAACGACCGGACGCTTTAGAATTGCCCCTTCCAAAACAGATCTTCCCGGAGGATCAAAGCTTGGCTCTACGAGAACAGCAGCACCTCCGATAATAGAGCGCAATAGAGAGCTTGATGGGGAAATGAAAGGTAGGAATTTAATTCCGTGATGGGCTTCTAGCTTGCATTGGCGAGCATATGCCTCGTCTCTTGTACCGCCAATAAATACTCCATCCATCGAGAGGCTGTTTAAGGCTCGAATAAGCTCTAATTGATTTTTAATTGGCTCTAGCAAACCAATACACAAAACGTATCCCAGTTTATCTGTATAAGCCATAGCTAGTTGTGCATCGATTTCTTGAGAAAAACTAGGCGATATTGGCAATCTTGAAACCACAATCCTGTCGTGGGGTAAAGAAATATATCGAGAAAAGTTCTGAAGCTCTGCTCTTGATTTAAAAATTACCTTATCCGCTGCTAATACCAATGCCTTTACTCTTTCAATTTCTACCGGAGAAGGGGCTTCAAACCACCAAACATTTGGATATATAAAGATTTTTTTGCCAGCCTCCTTTGCAGCAAAAAATAATGGAGCTCCGCTAGCCTCAACCGAAAAATGAATAATGAAGTCATAGAATATTAAAGGTCTGCTAGCAGGGCCATAAATATCTACAAGGGCACCGGCACCCCTTAGCATTTCTGCGGTCCTAATTATTTCTACCTCCCCCCCACCGCTTGTTGAATATGCAGTACTGTATGTTGTAAGAAGTATCTTTAGGCCACTGGTCATTACTAAACTCCTTTACCATCATCAAGCGCAGATAGCCAAATGGAATCGCTAGCTAAATTCAAAACTATCGAAGCACGAGCTAACCTCTCGCAAGCGTCCTCATCCTTGACAAGTTTAGACTGATTTACCTCGGCAGAGATTCTGGCAGCCCAAGCAGATGGACAGTCACTATCAAGAAAAATCTCCGGCTTTAAACACAGCTCCTGCGCAGCACTTCCCCCAAGCACATAAACTGGACTACCAAAACTCATAGCCTCAAGCACAGGAACACAAAATCCCTCATGTTTACTTGTCACCAAAAGACCGCTTGTTGTGGTGTACAAATTAACTAGGGCTTGTTCGTGTATAACACCCGTAAAATCAATACTACTCAAAACCCCTAATTTTCGAGCCTTATTAATTAAAAACTTGAAATAGTTATAGTTAGGCGTACTACCAACTATCGAGAGAGTAGCCTGTTTAAGTGAATTATTTACCTCAGCCAATACTTCAATTGCAAACTCAATATTTTTATGTGGGACGCATCTGCCAACCATTAAAAAATTAAGTTCATGCCTTCGACTATATTTGGTGGCTACTCTTTTATACGTCGCCATATCCAAAAATACAGGCGGGATCACTAAAAGCCTCTCTGGATTAATGATATTTTCTAATGCTAAGGATGTATATTTTGAATTACAAATTATAGTATCAAAACTTTTAAATTTTTTTATTTGCTTAATTGCCAAACGACATAATTTCGCCGTCACTATATCGAACTCATTAAGCAGTGCTGACGATGTAACACCATGAAAGTAACAAATCTTTGAGCATTTAAGTTTTAAGAGCGCATCTAAATAAGGGTCATAAATTGAATAAGCAATAAGGAGAATATCTGATTCATTAACACTTCCAAATAAATCCTCTATAGGGATAATAAGATCATCATCAGCTTCAAAATTTTTTGCGTAAATGCTTATCTCATAACCGAGTCGCTTACCCATTCTAGCAATACCAAGGCAATGATTTCCAACAGCATCACCCTCAAATATATCAGGCGCACATATTCTTAGCCTAATCATAGAGAATATTCAACTCGGATTTTTGATAGTCTGCCGAGGTAGGCGCGGCTTACTGTCGACATGGAATATTTTTCAAGTATGAGATCTCTTCCTGCTTTTGAAATCTTATTTCGCTCAACTGGATTCTCAAATACACGAACTAGTTGCTTTGATGCAGTATTTATATCAGGATCACACCAATATTGACCTTCATAAAATAAATAATCTCCTGGTAACAGTGGCTGCAATTCTCCATCAACCATGTAAGCTGTAGAACTATTACAAAAATCTACGTTCCCAGAAAAGTTAGTTACCACTACAGGCTGCCCTAGTAACATAGCTTCGGCAATTACCCTTCCAAATCCTTCACTTCTATGCAATGAAATATAGCAATCGCATGAATCCATCAAATTAATGAGATCCTGCCTTTCCATTCTTTTTTGAATAATATGAATACGTGGATCTTTTGCTGCAATTAACTCAATTTTTTTCCACATAGAATCATTTGGATTGACATTCATAGCCTTAATTACAAGTCCAATATTTTGATTTTCTAAATTTAATGGGAAGGCCTTTTGAAAAGCCTGTACACCCCCCAAAGGATTTTTCCTACTTAACCAAGAATTTCCATCAAACAGCAAATAAAATAAAAAGGAGTTGCTTGGGAGATTCATTGAATCCCTCAAATTTTTTGTGGGTTTAGGTATTGAGATCACCATTGGCATATTGAATACAGAAACTATTCCAAGTTTTTTATATACCGTTGCAACAAACTCACTTTGAGCCCAAATTTCATCAACAAATTTATCAAGGCGCCCAAAGGCCGATGGCCAATGAGGAAGCTCCCATGGCCAAGCTCCAATTCGATATGTTTTTACATCAATTAAATGCCTCCCCCCCTCCAGAGCCAAGCGGTACATATCGGGAGGAGGAAGACAAAATATAGAAACGTCATATTGCAAATGATCACTTACAAAATGGTCGACTGAATGCTCTAATTTAGGCGGCCCAGACATTGGGGCCTGAATTGCAACGACTGGTATTGAAAGATTATTTATAACATTTGTAGCCATCCTAGCATCCTCCCCAAGCCCAAGAGTGCTCTGAGGAAAACCAACAACATTCACTCCAAAAGATTCTTTCACGAATTAAGTCCAGGATTTATTTACTAAAAAGTAAGGGAGAAAATGAAATTTCAGACATTAATGGGTACTGGTCTTTACCAATTTTCTCCCACCACTCGGCGCAGGCTAACTGGCCAGTAATCTTTTCTAGATTAAAGACTTGTTTTAGATCCTCGCGCTCATCTACTAGCAGGCGGATAAAGCGTGGGATATGGGATACATCATCTGCTTGTTCATCGGCATGAGCCAATGATTGCCAAAACTGCGCTGTCTGCCACTGCAATCTGGGGTACTGGTCTTTACCAATTTTCTCCCACCACTCGGCGCAGGCTAACTGGCCAGTAATCTTTTCTAGATTAAAGACTTGTTTTAGATCCTCGCGCTCATCTACTAGCAGGCGGATAAAGCGTGGGATAT